>JAXLQJ010000004.1:0-258280 GCA_046331705.1 bacterium | reverse complement strand
CTCCCGAGGGCGGTCGGATCGAGGTGCGAGCGCGTACCCGCGCCCGCGCGGATGGCGCGCGGCCCGCCGAGCTCGAGCTCGAGGTGGAGGACAGCGGCATTGGCATCGCCGACGAGCACCACGAGATGATCTTCGAGGAGTTCCGTCAGGTCGACGGCTCGATCACGCGTCGCTTCGGCGGCACGGGTCTCGGGCTGTCGCTGGCGCGCAAGCTCACCGAGCGCATGGACGGGACGCTCACGGTTGCGAGCAGCCTGGGGCGCGGCGCGACGTTCCAGGTGCGCTTGCCCGTGGAGACGGCGGGCTCCGAGTCCGCCGAGCCCAGTGAGCTCACCGAGCTCACCGAGCGATGAGGCGCGACTCGGCGTGAGCGATACGACGAGTGACGATGCAGCGCCGCGGATGTCGTGGGCGGCGCCGTTCGTGGCGGCGGCCACGCTGGTCGCGTACCTCCCGGCGCTCGGCGCGGGCTACATCTGGGACGACGACAAGTACGTCACGCAGAACCCCACGCTCACGAGCGCGTCCGGCTTGTGGGAGATCTGGGCGAACGGCTTCGCGACGCCGCAGTACTACCCGCTCGTCCACACGAGCTACTGGATCGAGCACCGGCTGTGGGGCTTCGCGCCCTTCGGCTACCACCTCGACAACGTGCTCCTGCACTTGCTCGGCGCGTTGCTCTTCTGGCGACTGCTGCTGCGGCTCGGCATCCGCGGTGCCGGCTTCGCCGCCGCGCTCTTCGCGCTCCATCCGGTGCACGTCGAGTCGGTCGCCTGGGTGACCGAGCGCAAGAACGTGCTCTCGGGGGTCTTCTATTTCGCGACCGCGCTCGCGTACTTCCGCGCCACCGACGCCGCGGCGCCGGCGCTCGTCCCCGTGGCACGCCGCTGGTATTACGCGGCGCTGACGCTCTTCGTGTGCGCGCTCTTGAGCAAGAGCGTCACGGTGACGCTGCCCGTGGCGCTCGCGATCGTGGTGCTGTGGAAACGCCGCCGCGCGAGCCGCGGCGAGCTGCTGCCGCTGGTGCCCTTCCTGGTGGTGGGCGTGCTCATGGCGTCGCTGACGGCGTGGCTCGAGAAACACCACGTCGGTGCCGCGGGCCAGGACTGGCATCTCGGCGTGCTCGACCGCGCCGTGATCGCGGCGCGGGCGCTGTGGTTCTACGCGGGGAAGCTGCTCTGGCCGCACCCGCTGATCTTCGTGTATCCGCGCTGGGACGTGACCTGGTCGCGCGGCATCAACCTGGCGTGGCCGCTCTCGGTGCTCGCCGTCGGGGCGGTGTTGCTCGCGGCGCGTCGGCGGATCGGCTTCGGCCCGTTGGCCACGCTCGCGGTCTATGCCGTGAGCCTGTCGCCGGCGCTCGGCTTCGTCGATTTCTATCCGATGCGCTTCTCGTTCGTGGCCGATCATTTCCAGTACCACGCGAGCGCCGCGCTGCTCGCCGGCCTGGGAAGCCTGGGTGCGTTGGCGGTGACCGGGCGCGAGCGTGGTCGCGGTGCCTCGGCGTCCGGGTGGCGCCTCGTGGCGATCGCCGTGCTCGCGGGAGCCGGGCTCGCCACCTGGCAGCAAGCCCACGCCTACCGCGACGAAGCCACGATCTGGCGCGACACGCTGGCGAAGAACCCCGATGCCTGGCTCGCGCACCTCAACCTCGGCCGGCTCGAGGCACAGGCGGGCTCGCTCGCCGCTGCCGATCGTCACCTGAGCGAGGCCGCGCGCCTCAAGCCCGACGAGCCGCGCGTGCACGTGAATCTGGGTGGGCTGCGCATCCTGCAGGATCGCCTCGACGAAGCGATCGACGAGCTACGCACGGCCGCTCGCCTCGACGTGGGCCTCGCCGAGGCGCACTTCAACCTGGGGATCGCGTATCAGCGGCGTGGCGATCTCGAGGCTGCGATCCACTCGTTCCAGAACACGCTCGAGGTGGACCCGAGCTACGTCGGCGCCGCCGTGCGCCTGCGCGAGCTGCTCGGGCGCGGAGCCGCGCCGCCGCAGGCGAACGTTCCGGCTCCGGCCGGGACGCCGTGAACGCGTCGCAGGGCGCGAGAGACGCAGCCGGTCGCCGTGGCACGCCGCGGCGATGCACTACTCGTCGGCGACGCTGAAGCCTTGGGCGCGCGCCTTCTCCAGCGTCTGCGCCGCCATCTCGGGTGGCACGAAACGCAGGATCAGGTCGCGAAAATTCGACGTGGCGCCCTCGAATTGGGTGGTGTGGTGAATGGCGCCCGTGGGACAGGGCTCGACACAGAGCCCGCAGTACATGCACTTGCCGATGTTGATGTCGAAGACGAAGGCCTCGCGGACCTTGGGGCTCGTGTCGCCGTCGACGCCCGTCACCGAGGATTTCTGGATCTTCACGTCCTCGATGGTGATGCAGTCGATCGGGCACGCCGACTCGCACGCGCGGCAGGAGATGCAGATCTCCATGTCCACGTGCAGGTGGCCGCGATAGCGCGGCGGCAAGGTCTCGGGGATGGGCTTGGGGATCCGGTCCGGATACTGGATCGTGATCGGCTCGCGCGCCACCAGGTGCGTGAACGTGATCCGCATCCCGGTCAGGGTGGATCCGATCCCGTCGCGAATGTTTCGGAAGTATTGGCCGACGGCGCTCATGGGTCCTTGGAGTATCGGTCGGGATTGGCGCCAAGATAAGGGTGCGCGGCGCGTTCGCCAATGGCGCCTCGCCCCCGCCTCGCGTCCGCCGCCACCGCTCGACGGCGCGGCTCAATCCGGGCCGGCGGTGATCGCGTCGTAGACCCGGCGGACCTCGGCGGTGACGCGCAGGAACTCGTCACGCAGCGCCGCGGGCGTGTTGGGTAGCCCGAGAGCTCCATCGGGATCGAGTCGGGAGGCGAGCGCCTCGAGCTCGGGCCCGTCCAGGGGAAAGAGATCAGTGGCGCGGTCGTGGACGATGCGCTGGCGATTCTCGATCCGCCGCAGGAAGAGGTAGCCGCGGGAGAGGGCCTCGGTGTCGGTGGGGCTGAGCAGTGCCTCGAGGGCGATCGCCTCGAGGGCGCCCAGGGTGTCGGCGTGACGAATGAGCGGGTGCGCGTGGCCGTGTCGCAAGAGCAGCACCTGCACCGCGAACTCCACGTCCACCAGGCCGCCGGGGCCGAGCTTGAGATCGACGGCGCCTTCCACCTGGCGGGCGCGCTCGAGCTCCATGCGGCTGCGCATGCGACGGATCTCGGCGACCTCCTCGACCGTGATGCCGCGCCCGTAGACCGCATGATCGCGGATCGCCGCGGCCTCGGCGGCGAGACCCGCGTCGCCAGCCACCACTCGCGCCTTGATGAGCGATTGGCGCTCCCACAGCGCGGCTTCGCGCTCGTGATAGCGGCGAAACGAGTCGAGGCTCGTCACCAGCGGGCCGGCGTTGCCCGAGGGTCTGAGGCGAACGTCGATGGGATAGACGATGCCGCTCGCGGTCACGGCGCTGAGCGTGGTGATGAGCCGCTGCGCGAGCTTCGCGAAGAACTCGCCGTTCAAGATCGTGCGATCGCGGCCCTCGGTGGCCCCGGGCGGATCGTAGAGGAAGATGAGGTCGAGGTCGGAGCCGTACTGGATCTCGCGGCCGCCGAGCTTGCCCAAGCCGAGCACGCCGAAACGCGCCGGCCGGCGGTCTTCGCCCATCGGCCGCCCGTAGCGCGCCGTGGTCTGCTCCAGCGTCCAGTCGAGGGCGGCGGCGAGGCACACCTCCGCCACGTCGGAGAGCTGCGCCGTCAGCGCTTCCAGCTCGAGATTGCCGATCACGTCGTGGAAGCCGATCCGCAGCGTCTCCTCGGTGCGGAAGACCCGCAGCGCCTCGAACACTTCCTCCTCGTCGTCGGCCTGACGCAGCCGTTCGGCGAGGTCGCCGGCGAGCTCGTCGCGCGAGCGCAGTGGGCCGGAGGCGCCGGCGCGGATCAGGCCGTCGATCAGCTCGGGATGCGCGATCAGGATCTCCGAGAGAAAGACGCTCGAGCTCATGAGCCGCATCAAGAGTCGCGTGATCGTGGGGTTCTCGGCGAGCAGGCTCAGGTAGGCACTGCGCGCTCCCGAGCGCTGGAGGAAACGCTCCAGGTTGGCGAGCGCCAGATCGGGTTGCGGCGAGCTCGCGGCTTCCTCCATCAGCAGCGGCGCCACGCGGTCGAGGCGCGCCTTCGCTTCGCCGGTGGTCGGGCTCTTGGGCGGACCGTCGCGAAGCACGCCCAGCGCGCGGCGCGCCGCCGCGAGGTCGTCGAAGCCGAGCTGCGCGAGCTGGGCGTTCGTCACCGATTCCAGGTCGGGCGTGTCGAAGAGCGCCCGCACCTCGGGTCGCACGCGGCGGGTGCGCTCGCCCTCGGCCTCGTGGAAGAACGTGCGGAAGATCGCCGACACCGCCGCGCGGTGGGTCTCGAGGTCGAGGGCGAAGGCATCGGTGAGGTCGCCGCGCTCTCCGCTGCGATAACCCATGCGCCGCGCCAGGTTCCGCATCTCCTCGCGATCGGTGGGCAATCGATGGCTCTGGCGCTCGGTCACGATCTGGATGCGGTGCTCGACGTGACGCAGGAAGACGTACGCGGCGTGCAGCCGATCGTGATCCTCGGTGCTGAGGTAGCCGTGGGCCGCGAGCAGCGGCAGCGCCTCCAGCGCCCCGCGCACGCGAATGCGCCGATCCTTGCCGGCGTTGATGAGCGCCAGGGTCTGCACCACGAACTCGATCTCGCGGATGCCGCCCTTGCCGAGCTTCACGTTGCGGATGTGCTCGCCGCCGGGCGCCAGGCCGACGTCGATGCGGCGTTTCATCTCCTTCATGTCCTCGACGGTCGAGTAGTCGAGGTAGCGCCGGTACACGAAGGGCTCGACGGCCTTGAGGAACGCTTCGCCGAGCGCGCGATTGCCGGCCACGGGCCGCGCCTTGAGCAGCGCGGCGCGCTCCCAGGTGCGGCCGTACGCTTCGTAATAGAGCAGCGCGTTGCGCAGCGAATGCGCCACCGCGCCGCTCGTGCCCATCGGGCGCAGCCGGAGGTCGACGCGCATCGCGAAGCCGTCGTCGGTGCTGCGGCTCAGCGCCTGGGTGAGGCGTTCACCCAGCTTGGCGAAGAAGGTACCGACCGGGATCTGCCCTTCGCCCTCGCGGTTGCCGAGGGTCTCCTCGCGATCCGAGTGGAAGAGGTAGATGAGATCGATGTCGGACGAGAAGTTGAGCTCGCGCCCGCCGAGCTTGCCCATGCCGAGCACCACGAAGCCGGGCGGCGCCTCGCCCGCCGCCGGCTCGGGCGAGGCCGGTGCCCCGTGCTCGAGCTCGAGCGTGCGCTGGATCTCCGCGACGGCGACGCCGAGCAGCGCCTCGGCGAGGTGGGTGATCTCGAGCACCGTCTCGTCGAGCGGCGCCATCCCCGCGAGGTCGCGCGCGGCGATCCGCAGGTAGATCTCGCCCTTCAGGAATCGCAGCGCGCGATCGAGATCGCCCTCGCGCGCGAGCCAGGCGAGCGCGCGCCGGCGCATGTCGTCGGCGGAGATCGGCCCGGGCTCGAGGACGTCCACGAGGAACGCGCGCAGCCATTCCGGATGGCGGGCCAGCAGCGAGGTCAGGAACGCGCTGCCGCCGAGGAGCGCGTGCAGCGCCGTGAAGGCGCGGGCGTCGCCGAGATCCGCCAGCGCCTCGGCGGCGGCCGGCTCGGCGGCGAGACGCTCGAAGCCGCGCAGCGCCATCTCCGGGTCGGCGGCGAGGTCCCACTCGCGCGCCAGCGCCAAGACGCAATGCTCGAGCGGGGGGCGCCGGGCGAGGTCGAGCAGGGTCGCCGCCGCCGGTGCGGGCGAGGCCGCGCCGAGCTCACGCAGCGCTTCCTCGGCGGCGGTGCGATCCCGCGCGCCGAGCGCTCGCGCGAGCGTCTCGCCGAGCGCCTGCGCGCGAGGCTCGTGGGGAGGGGTGATCGCGCGCACGTCGCGTTCCTCAGCGCCCGCCAGGGAACGGGCCGGTGACGGGTGTGATCGCCCCCGCCGAGTCGTCGAGCGATTTGCCGAGCGTCGTGGTGGGAAGCTCGATCACGAAGCTCGTGTAGCTCGAGTCGCCGACGTCGAGGTAGAGGGCGCCGCCGTGGACCTCGACGATGCCGTGCGCCACCGCCAGCCCCAAGCCCATGCGGTCGGGCGAGCGATGCGTCGTGAAGAACGGCTCGAAGAGATGGTCCCGCGTCTCGGTGGGGACGCCGGGGCCGTTGTCGCGCACCAAGATCCGCAGCGTTGCGCCGATGGTGTGCGCGACCAGCTGCACGCGAGGATCGTGCGCGCGCTCGGCGGCCGCCTGGCGGGCGTTGGTCAAGAGCCGCGCGAGCGCCTGCGCCAGCAGCGACTCGCTCCCCCACACCATCGGCAGCTCGGCGGGAACGTCGACGACGAGCTCGACGCCCGCGGCGCGGCACGCGTTCGCCTCCTCGCGCAGCGCGCTCGCGAGCACCGCCCGCGGGTCCACGGCCGTGCGGCCGGTGGTCCCGCTCTGCGCGAACTCCGCGAGGCTCTCCATGACCGCGCGCGAGCGGCGCGCCGCGCTCAGGATCTGGTCGAGGTCGGCGCGCACGGCACCCGACAGCGAAGGATCGCCCTTCAAGAGCTCGGCGAATCCGACCACCGCCGTCAGCGGGTTGTTGAGGAAATGCCGAAGGCCCGAGACCAGCCGGCGCATGCGCGCCATCGCCTCGGACTCGGGGCCGAGGCCGCGCAGGTGGCCGCGGCGCAACGCTTCGTCGAGGGCCACGGCGGTGACCTGGAAGAGCGGCTTCAAGCGCTCGAGGTGATCGGGACCGAGCCGCGGTCCGCCTTCGGGCGTGCGAATGAAGAAGGCGCCGATCACCTCGCCTCGCACGAGCAGCGGCGCCACCACCACGCTCTCGACGCGCTGGCTCTCGAAGAGCGGCTTGAGGGCGCGCGCCAGATCGCTGGGCTCGTCGCGGCCGATGCACACCGGTGCCCGCTGCTCCACGGCGGCGAGCACCTCCGGATACGCGTCGAGTCGGATGCGCAGGTTCCGGATCGTGCGGTCCTCGAGACTGGTCACGATGTGGCCGACGCCGAGCTCGGGGCGGGTGAGGATCACCGAGCAACGGTGAGCGCCGAGGTGCCGCGCCACGAACGACGCCACCCCGCGCAGGGTCGCCTCGGTGTCGCGAGTGGCGAGCAGGCCCGCGACCAGCGCGTCGAGGTCGCGCGACCAGGTGCGATCGAACGCGCGCGGAGCGGCGCGGCGACGGCGGGGCGGGAGGGTTTCCGCCGTGGATTCGGCGGGCGACGGACCCGCGGGAGTCAGCCGCGCGCCGCGTTTGGAGCTGGCCACCCGAGTCGATCCACGAAGGCCGAGCTCAACCCCGACCGACCAGCTCGCGTAGGCTTCGGAAGTAGGGCGCCGTGGCGACACCCTTCTCGGTGATGATCGCGGTCACGAGATCGTTCGGGGTCACGTCGAACGCGGGGTTCGCGACGGGCACGCCCGCTGGCGCCACCGCGTGGCCGAAGACGTGCGTGACCTCGCGGGGATCGCGGTGCTCGATGGGGATCTCGGCGCCGGTCGGGCAATCGAGGTCGATGGTGCTGGTGGGCGCCGCGACGTAGAAAGGCAACCCGTGGCGATGAGCGAGAACGGCCACCGTGTAGGTGCCGATCTTGTTCGCGACGTCGCCGTTGGCGGCGACGCGATCCGTGCCCACCACGACGCAGTCGATGTGGCCGCGGCTCATCATGTGGCCGGCCATGTTGTCGGTGATGAGCGTGACGGGGATCGCGTCCTTCATGAGCTCCCAGGCCGTGAGGCGGGCGCCTTGGAGGAAGGGGCGGGTCTCGTCGGCGTAGACCGTCGGCGCCTTGCCCGCCTCGGCCGCGGCGCGCACCACGCCCAGGGCGGTGCCGTAGCCGGCGGTGGCGAGCGCCCCGGCGTTGCAATGGGTCAGGATGCGCGGCTTGTCGCCGAGAAGCTCGGCGCCGAAGCGCCCGAGACGCTTGCAGACCTCGATGTCCTCCTCGCGAATGCGCACCGCCTCGTCGATGAGCGCCTTGCGCAAGCCCGCGAGCCCCTGCGCGCTGCTGGCGGCGAAGCAGCGCTTCATGCGCTCGATGCCCCAGAAGAGGTTCACGGCGGTGGGGCGCGTGGCGGCGAGCTGGTCGGCCGCCGCGTGGAAGCGCGCGCCGAAGGCATCGAGGTCGTTGCCCGTGTACTGGTGGGCGACCTGCGCCAGCCCGAGCGCCGCCGTGACGCCGATCGCGGGTGCGCCGCGCACCACCATCGTCTTGATGGCGTCGCACACCTCGTCGAGGGTCTTGCACGCGAGGTAGATCTCCTCGACGGGCAGCTTGCGCTGGTCGATGAGCACGACCTCGCCGTTCTTCCATTCGACGGTCTCGAACGCCATGTCCCTCTCCACCCGTGCCTGCTGCGCGCGTTGCCGCTGCCTCGCGCGTCAGGATGCCTTGAGCCGTGCCTTCACGATCTCGTTGAGCCGCTTGGGATTCGCCTTGCCGCCGGTGCGTTTCATCACCTGGCCGACGAAGAACCCGAGCAACGCTTCCTTGCCCGCCCGATACTTCTCGACCTCGCCGGGATTCGCGGCGATGACCGCGTCCACCTCGGCTTCGAGGGCCGACTCGTCGCTGATCTGCGACAGGCCCTTCTCCTTCACGATGTCGGCGGGAGCCATACCGGACTCGAGGCCCTCCGCGAGCACCGACTTCGCCGTGCTGCCGGAGATCGCGCCCGATTCCACCATCGCGATCAGCTCGGCCAGGTAGCGCGGCGGCCACTTGAGGTCGGCGGGGCTCGGGGTCTCGCCCTTCATGCTGCGCAAGAGCTCGCCCATCACCCAATTGCTCGCGGCCTTGGGCGCGGCGCCCGCGGCGACCACCGCCTCGAAGTACTCGGCCAGCTCGCGGGTCTCGGTCAGGACGCGCGCGTCGTAGGCCGGCAGCCCGAGCCCGTCGACGAAGCGCTTGCGGCGCGCGTCGGGAAGCTCGGGCAGGTGGCCGCGCACCTCGCTCACTCGGGTGGCGGGAATCAGCAGCGGCGGAAGGTCGGGCTCGGGGAAATAGCGATAGTCGTGCGCCTCTTCCTTGGAGCGCATGGACTCGGTGCGACCGGTGCGCGAGTCGAAGAGCCGCGTCTCCTGCACCACCCTGCCGCCGTCCTCGATCAGCTCGATCTGGCGATCGATCTCGTAGTTGATCGCCTTCTCGATGAACTTGAACGAGTTCATGTTCTTGATCTCGGCGCGGGTGCCGAAGGTGGTGGACCCCACCGGGCGCACCGAGACGTTGGCGTCGCAACGCAGGCTGCCCTCCGCCATGTTGCCGTCGCAGACGTCCGCGAAGGTGAGGATGCTGCGCAGCGTGCGCACGTAGTCCGCCGCTTCGGAGGCGGAGCGGATGTCGGGCTCGCTCACGATCTCGACGAGCGGCGTGCCGGCTCGGTTCAAGTCCACCAGGCTGGCACCGCCCTCGCCGTGGAGCAGCTTGCCGGCGTCCTCTTCCATGTGGACGCGGGTGATGCCGACCCGCTTGGTGCCGTCGCCGGAGGGGATGGCGAGCTCACCGTGCACGGCGAGCGGCAGCTCGTACTGCGAGATCTGATAGCCCTTCGGCAGATCCGGGTAGAAGTAGTTCTTGCGCGCGAAGCGCGACATCGGTGGGATCTCGCAGCCGAGCGCCAATGCGGCGCGCAGCGCGTACTCCACCGCCTGGGTGTTCAGCACCGGCAGCACGCCGGGATAGCCCGAGCACACCGGGCAGGTGTTGGCGTTGGGCGCTTCGCCGAAGCGCGTCGAGCACGAGCAGAAGAGCTTGGTGGCGGTCTTGAGCTGCGCGTGCACCTCGAGGCCGATCACCGCCTCCCAGCGCGTGTGCCGACTCACTGTCCACCTCGTGGTGACCGCGGTGCCTCGAAATCGGGCTGGTCGAGTCCTCGCGCTGGTGATGTTTCCTCGGGGGTCTGTTCCAGACCCCCGCCCCGAAAAAGGCGCGACTTTTTCGGGGCCCCACCCCCAAGCCGGCTCGCGTCGCTCGCCGGCTCGCCTCTGGCGAGCGCCGCATCCGAGCCGCTTTGGGCCTCCGCGGTGCCGTCGAGAGGAGCGACTCGGTTCTTCCAGCCCGAGCGATCCTCGCACGCGCCGGCCACCCGGAAGAGGGTGTCCTCGCGTAGCGGCGGGCCGACCACCTGGAGGCCGATCGGCAGCCCGCCCGCGGAAGCTCCACAGGGCACGCTGATGCCGGGAAGGCCCGCCAGGTTCACGCCGATGGTGAGCACGTCGCTGAGATAGAGCCGCAGCGGATCGCCACTGGCCTCACCGAGCTTGAAGGGCGGCTCGGGAGCCACCGGCATGACCAGCGCGTCGCAACGCTCGAAGGCTCGCTCGTAGTCGCGCCGCACCAGCGTGCGCACTTGCTGCGCGCGCCGATAGTAGGCGTCGTAGTAGCCCGCCGAGAGCACGTACGTGCCGATCAGGATGCGGCGCTTCACCTCGTCGCCGAACCCTGCCGAGCGGGTCTTGCGGTACATGTCGACCAGCGAGCCGTCCTCGCCGGCGCGCAGGCCGTAGCGGACGCCGTCGTAGCGCGCCAGGTTCGACGACGCCTCGGCGGGCGCCAGCACGTAGTACGTGGCCACCGCGTACGGGGTGTGGGGAAGCTCGACCTCGACGATCTCGGCGCCGTCGGCGGCGAGCCGGTCGATGGCGGCGCGCACCTCGCGATCCACCTCGGGATCGAGACCCGCACCGAAGGCTTCCTTGGGAATGCCGAGCTTGAGCCCGCGCACACCGGTGGACACGTCTTGCGACCACCGGCCCACCGGCACGTCGAGGCTCGTCGAATCGCGCGCATCGTGGCCGGCGATCACCTCCAGCACGAGCGCCGTGTCCTCGACGGTGCGGGCCAGCGGACCGATCTGATCCAGGCTCGACGCGAACGCCACCAGACCGAAGCGGCTCACGCGCCCGTACGTGGGCTTGATGCCGACGACGCCGCAGAAGGACGCGGGCTGACGGATCGAGCCGCCGGTGTCCGAGCCCAACGACGCGAAGCATTCGCCCGCGGCCACCGCCGCCGCCGAGCCGCCGCTCGAGCCACCCGGCACGTGTGCGAGGCTCCAGGGGTTTCGCGTGGGGCCGTACGCCGAGTGCTCGGTGGTCGAGCCCATCGCGAACTCGTCCATGTTGAGCTTGCCGAGCGACACCGCGCCCGCGCTCTTGAGGCGCGCGACACAGGTGGCGTCGTAGGGCGAGACGAAGGGTTCCAGGATCTTCGAGCCGCAGGTGGTGTGGGTGCCGGTGGCGGCGAGCACGTCCTTGAGCGCGATCGGCGCGCCGGCGAGCGGGCCGACGTCCTCGCCGTTCGCGAGACGCGCATCGATGGCGCGGGCGTCGCGCAGCGCGGCGTCGCCATCGAGATGGATGAACGCATGCACGCGCTCTTCCACGGCGCCGACGCGGTCGAGGGCGGCGCGGGTCGCTTCCTCCGCGGAAATGGCGCGGGTCCGAATGCGTCGCGCGACCTCGGCGAGCGAGAGCTTCCAGATGGGGTCGGACGTCATGGCGGGAGAATCTCGGTGGAGCGCAGACGAAGCGAGAGACGAGCTAAGGGGCCGATCGCCACGTGCTCGCTGTCCCGCGTGCGCGGCGCGCCCTTCACTCGATCACCTTGGGCACCGAGTAGAAGCGCTCGCGCCGCGACGGCGCGCGCTCGAGGATCGCCTCGTCCTGGCCGGAGGAGCGGGGCACGTCCGCGCGCTCGGGGCACGAGACTTCCAGCACGTGCGCCGTGGGCGGCACCTCGTTCGGATCGAGAGCGCCGAGCGCGTCGAGCGAGCGCATGTAGCTCAGGATCTGGTCGAGCTGACGGGTCATCCGCTCCACCTCGGCATCGCTCAGCTCGAGGCGTGCGAGCTTCGCGACGTGCACCACGTCCTTGCGCTCGATCGTCACCGTGGGATTCTCCGCTCGAAAGCCGCGGAACCTACCACGCGCGCCAAAACCAAGCCAAGAAATGACGCCGATCGGACGGCGGGCGACGTTCGTCGACGCGGCGCCGCGCTCGGCATGCGCGCGGGCGGAAACTCCTCGCGGCTCTCCAACGGGAATCGTCGGCCGAGGAGTCCGGTGTGTGGGGGAGCGATCGCCGAGCGTCCGGTCGTCGAAATGGCGGGTTTTCCGTGGGAGAAGCGGGTGGCGGCGCACGCCGAGAGCGTCACCTGCGACGCGTGCGACGACCGTGCCCGCGAGCGCGGCAGCGATTCCGCGAGCGAGCTGGGGATGGTTCGGAGCGGCTTCGAGCGCTCGCGCCGGCCCTCGCCTGGGCGCGCGCGGCGAGCAGCCCGCCCGGGCCGCGCATCAGGGATCGCTGGCCTGGCGCTCGAAGGCGCCGATGTCGCAATGGCCGTCGTCGCGCGGCTCGCCTCGCTGGTCGGTGGCAAGGCACGCGCCGGGAATGCCGCCGTCGATCGCGGGGCTGGTCGCGAGGAGCGCGATCGTTTTCGTGGGCCCGCCATTCGAGGCGATCGTCGCGAGCCCGGGGTCCGCGACGCCCACCTGGTCCGTCGGTTCGTGCAGGCCACACGTATTGCTCGGCGCCTCCAGGTTTCCGCCCAGCGAGATCAGCTCGCCGCCCGCGCACGCCGGCGGCCCGGGGAAGGTGGACGACGATCGAAACAGCGAGTTCGCGCTCTCCACGTGCCCGGACTCGACCCACACCGCAGCCACGTCGAAGGCGAACGTCACGTGGTCGAGGCTCGCGATGCCGGTGTTGAAGACGGCCGCATCGCCGAGGGAGCCGCTGCAACACCCGTTCTGGTGGAAGGTCGTGTTGCGGATCTGAAGGGCGCCGTCGTTGAGGATCGCGCCGCCGCGCGGCGTGGAATCGCCGTCGGTCTCGTTGAGCTCGAAGAGGCTGCCCGAGATGTCGAGTTGCGCGAGGTTGCGGATTCCACCGCCGCCGGTGAACGCGGGGCCCCCGGAGTCGTGAAGGGTGTACGTGTTCTCCGAGACGGTGCTGTCCTGAATGAGCATGGCGCCACCGGCCGCGTTCAGCACTCCGCCCCCGCCGCCGAACGGCGACGGCGTGTGGAAGTACGAGATGTCGTTGCGCGTGACCGTGGTGCGAGCCAGCGCGACCGAGCCGCCGGATCCCGGGACCTCCGGATCGCCGTTCACGAGACCGCCACCGCCGAGCACCGCCTCGCCGCCGTCCAGCGTGCTCGCGGTGATGGCGAGGATGCCGCGGCTCGCGACCAGCCCGCCGTAGCGCGCCAGCCCGATCCGCAGCCGGCATTGGTCGAGCGTGAGCGCCGCGCCATCGTTGAGGACCAGACCGCCGTCGGCCGTCGAGGTCGGCGGGTCGCCGAAGCGCCAGCCGGTGTCGCCCTCGCGCAGCTCGATCGCTTGGACGCGTACCGCGCTTCCGAGGACGAGCGGGTGGACGTGGATCACGCGATCCGCGGACTGGGCGTCGATGCGCACCGCGGGGAACCCGCTCGGCGCCAGGCGTCCGTAGATCTCCACGGCGTCCGTGATGTCGAGATCGCCCGTCAGGCCCTCGTCCTCGTCGCGGCCGGCTGCGACGAGCAGATAGTCGCCCGCCGGCACGTCGATCACGCCGGGGCCGAGGGTGCGGTTGGCGTTCAGAATCGCACCGCGCAGCGAGCAATCGTCGGGCACGTCGGCGAGGCACGCGGTGGCCGTGGGATCGTCGTCGAACCGGTCGACGGTGAGTGGGCCGGAACAACCACACGCTGCGGCGAGCGCGATCGAGAGCAGCGTCGTCGCGAGGAAGCGCAAGCGTCTCATGATTGCGGCCCTCCGAGACCGAGCGTCTCGAGAATCACGGCTGCATCCGCGGTCCTGCCGGCCATCGCCATCTCGCCCCGATCGGCCACGTACGCCCCCGTATCCGGATAGACGTCGATGGTGAGCGCCAAGCGCTGGCGCGCCACCGAGCGCCCGAGGGGGTCGGTGACGATCGCCGCGGGCCAATGCGCCTGCGTTTCCGGATGCCACGGATCGAGGTAGAGCACGTCGCGGCCGGTGATCGCCACACCGCCGTTGGGAGCGCCGTCCACGCCGTGCACCTCCACCAACGATGCACCGACAGGATCGAGCACATCCTCCCACAGCCGGCTGCCGAGCGAGTCGAAGCCGGTCACGACGCCGACATCTTCCGATGCGCCTGCCACGGCGATGACGTCCGCGGTGGTGGCCACGACACCGCCTCGCGGCAACGAGATCGCCGCTCCGTTGGACACGGTGGTGGGCCGGCGCGAAAGCTCGAAGCCGTCGCTCGACAGCGTCACGACCTCCTCACCCGCCACGACGATGAGGCCGTTCGAGAGCACGGCGGCATTCGAGAAGTACCCGTCGGTATCGACGTGGCGCCGCCACACGATCTGGCCCGCGGCGTCGAGCTTGAAGACGTTGTCACCCACTTGCTGGTCGTTCGTGACCACGAAGCCCCCGTCCGCCGTGGATTCGATCTGCGTCGCACGCTCGTCGCGCGCGCCCTCGATCGCCGTGGACCAGATCGGGTTTCCATCGCCGTCGGCGCGCACGACGAACACGTCGTCGGTTTCGGCGAGGACTCTACCGGCAAGAACCACGTCACCATTCGCGGCGATCACCAGGTCGGAGGCGCGCGTCTCGACGCCGTCCAGTCGATAGGTGCGCGACCAGAGCGGGGTGCCGTTCGGGTCGAGACGCAGCAGCGCGGCCCCTGATTCGCCGCCGCCACTCCCGTTGGCGTAGCCCGCGGCCACCAAGCCGCCCTCCGGGAACACGCGCAACGCGGCGAAGCTGTCGAATTCAGGGTAGGTGCCGAAAAACGTCGTGGGAGTGGTGCACCCACCTGCACCCACCGCCAGTGCGGCTGCGATCGCCTGCGTGCGACGTTTCATGGTCAGGAATCCTCGGGTTGGCGCTCGAAGGCGCCGATGTCGCAGTGGCCGTCCTCGCGGGGCTCGCCGCGCTGGTCGGTGGCGAGGCACGCCGCCGGCAAGCCCGCGTCGAGGGCGGGGCTGCCGGTGAGCAGCGCAACCGTTTGCGTCGGCCCGCCGTTGTCGGCGAGCGGACCGAGACCCGGGTCGGGAACGGTGGGCCGATCGCTCGGCTGGTCGAGTCCGCAGGTGTCCCCAGGGCTCTCGAGGTTCCCGCCACTCGAGAGGATCCCCGCGCCGCCGCACGCATCGTGAATCAGCGAGTTCGCGAGCTCGAGAATGCCGCCCGCGCCGTGGATCGCTGCGCCACCGGCAGGCAGGTTCTCTGCCGACGTGACGTGGGCGAGCACCGCCGTGCCGGCGTTGTAGAGCGCACTTCCTTCGCCGGGCTGCGAGGACGAGTACGCAACGTTCTCGCTCAACGTGACGTTGACCAGCGCGGCCTCGGCCGTGTTGGCGATCCCGCCGCCGCGCGCCGAGCTCAGACCCCAGCCGCAGGACTCGCTGACCGCGTTGGCGACGACCGTGGATTGCTCGATCCACAGCACGGCGTGATTGGCGATGCCGCCGCCGAGCACGGGCTCGACGCAGGCGGGCTGGAGGATGGCGCCTGACGACAGCCGGTTTGCCGCGATCGTGGATCGCGTGATCGTGAGCACACCGCCGTCACCGTTGTAGATCCCACCACCTTCGATGACCTCGGTTCCGAAGGGTCGCCACGTGTCGTCGTGGGCGACCTCGAACTCGCGCACCTCGGAGTCTTCGATGGACACCTGGCCACCGGGGGCACCGGTGTACGGGTTCCCGTTGGCGATGCCGCCTCCCTTGAGCAGGAAGAAGAGGTAGCCGCCGGTGATGGTGCTGCCGACCAGCGTGAGGCGACCTTCGTTCAGGATCGCGGCGCCGACGATGGCCTCGCCCGTGAGGATCGCGCAGCGTTCCAGCGTGAGCGCCGCGCCGGTGTTGAGGATCGTTCCGCCGTACGGGGAGCCTCCCCAGTCCGGCGCTTCGAGGTCGATCGCCAGGCCTCCCGCGAGATCGAGGTCAGCCAAGCGGACGGTGATTCCTGCCCTCGCCGGATCCACATGCCAGGCGCGATCGAGGGAGACGTCGGCGAGCACGACGTTCGGTCGGTGCCCCTCGGCGTCCGGCATGCCGGCGATCGTCAGGTCGTCCGTGATGTCGAGATCACCGGACTCGCTCGCGTCCTCGTTGCGTCCCGGGACGGAGAGCGCGTAGGTCCCGGCGGGGAGCGCGATGCTCGCCGTTCCGGGTGTGCGGTTGGCGTTCAGGATCGCGCCGCGCAGCGAGCAATCGTTGGGCACGCCCTCGACACAAGCCGATGCGCTCGGCTCGTCGTCGTAGCGATCGACGGTGAGCGGTGCCTGGCACCCGAGGAGCGAGGACACGGCAATCCACCGCGCCAGAACGAACCGAGCGAGCGGGTGAGTTGGCGGCCGGGGCGCGCCGGTGCGGTTCCCGGGGGCCGGAAGCGGCTTGGACTCGCACCGGTGCCGTCGCCAGCGCGCGAGCGCACGGTGGAAGAGCTCGCCGGCGGCCGGGGTGGCACGAGTTGGCGCTCGAGGAGTGGTCACGATTGCGGCTCCGAATCCGGCACGTGCGGGTGTGAGGTGCGGCCTCGACCACTGCAAGCCGCGGGGCGAGCGCGAGCGCGACGCGCGATCGAGTCACAAGTGCTCGGTTTTCTGAACGCTTTCCCGCCCACGGGCTTCGATCGGCCGCGCGCGGCGGCAACCGAGTTTCCAGTCGGTTTCCGCGTCGCCGCCGATCGGAACCCACTTGCGGCAAGATTCTTTCGCGCGCGATAAATGACGCGCTCGCGACCGACGCGGATCGCGGACATTCCGGCGAACGAAAGCGAGGAATCGATGTCCCTGGCTCAGGGTTCCAAACCGCCGTACCTGCGACGTGGCCTGCTGGCTGCGTTGGTGCTCGTGCTCGTGGGCACGAACGCGAGTGCCGCGGAAATCACCGTCACCACGACCACCGACGCGGACGTCAGCGATGCGGCATGCTCACTTCGAGAGGCGATCACCGCCGCCAACAACAACGGCGCGTACCACGGCTGCGGGCCGGGTCAGGGCGCGGACCGAATCGTGTTCGCCGTCGCCACGCCAGCGACGATCCTGCTCACCGCGAACCTGCCGGCGATCACGGGTCCGACGCTCATTCGCGGTCCCGGACGCGACCTGCTCACGATCGACGGCCAGGACGCGCGCCAGATCATCCAATCCACCACCCCGACACCGGACCGCTGGCTCGGGATCGAAGACCTGACGCTCACCCGCGGCCTCGCGACGTACGGTGGGGCGATCTACGTCGCCGACGGTACCTCCGTCGATCTGGTGCGTGTGCGCCTCGAGGACAACACGGCGAGCAACGGCGGTGGCGCGGCCTACCTGGCGGGATCGTCCTCCGATCCGGTGCGCGTGTCCATCGTGGACTCCGAGATCGTGGGCAACAGCGCCGCAGGGGCCTCTGGCGTGGGCGGTGTGCGGTTCAATGGACCGAACATGACCGCGAGCGTGCGAGCGACCACTTTTCGCGGCAACTCGACCACCCACGTGAACGGTGGCGGCGGTGGTCTGTCCGTCGTCGATGCGACGGCCACGCTCGATCGTGTCACGGTCTCGGGCAACTCGGCGGCGCGTCACGCTGGCGGCATCCTGGTGAACAGCAACACTTCGAACTCGGCGCTCACGGTGAGCGATTCGACGATCGCGGCCAACGTCGTGGACGCGGACTCGACCGGTACCGGCGACGGTGGTGGTCTCTACGTCTCCGCGGCGGTCGGACGCAGCGTGAGCCTCGTGTTTCGCAACTCGATCGTCGCAGCGAACGTGGACAACGCGGTGACGTCGTATCCGGACGTCTACCTGACTCCGTCGGTCGAGATCACCATCGACTGGCAGAGTCAGGGATGGAACCTGATTGGATCGAACGCGAACGTGACGAGCTGGATTCCGACGGGCTCGCCGAATGCCGACGGTGACTTCGTGGGTGCGTCGGCCAGTCCGATCGATCCGCGAATTGCCGTGCTCGCGGACAACGGCGGCCTGACGCGAACGCACTTGCCGTTGCTCGAGACAGGAAGCCCCGTGATCGACAAAGGTGCCTGCACCGATGCCGAGCGGGATCAGCGCTTCGGCGCCGGTGGCGCGGGTGCGGGCCGGATCTTCGACCAACTCACGGTTGCGAACCACGCCCAGTCGGATGGTTGCGACATCGGCGCGGTCGAGTCGGGTGCGTCGGGTGACGACTCCGTGCCGCTCTTCGAGGACGGCTTCGAGAGCCGAACGACGTTGCGTTGGGCGGACCTGTCGTGATCGTCCCGCCGGCCCGCGGGCACGAGCTGGTCTCGCCGAGCGCGCACATCGACGTGCACACGGTGCCGCCCAGCGCCGACCGCCCATTCCATCTGCTCATGACCGCGGGCATGAGCTCCCGTCCGATGAAGACGCCGCCCGGCGCCGAAGAGCACCGGTGCGCCGAGATCGTCCTCGCGCTCCCCCACGACTGGCCGCTCACCCGGAAGCATTCGCCGACGAGCGACACCATTGGCCGATGCGCTGGATCGAGCGGCTCGCGCGACAACCGCACGAGCTCGATACGTGGCTCTGGATTTCGGGCGCACATCGTGCCCAGCACGGCGATCCTCCGCGGCCCTTCGCGGACGGCTTTCCACCGAGTTGCTGCGGCGCTCGTGATGGGATCGGCTGGCGCCGCGGTCGCGCAGGCGCGCCCACCGTGGCGCACGCCGAAGCGACTCAGCTCGCTCCGTCGGTGTCGGCGCCAGGGCGGCGCAGGCCCAGGCGCTCCATCTTGAGCCTAAGGCCTGGGCGCGAGAAGCCGAGGTGCTCGGCGGCGCGGGTCAGATTGCCGTCGTAGCGATCGAGGGCCTGGAGGATGAAGCGCCGCTCGATCGCCTCCAGCGCATCGCGCAGCACGCCGCCCGACTCGCTGACGGCGCCCTGGTCGAGCCGCGACTGGGCACCGCCGCGCGCCGCTGCGGCTTGCAGTCGTGGTGAGAGCGAGGCGTCCGCGATCCACTCGCCCGTGGTGGTCTGTGCAGCCGCGCGCTCGATCTCGTTCTTGAGCTCGCGCACGTTGCCGGGCCAGTCGTGGGCGAGCAGCGCATCGAGCGCCCGTGGGTGGATGCCGCAGACGTCGCGCCCGGAAGCGGCGCGGTAACGAGCGAGAAGGTGATCGGCGAGGGCTGGCACTTCCTCGATGCGGTCGCGCAGCGGCGGGATCTCGATGCGCAGCACGTCGAGGCGGTAGAGCAGGTCGCGCCGGAAACGGCCCGCCATCACCTCGGCCTCGGGATCGCGATTGGTGGCCGCGAGGATGCGCACGTCCACGGCCATCTCGCGGTCCGCGCCCACCGGTCGCACCACGGCCTGGTCGACGGCCCGCAGCAGCTTGGCCTGCAGCTCGATGGGTAGCTCGGTGACCTCGTCGAGGAAGAGCGTGCCGCCGCTGGCTTCGCGAAAGAGCCCGAGGCGTGCGCCGCTCGCGCCCGAGAAGGCACCGCGATCGTGACCGAAGAGCTCGGACTCGACGAGGTCGCGTGGCAGCGCGGCGCAGTTGACCGCGACGAACGGCCCGTCGCGTCGCTCGCTGGTGGCATGCACGGTGCGCGCCACCACTTCCTTGCCGACGCCGGTCTCGCCCAGGATCAAGAGCGGCAAGCGCTCGCGCGCGGCCAGCTCGACGCGGTGGAGCACCGCGCGCATCGCCCGCGAATCGGCGAGCAGCGTCGCCTCGAGCGAGGCGCGCAACATCTGGTTCTCGCGTCGTAGCCGCGCTTCCGCGCGGGTCAGCCGCTCGGCGAGCGCGGCGTTGTCGAGTGCCATCGCCAACGGCTCGGCGAACACCGTCACGATCTCCAGGTCGCGCTCGCTGAAGGTGCCGACGGGATGACGATTGTCGATCTCGAGGACGCCCACCAGCCGATCGCGGGCCACCAGCGGCGCGCAGAGGGTGGCGTGGATGCGCGCCTCCAGCACCGAATCGACGCCCACGAGCGCGGTCGGAACGTCGGCGATCAACAGCGCCTCGCGCCCGCGAACGACGCGTTCGAGGACGCGCTGGCTGACCACGTGGGGCTCGTTGGTGAGCAGGTCCTCGCCGCGCTGGAACCGGTGCGCTGGGGTCGGCGGCGCCCCGTCCGCGGCGACGAAGATGGTCACGTGCGTGGCGCGGGGAAACGCGCGGAAGAGGCGTGCCGCGGTGCTGCGCGCGAGCGCCGCCACGTCGGTCGCGCCGGCGAGGTCGCGTGTCAGATCGTAGAGGAGGCCGAGCGCGTCGCGATCGGCGGCGCGCAGGCGGCTGTCGATGGCGGTCGACGTGTCGACCCCCCGGCTCGCGGCGATGGTGGGCTCGGACGGTGGTGGCGTCGAGTCGGTCATTCGGCAGCGCTCCGGTATGCCATGCGATCGCGCGGGAATCGTGCTCTCATTCGAGCGTGATGGCGAGCCTCGATGTCATGGACGACCCCCGTGCGGCCCGGTGACGTGCTGGCGAGCCGCTACGAGCTGGTGCGCGAGCTCGGCTCGGGTGCCATGGGGATCGTCTACCTCGCCTACGATCGGGAGCGCCGCGGCCCCGTCGCCGTCAAGACGCTGCGTTCCGTCGAGCCCGCGACGTTGCTCCGGCTCAAGAGCGAGTTTCGCGAGCTGGCGGGCATCGTGCACCCGAACCTGGTGCGGCTCCACGAGCTCGCGTGCGCCGACGGCGAGTGGTGGATCGCGATGGAGCTCGTCGCGGGCGTAGCGTTCACCGAGCACGTCCGTGCCGATGCCGTGCAGCGGGCGGCGCGCGGTGCTGGCGCGAGCCCGGCGGATCCCGACCGGCTGCGCGCCGTGTTGCCCCAGCTCGTCGAGGCCGTCGGCGCGCTGCACGCTGCCGAGAAGATCCATCGCGACGTGAAGCCCGCGAACGTGCTGGTCACGCCTGCGGGTCGGGTGGTGCTCCTGGACTTCGGGCTGGTGACCGCGCTCACGCCCGCGGCGCTGCGCCACGAGTCCCATGCCGGCGTGCTGGGGACGCCGGCCTACATGGCGCCCGAGCTGTTCGCGGGAGGTGCGCAGACGCCGGCGTGCGACTGGTATTCGGTGGGCGCGCTGCTCTTCGAAGCACTCGCCGGTTCGCCGCCATTCGCCGGTGATTGGGTGGAGATCTTGCTCGCGAAGCAGCGGCACGCGCTGTTGCGTCCCGCGGACCTCGTGCGCGACGTTCCGCCCGACCTGGACGAGCTCTGCGCGCGTCTGCTGGCCCGCGATCCGCAGCTGCGGCCGTCGTTCAGCGAGCTCTGCGAGCGCGTCGCGTTTCCGTCCGGTCGCGCGCGCGCTGCGACGAGCGCGGCGCGGGGCACGCGCTCGCTCGTGAACCGGGTACGCCCGTTCGTCGGTCGCGAGCGCGAAGCCGCGTGGCTCGCGCAGGGCTGGTCGCGGGTTCACGAGCGCGACGCGCCCGTGGTGCGATTCATCCGTGGCGAATCGGGGATCGGCAAGAGCGCGCTGGCGGGCGAGCTGGTGCGCCGCCTGGGCGAGGACGTGCCGGAGCTGGTCGCGCTACGGGGCCGCTGCCACGAGCGCGAGTCGGTGCCGTTCAAGGCGGTGGATCCGATCGTCGACGAGCTGGTCCGTCACCTCGCCAGTCATCCCGACCCGCTCGCGGAGCGCGTCGCGACGGCCGATCTCGAGGCGCTCGCTCGCGCGTTCCCGGTGCTGCGGCGCATGAGCGCGCTCGCGACCGCCGCGCCGGGCGCGCTCGCCACCGCCGAGCCCCAGGAGCTGCGGCGCCGCGCCGCCGTCGCGCTGCGCGAGCTGCTCGCGCGACTCGCGGCCGAGCGTCCCGTGGTGGTCTGGATCGACGACCTGCAATGGAGCGACGTGGACGGCGCCGCGCTGTGGGTGGACGTGCTCTCGGGAGGGAACCCACCGGCGCTCTACTGGATTGGATGCCAGCGGCCGGACGAGACGGGCCATCCCGGTCTGGCGGCGCTTCGCGCGCGACTCACCCCGGAGGCGGGGATCGACGCGGCGACGCTCGATCTCGGCGTGCTCCCCGGCGAGGATGCGACGGCGCTGGCGCGGGAGCTGCTCGGTGCGCGTGCCGCCTCGCAGGATGCCGCGGCGGTGGCGACCCAGAGCGCGGGCCAGCCGTTCTTCCTGGTGACGCTCGCGAGCCACCTCGCGGAACGGGTGGAGAGCACGCCGGCCGCCGCGGGCGACGGGCCGGCTTGCCCGTCGCTCGACCGATTGCTCGCGGGTCGAATCGAACGCTTGCCGGCGGGGCCGCGCCGGTTGCTCGCGGCGATCGCCGTCGCTGGCGGCCCGGTCTCCGTGGCATCGGCGGCGGCGTCGGCGGGCCTCGACTCCGTGGCCGCCGAATGGCTCGACCTGCTGGAGGACGAACGCTGGACGGCGCGTCGCGCGGACCAGCGCGGCGCTCTCGACACGGAACACGATCGCGTCCGCGGCGCGGTGCTCGCGCTGCTCGACGACGAGGCGCGCCGGGTGCTGCACGGCCGACTCGCCGAGGAGTGGATCGCCGACGGCAGCGCCGAGCCGGGCCGGATCGCCGACCATCTTCGGGCCGCCGGGCGTCGCGGCGAGGCGGCGCAGTTCCTGGAGGCGGCGGCGCGGCGCGCGGCCGACGCGTTGGCCTTCGAGAGCGCTGCCTCGCTCTTCCGCGCTGCGCTCGAGGTCGTGAGCGCGGATCGCCGACCCGACCTCGAGCTCGAGCTGGCGCGCGCCCTCGCCAACGCCGGTCGCGGCGCCGAGGCCGCCGAGACGTTCCTGGAGGCATCGGCGCGGCCGGCGGCTGCCGACCCGCTCGGCTTGCGCTGGGAGGCGGCCGAGCAATGGATCCGCGCAGGACACGTGGACCGCGGGATCGCGATCGCCGCGACGCTGCTTCGCGAGCTCGGCATCCCGATGCCGCGCAGCTCGCGCAGGGCGCTGGCCGGGCTCGTGCTGGAGCGCGCTCGGCTCGCCCTCGAGGCGCGTCTCCGCGGGTCCGAGCGCGCCCGCGGCGTGGACGCGGCGGGGGTGCGGCGCATCGACACGTGCTTCTCGTTCGCGGCGGCGATGGGGCTCGTCGATCCCATCGTCGGCGCGCTCTACCAGGCGCGACATCTGCGACTCGCGCGAGCGCTCGACGACGACCCGGTCCGTCGCAGCCGCGCGCTGGCGCTCGAGACCGCGTACCGGGCGGCCCTCGGCGAGACCGATCCGGCGCGCATCCAGGAGTCGTTCGGCGAAGCCGCCGCGCTCGCGCGCGCCAGCGGCGAGGCGCGCGCGAGCGGTTTCGTGACGCTCCTCGAGGGAATCGCCTGGCATCAGCGCGGCGAGTGGGCCCGCAGTCGAACCCTCGCTGCCGAGGCCGAGGCGACGTTTCGCGACGGCTGCACCGCGGTCGCGTGGGAGCGCGTGAACGCGCGCCGGCTGCTGCTCACGAACCTCTACTGGGAAGGCGACTTCGTGACGCTCGCCGCGCTCGTGCCCACGATCCTCGCGGATGCCGAGCGCCGCGGTGATCGCTACGAGGCGCTGGTGGTGCGCGGTTTCTTCTCGGTGCTCGTCCAGCTGGCGCGGGGCGATCTCGCGCGCGCCAGCGACGACGTCGCGCACGCCGCGGCGATCGTCGGCAGCAGCCAGCCGCGGCTCTACGACACCTACCGGCTCCTGGGCGCATGCCAGCTCCACCTGCACCGAGGCGCGCCCGCGGACGCGGCGCGGACGATCGCGGGCGAGTGGCATGGGCTGGTGCGAGCGCAGACGTTGCGGATGACGGCGGCGCGGGTGCTGCTCGCCGATCTCCGCGGCCGCGTCGCGCTGCTCTCGGGTGGCGGGACCTGGCTCGCGTGGCGAGGGCGAGGGGGCGCGGCCCGTGAGGCTCGAGTGCTGGCGCATCCGTCGCTTCGCTGGTCGCGCGGGCTCGCCGAGCTGATCGAGGCCGGGATCGCGCACGGTGACGGTGACGCCGAGCGCGCGGCGGTGCGCTACGAGCGCGCGCAGACCGACTTCGCCGCACGGGGCATGCGCGCGCACGCCGCCGCGGCGGCGCATCGGCTCGGCGAGCTCACGCTCGGGGATCGCGGCGAGGCCGCGCGGGCGACGGCCCGCGCCGAGCTGGCGCGTCTCGGGATCGCCGATCCAGCGCGCTGGATCGCCGTGGTGGCGCCGTGCCCAGGCGGAAGCCTGCCGGCGGACCCGCCCCGCCCGGGCTGACGAACGAACGGCGGTCAAATAAAACGCCCCGCGATTTCGACCAATGATTCGCCGCGCCCGCGTCGCGGGCGCGCGAGCGCCGTTTCGTTCGGGCACGCGCCCGGTCAGACGATCCACGAGCACGACAGGAGGGCGAATGGATCCCGAGATCCAAGCCACGACGGAGAAGGTCCGCGAGACATCGGCGTTTCTGGCGCCGCTCAAGCGCGAGATCGAGAAGGTCATCGTCGGTCAGACGGCGATGGTGGAGGCTCTGCTCATCGGCGTGTTGACCCGCGGGCACGTGCTGCTGGAGGGCGTGCCGGGGCTCGCCAAGACGCTCGCGGTGCGCACGCTGGCTTCGTGCATTCACACCAGCTTCCAGCGGATCCAGTTCACGCCGGACCTGCTGCCGTCGGACCTGATCGGCACGATGATCTTCAACCCCGCCAAAGGCACCTTCGAGCCGCGCCAGGGGCCGATCTTCGCCAACCTGATCCTGGCGGACGAGATCAATCGCGCGCCGGCGAAGGTGCAGAGCGCGCTTCTCGAGGCGATGGAGGAACGGCAGGTGACGATCGGCGATCGCACCTATCCCATGGCCGATCCGTTCCTGGTCCTCGCCACCCAGAACCCGATCGAGCAGGAAGGCACGTACCCCTTGCCGGAAGCGCAGGTCGACCGCTTCATGCTCAAGGTGATCCTCGATTACCCGCGCAAGGACGAGGAACGCCGAATCCTCGATCGCATGAGCGGGCTCGAGGCGGCGGCGGCGTCCCCGGTGGTGGACGTGCCGCAGCTGCTCGCGGCGCGCGACGCCGTGCAACACGTGTACATGGACGACCGCATCAAGGACTACGTGGTGAACCTGGTTCACGCCACGCGCCGGCCGCAGGATTTCGGGCTCAAGCTCGACGGGATGATCCTCTACGGCGCTTCGCCGCGCGCCACGCTGTTTCTGACCCGCGCCGCACGCGCCCACGCGTTCCTGCAAGGGCGCGGTTTCGTCACGCCGGAGGACGTGAAGGGCGTGGCCCTCGAGGTGCTTCGCCACCGCGTGATCCTGACCTACGAGGCGGAAGCGGAGGAGGTCACCAGCGACGACGTGGTGCGCAAGGTCTTCGACGCCGTGGAAGTGCCGTGAACGGCCGTCTCGCGATCGTAGCGGCGCGGGGCTCGAACCGCCCGATCGGGCGCGGTGGTCCTTCGCGCGCAACGCGTCCCAGTCTCCCCGCTCGTCGTCGCTCTCTCCGCGAGCCAGCGGCGAGCCGTGAGCGCAGCGAGTGCCTTGGGGGTGGGGCCCCACGAAAGCCGCGCTTTTCGTGGGGCGGGGGTCTGGAACGGACCCCCGCGGAGACGAACCCTCGATGATCCCCCGCGAGCTCATCCGCAAGATCCGGCGCATCCAGATCGTCACCAGCCGGCGCGCCGACGAGAGCTTCGTCGGCCAGTACCGCTCGGTCTTCCGTGGCCGCGGCATGGAATTCGACGAGGTGCGGGAGTACGCGTGGGGTGACGACGTACGTTCCATCGACTGGAACGTCACCGCGCGCACCTCGATCCCGCACATCAAGCGCTTCAACGAGGAGCGCGAGCTCACGGTGTTCCTGCTCGTGGACGTGAGCAGCTCGCAGCGTTTCGGCTCGGCGCTCCAGCTCAAGTCGGAGGTGGCCGCGGAGGTCGCCGCCACGCTGGCGTTCTCGGCGATCAAGAACCGCGACAAGGTCGGGGCGCTCTTCTTCACCGATCGGGTCGAGAAGGTGCTGCCGCCCGGAGCGGGCTCGTCGCACGTGCTGCGGGTGGTGCGCGAGATCCTCTTCTTCGAGCCCGAGGGCCACGGCACCGACGTGAGCGGTGCGCTGCGCTACCTGGGCCGCATCCTCAAGCGTCGCGCCATCGTGTTCGTGGTGAGCGATTTCCTGGGGCCGGGGCTCGGCGAGCGCGAGCTGGTGGGGCCGCTTCGGCAAGCGGCGCGCCGCCACGACGTGGTCGCGATCCGGATTCGCGATCCGCGCGAGCGTTCGCTGCCGCGCGCGGGACTGGTGCGGATGCGCGACGCGGAGACCGGCGCCGAGTCGATCTTCGATCTCGGCTCGCGGCGCGCCCGTGAGCGCTACGAGCGTGCTGCCGAGGCTCGCGACCGGGCGCTCGAAACCACCCTCGCACGCGCGGGCGTCGATCTCATCTCGCTCGCCACCGACACCCCGTACGAGCTACCGCTGGGCCGCTTCTTTCGCGAGCGGGCTCGCCGAATCCACGGATGAGCGCGTTCCCCCGCCTTCGATGGCGCTCCGGCGGCGCGCTCGCCCGGATCGCGCTTGCGGCGCTCGCCGTCGCGAGCGCGTTCGTGCCAAACGCCGCGCGCGCCGACGAGCCGGTCGCGCTCGAGGTCCCCACGGACGCGGTGCACGTGGGCGACGTGGTCACGCTGCGCGCGCATCCGCCGGTGAAGGCCGGCGAGCAGGTGCTGGCGCCGGACCTGGGTGGGTCGCTGGGGAAGCTCGCCGTGCGCGCCGTGCGGGTGGAGCCGCCAGCGCCCGGTGCCGCGGACGCGCGGCCCACGCTCGTCATCGACGTGCAGGCCTTCGAGATCGGCAGCGTCGACGTGCCGCCGGTTCCGTTCCAGGTGCGGGGCGCGGACGGTGCGGTCGCCGAGTGGACGACGGCCTCGGCCAAGCTCGAGGTGGCGACGGTGCTGCGCGCGGGCGAGCAGGAGCCCAACCCTGCCGATCTCGCGCCACCCGCGGAGCTGGCCTTCGACAGGAAGCGATTGGCGAAGATCGCGGCGGTCGTGCTCGGGTTGCTGGCGCTGGGAGCGTGGCTCGGCTGGTGGCTCAAGCGGCGCTTCGGCGGGCCGCGAGCGAAGCCGTTGCCGCCGCCGATCCCCGCCGACATTCGCGCCCTCGCCGATCTCGAGGCGTTGCTCGGCGCGCCGCACCTCGCGCAGGGCGAGCTGCGCCGTTTCCACATCGAGCTCGCGGCGATCCTCAAGCGCTACCTCGAGGACCGCTTCACGTTCCCGGCGGTGGAGCGCACCACGATCGAGGTGGAGCGCGACTTGCGGCGGCTCGCCGTGGACGCGCAGGCGCAGCTGCCGGCGATCCAGGTGCTGCGCGATTGCGATCGCGTCAAGTTCGCCAACGCCAGCACCACCGCCGAGGAGGGCCGCAAGCGCGCGTCCGACGTGCGCGCGGTGGTGGAGCGCACGCGCGTGGGCCTCGCCACCGGTCCTGCCGAGGAGTCGCGGAGCTGACCATGGTGCGCTTCGCCGATCCCGCCGTGTTGTCGCTGCTCGTGCCGCCGCTGCTGGCGTGGGCGTGGTCGGTGCGGCGCCGTCATCCGGCGCGCGGGCGCGTGCTGTTCTCGGATACGGCCGTGCTTCGCGACGCGGCGCACACCGCTCGCACCCGCGTCCCGCGCTTGCTGGCGGCGCTCAAGGGCGTGGGAGTCGTGCTCGCCGTGCTGGCGCTGGCGCGTCCCCAGTTCGGGGTCGTCGAGGAGCGGGTGACACGCGAGGGCATCGACATCGTGGTCGCCCTCGACATCTCGCGCTCGATGGAGGCCGAGGACTTCCAACCGTCGAATCGCCTCGACGTGGCGAAGGGCGTGATCGCGAAGTTCGCCGAGGGTCGCAAGGGCGATCGCCTCGGGCTGGTCATCTTCGCCGGCAAGGCGCTCACGAAATGCCCGCTGGTGCTGGGCCCGGAGATCGTCGCCGGGCTCGTGGAAGAGGTCGACTTCGGCGAGGTCGAGGACGGCACCGCCATCGGCTCGGCCATCGCCACCTCGCTCAACCGCCTCAAGGCCGGGCAGGGCAAGAGCCGGGTGCTGGTGCTCGTCACCGACGGGGTGAACAACCGCGGCGAGATCGATCCCATGACCGCCGCCAAGCTCGCCAAGCCGCTCGGAGTGAAGATCTACACGATCGGAGTGGGCACCCAGGGGCTGGCGCTCTTTCCCATGCGTGATGTGTTCGGCCAGGTGCGTCACGTCCAGCGTCCCGTCGAGATCGACGAGCAGCTGCTGACGCAGATCGCGGGCGAGACCGACGGTCGCTATTTCCGCGCCACCGACAGCGAGGCGCTCGCCAAGATCTTCGCGGAGATCGACGGGTTGGAGCGGTCGCCCGCCGAGGTCGACCGCGTCACGCGCTATCGCGAGCTCTTCCCGCTGCTGCTGGTGCCGGCGCTGCTCGCGGTGTTGCTCGCCGAGATCCTGGGGCGAACGGCGTTCCGGGTGATCCCATGAACGTGCTCGGCGCGCCCGGCTGGCTCGCGATGCTGTTGGCGCTGCCGCTGCTTGCCGTGCTCTTCGCGTGGGGCTCGCGACGGCATGCGGCGGCGGTGGAGGCGCTCGTGGGGGCGTCGCTCGCGCCCCGTCTGGCACCGCGCGCGCCGGGCTGGGTCCGCATCGTCCGCGTGGCGCTGGTGCTCGCCTTCGTCGCGATGGCGAGCCTGGCCCTCGCACGGCCGCGCTGGGGGCGCGAGCTCAAGGAGCTCACCACGCGCGGCGTCGACGTGATGGCGCTGGTCGACGTGTCGCGGAGCATGGACGTGAAGGACGTGGCACCGAGTCGGCTGGCGCTGGCGAAGGCGGTGCTGGGCGCGCTCGCTTCGCGCGGCTCGACGGACCGGCTCGGCCTGGTGGCGTTCGCGGGCTCGCAGCACCTCCTGTGTCCGCTCACGCTCGATCGCGCCGCGTACCGGATGTTCCTCGACCTGCTCGACACGTCACTCGTGCCGCTGCCCGGAACGGACATCGCCGGCGCCATCCGCAAGGGAACGACGTTGCTGGCGGGAGCACCCGGCAAGCCGGTGTTGCTCCTGATCTCCGACGGCGAGAGCCTCGAGGGCGACCCGCTGGCCGCCGCGAAGGAGGCCGCCGAGAAGGGGATCCTGATCGAGGCGATCGGCGTCGGGACGCCGGCCGGTCAACCGATCCCGCTGGTCGACGACAAGAATCAGGTGACCGGGTATCAGAAGGACCTCGACGGCAAGGTCGTCACCAGCCGTCTCGACGAAGGCATGCTGACCGCGATCGCCGAGGCCACGGGCGGGCGTTACTTTCCGCTGCGCGCAGGCGGTGTGGCGCTGGAGGCGCTCGCGCTGGAGCTCGCGCGACTGCCCACCAGTGAGCGTACGCTGCGCGCCGCGGAGAATCGGCCCGAGCGCTTCCAGATCCCGCTCGCGCTGGGAGTCGTCGCGCTGGTGATGGAGACGTTGCTCGCGTGGACCGTGCGACCGCGCAGCGCCGCGCTGGCGAAGGGTGGAACGTGAATCGCTGGTTGCGCGTGGGGGTGCTGGCGGCGACGCCGCTGCTGGTGGGCTTCTCGCCGCTCTCGTGGATCGATCCCGCGGCGGGAGAGAACCAGGCGGGGAACCAGAAGTATCGGAACGGGCAATTCGAGGGCGCGGCAGGCCACTACTCGAAGGGCAACGCCGCGAGCCCGGGACGCCCCGAGCTGCTCTACAACCTGGGGAATTCCCTCGAGCGCTTGGGGAAGCACGAAGAGGCGGCGGCCGCGTATCAGCAGGCCCTGGAGAACGCGGGGCCGACGCTGGCGCCGCAGGCTTGGTACAACCTCGGCAACAGCCTGCTCGCCGCCGGTCAGGCGAAGCAGGCGGTGCAGGCGTACCGGGAATCGCTGGTGCGCGATCCGGCGAACGAGCAGGCCAAGCGGAACTTGGAGCTCGCTCTGGAGCAAGCGAAAAAGGAGCCGCCCCAGAAGAAGCCGGGGCCGAACGACAAGCAGCAAGACGAGAAAAAGAACGACCAGCAGAAGAACGATCAGCAGCACGATCAGGGCTCGAACCAGGACCGAAAGCAAAGCCCCAACCCAGACCAGAACCAGCAGCAGGATCGGCAGTCGAGCTCGGGCTCGAAGCCCAAGCCGGACGAAGACCAGCAGCGCCGAGACCCGGATGACGAGCGGCCCGAGCCCCGCGACGAGCAAGCTCCGAAGCCGGAGCAACAGCCCGAGCCGCCGCCGCCGGAGACGGCGAGCAAGGACGAGCAGGACTTGTCGCGGGAGCAGGCCGAAGGATTGCTGCGGAGCTTCGAGCAGATGGAGCGGCGGCAGCTGCAGGACGCGCATCCGCCCAAGGGTCCGGGCGAGGCGCTGGGTAGGCGCGATTGGTGAGCGCGGCTTTTTGTCCACCGCCGCGAGCGGCTGCCGCGAGACGCGCGCTCGCGTGCTGCGCCGTGCTCGCGCTTCTGGCCGGCACCGCGCGCGCGGCGGCACCGCAGGTTCACGTGGAGGTCGAGCCCAACCCGGTCGCCACCAACGAACGGCTCCGTGTCTCGATCGTCGTCGAGGGCGAGAGCGTCTCGGATGCCGAGATCGCTTCCTTTCCGGTGATCGCTGGGCTGCGCCGCTTGGGCGGCGCGAGCACGTCGGAATCCACGAGCTTCGTGCTCGGCGGTGGCGGCGGGGCGCGCCGGACGAGCACGCGCACCATCACCTACAGCTTCTTGCCCGAGCAGGCCGGCGACGTGACGATTCCCGCGCTCGAGGTGACGGTCGGCGGCAAGCCGATGCGCACCGAGCCGCAGGTGGTGCACGTGACCGCGGGCAGCGCGAACCCGCGCGGATCGGGCACCCGTCAGCGGGGCACCGATCCCTTCGATTCCTTCTTTCAGGATCCCTTCGGCTCGGGTCGTGCGCGCACCGGCACGGTCGAGATCCCGCAGATGACGATTCGCCGCACGCTGAGCCGCAACGCGGCCTTCCTCGGCGAGCCGATCATCCTCACGGTCGAGCTCTGGGTGGGCACCGGCGATGGTCACATCGAGCAGGCGGGGCCCGTGAACGGGACGGATCGCACCGGGTTCTGGGTCGAGAACCTGAAGGTGGACACGCGCGCCACCGGTCGCACCCAGGAGCGCGACGGACAGGTGTTCACGGTGTTCACGCTGAGCCAGCAGCTCCTCTACGCCACCGACGCCGGCCGGCTCACGCTTCCCGCCGAGACCTGGCGCGTCGTGTATCGACCGAGCGTGCTGTCGCTGCTCGCGCCGGCGCAAGAGATCTTCTCGAAATCCGACGAGACGGTGCTCACGTTCGCACCGCTTCCCGAGGCGGGCCGGCCGCCGGCTTTCTCGGGGTTGGTGGGCTCGTTCCGCGTGCGCTCCGAGCTCGATCGACAGCGCTCCCAGGTGGGGGATGCCGTCACCTGGAAGGTCACCCTCGAGGGCAAGGGCAATCTGCGGACGGCGGGCGAGCTGCCGTTGCCGAAGCCCGAGGGCTTCGAGGTCTTCTCGTCCAAGTCGAACGACGACGTCCACGTGACCGAGGGCGGCCTGGCGGGAACGCGCGTGAGCGAGCAGGTGCTGATCCCGCGCAGTGCCGGTTCGCTGCAGGTTCCGCCGCTCAGGATCGCGTTCTTCGATCCCGCGGCGAGCGAGTACCGCTGGGCCGAGGCGCCGGGCCACGCGCTCGAAGTGACGGCGGCGGCGGGCGCCGCGCCGGCCGTGATCGCACCCGCGGCGAGCAGCCCGACGGCGCGCGCCATCCAGCAGGCGAACGACATCCGCTACATCCGGCCCGCGACGCGCGCGTTGAAGGTCGAGCGCACGTGGACGGGCTCGGGGCTCTTCTGGCTCGTTGCCCTCGCAGCACCGCTCGCGAACGCCGCGCTGTGGGGACGCCGACGGCAACTCGTGCGTCAGGGGCGAGACCCAATCGGGTTGCGCAGGCGCCAGGCCTTCGCACGGCTGGAACGCGGGCTTGCGCGCCTCGATGGCTCGGGTGCCGAAGCGCTCGCTCAGGTGGCGAGCTTGCTCAGCGCGTTCCTGAACGACCGCTTCGGCATCCCGCGCGTGGACCTCACGGCCGCGCGGCTGCGCGAGCGCGGCGCCGAATGGGGCTTGCCCGCCGCGGCCACGGAAGAGCTGGTGCGCCTGATCACCGAGCTCGACGCCGCCCGCTTCGGCGGCGGCGCGGGGGACCTCGGCGCGGTCCGCGAGCGCGTGCTGGCGGTGGCGCGCGCGACGCTCGGGAGCGGCTCGTGATCCGGATTCGGGCCGAGCGATCCCGCCGCGATCGCGCGGCCAAGGGCGACGCGTCCGCGCGCGGCGCGCGGTGGATCGCGCTCGCGCTGCTCCTGCTGGTGTCGTTGGCTGGCACGGCGCGCGCCAACGAGCTCGATCACGTCTTCGAGGAAGGCAACCACGCGTATGCCGAGGGCCGCTTCGCCGACGCGGTGCAGAGCTACGAGCGGCTCGTGGCCCATGGCGTGCGGGATTCCGCGGTCTTCTTCAATCTGGGCGATGCGCTCTTTCGCCTGGATCGACTGGCGGATGCGCGTCTGGCGTGGGAGCGGGCGCTGCGCCGCGCGCCGGGCGACGCCGATCTGCGGGACAACCTGGCGCTGGTCGTATCGCGGCTCGGGCTCGAGGCGTTGCCCGAGCGCTCGTGGCCGGAGCGGGTGCTCGACGCGTTGCTGGGGAGCCTCGGCCCGAACGGCTGGGCCGTGCTCGCCCTCGCCGCGTGGGTCCTGCTCCATGGCGCCCTCGCGTTCGGTTGGGCGAGTCGTCGTGCCGCCACGGCGCGGCTCGCCGCGCTCGCGCTCGCAGTCGTCGTCTTCGTGCTCGCCGCGCCCATGGCTTGGGTTGCGCACCTGCGTCACGCCAAGCCCGAAGCCGTGGCGCTGAGCGGAGCGCTGCCGGTGCTCGCTGGGCCGAAGGCGAGCGAGACGTCGCTCTTCACGCTGCCGCTCGGCGAGAAAGTCCAGATCGAGGGCACCACCGGCGAGTGGGCGCACGTGAGCCTGCCCAACGGCTGGCATGGCTGGGTCGCGCTCCATTCGATCGGCCGCGTGGATCTCTGACGTCCGCCGCGGCAGCGGGCGCCGCCGCTCGCTGCCCGCGCGAGCCGGACGGGTTCGTCCGGGGCGGCAGGGGCGCGATGGTGATTTCGGTCCGGGATCGCGAAAGCGGGCGTGGTAAGAGTGGGGCGCCATGACCGACGGCGCTGGGCAGGATCGGTTCGGGTTCGCGGTCGTGTCGCGACGGCGCTGGCTGCGCTGGACGCTGGGCGGCGCGCTCGCGATCGCCGGTACCGCCGGCGGTTGGCGGGCGTTTCGTGGACGCGCACCGCGGATCGACGGCTTGGCGCGGCTCTCGGCTCGCGAGTTCGCGACGCTCGCGGCGCTGGCGCGAGCGCTCTTTCCCAGCGGCGGCACGCCCGCGCCTGGCGCGGACGAGCTGGAGCTCGCGCGCGCCTTCGATCGGTTCCTGGCAGACGAACCGCCTTGGAACCAGGCGGATCTGACCAAGGCGCTCTTCCTGCTGGAGATCGGGCCGCTGGTGTTCGAGCGGCGGTTCACGACCTTCACGCGGCTCGCCAGCGACGAAGCCCTCGTTCATCTCGAGCGGGTGTGGGCCCAAGGGCCGAGCCTGCTGCGACGCCAGGTGGCGTTCGCGTTCCGGAAGTTCATGGCGCTCGTGTACTACGACAGCGAGCCGGTGTGGTCGGGTATCGGCTATCCGGGGCCGTCGTTCTACGTCGCGGCGCGCCCCGCGGGGTCCTGAGCGATGGCCGGCGCGATCCTCGATCTCTCGCGTGACTCGCTGCCGAGCGATGCGCCGCTCGACGTGCTCGTCATCGGCTCGGGCTCGGCGGGCGCCACGGCGGCGCGCACGCTCGCCGAGGCCGGGCGCGAGGTCGTCGTGCTGGAGGAAGGCGGCGACTTCACGGGCACGCGCCTCACGCAGCGTGACGGCGCGATGTACGACCAGCTCTACATGGACCGCGCGGGGCGTGCCACCAGCGATCTCGCGATCGCGGTGATGCAGGGCCGTGTCCTCGGCGGCGGCGGGGTCATCAACACCTGCGACGTCGTGCCGATCCCCGACGGGGTCCTCGATACCTGGCAGCGGCGCTTCGGGCTCTCGGACTTCACCGTGGCGACGCTGGCGCCGCACCGGGCGCGCGCGCTGACGGATCTGGCGGCGAGCCCGATCGCCGAGGGCATGCTCAACGCGAACAACCGCTTGCTTCGCGACGGAGCACGGGCGCTCGGTTGGCGCGGCGAGGTCATGCTCAACAATCGGGTCGGCTGCGCGGGGCTGGGCACGTGCCTCATCGGCTGCCCGGTGAACGCCAAGCGCAATCCGCGCTTCGTGGCGATTCCTCAGGCGATCGCTGCCGGTGCTTCGTTCTGGACGCGCGCCCGCGCACTGCGGATCGACGGCGCGGCGAGCGAGCTCAAGACCGTGGAGCTCGGCTCGCTCGACGCCAAGGGCTACCACGTCACGGGGCGCGCGCGGCTGCGGGCGCGCACGATCATCCTCGCCGCCAACGCCATCGAGTCGGCGGCGCTGCTCTTGCGCTCGGGTCTCGGCAACGAGCACGTCGGCCGGCACCTGAGCTTGCAGCCGCAGCTTCCCGTGGTGGCGCGCTTCGAACGCGAGGTCGTCGCGTTTCGCGGCATTCCGCAGGCCTTCGCGGTGACCGAGTTCGAGCAGCCGGAGCACGCCGAGCACGGCTGGTGGGGCTTCCGGATCGAATCGATCTCCGGGACGCCCGGCATCGTGGGCTCGATCCTGCCGTGGGCGGGGATGCCCGGGAAGGAGGCGATGCGCGGGTATCCGCGCTTCGCGTCGGCGCTCCAGCTCTTTCCCGACGAGCCGAGCGGGCGCGTGCGGATCGAGAAGTCCGGCCGGCTTCGCATCGACTACACGTTCGCGCCCGAGCTGATCGAGCGGGCGCGCGCGGCCATCCGGGCCTCCGCCCGCATCTATCTCGCCGCCGGCGCCCGCGACGTGATCGCGCCTGGCTCGCCGCCGGTGGTGCTGCGCAGCGAGCGCGACCTCGCCGAGGTGGACCGGATCCGCTTCGAGCCCGTGTGTCTGCCGTGGATCAGCGCCCATCAGCAGGGCACGATCCGGTTCGCGCCGTCGCCCCGCGACGGTGGCGCGGATCCCGCCGGCTTGGTCCACGGTACGCGCGGGATCTACGTCTTCGACTCGTCGGGATTTCCGACCTCGAGCTCGAGCCACACCATGACTCCGATCCTCACCGTGGCCGAGTACCTCGCGCAGCGGCTGCTGACGTCACTCGCGGCGTGACGCACCATCGGAGCGCGCCGGGTCGGCGAAGCCACGGTGCGGTGTTCCGGCCCGCCCGGTCGGTTGACGTGGCGGAGAGCGGACGACTAGCTTCCGCTCGTTTTCTGCCGCTTTTTCCGAGGGAAACGTGATCGATCCCAAGATCCTGCGTGACGAGCCCGAGCGGGTTCGGGCGGCGCTCGCCGCCCGTCGCGATCCGCTCGACTTGAGCGGTTTGGTGGACATCGAGCGGCGCCGCCGCGCGCTGGTCGCCGCCGTGGAGCAGAAGAAGGCCGCGCTCAATCGCGACAACGCCGAGATCGGCACGCTCACGCGCGAGCTCAAGGGCCGCAAGGACCTCGACGACGCCGGGCGCGCGGCGCTCGCCGAGCGCATCGAGGCGCGCAAGGTCGAGGCCAAGGCGGCCGCCGCGGCGGTGGTGGACGAGGAGCAGCACCTCGGCGCCGTCGAGGCCGAGCTCGTGGCGATCGCGATGCGCGTGCCCAACATCCCGGACGCGTCCGTGCCGATCGGTGGTGACGAGCGCGAGAATCGCGTCGAGCGCGTGTGGGGCGAGCCGCGCCGCTTCGACTTCGAGCCCAAGAACCATTGGGACGTCGGCGAGGCGCTCGGGATCCTCGATTTCGCCCGCGCCGCCAAGATCGCCGGCGCGCGCTTCACGGTGGTGAAGGGGCTCGGCGCCCGCCTCGAGCGCGCGCTCATCAACTTCATGATGGATTTGCACGCCCGCGAGCACGGCTACCTGGAAGTGCTTCCGCCGTTCCTGGTGAACGACGATTCGCTGCGCGGCACGGGGCAGTTGCCGAAGTTCGAGCAGGATCTCTTCCACCTCGAAGGCACGCGCTACTACTTGAACCCCACCGCCGAGGTGCCGGTCACCAACCTGCACCGCGACGAGATCCTCGACGCGAGCCAGCTCCCGCTCAAGTACGTGGCATGGACGCGTTGCTTCCGCAGCGAGGCGGGCAGTTACGGCAAGGACACCCGCGGGCTGATCCGTCAGCACGAGTTCAACAAGGTGGAGCTCGTCGAGTTCACGCGGCCGGAGGATTCGGCGGCCGAGCTCGAGCGTCTCACCGCCGACGCGGCGAACGTGCTCGAGCGACTCGGCTTGCCCTACCGGGTGGTCTCGTTGTGCACCGGCGACCTCGGCTTTTCCTCGGCCAAGACGTACGATCTGGAGGTCTGGCTGCCCGGCCAGAGCGCCTATCGCGAGATCTCGAGCTGCTCGAACTTCCTGGATTTCCAGGCGCGCCGCGCGCAGATCCGCTGCCGCGACGCCGGCGGGAAGCCGCGCCTCGCCCATACGCTCAACGGCTCGGGCCTCGCGGTGGGGCGCACGGTGGTGGCCATCCTCGAGAACTACCAGCAAGCGGACGGCAGCGTGATCGTGCCCGAGGCGCTGGCGCCGTGGATGGGCGGCGTGGATCGGATCGCGCCACCCGCGTGAGCGCGTCGGGCACGCCCGCTGCGCGCGCCGCGTCGCGGTGGAGCGCGGCGCCGGGTCCGTGGTGGCGCGCCGTGGCCGGGATCTACGCGTGCGTGCTGGCGGCAAGCGTGGCCGCGCCGACGGCGCGTGCGCTGGGACTCGGGCCCGCGAGGGTCGCGCCGGCGCTGGTGGCGCTCGCCGCGGTCGCGCTCTGGCGTGTTCATCGGCGCGCGGGCGTGCGACTCGGGCAGGTGGCGCCATCGCTCGTCGCGAGCCTCGTCCCGGCGGTGCTCGTGGGACGGTCGCTCACGCTCTCCGCCGAGCGCCTCCACATCGTGCTGCACGGGGCGCTCGGCTTCGCGCTCGCGGTGGCGATCCGCCGCGACCATCGCGGTGCCGCGGGCTGGTGGCTGCTCGGCGCGGCGACGATCGGGCTCGGAACCTGGGACGAGCTGCTGCAGGGACTCCTGCCGTCGCGCTTCTATGGCGCGGACGACGTGGTGCTGAACTGGGTGTCGGCCGCGCTCGGCATCCTCGCGTCGGGTCCGCTGGTGGCGGCGGCCCCGGCGAGCGGCGCGCGCCGCCGAGCGCCGCTCCGCGCGGCGCTGGCGGTGTCGGCGCTCTCGCTGGTGGCGATGGCGTTGGCCGAGATCCCCACCTTCGATCCCCGTGCGCTCGCGGGATCGTGGCGTGGGACCAACCGCTGCGGCTGGATCGAGACGCTTTGCTTCGACGACGGCGCGGTGCTGCGCTGGCGCGACGATCGTGGCCACACGGCGCGCGGCACGTGGAAGGCGACCTCGAACGTCTTCCACGAGCACGTGCTCGACATGCACGTGCTCGAGGACACACTCGAGCGGCCGGCGAGCTGCGGCCTGCACACCGGGCCGCCTCACCAAGGCCGCTATGCCGATCCATTGGTGCTGAGCGGCGACGATCTCTGGCTCGGGCCTCGCCGGAACCATCACTTCACGCGCGTGCGCTGAAGCGCTCGCGGCGCTGCAGACAGCACGGCTCGACCTGAAGCCGATCGCGCGCGACGACGGTGGCGATCGCGCCGCGGACGAAGCACCAGCTCACTGCGTGCACCAGGACGCCGACGGCGCGGCGTCGTGCGAGCGCCAGCCCCAATCCCACCAGCGCCGCCACTTGGCGAGCACCAAGCTCGGCAGCTTGCGCCAGTGCTTCTCGCCAGCAGGCGAGCACGAGGGCGCGCATGCGGCGGCCTTGCTCGCGCTCCGTCGTGGCGCCGGCGAAGCGCGGGTCGCGGGCGAAGCACGATGGGTTGTGTGTCGCGCGCACGGCGGTGCCGCGGTGTTCCGCTGTCGGCGACCGACCGCACCGGGGACCGCGCAACCGCCGCGCGCGCTCGCAGGCGTCGGCGGCTGCCGCTGGTCTCCGGCGACGTTATGATTCGCGCCGCGTCGCTGCGCTGGAGGGATGGCCGAGCGGTTGAAGGCGGCGGTCTTGAAAACCGTTGACGCGAAAGCGTCCGGGGGTTCGAATCCCTCTCCCTCCGCCACGAATCGAGCGTGGGCAGTTGCCGAAAGGCGGATAAGCGGTAAAAACAGGGCGCCCCACCGCGGTCGGCAACGGCCGCGACGGGCACCTGGAGAGATGGCCGAGTGGCTGAAGGCGGCGGTTTGCTAAACCGTTGTACGGCCTTAAAGCTGTACCGGGGGTTCGAATCCCCCTCTCTCCGCCAGGGCGGGGCTGCCGATCGGGCAGCCCCGTTCTCGTTCGTGGCGCTCAGTGGAACATGTTCTCGCGGGCGGCTTCGCGGATCGCGACGACGGCTGGGTGGCGGATCTTGCGCTCGATCGAGATGACGTAGAAGCGCTGCTTCACCTTGTCCAGGCGCGCCACCAGGCGGACGCGCGAGCGCCGGCGGATCTCGGCTTCGACGATGGAGGGGGCGGCGAAGATGCCGAGCCCCGCTTCGCCGAAGGTCTCGGCGAGCGCGGAATCATCCAGCTCGGCCACCACGCGTGGGCGGATCTTGTGAGTCGCGAACCACTCCTCGAGCGACCACCGCAGGATGGATCCGGTGCTCGGCAGCAGGAACGGCGCGCCGTCGAGATTGCCAGGCGAGCGCGCGCCCAAGGAGCTGGCGAGCTTGGCGCTGGCGAGCAACACCGTGCCGCACTCGCCGATCTGGTGACTGTACGGACGAACCGCGGCCACCGGTCGAGCGGGCGCGTCGGACAGCACCACGTCGATCCCGTGCACCGCGAGCTCGCCCATGAACGCCTCGGTCGAGCGGTCCTCGCGACACACCAGCTGGATCGGATCGTCGAGCTCGAACACGGGCTCGAGGATCCGATGCACGATGGGCTTGGGAACGAAGTTCGAGACTCCCACGACCAGCCGGATCGGCCGCCCCTTCGCCGATCCCCGCACGATTCCCTGGAACTCCCGTCCGAGGCTGAAGATCTCGTCGGCGTAGCGGAACGCGATCTGCCCGACCTCGGTGAGCGCGAGGTTTCGGCCGCGGCGCACGAAGAGCTTCTCGCCGAGGTTGCGTTCCAGCTGATGGATCTGGCCGCTGATGGTGGGGTGGGCGAGGCGCAGCACCTCGCTCGCGGCGACCACGCTGCCCTCCTTGGCGACCGCCCAGAAGTAGAGAAGGTGGTGGTAGTTCAGCCATTCCACGGGCCGCGACCTCCTGTCGGGAATGCCGACGTTTCGTGCTGAAACTATCTCCTGGTTGGCGCTGGCTGGGACAGCTATCTAGCGTGCGAACCGGGCCGCTCGATCGGTGAGGGCTCCCGACGGCGACTCAACACGAGCGGCCGCGAGTCGCCGGATTCCGGCACACGCGGTCGGCTCTGGGAGGAAGTATGCGCGCGAATCGAAAGCGAAGGCCCATCGCCGCTTGGTTGGCGATCAGTCTGGTGGTGGCGATCGGCTGTGGCGACTCGAATGGTGGCAGCAACCAGTCGCCGGTGGCCGAGGCCGGCGCCGATCGCGAGGTGGTCGCGGGAAGCGTGGTGACCCTCGATGCGAGCCTGAGCAGCGATCCCGACGGCGATGCCATCTCGTATCTGTGGACGCTCACGGTTCGCCCGGAGGCCAGCGAAGCCCAGCTCTCGGACTCGCTGGCGCCCCAGCCGACCTTCATCGCCGATCGAGAGGGCGTCTATCGCTTGGACCTGGTGGTGAGCGACGGCAAGGCGCAAAGCAGCGCGGACGCGGTGGTCGTCACGGCGACACGCGCCAACGCGCGTCCCATCGCCGTGGCGGGCGTGGACCAGACCGTGGCGTTGGGCTCGGTGGTCACCCTCGACGCTTCGAGCTCGAACGACGCCGACGGCGACCAGCTCAGCTTGATCTGGACGTTCAACGCGAAGCCGGCGGAGAGCTCCGCGGGGATCAAGGATGCGACGGCGGTGCGCACGGTGTTCGTCGCCGACGTCGTGGGCGAGTTCCGCGTCGGCCTGGTGGTATCGGATGGCGAGGCGACGAGCGAGTCGGACGAGGTCGTCTTCACGGTGGTGGACACCAACGTGCCGCCGATCGCCGATGCAGGTGCCGACCGCACGGTGGAGGTGGGAACGGTGGTGGACATCGATGGCCGTCGCAGCACCGACGCCGATGGAGACTCGCTCGGCTACCGCTGGGGATTCGTGTCCAAGCCCGCGGGCAGCAACGCCGGGATCAAGGACTCGACGCGGGCCCAGACGCTCTTCGTCGCCGACGTGGAAGGCCAGTTCGTTCTCCAGCTGGTGGTGGACGACGGCCGCGCGTCCAGCGCGGCCGACGTGCTGGTCGTGACGGCGACCCGCGGCAACCGCACCCCCGTGGCGGTGGCTGGAGCCGACCAGAGCGTGCGCGTGGGCGATGCCGTGACGCTCGATGGCGGCGCGAGCAGCGATCCCGATGGCAGCGCGCTCGCGTACGCGTGGAGCTTCGTGTCGCGCCCCGACGGCAGCGCCGCCACCCTCGACGCGCCCACGGGCGCATCCTCCGGGTTCGTGGCGGACGTCGTCGGCCAGTACGTAGTCCGGCTGGTGGTGAGCGACGGTCTCATCGAGAGTCGCGAGGACACCGTGCTGGTGACGGCCAGCGAAGACGGTGGCGGCGGGGTCGGCTCGGACGGCTGCAGCGATCCGGGCACCACGGTTCTCTGCGATTCGCTCGACGGCTCGACGCGCGGCAACGCGAAGGGCGGCCAGTTCTTGAGCGGCGGCGGCTGGCAGCCTGGCTGGAACATCATCTGGGATCTCGGCCGCACGCTCAACGAAGGATCGTTCTCCGCCGACCTGGCGAACTGGGACACCTCGACCTCGAGCCCGCAGCACCAGCACAGCAAGCAACACATCCTGAACATGTTCCAGGAGAGCCACGGCAGCGTGCACACCGCCGACGAGAACGGGACCGGGTTCTGGAACGTGCGCACCGGCCGGGACTACAACGGTCTCTTCAAGTTCCTGTCGAGCACCCGTGGCTTCGGCGAGCGCGTGGAGACGCGACTCTCACCGCCGGACGGCCGACTCGATCCGCGCGTGACCCACACCGTGCGCGTCGAGTTCGATCGCGCCGGCAACGCCACCGTCTTCCTCGACGGCCGCTCGCTGGTGAGCCAGCCGCATCCGCGCGCCTTCCAGCTGCGCTACGTGATCGTCGGCACGGACAACAGCCCGGGGGATACCTACGGGCCGCAGGCCGGCGTGATCTACAGCAACATCAAGGTGTGGGGCAGCACCGCCGGCGGGCGGATGCTCGCCCTGGAGCTGAGCACCGCCGACGGCAAGCCGGTGGTCCGAGAGGTCGCCATGCCGCGAGTGGGGCGTGGGCTCCTGGACTGGCTGCGCCACCGCGCCACCTCGCTGGCCGTGGCGCAGGTCCTACCGCGCGGCTGAATCGCACGCGCTTCCGCGCGTGGTGGTCGTCGTCGACGGCGACGCCGCTCTCCCGACGGGAGGACGGCGTCGCCGTTCTTGCGTGCTCGGCGCGGGGCGGCGCTTGCAACCACCGGGCGCACTGGGAATGATCGCGCTTCGCGCGTGGCCTAAGACCGCTCGCCAGCGCGAGTCGTTCGAGATCGATCGTGATCGCGGAGCTGATCCGGGCCGACGACGTGGTGCTGGGGCTCGAGGGCGATCTCCAGTCCGCCTTGGCTCGGTTGGTCGAACGCGTCGGGCTCGCGAGCCGCGAGCCCGAGATCCTCGCGGGTCTCGCCGCGGCGGAGGCGCGCGGCTTCGCGTTCGTGAGCCCGGATGTCGCCGTGCCGCACGTGCGTCTGGCGGGGTTGGCGGCGCCGCGGCTGGCGCTCGCGATCTCGCGCGGCGGACTCGAGAGCGCCCAGGGACGGGCCCGGGTGGTGTTGTTGCTGCTCACGCAGGTCGAGGATCCCGACCGCCATCTGCAGCTCCTGGCCCGGGTGGCGGCGGCATTGCCCGGGGCCGTGCCGGAGCTGGTCGCCGCGCGCGACGCCGCGAGCGTGGTCAAGATCGTCGCGCGCGCCGAGGAGCGGGGCGATCCCGCGAGCTACGTGAACCTGACCGACGAGCAGGTGGCGTTCGAGCTCGCCACGGATCTGGCGCGGGGGCTGACCTCCGCGGAGGCCGAGCGGCGGCTGGCGATGCACGGGCGCAACGTGTTCCAGCACGCCAAGCGCACGCCCTGGGCGGTGCGGCTCGCACGGAACCTGCTCAGCTTCTTCGCGATCTTGTTGTGGGTGGCGACGGCGCTCTGCTTCGTGCCGGGCGTGGACATGCCGGAGCTCGGCTTCGCGATCGCGAGCGTCACGCTGGTCAACGGGATCTTCGCGTTCATCCAGGAGACCAAGGCGGATCGCGCGGTGGAGGTGCTGGCGCGGCTCCTGGCGCCGCGCGCCCGGGCGATTCGCGACGGCGAGGAGCGCGAGGTGGACGCGGCCGAGCTGGTTCCGGGCGACGTGATCGTGGTGGAGGAGGGCGACCTCGTTCCCGCCGACGCCCGTCTCGTCGAGGCCGACGGCATCGAGGTGGAGAACGCGAGCCTGACCGGCGAATCCACCTCGGCGCGCCGTTACAAATCGAACCAGCCGATCTTGCTGCACGGGAAGTTCGTGTGGATCGAGCTCCCGAACGTGGTCTTCGCCGGCTCGGCGCTGGTGCGCGGGCGCGGTCGCGCGGTGGTCTTCGGCACCGGCATGCAGAGCGAGATCGGCCGGATCGCCGGGCTCACCCAATCGATCCGCACCGAGCCCAGCCCGCTGCAGCGCCAGCTGCGCGGCGCCGTGATCACGATCTCGTGGCTCGCGGGCGGTCTGGGGCTCACGTTCCTGTTGGTGGGCTGGCTTCTGGGTGGCCTCGACTTCCGGCACGCGTTCGTGTTCTTCATCGGGATCTTCGTCGCCAACGTGCCCGAAGGACTGTTGCCCACCGTGACGCTCGCGCTGGCGATGGCGGTGGGCCGGATGGCCAAGCGACACGCGCTGGTGAAGAGCTTGCCCAGCGTCGAGACCCTCGGGTGCGCGACCGTCATCTGCACCGACAAGACCGGCACGCTCACCCAGAACGCCATGATGGTGACGCGCGTCTACGTCGACGGCGAGCAGCTCAGCGTGGGCGGCGAGGGTTATCGGCCCGAGGGGTGGTTCTCGCTGGAGGGGCACCCGTTCGGGCCGAGCGAGATCGCACGGCGCGCGGCGCTGCGACGGCTCCTCGAGTGCGCGGTGATCTGCAACAACGCGCGTCTCGAGCGCGTGGGCTCGGACTACCGCGTGATCGGGGATCCCACCGAGGGCGCGCTGCTCGCGCTCGCCGGCAAGGCGCGCACCCGCGGGGTCCACCACCGGCTGCGCACCAACGCGTTCGAGTCGGTGCGCAAACGCATGAGCGTCGTGGTCCAGGCCGAGGGACGCGAGACACGGGTCGTGTACGCGAAAGGGGCGCCGCTCGAGCTGCTCGAGCGCTGCGATCGAATTCAGGTGGGCCGGCAGGTGATGCCGCTCGCCGACGACGAGCGTGGGCGCGTGGTCGCGCGTCACGATGCGCTCGCCAGCGAAGGGCTGCGCATGCTCGGCCTCGCCTATCGCGAGGTGGAGGAGTCGACGCCGCTCGAGGAGCTGGACGCGGAGCGCGCCGAGCGGGGCCTGGTCTTCGTCGGGCTCACGGCGATGTCCGATCCGATTCGCCCGGGCGTGCCGGAGGCGATCGCCGCCTGCCACACCGCGGGGATCCGAATCCACGTGATCACCGGCGACTATCCGCTCACGGCCACGCGCATCGCACGCGAGATCGGCCTCGGCGGAGGGGGCGAGCTGCCGGTGGTCACCGGCGCCGAGCTGAGCGAGGCGAGCGACGAGGCGCTCGACCGGGTCCTGGCCTTGGGCGAGGTGGTGTTCGCGCGGGTGACGCCCGAGCACAAGCTTCGGATCGTCACGCGGCTCCGGGCGCTCGGCGAGGTGGTGGCGGTGACCGGCGACGGCGTCAACGACGCGCCCGCGCTGAAACGCGCCGACATCGGCATCGCCATGGGGCTGCGCGGCAACGACGTCGCGAAGGAAGCGGCCCACGTGGTGCTCACCGACGACAACTTCTCGTCGATCGTGGCGGCCATCGAGGAGGGACGCGCGATCCGCGACAACATCCGGCGCTTCGCCGCGTACGTGCTCAACAGCAATCCCCAGGAGATGCTGCCCTACGTGGCGTGGATGCTGGTGCCCGGCATGCCGCTCGCCATGACGGTGATGGGTGTGCTGGCGGTGGACGTGGGTACCGACCTGATCCCCGCGATGGGGCTCGGCATCGAGCCGCCCGAGCCCGGGATCCTCGCGCGGCCTCCGCGCCGGCGTGACGAGCCGCTGCTCTCGGCGGGCTTCATCCTGCGCTCGTATCTCGTCAACGGAGTGTTGCTCGCGCTGTCGTGCTGGCTCACGTACTACTTCTGCGGCTGGGTGCTGGGAGCGTGGCGTCCGGGCGCGCCGCTCACGTCGATGCCGGCGTCGCCGCCGGGGCTCGACGTGAAGCTGGCTTCGTGGGCGTATCTGCAGACGCTCACCGCGTACTTCTTTCCCACGGTCACCGCGCAGATCGCCAACGTGCTGTGCAAGCGCTCCTCGCGCGTGTCGCTGTTCGCGACGGACTTCCTGCCGCCAGCGCGGCGCGCGGCGATGCTCGCGGCGATCCGCGACTGGCGCCCGCCTGTCGCCGAGCTGCGCGTCACGGTCGACGTCCGCATCCCGCCGGTGGTGGGCGCGGACACGGCGCGAGCGTTCCTCGCGGCGTCGGCCCGGTTGGCGTGGTTGCCGGTGCGCGTGCTGGGCGTGGCGCTGGTCCGCGGCGCCGCCGCCCTCGATCGACCGTTGCTGCGGCCGCTCGCGACCCGCATGGCGCGCTTCCTGGAGCGGCACCCGATCGTGCTCAACCTGATCTCGAACCCGCTCGTCGATCTCGGCATCGTCGTCGAGCTGGCGCTGTGCTGGTTCTTCTTCTCGGGCCCGCTGGCGCGGGTCTATGGCTTCGCGCCGGCGCCGTGGTCGGTGTATCTGTTCGCGTTCCACGGCTTGTTCCTGATCCTCGCGTTCGAGGAGGCGAAGAAGGCGCTGCGTCGTCGTGGACACGCGCTCGAGTGGCTCGGCTGAGGCCCGCAGCTCGCCCCGCTCGTCGCGCTCGAACCGATTCGCCCGCCGCCGCGAATACCGGTCGCGGGTCGGGTGGGAGGTGACCAGCGATGAGCGCGCGGAAGGAACGAGAGGCAAGGCTCGCGGTGCACGCTGCCGACGCAGGCGTGGAGCGACGCGAGTTCCTGACGAGCCTGGGTCGGATCGTGGTGCTCTTTCCACCCTCGCGCTGGCGGCGCGGTGCGGCAGCGGCGGCGGCAGGCGCGAACGACGGTGGCGGTGGAAACACGAACGGCTTCGCCATCACGTCCTCGACGGCTTCCGGCCACAGCCACGACCTGTTCGTGCCGTTCGATGCAGTCGAGCAGCCCGCCAGCGCGCCGGTCGCGCTCGTGACCGGTGCCTCCTCCACGTACACGCTCGGCTCGCACACCCACACCGTGACGCTCTCCGTCGACTCCCTCACGTCGATCATGCACGGCGGCACGGTGACGGTGAGCTCGGCGTCGACCGCGGGCCACGTCCACGAGTTCGCGATCCATCTACCCTGAGCGCCCGGGTGCGGGTCGCGGCGGGAGGGCGGACGGCGCGCGCTCGGCCGCGGCGGTGGGCGAGCCGGTCGTCGACGGAAGATCGCGCGCGCTTGCTCGGGGCGCCGTGCGGAGAGGTGACCTACGGCGCTTGCTGGCGTGACCGCTCCTCTCTCATGATCGGCGTCCCGTGGCCGATCGAGCGCAGCGTGGGACGCACCCGGAAGCGCCGCACCCCGTCGCGCAGCCGGTGGCGTGGGTCGCGGACGCCGTCGCGCTGCTGGCGCTCGTGGCGCTGTGGAGCTGGTGCTTCCGCAGCGTCATCGCAGGGCGAGGTCTCGTCTTCGACGGCGAGATCCACGAGATCCTGTTGCCCTTGCACCACTTCCTGCGCGAGCAGGTCGTGGACCACGGCCGCCTGCCGCTCTGGAACCCGCATCTCTTCTTCGGGTATCCGTGGCTGGGCGCGATCCAGGCTGGCCCGCTCTATCCGCCGAGCTGGCTCGCGGATCTCGCGCTTCCGGTCGCGGACGCGCTGACCTGGAACGTCGCGCTCCATTTCCTGCTGGCTGGGGTGGCGATGTACGCGTTCGCGCGCGCCGGGCTGGGCGTGCGTCCCGCTGCCGCCGTCGCCGCGGCGGCGATCTACGCCTTCAACGGCCACATGGTCGGAAACCTGGGTCAGCTCCACAACCACGCGACGCTGGCGTGGGTGCCGCTGGTGCTGCTCGCGATCCGCCGCCTGGCGCAGTCGGAATCGGGGCACGCGGCACGCCGAACGGTCGGGCTCGGCGCGCTGGCGCTCGGGCTGAGCTGGCTCGGCGGCATGGCGCAGCAGGCGCTCTACGTCGGGGTGCTGGAGGGGTGCTACGCGCTCGTGTTGCTCGGGGAGAAGGCGCGGGCGTCGCGTGGGCCGGGGGCGTGGGCCGATCCGGCGGCGCGGTTGCTCGCGATGGCGGCGCTCGCGAGCGCGATGTTCGCACCGCAAGCGCTCGCCACCTCCGCGCTGCTCGCGGAGTCCGCGCGCGGCTCCGTCACCGCCCACGAGTCGCTCGCGGTGGCGGCGGGAAGCCTGTCGAGCGCCGATCTCGTCGGGCTCTTCTTTCCGAACCTGGTGGGGTGGGGCGCGCTCGGCGCGCTCAACACCGTGTTCGTCGGAGGCATTCCGCTGGCGCTGGCGTTCGCGTGGGCGTGGCGATCGATCCGGCACGGCGACCTCCACGAGCGCGCCTTCGCCGTGACGTTGGTGTGCGCCCTCGCGTTCGCTGCAGGCGAGCACGATCCCGTGATGCGGGTGCTCTATCGGTTGCCGCTGGTGGGGCTCTTCCACGATCCAGTGCGGGCGGTGTCGGTGGCGCTGCTCGCGATCGCGGTGCTCGCGGCGCGGGCGATCGATGCCGCGGGCCGCGACCGAGTCCCGGCGCGAAGCGTCGTGCTCGCCGGGCTCCTGGTGGCCGCTGGGATCGTGGGCGGCATCCGGCTGGCGTTCTGGGCCGGCTGGATCGCGCTGCCCGATTCGTTCGGCGAGGGTTATGCGAGCGAGATTGCGGCGCCCACGCGTGGCACGTTGCAGATCGCGACCCTCGCGGCGTTGCTGGTCGCGTTGCTGGTGGTGGCGCGCGCAGCCACGTCGCGCCGGGTCCGCGCGGCGGCGCCGGCGCTGCTCGCCGCCGGCACGCTGGTCATGCTCGGGTGGCTCGCCGCACCCTTCGCGCGCACGGAGTCCCGCGCGAAGGTCGAGGAATTCGTCCGTGGCCCGGCGGTGCTCGCGCACGTGCCGCGCGCCCTCGGCGAGGCGGGCTATCCGCGCCTCGCGAACCTCGATCGCGACGACGTGGCGGTGGAGCCGTTCGAGAGCGAGTTCCGCTGGGCGAGCCCGAGCGGATTCTCGTCGCTGGTGCCGCGCGAGGTGCTCGAGTTCACGGGCGCTGGGCGAGCCGCCGCGCCACTGCGGCTCACGGGATTTCTGGATTTCACCCACGTGCCGCTGTTGCTCGATCTCTCGGCGTCGCGGTTCTTGCTCGCGCGGCGGCCCTTTCTCGACCGCGGCGCGCCGCTCGCGAGCGGCGGCGGATACTTCGTCTACGCCAACGAATCGGCGCTGCCGCGCGCGTATCGCACGTCGCTGGCGTGCCGCCCCGAGCCGCGCACGGCCCTCGAGACGCTGCTCGCCGGCACGCTCGATCCGCGCGTCGTCACGGTCCTCGACAGCGGGGCGCCGCTCGATCTCGCCGAATGCGACGACGCCCGCGCGCTGGCGCCGCAGCCCGGCGCCGGGTGGGAGCCGGCGGCGCGGTTCCTCGTCGACGAGCCCGATCGGCTGGTGGTCGACGTGAGCGAGACCGGCGACGAGCGGCCTTGGCTGGTGATCCTGGATCGATCGGCTCCCGGATGGAGCGCGAGCGCCGATGGCGTGTCGATCCCGCTCTTTCGCGCGAACGCGCTCTTCCGCGCGGTGCGGGTGCCGCCGGGGACCCAGGTCGTGGAGTTGCGCTACGCGCCCACGGGTCAGTGGGCGCTGCTGGTGCTCGCGCTGGGCGCCCTCGGCGCGGCGCTCATGCTGGCGCTCGCGCCTCGATCACGAACGAGAGACCGAGCCGCCTGAGCGGCGTGCGGTCGAGCCAGGCGAAGCCGGGTACCGGCAGCACCAGGAACGACTCCGACCGGGCGGCGAGGAAGCCCGCGCGGCGGAGCGCTGCCTCGATGTCGCGTCGGCGGTGGAGCAGGGGCGGCGGCTCGACGTGGTGCCTGCCCATCGCGGCGGAGATGCCGAGCACGCAGCTCCGCGCCCAGAAGTAGTGCGGATGATTGCTCACGATCACGAGGCGCCCGCCGGGCACGAGCACGCGCCGCGCTTCGGCGACGAACGCCTGTGCGTCGCCGAAGAGCCAGAGAGCGTGGCTCGCGAGCACGGTCTCGAAGCTCGCGCCGCGAAACGGAAGTGCCTGCGCATCGGCGCGAGTGAGCCGTGCGAGCGGTGCGCGCGCGCGCGCGGCCGCGAGCATCGCGCCGCTCGCATCGAGCCCCACACCGCGATCGGCGAGCGCCGCGAGCACGATCCGGCCGTCGCCGCAGCCGACGTCGAGGACCCGTCCCCCGAGCCGCGGCAGCAGCAGCCGGCGACGCTCGCGATACGAATACCCGCGCCAGCGCGCGAGCGTCGCGTAGTACTCGTCCGCCGGAACCTCGTAAGCCGCCTGCGGCGCGCGGGAAGGAGCCGCCGTGCTCACCGCTCGAAACGGTAGCCGACGCCACGCACGCTGGCGATGCGCCACGGGGAATCCGACGTCCAGCGCAGCTTCTTCTTGAGGCTCGACACGAAGTTGTCGATGGTGCGCGGGTCCACCATCACGTGTCGGCCGCGCAGCTCGTCGAGGATGGTGTCGCGATCGAGGGCCCGCGACTCGTGGCGGATCAACATCACCAGCAGGTCGAACTCGGTCTTGGTGAGCTCGGCGTCGTGACCGTCGGCATGGCGCACCGCCCGCGCCGGCACGTCGATCGTGTATTCGCCGACCTGGAACGACTCGGCCGCGGTCTCGCCTCGTCGGAGCAGCGCGCGCACGCGGGCCAGCAGCTCGCGCAAGCGATAGGGCTTCGCGAGGTAGTCGTCGGCGCCGACGTCGAAGCCGCGCACCACGTCGTCCTCCAGGCTGCGCGCGGTGAGCATCAACACGCGTGGCGCTTGCGGCATCGCGCGGATCCGCTGGCAGAGGGTGTAGCCGTCGGTGTCGGGAAGCATGATGTCGAGGATCACCAGCTCGGGCGCGTGGGCGGCGAGCGCCGCGAGCGCAGCGGCGCCGGTGGCCGCCGTGAGCACCGTGTAGCCCTCGTCGGTCAGGTTGTCGGCGAGCGCCACGCGCAGGTTCTCGTCGTCCTCGACGAGCAAGAGCGTGGGTTGCATGGGGCCGGGGGAGGCGGGTGGGCGCGGGGGCGAGCGCGGTGGCCGTGGGTGCGGCGGCTGGCGCGATCTTACGCGCGATCGGGTAGCCGGATCTCGAACGTCGTTCCCTCGGCCCCGGTGGCGGCGATGCGGATGGCGCCGCCGTGCAAGGCGACGATCCGCCGCGCCAGCGCGAGGCCGAGGCCGGTGCCAGGCACCGCGCGGTCGGCCGCGCCCGTGCCGCGGTGGAAGTCCTCGAACGCGCGCTGTCGATCGCGCTCGTCGAAGCCGCGGCCGTTGTCGCGGATCCGGATCACCGTCGCCTCGCCGTCGCGCTCGCTGGTCACGACGAGGCGGACCGGCGAGCGCGCGTTGTAGAGGCAGGCGTTTCGGACCAGGTTGGCGAGCATCACCGTGAAGAGACCGGCATCGACCCACACCGTGGGAACCGCGACGCCGGCGAGGTCGACGCGCACCTCGGCGCCCAGGCTGGCGGCGGTTTCCTCGACCAAGCGGTGGACGAGCTCGTCGATCTTCACCGGCACACGCTCGGCGAGCCCGCGCCCCCTGTCGAGGCGTTGCACCGAGAGCAAGTTCTCCACCAGGAAGGCGAGGCCGTCGGCGGCGCGCACGATGCGCTGTGGATAGTCGCGGGCCCCGGCGACGTCGCTCACGCGGCGCTCCAGGGTCTCCGCCAGGAGTCGGATGGAGGCGAGCGGCGTGCGCAGCTCGTGGGACACGGCGGCGAGGAACGCGCGCTGCATGTCCACCACCCGCCGCCCCTGGCGCTGGAACGCGAAGGCGAGCGCCGCGAGCGCCATGGCCACGCCGCCCGAGCCGAGCAGCAAGCCGAGCTTCCAGCGAAAGCGCCGCTCGATCGCTGCCAGCGCGCGCGGCCACTCGGGCGAATCGACCTTCACCGCGAGACTCGCGAGCGGCACGCTGGCCCCGAGGTCGGTGGCGAGGCGCAGCTCGTCGGTTCCCGTCAGCACGCCGCGCCCGCGCATCTCGTCGAGGACCGCGCGAAGGGCGCCGTCCAGGTCGACGCGCGCCCCTTCGATCCGCCCGCGCCCCGCCGGGCGCAAGAGCCAGGTTCCGCGCGCCACCAACGTCGCGGCGGCGAGATCGTCCGCGACGAGCGGGATCTCGGGGACGGGCTCGTGGACCCGCGCGAAGAAATCCTCGTAGGGAACGCCGCTGCGCTCGGCGAGCTCGCCGATCCGATCCGCGAGGGCGAGGAAATCGGCGCTGTCGAAGCGCTCGCGGGCGTCGAGGAGCGCCGGCTCGAGGCCGGGCACGGTGCTGCCCGCGGCGTCGCTCAGGCCGTCGCGCAGCAGCGCGTGGAGCAGCGCGGGATCGGGATGGCTCTCGCGCACCAGGAGCTCGAGCAGGCCCAGCCGCGACGGCAGGTCGAGCGTCGAGTCGATGCGATAGCGCGCCTGGTGACCGAGCAACGCGCGAAACCGCGACTCGATCTGTGCGCGATCGTCGAGGCGCACCGAGGCGACGAAGGCGCGTGCGATGCGCAGCCGCTCGGCCCACGGGTCCGCGTCGCCGCCGGCGGCCTCACCCGCCCCGACGTCGCCGCGCGAGATCCGCTCCGCGAGCGCGGCACCGGGTGTCGCGTCGCCGGGACGGGCGGTCGCCAGGCGCGGCAGCCGCTGCGCTCCGTCCTCGCGCAGGAAGAGATCGGTGGCGGGGCGCAGGGGATCGGCGAGCGCCACCGGGATCCGTTCGCTGGCGTCGGCGACGAGCGAAGCCAGCGCCTCGCCGAGGGCGCGCTCCGCGTAGAGATCGAGCGCAGAGCGGCGGGCGCCGATCGCGTGGCGGGCGTCGTGACGCTCGGCCACGAACACCCGGCCGAGGGCCACCAGCCCCCACGCCAGCGCGAGCCAGGCGAGGCCCAGCACCAGCGCGGTGGTCGCGAGGGAGGGGGATCGGGCGGAGGTGCTCATCGCAGGATCGGGACCTCGTCGAAGCTCATTCGCGACACCGGCGAGTCGCCCTCGAACGGGTCGTCGCGACGATCGAGGCCGCGCGCGAGGATGAGCAAGCGGCGCAGCTCGGTCACGTCGGCGCGGCGCGTGAGCTCGGGATCGAGCGCTTCCAGGCGGGCGAGCAGATCGGCGTAGGTGACCGTGCGCGCCCAGTACGACCCGCGCAGCTTCTCCGCGAACGCGGCAACCACCGCCGCGAGGCGCGCTGGCGAGGACGCCTCGCCGAACCGCGCGCGCAGCACGCTGCCGTCGATCGTCTTCTCGATCAGCATCGAGGCGCCGCCCTCGACGGGCTGGTGCCGCACCCGGATCGTACCCAGCGTCCGTGGGCGCGGATCCACCAGCTTGAGCTCGTAGAGCGCCGTCACCGCGTGCCCGGCGCCGACCTCGCCCGCGTCCACGCGGTCGTTGGCGAAGTCCGCGGCCTCCAGGTGGCGATTCTCGTAGCCGATCAGGCGGTAGCGCGAGACCACCTGCGGGTCGAGCTCGACCTGCACCTTCACGTCTTTCGCCACCACTTGCAGCAGGCCGGTGAGCTCGCGCTGGAAGATGCGACGCGCCTCGGTGTCGTCGTCGACGTAGGCGTAGTTGCCGTCGCCGAGCTGGGCCAGCCGCTCCATGAGCACGTCGTCGTAGTTGCCCATCCCGAAGCCGACGGTCGAGAGCGTGATCCCGCGGGCGGCGCGCGCGCGCACCCGTTCGAAGATCCCCTCCGCGGTGGTGGCGAGCCCATTGTTCGCGACCCCGTCCGAGCACAGCACCACGCGGTTGATCGCACCGGCCTGGAAGCGACGCTCGGCCATGGCGTAGCCGAGCTCGAGGCCTTGCTGGACGTTGGTCGCGCCCTCGGCCCGGAGCGCTTCGATGGCGCCCAGGATCTCGCGTCGATCGCCCGCCGAGGTCGGTTCCAGGAGGACGCGCGCCCGGCTGCCGTAGACGACGATCCCCACCGTGTCGTCGTCGTGCAAGCGATCGACGAGGAAGCCGAGCGCGCGCTTCACGGCGCCGAGGCGATTCTCGATGTCCATCGAGCCCGAGACGTCGATCACGAACACCAAGCGCGCGGGCTTGCGCTCGGCTTCCGGCACGTCGCGCGCCTTCAGGCCCACGAGCAGGAGCTCGTAGCCGGGGCGGGTGGGCGAGGGCGCGGCTTCGGCGTGGACGGTGAACGGCGCCTCGGCGGCGGCGCCGTAGCCGTAGTCGAAGGAGTTCACGAACTCCTCGACGCGCACCGCCTCTTCCGGCGGCAGCTCGCCACGCTCGAGGTACGAGCGCGCGAGCGAGTAGGACGCGGTGTCCACGTCGACCGAGAAGGTGGACACCCGCTGCTCGGCGGTATCGATCGTGGGATTGACGCCGTAGTGACGAAACGTCGCGTCGGGGAAGCGCTCGTCGTCGACGACGCGGACGTCGCCGATCGCGAGCGGCCGCGCGGCGCCGCTGGCTCGCGCGAGGCCCGCGCCGCGGCGCGGCTCCGCATCGGCGCGGGCCTCGGGGCCGCGCTCGGCGCGGCGTTCCGCCGCGCGCGGCCATGGGACGTTCGCGCGCGTGGCGAGCGAGCGCGCATCCTCGGCCTCGACCGCCGCCGCGTTCGCCTCGGTGGCGGCGCGATCGGCAGCGGCGGCGGCGCGCGCCGCGTCGTCCGCTGCACGGTCCGCCTGGTGCGCCATCGCCGCGGTCCGCCGACTCAGCTCGTCGATGCGCTGGCCGATGGGATCGAGCTCGTGGGCGCACCCGCCGAGGAAGAGCGTGATTCCCAGCACGAGCCGAGCGAGCACGGATCGATGGCATGAGCGGATCATGAGCGCCCTCGAGATCGAGGTCGGGAATCGAGCCTCGCGTCGGATCCGAGCATGGACGAGGGCGAGTGAGCGGCGGTGAAGAGACGCTCAGCGCTCGGTCACGATTCGGTCACGGCCTTCGCCTCGTTGGCGAGCATGGGCCATGGATCGTGGGCCTCGGGGCGCGCGGGGCGCGAGCAGCAACCCCACCGCCGTGACGAGCGCGACCACGGCGACACGCGCGCCGCTCGCCAGCCTCGGTGGCTGGTAGCGCAGCTCGACGCGGTGGCGGCCGACGGGCGGGGAGAGCGCCATGTGCAGGTCGTTGGCGCGGACGAGCGGCACCGCCTTGCCCTCGATCGAGGCGCGCCAGCCGGGGAGGAAGGTCTCGCCGATCACCAGCGTCTCGCCGGCGCGAGCGTCCACGGCGAGGGCGATGTCTCCGGGGCGATAGCGCTCGACCACGACTCGCCCCGACGTCGGACCCGTGGCGAGCGCTTCCGGGACCGCGCTCGGAGCCGCCGTCGCGGCGCTCGCGAGCACGGCCTCGGAACGCGGGTCGAAGTCGGGCGCGAGGAGCCGCGCTCGAGCGTCCTCGTCGTCGGCGAGGACGAGGGTGCGCGCGACGAGGCGATAGCGCGGCAGCGGATCGCGCCGCACCCAGACGTCGAATGGGGCGATGCCCGGCGCAAGCTCGCGGGGTTGGGACGAACGTGCGAACGCGTCGCCTTCGACCCGAACGTCGGTGAAGACCGTGTCGACGCTCAAGAGGTCGAGCACCCGCGTGGCAACGCTCGTGGCGCCGAGATCGATGGAGCTGGATGCGCGCGCGCGATCGTCCGAGTACGTATCCCAATCGACTGGCCACGGCCCGAGCGAGCGCAGCAGGCGGCGCAGCCTGGGGGAGCCGAGATGCGCGGAGGCGCGGACGTCCTCGAACGCGCGGTGCACCAGCGAGTCGTTTCGCCAATCCAGCACGGCGCTCTCGGGAGCGCGGACGACGAGCGGCAACGTGCGGCGCGGTGGCGAGGACGCGCCCTCGCTCGCCAAGGACGCGAAGCGCGCTTGCGCCGCTGGCGCGCTGGTGGTCGCGGAGGGGAGCGTGAGAAGCCGGAGGTGCGCGCGATCCGTCCAGCGTGGCGTCGAGTAGAGGATCATCTCGAGCACGATGGCGGCGACCAGCACGCGCCGCGCTCGCGGGCCGAGCCGAGCGGCGCGCGCGTCGAGCGCGCATCCCACCAGCGCCGCGGCGAACAGGGCGAATGGCCACGCGAACACGTTTCCCTGATCGATCCGCGAGAGCCCAGGGAGCCACGCGAGCGCGCGCCACGGGAGTGCCGTCGGCCCGAACGAGAGCGCCAGCGCCGTGAGCGCGGGAACCAGCACCGGCAGCAGCGTCCGGCGCGGCACGCGGCGAAGCGACGTCAGCACCAGGGCCAGCGGCACGATCCCGACGTAGAGGGATTCCTTGGTGCCCCAGCCTCGAAATGGCAGCACCAGCCGGAGCAGCGGATGGGCGATCGGCGGCTTGGGTGCGCGCGTGGCGCTGAGGATGTCGGGGTCGAGTGTCGCGAGCGCCGGCCACCAGAACGCGAGGCCGATCCCCGCGCCCAGCACGCCAGCGATCGAGGCCGCCGCGAGCAGCCGCTTGCGCGCCCGCGGCTCGCCGCCCAGCGCGAGCGTGCGCGCCAACCCGTACGCCGCCGTGAGCACGATCCCGACGTAGAGATCGGTCGCGTGACCGCCGAGCGCCACCAGCCCCGCCGCGAGACCGCCGAGCGCACCCGCGCGCGCCGCCGAGCCCTCGCGGGCGCTCTCGATCGCCGCCAGCGCCCAGGGAAGCCACGTCCACACGGGCGCCTCGGTGCCGTAGCCCTCGCCGTCGGCGACCCGCCACACACTCGATCCCGCGTACACCACCGCCCCCAGCCAGGCGCCGCGCTCGCCGACTCCCTGGGCGCGCAGCCAGGCGCGCATCCCGAACGCCGCGAGCAGCACGTGCGCGAAGAGGGCGAGCTCCACGGCCCGCACCGGCGGCAGCGCGCGGAAGAGCGGCGCCGCGGGATAGAAAGGCCCGAGGTAGGGAAAGCGCGCGAAGGTGCTCGTGCCGGCGTCGATCCACGGCAGCCACCACGGCGACTCGCCGGCCTCGACGGCGTGCCAGAACGCCACGTTGTACGGGATCGTGAGCTCGAGGTCGTCCTCGCCGCGCTGGTGGGCTCGCCCGACCAGCAATCCCGCGTGGAGGACCACCACCGCGAGCACGAGGCCGGCGCACGTCGCGAGTGCGCGTGGCCCACGCGGTGGCGACGCGGACGGCGGCGGGTCGGTCGAGATGGTCTCGGGACGCACGGCGCCCCGATGGTGCCACACCCGCCGCGGCGTCACGAGGCGCAGCGATTCCTTGCCGGTCCCCTGGGTGGGTGCGATCTTGGCGGCAGCGACGCACGGTTCGTCGCGCGTCCGCCTCGCGGCGTCTCGTCGAAGGACCCTTCCGGCCCGTGCGCGGCACCGAATCGCAAGTCCCACCCGCAATGCAGCGTCGATTGCGCCCCACACGTCCGTGGCGCTGGCTTCACGTCCTGGTCGCGCTCGCGCTCGTCTCCAACGCTTGTGCGATCCCCGATCACCCGTTCGAGAAGCTCGCGAACGGCACGTTCTTCACGTTCACGATCGAGGAAGAGCGCGAGCTCGGCGAAGAGTTCCTGGAGCAGGTGCGGGAGCAGCTGCCGCTGGTGCGGGATTCCGAGGTGCAAGGCTACGTGCAGGCGGTGGGCGAGGAGGTGGCGCGCGCCGCGGGACCGGGGCCGTTCCCGCTTCGGTTCGCGGTGGTGCGCGACCCGCGCATCAACGCGTTCGCCGGGCCGGCGGGATACATCTTCGTGCACACGGGGCTCTTGCTCGCCGCGCGTAGCGACGCGGAGCTGGCGGCGGTTCTCGCCCACGAGTCGGCGCACGTGCGCGGACGCCACATCGCGCTCAACATCGAGAAGTCGCAGAAGGCGAGCATCGCGGCGCTGGCCGGTGTCATCGCGAGCGCGGTGATCGCCTCGAGCGGCGGCAGCCAGGCGGCCCAGCTCGGTCAGGCCGGCATGATGGGAAGTCTCGCCACCGCCCAGGCCACCATGCTCGAGCACACCCGCGAGATGGAGGACGAGGCCGATCGTCAGGGGATGCAGATCCTGGCCAGTGCCGGCTACGACCCGCGGGCGATGTCGACGTTCTTCCATCGCTTGCTGGAAGAGCAGCGGCGCAGCCCGATCTTCGCGCCGCCCTATCTGCTCACCCACCCGCAGGTGGAATCGCGCATCAGCGTCGTCGAGGACATGGCGGACCACGTGCGCACGAGCGGCGAGATCCCGCTCGCGGCCGGCGATCTGGGCCGGGTGCAGGCGCGCGCTCGGGTGCTCTCGGAGGGCCCCGCCGTGGCCGCGGCGTACTACTCGGAGCGCCTCAAGCGGGACGATCGCACCGTCTACGACCGCCTCGGCATGGCGCTCGCGCTCAAGGCGCTGGGTCGGCTGCCCGACGCCTACGACTGGATGCGCAGCGTGATGACCGAACAGCCGGAATACGCGCGCGGCTGGGCGGAGATCGGCGAGATCCTGGAGGCGTCGCAGCGGCTCGACGACGCGGTGGTGGCGCTCGAGCGCGCCCACAAGCTCAAGGCCGCGGACCCCGACATCGGGCGCGTCTACGGTCGGGTGCTGCGCTCGCTGGGCAGGCGCGCCGAGGCCGAGCAGGTCTATCGCGCGGTGGTCGAACGCATCCCACAGGACGCCGAGGCGCATCAGCAGCTCGGCGTGGTGCTGGGCGAGCAGGGCCGGACCGGCGAGGCCTCGCTCGAGCTCTCCGAGGCCGCCATCTTGGATCGCGACCGCCGGCTCGCCATCTATCACTACCAGCAAGCGCGCGACACCTTCGGCAAGGAAGACCAGCGCGTGAAGGAGCTGCGCGAGCGGATCGTCGCCACCCGCTGGCACGGCCGCCCGCCTCCCGAAGCGAACGACCCGAACGAGCCCGGTGAGCCCACCGAGCCGAGCGAGCCGCCGCCGACTCCCGCGCAGCGCAGCGATCGCGTGCTGCGTCGCGGCTGGGTCGAGCTCGGCCTGCCGCGATGAACGCTCGCCCAGGATCCCGTGGCGGCGGCTGCCGGGGGCGGCGCGGCGCGCTGGGCGACGCGCGCGGGTCGGGGGTGGGCTCGATCGGACGCTGGCGGGACTGTCGCGACGAGGCGATCCGCCCTACGATCCCGATGGTTGCGACAGGTTGGCGCGAACACGTCTTTCTCGGGGGAATCCCATGCCGCAGCGAAACCAGGGCCGCCCATCACGCTCGCGAGCGCGGCCCGTGAAGGTGGTCCGGCCGCGCGCCGCGTCGGCGGTCGCCGCGACGGTGTCGCGTGACGACGTCCCCAAGCCGCGCCAGCGCGCGAGCTGGGATCGCTACTTCATGAACATCGCGCGCGAGGTCGCGACCCGCGCCACTTGCGATCGCAAGCACGTCGGCGCGGTCATCGAGCGCGACCGGATGATCCTCTCCACCGGCTACAACGGCTCGATCCGCGGCATGCCCCACTGCGACGAGATCGGCCACATGATGGATTCCGGGCATTGCGTGGCGACCATCCACGCGGAAGCGAACGCGATCATCCAAGCCGCGCGCAATGGCGTCGGAATCGAAGGGGCGAGCTTCTACACCACCGCCTCGCCTTGCTGGAACTGCTTCAAGATGATCGCCAACGCGGGCGTGCGGCGGATCTGCTTCGCCGAGTTCTATCGGGACGAGCGGATCTTCGAGGTGGCCAAGCGGCTCGGCATCGAGCTGGTCGAGATCGTGCTCGACTGAGCACGCCGCCCAGCTCGGCGCGGCCCCGGGCAACGACGTGACCGCCGCGGCGGGCCGTGCGGCACCGTCGCACGCACGGCCGCTTCCGGCGCTCGCGATCGGACGTCCTGCGCGCGGCGGCTTGGCCTCCGCGAGCGCCTCGGTCGCGGCGCGACACGACGGCTGAACCGCCTGTGCGCGGCCGCCCGCAGGGGCCCGAAGCTCGATCGTGCTTGACAGTGGAGCGAGCGCTCGGTTTGCCTACGCGGCCCATGTCGAAACCCCTCGTCATCGTCGAGTCGCCCGCGAAGGCGCGCAAGATCGCGAGCTTTCTGGGCTCGAAGTACGTGGTCGAGTCGTCAATCGGCCACGTTCGCGACCTGCCGTCTTCCGCCAAGGAAGTCCCCGAGAAGTACCAGAAGGAGTCCTGGAAGCAGCTCGGCGTGAACGTCGACCACGACTTCGCGCCGATCTACATCGTGCCGCCCACCAAGCGCGCCCAGGTGAAGAAGCTGCAGGGACTGCTCAAGGACGCCTCGGAGCTCTACCTCGCGACCGACGAAGATCGCGAGGGCGAGGCGATCGCATGGCATCTCACCGAGGTGCTTCGCCCCAAGGTGCCGGTGAAGCGCATGGTCTTCCACGAGATCACCGCCGGCGCGATCCGCGACGCGCTCGCCCATCCGCGCGATCTGGACCGCGGCCTCGTCGAGGCCCAGGAAGCGCGCCGCATCCTGGATCGTCTCTACGGCTACGAGGTTTCGCCGGTGCTGTGGCGGAAGGTCCGTCCGCGTCTCTCGGCAGGGCGGGTGCAGTCGGTGGCGACACGGCTCATCGTCGATCGCGAGCGCGAGCGAATGAGCTTCGTCGCCGCGTCGTACTGGGACGTCGAGGCCGAGCTCGTCCCCGGTGCCGGTCGAACGCCGAACGTGCTGGCGCGACTCGTCGAGCTGGGCGAGCGGCGCGTCGCCTCGGGCAAGGATTTCGACGCGGAGACCGGGCGCCTCACCGACGCCGACGGCATCGTGTGCCTGGACGAGGCGCGGGCGCGCTCGGTGGCCGAGGTGCTGGGGCGCGCCAGCTTCGAGGTCGCCTCCGTCACCGAGCGGCCGTTCACGCAACGCCCGGCGCCGCCCTTCATCACCTCGACGCTTCAGCAGGAAGCCGCCCGCAAGCTGCGCTTCAGCGCGCAGCGCACCATGTCGGTGGCGCAGCGTCTCTACGAGAACGGCTACATCACCTACATGCGTACCGACTCGACGAACCTGTCGAGCCAAGCGCTCGAGGCGGCGCGGACCCAGGTGCGCCAGCTCTTCGGCGCCGAGTACCTGAGCCCCGAGCCGCGCCAGTACACCAAGAAGGTCAAGGGCGCGCAGGAGGCCCACGAGGCGATCCGCCCCTCGGGGGAATCGTTCGCGACCCCGGAGGCTTTGCGCCGCGAGCTCGATCGCGACGAGCACGCGCTCTACGAGCTGGTGTGGAAACGCACGGTGGCGTCGCAGATGAAGGACGCCGAGCAGCTGCGCACCTCGGCGCGGATCGTGGCGCCGGCAGGTGAGCACGGCCAGGCCGTGCTCACGGCATCGGGCAAGGTCACCACGTTCGCCGGGTTCCTGCGTGCCTACGTGGAGGGATCCGACGATCCCGAGGCCGAGCTCGAGGACGAGGATCGCGCGCTGCCGCCGCTGGTGGCGGGCGATCGCCTGTCGCCGCGCTCGATCGAGGCGAAGGGCCACGAGACCCAGCCGCCAGCGCGATTCACCGAAGCGAGCCTGGTCAAGGAGCTCGAGGTGCGCGGCATCGGACGGCCGTCCACCTACGCCTCGATCATCCAGACCATCCAGGATCGCGGGTACGTGTGGAAGAAGGGCTCGGCGCTGGTGCCGACGCTCACCGCGTTCGCGGTGGTGAACCTCCTCGAGCGCCACTTCGCGGACCTGGTGGACTTCGATTTCACGGCGCGCATGGAGGACGATCTCGACGCCGTGGCGAATGGCGAGCAGGAAGCGCGGCCCTGGCTCCATCGCTTCTACTTCGGCGACGCCAACACCAACCCGAACGGCAAGGACATCGCGGCGCTCGGCCTCAAGCGCCGGGTGGGCAGCGGCTGGGAAGAGATCGACGCTCGCGAGATCAGCTCGATCCCGCTCGGCAAGGACGTGCGCGGCCGCGACGTGGTGGCGCGGGTCGGCCGCTACGGACCGTACGTGCAGATCGGCGACAGCGAGGAACGCGCGAGCGTGCCCGACGACCTGCCCATCGATCAGCTCGACGTCGCCACCGCGCTCGACTTCATCCAGCGCTCGGCGGTGGGCGACAAGCCGCTCGGTCACGATCCCGTGAGCGGGTTGCCCGTCTTCCTGCGCGACGGTGCGTTCGGCGCGTACGTGCAGCTCGGCGAGGTCGTGAAGCTCGCGAAGGGCGAGAAGCGGCCCAAGGGCGCCAAGGCGCCACCCAAGCCGAAGACGGCGAGCCTGTGGCCCCATCAATCGAAGGACACGCTCACCCTCGACGACGCGCTCGCGCTGCTCGCGTATCCGCGCGAGATCGGCAGGCACCCCGAGACCGGCGAGCCGATCCTCGCCGCCTTCGGCCGCTTCGGGCCGTACGTCATGTGTGGCAAGGAGAGCCGTAGCCTCGAGGGTTACCAGCAGCTCGCCGGCATCACGACCGAGCAAGCGCTCGCCGTGCTCGCCCAGCCCAAGCGAGGCCGGATCTCGGCGCGTCCCTCGATGCTCAAGGCGATCGGCGTCCACCCGACCAGCGGCGCGGCCATCGAGCTACGCAACGGCCGCTTCGGTCCCTACGTGACCGATGGTGTCGTCAACGCCTCGCTGCCCAAGGGGCGCAGCGTCGACACGCTCACCCTCGAAGGGGCGCTCGAGCTCATCGAGGCGCGCGAGCAGAAGCTGCGCGATCAGGGCAAGGACCCGCGCGCCCCGGACGCCGTGAAGCCCACGCGTCGTCGCGCGAGCGGCGGGCGGAAGCGACCGACCAAGAGCTGACGCTCGCCCACGCTGCGGCTCGGCGCCGCAGGGAAGCGGCGCGGCCCGGGAATCAGGATCGGGGCGCCGCGGCGCTCGCGGACGTCAGTCGCGCGTGCAGCACGGTCGCGACGAAGACCGCCAGCGCCACCGCGGTCGCCAGGGCGCCGGCGCGTCGAAGCTCGTGCCAGCCCGCCAGATCGCCCACGATTCGTGCCAGCACGGCCGCGTGCAAGAGCACGAGCGGCACGTAGAAAGTGGGGCGAAAGGGCAGCCGGATGCGCGCGACCGCGGGCAGCACGATCGGCGCGTGGGCGAACACCATCGAGAACACGAATCCCACCATCACCGCGTGCACGACCGCGTCGTAGCCTGGGCCGGCGGGCGGTAAGGGCCAGGCCGTCAGCGCCAGCGCCGCGACGGCGAGCCAGGCGTAGCCGCCGAAGAGCGCGATCGCCGCGAAGCGCGGCAGCCCGTGCAGCCGGATGGTGCGGCGCGCCACGTCCCACGCTGCGAGCCACGCCGCGAGCGCCAGGAACGCGATTCCCAGCGCGCGCGTGCTGCCGGCGGCCGTCGCGACCAGGGTCGCCGCCGCCAGCACCGCGAAGAGCGGTGTGGCGGCCTTGGGCTTGGGCGCGAGTCGCGAGAGCTCGAGGCGCTCCGCCGCGATCGTCAGCACGAAGAACGCGAGCCACCACGGCACCGCCAGCGCGATCGGCGCTCCCAGCGCCCAACGCAGATCGCCGACGGCCCACGCTGCGCTGCCCGCGGCCATCACCGCGGTGAAGAGCGCCGGCTGGCGCGCGACGATGACGAGGTTCGCCACGGTGAGCAGCACCGCCGCCGCGGTGAAGAGGTGAGCGCCGCTCACGGGTGCGCCAGCGAGCGTCAGCACGACGCCGATGCCGCTCGCCAGCGGCACCGCGAACGCCCAGCGCGCGCCGAGCGCCACCGCGCGCTCGAGCGCGATCAAGGTTCCGAAGAAGCCGCCCACCATCAGCGGGCCGTGGCCGAGCACGGCCGCGTCCGGCGCGTGCACGTTCCATCCCACGCGCGTGAGCCCGCCCAGCACTCCCACGACGAGCGCCGCGAGGCCCGGCAGCAGCAGCACGCGCCGCCCCCAGGGATCGATTGCCGTCACGAGCGCCACCGCGCGGCGCGGACTTCCCGGAGGCTGCGCCGCATCACGTCCAGCCCAGCAGCTTCTTCGCCTCGGGCGTCATCTTCTCCGGCGTCCAGGGTGGGTCCCACACCAGCCGCACGGTGAACGACGCGAGGCCGGGCACCGCGGCGAGCATGGTCTCGGCCTCGCGCACGATGTGGTCGCCGAGCGGGCACGCGGCGGAGGTCATGGTCAGCTCGACGGCGGCGACGGAATCGCGCACTTCCAGGCCGTAGACGAGGCCCAGGGCGACGACGTCGAGCCCCAGCTCGGGATCGATCACTCCGCGCAGGGCCTCGCGGGTCAGCTCGGTGAGCGTGGCGTCGTTCATGGTCGAGTCACCCCACGCTGGCGAGCTCCGTGGGCACGGCGTCTTCGGCGCCGGGCACCGGGATGGGTGCGCGGAGCGCGTCGGGCCACGACCCGATCCAGGACGCGACGTCGTCGAGCGCGCGTCGCGCCAGCGCGTCGCGACGCGCCTGCTTTCGCAGCGGCGTGTGCAGCGGCGCGAGCAGCCCGAGATGCACGTTGGTCGGCTGGAAGTCCTCGGCACGAGTCTCGGTGAGGTGACGGACGAGCCCCCCGGTGAGGGTGGTGGCCGGCGGCACCAACGGATCGAGGCCGAGGCAGCGCGCGGCGGCGTTCACGCCCGCCAGGATGCCCATGGCCGCCGACTCGATGTAGCCCTCGACTCCCGTCACCTGTCCCGCGAGGAAGAGCCCGGGGGCGCCGCGCACCTCGAGCGTGGGCTCGAGGATCTCCGGCGACGTGAGGAAGGTGTTGCGGTGCAGGCTGCCGAGCCGCACGAACTCGGCTTCGGTGAGGCCGGGGATCATGCGAAAGACGCGCTTTTGCTCGGGATGGGTGAGCTTGGTCTGGAAACCGACCAGGTTGAGCACCTGGCCGGCGACGTCGTCGCGACGGAGCTGGACCACGGCGTAGGGCGACGCACCGGTGCGCGGGTCGCGCAGGCCGAAGGGCTTCATGGGGCCGTGGCGCAGCGTTTCGACGCCGCGATCCGCCATGACCTCGATGGGCAGGCAGCCCTCGAAGCGCCGCAGGTTCTCGAACGATTGCTCGGGCACCCGCTCGCCGGTGCGCACCGCCTCGACGAACGCCAGATACTCCGCCTCGGTCATCGGGCAGTTCAGGTAATCGGCGCCGCCGCCCTTGCCGTAGCGCGAGGCCGCGTAGACCCGCTCGGAGTCGACGCTCGCCGCCCACACGGCCGGCGCGATGGCGTCGTAGAAGGAGAGAAAGCGGTCGCCGAAGCGCCGCCCGAGCGCCGCGGCGAAGCGCGCCGGCGGCAGCGGTCCGCACGCGATGATCGCGGGCGGCTCGGGGATCTCGTGGATCTCCTCGCGTACCAGCTCGATCCGCGGCTCGGCGGCGATTCGCTCGCTCACGCAGCGCGCGAACAGCACCCGGTCCACGGCGAGGGCATCGCCGGCCGGGACGCGCGCGTGTCGCGCCGCCGCGATGATCACCGAGCCCATCGCCGCCATCTCACGCTTGAGCGCGCCGGCGGCGTTGATCGGATTGTCGGAGCGCAAGGAGTTCGAGCACACCAGCTCGGCGAGGTCGCCGGTGCGGTGCGCCGGGCTCGACGCCGCGGGTCGCATCTCGATCAAGCGCACACGGATGCCGCGGTGCGCGAGCGCCAGCGCCGCCTCGCATCCGGCCAGTCCGGCGCCGACGACGGTCACCGCGGGTGAGCAGAGCTCGGAACGATCGTGCATGGCAGCGTGGCGCACGCGCTGGATCGGCGCGCGTGAACCGGCGCAGCTTGTCACGCGCCTCGGCCATCGACCAACGCGCGTTCAGCGACGAAACGGATCCTGCGCGCCGTAGGTGCCGTCGCCGGCGCGCTCCACCAGCCCATCGAGCTCGAGGTCGAGGAGCACGGCCGCGAGCGCCGTGGGGTCGAGCTGGGTGCGCGCCAGCAGCGCATCGAAGGTGACCGGCGTGAGCGCGATGGCGGCCAGCACCTGGCGCGCGGCGGTCTCGCGGGTCGAGAGCCGCCGCGGGCCGAGCGGCGAGTCTCCGGCCACGGGCACGCTCGCGAGCGCGCCGAGATCGAGGTTCAAGTCCTCGATCAGGTGTTGCGGAGAGCCCACCGGGCGCGCGCCCTGGCGCAGCAGGTCGAGCGTGCCGGCGTGGCAGGCCTGGTCGACCGGGCCGGGTAGGGCGAACACGTCGCGGCCCTGATCGAGCGCCGCCCGCGCGGTGATCAGGGATCCGCTCTGCCGCGCGGCTTCGATCACCAGCACGCCGAGCGAGAGCGCGCTCACGATCCGATTGCGCACGGGGAAGTTCTGCTTGAGTGGCTCGGTGCCGAGCGGGAACTCCGTGAGCACCGCGCCCCGCGCCGCGATGCGGTCCCGCAACGGGGCGCTGCGACTCGGATAGTCCACGTCCAGGCCGCAGCCGAGCACGGCGAGCGTTCGCCCTTCGGCTTCCAGCGCGCCTTCGTGGGCGGCCTGGTCGATCCCGTGGGCGAGGCCGCTCACGATGGTGACGCGGGCGCGCCCGAGGTGTTTGGCGAATCCGCGGGCAGCCGTGAGACCGTAGCGGCTCGCATGGCGCGAGCCCACGATCGCGACGGAGACCTGATCCTCGTCGGCGAGGGTGCCCCGCACGTAGAGCAGCGCGGGCGGATCGGCGATCGCCGCGAGCATCGCTGGGTAGCGCGGGTCCCCGAGCGGCAGCAGCCAGGCGCCGAGCGCCGCGACGCGCGCGCATTCCGCGTCGACGCGCTTCCAATCGGCGAAGGTCGAGAGCGCCTCGATCTCGCCGTTCGTGAGCGGGCGCAACGTCTGCAGGGGCTCGGGGCCGCCGCCGAGCACGGCGCGCGGATCGGGAAACGCGCGGGCGATGCGCGCCGCGGTACCGGGCCGAAGGCGTGCGTGAAGCAGCGCCAGCGCGACGTGGCCGGCGACCGCCGCGCGCTCGCCGTCGAAGGGTCGGGTGGATTCCACGGTCGTCGGAGTTGCGATGCGCGTGCCAGACGGCGCTGCTCGCGGCCAGCGACGAGCCCCCGGAATGCCTACGGCTTTTCGCGCTGCCGGCCGCGTTCGCCGCGCCTCGACTGCGTCCTGCGCGGCGCGCCGGCGCGTCCGCGGGGGCGCACCGCGGGCCGATCGAGCCCACGCACCGTGCCGAGCCCGGACGCCCGCGAGCGCCAGCCAGCCGCCCCTCGATCTCGCTGCCCCGGACGCCGCGCGGCCGCGCGCGCGGCCATCCGGCGGGGTCCTCGTCCGGTGGCGCGGTTGCTTGACCCGTCGTCGAGCCCGACGCTACGGTTCGCCGCCATGCGACGAGCACTGGTCACGGGTGGCGCGGGGTTCATCGGATCGCATCTCGCCGAGCGACTGCTACGCGAGGGCTTCCAGGTCACGGCTCTCGACGATCTCTCGATGGGCGTCGAGGAGAACGTTCCCGCGGGCGCGCGCTTCGTCCACGGCAGCGTGCTCGATCGCGAGCTGCTCGGGCGGCTGTGCGCCGAGGCCGACGTGGTCTTCCACGAGGCCGCGCGGGTCTCGATCCGCGAGTCGGTGAAGCATTTCCGCGAGGACGCCCGCACCAACGTCGACGGCACCCTCAACCTCCTCGACGCGTTGCGCGGCACCGCGGTGAAGCGACTGGTGTTCGCGTCCAGCATGGGCGTGTACGGCAAGGACGGTTTCGGCGTGAAGGAGACCGATACCGACGTGCCGCCGCTCAGCCCCTACGGTGTCGGCAAGCTCGCGGGCGAGGGCTATTGCTTGCGGCTCTGCCCAGAGCTCGGCGTCGATTGCGTGGCGCTGCGTTACTGCAACACCTACGGCCCGCGCCAGACACCCACGCCGTACGTCGGGGTCACCACGATCTTCGTGAACGCGCTGCTCACTGGCCAGCAGCCCACGATCTACGACGACGGCGAGCAGGTTCGCGACTACGTCTACGTCGGCGACATCGTGGAAGCGAACATGAAGGCGCTCACCACCGCCGCCGTGAACGACATGTACAACGTCGGTACCGGCGAGGCGGTCACGGTGAACCAGGTGCTGCGCGGCATCGCGCGGCACCTCGGTGTGACGCCCAATCCGCGCTACCTGCCCAAGCAGCGCTCCGAGCTGCGCGCGTTCACCGCCGACGTGAGCAAGGCCGCGGAGCGGCTGGGCTTCCGCGCTCGCTGGCGGTTCGACGACAAGGTCGGCGAGGTCGTCGACTACTGGAAGGAGCGCGCGGAGCGTTCCGGTTTGCCGGGCTTCCGGGCGCCGTGATCCCCGCGCCCCTCGTCATCGCGATTCGGCGGCCTTCCGGCGCGAGCCGGCACATCGGGCTCGAGTGAACGAATCGTCGGATTCCACCCAGGGACACGCGGAAGCGCCGTCCCGCGCCGCCGACGGGCCGGGACCGCGCTCGATCGCGCGTGAGTTCACGCCCGCCGACCGGGCCCGCGTCCTCGAGATCTTCGAGACGGTCTACGGCCCGGAGCTCCGAGCCAACTTCGATCGGCTCCTCGACTGGCAGTACCTCGACAATCCCTATCGCCCGCCGGGTGTTCCGTGCTCGATGGTGGTCGAGGAAGGCGGCCGCGTCGTCGGATTCATGGGCTTCTACTACAACCCCACGCAGGTGGGGGCCGACGTGTGGCCGTCGTGCTGGATCCTGGGCTTCGTCACGGACCCCCAGGCGCGCGGCAGCGCGGGGCCGCGGTTCGTCCGCCAGGCGAGCCGCACCATCGACTCGGTGCCGATCCTGCTCGGCAACCCGGGCACCCACATCCTGCGCTTCTGGTCGTGGTTTCGAGCCGGTGTGTGCACCACCGCACCGATCATGATCCGCCCCGTCGGGCTCGAGTTCGTGGCGCGCGAACGGCTGCCGCCGGCGCTCGCCGGCGTCGCGGGCGAGGCAAGCCGGGTCGCGCTGCGGATGGTGGGTGGCTCGGTCGACCGGCTTGCCCTGGCCCGCGCGCGGCGCCGCGGCGTGACCGTGGTCCCCATCACTCATTTCGGCCCCGAGCTGGACGCCCTGTGGCGGCGCGTGCGCCGTCAGCACCCCAACATGACGGTGCGCGATCGCGCGTATCTGAACTGGCGCTACGTGGCCTGCCCGCTCGCACCCTACGTGCTGCTGGCGGCGCGGTGGCGCGACGAAGTGGTGGGGTACCTGGTGGGGCGCGTCTTCGACTCGAAGCGCATGCGCAAGGCCGTGATCGTGGACCTGCTGGTCGAGGACGACGATCCCGTGCTGGCGCGCGCCCTCGTCGGACACGCGATGCAGGTGTTCCGGTGCGAGCGGGTGAACCTCGCGTACACCATCGCGCCGTGCCAGGGCTTGGTGCCGGTGCTCGAGAGCATGGGGTTCGTGGCGCGCTGGGACGACGCAGGCGGCACGCGCTTCGTGATGGGGCGGGTGAACATCCCCGGCACCACGGACCACAGCGGATTCTTCGACGACCGCCGCTGGTTCGTGAGCTTCGGCGACGCCGATTACGACCTCGTGTCGCACCTGCTGTAGCCGAGCTCGACGGGGCGGCGCGACCTCCGACCGCGCTGCTCGGGGACCAGCAGCCATCGGCCCTCGCGGCGGTGCGTGTCGTCGCCGCGCCAGTGCGATCCGTCGGTTTGCCTCGGGACTGAGCGGGGCCTTATCCTCGATCAACACCGTGGAGTCCGTTTCGCGGGGGCCGGCCTCGTCGGGCTCGGCGGAGTCGCGCGCGCATGAAGGTCGCCCTCATCAGCACCTACTTCGACATCGAGGCCAATGGCCTGCGCATGTTGTCGTCGGTGCTGCGCCGCGCGGGACACCGCACCAAGCAGATCTTCCTGCCCAAGACAGGGGACGGCCACACCTCCGAGTACCCGTCGGAGGCCGTCCGCGACATCCTTGAGCTCTGCCGCGACGTCGACCTCGTGGGGTTGACGTTGATGAGCAACAACTTCCTCACCGCCAGTCACCTGACGGACGCCATCAAGCTCGAGCTCGGGAAGCCGGTGGTCTGGGGCGGGATCCACCCCACGGTGCGGCCGGAGGAGTCGATCCAGCATGCCGATTACGTCTGCGTCGGCGAGGGCGAGGAAGCGGCGGTCGAGCTGGCGAGCGCGCTCGATCGGGGCGAGGACGCCACCGGGATCGCGAACGTCTGGGCTCGGCGCGGCGACGAGATCGTGCGCAACCCCCACCGCCCGCTGATCGAGGATCTCGATTCGCTGCCGTACGCCGACTACAGCCTCGAGGACCACTTCGTGCTCGAGCACGGGCGCGTGGTTCGGATGGGCCACGAGCACCTCGAGCGCTTCCTCCTCTACCGCTACATCACGTCCACGTCGCGCGGTTGCATCCTCAATTGCTCGTTTTGCTGTCACAACGCGTTCCGCAAGATGTACGGCGCCAAGGCCGGCAACACGCGGCGCCGCTCGGTGGAGCACGTGATCGGCGAGCTCGAGCAGATCAAGCGGCGCATGCCGTACGTGCGGCGGATCGTGATCGACGACGATTCGTTCATGGACGCGTCGATCGAGTACATCCAGGACTTCGGCCGCCAGTACAAGGCGCGGGTGGGCCTGCCGTTCATGGTGACCGGATTCATCCCGATCACCGTCACCGAGGAAAAGACCGAGGCGCTGGTCCAGGCGGGGCTCTACAACGTCCGCATGGGCATCCAGAGCGGCGCCCAGAACACCAAGCGCATCTATCGGCGCAACATCAAGGACTCGGTGATCGTCCGTGCCGCCACGATCTTCGACAAGTGGCGAGCGGCGATCCGGCTGCCCAACTACGACCTCATCCTGGACAATCCTTGGGAGGCGGACGAGGACCGCGCCGACACCCTGCGGTTGCTCCAGGCGCTGCCGCGGCCGTTCATCATCACGTTCTACTCGCTGACCTTCTACCCCGGCACGGACCTCTACGAACGCGCGCGCCAGGACGGGCTCATCCAAGACGACGTCCGCGACATCTACCAGAAGGACTATCTCAAGGTGCGCCGCACCTACATGAACGGGCTCACCTACCTCTTTGGCGCGTACCGGATCCCACGGGCGCTCGAGCGCGTGCTGCTGAGCCCGCGCGTCATGGCGCTGAAGCTCGACTTCCTCTTCTATCCGCTGTGGTTCGTGGGCTGGCCGGCCTACCTGGTGGTGCGTGCGTTCCGATTCATGTTGGGTGGCGACTTCACGCGGGTGATGCGCTGGGCGCGGCTCGGTATCCGCGATTTCCGCATTCGCGCCGAAGCGGCCAACCAGGCCTGATCCCGTGCTGCGCTCGAGCTCGCTCGTCGGCGTTCGCCCCTTGCCGCGCTTCACCTGGTGGGCGCCGGCGCCGGCGGTTACAATCGAAGGGCCCGTGCTTGCCTGGCGCGGGTGTGTCGCCGAATCAGCCCGATTCCAGCGGTCGAGCGTCCCCGGTTCGCTCGCTGCCTGAGGAGTTTCGATGCGAGTCGCTCTCATCAGCCCGTACCTGGACATCTACTCCACCGGGATGCGGACCATCTCGTCGTGTCTGCGCAAGGCCGGGCACGAGACCCGACAGATCTTCTTGCCGAGCGCGTCGGAGAACTTCGAGCGCACCTATCCCGAGCAGATCGCGAACGACGTCCTCGATCTCTGCAAGGACGTGGACGTCGTCGGTTTCTCCCTGATGAGCAACCACTTCTCGAAGTCGGCGGCACTGTCGCGCGACGTCCACGAGAAGCTCGGCAAGAAGGTGCTGTGGGGAGGGATCCACTGCACGGTGCGCCCCGAGGAGTCGATCGAGCACGCGGACTACGTCTGTCTCGGCGAGGGAGACGACGCGACCGTCGAGCTGATCGACATGCTCGCGGCGGGCAAGGAGCCCACGGGCATCCAGAACCTGTGGATCCGGCGCGGGAGCGAGATCGAGAAGAACCCGATCCGCCCCACCATCACCGATCTCGACCGTCTGCCGCACCCGGACTACAGCCTGGTGGAGCACTACATCCTGAACGAGGGTCGCGTGGTGCCGATGACCCACGAGCTTCAGGAGAAGTTCCTGGTCTACAAGTACATGGCGTCGTGCTCGCGCGGCTGCATCCTCAACTGCTCGTTCTGCTGCCACAACGCGTACCGCAAGATCTACGGCACGGGCTCCAACACCCGCCGACGCTCGGTCGAGCACGTCATGCAGGAGCTCGACTACGTGCGCGCGAACATGCCGTACATCCGCTATCTGGTCTTCGACGACGACTCGTTCATGGATGCGTCGATCGAGTACATCCAGGACTTCTCGAAGCAATACAAGGAGCGCATCGGCATGCCGTTCATGGTGACGGGCTTCATCCCCGTCACCGTGACGGAGGACAAGACCGCCGCGCTGGTGGACGCCGGGCTGTTCAACATCCGCATGGGCATCCAGAGCGGTGCCCAGAACACCAAGCGGATCTACCGGCGCAACATCGCGGACTCGGTCATCGTCCGCGCGGCCACGATCTTCGACAAGTTCCGCTCGAACATCCGCCTTCCCGTGTACGACATGATCCTGGACAACCCCTGGGAGACGGACGACGACCGCGTCGAGACGATGCAGCTCCTGCAGAAGCTGCCGCGTCCGTTTCGGATCATCTTCTACTCGCTCACGTTCTTCCCCGGCACGGATCTCTACACGCGCGCGAAGGAAGAGGGGATCATCCAGGACGACATCCGCGACATCTACCAGAAGGACTACCTGCGGGTGAACCGGACCTACATGAACGGGCTTGCCTACCTCTTCGGCGCCTATCGCATTCCGAAGCCCATCGAGAAGCTGCTGCTGAGCCCGGCCATCGTGAAGCGCAAGCCGGACTTCCTCTTCTATCCGCTGTGGTTCCTGGGTCGCCCGGTCTACCTGGCGCTGCAGGGATTGCGCGACATCTTCGGCGGAAACTTCATCCGCGTGCACCGCTACCTGCGAGTCCTGCTGCGCAACTTCCAGGTGCGCACCGCGGAAGCCTGATCCGGCTTTCGGCTTCGTTCGAAAGCAAACGGCTGCGAGGCATCGAGCCTCGCAGCCGTTCTCACTCGAGCGCACCGCGAACGGTGCGCGATGCGTGCCGGTCAGCCGTCCGTCATTCGCCGAGGATCTGCACCGTGAGGTGACGGGCGCGCGGCCCCTCGAACTCGACCAGGAAGATTCCCTGCCACTGGCCGAGCGCCAGCTTGCCCCCGACGACCGGGATCGTGACGCTCGAGCCCACCACGATGGACTTCAGGTGCGAGTCCGTGTTCGGGTCGGTTTCGGATTGATTGTGCGCGTAGTCCGGGTGGTTCGGGACCAGCTCGCTCAAGAAGCGGGTCACGTCCGGCGCCAGCGTGGGGTCGTAGTTCGCGAGGTAGAGGCCCATGGTGGTGTGGGGCGAGAACACCACCGCCAGTCCATCCCGGACCTTGCTCTCGAGCACCGCGCTCGAGAGCAGGTCCGAGATGTTCCGGACGTCGCGATTCTTCTCGGTCCGGATCGACACCTGCTTGGTCTTGACCATTCCAGGATCCCCGTGGCCCGCGGAGCGGGCCGCTCGCGCCGGCTGGCGGCGCAGGCTCAGCGAGCCTTGCGCTTGACGGCCTTGGCCTTGCCCGCCGCCGCTTTCGTTGGCGACGGCTTCTTGGCCGCCTTCTTCGCCCCGGACTTGGCGCCCTTCGCCGCGTCGGCCAGGGCAGCGTGTGCCGCCGCGAGCCGAGCGATGGGGACGCGGCCAGGCGCGCACGACACGTAGTTGAGGCCGGTGCGGTGGCAGAACGCCACCGAGTCGGGGTCGCCTCCGTGCTCGCCGCAGATGCCGATCTTGAGATCCGGTCGGGTCTTGCGACCGAGCCCCACGGCGATCTCGATCACCTTGCCGACGCCACCCACGTCCAAGGTCTGGAACGGATCGGCCTTGAGGATGCCACGGTCGACGTAATGGGTGAGGAAGACTCCGGCGTCGTCGCGCGAGAGGCCGAAGGTGGTCTGGGTGAGATCGTTGGTGCCGAACGAGAAGAACTCGGCACGCCCGGCGATCTCGTCCGCGGTCAGCGCGGCGCGCGGCAGCTCGATCATCGTGCCGACGAGGTATGCGATCTTCTTCTTCCGGGCCGCGAACACTTCCGCCGCGACGTCGCGGACGATCTTTTCCTGGAGCGCCAGCTCGTTCACGTGGCCGACGAGGGGGATCATGATCTCGGGCCGAACCTTGACGCCCTCGGCGGCCACGTCGAGCGCCGCCTCGAAGATCGCCCGCGCCTGCATCGCGGTGATCTCCGGATAGACGATGCCCAGCCGGCAGCCGCGGTGCCCCAGCATCGGATTCGACTCGCGCAAGCTGGCGACGCGCGCGTGCACCTTCTCGACGCTGACGCCCACGAGCTTGGCGATGTGGGCCTGCTGCTCGGGCTCGTGGGGCAGGAACTCGTGGAGCGGGGGATCGAGCGTCCGGATGGTGACCGGGCGTCCGGCCATGGCCCGGAAGATCCCCGCGAAGTCCTCGCGCTGCAGCGGCAAGAGCTTGGCGAGCGCCTTGGCGCGGTCCTCGGGCGAGTCGGCGAGGATCATCTCCTGCATCGGCTCGATCTTCCCGGGACCGAAGAACATGTGCTCGGTGCGGCAGAGCCCGATGCCCTCGGCGCCGAACGCCACGGCTTCGGCCGCCTGGTCCGGCTGGTCGGCGTTGGTCCGAACGCCCAAGGTGCGGACCTTGTCGGCCCACTTGAGGAGTCGATCGTAGGCCTGGAAGAGCAACGACTGCTCGGGCTTGAGCGTCTTCGTCACCAGCACCTGCTTGACCTCGGACGGATGGGTCGCCACCTCGCCGAGGATCACCTCGCCGGTCGTCCCATCGAGGCTGATCCAGTCACCCTCGCGAATCACGTGGCTGTTCGAGCGAGCTTCGCCCTTGGCGTAGTCGATGCGCAGCTCGCCGCACCCGGCGACGCACACCTTGCCCATCTGGCGCGCCACCACCGCGGCGTGCGAGGTCATGCCGCCTCGGGCCGTGAGGATGCCCTGGGCCGCCTTCATGCCGCGGATGTCGTCCGGGCTGGTCTCGATGCGGACCAGGATCACGCGCTCGCCCTTGGCGGCCCACGCCTCGGCGTCCTCGGCGTGGAAGACCGCGCGCCCGCTGGCGGCACCGGGCCCTGCGTTGAGCCCCTTGGCCACGAGCCGTCCGCCGGCGACGGCGGCCTTCTTCGCCTTCGGCTCGAAGATCGGCACCAGCACCTGCTCGAGCTGCTCGGGCTCGACGCGCTGGACGGCCTCCTCGGGGGTGATGAGCTTCTCGGCGGCCATGTCGGACGCGATCCGCACCGACGCCAGGCCGGTGCGCTTGCCGGAGCGGGTCTGGAGCATCCACAGCCGGCCCTTCTGGATCGTGAACTCCATGTCCTGCATGTCGCGGTAGTGCTTCTCGAGCGTCTGGTAGATGCGGGTCAGCTCCTTGAACGCCGCCGGCATCTCCTTCGCGAGCGCCGAGATGGGGTTCGGCGTGCGGATGCCGGCCACCACGTCCTCGCCCTGCGCATTGGTCAGGTACTCGCCGTAGAAGACGCGCTCGCCGGTCGACGGGTCACGGGTGAAGGCCACGCCGGTGGCGCAGTCGTTCCCCATGTTGCCGAACACCATCGCTTGCACGTTGACGGCGGTGCCGCCGCCCTCGGGGATCTTGTTGATCTTGCGGTAGGCGATGGCGCGGTCGTTCATCCACGAGCGGAAGACTGCCTGAATGGCGCCTTGCAGCTGGATCAGCGGGTCTTGTGGGAAGACGATCCCGAGGCGTTCGTGGATGCGCGCCTGGAAGCGCTTCACCAGGTCCTTGAGGTCCTCGGCCTTGAGATCGGTGTCCTGATGGATCCCGAGGGCGTGCTTCTTCTCCTCGATGATCGCCTCGAAGGGGTCGATCTCCTTCTTGTCGGCCGGCTTGAGGCCGAGCACCACGTCGCCGTACATCTGCACGAAGCGCCGGTACGAGTCCCACGCGAAGCGCTCGTTGCCCGTGAGCTTGGCGAGCCCCTCGACGGTCTGGTCGTTGAGCCCGAGGTTGAGGACCGTGTCCATCATCCCGGGCATCGATTGCTTGGCGCCGCTGCGCACCGACACCAGGAGCGGCTTCGCCGGATTCCCGAGCTGCGCGTCCAGGATCTTCTCGACCCGCGCCAGGTTCCTGCGCACCTCGTCCATGAGCCCCGCGGGCATCTTGCCGCGCGCCGCGTGGTACTCGTTGCACATCTTGGTCGAGATCGTGAAGCCGGGCGGCACCGGCAATCCGAGGTTGGTCATCTCGGCGAGGTTCGCGCCCTTGCCTCCCAGCAAGTCCTTCATGCCGGCGTTGCCGTCGGCCTTGCGTTCGCCGAAGAAATAGATGCGTTTGTCGGCCATCGGTGGTCCTCCGTTCGCGGAGCGTGTTCAGCCTTCGATCTGGATCTTGGTGAGATCGCCGACGCTGCGGATCAAGGCGGCGACGGTGTCCAGCAATGCGAAGCGCGCGTGGCGCAGCTCGGGATTCTCGGCCATGACGAGAATCTTGTCGAAGAACTGCGTCACGGGGGCGCTCAGTGCGCGCAGCTGCTCGAGCGCTTCGGCGTAGCGCGTCTCGCTCGTCAGCGCGCGAACCTCCGGTTCGAGCCGAGCGACCGCGTCGAGAAGCGCGCGCTCGGCCGCCTCGGTGAGCAGCTCGGGGCGTTCGTCGAAGCCGCGCGGCTCGTCCTTGCGGATGTTCGCGATGCGCTTCGCCGCGCGGTAGAGGTCGATCGCCTCGGGGTAGTCCTTCCAGGCCTCGAGCGCCCGGGCGCGCCGCGCCGCATCCAGAAAGTCGACCGCCTGGCCGCCCTGCACGGCGGCGTCGAGCACGTCTGCGCCGATGCCTTCGGCTTGCAGGAGCGTCGCGTGACGAGCGACGAGGAAGCGCACGAGCTCGTCCGCGACCTCGGCGCGAGGGCGCTTGAGCGCGGCGGCGACGGACCCGAGCGCCGAGTCGATGGCCCTGCCCACGTCGAGGCGCCAGCCGCGCGCGATCACGATCTGGATGATCGCGAGCGCCCTGCGCCTCAGGCCAAACGGATCGGCGGCGCCGGTGGGCACCTCGCCCACGGCGAACGAGCCCGCGAGGGTGTCGAGCCGATCGGCGAGGCCGACGAGGGCGCCCACGTCGCCGGCGGGCAGGGCATCCCCGGCGAAGCGGGGCAGGTAGTGCTCGCGAATCGCGGCGGCCACCACCGGCGGCTCGCCGCTCGCGAGCGCGTAGTAGCCGCCCATGGTGCCCTGCACCTCGGGGAACTCGCCCACCATCTCGGTGACGAGGTCCGCCTTGCAGAGCAGCGCCGTTCGGTCGATCGCGGCGAGCTGGGAAGCGAGCCCCACCTCGTGAGCCAAGGTCGCGGCCAGCGTGCGGACACGCTCGACCTTGTCGCGCACCGAGCCCAGCTTCTTGTGGTAGGTCACGCCTGCCAGCGCATCTACCCGTTCGGCGAGCGGCTTCCTCAGGTCCAGGTCGTAGAAGTAGCGCGCATCGGCCAGGCGCGCGCGCAGCACCGCCTCGTTGCCGTGGCGAACGACACCGAGATCGCGCACCCGCGTGTTCGAGATCGTGACGAAATGCGGGAGGAGATTCCCGTTCGCGTCCTCGACGGCGAAATAGCGCTGATGGGTGCGCATCGCGGTGAGCAGCACCTCGCGTGGCACCGCGAGGAACTCGCGCTCGAAGCCGCCGAGCACCGGCGTCACCGACTCGACCAGGTTCGTCACCTCGTCGAGGAGCCCGGGGTCCGGCACGGGGCGCCCGCCCACCGACGCCGCCAGCTCGCGGACCCCCCGTTCGATCGCGTCGCGGCGTTCCGCGGGATCGGCGATCACGCCGCTGGCGGCGAGCGCCGCGAGGTAGGCGTCCACCCCGTCGACCGCCACCGCGCCGCCCGTGCCGTGGACGCGGTGCCCACGCGTCGCGCTGCCGCTCTCGACCGGTCCCACGCGAAAGCGGATCTCGCCGCGTCCGAGCAGCGCCACGATCCAGCGGATCGGCCGTCCGAAGCTGATCTCCGGCTCGCCCCAGCGCATCGATTTGGGGAAGGGGATCGCGAGGATGCGCGCTGGCAGCGCCGCGGCGAGCAGCTCCGCGGTGCGAGCGCCCTCGCGCGTGACCTCGGCGGCGGCGTACTCGCCCTTGTCGGTGCGGACACGGGTGAGCGCGGCGACGGGGACGCCTTGCTTGCGGGCGAAGCCCTCCGCCGCCTTGGTCGGCTGGCCGTGCGTGTCGAAGGCGACACTCGCCGCCGGCCCGATCGCCACCGTCGATTCGGCGCTGCCCTCGGCGGCGACGCCCTCCACGATCAGCGCCAGCCGCCGCGGAGTCCCGAGGGTGCGCGCCGCGCCGTGCGCGATCCGCCCCTCGTCCAGCAACGCCACGACCCGATCCCGCAACGCCTCGAGCGCCGGCGCCACGAACCGCGCCGGCAGCTCCTCGGTGCCGATCTCGAGCAGGAGCTCGGCGTTCATCGTGGCGAGCCCGTGGCGGGAGGCGCGTCAGCGGCGCCGACGGCGGGCGAGGTGCAGTACTTCGCGACGTACGCGTGGGCGCAGGCTCGCGCCAGCGCACGCACGCGCCCGATCATCGCGGTGCGCTCCGAGACCGAGAGCGCGCCGCGGGCGTCGAGGAGGTTGAAGTAGTGCGAGCACTTGAGCGTGTGGTCGTAGGCGGGCAGCACCGCGTCGGCGTCGAGCAGCTTGCGCGCCTCGCGCTCGCAGCCGGCGAACGAGGCGCGCGCGAGATCGACGTCGGCGAGCTCGAAGTTGTAGCGCGAGAACTCCACCTCGGTGCGCTTGTGGATCTCGCCGTAGCGGATGCCGCGCTGCCATTCGATCTCGTGGAACCAGTCCTTCTTCTGGAGGAACATGGCGATGCGTTCGAGGCCGAAGGTGATCTCGGCCGAGATCGGCCGCAGCTCGATGCCGCCCACCTGCTGGAAATACGTGAACTGGGTGATCTCCATCCCGTCGCACCACACTTCCCAGCCGAGGCCGGAGGCGCCGAGCGTGGGCGATTCCCAATCGTCTTCCACGAAGCGGAGGTCGTGCTCCGCCGGGTCGATGCCGATCGCGGCGAGGCTCGTGAGATAGGTCTCCAGCACGTCGTCCGGGGCTGGCTTCAGGATCACCTGGAACTGGTAATAATGTTGGAGACGATTCGGGTTTTCTCCGAATCGACCGTCCTTGGGACGGCGCGACGGCTGGACCAGCGCCGTGCGCCAGGGCTCGGGGCCGAAGACGCGAAGGAAGGTGGCGGGATGGAACGTTCCCGCGCCGACCTCGAGGTCGTACCCCTGCTGGATGACGCAACCCCGATCTGCCCAGAACCGCTGCAGCGTCAGGATCAGGTCTTGGAAGTTGAGCGGGGATCGCGAGGAATTCAATGCCAAATCCAGGGAAACGCTCGATGCACGAGGCGCGCCCCGCGTCACGCCGCGAGCACGCGACTGGCCGAGGGCCGAGCGGATCCGGTGGATGAGCGCGGAATCAGGCGGAAAATTTGCGCGAGTCTAGGGGCCGTGCCGCGACGTGTCAACCGCGCCCAGGCCAGTTCGCGCACCATTTTCGTGTCGCGCGCGCTCGCGCTGGTGGCGCGAAGAACCGGATTCACCCGAGTGGCGTCGAGCGCAGGAACTCGAGCGACTTGAGCGGTCGTCCCACCAGGTGCTCCACGGCCGCGCCGAGAAGGTCGACGGTGGTGCGCGCGGCTTCGACGTCCCGGCTGGCCGGGGTGAGCGCCGCGATGCGGGCCGCGATCTCGGCGGAGACGCTGGCCACCGGTGCCTCGCCCGTACAGCTCGCGCAGACCAGCGCCACGCGCGCGGCGTCGAAACGCGCGCGATTGCCCACCGGGCGCTCGCAGCGCACGCAGCGGTCGAAGCGCGGCGCGAAGCCGGCGTCCGCGAGCAGCGCCGCGAGGAACCACGCGAGCGTCACCGCCGGGCTGGCGCCGTCGGCCACGCGCGCCAGCAGCTCCGAGAGCAGGGTGAAGCGGCGCGCGGCGTCCTCGTCCTCGACGCTCACGGCATCGCAGCATTCGACCGCGACGTTCACCACCGCGAAGCCCGCCACCGGATCGGGTCCGAGCGCCGGCGGTCGCGCGTTGCCGAAGCCCTCGATCGTCGCCAGCTCGGAGCGCGGCTGCACCCGGAAGCTCAGCGTGCCGCGTGTGCCGGGGTCGAACCCGGCGCCGAAGCGCTTGCGCGATTTCCGCGCGCCGCGCGCGATGCCGCGGATCTTCCCGCCGTGCGCGCCGAGCAGGGTCACGATCCAGTCGGACTCGCCGTAGGCGGTGGCGCGCAGCGCGATCGCTTCGGTCTCCGCCATGAATCCAGGGTCCGCCGCGGGCGCGGCTCAGGGCCGCCGCTCGCGATCGCCGGCGCTCGCGAGGGTCGTGGGATCGAGCGCGAAGCTCGCGCCGAACGCGGCGTCGAAGTCCGTGCCCCCCGCGACGGCGTCGATCGTCCGCTCCACCGCCGTCCAGCCGCCGTTCGCGAAGAGCCGCTCGGCGGCGCGATCCGCGCTCGCGAACGCCTCGTCCCAGGCCTGCGCAGGCAGGCTTGCGAACGGCCAGCGGATCAGCGTGAGCGTGCCGGTCACCGGGCTCGCGGCGGTCGATCTCGGCGCATCGCCAAGGGCGAGCCGTTCCGCGACGCCTTCCTCGAACCACGCGGGAACTCGCGCGCCGCCGCGCGCATGGATCACGGCGTGGGCGAGCTCGTGACGCAAGACCGGCCGCCAGCGCTCGAAGTCGTGGATCTCCTCGATTCCGCCGACGGGAAGTCGCGGCCCGGCGAGTCTCGTGAGCTGCCAGCCGCAGCGCACGCCGGCACGCTCGGCGAAGGGGCGAGCGGGGTCGAGGATCACGCGCAACTCGGGGTCGGCAGCGCGCCCCAGACGTGCGCGGACTTCGCCGAGCGCGCGCTCGAGTGCGTCCTCGAGCATGCGCCGAGCGCCTCGCGGTACGTCACCGAGCCACACGGCGCGCAGGTCCTCGGCCGGTTCGACGATGGCCGTGCGCTCGCGCTCGACCAGCGCGAGCCGATCGGTGAGCCAGGAGTCGGCGGTCGCGGCGGCGGCGGCGCGATACGCGGCGGCGGCGCGATCGAGCTCGCCGAGCGAGTGATAGACCTCCGCGGCGAAGCCTTGCGCCTCGCGATCGGCGCCGCCGAGCGACAGCAGCCGGTCCCAGGACCGCCGTGCGCCTTCCAGGTCGCCTGCGAGCATGGCGGCCCGCGCCGCGCCGCGAATCGCGCGGGGCGCGTCGGCATCGCTCGCGAGCGCCGACTCGAACGCCGCGCGCGCCTCGTCGAATCGCCCCGCGCCGAGCGCGGCCTGGCCGCGCACCACCCACACGTCCGCCACCGCGCGCCGTGCGTCCGCGTTCGCCGAATCGAGGTCTCGCGCCGCTTGGTAGCGCGCCAGCGCGTCCCCCAGGCGGCCGGCGTTGAAGTCCTCGTGGCCGCGTTCGAGCTCGGCCCGGGCACGCGCCCGGTCGGCCTCGCCCGAGGGGCGCTCGTGGCCGAGGCGCGCGACCTGCACCAGCGGCGCGCGGGCGTCTTCCTCGATGGCCGCGCGGCGCTCGCCGTACGTGCGTGACCGTCCGTGGAGGTCGTACGCGAGTCGACCGATGCCGCCGAGCATCAGCGCGATCACGAGACCGGCGGCGACCCACGCCCAGGTGCGCACGGTGTGGACCGCGACCCGGCGCTCGTTCCGTCGTGGCGTCCACGCTGCCAACGAGGGGTTGCGCGCGGTGCCGGGCTCGGCCACCTCCGCCGACGGCGAGCGCACGGCACGGACCGTGACGCCGAGACGCAACAGGTTCGACTTGAGCTCCGTCGACTCCTCGAGCGTCAGGCCTTCCACGAGCACGCACGGAACGCGGTCGAGACGCTCCGCGAGCACCCGCCGATCCGGGAATCGTCCCGTGTCGAGCAGGTACGCGAGCAGCGCCCGCCGGTCGTCCACGCCCCTCAGATCGTCGACGTGAAGCGTGTACGTGAGCGGGTCCGACCAGCGCACGCGCGCCTCCGGCGCGGCGGCCGCGTCGGTGAGCGCGCCGCAGCTCGGGCAACGCGTGCTCGCCCGCGGCAGCTCTCGGGCACAGCGCGGACAGCTCGCGGACGTCATCGGCGGCTGGCTAGTTGCGCGGCAACGCGCGCAGGTCCTTGGGGATCTCGAGGCGGACGAGCACCCCGGGCGCGCCCGCCGCACCCAGGTCGCGGCCTTCCCAGCCAAGGCTCACGGCGCCGCCGTCGCCCAGCAGCAAGACGAAGCGCCGACCCGCGAGCGCCCAGTCCTCGCCGGCTTCCAGCTCGCGGCTCACCGGCTCGCCGTCGTCCGACGCCACCTGCACCCAGGTTCGCGCGAGGCCGTGCAAGACCAGCTTTACGCCGCTCGTGGCGGTTGCCGCGGGCGTTCCAGTGCCGGGTTTGGCGAGCGACGTGGCCGGTGCCTCCGCGCGTCGATCCCGGGAGCGCGGTTCCGCCCCGCCAGCATCGCCGGGGCCGGCGGGTGGCACGTGGAAGATGGGCGACAGACTGTCCGGAACCTGGGTGAGCGCCGAGGGCGGATCGGTGGGGACCTCCACCGGCGGTGCGCCGATGTGCCGCTCGATCTCCTTGAGACCCAGCTCTTGCTTGAGCTTGTCGATCTCGTCGCTGGGCGATGCGGGCTCGCTGGGCGTGACGGGCGGCGGTGCCGGTGCGGGCGCCTCCTTGCGGCGGTGCGCGAGCGCCCGCAGCTCGTCACCGTGCGTGGCCACGGTCACGGCGACGGCGGTCAGCGCCGCGAGCGCCGCCGTGATCCCCGCCAGGCGACGGACGCGCGGCCACGCGAAGCCGCGGCCCCGGCGTGCCTCGGCCTCGTCCGCCAGGAACGCCGCCTCGAAGCGAAGGACGACCGAGGCCGGATCGAGCCCGACGTACTCGGCGTAGGCGCGCAGGAAGCCCTTGACGAACGCGATCGGCGGCAGCGACTCGAGGTGGCCTCCCTCCAGGCTCGCGAGGATCGACGGGCTGATCTTGGTGCTCTGCGCGAGCTCGTCGAGGCTGATGCCGCGCAGCTCGCGTTCGTGCCGAAGGTAATCGCCGAACGCCTTCACGATCCGACTCCGGCCGCCATCCGGAGGCGCTCCGTCAGCGTGGCGCGCCCGCTTCGGGTGGCACCAGCTCCTTCGCCGGCGGCGCGCCGCCGGGAGCGGCGGAGCCGGTCGCCGCGGACTCGGGTGCGAGCAGCGTGCGGAAGCGCCGCGCTTGGTCGGCGAGATCGCCGCGCGGCTCGAGCTTGAGGGTCTTCTCGAACGCGTCGAGGGCTTCCGCGTTGCGGCCGCGCCTCAGCTCGAGCTTGCCGAGCTCGAAGTAGCCGGCGGCGTAGGTGGGCTCGTCCTGAATCGCTTGCTGGCACGCACGCAGCGCGTCGTCGGGGCGCTGGCCCCGATCGTAGGTGCGGCAGAGCGCGGTCTCGATCGCACCGCTGCGGGGTCGCAGCAGCAGCCCGCGCTCGAGGGTTCGGATGGCGTCGTCGAAGCGCTGGGTCTCGGTGAACGCGTCGGCGAGGTTGAGCAGCGCCGCCTCGGGAGTCTCGTAGTGGAGCTCGGGTGCCAGGGACGCTTGCAGGTCGTGGATCGCCTCGTCGAAGCGGCGCGCGCGCAGCAACACCACGCCGCGCGCGTTCAGCAGTTGCGGGCTCTTGGGGTTTCGCTCGATGGCTTCGGCGAGGATGTCGGCGGCGCGGGAGTTGTTGCCCGATTGGCTGAGCGCCAGCCCCAGGGCGTGCAGCACGTCGACGTTGTCGGGGTCCAGCGTGCGCGCCGCCTCGAGGTCGCGCACGGCGCGCTCGGCGTTGCCGGCGCGCAGCGCGGAAAGGCCGTTCTGGTAGCGAAAGCGCGGGTCGTTCTGGATGTCCAGGATCGCCGAGTCCTGTCGCTTGTCGCAGCCGACCTGGACGCCGAGGATCAGGGCGAAGCAGAGATGGACGACGGCCGGAGTCGAACGCACGCAGCTTCCTTGGACGCAGGCTGGCGAGTATGCGGCCCGCCGTTTCGAGGTGGCAAGCACGAACGCGAGCCCCTGCGTCGCGTTGGCAGCGGACGGCTTCGGGCTATGCTCGGTGCCGCGCGCGCGGGCCGGGCCTGCGCGCCCGCGTCTCATCCTTCGACCATGCGACCCACCCTCGCTCCGCGGCGTGCCGTTCGCCGCACGGTCCCGCGCGAACGCCGCGCCGTGTGGCGCGACGAGCGCGGTCTGGCGCTCACCTTGCTGCTGCTCGCGGTGCTGGCGCTGGTGGTCGCGGCGGTGGCGTGGGCGACGGCGCGCGGCACCCCCAAGCTCGGCGAAGCGCCACCGTCGCGACTCGCGAGCTGCTCGCTGCTGGCGGATACCGCGTTGCTCGAAGGGAAGGGGCGGCTCGTTCGCCGCATGGATGCGCTCTTTCGCAGCGGCGCCACGTTCCCCGGCGACGAGCAGGCCCTCGCGAGCGGCGCCATCCAGGGGGCGACGTATCGAGTCACGGCGCGCGGCCACGAAGTTCCAGCGGGCACGCGTCTCATCGACCAGCCGCTCACGGTGACGTCGCGTTGCCGCGACCAGGATGGAACCGAGGTCCAGGTCACTGTCGAGGGCCACGCGCTCACGCGCTCGGCATTCGAGATCCCCTTCTGCGCGTGCGGTGACCTGAGCGCCGGCCCCTCGTTCTCGGCTCGCTTCGATTCCGCGCCCGCGGACGATGTCACCGCGCCCGCGCGCCTGCTGCTCGCCGCCAACGGCAGCGTGCGGCTGGCAACGGCTAAGATCGCCGGCGGTGTGATCGCCGGCGCCGACCTGCTGGGAACCGGATTGCCGTCCGGTGGATCGTACGCGGGGGGCGAGAACGCCCTGGGCGGGACGGCGCACGTGCTGCCCACGCCGCGGCCGTGCCGCTGCGACGACACGGTGCCCGCGCGCGAGCTCGCCGTCGCTGCCGAGCCCCCGGCGGCCGCGCCCGTGGCACCGGCCACCGCGAAGTCCGGGCGTGCCGCGGCCGCCGCCGCCACACCCCCGGCACGTGCGCAGGGCTGCGCACGCTGGCTCGACGGCGTGGCGCTCGCCGTGCCCGCGGGTGAGACTTGCGAGCTGGCGGGCGGACGGCATGCGCTCGAGCGGCTGCACCTCGCCGCCACCAGCACACTGCGGATCAGCGCGCCGGTGCGCCTCGAGCTGAGCGGCGCGGGGCCGTTCGAGATCGCTGCGGGTGCCACGCTCGAGGTCCCCGCGCCGGGGGATCTTTCGATCGTCGCGCGCTCGGACGCGGATCTGGTGCTGGGAGCGACGCTGGTGCGCAGCTGGGTGTTCGCGCCTCGTTCCCGCGTGACGCTCGCGGACGGGTCGCGCTTCGAAGGTGCCCTGGCCGCGGGGGTGCTCGTGCTGGGGCAGGGCGTCACGCTGGTCGCCGATCCGCACGCTCGCACCGATGCGCTCTACGTCGCGGATCTGAGCGAAGACACCTGGCGGCTCGAGCCCGATCGCACCTCCGCGGGGCCCGCGCCGGCAGCGCCGTGACGGATGCGCGCGCGCGACAGCCGGGTGCGGACGCTGGTCGGCGCGACGCGATGCGTAGTGCATCCGCTCGCGAGTGCCGTTACAAACGAGTCGTTCCCGCGTGGTGCGGGAACGTCGTTGCGGCATCGTTCCGGCGTAGATCCGAGTCGGCCGTGTCCATGGTGGACCCGGACCAGCGGTTCGTCGGCGAATGCGGGAGGTCACCCATGAACTCGAAGATCACTGGCGCGCTCATCGCCACGGCGGTGGCAGGGCTTTTCCTCGCAGGGACGGCGAAGGCGGGCGACGAGCCGCCGGCGAGCGCTCGCAAGGTCAAGTGCGAGGGCATCAACTCGTGCAAGGGACACGGCGCGTGCAAGAGCGCCGATCACGCTTGCGCCGGCAAGAACGATTGCGCCAGCAAGGGATGGGTGTGGTCGAGCGTCACCGAGTGCAACGCGAAGAGCGGCAAGATCGTCAACTGAGCGCGGGCGGCCCTTGGCCGCTTCACGCGGCTGTCGCGAGCGCACGCCCCGAGGGACGTGCGCTCGCTTGCGTCTGGGCTGGACCAGGTCGCGTCCACGGCGATGCGATCGTGCCGGTTCCCTCCGCGCTCTGACTTTTTTTCATAGCACCGTCAAATCCGACGGTTCATTCGGGCCCTGCCGACGCCGCCCGGGCGCTCGGCGGAGGTACACGATCGTCGCGTAGCCCCGCCGATCCCCATCAGGCGCCCGAAAATCCTCGACATATCGCGACATTCGTCGCGCGGCGCCGCGCCGCACCGGGATCCGTAGCGGCTGCCGCCCTCCGCCCGCGAGCTGGCGCGCTCCTTGCTCTTCCCCCCGCGCAAAGCCAGGAGGGTCACTCGGTTCGGAGATGCCGGGTGGTCTGGCGCCAAGGACTGCACATCATGAGCAATCGAATCGACGTGGGACATGCCTCGAGCTTGCGGCCGCGTGGTCGATCCATCCGGCCTGTCGGTCGTGCGCAGCGAATCGTATGCCTGCTGCTCGCGGGGGTGATCGGTCAGGGACTGGCGGCGCGCGCGGCGCATGCGCAGAGCTGCGAGATCCCCGTGATCGTGAGCTCGTCGGTCAAGCCCAACGTGCTCATCGCCCACGATACCTCGGGGTCGATGAAGCAGGACTTCGCGGACACCTCGACGCCGTATTCCTTCAACAACGGCTACGCGACCGTCCAGACCTACGAAGCCCGCTCCGGCAGCGGCTATCCCGACTACAAGGGAATGCTCGAGACCTACCTGGCGAGCCAGAACATCTCGACCAACATCATGAAGAAGCACCTCTCGGATCTGCTGGGATCCGCGGGGATCGGCTTCACCGACGCGGCGATCTACGACTACGCCGAGAACAAGGTCTGCAACGATTTCCAGAGCGGCAACTGCTTGCTCGGTCTCTCCACCGCCGCCAAGTGCAACCTCGGCATGTACCAGAACGGCTCGGCGGCGCAGAAGCTGACCTGCGAGGACACCGTCGGAAGCTCCAACACCGCCAGCATCCCCAAGTACAACCACTCGGGTAACTCGGGCGTGTCGGGCGAGCCCAATCCGAACCACTGCTACGACCACGGCAAGGGCATCGCCGAGCCGGACATGACGGCGTCGGAAGGGCGCTACGTGGAGAGAGGCAACCCCTGCAACATCATTCCGCACGTGAGCGGCACCAGCGGCGCCGGCAACACCTCCAGCACGCGCTACCTCTACCAGGGCCGCTACCTCAACTACCAGCACCTGGCCAAGAACCGCGACGACGTCATGCGCCAGGCGCTGCGCGACGCCGTGGCCGCCACCCAGACCCAGCTCAACTGGGGGCTCATGTCGTTCGTGACCGCGATCTCGAGCTCGAGCCCAGGCAACGGCAGCCTCGGCGGACGGCTGGTCTCGGCCATCAACGGCGGCGACTCGGTGACCAGCGCCACGGGCGTCATGAACGCCCTCATGAACTACAGCGGCACGATCGGCTGGAACTCGTCGCTCACCACGTCTTCTCCCTCGTTCACGGTCGGCTCGGGCGACATCATCAACGACCCGTACCAGACGTTCCTCGCCGACACGCTCCGGGATGCCTGGAAGTACTACAAGGGCACGTTCTCGAACCCGGGTGGCGGCAGCACCTTCTCGAGCCCGATCACCTACGCGTGCCAGCCGAACTTCGTGATCCTCGCCACCGACGGTCGTCCCAACACCGACATGCGCGAGGCCTCGGACAACACGTCCAACGGCACCGACAAGATCACCTCGTACTGCTCTCAGGATTGGTCGGACACCAGGATGTGGGGCAGCGACACCGACGACGCCGCGGTCAACGACTTCGCGGCGTGCGTGAACCGCGAGCTCGACGCCTCGACCGCGTTCAGCGGCCGGCAGGCGCTCTCCATCTACACCATCGGGTTCATGAACGACGTGTCGAGCGTTCAGGACCTGCTCGAGAAGACCGCTTCCGCTGGCGGCGGTGACTCGTACTTCGCGACCAACGAGAGCGAGTTCATCCAGGCCATCTCGAGCGCCGCGCAGTCGATCATCGAGAAGGCGGCGTCCGCGACCTCGGCCGCGGTGGTGTCGACCACCGGCGTCGGCACCGACACGCTGGTCACCGCGAGCTTCCAGAGCGGTACCTGGCAGGGCCAGCTCTACGGCTACGCGCTTCCCTACGTCTCGGGCGCCAACCCGATCTGGCGCGCGGGCAACTTGCTGGCGGCGCGCGATCCCAGCACACGCCGCATCTACACCGCCATCGACGGCGGCGATGCCGATACGCGCATCGACGACCGCATCGACTTCACGGTGGCGAACGAGGCGACGCTACGCTCGTACCTCGGCGCCGCCGACTCCACCGAGGGCAGCAACCTCATCAACTGGGCGCGCGGCACGGACGTCTCCGGCTATCGCACGCGCACCGTCGTCACCAGCAACCAAGTCTGGAAGCTGGGCGACATCGTCGACTCGAACCCGGTGGTGGTGGGCACGCCGCCGTTCTTCTACCCGCAGTCGAGCTACCAGACCTTCTACACCACGTATCAGAGCCGCCCGACGGTGATCTACGTGGCCGCCAACGACGGCATGCTCCACGCCTTCGACTCGGTCACGGGGAGCGAGCGCTGGGCCTTCGTTCCCAACTGGAACCTGCCGATCTTCAAGAGCACGCTCTCGAGCCCCGGCTACTGCCACTACTTCTCGTTCGACGGCACGCCGCGTGTGGTCGATGCCTACTTCGGCGTCGACGGTGCGGCCGCGTCTTGGCACACGGTCCTGATCGCGGGCGGCGGCAAGCACGGTGGCTACGTGGCCCTCGACGTCACCGACCCCGGCCCGGAGGCCAATCCCAACCCGCCGGTGGTGCTCTGGCAGTGGCCGAACCCCACGTCGTTCGCGGTGCCCGGCACGCTCTCCGAGGCTCGCCTCGGCGCCGCGCAGGCCCGCCCGGCGATCCACTTCCTGAACGCCTCGGGCGCGACCTTCCCGACGACCACCAGCAGCTGGGCGGCCACCATCGCGTCCGGCGCCAACAACTCGGACGGCCAGGCCTACCTCTTCAACGTGGCGCTGGACACCGGTCTCGCGAACGCGACCGTCATCAACGTCGACCCCGCCAACGAGACGGGCAACGGCCTCAGCGACCCCGCGATCATCGACATCGGTGGCGACCAGGCGACCGATCGCGTGTACGTCGGCGACCGCCTCGGCCGAATGTGGCGCTGGGACGTCGGCCAGGCCACCAACCCGACCCAGCTGGTCTACAGCGCCGGCAGCACCCGGCCGATCATGGCGCGGCCGATCCTCTCGTTCTACAGCCAGACGACCAACGACCCGAACGTGCTGGTGTACTTCGGCACGGGCAAGCTCGAGACCATCTCGGACATCACGGATCTCAGCGTGCAGCGGATCTACGGCATCAAGGACACCGGCGCGCGCAACGGGACCCCGTCCACCGCGCTGGTGGTCGACGGCAGCCTCACCAACGCCACCGATTCCACCACGGGTACCTCGTCCACGAGCTTCAGCGGCTCGGGCTGGTACGTCGACCTGAAGCTCAACACCACCACGGGTGAGCCGGGATCCGGCAACACCGCGGCCGGCGCACGCGCCATCTACTCCGGCGTGCTGGTCAACGGGATGCTCTTCATCACCGCGTTCACGCCCACCAACAACGTGTGCGACTTCGGCGGCACACCGACGCTCTTGGTGTTCAACTCCGGCACGGGCTCGGCGCCGGGCTCGCCGGTTCTCGACATCACCGGCGACGGCGCGGTCGATTCGAGCGACACGCGCAGCGGTCAGCCCGCTCGCGCCATCAACCTGGGCGCCGGCGTCCCGTCGCAGCCGGTGATGGATACCGAGCGCAAGACCCTGATCGTCCAGACCAGCGACACCTTGCTGCACCCGGTCGTGATCGACACGGGTGGATCGCCCGTGAGCGCCGACCGCTGGAAGATCCTCAACCGATGAACCTCGACACGCAGTCCCACGAACGGAGTGGCAACATGAAACGCACGATCCGAAGCGGTCCAGGCGGCGAGTCCGGTGTGGCCCTGGTGCTGGTGCTGCTGATCCTGGTGGCGCTCACGTTCGCGGCCACCGGTCTCATGACGGCGAGCCAGCGCGACGTGGCCTCGGTGGGACGCGAGGTGGCCAAGCAGACCGCGCTCTTCGGCAGCGACGCGGGGCTGCAGGCGGCGCGGAGCTGGTTCCGCAGCAAGCGCTACTTCGGGCCGCCGCAGCGCACCAACGCCAACGACATCTCCACCTCGTCGTCGGCGGGCTACTGGAACATCCGGAACTACGGCGGGGTGGGCAGCAGCGGGTCGAGCACCGCCGCGAACTTCTCCGCCATCACGCCGGACATGACGCTCAACAGCGGCAAGACGCGCGTGTGGTTCCAGATCGCGACGATGCCGAACACCGTGAGCTTCACGAGCCGCAGCACCGGCGAGGAAGCGGGCAAGACCGTGAAGTACTCGTTCGAGCTGCAGTCCGTGGCCACGCACGCGGGCGTCGGCAGCATCACGCTCTCGCAGATGGTGAGCCAGACCTACAACCTCAACTTCTACAGCGGCTGACCCCGCCGCGCGCGACGAGCGCGCATGCAGCCGCTCACGCGGGAAGTGGTCTCGCCACTTCCCGCGTGTTCTTTTGGGGGCGTCGGTGGGCGCACGGATTCGCGGTCTCGATCGGCACGCGAACGCCGTGGAGATCGCGGCAGGCAACCCGCGCTCGCGGCGCGATCGCATTGACACTCGAATTCCGCGCGCGCTAGCACGGGCCGCCTCGCCGCGACCGGACGCTCGCTCGCGACACTCGTTGTGCTCGGCGGCGTTGCGCCGCCTCCTCCGACCATGTTCGGCGACGATCGAAGACGTGGTCCCGGGCTGGGAGTCACGCTCGGCGTGCTGTTGATCTCGGGCGTGCTCGGCACCGGGCTCGGCCAAGGGATCGGCTCGCTGCTGCCGGGGCAGGGCTTGCTCCACGACATCATCGCCGGGCGCCAGCCGTTCGGGATGGCGCCCACGCGCTTCGACTTCTGGGTGATCGACCTGACCCTGGGCTTCCACGTCCACTTCAACGGCACGGGGCTCTTGTTGATGGTGCTGGCGCTCATCGTGCTGCGGCGCGCGTGAGGGGCCGCTCGCGACATGGGCGCTCGAACCCGACCCGCGGGCGCTGAGCGGCGCGCCCGCTCGCGACCTTCGGCGCTCGCGGCGGTGGCCGCGCGCACGGTCGCGGTGCTCGCGCTGGCCGTGTCGTTCGCCGCGCCAGCGCGTGCGCAGCTGGCGCTCGAGCTGGTGGTCGACGGCTCGGGCAGCATGTGGGGGCAGCTCGGCGGGCTGCCCAAGACCATCGTGCTGCGCGAGGCGCTCAAGTCGCTCATGGACCGCATGGAGCGTCAGGACGTCCGCATCGGCATGACCACGTTCGGGACGCTCGCGAGCACGGGTTGCGACAACGTCGACACCGTCGTGCCGCTGGCGCCCGCGGAGAACGCGGACGTGCTGGGCGCGCTCACCAACCTGAACCCGCGCGGGCTCTCGCCGGTGGTGGAGGCGATCAAGCGCGCGGGCGGGGCGCTGGCGAGCGAGGAGGGCAAGCGCGCGATCGTGGTGGTCGCCGATGGCGGCGACGGCTGCGTCGCGAACCCGTGCGAGGCGCTGCGCGCGTGGCGCGGCGCCGACGGACCGCTCGTCTACGTGATCGGTCTCGCCGTGAACGATACCGACGCCGAGCAGCAGCTCGCGTGCTTCGCCGAGGCGGGGGCGGGTGCCTACGTGAACGCGAGCACCATCCGCGCGATCGAGGACACGCTGCGCTCGTGGGTCGACAAGCTGGTGGCGCTCGATCGCGACGAGCGCCTCGCCCGGCAGCGCGCCCGGGCCGAGTCCGAGCGCATCCGTCAGGCGACCCACGTCCGAATCGAGCTCGTCGGCCACCTGGCGCCCGCGTATTGCCAGCGGATCACCGTGGCCAAGGCCGAGCTCGACGCGAAGCCGCTCGCGCTCGCTGCTCCCGACGCCGACCTGCCGTGCCAGGGATCCACGAAGCTCTTCGACTCGATCGTCGATCCCGGCGATCATCGCTTCACCTTTGCCTACCGGAAGCACTCGGAGTCCGGCGACGTGGTGGAGAGCGAGACGGTGCAGGTGCCGCTCGCCATCGCACCGGCCCAGACCACCACGGTGTCGGTGGACGCGCGCGCCGGGCTGCTGCGCTATCGCGCGGTGCCGAACGTGACCACCGTGGTGACCTCGGCGGCTCCCGGTAGCGCGTCACCCTGACGGAGACCCCGTGTGAGCGTGCGCCCGCCGAGTCCCGTGCATCGATGGGCGACGCTGCTGGCGCTCGCGTGCGCGGCGTGGGCGAGCAGCGGTTGTCGAGACCGCGAGGCCGCGGCGTCCGTGCCGACGATCCGCATGCCGCTCGACACCGAGCCGCCGAGCCTCGACCCTCAGCTCGCCCAGGACGTCACCTCGTTCCACATGGTGACGAACCTCTTCGAGGGGCTCACCAAGCTGACACCCGACGGCGGCACCTCGCCGGCGGTGGCGCGGTCGTGGGAGACCCGCGAGGACGGTCGGGTCTACCTCTTTCACCTGGATCCCGCGGCGCGCTGGAGCGACGGCAAGCCCGTCACCGCCCAGGACTTCGTGTACGCGTGGCGGCGGCTCGTCGATCCCAACGTCGCCGCCGAGTACGCGTACATCCTCTACGACCTCGAGAACGCGAAGGACGTGAACGCGGGGAAGCTGCCGCTCGAGGCGCTGGGCGTGCGAGCGCTCGACGCCGAGACCTTCGAGGTGCGGCTCACCCATCCGCTGGTCACGATCCCCGCGATCGCGTCGATGATGAACACGTTCCCGGTACGCGAGGACGTGGTCCGGGCGCACGGCGACCGCTGGACGGCACCGGGCCACTTGGTGGGCAACGGCGCCTACGTGCTCGAGAGCTGGCACCACGACTATCGGCTGGTGCTCGCCGCGAACCGCTACTACCGCGCCGGCCCACCGCCGGTTCCGCGCGTCGAGGCGTTCGTGGTGGCGACCAAGTCCACCGGCCTCAACCTCGTCGAGACCGGCAAGCTCGACTGGATCGCGCTCACCGGTCAGGACCTGCCGGCCTACGAGAACGATCCGCGCCTCAAGAGCAAGCCGCAGTTCTACGGCGTCTACTACGGCTTCAACGTCTCCAAGAAGCCGTTCGACGACGCGCGGGTGCGGCAAGCGCTCTCGCTGGCGATCGATCGGAGCGAGCTGCCGCGCGTGCTGCGTGGCGGGCAAGTGCCGAGCACCTCGTGGATCCCGCCGGGCTTGGTCGGTTACGAGCCCACCATCGGCCTCGGCTTCGACCCCGCGCGGGCTCGGGAGCTGCTCGCCGCCGCTGGGTTCCCGGGTGGCAAGGGCTTCCCCCGCGCCGACGTGAGCTACAACGAGGACCCGGACTATCGCGCGGTGTCCGAGAACCTCGCGGCGCAATGGCGGCGCAACCTGGGCATCGAGGTGACGATCGACAGCCAGGAGTGGAAGGTCTACCTGCGGGCGCTGGCCACCGATCCGCCGGCGATCTGGCGCCTGGGCTGGCAGGCGGACTTCGCGGATCCGGACAACTTCATGTCGCAGTTCACCAGCGACAGCGGCAACAACTGGACGCGCTGGAAGAGCCCGCGCTTCGACGAGCTGGTGTCGCGCGCCGCAGCCGAGCCCGACGTCGCCAAGCGCCGCGTGCTCTACGACGAAGCCCAGCGCATCCTCACCGAGCAGGAGGTGCCGGTGATCTGCCTCTACACGCGCGCCGAGAACCAGCTCGTGTCGCCGCGCCTGGTGGGCTACGAGCCCAACCCCATGGATCTGATCGACCTCGCGCGCGTCTCGCTCGCGCCGGGTTCCTGAACGGCCACCTTCCAGTCTTCGACGGCGCCTTGGCAGAGCTCATTCGCTTCGTCGCGCGGCGCCTCGCGCAGGGCATCGCGGTGGTGTACGTGGTGGCGACCGCCACGTTCGTGCTGTTGCGCGTGGTGCCGGGCGGTCCGTTCGACCGCGAGAAGCAGCTCCCGCCCGAGGTGAAGGCCAACATCGCGCGCAAGTACCACCTGGACGCACCGGTGACGCGCCAATACCTCGATTACTTGGTGGATCTCTCGCATCTCGATTTCGGCCCGAGCCTGCGCTTTCCCGGGCGCAGCGTCGGCGAGATCCTCGCCGAGGGGCTGCCGGTGTCCGCGACGATCGGCGCCGCGGGGCTCGCGCTGGCGGTGGCCTTCGGCGTGGTGGGGGGCGTGGCGGCGTACCAGGTGCGCTCGGGAGCCGGCTCGGTGGTGGTCGCGGTGCTGCTCGTGGTCGGCATGTGCGTGCCGTCGTTCGTGCTGGCGGTGGCGCTCATCGAGGTCTTCGCCATGCGGCTGGGGATCGTGCCGCCGGCGCTCTGGGAAGGATTTCGCTACGGCGTGCTGCCGGTGCTCACCCTCGCGCTCGCTCCCGGCGTCTATCTGGCGCGGCTCACGCGCTCCGAGCTGCTCGAGCTCGAGACCCGTGAGTTCGTCCAGACCGCGCGCGCCAAGGGCCTGGCACCGGTGGTGGTGCTGCTCAAGCACCAGCTGCGGCCGGCGCTGCTGGCGATGGTGACCATGCTGGGTCCCCTCGCCGCGACGCTCTGCACGGGCTCGTTCGTGGTCGAGCACATGTTCGCGCTGCCCGGCGCCGGCCGGCATTTCGTCACGGCGGTCATCGATCGGGACTACCCGATGGTCATGGCGGTGACCGTGATCTACGCATCGGCGCTGGTGATCGCGAACTTGGTGGTCGACGTCGCCGCGGCGGCGCTCGATCCGCGGGTGCGGCTCGAAGGGAAGGGCGCATGACCCACGGCGACACGGCACGCGCCACCTCCGGTCTGTGGGTCGACGCCGCGCGGCGCTTCGCGGGCCATCGCCTGGGCGTGGCCGCGGCGAGCTTCCTGGTGGTGCTGGCGCTCACCTGCCTGGGCGCGGGGATCGTGCAGGGGGCGAAGTCCGAGCACCAGGATGCGACGCGCGCGATGGAGACGCCGAGCCACGAGCATTGGCTCGGCACCGATCGCCTGGGACGGGATCTGATGGCGCGCCTGCTGGCAGGCGGTCGCGTCTCGCTGGGAGTGAGCGTCGCGACGGCGCTCACGGCGCTCTTGATCGGAACCGGCGTGGGCCTGGTCTCGGGGTATGCGGGCGGCTGGGTCGACGAAGCGCTGATGCGGCTCGTCGAGGTGGTCTACTCGCTTCCGGACCTGCTGGTGATCACGCTCTTCACGCTCTTTCTCGGGCGCGAGCCGATCGGGATCGTGCTGGCGCTGGCCTCGGTGGGCTGGGTCTCCGAGGCGCGGCTGGTGCGTGGGCTCACGATGCGGGTGCGCGAGGAAGCGTTCGTGGAAGCAGGGCGGGCGCTGGGGGCGAGCCGGCGGCGGCTCCTGGTTCGCCACGTGCTGCCGAACCTGGCGGGCCCGATCCTGGTCGCGCTCACGTTCCAGATCCCGTCGACGATCCTCGCCGAGTCGACGCTGAGCTTCCTCGGGCTCGGTCTTCGGCCGCCCAACGCGAGCTGGGGAACGTTGGTCAACGAAGGCTGGCTCGTGTACCGGACCTCGCCGCATCTCTTGATCGCCCCGAGCGTCGTGCTGGTGCTCACCGGTGTGGCATTCAACGTGCTTGGGGATGCGATGCGCGACGTTCTCGATCCGCGCAGCGCTGGGCGTCGCTGATCGATGGGTGGGCTTCTCGGGAGGACGTGCCGTGGCGGGTGAGCGGATCTTGGTGGTGGACGACGAGCGCGGCGTGCGCAGCTCGCTCGGGCAGCTGTTGCGTGTCGAGTCGTATCGCGTCGAGGAGGCGCCGGACGCCGAGACCGCCATCGGCGCGGTAGAGAAGAGCGGCTCCGATCTCGTGCTGCTCGACGTGAAGCTGCCGGGCATGGGCGGACTCGACGCGTTGAAGGCCATTCGCCGTCTCTCGCGGGTGCCGGTGGTGATGATGTCGGCGCACGCCACCGTCGAGACCGCCGTCGAGGCCACCAAGCTCGGCGCGCACGACTTCATCGAGAAACCGCTCTCCGACGAGAAGATCCTGCTCACGGTTCGCAACACCCTCGACTTCCACCGGCTCGCCGAGGAGAACGTGAGCCTGAAGGAGCGCTTCGAGCGGCGCTACGAGATCGTCGGCAAGAGCGCCGCGATCGAGCGCGTCCGTGAGCGCATCCGCCGCGTCGGGCCCACCCAGGGACGCGTCCTCATCACCGGCGAGAACGGCACTGGCAAGGAGCTGGTGGCGCGCGGCATCCATCGCGAATCGAATCGCGCGCAAGCGCCGTTCGTGAAGTTCAACTGCGCCGCGATCCCGCTCGAGCTCGCGGAGAGCGAGCTCTTCGGCCACGAGCGCGGCTCGTTCACCGGCGCGACCCGCATGCGCAAGGGCCGCTTCGAGCAGGCCGATCGCGGCACGCTCTTCCTGGACGAGATCGGCGATCTGAAGCCCGATCTCCAGGCGAAGCTCTTGCGCGTCCTCCAGGAGGGCGAGTTCGAGCGCGTGGGCGGCAGCGAGACCATCCGCGTGGACGTCCGCATCGTCGCCGCCACCAATCAGGACCTCGAGAAGGCGATGAAGGAAGGCCGCTTCCGCGAGGATCTCTACTTCCGCATCAACGTCATCCCGTTCCACGTCCCGCCGTTGCGCGAGCGCGAGGAGGACGTCCCCGATCTGGTCGAGCACTTCATCGGGCTGAGCGTCGAGGAAGACGAGCGGCAAGTGCGCAAGCGCCTCGATCCGGAGGCGCTCGAGCTGCTCACGCGCTACCCGTGGCCCGGGAACATCCGCGAGCTCAAGAACGTGGTGGATCGAATCGTGATCCTGGTGCCCGGCGAGCGCGTGACCGCCGAGGACGTACGCATGTGCCTGCCCGCCGCGCCGAGCAACGCGGGCGGTGACGTGCCGCTCGGTCACGATCGCTCGCTGCGGGGCTTGCTCGCCGACTTCGAGCGGCGGGTGATCGTGTCGCGGCTGGCGGAGATGAGCGGCAACGTCACGCGCACCGCGGAAGATCTCGGGCTCGAGCGCAGCCACCTCTACAAGAAGATGCGGTTGCTGGGCATCGCGCGCGATTGAAGCGCCGCGCGCGCTCGTCGAGCGGCCCCTCGAGCGGCATCAAACAGCGGTTGATCGGCGTGGCACACCGACCACGCGGCGTGTCTTCGTTGACACGCCGCCGGCGCAGCCTCGCCACCAGCCTCCCCCCGGCGCTCGCCACGGCTCGGCGTCGGCCTCTCGTTTTCAGGGCGTTTTTCTCGTGGTAGCGGCCACTTTCGCTATTCGCGGCGCGCGATCTGGCGGCATGGGGCTTGCGACTCGTGCGCTCGAGGAGTAAAAGAGCGCACCCCGTTGGTTCAACCAGCGGTTCAATTCGGAGATGCTGCCCATGCAAGCGCTGGTTCTCGTGATCGCATTCGCTGGCTCGGTCGCGCTCGGCATCGCGATGACCGCGGCGGCCCTCAAGGTGACGCTCGGCGCGATCGAGACGCGCGAGCACTGATCGCTCGGGTCGCCGGCTCGGCCCCTCGTGCGTCGAGCGGCCGCCCTCGTCGATTCGCGGCTCCCGCCGCCCCCTCGATTCCACCCACGCGTTTCCGCTGCTGCTCGCATCGACCACGCTCGTTCGCCGCTGCCGCGGCGAGCGCGGCTGCGTCTCGGCCGCACCCGATCGCGGGTGACCGCGCGTGATATAGCGTGAGCGCCATGCGGCGCTGCACGATCTGCTGGGTCCTCGCGGCCGTCGCGCTGTGGTCATCCGCTGCGACGGCGCAGACCGCCGCGCCCACCGCCGCGGCTTCGGATCCAGCACGCCGCCTCGCGCAGTCGCTCGCTGCCCAGGCGCGCGCGTACCTCGAGGGCCGCGGCGAGCCCGTGCCGCTCGTGGTCGTCGCTCCCGTGCGCGAGGCGAGCGGGGCCTTCGCTGGCGCTGCCAAGCGCGTGCGCACGGCGCTGTTGCTCGAGATGGCCAAGCTGAGCTCGCTCAGGGTCACGCCGGGCGAGCTCGACAGCGCGCCGGAGGGCGCCTGGGTGCTCGCGACGGCGCTCGACGTCACGCGCGAGACGGTGGTCCTGACGGGGCGGCTACGACCGCGTTTGGGCGAGGCGCCGGCGGAGCCCGACCTGCTGGCCGCGTTGCCGAGCGTCGACACGACGATCGCCGCCCTGACGCAATCGAGCGGCATGCCGGGGCGGCTGCGCGTTGAGCTCTCGTCGCTGGGCACGATCGCCGGGCCGGTCCTCGCCGCGGCGGCGGTCCCCGCGCCCGAGGCTGGATCGGATCGGCTCGCGGTCGTGACGGATGGCGCGACGCGCGTGCTCGCCGTGATGGACGGCGCGGTGACCGAGGTCGCCGCGATCACCCACGTGCGTGGCGACGCGAGCAACACCCCGCCCCGTTCGCGCGATCCGCGCGCCGGCCTCGTGGTGTCGAGTCGCGATGGCGAGCCCGTCCAGCTCTGGGTCCAGCCGCCGTCGAGCGCCGGTTACACCTGGACCATCGGCACGAGCCTGGCGGCGGTCGCGCGGCGGCACGGCGAGATCCCGCTCGCGCCGCGTGTGGGCGGGGGAGCATGGGTCGCCCCGGTGCGCGACGGGACCAACGTCCTCGCGAGCGTCGCGAGCGTGCGCGGTCCCCTCGACACGTCGCGCGCCGTGCCGCTGGTCGAGGGGCCGTTCCTGGAGGTTGCCGTCCACGGAGATTGGCTGGCGTTCGAGGAGCCGAGCGGCGCCGTCGCGCTGGCGTCGGCGCCGCGCGTCTCCGAGCGCGTCGCCGTGGGGCGCTTCGGCTCGGCGCTGGCGCCCTTCACCCGACTGGACGAGGAGGGTGCGTGGCTGATCGGCGATCGCGACGACGGCGCGACGCTGGTCCTCGCGCGCATCACGGGGGGCGAGGCGAGCGAGGCGTGGAGTGGGCCGGCGCCGTTTCGCGTCTGCGGAGTCGTGACGGGCCGCTTCTCTTCCTCGGATGCGCCGTCGGTGGTGGCGGTGGGCTGCGGCGAGCGCGCCCCGCTGGCGACCTTGCGGATCGAGGACGCTCCGTGAGCGGGCTCGACTCGCGTGTGGCGCCGCGCGCCCGCCGCGCGCCGATTCGCCGCGCGCTCGCCGCCGCGCTGGTGATCGGCACGAGCTGGGGGGCGTCCCGAGCGGCGGAGCGGCCGCGCTACGGAGGATCGCTGGTGGTCGTCGGCCGCGACCAGCCGGCGCCGAGCCTGGATCCGCTCGCTCTCGAAGGAGCGCTCGGCGGCACGCTGAGCCGCGCGCTCTACGACACGCTCTTTCGAGTCGATGCCGATCGACACGCCCGGCCTCATCTGGTGAGCGAGAGCGCTTCGGACGCGGAGTTTCGCGTCTGGGACCTCGCGCTCGCGCCGGGGCTCGCGTTCCACGACGGGCGAAGCGTGAGCGCCAGCGACGTCGCCTACTCGTTGCGTCGGTTCTTCGCGGCGCCGGTCGCGCATGGCGGCTGTCTTCCGCTGGACGGCGGCAAGCCGCCGACCGTGACCGAGCGCGGAAGGCGCGCGGTTCGTGTGGAGCTCGCGAACGGTTGTCCCACGCTCGCGGACATGCTCGCGGATCCGCGCGCCGCCATCCTGCCCGCGCCGCCCGTCGATCCCACCGCCAGCCAGCCCGTCGGCGGCGTCGGCACCGGTGCCTTCCGCCTGGTCGCGGCGAGCGCCACCGAGTGGGTGCTGGAAGCCAACGAAGCGGCGCGCGGTGGCCGCCCGTTCCTCGATCGCGTCACCTTGCGGCGCGCGGAGGCCGCGAGCGACGTGGCGAGCGGGCTCGAGATCGGCACCATCGACGCCGTGGTCGGCGCCGCGCGGGTTGCGGACTCGGGCAGCCGGTTTCGCGTGGGTGGTCTCGATACCGTCTTCCTCGTGCTGGCGCGCGGTATCGCTCCGTTCGACTCGTCGGACGGGCGGCGCGCGGTCGCCGCGGCGATCGATCGTCAATCGATCGCGGACGTGATGCTGCGTGGCCGGGCGCGGATCGCGCGTTCGGTGCTGCCCGACACGCGCGCCGGATACCGGGCGCTGCTCGCCGCACCGGTTCCGCCGGCGCCGCCGCGCCCGGGAGCGCGGGACGGTCGGGCGCCGCTCGCGCTGGGGGTCGCGCGCGACGATTCGGACCTCGATGCCATCGCCGAGCGCGTCCAGGCGGATCTGCAGGAGGCGGGGCTCGCGATGCGCGTCGTGCCCGTGGATCCGAGCGAGGCGCCCGCGCGCTTGGCGGACGGAACGCTCGCGGCGTGGATCACGTCGCGGACCTTCGGCGACGGCGCGACGCCCGACGTGTTGCCGCGTTTCCTCGCCGCTCTCACGCCGGCCGCGCCCGCGGAGGCGCTCGCGGCGGCGGCGGAGGCGAGCCGGGCGCGCTCGATCGAGCTGGCGCTGCGCGGCCTGTTGGCCGCCGAGCGGCGGATCGCCGCCGACGCCGTGTGGATCCCACTGGTGCACCGCGAGATCGGAGTGGCGAGCGGCGAGCGCGTGGGCATCCGCGCGGAGAGCGACGTCGCTGCCGACGGCGGGCTGTGGCTCGAGGACGTCTGGCAGCTTCCCGCGCTGGCGCTGCCGCCGAGCGCCAACACCGGCGAGGGCCGTTGACATGCGGTTTCGGGTACGCCTGATGCTCGGCTTCTTGCTGGTGGTGCTGCCCAACGGCGCGGCCGCCTGGTTCATCCACCACGTCGTGATCGAGCGGATCGAGTCCGAGTACGAGAGCCGGCGGGTCGCGATCGGCGAGGCGCTCACGGCGGAGATCGAGGAGCTGGCGCGCGACGTCCGCGCCCGGGTCGAGCAGGCGTCGCAGGATCCTTCGGTGCGCGAGCTGCTGGTGGAGATGAATCGCGGCCAGGTGGACGAGCGCGCGGCCATCGAGCGCGCGCGGCCCATCGCCGGGCGCACCGGGCTGGCGGCGCTCAAGATCCTCGACGCCGGCGGACGGATCCTCTCGAGCGCCCACCGTCCGGCGAGCTTCGGCTATCGCGACGCCCTCGGCCTCGATCTCGAGAAGCTCGGCGGCGACGCGCGGGTGGTGCGCGAGGCGTTCCCGAACGAGGACCGGGCGGTGCTCGCGAGCGCGCGCCGGGTGACGCTCGGCTCGGCGACGGTGGTGATCGTGGGCGGCAAGGTCGTCGACGCGATGCTGCTCGACTCCATCGCGCGGCGAATCGGCGCCACGCATCTCGAGATGAGCGACGACCCGCGCGCGGCGCCGAGTCCGGGAACCGTCACGCGCGAGCTCGATGCGCTGGCGCCCGAGGCGCACGTGCTGCTGCGCGCCGAGCTCTCGCGTGCCCGCATCGACGAGCTCGAGCGCGATCTCTTCCGGGTGTTCGCGGCACTCGGGCTGGGCGCCCTGGCGCTGGCGGTGGTGCTGGGCGGGGTGCTGGCGGCGAGCGTGACCCGGCCGGTCGAGCTGCTGGCCGAGCGCGCGCGGGCGGTGGGGCGCGGCGAGCGCTCGGGCGCGCTCGAGCTCAAGGCGAGCGGCGAGCTGGGCGAGCTGGTGGCGGCGTTCAACGGCATGGTCGAGGGCTTGCGCAAGGCCGAGGCGCAGATCGTCCAGAACGAGCGGCTGGCGGCTTGGCAGGAGATCGCGCGCCGCATGGCGCACGAGATCAAGAACGCGCTCTTCCCGATCCAGCTGACCGTGCAGACGCTCTCGCGACTCAAGCGCCGCGCGGACCCGCAATTCGAGAGCGCCTTCGACGACGGCAGCCAGACGATCCTCGACGAGGTCGAAGGGCTCAAGAAGCTGGTGGGCGAGTTCTCGCGCTTCGCGCGGATGCCGAAGCCGCGCCCCGAGCCGGTGGACCTGGCCGAGCTCGCGAACGCCGTGCTCACGCTGGTCGCCAAGCCGCACGAGAACGTCGCGTGCGAGGTGCGCGCCGACCCGACCACGCCGCAGGCGCTCTGCGACCGCGAGATGGCGCGGCGCGTGATCACGAATCTGGTGGGCAACGGTGTGGAGGCGCTGGCCGGCGAGCGGGGTCGGATCGACATCACCATCGCGCCCGCGACGCTCGACGAGGAACCGGCCGTCCGTCTCGAGGTGCGCGATACGGGCCCCGGGATCCCCGCCGAGGGGCAAGTGCGGCTCTTCGAGCCGTATTTCACCACCAAGGAGAAGGGCACGGGGCTCGGCTTGTCGATCGTGCACCGCATCATGACCGAGCACCGTGGGCGCGTCGAAGCCGAGTCTTCGCCCGGCGGCGGCGCGCTCTTCCGCGTGATCTTTCCGGCGGTCGGATCGGCGCAGGCGCGGGCGCTGCTCATGGATTCGGCGTACACGCCCGCGCCGGTGTGAGCGCCGCGGCGGGTGCCGCGCGCCTGCGGAATCGATTGAGCCCATCGCCGAAGGCTTGCTAGTGTGCGGCAGGTTGCGCCGCCGTCGCGAAGGCGACGCACCGGGTTCGGCATCGAGCACCTGAGCGATCGGCGTCGAGCACGCCGAGGGAGGACCGACGATGCGTGGATCGAGACCCTCGCGAGGAATGGATGGCGCGTTCACGCTGGTGGAGCTCTTGGTGGTGATGGCGATCCTCGGGTTGCTGGCGATGATCGCGATTCCGCACCTCGCTCGCGTTCGCGAGAAGGCGGTGCGCAAGCAGGGGATGGAGAACCTCGCCAGCATCGCGCTGCTCATGGAGCGCCGATTCGCGGAGGGAAATTTCTCGTTCACCAGCGGGGCAGGGTCGTGCCCGGGGACGCAGACGTTCACCGACGGCTCGACCATCGGCGATCTGGGAACCTCGATCCGCGGCTCGTATTACCGGTACACGATCGAGGTGGCGGACCTGGACGGGGATCGGCTGTGCGAGACGTACACGATCACGGCGACCGGGATCGCCGCACCCGTATCGGGTCAGACGCTCGCGCTCAATCACACCGGCGTGAAGTCCGGGCCGTGGCAATGAGGAGTGCGCTCGCCGTCGCTCACTCGCCGTGCGCGGCCCGGTGCTCGGGGTGCCCGGCGCCGCCGGGTGGGGCGGGCGGAGCGCTGCTCGCCGGTTGCCGTGCTGGAAAGCGATTCGCTAAATCGCTCGATGGCCTTGGGGTGGGGATGATCCGCGGCGCGCGCGGGGGAGACGGGGCTTGAAGATTCTGGTTACCGGAGGCGCGGGTTTCATCGCGTCGCACGTGGTCGATCGTTACATCGCCGACGGGCACGACGTCGTGGTGGTGGACAACCTCGCGACCGGGTTTCGCGAGAACGTGAACCCCAAGGCGACGTTCTACGAGCTCGACATTCGTGACGCGAAGATCGCGGAGGTCTTTCGCGACGAGCGCCCCGAGGTCGTGAACCACCACGCGGCACAGATGGACGTGCGGCGCTCGGTGCGCGAGCCGCTCTACGACGCCGAGGTGAACGTGCTCGGCACGCTGCGTCTGCTCGAGCTCTCGCGCGAGATCGGCGTCAAGCGCTGGATCTACATCTCGACCGGCGGCGCGGTGTATGGCGAGCCGCAGTCGCTGCCGGTGCGCGAAGACCATCCGATCAACCCGCTCTCGCCCTACGGTGCCACCAAGCACACTCCCGAGCACTACCTCTTCATCTACCACTCGCTCTATGGGCTGGGCTCGGTGGTGCTGCGCTACGCCAACATCTACGGGCCGCGCCAATCGCCCCACGGCGAGGCCGGCGTGACGGCGATCTTCTCGGAGAACATCTTGCTCGGGAAGGCGTGCACGCTCTTCGGCGACGGCTCGAAGACCCGTGACTACGTCTTCATCGAGGACGTGGTGCGCGCGAACGTGGCGGCGCTGAGCCGCGGCGACGGCGGGATCTTCAACATCGGCACGGGGCGCCGGACCTCGGACTTCGAGATCTTCGACCTGGTGCGCAACGCCCTCGGCAAGCCGGACTTGCAGCCGGCGTACGGCGAGAAGCGCCCCGGCGAGATCGACCACATCGCGCTCGCGAACGATCGTGCCCGCGAAGGGCTCGGCTGGACGCCCGAGGTGAGCCTCGAGGATGGCGTGCGTCGCGCCACCGCGTTCTACCGCGAGAAGCTCGTGCGTCAGGGCAAGATCCCGTCGTAGCCGCGGCGCCCGGCTCGTGAGCGGCCCGTTCTCGATCGAGGAATCGTTCACGCTCCCGGACCCACTCGGTCCCGACAAGCAGACCACCCTCGCGGATGCCGTGCGCCGCTTCGTGCGGCCCGGCATGGCCATCGAGCTCGCCGTCAGCCTGGCGCGGCCCAACGCCTGGATCCACGAGCTGATTCGCGCCTTCCGGGGGCGCTCGCCCGAGCTCACGCTCGTCACGCTCACGCTGAGCGCCAACGCATCGCTGCTCGTCCACGCGGGCGTCGCGACGCGCGCGATCACCACGTTCTGCGGCGATTCGTATCCCGCGCCCGCACCGAACGGAGTGCTGCGTCGGGCGATCCGCGGTGGCCGTCTCGCCGTGGAGAACTGGTCGATCCTCACGCTGCCGCTCAGGCTCGAGGCGGCGGCGATGTCGGTTCCCGAGCTTCCGACGCACTCGCTCCTCGGCAGCACCATGGCCGTGGAGAACGCGCACGCGTTCGGCGTTCGCGACGGTGTCGGCTGGGTGAAGCCGCTGGTGCCGGACCTCTCGTTCGTCCATGCGCTCGCCGCCGACCGCGCCGGCAACGCGATCCTGCCCGCGCCACGCGGCGGCGGGATCTTCGGCGCGATGGCGGCGCGCGACGGAGCGTTGGTCTCGGCCGAGCGCATCGTATCCACCGAGTGGATCCGCCGCCACAGCCACCTGGGGCTGTTGCCGGGACAGTTCGTGCGCGCGGTCGTGGAAGCGCCGCTCGGCGCTCATCCCGCGCCGTTGTGGGCGGCGGACTGCGAGGTGGAGGGTTACGCCGACGACTACGCGATGCTGAGCGAGCTTCACGACGCCACGCGCTCCGACGAGACCGCGGAGCGCTGGCTCGAGGAGTGGGTGATCGATACGCGCGATCACGCCGGCTACGTCGCGAAGCTCGGTGAGTCGCGGGTGCGCCGGTTGCGCGCACGCAATCGCCACGACGCCTGGCGCGAGGAGATCGACGATCACGCGGCGCTTCTCGCGTCGAGCGCCTCACCCGCGTCCGCGACGGCCACCGAGCGCCAGGTGGTGGACGCGGCGCGGTGGATCGAACGCTTGGCGCTCGAAGCGCGCGCCGGCTCGATCCTCGCGGGGATCGGCAACGCCAACCTGGCCGCGTGGCTCGCCCAGCGCCGCCTCGCCGAGCGCGGCGCCCACGTGGCGTTGATGGCCGAGCTCGGCCTCTACGGCTACGAGCCGCGCCCGTTCGATCCGGTGGTCTTCAGCATGCGGAACCTCGCCACCGCCATCTGGCTGAGCGACGTGAGGACGATGATGTCGCTGGTGCTGCCCAGCCAGCGCCAGCCGTGCATCGGCTCGATCGGTGCGGCGGAAGTGGATCGGTTCGGCCATCTCAACACCACGCGACTCGGCGATGGCACGCCCATCACCGGCTCGGGTGGCGGCAACGACATCGCGAGCGCGGCCCACGCCGTGGTGGTGTGCGCGAGCCTGGCGCCGGGACGCTTCCGTGAGCGCGTGGGCTACGTGACCAGCCCAGGAAGCCGCGTGCGGGCCGTGGTGACCGAGCGCGGTACCTTCGTGAAAGAGCCGGGCGCCTCGCCGCTTCGGCTCGTCAGCTACGTGCCGCGCCCCGAGCTGGCGACCGCCGAAGAGCACGTCCGCGAGATCCGCGAACGCGTGGGCTGGAATCTCGACGTGAGCGTCGACCTCGAGCGCTCGCCCGAGCCCGATCCGCGCGAGCTCGCCGTGGTGCGGCTCTTCGATCCGCACCGCCACTACCTCGGCGACCGGCCCGCGTGAGCAGGGCGCGCCCGCGCGAGGTGAGAGGCCCGTGAGGAGCCGGTCCCGATACCGAAGCTAGCGCGCTCGCACGCAGCTCGCGCGGCGCGCTCGTACTGCATTCGCATCGATTGATTCGCTCGGACGCGCTCGCTCAGTCGCCAACGGCGTTCGACCACAGCGCCAGGTGCCCGGCTTCGAAGTCGTCGCCGAAGATCGGGAACATCTCCACACGCGCCAGCCACGCCGCGTTCGCCGATGTCGTGGTCACGTGGTAGCCGCCGAGGACGACCAGCTTTCCGGCTTGCACGGCAAGACCCTGGGCGTGATTCCAGGGATCCCCGGTGGGCGCGAAGCTGCGCTTGCCGGTGTGGTTGAAATCGGCGCTGTCGAGGTCGCCCGCCGGCGTCAGGACCATGACGAATCCATCCGACACGTCCGAGCCGCTCGGGTCGTAGTCTCCCGCAATGACGATGCGGTCCTCGGGCGGCGGAAGCGTGAGCACGTCCACGACGGCGGCGATGTCGTTGGTGGCGCCGTAGGCGTAGTCGACGATGCCGTCGCCGCCTCCGAACGTCGCGTCGAGCGCACCGCTCGACGTGAGCCGAACCACCACCGCGCGGTTGCCGCTCGCGGCCCGGGCCACTCCGGCGAGGATCACGCGGCCGAAGCGGTCGACGGTCACACCGCCGAAGTCGACGTCGGCGCCGCCACCGAGATCGACCACCACCGTCTTCTTGCCGTCGCCGCTGAAGGTCGAATCGAGCGCGCCCGTGGTCGTGAGACGGGCGACGGCGAAGCGGGTGTCCGTGCCGTCGCTGGCCGTCCCCGCGACGACGACGCGTCCGAGGTGATCCACCGCGATCCCCTCCGCATAGTCGGAGCCGTTGGCGCCGAGATCGAAGGCCACGGTCTGGACGCCGTCGCCGCTGAACGTCGTCTTGGGAGTGCCGTCGGCCTTGCGGACGCCGACGTAGAAGTCGCTCCCGGACTTGTCGCTGGTCGGGACCTCGATCGAGCCGGCGAAGTAGATCTCGTCGTGGAAGGTCGTCACCGCCTGGCCGGTGAGGTTCGTCGCGGCGTTCAGGTGGAACGGGCCGGTGTTGCCGTCGAAGGTGACGTCGATGCCGTTCGCCGAGGTCATGCGCACGAGCGTGAGCACCGAATCCGGATCGGCAGCCGGACCGTCCGCATCACCGACGATGATCGTGCGATTGTCGGACTGGACCGCGACGCCGGCGCCATCGTTGTTGTTGTCGCCCCCCAGGTCGTACATGCGGTTGACGCACGTGCCGCCGCTGCCGTTGGCGTTGCGCACACACGAGAGCTCCTCGCGGCTGGCAACGGCGAACACCCGGCCCGTGATCGCCAGCTTGCCGTCCGGCCGCACCGCCAGATCCCTCACGCTCACGGACGTGGTGAACGATGGATTCCAGATGTCCCAGCCCGAGCTGCCGAAGGTGCCGTCCAGCGGGCCGTCCGTGCCGGCCCGCGCGCTGGCGACGGCGATCAGGAGGAAGGCCAAGGCGAGCGACGGCGAACGTACACGCATGGGTCTCCTCCTGCGTAGGCTCCGGCGCGGGGCAGCCGGGCTACGGCAACGTGAGCACTTGGCTCGTGCCCGCGTGTTTCAGCGTGAGCAACTGGGCGGACGTATCCCACACGTAGCCTTCGTTCACGGCGCCCAGGTCGGCCACTTCCGGCACGTTCAATCCGTTCGACGTGATCGCGGTCGGCTCGGCCACCAGCTTGAGCAGGTCGGTGCCGGCCGCGCGCGTGGAGTACGTCACTGCGTGTGGCGCGTACCCGATGCCGGTGACGGCGCTCGCCGACGCGAGCAGGTGGTTCTCGTCGGTGGGTGCCAGATCCGGCCGCCGTGCGAGCCATCCGAGCGTCATCTCGAGCGGGATGAACTCCTGCTCGTACCAGGAGATCGGATACACACGAGCGCCGCCGTTGGCGTCGCGGATCACGGTGAACGAGCGGCCGTCGCTCTGCTGGGCCGAGTTCACGACGTTGGCGGCTTCCGCCGCGTGGCGGATGCGGAAGGCATCGTCGGTGGCCGTGCCGAGATCGAAGCCGGCCAAGGCCCACTGGATCGTCGACGAGCACGTGCCCGCTTGCTGGCCGTCGAGGACGAAGCCGGTCTGCTCGCCGATCGACGGGATGAGTGGAACGTAGGCCCCCGAGGTGATCAGGAACGTGGTCTCGATCCAGTCGAAGACGTGGTCGGCGAGAGTGAGGTAGCTCGCGTCCTCGCCGGCGCGCGCCACCAGCTCGCGTACCACCTCGAGGGCGTCGAAGTTGATCTTGCTCGCCGGATCGTCGACGTCCTCGTAGAAGCCGTGCCAGTCGTTGGTGACCACCGGGTGCGTGAGGATCCATTGCCAGCTCGCGTCCGCGGCGGCGTCGTAACCGGCGTCGCCGTCCAGCGCCGCGAGGTGCCGGAACAGCCGGTAGAAGGCGATCTGGTTGCTCGTGTAGTCGACGTAGACCGCGCCGGTCGAGGGAATCACCTTGAATGGGAGAGAACCGTCGCCGCGCTGGTGCTGGGCGAGCGTCGCGGCGATGGTGGTGGCGGCGCTCCGATAGCTCGTGGTGTCCGTGGACTCGTAGAGCGTGAGCAGTGCGTCGGCGAACATCGCCGCCTTGTCGAGCTCGATCGAGGGGCCGTCGGGGAAGACGTCGGGATCGAGCGCGCCGAAGACGCCGTTGGCGGTGGTGGAGTACGGGAAGTCGCCGTAGACGTCTCCGCTCGGGGTGCGGTGAGCGAGCACCCAGTCGGCGAACTGGATCGCGCGGTCGCGCGCCCCCGCGTCACCGGCGTACGCGTAGTAGGCGAGGAACGCGCGGATCGCCATCGCGCCCGTGAACGCTGGATACGAAGCGACGAAGAGCTGATCCGCGCCGCTGCAATAGGGGAGAATCGTCTCGTCGCAGATCGCGAACGAATAGAAATAAGGTGGGATCGGCTGACCGTTCTCTTCGAGGATCGTGCCCGTTCCGACGTCGGATTCGAGGAAGGCCGCGAGCCGATCCAGGTAGGTGTCGAACGGCTGAGCGGGATTCGGCAGGCCGCGGTACGTGCACTGGACCGCGCCGCTCAGCGGCACGGCGAGGGCGAGCCACACCAGCGGGGCGAGGCGACGAAGCGCGCGATGATTCGATCGGCTCGAGTGCTGCACGGCATCTCCCGCGACGTTCCTCAGTATACGGAAGCACTCCGCGCCGCGCGCGCTCGGCTCGGAGCGCCTCGCGTGCGCCCGCGTCGCCGCCGGCGTCGCTCAGCGAGCGAGCAGGGTGCGCACGAATCCCGGGCGGATGGCGCCCGCGAGCCGCGCGCCGGCGAGAAAGAGCAGCACCGCCGTCGGTAGCGTCCAGACGGGGTGGTGAGCGCGCGCCCACCACAGGAAGAGCGCGCTCGCGAGCGCTGCTGGCAACGCCCGAAACGCGTCGGGATGGGTTCGCACCGGATAGAGACGTCGCGCGACGTAGCGGACGTGAAGACCAGCCAGCACCGCACCCGAGATCACCGACGCGATCGCGGCGCCGGTCGGGCCCCAGAGCGGGATCAGCACCAGATTCACCGCGATGTTCGCCAGCACGCCCGCGCCCACCAATTTCACGTCGTCGCGCTGCCGGTCGGCAGCGAGCATCGCGTGCCCGAGCAGCGTGTCCGCCGCGTACGGCACGAGCGCCCACGACAGGATGGCGAGCACCGGCACCGTGGCCGCGAAGGGCGCGCCGTAGAGGATCGAGACGATTCCCGGTGCACCGAAGCTCATGACGAGCACGATCGGCAGCACCGCGACCAAGAGCGCTCCCAGCGAGTCGTTGGTGAGGCGCGCCTCGCTGCCGGCCTGCACATGGCGCATCCGTGACAGCACCGGGTAGACCACCGACGCCGCGGTGGACGGGACGAGGCACGCGACGTCGAAGAGCCGATAACCGGCGGTGTAGATCCCGACCTCCTCGCGCGGTCGAAGGATCGAGAGCAGGATCATGTCGCCCTTGAAGAAGAGTGCCACCAGCACGTAGAGCGCGGCGAAGGTCGGCAGCCCGCGCGCCAGCGCCGCGATCGCCGCGGGCAGCGCGCGCTCGTCGACCCGCGGTAACCGCCCGCGCATCAGCCAGATCGTGGTCGCGAACCCGAGCACGCGCGACAGCAGGTACGTCCACGCCAGCGCCACCAGCCCGCCGCCGAAGCCCAGCGCGATCAGGCTCACGACACAGCGGAACACGTTCTCGAGGGTCGTGACCACCACGCACGCCTCGCCCTCGCCGCGCGCCACGAAGAGCCCCTCGCCGAGCTGCGAGAGCGCCCCCGGCAGCAGCGAGAGACCCACCAGATCGAGCGCCCGGACGAGCTCCGCGTCGTAGCCGAGCGCTCGCGAGGTCGAGGCGAGGAGCGCCGCGAACACCGCCGCCGCCGGCAGCGCGATCGCGAGCGCCGCGTCGAACACCAGCTTGGCCTCGTGCGGGCGCCTGCCGAGCTCGCGCGGGAGCACGTAGGTCAGCCCCAAGGCGGAGGACGTCTGGAACACGTAGGCGAGCACGACCATCAGCCCGTAGCTGCCGAGGCCCTCGGGCTTGAGCGCGCGCGCGATCGCGACGTTCAGCACGAACGCCAAGAGCAGGATCGCGACGCGGGTGCCGAAGAGCAGCACCGTGTTCCGAAGCAGGCGGCTCGATCCGGGCGCGGCGCTCATCCCGCAGCCGATCCGATGCCGAGCGTCTCTTCGAGGGTGAACACGAGGTCGTAGGCGTAGAGGGAGACGTAAACGATGGCGATCGCGCTGCACACGGTCAAGACCGCGTGCAGCCAGCGGGCGCCGCGGCGCGGGCGCCGCGTCAGCAACGCGAGGTTCGAGAGCGTGAGCAGCAGCGTGGTGGAGCCCGCGATCCACCAGATCGGACGGTGGATTCCCGGGTTGGTTCGGAACGACACGACCACCAGCAACAGCCATGCGGGCGCCATCGCGAACGCCTCGCGAAGCGCGTCACGCGCCGTGGCGCGATCGAGGCGTTGCCAGCGGGTCGCGAACGCGAACCAGGCCGCGAAGCTCGCCAGGATGGCGCCCGCCAGCCATGCGACGCGCTGTCGAGCGCGGTGCGCGAGCGCGCGCCGCGCGTTCTGCTCGCCGAGCGTCTGCGAGCCGCCGAACTCCGGCAGGCGCCGATACCACGCTGCGGCCTCGGTGAAGCGGCCGGCAGCGAAGTAGGTCGCGGCTGTCTCGAGCGCCGCGATGGCCGCCGAGGGAGTGCCCGCGAATCGCTCGCGCATCGTCGCGAGCACCGCGAGCGCGCCCGCGACGTCGCCGCCGCCGCGCAGCTCGACGGCGAGCGTGCGCAGCACCCAGTCGCTGGCGAAGAAGTCCGGGTACTCGTTGGTCAAGCGCCGAAGGGTCGCGATCCGGCTCGCGGCGGGCACCAGGTCGGGCCGCTCGCGCAACGAATAGTAGAGCCTGAGCGGCTCGTCGCCGCCGCGGCGTCCGTCGCGAAGCTCGGCGGCGAGCCCTTGCGCGGCGATCGCGCGCGGATCGGTGGGGAACTCGCGTTCGAGGCGGGTGAGCAGCGCGAGCGCCTCGTCGAACCGAAAGAGCTTGGTGGCGAGCACCCGCGCGGCGCGGCTCAGCGCCCAGGCGGTCTCACCTGGGCTCGTGGCACGCGCGGCGCAAGCGAGATAGCCGTTCGCCGCCTCGTCGAAGCGCGCCGCGGCATCCGCCTCGACACCTTCCGGGCACGACGGTCCGTCGGCGCGCGCGAGCGTCGCGCTGCACGTCCAGATCGCGACGAGCAGCGCGACGGCCACGCGCCGGCGCGCGGGCCGAACGCTCAGGATCGCGAGCGGCGCCGCACGAGCAGCGCGAGCGGCGCCAACGCCCAGACGAAATCGAGCGAGCCCGCCGCCGATCCGCCCGCGACGTTGCAGCCGCTGCCGCTACCCGCGTCGGCGGGGAAGGGATCGGTGCGGTGGTAGACGCCGTTGTTGGACGCGGCGTTCACCGTGAACGAGTCGATCACCGAGCACGAGTCGTTCTTCGCGGTCACCGTCAGGTTCTGGCCGTTCACGTCCACCAGCGTGTAGTTGTGGGTCTTGAGGCCCACGACGGTCCAGGGCGAGGGGGTGATGTCGTAGAGGTCCGCGCCCGCGCCGCCGGTCGTGACGTAGTTGACGCCGTTGATGGTCGCGAAGCGCTCGTAGACGTGATCGTGGCCCTGGAACACCAGGTCGACACCGTATTCCTGGAAGATCGGGAACCAGTTGTTCTTCACCGACGAGGTGTTGCCGTGGTTGGCGCTGGACACGCCCGCCTGGTGGAAGAACACCACGATGGGGCCGGGGTAGCCCGCGTTCTTCTGGGCCAAGAGGTCGGCTTCGAGGAACTGGGTCTGGGGATCGGTCGCGCCGGCGGCCACGTTCGCGTTGAGCGAGACCACGTGCATCGAGCCGTAATCGAACGAGTAGTAGTCCTCGTTCCCGGAGTTGAAGGTCGGCGGGGCGAAGAAGTTGTTGTACCAAATCTGCGTGAAGTCGTGATTGCCGCGGGCCGGGAAGAACGGGATGACGTTCAGGTAGATGGCGCCCTTGCCGACCGGGCTGGTCGCGTTCACGGACTCGATCTCGAAGAAGTTCTGCCAGGTGGTCGCGTTGTTGGAGTTCTGGAGGTCACCGGTGTTGAGCAGGAAGCTGTACGGGCCGTAGGACGAGCTGTCGCTGATCACGCAATCGCGGACGCGCTGGTGGTCGATGTTGGCACCCTCGCGGGTGTCGCCGAGCGCCACGAACGTGAAGCTCGAGGGGCCGACCTTGGCGGTGTCGAAGCTGCCCGAGCCGAACGTGCTCGCGCCGATCCGCACGCGGTATTCGTAGTGCGAAGCGGCCGCGAGCCCGCTGAGCGGGATCTCGAACTTGTTGCCGAACGCGTTGGTGAACTGGTTGAGCGGGTTCTGGACGCTCACCGGGCTTCCGCTCTGGGAGCCGAGCTCGTAGCTGGTGGTGTGGCCGTAATCGACGGTGGCGCTGGTGGCGTTGGCCGTGAACGAGATCGTGGCGCCGGTGGGCGAGACCGCATCGATCCAGGGGCCGACTTGGCTGAGCGCCTGGGCGCGGTCGGCGGCGATCGCCGAGCCGACGAGCGCCACGAGGGCGGAGAGGACCCACGCGCGGGACGAGCGCAGGGTGATGGCGAGCCGGGAAACGAGCCGCATGTGGAACTCCTACGCCATCTCGGCGTGATGTGAGCGTGGCTCGACTGTAACAAAGTCGCCTCGCGCGACGCCACAACTTCCTCGGCCGGCGGCCCCGGCGCAGCTCGTCGTGACCCCGCCGGCGGATCGCGATCGAGGCTGTTTTCTCAACGATTCTGCGTTGACGCGACGCTCGACGCTCGTCTACTGTGAGGCCGCGTTTCGCGGTGCTGCGCTGTCGAGGTCACGGGGAGGCGAGATGACGCGCTCGGGCGGTCGGGCATGGCTGGTGTGGACGGGACTCGTCGCACTGGTTGGAGGTCTCGGCGTCGCGCCCGCGGCGCACGCGCTCGACTTCGACACCAACGGGTGGTGGCGGGCCCGGTACTTCTTCGCCGACGGATCGCCCCTCAACCCGGCGACCGGCAACAACCTGAACACCGAGTTCCTCGACTACCGCTTCGCTCTCTATCCGACGCTTTCGGTCACGGACGAGATCAAGATCAAGGCGCGCGTCGACATCCTCGACGACGTGATCTGGGGCAACAACGACAACGAGCCGTCGATCCTCACCGGCTTGGCCAAAGGCACCTCGAACTTCGATCGCACGCTGGAGCCGGTCAACGACGTCGAGATCAACCATCTCTACGGCGAGATCCGCACTCCCGTCGGGCTGCTGCGCATCGGGCGCCAACCGTCGAGCTTCGGCCTCGGCATCCTCGCCAACGGCGGCGGCACGCTCGAGTGGGGCCCGGACGGAAACGGTCCGGAGACCGGCGACACCGTCGACCGCGCGCTCTTCCTGACCGACCTCGGCGTGCCGCTCGGCTGGCACGACGAGCACTACATCGTGGCGCTCGCGTACGACCGCACCATCGAGCTCGACGTCTTCGATCAGGGCGACGACGTCAACGACTTCATCCTCGCCAACCTCTACACCGACGGCTCGATCTCGCCGCGCGTCACCGGCAACACCGAGCTCGGCAGCTACAGCGTGCTGGTGACGAAGTCCGGCTCGTCGGCGACCGTGGGGCTTCAGGAGGGCTATTTCCACCTGAAGCGCTCGATCGGCGACCAGACGTGGATCTTCGTCGAGGGCGAAGGCGTGATCGCGTTCGGCTCCAGCAAGCGCAGCGGTCTGGTCGGCAAGAACAAGCGCCAGGACTTCGTCGATTCGATCACCGAGGGGTTGGTGGGCGAGCTCGGCTCGCTGGGCGCGACGATCGCCCAGAACGGCACCGACATCGGACTGCTCGCGACGCTGGTGGCCCAGGGTCTCGAGGAAAACGGCCTGTCGCCCAAGGTGGCGCAGACCATCGCCGCCGACGGCGCGTCGGCGGGTTTCGACGTGGCGCGCAACGAGTCGCTCGAAGTCTGGTTGGGCGGCGGTGTGGTGCGTGGCGGTGTGGAGAACGGCCCCTTCCGGCTCACCGGTGAGTGGGGCTACTCGAGCGGCGGGGACGACAACAACGTCCTCATCGACTTCGTCGGCCCGGTGAACGCCAAGGGCCCCGAGGCGAAGGCCGCGCTCGAGGCGCAGGTGGACGACGCGCTGGGCGCGGCGATCACCGGCACCAAGGCGGGCAGCTATCCCTTCGACACCGAGTACGACGTGGCGGTGATCCTGTACGAGGAAGCCGGACCGATCGAGCCGGTGAACCTGCTGCCCGACGTCCACAACACGACGTACGTGAAGGGCACGGGCGAGTGGAACCTCGACGACTCGACGCGGCTGTGGGCCGCGGTGATCTGGGGCCAGCTCAACCGCGGCGTCGAGACCTACCACATCGAGGGCGCCGACGACGGCGATCCCAACACGCCGGTCACGGTGGTCTCGGATGGCCGGAAGAAGGACCTGGGCGTCGAGATCGACTTCGGGCTCGATCGCAAGTTCGGCGAGAACCTGCGCGCCGAGCTGAAGGCGGGCTACCTGCTGTCGGGCGACGCGTTCGGCCCCACGGCGTCGAACATCTTCATGCTGAGGCCGCAGCTCGCCATCGTGTTCTGACCGCGTTCGGTTGCAGGGGTCGGGCGCGCGGGGTAAGACGTGCGCCGGAGGTCGCCAACGTGCTGCGCCGCACTCTGCTGCTCTCGTTCCTCGCTCTGTCCGTCACGCTCGCCGCGCCGGGCTGCTCCACCTTGAGCCACTGGACCGACCCCGGTCCGGAAGAGCTCGGCCGATCGGTGGAGGCGTTCACGAAGTTCATGCGCTGGAAGCAGTTCGCGAAGGCGAAGCTCTTCGTCGCGCCAGGCCGCGAGCGCGCCTTCCTCAAGTTCACGCAGTCCATCGAGACCACGCTCGACATCAGCGATTTCTCGGTGGAGGACGTGAGCATCGACGAGTCCGACGCCAAGGCCGGGCTGCGCACCGAGGGCCGAGCCCAGGTGCGGATCAGCTACACCCGGCTGCCGTCGAACGTGTACAGCACGCGCCTCATCGAGCAGACGTGGGTGGTGAAGGACGGTCAGTGGATGCTCGATTTTCCGGACGGAGGCTGGGATCTCTGACCGCAACGCCGGGGGATCCGTCCCGATGAGCGCTGCCGATCGTCCCGTGAGCCGCGGAGGAACGGATCCGGAGCTCGCCGAGCTCTTCCAGAACATCGAGGAAGAGATACCGTTCCCGAACGCCGTTCCCGATCTCAAGGCGTCGCTGCAGGACGCGCTCGCGAAGGCCAATCGGCTGGTTCCGTCCGAGGCCGGATCCGTCTATCTGTTTCGCCCACGTCGCGACGAGCTGGTGATCGCGGTGAGCTACGGCGCCTCGGCGCCGTCGGTCGAGTCCAAGGCCGTGCCGCGCAGCCGCGGCTTCGCGGGTTACTCGTTCGAGAACGGGCCGCTGCTCGCGAACGACGTGCAGGCGGACGCGCGCTTCTACCGGCGCATCGAGACCGAAGCCAAGTTCACGACGCGCTCGGTGCTGTGCACTCCCCTCGAGGTCGGCGACCGGCGCTTCGGCGTCATCCAGCTCCTCAATCGCCTCGGCGAGCGGGGTGGCGACGCGGCCTACACCGAGCGCGACCTTGAGCTCCTGAACGTGCTGGCGCAGCTCATCACGCAGTCGATCTCGCACGCCTCGGCGGCGGCGCGCGATCCGCTCACGGGTCTCTACAACAGTCGCTCGCTCCACGAGCAGCTCGCCAAGGAGCTCAACGCCTCGCGCGTCACGGGCGACGAGTTCTGCGTGCTCTTCATCGATCTCGACCACTTCAAGCAGGTGAACGATCGCTACGGGCACCAGGTCGGCTCGCGCACGCTGATCGCGGTGGCGCGGCTGTTGCGCGAGAACACGCGCCAGCACGACTTCATCGCCCGCTACGGCGGTGACGAGTTCATCCTGGTGATCCCGGGCTGCACCGTGGACGAGGGTGTCGCGATCGCCGAGAAGATCCGGCGCAAGATCGAGGCCGCCGAGTTCCTGAAGGACGAGGGCTACGATCTCGCGTTCCTCACCTCGTCGATCGGTTGCGCCTCGAGCCGCGATTCGGGCGACGATCGAGACGTGTTGCTGGGCCTCGCCGACACCGCGATGTACCAGGCCAAGGTGGGACGCAATCGCGTGGTGGTGCTGGGCCGCGACGCGCTCGGCAAGCACGGCTGACCGGTTCGCGGCGCACCGCCCCACGGGGCTTCGCGATCGACTTCGCGCGAGGCGCGCGGAACCTGCGTCGGCGACGCTTCCGGAGGAACTCGTGAATCGAAGTCGGATCGCGTTGAGGTGGGTCGTGGCGGCGGCGCTGAGCGCGCTGCCCGGTGGTGCAGCGGCGCAGGAGCTGCCGCTGGTCGGCGCCCGCGCGGTGGGCATGGGCGGCGCGTCGGTCGCCGCCGTTGCCGACGAGAGCGCGCTGTTCTGGAATCCCGGCGTGCTCGGCGTGCTGGGCGGCGACGGAACGGGTGCCGAGGTCGGCGCGTCGTCGTCGCGGAGGCCCGCGCCGTTCTCGGTCGGGCTCGCGGCGCTTGGCGGCGAGCAGGCGTTCAACGACGTGGGGCGCGCCGTCGAGGAGCTGGTGTCGATCGGCAGCTCGGGGAGCTTGCCCACGTACGAGCAGGCGCTTCGGCTCGTCGATGGGCTGGTCCGCGAGAAGTGGGCAGCCGCCGCGCTCGGCAACGCGAGCGTTCAGGCGCGCTTCGGTGCGCTCGCGTTCGGCTACCGAGTGGACGCCGAGATCTCCGGCATCCCGCGGCCGACGTTGCCGGTCGAGCAGATCGATCCCGCCACGATCGATCCCGCGAACCTGCCGGTGGAGCTGGTGTACGAGGGCTTGATCCTCCACGAGGTGCCGATCGCGTACGGCTACGCGCCGACCGATTGGCTGTCGGTGGGTGCGGCCGCCAAGTACCTCTACGGCCAGACGTTGGTCGAGCGCACGGCGATCAACCAGGTCGATCCGAACGATTATTTCGGCTCGGTCTTCGATCATTTCCAGGGTTCGAGCGCCTTCGGCCTCGACGTCGGCGTGCTGGTCCACGATGCGTGGTGGCAGGTGGGGCTCCTGGGGCGGAACCTCACGCGGCCGAGCTTCGATCTGGGGCCGGAGGGGCCCGTGGCGAAGCTCGGCGGCAGCCTGGCGCTCGAGCCGGACGTGCGTCTCGGGTTCGCGCTCCACCCGGCACCGAACGTGACGCTCGCCGTGGACCTCGACCTGCTGCGCCACGGCGCGCTCCTCGACGATCTCTTGAAGCGCGGCTACGACGTGCAGTGCATCTCGGCGGGTGTCGAGTGGCTGCCGCTCGACGTGCTCGCGCTGCGCCTCGGCATCCTCGACAACTTCGCCGAGAGCGACCTCGGTCCCGAGCTCTCCGCGGGCGTCGGCACGATCCTCGGCCCGCTCCGAATCGATCTCGGCGGCCAGTTCTCGTTCGGCTCGAGCGACATCAACGCCTACTCGTTGCCCGAGGAGCTCAAGGTCGGCCTCTCGATCGGCTTCGCGTCCGACTGAGCACGCCCCTGGCGCTCCCGCGCCCATCCGCCCCACGCCGCGGTCTCGAGCCGCGCGACCCGAGACCGAGCCCCCCGAAACGACGCCCTGTTAGACTCGCTCGCTCGCGCGCGGGAACGGGGCGCGGGAAGAGAGCGGGCATGTTCGAGTCGATCGACGAGGTGGAGGCGCGGTTCCGCGCGCACCAGTACTTGTGCTCGCGGAACGTCGCGACGGTGCTGTTTCTGGCGTCCAAGCTGCGCCGGCCGATCCTGGTGGAGGGGCCGGCGGGAGTGGGGAAGACGGACCTCGGGCAGACCTTGGCGCGCGCCGTGGGTGTCGAGCTGACGCGCTTGCAGTGCTACGAGGGCCTCGACGAGGCCAAGGCGCTCTACGAGTGGGAATACGCGAAGCAGCTGCTCTACACGCAGATCTTGAAGGACAAGATCGGCGAGGTGCTGGAGGGCGCGAGCGGCCTCCAGGAGTCGGTGGAGCGGCTCACCACGCAGGAGGACGTGTTCTTCTCGGAACGCTTCCTGCTCTCGCGGCCGCTCTTGCGGGTGATCCGCTCGGAGGGCGTCTCGGTTCTGCTCATCGACGAGGTGGACAAGGCCGATCCCGAGTTCGAGGCGTTCCTCCTCGAGTTCCTGAGCGACTTCCAGGTGAGCGTGCCCGAGATCGGCACCTTCCGCGCCAAGGAGCGCCCGCTCGTCATCCTCACCAGCAACAACACCCGCGAGCTATCCGACGCCCTCAAGCGCCGCTGCATCCATCTCTATCTCGACTTTCCGGACGAGGCGCTGGAGGCCGAGATCGTGCGCATGAAGGTGCCCGAGGCGGGCCCCACGCTCGCGCGTCAGGTGGTGCGCTTCGTCCACGGCTTGCGCGAGATCGATCTCAAGAAGGTGCCGAGCGTGAGCGAGGTGCTCGACTGGGCGCGGGCGCTGGCGCTGCTCAACGTGGGTGTCCTCGACGACTCGATCGTGCGCGAGACGCTGGGCCTGGTGCTCAAGCACGAAGGCGACGTGAAGAAGGCGAAGGACCAGATTCCGCGATTGGTGGCGCGGCTGCCGTCCGCCGCCGAGAGCGCGCCCTAGCGCGGCGCGGCTCGCGCGTGATCGTCTCGCGTTGCCACGGTCGGAGTGCCTGATGGAAGCCCGCTTGGTCGAGTTCATCGGCTCGCTCAGGCGCGCCGGGGTGCGGGTGTCGACCTCCGAGAGCCTGGACGCCATCGGCGGTCTGGCGCTGCTCGGCGACCTCGCCGATCGCGAGGCCGTGCGGACCTCGCTGCGCGCGCTGGTGATCAAGAACCGCGGCGATCAGCCGACCTTCGACCGGCTCTTCGATCTCTTCTTCTCGCCCGCGTCCGCGACGGCGTGGACCGAAGATCGCCGGGCGCTCGCCGAGCGGCTGAGCGGCCTTCGTGACGTGGACGGGCTGGGCGAGCTCGTCGACCGCATCTCGGATCTCGCCGACCCCGCGAACCTGGAGATGCGGCTGCGCGGGCTCGGCGAGGAAGTGGCGCTCGATCGCATCGGCAACCGGCTGCAGGTGGGCTACTTCACGCGGCGCTTGCTCGAGCGCATGGGGCTCGATCCGTCGGACCCGGCGCTGCGCGGCTTGGGCAGCGCCCTGGCCCGCGCGGGCTTCTCGCCCGAGGACGTGGAAGGGCTGGAGCAGCTGCTCGAGTCGTTCCGGCGTGGTGTCCGCGACGTGGCCCGCGAGCACGTGGAGCGGCGCCTCGAGCAAAACACCGTGGCGCGGCCGCAAGCGGGACGGGAGGACCTGGCGGAGCGCAGCTTCTTCAGCCTCTCCGAGCGCGAGATCCGCGACATGAACGAGGTGGTCTCGGAGCTGGCGCGGCGGCTGCGCACGGTGCTCTCGATGCGCCGGCGCCGGGCGCGTCGCGGCAGCCTGGACGCGCAGCGCACGTTTCGCCGCAATCTCCAGTACGGCGGCGTCCCCATCGAGCTGGTGTTCCGCCGCCGGCGGGTGGAGCGGCCCGAGATCGTGAACCTCTGCGATGTCTCGGGCTCGGTTCGCTACATCGCGCACTTCATGCTGCAGTTCATGTACTCGATCCAGGACCTCTTCGCCCGGGTGCGCAGCTTCGCGTACGTGCGCGAGCTGACCGAGGTCACCGACTGGTTCAGCGAGTGCGACATCCGCGAGGCGATCGGCAAGATCCTCACCTCGGATCAGATCGACTACTACAACAACTCCGATTTCGGGCACGTGTTCGACACCTTCCGGGCCCGCCATCTGCGCGAGATCACCCACCGCACCACCGTCATCATCCTGGGCGACGCGCGCAGCAACTACCACGACCCCAAGGTGAGCGCGCTCGCGGCCATCCAGGAGAAGGCGCGTCAGGTGATCTGGCTCAACCCCGAGAACCGCCTCACCTGGGGCTTCGGCGACAGCGTCATGAACGAGTACCAGCCCTACTGCGATCAGGTCCGCGAGGTGCGGAACCTCAACCAGCTGGTGAAGGCGGTGCAGGATCTGGTTGCCTGAACGTCGCCTCGCGCGCGAGCGCGCGAGTTTGCTTGCGTTGCGCTCACACGCATGCTACCCCCGTGGCCGCGCTCATGGATCTCGCGCCGGACCTCGACGGGCTCGTTCGACTCGTCTGGAACGTCACGGACGCATTCACCGCAGCGCTCTTCCTGCCGGAAGAGGACGGGCTCCTGAAGCTCGCGAGCCACGCCAGCCTGAGCGAGCACGTCGTCGAGAACTGCGTAGTGAGCCCCGGCCAGGGCTTGATCGGCTTGGTGGCGGAGAACGATCGCCCGATCCACGTCGCCAAGTTCCGCTATGACGCCCGCTCACTCCTGCTCTACGGTGCTCCCGAGGACCTCAAGGCGTTCCTGGGCGTGCCGGTGCGTCTCGGGTCGGGGGTGGGCGTGCTGGCGGTCGATTCGAAGCGGACGTACCAGTTCTCGCCGCGCACCGATTCCATCCTGGTGGGCTTCGCCGAGGAGATCGCTCGCCGACTCGAGCGGCAGCGCCAGATCCGGCAGATGCTGGGCGGCTCGCCCAGCTTGGAGGCGGCGCGCGAGCTGTGTCGCGACATCGCCGGGCTCGAGGACCCCGAGCTGGTGCTCGATCGGATCGCCACGATGCCCACGACGATCGTGCCGCGGACCGGGCTCCTGGTCGCGGTTTCCGAACGCGCCGGCGGCCCGCTGTGGGTGGCGCGCGCGCACGGCCCCGAGCATCTGCGCTTGCTCGGCGCCGAGATCGCACCGAGCACGAGCCTGATCGGCTGGGTGGATCGCAAGGGAACCATGATCTATCTCTCGGGGCTCGACGAGCGGCCCAAGCGCACCGTGTTGGCGTATCCCGGCGAGCCGCGGATCCCGATGCAGTCGTTCCTGGGCGTGCCGCTGCGCGCGGCGGGTCGCTCGCTCGGCGTGCTGGCGTTCACCAGCACCGAGCCGGTCGCCTATCCGCGCCAGATGACGGACGTGCTCGGCGTGGTTGCCGACGCCTCGGCGCTGGCGCTCGCCAACGCCGAGAGCCGCTCGCGGCTGGTGGCGAGAGTGGGGGGGGCGCCCGAGGCGGTGGTGCGCTACGGTCGCTTCCTCGACGAAGTCTCGCGGTGGCTCAAGCAGCGCGATCCGGTCGAGATCCTGGTGGTGGACCCCGAGGGACTCACACGGCGCAACCGCCAGCACGGCCATGCGGCGGTGGATCGGATGATCGACGAGGCGTTGGGTGTGATCGCGCGGGTGCTGGTCCCCGCGCCCTGGATCACGCAGATCGGCTCGGGCACGTGGGCGGTGGCGTGTCAGGTGGAATCGAGCCGCGCCGAGGATCGGACCCGCCAGCTCGTGGAGCGCGCGCTGGCGGACAAGGTGTTCGAGGTGGGCGACACGACCAGCACGCTTCCAGTGCGGGTGGTATCGGCGCGCTCCGAGGTCGATGCGCGCGATCCCGAGGGCCTGCTGCGGCGGGCGCTCGATCGTCTGGAGCACGCGCGCGAACGCGCGCTGGCGGCGCAGGCATGAACTCGACGGCGAGACAGGGGAGCGTGTGGGGATGATCCGCCGGATCAACGACTGGCTGGGATCGGGCGACGTCGCCATCGATCTGGGCACCGCGAACACCCTGATCTGGGTGCGTGGCAAGGGCGTGGTGCTCGACGAGCCGAGCGTGGTGGTGGTGCCGCAGAACGGTCAGGGCATCCTGGCCATCGGCCGCGAGGCGAAGGCGATGTACGGGCGCACCCCGGAGCGGCTCCGCGCGATCCGGCCGCTCAAGGACGGCGTGATCGCCGACTTCGACATCGCGAATCAGATGATCCGCCACTTCCTGAGCATGGCGGTGAAGCGCAGCCCGCTCTTCAAGCCCATCATGCTGGTCGCGGTGCCGTCCGGCATCACCCAGGTCGAGAAGAAGGCGGTGGTCGATGCGGCGCTGCAGGCGGGCGCCAAGAAGGTCCACCTGATGGAAGAGCCGATGGCCGCGGCGCTGGGCGCCAAGCTGCCGGTGCACGAGGCGAAGGGAAACATGATCGTCGACATCGGCGGCGGGACCACCGAGATCGCGGTCATCAGCATGCTCGCGACCGCCTACAGCACCTCGATGCGCGTGGCTGGCGACGAGATGGACGAAGCGATCCAGGCTTACGTGCGCGAACGCTTTCAGGTGCTGATCGGGCTCTACGAGAGCGAGCGGGTGAAGCTCGAGATCGGCTCCGCCGTGGCGCTCAAGGAGCCCGAGGAGATCACGGTGCGCGGACGCGACCTGGTGCGCGGCGTTCCGGCCACCGTGACGCTCACCGACGAGATGGTCCGCGAGGCGTTGCGCGAGCCGATCGAGCACATCGTGAAATCGATCCGCAACGCCCTCGATCAGACGCCGCCCGAGCTGGCGAGCGACATCCTCGACCAGGGCATCGTGCTCGCCGGCGGCGGCTCGATGATTCGCGGCCTCGGCCCGCGACTGCACCAGGAGACCGACCTGCGCATCTTCCGCGCCAAGGACCCGCTCAAGGCGGTCGTCTACGGTGCCGGCGAGGTGCTCGAGTCGCTGCGTGAGTATCAGCGGGTGCTGATCAATTGATTTGCGGGGGGCTGTTCCAGCCCCCCGCCCCGTTCGGAGTGAATCCGAACGGGGCCCCACCCCCGAGTCGCCTCGCTTCGCTCGTCGGCTCGCCTGCCGGCTCGCGGAGAGATGGATGGCGAGCGTGGAGACCGGGGCGCGGAGCATGCCGTCGGGGAACCACGTCGGGCTGTTCCAGCTCCCCGCCCCGTTCGGAGTGAACCGAACGGGGCCCCACCCCCGAGTCGCCTCGCTTCGCTCGTCGGCTCGCCTGCCCGGCTCGCGGAGAGATGGATGGCGAGCGTGGAGACCGCGCGGAGCATGCCGTCGGGAACACGTCGGGCTGTTCCACCCCGCGCCGTTCGGAGAATCCGAACGGGGCCCCACCACGCTTGTCCTCAACAAGGTTTACCCGGTCCGCCTGGCTGGGAGCGCTGGCCCACCCCGCGCCTCGGCCTACTCGGGACGTGTGCCCCAGCCGGAGGCCCGTGGTTTCACGTCCAGTGGAAAGTCGCGCTTCGAGCCCGACAGGGGCGACGGCCAGGCAGGGTCGCGGTGAACCCTCCAACGGAGGAGGCGGAGCACCGGGGGATGGTCGTGGTGGGCGGGATCGACTGGGGTAGCGAGCATCATCGGTGTGCGTCATCGACGCTAGTCGGCGCCGTGTCGCCGAGGTCCGGGTCGAGCACTCGCCAAGGGACTCGCGAGATTGTCGAGGTTGACCGCGGCCACCGGCGGTCATCTCGACCAGGTGGCGGTGGCGATCGAGCACGCGGCGCGATCGGAGACGCTGCTGGCACACGGCTCGCGTCTTCGCGATCAACCGAAGCAGATCGACCGTTTTCGGATCGTCCTCGGTCGGTGGCGCGAAGGACGACGCTTGATGCATTCGTCGGTGCAGATGGGTTGCGCACGACGAGTCGCTGTCGCTCGGGTCCAGCTGGACCCGAACGGCGCTGCGGGGGACCCGCTCACGACGTCCGACGAGCTCGGTCGGCTCAGCAATCAGCTCTGGGAGCAGCTGCATCGCTACTACCCGCAGGTCTTGAAGCTCAGCTCGGCGGTCGACGGCCCTGATCTGGGACCTGCTGGCGCGTGCACCGAAGCCGCGGACGCGCAGCGGCTGCGCCGAACGGTGGCCGTGATGAAAGCGCGTCGGATCCGTCGGATCGCCGCCGATCAGGTCGTAGCTCGGCTGCGAGAGCCGGCGCTGACCGTTGCACCGGTGCGGTCGAGGGCGAGCTCGCACGTCGGATGCTGCCGCGGTTACAGCTCGTTGAGCAGCAACTGCGCGAGTGTCGCCATCAATCGATCAGGTGTGGACGACCTGGACGAGCCATCGGGCGGAGCGCCCGACGACGCTGCGGCGGCTCGCCTCCGCCGGCGAACGGGCGAGCCGTCCGGCGACCGCTGCCCTCTCCGTCTGACGTCGCGATCGTCCAGTCGTTTCCCGGCGCCGGGCGCATCGTGACGGCGACGCACGAGCCGCGGTCCATTGAGGAGCGCGACGTCGGCACCTTGCGCACCTGCGGCGCAGCACCGTCCGAGAAAGACCGGCAAGCGAAGGGTCGCATCCTCATGCGACGCGCGTGCAACGCCGGCTTCGCGACGCGGTCCGCACTGGTCGCCATTACATCAACAACGATGAGCGAGGCCGCATGCACTACGCAGCCGCGGCCGGCCACGAGCACGAACGCGCCCTGCGCGGCATCGCCGATCGGCTGCTCGACGTCTTGATCCGTGCTCCGCGACGGCACGACCTCGACCAACTCGCCGGAAAGCTTGGACACCGAAGCCAAAAGACGACCTTGACGAAGCGTGGAAAGCCGGTCGCCTCGCCGTGTCGCTCGCCCCGGCTCGCGGAGAGATGGATGGCGAGCGTGGAGACCGGGGCGCGGAGCATGCCGTCGGGGAACCACGTCGGGTTGTTCCAGCCCCCGCGCCGTTCGGAGTGAATCCGAACGGGGCCCCACCCCTGAGTCGCCTCGCTTCGCTCGTCGGCTCGCCGCTGGCTCGCGGACGGATCGACCGCGCTCGCGGAGTCCGAGAGGGGAGCGGCGTGCGTTCTCGCATGCTCACGCCCGCTCGGCGCTGGCGCAGCGAGGGCGGCGGAATTCTTGACCGCCCCGGACCCGAGGGCTAGGTTCCCGGCGATGTCCTCGCAACTCGATTCGAGCGTGCCGGAATGGCTCGCCGTGCGCCCGCGTCCGCGGGTGTACGTGGAGACCTATGGCTGCCAGATGAACGAGCGCGACTCGCATGCGCTCGTTCACCATCTCTCGCAGCACGGCTACGAACGCGCCGCCACGCCGCGCGATGCCGACGTGCTGCTGCTCAACACGTGCAGCGTCCGTGATCACGCCGAGCAGAAGGTGTATTCGACGCTCGGCCGCTTCCGCGAGCTCAAGGAGGAGCGACCGGAAGTCGTGATCGGCGTGGGCGGTTGCGTGGCACAACAGGTGGGCGAGGGGATCTTCCGGCGTGCCCCATACGTCGATCTCGTGTTCGGGACCCATCACCTCGCGGCGGTGCCCGAGCTCATCGAGCGCGCATCCCGAGAGCGCGGAGCGCGACCGACGGCGCTGAGCTTCGAGCGGCGCTGGCAGGACGTGCTTGGCGATCACGAGGCGCCGGACGAGAGCGGCGTGCGCGCGTTCGTCGCCGTGCAGCGCGGCTGCGACCGGTTCTGCACGTTTTGCATCGTGCCCTTCACGCAGGGACGCGAGATCTCGCGGCCGGCGGCCTCGGTGCTCGACGAGGTCGAGCGGCTCGCGGGTCGCGGTGTGAAGGAAGTCACGCTGATCGGCCAGAACATCACGTCGTACGGGCGCAAGGACCCGAGCGAGCCGGATCTGGGCGAGCTGCTGCGACGCGTGCACGCCGTCGCGGGCATCGAGCGCATCCGCTTTCTCACCTCGCATCCCGCCGAGGTGGGCGCCAGCCTGATCGAGGCGTTCCGCGATCTCGAGCGGCTGGCGGGGCATTTCCACTTGCCGGTCCAGTCGGGCTCCGATCGCGTGCTCGCGCGCATGCGTCGCGGTCACACGCGGCGCGAGTACGTCGAGCTCGTGGCGCGGCTGCGCGAGGCGCGCCCCGACCTGGCGCTCACCACCGATCTGATCGCCGGTTTCCCCGGGGAGACCGAGTCGGATTTCGACGAGACGCTGTCGCTCGTGCGCGAGGTGGCGTTCGACAACGCGTTTTGCTTCTCGTACTCGCCGCGACCCGGCACGCGCGCCCTCAAGCTCGACGACGTGCCTGAGGAGGCCGTCCGCAGCGAACGCTTGGCGCGCTTGCTGGCGCTGCAAGCCGAGGTGCGCGCGAAGCGAAATCAGCGCTGGGTGGGCACCGACGTCGACGTGCTGGTCGAACGCGCCAACGCCAAGCGCGCCGACGAGGTGGAAGGCCGCAGCGGGTCGCTGCACCCGGTGCATTTCCCGGGCGCGATCGACGCGCTGCGCGGGCGCATGGTGCGGGTACGGGTCGAGCGAGCGGGGGCGCACGCCCTCGCCGGCCGGCGCGTCTGACGCGGCGGCGGGAAGGGGACGGCGCGGATGGACGTCGAGATGCGGATCGAGCGGATCGCCCTCGATCCGCTCACGCAGATGCCGATCGTCGTGCTCAAGGAGGCGCATGGTGAGCGCATGCTGCCGATCTGGATCGGCCTGCTCGAGGCGAGCGCCATCGCCACCCGCCTCGAGAAGGTCGCGGTGGCGCGGCCGCTCACCCACGATTTGCTCGCGACCGTGATCGATCGGCTGGGCGGGAGCGTGGAGCGGATCACGGTCGTGGATCTGCGCGAGAGCACGTTCTTCGCCACCGTCGCGCTGCGCGTGGCGGAGGAGACCGCCGAGATCGATTCGCGGCCCTCGGATGCGCTGGCGTTGGCGCTGCGCACCGGTTCGCCGATCTTCGTGCGCGAGCAGGTGTTCGAGAAATCGAGGCAAGCGGACGGGGTGAGCTCGCCGGACCCCGCGCTCGACGTGACGGATCGGGAGAAGGTCGAGGAGTTCCTCGCGAATCTGCCTGCCGATCAGTTCGGCAAGTACAAGATGTGAAGCGGCGCGCCCTGGCGCGCGAGGGAAACGATGGCTGCGAACAAGGACGTGCGGCACCAGCTCCTCGAGGAGATTCACACCGACGACGCCCAGCTGGCGTTGGCGTGGTTGCAGTCGCGCTGGAAGCTCTGGGCGGGTCTCGTCGCGGGGGTGCTCGTGGCGATCGCGGGTTATTCCGGTTGGGCGGCGCACGTCGACTCGGCGGAGAAGGCGGCCCAAGCGAAGCTCACGAGCTGCATCAAGGCGCTCGACGGTGGCAGCGACCAGGCGGAAACGGGCATCACGGCGTGTGACGCGGTGATTGCGGGCCACTCCGGCTCCGCGGCGGCGGGGCAAGCGCGGCTCGTGAAGGGCGTGCTGCTGACGCGCGCAGGGAAGGCGGGCGACGCCGTGACGGAGCTCGATTCACTGTTGCGCGACACGCCGCCGAAGGATCCGCTTCACGGCGCGATCCAGCTGGCGTTGGCCCGCTCCCAGGAGGCGGCCGGCAAGGCGTCCGAGGCGGTGGCGAGCTACCGCGCCCTTCAGAGCGAGGGCTTCACGCTCGACGACCACACGACGCTCGACCTGGTGCGCGCGCTGGAAGCGAGCGGCAAGACGGACGACGCCAAGAAGCTGCTCGAGGACGAGATCGCGAAGGCCGGTCCGGGCGGACCGGGAGGCGGCTCGAACGTGGCGCTCTTCCGAGCGCGCCTCGCGCTGCTGGCGTCGGCCGCGACCACGCCCAAGGCGGCGTCAGCGGTGAACTGAGCCGAACCTAGTTGGCCGCGCGCGATTCGAGGCGCGCGAGACCGGCATTCAAGCTGCCGGTTCGGTAGCCTTCGAGGTCGACGGTCACGAAGTCGAAGCCCTCGGCCTTGATGCCGGCCACGATTCGGCTTCGTACCGCCGGATCGACGAGCTTCGGAAGGTCCGCGACGTTCACCTCGATGCGCGCGATCGCGTCGTGGAAACGCACGCGAAAACCGCGGAATCCCAGCTCGCGAAGCACCCGCTCGCAACGCTCCAGGCGATTGAGCCGGTCGAGCGTGATGGTCGTGCCGTACGGGAAGCGCGAGCCGAGACACGCGAACGAGGGTTTGTCCCAGAGCTCGATCCCCAGCTCGCGGCAGAGATCCCGGACGACGCTCTTGCCGAGGCCTGCCTCGATGAGCGGGTGGCGAATGCCGTTCTCGTGAGCGGCGGTGAGGCCAGGACGGTGGTCGCCGAGGTCGTCGCGGTTCACGCCGTCCAGGATCGAGCGCAGCCCCAGCCGTTCGCGCTCGGCGTGGCAGAGCGCGTAGAGCTCGGTCTTGCAGAAGTAGCAGCGATCCGTGGGGTTGCGGGCATAGTCGGGGTTCTCGAGCTCGTGCGACGCCACGAAGACGTGCTGCACGGCGAGGGACTCGCCGAAGCGCCGCGCCTCCGCCTCTTCCTCGGCGGGCAGCGTCGGGCCGACGGCGGTGAGCGCCACCGCGCCGTCGCCGAGGACGTCCCGCGCGACCCGGAGCACCAGGGCGCTGTCCACCCCGCCCGAGAACGCGACGATCGATGGGCCGGCGTCCCGAATCGCGCTTCTCAGCGCGTCCATCGCCGCGGCGCTCATGTCGTTCGCGACTCGATCACGCCGCCGCGGGGGCGACGGCGGTCGAGATCTCCTTCTGGCGCCGGAAGAAGCGGAAGCTGCGGAACAAGCTCGTCCACTTGTAGCGCTCGTGGCTGTCGCTGAAGACCTTGAACGAGAGCACCAGCCAGATGAAGAAGAGCCCGACCAGCTGGGCGCGCTGCGGGTAGAGCGTGATGAAGCGGACGGCGCGGCGCGGGTTGAGGTAGAAGCGCCGATTCGCCGAGCGCTGGAGCTTGTTGAGCTCGTCGGGCGGCACCTCGCAGAGGGTGTTCTCGGCGCGGAAGTAGCTGAAGATCTCGGGATCGGTCGAGAACTCCTTGCCGAGCGCCCGCGCCTGCTCGGTGAGCTCGGTGCCCTCGAAGGGATTGACGACGAAGAATTGCGCGGTGTGCAGCTTCGAGCCGAGCGCGTAGTTGATGGTGGTCTGGATCTCTTCGCGGGTCTCGCCGGGAAAGCCGAGCATGAAGAAGCCGTTCTGGAGGATGTTCATCTCGTCGGTCCACTCGATGACCTGACGGAGCTTGTCGAGCTTGTTGTGCTTCTTGATCATCTTCTGCAGGCGCGGCGAGGCGGTCTCGATCGCGTACGTGATGCGGTAGCAGCCGGCCGCCGAGAGCTTCTGCAGAAGCTCTCGGTCCATGAGGTCGCCGCGCACGCCGTTGGGGAAGGTGATGGCGAAGTCGAGCTTCTCCGCGACGATGCGGTCGCAGATCTTCTTCGCGTGGTCCATCTGGCAGTTGAAGATGTCGTCGATGATGTGCAGCTCGCGGATGCCGTGGTCGTCGTGCAGCGTGCGCAGCTCGGCGATCACGTTGTCGACGGTGCGGGTGCGGAACTTCTTGGTGAAGATCGTGTGGCAGTACGTACAGGAATACGGGCAGCCGCGCGACGTGAAGATCGACATGTACTGCTTGCGCTTGCAGACCGTCGAGAACTTCGGCAGGTCGAAGTAGCGTGGGACGTCGATCAGATCCCACGCGGGGAAGGGGATGCGATCGAGATCGAGGATCGGGGGACGCGGCGGCTCGAGGAACGCCTCGCCATCCTTGCGATAGGCCGTGCCGAGGACGCCCACGGGCGGCTCGCCCGCCAACAGATGACGGAAGAGCTCCGGCGCGGTGTCCTCGCCCTCGCCGATGCAGAGCGCGTCGATGGCCTCGTTGCGCAGCGTCTCGTGAGGGTCGGTGGACGGATGCGGCCCACCCACCGCGATCGGCAGCTCGGCGCGCCAGCCCTTGAGCAGCCGCGCGAGCGTGTGCATCGTGGGCGCCTCGTGGGTCATCGCGTGAATGCCCACGAGATCCGGCGCGAATTTCTTGGCGCGCTCGACCGCGTCCTCGGGAGTGAGCACGTCGGCGATCATGTCGACGATGCCCACGTCGTGGCCGTGCTGGCGCAACGTCGACGCCAGGTACATGAGCCCGAGCGGCTGCGTGACCGTGTAGTACTCGAGTGGGCGAAACGCCTTGAAGAGGAGGATCCGCGCCATGTTCGCTCCGTCGAGCTCGGGGCCTGCGTGGGTTCGTTCGATCGCCGCGTCGGTCGAAGCGCGATCGTCACTCGACCGAGCGCCGGTGACGTCGCGTACGATCACGCGACGCGTGCTGCATGGCGACTCGGCTCGAATCGCGGCCACCATACCTTCGCGTTCCCGGTGCCGCAAGCAACGTGCCGGAGGTCGCGCGAGTTGGGCACGATTTCGCCGCGTGCTACACTTCGATTCAAGAATCGTCGCCAATACGCACAGTTGGAGCGATGACACTGTGTGTCGGGTGGTCCAATCGGATGGCTTCGGATCCCTATCGCGAGCGCGGATCGGCGATGCTGGCGCCCGGAGTCGGGGGCGTCGACGGCGTTTCGTGGGACGGCCCATTGCTCGGGCGTGGCGACTCCGGGCGGGACGCTCCGGGCGCTTCTGGTGAGCCCGGCGCCACCGAGCCCGGCGCGCGCGGTGGCGGCGCCGCCGAGCCGACCGCTGGTGGCGACGACGAGATCGCCGCCGGATACTGGCGACGCATCCTCGCGAATCTGCGCCGCCGCTACCCGGACGTCGACCTGAGCCACGTCGAGCGCGCACGCCGCGACGGCGAGCGGCTGCACGCGGGTCAGACGCGCAAATCGGGCGAGCCCTACTTTCACCACCCGTTGCGGATCGCGCTCGAGGCGACCGAGCTCGGGCTGGATCCGGACACGGTCGCCATCGCGCTGCTGCACGATGCGCTCGAGGACACCGAGGTCACGCTCGTCGAGCTGCGCCGAGACTTCGGCGAGATCGCCGACGTGGTCGACGGTCTCACCAAGATCACGGCGGAAGAGGCGAAGGGCTGGGAGCGCGGCAAGGCCCAGACGTACTCGAAGATGCTGGTCTCCACGGTGCGCGACATCCGCACCTTGCTCGTCAAGATCCTCGACCGGCTCGACAACGTGCGCAGCTTGGCCGCGATGCGCCGGGACAAGCAGCGCCGAATCGCGCAGGAAACCCTGGACGTCTACGTCCCGGTCGCCGCTCGCCTCGGACTCGGGGAGATCTGTCGCGAGCTCTCGCGCCACTCGTTCCGGTACCTCTATCCGAAGCGCTTCTCCCGCATGCAGCGCGAGATCGAGAGCCTGCGCGCAGAGCGGGAGGACGCGGTCCGGGCGCTCGCCGACGAGATCTCGAGTGCCCTGGTTCGAGCCCACATCGACGCCACCGTGCTGCCGAACTGGCGCGACGCCACCGACTACATCCACTCGGGCAAGATCGTCGAGGACGTGCACCGCGGCTTCACGGTTCTGTCCGCCGAACGCGTGCAGGTCTACGCGAGCCTGGGCGTGGTCCACGAGATGTTCCGCGCCGTCCCGGGGCGTATCCGCGACTTCATCTCGAACCCGAGGCCCAACGGCTACAAGGCCGTGGTCACCCGCGTGAACCGCCAGGGTCAGATCCTCGAGGTCGAGCTCACCACGCGCGAGATGCACGTCACCAACGAGCGTGGCGTGCTGGCGAATTGGAGTGACGGGCCCGGCAAGGTGTCCGAGTACTACCTGCGCTACCTCCAGCTTCTCGAGACGCTCACCGAGGACGACGATCTGCGCATGGCGGACGTGCTCAGCCACGCGCTCCCCGACTCGATTCAGGTGTTCAGCCCCAAGGGCGACACCTTCACGTTCCCGCGGCGCGCGAGCTGTCTCGATTTCGCCTACCGCATCCACTCCACGAAGGTGGGTGATCGGGCGTTCTCCGCCACGGTGAACGGCCGGCGCATGCCGATCTCGACGGCGCTGAGCGACGGCGACGTCGTGGACATCCAGACCGCGCGCGACGTCCGACCCACCGAGCAATGGCTGGATTGGACGGTGACCGCGCGCGCGCAGAGTGCGATCCGCCGCTCGCTCAAGCGCCAGCGCCGGGACCGGTCGCGCGAGGTGGGCTGGGACCTCTTCCGGCTGGAGGTGCAGCGCGATGCGCTGGTCGCCACCGAGGTGATCGCGACGCCCGCCTTCCAGGATGCGCTGCGCGCCCACAAGCTCGACCTCGACGAGTTCCTGATCGAGGTGGGGTTCCGCAACATCGACACGCTCAAGTTCCTCGAGGAAGCGAAGCTCGTTCCCGCGGGGCGCGCGGAGCGCAACCGGCGGGCGCAGGGCTCGCTGCTGTCGCGGATTCTCTTCCGTCGCGCCAGCATCGACCGACCGGGGTTCACGATCCGCGACTTCAACGACGCCTTCATCCGGCTGGCCGGCTGCTGCACGCCAGTGCTCGGTGAGGACGTCCTCGGCTACCTGACGACGGGCAACGGCATCAGCCTGCACCTGCGTCGCTGTCCCAGCCTCGCGCGCCTCGATCCCATCGGGCAGGTCTCGATCGAGTGGGAGCCGAGCGCCTTGCCGGCCCGCCTCAAGCTCGACCTCTTGGTGGAGAACCAGGTGGGGCTCATCCACCGGATCGCCAAGGTGATCGCCGACCAGGACGTCAACATCGACGAGCTCAAGATGGACGTCGCCGGCGAGAAGGGTCAGCTCAAGCTGGTGGTGGGCACCAACGCGCCCAAGACCATCCAGCGGATCGCCGAGCTGTTGCGCGGGGTCAAGGGCGTGCAGCGCGTCTCGCAGGGCACCTGAGGGGTCTCGTCCTGCATCCGCGAGACGCGTGAGCGACGCCGCCGACGCTCGGCTCGTCGATCTCGTCGTCCAGCTTCCGCTCGCGCTGGCGCTCGGCGCGATCGCGGTGGTCGCGTCATGGCGCGGCGGGTCCGCGGGCCGCGATCCGAAAGACGATCGCGGTCCGCCGGCCGAGCGCGGCGCCCGCTCGGGTGGCGCGAGCCGCGCGATCGTGGCGGCCGCGTTCGCGATCGGCCTCCTGGCGATCGGGATCTGCGTGCCTTGGCGGCGCGCCGAGCCGATGGATCACCTCGAGTACGCGCTGGTGGTCGAGACCGACCTCGCCGAGAGCTGGAGCGAGGTGCTCGTGAACCGGGTCGGGATCGAGCAGGCGCATCAGCCGCTCTCCCGCGTGCCGATCGCGCTGGCGCGACGCGCCGGGCTGCGACCCGAGTCGACACGCTGGTGTCAGCTGCTCGCGTGGGCGTTGGCGCTGGTGGGTGTGTGGCGCTGGCTCGGGCAGCTTCGCCCAGCATCGTCGGCGGGTGCTGGCGACCCGCCGGGCCTGGCCAGGCTCGCGGCGTTCGGCTGTGTGGCGCTCTCGCCGCTCGGTGCGCGCTATGGCTTCGACGCCACTCCCTACGGGCTCTTCGCGTGCCTGTCGTGGTGGTCGGCGTCGCTGGCGTTCGCGGTCCTCGCCGGCGCACGCGGCGCGCGCTGGCTGGCGGCGCTCCTGGCGGCCGCGGCTTTCTACACGCACTACGTCGCCTTGCCGTTCTTCACGGGCGTGCTGGCGTGCGCGTGGCTCGTCGCCGCCGATCTCGAGGGCGCGCGCCGACGTCGAGCGCGCCGCGATCTCGTCTCGATCGCGGCGCTCTTCGGCTTGGCGATCGTGCCTTGGCTTCCGGCGATGCGCTGGGGTGGCGAGCTGTTTCGGCGCTACGTGAGCCGCGAGCGCGAGCTCTACGCGCTCGACCTCTCGTGGGCCGCTCAGCTCCGCGAGCTGGCGCGGATCGTCACGGGCGCGCCTGGCGCGGGGGGAGGCGTGCGGCGCGGGGCCTCGCTCGCGCTGACGCTGGCGATCGGCCAGCGTCGAGCCCGGTCGTGCTTGCTGCGGGTGCTGGTGGCACTCGCTCCGTACGCCGCGTTTCGCATCTACCAGCAGCACGAGTACGCGATCGCCGCCGGCGGCACGTACTTTGGCGCGCGCCATTTCCTCCCGTTCCTGCCGCTCACCGCGCTCGTGCCGGTGATGGCCGTCGACGTGCTCGCGGCTCGCCTCGCGCCCGTGTCGCGCGCCGCGAGCCGCTGCCTCCGACGAGCGGCATGGGTCGCGCTGCCGTGTGTCGCGCTGGTCGCGTCGCTGCTCGCCCGCGGGCACGCGTCGCGGCCCGACATCCGGTCGGCGGCGCGCCACATCCGTGCGAACCTCGCGGACGGCGATGCGGTGGGAGTCTTGCCGCGTTTCTTCTACTCGCCGCTGGTGGTGGACGAGGTGAGTCGCGGTGCGCTGTCCTTCCAGGAAGCCTCGGGGTTCGCGCGGCTCGCGCTCGGCGCTGGCGACGAGCGTCGGCCGCTGGTGTGGCTGCCGGCCGACGATCGCGAGTTCCCGCTGCCGGAGGCGCTCGAGAACCGTGCCTTCCGCCGCGTGTGGGTGATCGATTTCCGGGAGCGCGAGTTCGGCTTGCTCGAGATCGCCCCGCTCGTGAGCCAGCGCGTCACGGCGCACATGGACGCCGCCCACGGCTTGGTGGAGCGGCTCTTCTTCGACCAGCTGGTGCTCTCGCTCTATCGTCTCGACGCCACGCGCGAGGCGTGGACGGGGGCGCCGTGGGTGCTCGACGAGTCGACGTGGCGCGAGCACGCGCGCGACGTGTCGTGGTCGAGCGAGGGCGAGCGACTCGTCTATCGGATCGATCTGCCGAGCGCGGCGGTCACGCAGCTCGCCGAGCTCACGCTCGCGTTCCCGGCGGGTGAGAAGGGCGAGCCGACGCCCGGTGTCGCGATCGCGCTCTCCTCCGCCGTGGACACGCACCTCGAGCTGCCGGGCGGCGCGGCGACGTGGAGCAGCCGATTCGTGGCGCGCGGCGGCGAGCCGCTCATCCTCAACCTCGCGTATCCGAAGGATCGGGTGCGTGTGCCGACGCGGGTGTCGCTGCGCGCCGTTGCTGACGTCCCGTGATCAGCGCGCCAGCGGCGCGTCCCCGGGACTCGTCGCTCGCGCCAGCGGGAACACCCGTCCGCCCTCGCCGCAGCTGGTGAGGGGCGCTCCGAAGGTCGTCGTCGGGTCGACGGCGATCGGATCGTGCTCGCCGAGGAAGAGGAACGACGCGTCCAGGCGTCGGGCGATGGCGCGCGCCTCTTCCGCGTCAGGCGTCGCGAAGAAGCGCTCCACCTCGGCGCGTCGCGCCGCGACGGTCGCGTGCAGGCGATCGAGGTATTCGGTCGGCGCGATCGCGTTGGGCTTCTCGCCCTTCAGGATCGGCTCCAGCGCGAGCACCGAGGCGCGCAGCGAGAAGATCGGCAGGCCGGTTCGCGCCGGGGCATGCAGCACGCGAGCATCGAGCGCGCTGTGCTCACGCAGCCAGGCGCCGCAGTCGCGCTCCGCTCGCTCGAAGCGCAGCGGGTCGTCGCCGACTCCCAATGCGATCGTGAAGAGCGCCGTCGATCCCAGCGCGAGGGCCGCCAGGGCGGCGCAGCGGCGTCGGTACGCGGCGCGCGGGGCCGCGAGCAGCCAAGCGGACGCCGCGGCGCCCGCCGCCAGCTGAGACGCGATCAAGAGCGGATGCTGGACGAACCAGAGCGGCGCGAGGCTCGCGGGGTGATCCGGCTCGTGGACGACGTCGGCCGCCACCAGCCCGCCCGCGATCGCCGCGAGCAAGAACCCGGTGGCCGGGGAGATCGATCGGCTGCGCCGTGCGCGGCGCAGCCACCATGGCAGCGCGAGCCAGCGCAGGTTGCCGACCAGCGCGACGATGAGCACGAGCCCGAGCACGAAGCCGATCGCGCGCGATCCTCCGAGCACGTTCCAAGGCGCGGGGAGCGACGCCAGCGCCGCGGCGACGTTGGCGCCTGGCGCGAGGCCGAGCGGCGAGCCGCGCACCGATCCCCAATGATCGATGCCGATGACGGCAACCGACGCGATCATCGCCGCCAGCGCCGCCACGCCGCGTGGGTCGCGGCGCCGCCACAGGCCATCGAGCGCGAACGTCCCGAGCGCGCCGGCTGCGGTGAAGAAGAGCGGCGCCTTGCTCTGAAAGAGCGTCGCGACGAGCACGCCTGCCGCGACGAGCGCGGCCGCTCGGCCGCCGCCCGCGGCAGCCCCCACGCGCGGCGGGCTCGGTTCGCTGCCGGCGCCGAGCAGAAACGTCGCGCAGGCGAAGCTCGCGTACGCCACGGCGGAATGGGTCTGGCTGGTGAGGCCCCAGGTGGTCACCGGATCGCCGGCGTAGGCGAGCGCCAGCGTGGCGAGGACGGCCGCGTGCGCGCTCGTGAGCCAGCGGCGCGCCAGGATCCAGAAGCTCGCCGAGGCGAGCGCGATCGTGACGAGCGGCAGCCAGCGGCACTGCAGCACGATCGGGTCCACGTCGACGATCCGCAGATAGGCGGCCGTCAGCGAGGGGACCAGGAATTGGTAGGGCGGCATCGGAAAGCCCGCCAGCGTGCTCACGCTGGGCGGTCCTTCGCGCAGCAGCGAGCCCACCAGGTAGAAGTGCGTGAGCTCGTCCATGTCGAAGCGGATGCCGGTGGCGTCGAGCTGGCCGTTGGGAGTGGCGAACGGCAGCAGCGCGGGGATGGGCGCGAGCGCCATCGCCAGCGTGAGCCATCCCGCGCCGCGCCTTGCCTCGCTCGCGCGCGGAGCCGGCGCGCGGCGCGCACGCAGCCACCGGATTGCCGCCACCAGCGTCGCGCCGGCGCACCCGGCGCGCAGCGCCGTGGTCGTGTCGGGCAGCCAGGCGATCGGTGCCAGGTGACTGTTCCAGAGCAGGTGGACGAGCGCCGTCGTCGCCAAGCCGAGATTGCCCGCGACCACGCACCGCTCGTCGCGATCGAGCGCCGCCGCGAGCGGCTGGGTGAGCACCCAACCGGGAAGGCCCACGAGCAGCACGGTTGCGATGCCGAGCTGCGCCGTCTCGCCGACGCCGACGCCCCACGCGCCGAGGAGACCCACGGCGATCGCCAGGCCGGCCAGACACGGGATCGCGAGCCGCGAGCGCGCTCGCGCGTCGCCGCCGTTCACGCGCGTGGTCGGTGGTTGCCGGCGGGCGGGCGCTGGCGAGCTTGCGGTCGTGGCATACCTCGAGCGACGTGCGGGGACGGGCGCGAAGCGTAGGGCCGCGCGGACGCGGATCGCAAGCACGCGCCGCGGGAACACGCGCGGCGGCTGCGGCGGTGCCGCGAGCCCCGAGTCGCGCTGCATTGGACCCCCAGCCGCGAAACGGGAATAATCCCGTTCCCGTCCCGCTCGCGCGATCGAGGCCCATCACACACATGGACGTCGCCTTCGTCTATCCGGGGTACGAGAGCCTCGGCGTCGAGATGCTCTCGGCAGCGCTCAAGCAGGCCGGGCACCGCACCAAGCTCGTCTTCGAGCCTGCGCTCTTCGACGATCCCTACATCCGTCTCTCGCCCGTGAATCGCTGGCTCGGCTTTCGCCGCGCCACGCTCGAGAAGATCCGCGCGCTGAAGCCGGATCTGGTGTGCTTCTCGGTCACGAGCTTCCTCTACCAATGGGGCCTCGCGACGGCGCGCGCCATCAAGGAGGTGAGCCCGGTTCCCATCGCGTTCGGCGGCATCCATCCCACCGTCGAGCCGCTCGAGGTGATCTCGCACCCCGAGGTCGATTACGTGGTGCGCGCCGAGGGCGAGCACACGCTCGTCGAGCTCGTGCGTGCCCTCGAATCGGGGGACGTATCCGCGGCGCGGCTGCGCCAGATTCCGAGCCTGGTGTTTCGCGACGGCTCGGAGCCCGTCTCGAACCCGATGCGGCCGCTGTGGTCCGGTCTCGACGAGCTGCCGCCGCCCGACAAGCAGATCTACTGGGAAGAGCATCCGCTCTTCCGCATCGGCTACAACACGTTCGCGCAGCGTGGTTGTCCCGAACGCTGCAGCTTCTGCTACAAGACCGCGCTGCGCCGGGTCATCGACTCTCCCACCTACGAGTGGCGACGCGCGCCCGAGCACGTCGTCGAGGAGATCGAGCGCAATCGCGGCGAGGCGGACATCCACTTCATCCGCTTCATCGACGACAACTTCACGACCAATCCGACGTGGCTCCGCGACTTCGCCGAGCTCTACGGCTCGCGGCTCAAGATCCCGTTCTGGACCCAGGTGCATCCCGGCGCGATCACGCCGCTCACGTCGCAGCTCCTCAAGCAGTCGGGCTGCGTCGACGTCCAGATGGGTGTGCAGTCGCTCAACGAGGACGTGCGCAGCGGCATCCTCAAGCGCTCCGAGTCGATCAAGCGCGTGGAGCGCGCCATCGAGCTGCTCCACGAGGCGGGCATCACCGTCGCCGTCGACCACATCCTGAGCGTCCCGGGCCAGACGGAGGAGGACCTGCGCAACACCGTGCGCTTTTACCTGGACAACCCGGTGGCGCGGATCAACGTTTTCTGGCTCGCGTATCTGCCGGGCACCGACATGACGGAGGAGGCCATCGCGAGCGGTGAGGTCGGCGACGAGCTCGCGCGCAGGATCCGCACCGGCGAGGCCGCGCCCTCCGTGCTCACCGGCGGACACCTGTTCCGTCGGTCGAATGCCCGCTTCCAGACGCTGCTGATTCTCGCGGGCCTGCTGCCCGCCAGGTGGACGCGGTTTCTGCTCGCGCACCGCCTGGAGCGGTTCCTGCCCTACGCAGGCACGATCGTGAGCACCGTGGCGACCTACTGGCTGAGCTACAAGACCAAAGGCGCCCGTAACGATCTCTATCGGATCTGGACGCGCATCAAGTACCGCGACTACTTGGTGCGCAAGCTCACGGGGCGCACGTTCCGGCCCGAGCACGTGCGCTGGTCCGAGCCCGACCCGGCGGCCGGTGCGCCCAGGGGTGGAATGCGCGTCGCCAACGCCGCGTAGGTCGCGTGCGGGCCACCGCGCGTGAGCGCGCGCCCGGTGCTCCGCGCGGCTCGCGCGCTCGTGTCCCATGACCGACTCGCCTCGATTCGCGGTGCTCGCGCTCGGCGTGCCGCTGGTGCCACTGGCGTGGAACTTCGTGGTTCCGGCCTTCCTGGGGTTTCTGGTCGGCACCACGTACGTGCTCACCTTCGGCTTGCTCGCAGCCGTGGTGCTGTGGGCGATCTCCACGGTGCTGCTGCTCTTGTGGTTGGCCACCGGGCTCTATCCGTTCAATCGACTGGCGTTGATCGGTTACGCGGTCGGTGCGGCGCTGGTGGTGCGGGGCCTCGGCGAGCTCGGCTGCCCGCTGCTGGCGGCGGGCGGGGCCGGCCGCGGCTCGCTGAGCCTGCGGCCGAGCGACGTGGTGGGCGGGTGCAGGCACCTCGACTGATGCGCTTGGCGCGGGCAGGAGTGCGCGTGGCGCCGCTCGAGCTCGATCGGCGCGCGCCGGACGCGAGCGCCCGGCGCCCTGCGCCCGGCTCGGCGGCGGAGGACCTATTCGACGTCTGCACGCGTCTGCCGCGCGGCGGCCCGCGCACGTGGCGCGCATCGAGCACGGGACCGACGGTGCGCGCTCGAGGTCGATCGGCTGACCCGCGCGACGTGGGCGGCTGAGACGCGGCGGCGATCGAGCGGATCGAGCTGGCACGCTGGCTCGAGCTGTTGACCGGGCGGACGCTGCGCGTCGCGGTTGGTGCGTCCGCGACTCCCGACGGCGCGCTCGAGGTTCATTCGTGCGAGCCGCTCGCCGAGGTCGTGTGGGCGCGAAGCTGGGTGGCGGGGGCAGGCGTCGATCTCGCGGCGGACCCGGTTTCGACGCTCGAGCGCGAGCTGGTCGAGTCGGCGTGGGGTTGGGATCGGCTGCTCGTGGAAGGGCGGCGAGGGACGACGTCACGTTCCTCGGGCAGCGGCCTTACGTGTCGTTCGAGGCTGCGCGTGGTGGCTCGGCGGCGCGCGGCGCGGAGGCGGCGCCGATCGACCCCATGCGTGCCGCCGCGCGTCGCGTCAGGGTGCTCGCGCGCGATCTGCTCCTCCCCGCGCGCGGATCCGGCGTCGCGGCCAGGTGCGCGCGGGCGCTCGCTTGACGCCGCGCGCGGCCCTCGACTCGATGCGACACATCGCCCGGGACGCGTTGGAGCCGATGCTCGCGTGGACGGCGTGCGCGACCCGGTTGCTCGCCGCTTCGTCGCGCGTGGCGGCGGCGCGAGGCGCTCCATCGCCCGCTCGGCTGCGACGGATCCAGCGCCCCGAGGTGACGCACGCCGCGCGCCTCGCGGATGACCTGGCGAGGTTCGACCGCCTCGTGCCCGCGTCGCTGCGCGCCGGCGTCGCGACCTGGGACGCGGTTCGAGCTCGCGTCGCGAATCAGCCCGACCGCCTGGCGGCGATCGACGCGCTGTTGCGTCGGCACGGCCACCGCGGTCCCGGCGAACGCACGCTCGCGGGGGCGCGTTGGTCGGACGGCCCCGCCGTTCTCGGCGAGCTCGACGCGATCGTTGCGGCGTCGATGCCGATGCCGGCGGCGGTTGCCGAGGCTCACGTTCCGTGGTGGCGCCTCGCCTGGCTCGATCCGCTCGAGTGGTGGCTCGATGGCCTCGTCGCGCTCGGCGCATTCGCCATGGCGCGGCGGGTGCGCTGCCGCGACCGCGCCACACGCGCGTCCGCGAGCCTGCGCGCAGCGCTCCTGGCGGAGGGGGAGGCGCTGGTGGCCGCGGGAAAGCTCGAGCGTGCGGACGACGTCTTCCACCTGCGGCTGAACGAGTGGCTGGCGGCGGCCGAAGGCTCGGGCGAGCTCCGGGTGCGCGTTCGCGAGCGGCGCGCCGAGCTCGACGCGGCCCGGCGCTCCCGCGCGCCCGCCATCGTGACGGACGCGGCGGGTGGCGCGCCGCCCTCGATGCGCGCGCAGGCACGCCTGGCGTGCGCGGCTCAGGCGACGCTCTTCGGCATCGCGGCGAGCGCCGGCTCGATGCGCGGGCGCGTCTTCCACGCGGGCGACACGCTGACCGCGGCCGATCCGCGCGACGCGCACGTGGTGCTGGTTCTCGACGACGCGAATCCGCACCACGCGGCCCTGCTGGCGCGGGCGAGCGCGCTGGTATGCGAGCGCGGCGGCTTGCTCAGCCACCTCGCGATCGTCGCCCGCGAGCTCGGAGTGCCGGCGGTGATGGGGGTCGCGGGTGCCACTGCCGCGCTCGCCGTCGGCACCTGGGTGGAGGTGGACGGATCGCGCGGCGTGGTGCGACCGCTCACTGCGCGGGCGTGACCTCGGCGGTGGCGAGGATGGGCAGCGGGGTCGCGCTCGGATGCGTCGCGGCCGCGCGCACCCAGACGTCGAGCGCTCGCCCCGGGAGCAACGTGAGGGTGCGCACGAGCTCACGCGGCGGGCGATCCGTGGCCCGCGCGCGCGGATCGATGCGCCAGCGGTCCAAGGCGATCTCCCGGCCATCGGTCGCCACCCTCACCTCGATCTCGACTTCCTCCGCGGCCCGATACCAATAACCGGCCTGGGGCAGCGGCGCGGTTCGGACGCGCAGGTCGACGGTTCGCACGCCGAGCCCCTGCAGGATCCCCGGCGCGAATCGCCACACGACTTTCCCGGGCACGGGCACGACGCGTCCTTCGAACGGGCGTCCCGCGACGAGCGTGCTGGCGGAGGCGCCCGGGACGCAATGCGCTGCCACGAAGCGCCGATCCCACGTCGCCCGCGCCGCACTCGCCGCAACCAGGCCGAGCGCGATCGCTGCGCCTGCCAGCGCCAGGGCGGTGAGCTGCGCGGCACGGGGACGGCGCCTCGCGAGAAGCAGTCCCGGCAGAACCAGAGCCGGCACCGCGAGCCACGTCACCCAGGCCGTCCACAGCACGACGTAGCCGCGCGTCGGCCAGTACGGCGAGCGATCGGCGAGGGTGCTCCAGTGCGGCTGGGCGTCGATCGGCGCGGCGATCCGCGTGCCGAGACCGAGCGCCACACCCATCGCGAGGAATATCGCCAGCGCCAGCGACCGCTGCCTCACGGAGCGCGAGGCGAGGCACGTGGAGTGCCAGAGCGCGAGGCGCAGCGCGCTGCTGGTCGCGACGACCCCCAGGAAGAGCAACAGCATCGCGGAGCTCCACGCTTCCGGGACGGTGTTTCCCCAGCCCGGAGCGAAGCCGAGCGCGAGCCACAGGAAGGGCACGAACGGCAGCGCCTCCGCGGCCAACGCGACTCGCTCGGGCAGGCGGCGGCGGCGCGTCAGCTCTCGCGCGCCCAGCCGCCACAGCACCAGGAACAGCGGCGCCAGCCACGCGATCCACACCAGCCGCCCCAACACGAGCTTCGCGACGGAGACGTCGGACGGAAATCCCGCGAGGTCCGCGCGCAGCTTGCGGAGGCTGACGGGGCCCTCGAAGAGCGCGAGCGTGATCGCCGCCGCGACCACCGCCAGCGCATCGATCGCGCGGAAGGCGGTGACGGCGTCGCCGTCGCCGGCCGGGCGAACGCGCCGTAGCGCCGGCTCGGACGCGAGATGTGCCGGGTCGCGGTCCGCGAGGCTCACGGTGGACGCTGCCCGGGGGTACCGGTACACTCGGCGCTCGCTTCGGATCCCGCGAGCGATCTCCACGCTCGTCCGGCGCTTCGGCGTCTCGTCGCGGGTCGCGGAGCGGGGGCGTGCCGAGCACGCGCGCCGTCGCGATCGCGCAGCAGCGTCGGCGCCGCCGCCCTCCACACGTTCTTCTCCGACGCTGGAACATCCATCCCGACATGCCCCTCTCGTTCGATTCGGGCTGGCAAACCGTCCTCGTTCACTACCACGAGATCGGGCTGAAGGGCGGCAATCGTCCGCGGTTCGAGCTGAAGCTCTGCGCCAATCTGGAGCGGGTGCTCGGCGATCTGCCGCTGCGGGCGGTGATCCGGCTGCCCGGTCGGATCCTCGTCAGCTTCACGTCGCCGGTGGAGGCGGCGCGCGTGCGCGAGCGGCTCGAGTGGGTGCCGGGCGTCGAGAGCTTCGCGCCCGCGATGCGTTTTCCCCTCGAGCTCGAACGCGTCGCCGAGAGCGCCGCGGAGGTGGTCGCCGCGCGTCGGCCTGCCTCGTTCGGCGTGAAGGCGCGCCGCGGGTACAAGTCGGTCCCCGAGAGCTCGCAGGAGATCGGTGCGCTGGTGGGCGCGGCGATCGTCGCCCGCACGGGGATCGCCGTGGATCTCAAGAAGCCGGCGCAGTGGGTGCGTGTCGAGGTGCTGCCGCGCGACCTGCTGCTCTCGTTCGACCGTTTTCGCGGCGCCGGCGGCTTGCCGGTGGGAACCGCCGGCACGGTGGTCGCGCTGGTGAGCGGGGGAATCGATTCGCCGGTGGCCGCCTGGCGGTTGATGAAGCGCGGCGCGCGCTGCGTGTTCTTGCACTTCCACAGCCATCCGTTCACCGATGCTGCATCGCAGGAAAAGACGTTGGAAGTCGTCGAGCGTCTCGCGCGCATCCAGGGGAAGTCGGTGTTCTACCTCTGCCCATTCGCCGACCTCCAGAAGGAGCTCGTGGCGCGGGCGCCGGCGCCGCTCAGGGTGATCCTCTATCGCCGGTTCATGGTCCGCGTCGCCAACGTGGTGGCGCGCCGCGAGCGCGCGCTGGCGCTCGTCACGGGCGAGAGCGTGGGGCAGGTGGCGTCGCAGACGCTCGAGAACCTCGCCACGGTCGACGCGGTCGCCGAGCTGCCGATGCTCCGGCCGCTGGTCGGCATGAACAAGAACGAGATCGTCGAGGAGGCCGAGCGGCTCGGCACGTTCGAGATCTCGATCCAGCCCCACGGCGATTGTTGTAGCTTTCTGCTGCGCGCAAACCCGCGACCACCACCCGCCGCGCCGAGCTCGAGGAGGTGGAGAGCGCGTGGCCGGTGGACGAGTGGGTGAGGGCGACGTGCGAGCGGTTGGAGCGTCGCGTGGTCGAACCGCCGAGCCGCGTGCGGCCTCCCGCCGCGGCGCAGGCGAGCGACGCGGTCGGCTGACGCGGCGCAACGGCGCGTGCGGAGGAACGAGGATGGATCGACCCAACCTGGTGCTGATCGTGATGGACACCGTGCGCGCGCGCAATCTGCGCGCCTACGGCTACGGGCGTGACACCACGCCGAATCTCGATCGCTTTCTCGCCGACGCCACGCTCTATCGCGACGCCACGTCGCCTTCGCCGTGGACCCTGCCGGCGCACGCCTCGATGTTCACCGGGCGCATGCCGTCGCAGCACGGCGCTCACGAGAACCACCGTTTCCTCGACCCGGAGGTGCCGCATCTCGCCGAGCTGCTGCGTGTGGCGGGCTACGAGACCGTCGGCTTGTCGAGCAACTCGTGGATCTCGAACACGTTCGGCACCTCGCGCGGCTTCGAACGCTTCTTCAAGGTCTGGCAGCTCGTCCAGTCCGAGCAGGATCTTCATCGGGTGCACGTCGAGGACGCCTGGCAGAAGTGGCGCGAGACCGTGGCGCAGCTCACAGGGCGCGATTTCTTCCGCAACCTGACCAACGGCGTCTACCAGCGCTTCCTGGCCGATCGTTACGACAAGGGCGGGCGCCGGATCGGTCGTTGGGTGCGGCGCTGGGCGGTCGAACGGGACGCGAAGCGGCCGTTCTTCCTGTTCGTGAATCTGATGGAAGCGCATCTCAAGTACCTGGCTCCGGCGCCGTGGCGCCACCGTTTCACCGCTCCCGGCGTGGATGCGGCGCGGGTGCGCGGGCTCAATCAAGACCCGTGGGCCCATCTCACCGGTCGCGCACCCATGACCGCGGACGATTTCCGCGTGCTCGAGGATCTCTACGACGGAGAGCTTCTCTATCTCGACCAATGCCTGGAGGAGCTCTTCGCCGTGCTCCGGCAACGTGCTTGGCTCGACCGCTCGCTGGTGGTGGTGACGAGCGATCACGGCGAGAACATCGGCGACCACGGCCGCATGGATCACCAGTACTGCCTCTACGACACTCTGCTCCGGGTGCCGCTGATGGTTCGGTACCCCGGAGATGCGGCGAGCCGCGGGCGCACCGTCGACGCGCCGGTCCAAACGGTCGACGTCTTCCCCACGCTGCTGAAGGCCGCTGGCCTCGCGGTGCCGCCGGGTCCCAAGGCCCCCGGCAGCCGTCCCCTGGAGGACGCGGTGTCGTTCGGCGACCGCCTGCGGGTCGCCGAGTATCTCGGCCCCGAGCCGCACGCGGAGTCCCTGGAAGCGCGGTATCCAGGCTTTCGCGGTGATGCGCTGCGGCGTTCGCTGCGCGCGGTGCAAGCCAGCGATGGCTGGAAATGGGTCACCGCCTCGGACGGAAGCGAGGAGCTCTTCCACCTCGGCGCGGACCCCAACGAGCAACGTGATCGCGCCGGCGACGAGCGGGGAGCGATCCTGGCGCTGCGCCAGGCGCTCACCGCGTGGGAAGCCGAGGCCGGCGGCCAGCGTGAGACCGGCGAGGAGCCCGAGATGGACGAAGCCGTGAGGCGGCGACTCGAGGGGTTGGGATACCTCTGACGTAGCACCGTTCGATCCGTTCGAGCGCGGCGCGGCCCGTGGGTCGTTCGAGCGCCGGGAGGCACCATGTTCTGCTCACACTGTGGCGCCCAGGTCGTCGAGGGAGTCCGATTCTGCCGCGATTGCGGCGCCGACCTGAGCGCCGCCGGGGCAGCGCCCGTGGCCGGCGTCCCGCAGCCCGATGCCGGCGCCCTCGCCACGCAGGCGGACGAGGGCCGCGATGGTCCGGCGTGGGAACGGCGCGACAGCGCCCTCGATCTGGGCGCGCTGGGATCCACCATCGTGAGCGTGCTGCTGCGCCCCTCGGCGACCTTCGCCACCATGCGGCGCCACGGTGGGCTCGAGAGCCCGCTGCTCTTCGCGCTGATCCCGGGTGCGCTCGCGACGATCGCGAGCGTTCTCGTCCAGACGGCGGTGCGGCCGGACATGCTGGCGTTCTTCGACAAGCTGGGCGAAGAGGTCCCGCCGTGGGTGAAGGATTGGCTCGCCAATCCCGGTCCTGCCGCGGCTGCCGCGTCGTTGGTGAGCGGTGTGGTCGGTCTGGTGTTGATGCTCTTCCTGGTGGGTGGCGCCCTGCACCTGTGCTTGCTGCTGGTGGGCGGTGGCAAGCGGGGTTTCGAGACCACCTTCCGCGCGGTTTGCTACACGCGCGGCGCGTTCGCCTTGCTTCAGGTCGTGCCGGCGGTGTTGCTGCTGCCGCTCGGTGGCGCCGCCGCGATGGGCGTGATGGGCGCGGCAGGGATCGTGCTGGCGCTGTGGGGAGCGATCGTGCAGATCATCGCTCTGGCCCGCGCGCACGAGATCGGCATCGGCCGCGCCACCTTCGCGGTGTCGTTGCCCGCGATCGTGTGTTGCGGCTCGTTCGGCGGGCTGGCCGCCATCTTCATGGGGATCGCGAGCCAGATCGGAAAGTAGGCGCGCGATGGAGCGAGCGATGGGGGCACCGCTGCGATCGACGGGTGGCCGGCGCGAGCCGGCGGCCGTGCGAGCGTCGTCGTCGGAGCCGTCGCGTGCGGTGGAGCGGGCGTTGTTGGTCACCGCGTCCCTCGGGTTCGTGGCCGCGCGCGTCTTCCCGAGTCCGCTGCTCGTCGGCCGGGTGACGGGTGCTGCGTGCTGGGTGCATGCGTTGCTCGGGATTCCCTGCCCGACGTGCGGGCTCACGCGTGCGCTGATGGCGCTCGCTCACGGCGACGTGCGCGCGGCACTCGTCGTTCAGCCGCTGGCGACCGTCGCGGCGCTGCTGGCGGTCGCCTATCTGCCCTGGGCCGCCGGTGTCGTGTGGGGTGGTTGGCGACCGCTGCGCATCTCGGCGAGTGGCGTCGTCGGCCGTCGCGTCCGCGTCGCGCTGGTGGTGGTGGTGGTGCTCAACTGGGCCTACCTGATCCGCGTCGGAGTCTGAGGCCCTCGTTCCATGCGCATTCTCGAGGTCGTTCGCTCCGCCGCGCTCTCGCCCGCTCGTGATCGGACGATCCAGCGTTACTTGCTCGCGCAGGCCGAACGTGGGCGCGACGGCGCAGTCCGCTTGCCGGTGCTGCACCTCGGCTGGATCGAGGGCTCGGCGGTGTCGCTGGGGCGATTTCAGCGTCTCCGCTCGGCGCTGCGCGCGGAAGCGCTCGACGCCTCGGTCCCCGTGCTGCGTCGGCTCACGGGCGGCCGCACGGTGTGGATGAGCAGCGGCCAGCTGAGCGTCACGCTCGCGCTCGGAGAGCCGTCCGCGCTCTTGCCGCCCGGCTCGCCGGGCATCGGGCCGGAGAAGATCATCAATCGCTACGTGCGTGGAATCCTGGGCGGGCTGCAGAAATGCGGCTTCCGCGCGTACTTCTTCGGCCGTGATTTCCTGACGGTGGATCGCAAGCTGGGCGGATACGTCTCGTTCGAGGTGGCGCCGAGCGGCGCGAGCCTGTTCCACGCGTTGATCGCCGTGGATGCAGCGACGGCGCTGCCGCGCGAGCTCGATGGCTATCCGAGCGAGGGCGGGAATCGGGCCGATCCCGAAGCGACGACGCTGGTTCGCGAGGCCGGCCGCGCGGTGGACCGCGCGGCACTCGAGGCGGCCATCCTCGATGCGTACGCGCGCCTTCAGGAGGCCGAGCTGCGGGATCGAGATCTCTCCCCGCTCGAAGAGACGTTGCTCGCCGAGCGCGAGAGTCCCGCGAGCGCGCAGGAGGCGATCGGCAAGGAGTCGGGCGAGGGTTGGGCGTATTCCGATTTGCAGCCCGTCGCGTGCGGCTGGCTGGAGGCCGCGGTGCAGGTGGTGCAGGAGCGATTCCTCGGCGCGGTACGGATCCGCGGCGACTTCATGGCGCCCGCGAGCGCGGTGGAAGCGCTGGAGCGGGACCTGCGCTTGGTGCCTCTCGACTGGAAGGAGATCGGCCTGGTGGTCGATCGTGTCTTCGGCGCGGGCCGCAACCCGATGGTCGGTGTCCGCCAGCTGCGGGTCATCCCGGACGCGATCCTGGAGGCCGCCGAACGGCTCGGCGCAGCGGGAATCGCGCGCGAGTGAGCCGGCAGGCGTCCGCGGCTTCGACGGTCACTGCAGGCGACCGCCGAGGTTTGCGGGCCGAGCACGCGCGCCGCGAGGCGTGCTCGTGGCGCAGGCGATGACAAAAGACGACGGGAACCCGCGCGGGTTCCCGTCGTCGTCTCGGCGAATCGCGTGAGGGACGCGCCGCGCTGGCGCGTTCGCTCACTTCCGGAAGCGTGAGGGGATCGGCTCGTTGAACTGATGATCCGGGTGCAGCTTCTTCGCGCGCTCCAGCAGCACTTCCTCGGACTCGAGGTTGTTGGGATCGGGAACGCAGCAGTCGACGGGGCAAACCTCGGCGCACTGCTCGATGTCGAAGAAGCCGACACACTCGGTGCAGAGCTGCGGATCGATCACGTAGATGTCGTCACCTTCGCTGATCGCGTTGTTCGGGCATTCCGGCTCACATGCTCCGCAGTTGATGCACTCGTCGGTGATCGTCGTCGACATGACTTCAGCTCTCCTTGGACACGGTCGGGGGAAGGTGGGATCCGATGCCGCTCGGATCACCAAATTCGAGCAGCAGCTCGCCTGGTCGGGCGCCGGGCGCCGAGTGTAATGACGGGTTTCCGAGCGTGTCAAACCCGTGGCGAAGTGGATTTCGCGCCGAAAACGCGTGTGCTCTCCACGGGTTCGCGGCGTTCGATCGGGCGCTTGCGGTTCAGCGCCAGGCCCCGCGCGGATCGCGATGGGACGCGAGGAGCGCGCCCACGAGGCGCACGGCGAGTGGATACGAACCGACCAGCGGATGGGCCGAGAGCGCGCGCGCAGCGAGTGTGGCGTCGCGAGTCCGGATCGCCTCGCTCGCCAGGCGCTCGAAGCCCTTCACGGTGCAGATGAGCCCGTGCACGTCGCGCGGCAACGCGCCGCTTGGCACCGGCGCGAGGCCCGAGTCGTCCACCGTCACGCTGGTCTCGATCACGTCGTCGCCATCGAGGCCGGGGACGCGACCGCGGCTCGGCACCGACGCGATCGTGCGGCGCGCGCCGTTGCCGCGGATCGCCTCGATCAGATCGAGGGCGACGCCGGCATAGCCCTCGCCGGTCTCGTCGGCAGGCGCCGCCGCGCCGATGCGCCCGAGCTCTTCGCGATACGAGCCGTCGCGATCCGCCGAGTAGCGCGCGTACGCTGCCGCCGCCGCGGGGAAGCAAGCGGCGAACGCGCCGCTCGGATCGAGGGCCGCGAGCTCTTCGCGCAGCGCGCGATTGCGTGCGTCGAGATAGGCACCGCGGGTCTGCGCGCGTCGCTGCTGGCGCGCGAGCGCCGCGTCGCGATGGTAGTAGTAGTGGAGGTACTCGGTGGGCAGCGCGCGCAAGCTGCGGATCAGCTCCGGCTCGAACGGCTCGCCGAGCTGGGCGAGGAACGCATCGTCGGCCAGCAGCGCGGGCAGATGGTCGCGCCCGTCGGCGGTCGCGAAACGCACCAGCCAGCTCAGATGATTGAGCCCGAGGATGCCCGCATCGACCGACGCCGCGTCGACGCCCGCGAACGCGGCCACACGCCGCACGAGATCGGTCGGCGTGTCGCAGATCCCCACGTGCCGGGCGAAGCCGGCGTCGTGCAGGATCTGCGCAACGAGGCCCGCGGGGTTGGTGAAGTGGAGCGTCCAGGCGCCGGGTGCAAAGCGTTCGATCGCCGTGGCGAGGTCGAGAAGCGCCGGTCCATTCCAGAGGGCCAACGCGAAGCCGCCCACGCCGACCGTCTCCTGGCCGATGACGCCGTGATCGAGCGCGATGCGTTCGTAGCGTGCGCGGGCCGCGTCGCCACCGGCGCGAATCGAGGTGATCACGAAGTCGGCGCCGTCGAGCGCCGCCTCGATGTCCCCGACCAGCTCGACGGCGAACGTCGCGCGAGCCTCACGCGCGCAGGCGCGCGCCAGGCCGCCCAGGATGCGCAATCGCTCGCCGTCCGAGTCCGTGAGGACGAGCGTGTCGACGACGATCGACGTCGCGCGATTCGCCAGGGCGCGCACGAAGAGCGGTGCGCGGCTGCCACCGCCGCCGACCAGGCAGACTTTCATTGCGGTCCTCCGTCGATCCGCGCGAGGATAGTGGTCAGGCGCACCGCGGGACAGCCGATTCGGGCCGCGTCGCTCGCGGTGGGCACGGAAGGACGGGTGGGGGCTCGGTGGGGCCGAGTCCGCGCGTGGTGGCACGCGACCACCTTTGGGCTCGCAGTGGGCGGGGGAGGGACGAGGCCATGGCGAAGGGGTCGAAGCGGTGGGGGCTCGCGCTGGCGATCGCGGGCGTGCTCGTGGCGGGCACGGCCGAGGCGCGCTACGAGATTCCCGGCAAGGTGTACCGCGTCTCCGTGGATGCTGCGCATCCCGTGCAGGCGCTCGCGGATCGCGGGCTCGACATTCTCGAGGTCGAGGGTGATCACGCGTACCTCTACATGGACGCGGGGGAGGCGGCTCGGTTGCGCGGCATCGGTTATCGCGTGCGCATCGAGATCGACGACCTGGCGGCGGCGATCGACGCGATCGAGTCGAGCCCGGTGGCCACCGACGCCCAGTACCACACGTACGACAGCCTGAACGCCGATCTGCGCGCGCTCGAGGCGAGCGGCATCGCGAAGGTGAGCGTGGTCGGTCGCAGCCTCGAGGGTCGCGACGTGCTGGGGGTCAAGATCTCGGACAATCCTCAGCTGGACGAGCCGGGCGAGAAGGAAGGCGTGATCGTCGGATGCCATCACGCGCGCGAGTGGATCAGCGTGGAGGTTCCATTTCTGCTCGCCAAGGCGATGGTCGACGAGTACGCGACGAACCCCGCCGTGAAGGCCTTGGTGGACGGCGGTGTGACGTGGATCGTGCCCATGGTGAATCCGGATGGCTTCGAGTACTCGCGTCTGGTGAACCGGATGTGGCGCAAGAATCGCCGCCTCAACAGCGGCGGCTCGTACGGTGTGGATCTCAACCGGAATTACGCGAGCGGTTGGGGCGGCTCGGGCTCGTCCGGGACGCCGAGCTCGGACACCTATCGCGGGACCGCGCCGTTCAGCGAGCCCGAGACCCAGGTGATCCGCGACTTCGTCGGCGCGCACGACTTCCAGTTCTTGCTCACCTATCACTCGTATTCGCAGCTGGTGCTCTGGCCGTGGGGTTGGACGTACGACAAGGCACCGGATGACGCGCTTCTCGGGCGGATCGCGAACGACCTCGAGTCGATGATCAACTCGGTGCACGGCGTGATCTACACCGCCGAGAAGTCGAGCGATCTCTATCTCGCGGCTGGCACCACCGACGATTGGTTCTACGAGGTGACCGGCCGTCCCGGCTTCACCATCGAGCTTCGTCCCAACAGCTCGATCCCCGGTTTCACCTTGCCGCCGGATCAGATCATTCCCACGTACGAGGAGAACCGACCCGCGGCGTTCCACCTGATCGCGGGCACCCAGGCGGACGGCGACTCCGATGGCAAGGTGGATCTCGTCGACAACTGCGCGGCCGCGTACAACCCCGATCAAGCCGATGGGGATGGCGATGGCCTCGGCGACGTCTGTGACGCGTATCCCGACGATCGTGACAACGACGGAGTCGACGACGCGGTCGACAATTGCGTGGACGTCGCGAACCCGGATCAGGCGGATGCGGATCACGATGGGATCGGAGACGCCTGCGACACGGGCGGGGGGTGCGCGCGCGTGTCGAGCCAGGCGAGCGGCGAAGCGCCGTTCGTGCCGCTGGCCGCGGCGCTTGCGTTCGCCTTGCGCGGGCGTTCGCGGCGGCGTTCCGGGCGGCTCACGATGGAGCGCGCGTCGTCGGCACGCGCCGTCTGACTCGAGCTCGATCCGTGGCCGCCGGAGGTCTCGCCGGCGGCCGCGCGATCATCCCAGCGCGGAGCCGCGGCGTGGCGTGGGCGGCTCGCGGCCGATCTTGCGCAGCACTTCCTTCATGTCTTCCCAGACCTGGCGCCGCACCTCCGGCGTGTAGCGGCGCAGCACGTACGCCGGGTGGAACGTCGGCATCAACGGCACCCCGCGATAGTCGAACCACTTGCCGCGTACCGAGCTGATCGACACGGCGCGCCCGAGGAGCGTCGACGTGCTGGGTCGTCCCAGGGTCACCACCACCTTGGGTCCGATCGCGGCGATCTGCTGCGCCAGGAACGGCAGGCACGCGTCGATCTCGTCTCGTTCAGGCTCCCGGTTCTGCGGCGGACGGCACTTCACGATGTTGCAGATGTAGACGTCGCTTCGCGCGAGCCCCATGCCGTCCTCGATGATGCGAGTGAGCAGCTGGCCCGCTCGCCCCACGAACGGCTCGCCCTGCTTGTCCTCGTCCTCGCCCGGTCCTTCGCCGACGAAGACGATGTCCGCATGCGGGTTTCCCGTGCCGAAGACGAGCTTGGTGCGGCCCTTGTGAAGCTTGCAGCGCGTGCAATCGCCGAGCTCGGCCTGGACGTCCGCGAGCGAACGACGCTCGACTGGCGGTCGCCGTGCGTCGAGCTGCTGGACCGGCGAACCCAGCTCGGGTGCCGTGGGTGCGTCCGTCGCCTGCGGCGCGACGGTGCCGGCTTGCTCGGCGGACATCGCGAGCGGGCGCGTCGCCGATCGCCTCGCCTCCGCGGCCTCCGGCAGGCCGCGCGCCGGGTGACCCGCCTCGGAAGCGCCAGGAGCTGGCGCGCGCGGCGGAAGCGACGCGGCCTGAGGCGCCGCGGAGGCGCGTGTGTGTGCCTGGGGCAAGCCGCTCACGCCAGCCTCGGCGAGGAGCTCCACGCTTCCGCGCAGCCAGGCAGCGATCGACGCCGCCTCCCCGATCACGTCGACGCCGTCCCGCTCGGACTCGTTACCCGCGCTGATGCGACGCTCCTACCCGACTCGCGCCCGGCGCTCGTCTTGCTCGAAAGGGTGCCCCCGAGACGACTCGAACGTCCGGCCTAGGGATTAGGAATCCCTCGCTCTATCCACCTGAGCTACGGGGGCCGAAGGCCCGCGAACCTAAAGCGCGCTCACGCGCGCCGTCAACACGTCGCGCGCTGGCTCGCGGGAGCGGTCGTCACGGCGTTGCGGGCGCTGGGAGCGCCGACAACGTCTTGAGCTGCTTCTCGACCGGCTGCGTCCAGGTGGCCTTGAATGCATACTGCTCGATCGCCGGATGGTTCACGACCTTGAGCCGGAACTTGCCGCTCTCTCCGGGCTCGAGCTTGGTGGGCGCGAGCATCATCCAGTCGGACTGAAGCTCGGTGCCGGTTGCATCGAAACCCGCCACGGTGATTCGCGCCGATTCGACGGCCACCGACGACACGTTTCGCACCGTGCCGTCGAAGGACACACGATTCGATTCGTCCGTCGATTTCTCGAGAGCATCCATCACCAACACCTCGGATTCGGATTGCGCGACGACCGGCTGCTCCGTCACCGGGCCGGCTGGTTCCGTGGTCGTCGGACGCGCGACCTTCCACACCACGTAGGGCTGCGGCACGCGGAAGACCGCCAGCGGCGGCTCGTTCCACGGCAGACCCGCGGACAGGTTCACGCCGATCATGAAGGACGCACCACCCGCGAGGAAGGCGACGATCAGCGGCAACGCCCAGCCCAAGAACGCTTGGACCGCGGCAGCCGCGGATCCGGTGGCCCGGAAGTCGGCGCGAACGCCTGCGCCGGGGAGGATGTCGGATGCCTTGCGACGAAGGTGCCGGCACCTCGGGCACTCGGGGTAGGTGATCTTGTTGAAGACGAGGCCGCAGTCCTCGCAGCGGATCATCAGTTCTTCGGGCATCGCGCCTCCTCTCGAGCGCTCGCGCGGCTCCCGGCGACGCCGCGATCCGTGAGCAGCCGTTGACGGCACGGTATAGCACGGCCAGGGAGCCGGCGCGACGTCAATCCGCGCCGCCTCGAGTCGAAAAACGTCAATTGATTCTTGACTTTACCCAGGGCGGTCGGTAGCATCCCTCGGCACAAACCCCGATCCATCTCGTGTTGGGATGGCGGCGAGCGCGCTGGGAGTCCGGGCCATGAACAAGTCGGACCTGATCGAATCGTTGGCCGAGCGGCGCAAGATGACGCAGAAGGAAGCGGACCTGGTCGTGAATCTCGTCCTCGACGGGATGACCGAGGCGCTCAGGCGCGGGGAACGGATCGAGATCCGCGGGTTCGGCAGCTTGATCGTCAAGACCTACGAGCCTTACGTCGGTCGCAATCCCAAGACCGGCGAGCAGGTCCAGGTACCCGCGAAGCGATTGCCTTTTTTCAAGGTCGGCAAGGAGCTGAAGGAGCGGGTCGACGGACGGACCGACCTGCTGGGTGGCGAGCACGACGACGGGTTCGACGACGAGCTCGACGACGATCTCGCCCTCAGCGATGCCGAGTCGGGCGAGGAGCATGGCGACGACGGCGACACGTCGTCACGCGAGGGAGACGACGACTGAGCGGGGTGCTTCTCGAGCGGTGAGGGCAGGGCCGAGTTCCCGCCAAGGCGTGGCGCTGGCCCGACAGAAAACCCGCAGTCGCTATGGCGACTGCGGGTTTTTCGCGGCTGCGTTCTGGTCCGCAGCCGCAGCGTCGCGGGTACGCTGCGTGGCAAGCGCCCGCAGCGTCGGGTGGCTCAGCCCGCGTCTCCCACCTGCGCGCCCGTGAGCGCGTCGTTCACGGTGCCGAACACGTCGACGATGCTACCGCGCAGCGTCGAAAGAATCGTGATCGCCGCCACGGCGATGATCCCCGCCAGCAGCGCGTACTCGATCATGGTTTGGCCGTCGTCTTCGCGGATGAGCCGACGTAGCAACGCTCGCATCCTCACGCTCCTCTTCGAGTGTCCGTCACCTTTCGGCAACTCTACGGCACGCGCTTTTGGTTGTCCAGTCATTTCCGCAGCCTAGAGCGTCCGAGCGTGTACCGGATCGCGTCGAGCCGAGGCCCGTCCCGACCAGGGACGCCGGGGGATGCGGTGCGGGCTCGGAGCCTTCGCTGACCCGGCCTCCGCGGCGTCGCGACCCCCCGCCGCGCGCACGCGGCGGGGGCCTCGCCTTCGGTGCCTGTCAGGCGAGCGCCGAGACCGGCGGCCCCGGTGGCGTGGGCGGCTCCGCTCGCGGCGGGATTCCACCGGGCAGCGTCGCGCCCTGCGGGTCCTTCATGATCGCAAGGTCGAGCACCTGGTCCATTCGCTCGACGAAGTAGAACCGCAGCTCCTTCTTGAGCTCTTCCGGCACGTCTTCGAGATCCTTCTCGTTCTTGTCCGGAAGGATCACGCGCCGGATGCCGGCCCGATGCGCGGCGAGCACCTTCTCCTTGACGCCCCCGATGGGCAGCACGGCGCCGCGGAGGGTGATCTCGCCGGTCATCGCGGTTTCGTGATCGATGGGGCGATCGACGAGCATCGACGTCAAGGCCGTCAAGATGGTCACGCCTGCGGACGGACCGTCCTTCGGGATCGACCCCGCAGGAACGTGGATGTGGAAGTCCGTCCGCTCGAAGATCTCGTCATCGATTCCGAGACGCGTGGCGTTCGAACGAATGAAGCTGAGCGCCGCGTAGGCCGACTCCTTCATGACCTCGCCCAACTGGCCGGTGAGGTGCACCTTTCCTTTGCCCTTCATTCGGGTCGCTTCGATGAAGAGCAGGTCGCCGCCCACCGGCGTCCACGCGAGACCGGTCGCCACGCCGGGAACGGCGGTGCGCTCCGCGACGTCCTGGAAGAACTTGATCGGGCCGAGAATGCGCGTGACCTCGTTCTCGTCGAGAACGCGCTTCTCGGTACGTCCCAGAGCGACATCCTTGGCCACCGACCGGCACACGCTGGCGATCTCACGCTTCAGATTGCGGACGCCGGCTTCCTTGGTGTAGCTGCGGATGACCTTGCGGATCGCGGCGTCGGGGATCTCGATCCGGTCCGACGTGAGCCCGTGCTCCTCGATCTGCTCCGGGACCAGGTACTTGGTGCCGATGAAGAGCTTCTCGTACTCCGTGTAGCCCGGGATCGAGAGGACTTCCATGCGATCCCGCAGGGGCGGCGGGATGGTGTCGAGGATGTTGGCCGTGGTGATGAACATGACCTTGGAGAGGTCGAACGGCACGTCCAGGTAATGATCCGAGAAGCTGTCGTTCTGCTCGGGATCGAGCACCTCGAGCAGCGCGGACGATGGGTCGCCGCGGAAGTCCGTCCCCACCTTGTCGATCTCGTCCAGCATGAAGACGGGATTCGAGGTTCCCGCCTTCTTCATCCCCTGGATGATGCGGCCGGGCAGCGCGCCCACGTAGGTACGCCGGTGGCCACGGATCTCGGCCTCGTCGCGGATGCCGCCGAGGCTGATGCGCACGAACTCGCGGCCGAGCGCCCGCGCGATCGACTTCCCGAGTGACGTCTTGCCCACGCCAGGCGGGCCCGCGAAGCACAGGATCGGACCCTTCATGTCCTTCTTGAGCTTGCGCACGGCGAGGTACTCGAGAATGCGCTTCTTGACCTTCTCGAGGTCGTAGTGGTCCTCGTGCAGGATCTTCTCGGCCTGCTCGAGGTCGAGCCGGTCGTCGGTCTCCTTCGCCCACGGCAGCTCGATGAGCCAGTCGAGGTAGGTGCGCGCGACCGAATACTCGGGCGACGAGCTGTTCATGCGCTCGAGTCGGTCGAGCTCCTTGAGCGCCACCTTCTCGACGTGCTCCGGCATCTTGGCCTTGGCGATCGACTCGCGCAGCTCGTCCACCTCACTGCCGGGCTCGCGTTCGCCGAGCTCTTTCTGGATCGCCTTGAGCTGCTCGCGGAGGTAGTACTCGCGTTGCGACTTGTCGATGTTGCCCTTCACCTCGGACTGGATCTTGTGCGAGAGCTCGAGGATCTCGAGCTCCTTGGTGAGGTGCCGCGAGATCTCCTGCAGGCGATCGCGCACGTCCATCGTCTCGAGAACGTCCTGCTTTCGCTCCACCGGGATGTTGAGATAGGCCGCCACGATGTCGGCGAGATTGCCCGGGTTCTCGAGGTTGCCGAGGAAGAGGCTCGCCTCGGCGGGGATGTTGGGAGAGAGCTTGACGATCTTCTGCGCCAGCGTCTTCACGTTGCGCAGGAGCGCGTCCACCTCGGGCGCGCGAGCCGGATCGAGCCGGTCCTCGAGGACCTCGCCCTCGACCTTGAGGCACGGCGCGTATTGAACGAAGCGCCGGATGCGGAAGCGCGAGAGCCCCTGGACGATCGTGTTCTGGCCGCCGTCCAGCTTGCTCTCGACCTTGATGATCTTCGCGAGCGTGCCGACCCGGTAGAGGTCGTCCTCGCGTGGATCGTCGACCTGCGGGGCTCGTTGCGTGAGGATGAGGATCATCGAGTCGGTGGAGGTCGCTTCCTGAATGGCCTGGAGCGACTTCTCGCGTCCGACGTTGAGCGGCATGGGCAGCAACGGGAACAGCACGGCGTTCCGAACCGGCAACACCGGAACGATTCGAGTGGGGCTCTCCACGAGTCCTCCAGTAGCCTCACCGGGCAGGCGAGGGAAGGCGATGGCTCAACTTAGCCACTTTTCGAGGACCTGCAAGCACACGACTTCGTACCCCGCGCCACGGCGAAACGCCCGTGGAATCGAGAGCTTGAGCACGCCGAGCGGGTTGCGCACGGCGTTGGGTCCGCGGCCGGTAGACAGCACGCCGCGTTTCGTACCACGATTGGCGCTTCTCGCGGCTCGGCGCACTCGCTCCCAACGCCCGCCGCCCCGCACCCGATCCTCTCGATTCGATGACGGTGTCCACGGGCCCCACGCGCGCAGCGAGCCCGGCGCGCAAGCCGGTACTGTTTCTCCAGCACGCGCTGGAGAACGGACCTGGCGCGCTCGCCGAGATCCTCGGTGAGTGCGGCCTCTCCTGGAAGTGCCGCCGGCTGTTCGCCGGCGATGGCGTGCCCACGTCACTCGATGGTTGCTCGGTGCTCGTGGTGCTCGACGACGCGCGCACCCAGGACGCGGACGTGGCGAGAGCCGAGATCGAGCTGGTGCGCATGGCGGTCGAACGCGATTTTCCGACCATCGGCATCGGCCGGGGGGCCGTGCTCGTGGCGGAGGCCGCGGGCGGCCGTGGCGAGCCGGATCCAGGAGCCGCGATCGGCTGGCACGAGGTCTGCCTCACCGCCGACGGACGGCTCGATCCGGCGTTTCGCGCCCTGCCTGCAGCGTTCGTCGGGCTTCATTGGCATCGGCATTCGATCGCGATCCCTGAAGGCGCGCTTCGGCTGGCCGGCGCGTCCGTGTGCGAGAACCAGGTCTTCCGCGTCGGCCAGCGCGTGTACGGATTCCAGTTTCATCCCGAGGTGACGGGTTGGATGGTCGAGCGCTGGATGGGCGCCGAGGCCGCGGGCGCGCCGGACGCCGCGGATCGGCTCGCGGCGTTGCGACGCGAGACCGGGCTCCACGACGACGCCTCCCGCCAGCGACTGCGCGACCTCCTGCGCGGGCTTCTGCCCGCGTTCGGCCTGGCCGATGCGGCCGGCGGCGGGCCCGTCGTGAACCGAACGGTCACGGACTGACCTCCGGGGCCCGGCAGCGCGGAGCCGGTCACCGAGGGCGAGAAAGAGGGGCAGCAACGTGCGTGCGCTAGTGACGGGGGCGGCCGGGTTCATCGGCTCTCATCTCTCGGAGCGTCTGATCGCCGACGGTCACGACGTCGTCGGGGTCGACTGCTTCACCGACTACTACCCGCGCCGCATCAAGGAGAAGAACCTCGAGCGGCTGCGCGCGGAGCCGCGCTTCTCGTTCGTCGAGGGCGACCTCAACGTCCTCGACGTCAGCACGTTGGTGGCGGGAGTCGACTGGATCTTCCACCAGGCCGCCCAGGCGGGAGTTCGTGCGAGCTGGGGCGACACCTTCCGGATCTACACGCGGCTCAACATCGACGCGACCCAGCGCTTGCTCGAGGCCGTCAAGGGAAGTCAGCAGCTGCGCAAGTTCGTGTACGCGTCGTCGTCCTCGGTGTATGGCGAGGTCGCGACGCTGCCGATGGTGGAGGATCACCCCACGCACCCGCTCTCTCCCTACGGTGTGACGAAGCTCGCCGCGGAGCATCTGGCGGTTCTCTACACGCGCAACTTCGCCGTGCCCACCGCGAGCCTTCGCTACTTCACCGTGTACGGTCCGCGGCAGCGCCCCGACATGGCGTTCCACAAATTCCTCAAGGCCGCGTTCGCCGGCGAGGAGATCAGCGTCTACGGCGACGGGACGCAGACGCGCGATTTCACGTACGTCTCGGACGCGGTGGAGGCGAACGTGCGCGCCGCGGCGAGCGCGCCGCCGGGTGCGGTGCTGAACATCGGTGGCGGCTCCCGCGTCTCGGTTCGCGAGGTGCTGACGATGGTGGAAGAGCTGGTGGGCAAGCCGGTGCGGGTGCGCTACCTCGAGACCCAGCACGGCGACATGAAGGACACCGTCGCGGACACGACGCGGGCGCGCGAGCTGATCGGCTATCGGCCGCTGGTGTCGTTGCGCGATGGGCTGGCGCGCGAGCGCGACTGGATCGGCGCGCTGTACGGAGCGCGCGGATCGTGACGTCGAGCCTGGCTCGCTCCGCTCCCGCGGAGGGCGCGTGAGCGGCGGAAGGGGGCCGGTCGTGGCCATCGACGGGCCCTCGGGCTCGGGCAAGAGCACCCTCGCCAAGGGGCTCGCTCGCGCGCTCGGGCTCGTCCACATCGACACCGGTGCGATGTACCGGGTCGTCGGCCTGCGCGCCGCCGAGGAAGGGATCGACGTCCGCGACGACGCGGCGCTGGGGCGGCTCTGTGCACGACTCCGGATCCACTTCGATCGCACCGGCCAAGGCGAACGGATCCTCGAGGGCGACCGGGACGTGACGGCCGACATCCGGCGTCCCGACGTCAGTCGCCTGGCGTCCGATGTCTCCACGAATGCCAGTGTGCGCAGCGCGCTGGTCGAGATGCAGCGTGCGCTGGGACGCGCCGGCGGAGTGGTGCTGGACGGGCGCGACATCGGCACCGTGGTCTTTCCCGACGCCGAGGTGAAGATCTACTTGGAGGCGGACGTCGTGGAACGCGCGCGCAGGCGCACGGCCGAGCTCGAAAGTCGCGGCATTCCCGAGGATCCGCATCGCACCCTCAGCGCGATGGTCGAGCGCGACCAGCAGGACTCCACGCGTGCGCTGGCACCGCTACGGCCCGCCGCGGACGCGATTCGGCTCGACTCCACCCAGCTCGATGCCGATGCGGTCCTCTCGCGCGCCATCGAGCTGGTGCGAGAGCGCGCCGGCGAGCGACTCGGCGCTTGACACGCCGAGTCATCTTGCCTTTGCAAGCTGGACTCGATATCTCTTAACGATTCTTCTGAATTTTGCCCGATAGCACCCAGGAGGTGGGATGGTTGTGGAACAGCAGAAGCTGTCGTCGGATGTGAGCTCCGCCGATGAGGAGAGCTTCGAGGCGCTCTTCTCTCAGAGCGATAAGGCCCTCCAGGAAGAGGAAGTGGTGGTCGGCCGGGTCCTTCAGATCTTGAAGGATCACGTGTTGGTCGACGTCGGCCACAAGTCGGAGGGACTCATCCCGATCGACGAGTTCCTGGACCACGACGGACAGCTCACGGTCAACCCAGGCGACAAGGTCGAGGTCTACCTCGAGGCGGCCGAGGACGAAGACGGCTTGGTCGTGCTCTCGAAGGAGAAGGCCGACCAGCTCCGCGTTTGGGACCGGATCAGCGACGCGTTCGACAAGGGCGAGCCGGTGCCGGGCAAGATCGTGGCTCGCATCAAGGGCGGCTTGCGCGTGGACATCGGCGTGCAGGCCTTCCTGCCGGGATCGCAGGTGGATCTCAGGCCGGTGCGCAACCTCGACGAAGAGATCGGCAAGACCTACCAATTCAAGGTCCTCAAGTTCAACAAGCGTCGCGGCAACATCGTGGTGTCGCGGCGCGCCTTGCTCGAGAGCCAGCGCGAGGCGATGCGCAGCCAGACCCTGGAGAAGATCGAGGAAGGCAAGATCATGGACGGCGTGGTCAAGAACATCACCGACTACGGCGCGTTCATCGACCTGGGCGGCATCGACGGCCTGCTGCACGTCACGGACATGTCGTGGGGCCGCGTGAACCACCCCAACGAGGTGTTCAAGGTCGGCGATCAGGTCAAGGTCAAGGTGCTCAAGTTCGATCGCGAGCGCGGCCGCGTCTCGCTCGGCTATAAGCAGACGATGGAGGATCCCTGGACCACCGCGCCGGACCGCTATCCGCCGGGAACGCGCGTCAAGGGCAAGGTGGTCAGCCTCACCGACTACGGCGCGTTCATCGAGCTCGAGAAGGGCGTCGAGGGGCTGGTGCACGTCTCCGAGATGTCGTGGACCAAGAAGGTCAAGCATCCGTCGAAGATCGTGGAAGTCGGACAAGAGGTGGAAGCGCAGGTCTTGGACGTCGACGTCGCCAATCAGCGGATCTCGCTCGGCTTGAAGCAGGTGATGCCGAATCCGTGGGATCTCGTCGAAGGCCGCTACCCCATCGGCACGGTCATCCACGGCAAGATCAAGAACGTCACCGACTTCGGCATCTTCATCGGCCTCGACGAAGGCATCGACGGCCTGGTGCACATCTCGGACCTGTCGCGAAAGAAGCGCTTCAGCCATCCGAGCGAGGTCTACCAGAAGGGTCAGGAAGTCGAGGCGGTGGTCCTGCACATCGACCGCGACAACGAGCGCTTCTCGCTCGGTATCAAGCAGCTCGAGCCGGATCCCTGGACCGAGATCCCGCGCAAGTACTCGATCGGTTCCACGGTTTCCGGTCCGGTCACGGGCATCACCGACTTCGGCGTGTTCGTCGAGATCGAGGAAGGCGCCGAGGGGCTCATCCACATCTCGGAGCTGGGTGTCGATCGTCCCGACAACATCGCGAAGCTGGTGTCCGTCGGGCAGGTCGTCGAGGCGGTCATCACCAATCTCGACCCGGTCGAGCGCAAGATCGGTCTCAGCGTGAAGAGCCTCGAAGCGGCCAAGACCCGCGAAGAGCTCGAGCGAATTCGTGCGGCGCAGCCGGCTCCGCCGACCGCGATGGCAGCCGCCTTCGAGCGCGCGTCGAGCACCAGCGCCGGCGACGCGGACGACGACGAGTGAGTGAGCAGTGACCGGCTCGGACCGGGGCGCGAGCGCTAGCCCACGCCGTGGGCGAGGTGCCTGGCTCGCGCTCATCGTGTTGGTGGCGCTGGGCGCGTTGAGCGTCGCCCTCGTCGCCTACCTGGGCGGCGGGGACGAGGAACACGCGGCGTTCGCGATGGGCGAGCGCGTCGGCGTGATCGAGGTCAAGGGCGTCATCGTCGACGCCAAGCCGATCCTCGACCGCATCGAGTCGTTTCGGAAGTCGAGCTCGATCAAGGCGGTCGTCGTCCGGGTCGACAGCCCCGGCGGCGCGGTCGCGCCATCGCAGGAGATCTACGAGGCGATTCACCGCCTCGACGAGAAGAAGCCGGTGGTGGCCTCGTTCGGTTCCACCGCGGCTTCCGGCGGCTTCTACGTCGCGTGTGGCGCCCGGCACATCGTGGCGAACCCCGGGACGCTCACGGGCTCGATCGGCGTCATCCTCGAGGGCGGCAACTACGAGAAGCTGATGGAGAAGGTCGGTATCCGCAGCGTCGTGGTGAAGAGCGGGCCGTACAAGGACATCCTGTCGCCCACGCGCGAGATGACGAAGGAAGAGCGCGACCTGCTTCAGGAGATGGTGGAGAACGTCTACAGCCAGTTCGTGCGCGCGGTGATGACGGTGGCATCGCGCCGTGGCCTGGACGAAGCCCAAGTCCGCGCGCTCGCCGACGGCCGCGTGCTTTCCGGCGAGCAGGCCTTTCAGAAGGGGCTGGTCGATTCGCTGGGCACGCTGCGCGATGCCGTCACGAAGGCCGCCGAGCTCGCAGGCATGTCCGGCGAGCCGAGCGTCTACTATCCAGAGGAGCATCGCGCGCTCCTCGACCGCTTGCTCGGTGGCACCCTCGGGGGCTGGCACTCCGTGGTGGCGCCGGCGGGACCCGGGCTCTATTTTCTGCTCCCCAGTTGGTAGGCATCACCTCGCGCCGCTCGCGGCGGAGCTCGCGATGTCGCGGCCCTCGGACGATACGCCCTCGGTCTTGTGGGCGCCCTGGCGGATGGAGTTCGTCGCTGGGCGCAAGGACGACGGGTGCGTGTTCTGCGCGCTTCCTAGCGCCGCCGACGATCGTGAGTCGCTCGTCATCCACCGCGGTGCGCGGGCATACGTCGCGCTGAATCGCTATCCGTACGGGCCCGGGCACCTCCTGGTGGTGCCGTTTCGACACCTGGCCGAGCCGTGGTCGCTCGAGCGCGCGGAGCGCCACGAGATCGACGACCTGATCGCGCTGGGCCTGCGGGTGCTTCGCGACGAGCTCGCACCCACGGGGTTCAACGTCGGAGCGAACGTCGGGCGGGCGGCCGGCGCCGGCATCACGACGCACCTTCACCATCACGTCGTCCCGCGCTGGGACGGCGACACGAACTTCATGCCCGTGCTCGCGTCCGTCACCGTCGTTCCCGAGCATCTGCAGAAGACGTACGATCGCCTGCGCTCGAGCTTCGATCGCGCGCGTGACGCTTGAATGCGCTCGGCCACAGGAAGGACCAACCGATGACCGTGATCCGAGTGTTGAGCCGTGTGGCGTTCCTGCTCATCGCGACCGTCCTGGTGAGCTTCGTGGTCTTCAACCACGAGAGCTTCGGCGTCTCGCTGCCGAGCCTCGAGTTCCGTTATTGGGCCGGCCCCAACGACGCGCTGCTCGCGCCACCGATTCCCCTGTTCGTGTTCTGTGCGTGCTTCTTCGTGCTCGGAGTGCTGCTCATGGGCCTCGCGAGCATGCAGGTCTACGGGAACGTCGTCGGGTCGTGGCGACGGCTGCGCAAGGAACGCCGGGCGCACGAGCCCGAGCGCCTGGAGCTCGAGCGGTCGCGCGCCGCGTTGGCGAGAGAACGCGAGGAATACGAGCCGAAGCGTCGCGAGCTCGAGTTCCGCACCACCGAGCTCGACCATCGAGCCGACGAGCTGCGCCGCGATCGCGAGGCGCTCGCGGAGGCGCGCAGCCACCTCGCCGCCGAGCGCGCGGAGCTCGCCAAGTCGCGCGCGGAGCTCGGTGCCGAGCGCCGCGACGTGGAACGCGCGCGGCTCGACGTCGAAAGCGCGCGCGCGGCGCTCGAACGGGATCGTGCGCGTGCGATCCACGAAACGCGCGAGCTGCAGGGAGCGCCGGTCCGGGCAGCGAGCGAGCCGCGCTTCGCGGTGCCGTCGGTCGGTGGCGAGTCGCACGAGGAACCCGTCACGCGCGACGACGCTTCGTCCGCCGAGGCCGCGTGGGATCTCGCCGAGCGACTGGACGACGACGTGGCGGCCGTGGCACGCCTGAGCGAGGCCTCCGAGCCTCAGGGCACCGACGCGGAGAACCCCGCGCCCGCCACCGAGCGAGTGACCGAGTCCGGCGAGGATCCCGCCACGTCCCGCTGATCGTCTTGGCCTCGGGCGAGTCGCTCGCCCGCTGCCGTGGCGTCGTCGCAGCCGCCCTTCGCTTCGCGAGCCCCGTCGATGAGCGCTCCTCGCACGCTGACGCCGATGATGCGTCAGTACTTCGAGATCAAGGATCGTCATCGCGACGCGATCCTGCTCTTTCGAATGGGCGACTTCTTCGAGATCTTCTTCGAGGACGCGCTGACGGCGGCGCCGTTGTTGGACCTCACGCTGACGTCACGCGACAAGGAGAGCCCGGAGCCCATCCCGTTCTGCGGCTTTCCGCACCACCAGGTCGACGCGTACGTCGCGAAGCTGATCGCGGCGGGTCGTCGCGTGGCGGTCTGCGACCAGGTCGAGGACCCCGCCGAGGCCAAGGGCATCGTGCGCCGCGAGGTCGTGCGCATCGTCACCCCAGGCATGGTCGTGGGCGGCGAGCTGCTGGCGCAGGATCGCAACAACTACCTCGCGTCGATCCAGCCGGGGGAGCTGGGCTTCGGTCTGGTGCTGCTCGACGTCTCGACGGGTGACTTCCGCTTCACGGAGGTCCACAGCCGCAACGGGCTGGTATCGGAGCTCGATCGATACGCGCCGACGGAGGTGCTGCATCCCGACGATTGGGACGTGCCGCGCGAGGTCGCGCAAGGCGGGCGATGCCTCACCCCGCTGGCGCTCGAGCGCTTCAGCGCCGAGACCGGCGCAGCAGAGATGGCGCGCGCCTTTCCCGGTGCGGCTCCCATCGACGCGCCGCTCGCGCTCGGCGCGATCGGCGCAGCGCTTGGTTACGTCGCGTGGACGCAGCAACGCATCCCGCCCCACCTCGTGCCGCCGGCGCGCTACGACGCGGACGAGCGGCTCGTGCTGGATCCCATCGCCGAGCGCAACCTGGAGCTGGTGCGATCGCTGGTCGACGGCGGGCGCGGCGGCACGTTGCTGGCCGTCGTGGACCGCACTCGCACTCCGATGGGCGCGCGGCTGCTGCGGCGCTGGTTGCTCGAGCCGTTGGTTCGGCCCGCTGCGATCGAGCAGCGCCACGATGCCGTTCAAGTGCTGGTCGACGAGCCGTTGCGCCGCGCCGAGCTCGCCGCCGCGCTTGCACCGATGGGCGACCTCGAGCGGCTCAACGCGAAGGTCACCACGGGACGCGCGCACGCTCGCGACCTGGTCGCGCTCGCCGCGGCGCTCGAGCAGCTGCCCGGGATCAAGCAGCACGCCGGCGGTTCGGCGGCGGCGCGATTGGAGTCGCTCGCGGATGCCGTCGACCCCCTCGGTGACCTGGTGGCCGACGTGCGGCGCACGCTCGTCGAGGCACCGCCGCTCGCGATCACCGACGGCGGCCTCGTTCGCGACGGCGTGAACCCCGAGCTCGACGAGGCACGCAGTCTCACGCGGGACGGCAAGTCGTGGATCGCGCGCCTCGAGGCGGCCGAGCGCGAACGCGCCCAGATTCCCAAGCTCAAGGTCGGATACAACCGCGTCTTCGGCTACTACCTCGAGGTGCCGAACTCGTTCTCCGAGCGAGTGCCCGCGACCTGGATTCGCAAGCAGACGCTGGTGGGCGCCGAGCGTTACGTGACGCCCGAGCTCAAGGAGATGGAGGCGAAGATCCTCGGCGCCGAGGAACGTGCCCACAAGCTCGAGCTCGAGATCTTCCAGGGGCTGCGCGAGCGCGCCGCCGCCGAGGCGCTCCGCATCAGCGCGACCGCGAGCGCCGTCGCCGAGCTCGATGCGCTGGCTTCCTTCGCCGAGGTCGCCGCGGCCCGACGTTACGTCCGACCCCGCATCGACGAGAGCGGCGTGCTCGATCTCGCGGACTGCCGCCACCCGGTGGTGGAGGCGAATCTCGGTCGCGATCGCTTCGTGCCCAACGACGTCCGCCTCGACGTGGACGAGAGCCAAGTCCTGCTCATCACCGGACCCAACATGGCCGGCAAGTCGACGTACATGCGTCAGGTCGCGCTCGCCGTGGTGCTCGCGCAGGCGGGGTCGTTCGTCCCGGCGGCGCGCGCGCACGTGGGTGTCGTGGACCGCGTGTTCACGCGCGTCGGTGCCTCCGATCGCCTGGCCGAGGGCCAGAGCACCTTCATGGTCGAGATGGTCGAGACGGCGCAGATCCTCGAGCAAGCGACCTCGCGGAGCCTGGTGCTGCTGGACGAGATCGGGCGAGGCACCAGCACCTACGATGGCCTGAGCATCGCGTGGGCGGTGGGCGAGCGATTGCACGAAGGGCCGGCGCGGCCGCGCACGCTCTTCGCCACCCACTACCACGAGCTCACCGAGCTCGCGCGCCAGTTCCCGCGGATCCAGAACTTCAACGTGGCGGTGCGCGAGTGGGGCGAGGAGATCCTGTTCCTGCATCGCATCGTCCCGGGCTCCGCGAGCCGCAGCTACGGGATCCACGTGGCCCGCCTGGCAGGATTGCCAGAGGACGTCATTCGCCGCGCGCGCGAGGTGCTCGCCGAGCTCGAGAGCGGCTCGCACGGTCACGCGTCGCGGCGCCATGCGCGGCGCGGCGCGGCGGTGGAGCCGAGCCCGCAGCTCGAGCTCTTCCGGGCACCCGCCGATGGTCTCAAGGATGCGCTTGCCGCGCTCGCCGTCGAGGCCATGACGCCGCTCGAGGCGCTCAACGAGCTCGATCGCTTGGTGCGGCGCGCCCGAGGCGATTCGTGAGCGCCTGGGCCCCGCGCCGCGGGCTGGTGCTCGCGCTGGCCGTGCTCGGCTTCGCCGTGGGCGTCGGCCTCACCTCCGATCTGCCCGTCGCGCGCCAGCGGGTGTTCCAGAGCGACGAAGCCACCTACTACATGATGGCGGAGAGCCTCGCGCACGATCTCGACCTGAGCTACACGCGCGAGGATCTGGCGCGCTCCCAGCGCGAGTTCCCGGGCGGACCGCAGGGCGTCTTCCTCAAGCAAGTGGCGGGCGATCGCATCGTCTACGGCAAGGGGTACCTGTTGCCGCTGCTCGCTGCACCGGGCGTGCGCTTGCTCGGCGGGCGCGGATTCCTCGCGCTCCACGCAGTGCTGCTCGCCGGCTGCGTGCTCGCGGGCGCGGCGTGGTTGCGTGTCCAGGGGTTGGCGCGCGGCGCCGCCGCCACGGCCGCCACCTTCGTCGGCGCCTCGGTGCTGCCGATCTACGCGCGTTGGATGACCACCGAGGTCACGCACTTCGCGCTGGTCTTCCTCGGGATGTGTCTGTGGTTTCGCCCGCCGTTTCGCCGCGAGCCCCTCGACGGCGCGTGGGCGCGTCGATTCGGCACCGAGCCGCGCGAGGTGGCCGCAGCCGTGCTGTTCGGGCTGGCAACGTTCCTGAAGCCCATGCCGAACGTGGTTCTCGCGGTGCCGCTCGGCCTGTCCTGCCTCGCGCGGCGGCGCTGGCGTGGGACGGTGGTGGTGGGAGCCGTGTTCGTCGCGACCGTGGCTGGGCTCTTCGCGGTGAATCGCTGGACGACCGGCGAGCTCAACTACCAAGGCGGCCACCGCGTCACCTGCCTGTTTCGATTCCCGCTCGAGGATCCGCGTCTCGGCATCGATCAATGCTTCCCGATGACCACCGAGAAGCTCGACGACGAGGCGACGCTGGCGGAGTGGGTGGCGGGTTGGCGTGCGTACGCACTCGGAAGGTTCGGCGGGATCGCGTGGCACTTTCCGGTCGCGGCGCTGGCGGTGCTCGCGTTCCTGCGCCGGCCGCGCGATGCGTGGCGCTGGGGCTTGATCGCCGTCGCCGCCGTCGAGATCGGCTGGGCGCTCTACTTCATCCCGTTCAACTACGTGGGTGGAGGCGGCGCGATCGGGAATCGCTACTTCATGGGCACCTACGCGCTGCTTTTCTTCCTGCTCGCGCGCCCGCTCGCGTCGCGCAGCCTCGCGTTCGCGTGGGGTGTTGCGGGTTTGCTGCTCGGTTCGGTGCTGCTGGCGCCGATCGCCGCCACGGCGTCGCCGGGGAGCCATGCGATGGGCTTTCCGTGGCGGTGGTTCGTGCCCGATCGCGAGCTGCTGCTCGACTTGCCCACGGACACCAACCCGCACGCGTACGGCAAACCGTTCGGCAATCCCGTGCGTTACAAGCTCTACTACCTCGATGACGCGTTCTACGGTCCCGAGTCGGGCTGCACGTGGGTGCCGGACGAGCGTGCGCGAGGCGCCGGGTGCTTCTGGACGCGTGGGCGCCGGACTGCGGAGTTCTTGCTGCAATCGAGCGAAGCGCTGGATCAGATCCGGCTATCGATCCGCAACGGCACCAAGCCCAACCGCGTCACCATCCGGGTCGAGGGCGTCGAGACGGCGCTCGCGCTCGAGCCCAACGAGGTGCGCACGGTGTCGTTTGCGCCGGGCGGTGGCTTCCGCTATCGACACAAGGGCCTCGACGTGGTGCTCCATCGTGTTGCGGTGACGAGTCGCGCGGGCTTCGTGCCGGCGCTCGAGTCCGAGTCGGGCCTGGTCGGCGACACGCGCTACTTGGGGGTCTTCGTGAATCTGGACGTGGTGCGCCAGGGTGCGGGAGGGGCAGGGTGAGCAACGTTCGAGCCGAGCAGAAAACCGACCTGCAGAGTCGCATGACGGACCCCCGTCGATCGGCGGTGGCGCGTTACCGGGAGACGGTGGTCGGCGACGTGGGGCTGTGGCGCTGGCTTTTGTTCGAGCTCGTCGTGCTCGTGGCATCCGGGCTGCCGGGTGCTCTCGGCTTCGCGGCGCGCAAGGTTCTCTATCCGCGCCTGCTGGGCGCCGTGGGCGCGGGCGTCGCCTTCGGTCGCAACATCGCCTTGCGTCAGCCGCACAAGGTACGGGTGGGCGCGGGCTGCATCTTCGACGATGGCGCGGTCCTCGACGCCAAGGGCGTCGCCAACGACGGCATTCGCATCGGCGACTTCGTGATGGTGGGTCGCAACTCGGTGATCGGCTGCAAGGAGGGAAGCATCCGGATCGGCGACCGCACCAACGTCGGCATCAACTGCGTGATCCACTCCGAGTCGAACGTCGAGATCGGCTCGAACGTGCTGATCTCCTCGTTCTGCTACGTCCTCGGCGGCGGCCGTCACGACTTCGACCGCGTGGACGTTCCGATCATCCAACAGGGCTCGTCCACGCGCGGCGTGCGGATCGAGGACAACTGCTGGATCGGCGCCCACGTGACGATCATGGACGGTGTCACGATCGGTCACGACGCGGTCGTGGGCGCCGGCGCGGTGGTCACCAAGGACGTCCCGGCGTTCGCGATCGCCACCGGCATCCCCGCACGGGTCCAGCGGTCGCGTCTCGACCCCTGAATCCCCGCTGACGCACCGCGCCAGTGCGTCCCAAGCGCGTCGCTGGCTGCTCGGGGCGGTGCGGTCTGGGCCAACCGATCGTCGTGCGCTACCGGTTGGGGATGGCGTACTTGGAGGCCGCAACCTGTGGGCATCGCAGGTTTGACGCGCCCCATGCCCACCGTTACGTTGCGCTCCGTCTACCCATCCCAAGCGTCCTTGTGCCGAGCGTGGCGCTCGGCTAGAGTGGGCGACGTCGCGGATTGCGCGTCGCGTCATAGGCGTGATTTCAATCCGCCGGCTCGCGTTCCCGAGCGCGGCGGGAAGGTCGCACCGCATGAAGATTCAGCTCTACGTTCCTCCCGGCGGCTACTTCGCCGAACGTTGGCAGGAAAACATGATGCCGGCGCTCGGGCATCTCTACATCGCCGCCGTCCTCGAAGAGGCGGGCTACGACATCGAAGTCGTGCCCACCCACATTCTCGGGATGGACTGGAACCAGGTGGCCGACAAGATCCGGAATGACCGGCCGGACGTCGTCGGTGTCACCACCACCACCGAGAATCGCTTCTTGAGCTTCCGTCTCGCGGAAGTCGCGAAGCAGGCCCACCCCGGCGCGTTCACGATCATGGGTGGGCCGCATTTCAACGGGACGGGCATCGATACCCTCGAGCACATCCGCGCCATCGACGCCGTGTGCGAAGGCGAAGGCGAGGAGACGATGCTCGAGACCGTCCAGGCGCTCGAGCTGGGCAGCTCGCTCGAGTCGGTCGCCGGGCTGACCTGGCGCAACGGCAAGATCACGCGCAATCCCAAGCGTGCGCTGATGCGCGACCTGTCGACGATGCCGATGCCCGCGCGCCATCTGGAGCCGATGGAACGCTATCCGTTCCTGATGGACGTCCCGGGCGTCGGCAAGGTGCCGGGCGGCAACATCATGACCAGCCGCGGTTGTCCGTTCACCTGTAAGTTCTGCGCGACGCCCACCAATTGGGGCCGGAAGATGCGCGCCATCACCCCGTTGCAGGTGGTCGACGAGATGCAGCTCCTGAAGGAGAAGTACGGCGCGCAGGCGATCTGGTTCTACGACGACACCTTCAACTACAGCCCCAAGCGCGTCTACGAGATCTGCGACGAGATGGAGCGCCGCAAGCTGCGCATGCACTGGTGGTGCGAGGTGCGGGTGGACGTGATGGATCGCGCGTTGCTCGCGCGGATGCACGAGTGTGGCTTGTTCGGGGTCGGCTTCGGCATCGAGTCGGCGAACGAGCGAGTGTCGCGCGACATCATCACCAAGCGCGCCACCCTCGATCAGGCCTACGACGTCATCGATTGGTGCAACGAGCTCGGCATGGTGCCCTCGGCGTTCTTCGTCTTCTCGCATCCGACCGAGACCTGGGCGGAGGCGCAGGAGACCATCGGCGTGATCGAGAAGGTGCGCAATCGCGCCGACGCGAGCATGTCCATCCTGCACGTCTATCCCGGGACGCCGATCGAGGACCGGGCACGGGAGGAAGGTCAGCTTCCCAAGGACTTCTCGTGGAGCGTCGAGCACGACTCCCGCGTCGTCCTCTTGCCCGCGGTGCAGGGTCATGCGCCGCTCTATCTCGACAAGCTCTCGTGGGCGCAGATCTGCGAGCTGATGGTGCGCTTCTCGATCGCCCACAAGAAAGTCCGGGTCAAGCGCAAGCTTCCGGCGGTGCTGTCGAGTCTCTACTCGTGGCGAGACGTCTATCGCTACGCGGTGCTGACGCTGACCTTGCTCCGGTTTCGCTTGATGGCGCGGCTGCGCGGCGAGACGCCGCATCACGGGCCGGTCGGCTTCACGGTGCACTGAGCGGTGCACGAACGCGAGGGAGGGTCGTCGTGACGGGAGCGTTGCGGGTGGCGGATGGAACGGGTCAATCGGCCCGACAGGAGCACGCGGTGCCTCCCGGCAAGACGTCCGAGCCCGCCGCGGCCCCGGCCCCGCCGGCGGTGCGAGCGGTCGCCGCGGCGACGCGCCAGTCCGACCATTACTCGTATCGCGTCTATCAGCGCCCCGAGATCGCGCGCGATTTCGATCGCTCGAAGTTCAGCGGCGAGATCGGGCAGTGGATCGCCGACGGCCAGGAGCAGGTGGTGCGGCGGATGCTCGCGCATCCGGTCGCTGGGCGGCGGATCCTCGACGTCGGTGTGGGCACGGGGCGCCTCGCCTTGCCGCTGGCGCGGGACGGCGCGCGGGTGGTGGGCATCGACGCCTCGCCGCTCATGCTCGGCTGCGCCAGCGAGAAGTCGTCGCCGGAGGTCGCCGGTCGCCTGGCGCTCTTGACCGGAGATGCCCACGATCTCCCGTTCGGCGATCGCGCGTTCGACTCCGTCGTTTGCCTGCGCGTGCTGATGCACGTGGTGGACTGGAAGGGCGCGCTCGCCGAGCTCTGCCGGGTCGCCGATCGGAACCTGGTGTTCGACGTGCCGCCGCGAATGAGCTTCGCGCGGCTCGATCCCGTGCTGAAGCGGCTCCTCGGCACCGACGAGCAGGTCTACCGGACGTTCTCGATCCGAGCGCTCAAGCGCGAGCTCATCCGCAACGGCTTCGAGGTCCGGGAGACGCACCGCGAGTACGTGCTGCCAATCGCGTTTCACCGCAAGCTGCGCCGGCTCGGCCTCTCGAAGGTGATCGAAGGTGGCCTCGCTGCGCTCGGGCTCCGGCGCTTGATGGGGGCTCCAGCCACCATCCACGCGACGCGCCGCGAGCGACTTCGCGTGTTGATGATCGCGCCTCAACCGTATTTCAGCTCGCGCGGCACGCCGTTCAGCGTCCGCCATCGGCTGGAAGCGCTGTCGAGCCTCGGCGCCGAGGTCGATCTGGTGACCTACCACGTCGGCCAGGACGTGCCGATCCGGAACGTGCGGATCCATCGGATTCCCGCGCTGCCGGGGGTGCGGCACGTGCGCGTCGGCCCGTCGTGGATCAAGATCCCGCTCGATGCGCTGGTTGCGTTCAAGGCGCTCGGGCTGGCGTTGCGGAATCGCTACCACCTGATCCAGGGGCACGAGGAGGCTGGCTTGATCGGGGCGCTGATCGGCAAGCTCGTCGGAGTGCCCCATCTCTACGACATGCACTCGAGCCTGCCCGAGCAACTCGACAACTACGGGTTCACTCGCTCGCGATTCGCGCGCGAGGCCATGCGGCTCGTCGAGCGGACCACCCTCGAGGCCTCGGACAGCGTGATCGCGGTCTGTCCGTCGCTGGTGGACATCGTGAATCGGCGCGCGCCCGACAAACCGTGCGTGCTCATCGAGAACCGGCCTCCGGACGACCTGGTCGAGGAGGGTCGCGAGGCGCGCGAGTCCCGCGAGCTTCTCGATTCACTCGCGGCCGAAGGCGCGCGCATCGTTCTCTACACGGGCACGCTGGAGGTGAACCAGGGGCTCGATCTGCTGCTCGACTCGTTCCCCCTGGTGTTGCGCTCGGTCCCCAAGGCGCGCCTGGTGTTGGTGGGCGGCGAGCAGCGACAGGTGGCCGTGCTCGCGGAGCGCGCCGCCGCGCTCGGCATCGCGAAGGCCGTGATCTTGACCGGGCAGCGGCCGCTCGAGGACGTGCCGGCGTTCATGCGCGCGGCGGACGTGCTGGTCTCCACCCGCAGCCGCGGCCAGAACAGCCCGCTCAAGCTTTACAGCTACCTCAAGTGGGGGCGCCCGATCGTCGCGACCGATCTCTACACCCACACGCAGGTGCTCGACGCCACCACGGCGTGCCTCACCCCGGTGACGCCGGACGGCATCGCGGCGGGGATCGTCGCCGTCCTCGAGGACGCCACGCGAGCGGCCGAGCTCGCGAAGGCGGCGCGGGCGCGTTACACCGAGCGTTACAGCTGGGAGCGATACCTGGAACAGACTCGGGTGGCCGTCGTCCACGCCGTCGGCAGCGCTGCGCTGGAACGTGCGGCAGCCACGGCGGCGCCGCGCGCTTGACGGCAAGGCCGCGCGCGACCGCGGCCGCCGCTCGCCGGTGTCGAGCGAAACGAACATGAACAAGGCCCAGCAACTTCTCGCACTGGCGAAGGTCTACTGGTCGTTCCGACGGCAGGAGATCACGTCGCAGGCGATGCCGGTTCGGCTGTGGATCGAGCCCACGAGCTGGTGCAACCTGCGCTGTCCGTATTGCCCGCAGGCCGTGCCGGAGCAGCCGCCGCGCGGTTACATGGACCTCGGGCTCTTCGAGAAGATCGTCGACGAGGCACGAGGTTTCGTCTACGACGTGAACCTCACCCATCGCGGCGAGTCCACCTTCCACAAGGACCTCTGCGCGATGGTGCGGCTCTGTCGCGAGCGCGGCATCCGCACCCGGATCCACACCAACGCCACCATCCTGAACACCGAGCGTGTGGATCGATTGCTGGACGCGGCGCCGGATCTGCTGAGCTTCTCGTTCGACGGGTACGACAAGGCGACCTACGAGCGCAATCGCGTGAACGGGAAGTTCGAGAAGACCCTCGCGCACATCGAGGGCTTCCTTCGCGCCCGCCAGGGGCGCGGCGCCGAGAAGCCGTACACCGTCTTCCAGGTGATCGAGATGGAGGACATGAAGACGCCCGAGCAGCGCGAGAAGGGCGCCAAGCTGGAAGAGCACCTGCGCGGGCTCGGGCTCGACAAGTTCTATCGCAAGCGTCTCCACAACTGGGCCGGTCACGTCACCGTCGAGGACGACGTCACCTGGGCCGAGGGCATGGGGCGCGGCTACGTACCGTGCACGTTCCCGTGGTACGCGATGACGATCTTCTGGGATGGCCGCGTGTCGCCGTGCCCGCAGGATTACTTCGAGGACATCATCCTCGGGGATTGCCGAACGCAGACGCTGCCGGAGATCTGGAACGGCGAGCCGATGCGGCGGCTGCGCGAGGAGATGGCGAGCCGTCGGTTTCCCGAAGGCCATCTGTGCCCGAAGTGCGACCGGCTCTGCCAGAAGGCCGTCGCCGGTGTTCCGGTGGGGAACCTCAAGCCGTTTCTGACCGAGAACCTGCTCGGCTACGAGTGGATCCGGTCGCTGGTCAAGAGCTGACGCCGCTCGGCGCGGCCTCGCCCACGGTTTCGCTCTCGGCGGCGTTGGGCGCCGCAGGCTCCGCCTTCGGACCACGGATCGACTGCATCGCGGCGCGGAAGTCGAGCGCCTCCGGCACCCGCGCCAGGCGTGCGAGCAGCACGTAGAGCGCGAGCCCGGCCAGACCGAGCACCGCGCATTCTCCCAGCCGCGCCAGCGTCAGCGACGCGCCCGTCAGGCGGCGCGCGACGCTCAGTCCATCGAGCCAGCTCGTCAGGAGCCGGGCCGGCAGCGAGATGACGACACCCATCGCCGCTGCAGCGGCCAGGGTGCGGACGTTCTGCAGCAGGAGCGACGACATCCCGAGGCTTCCCAGCTCGCGCCGCAGCATCAGCAGCAAGAGCGGAAACGAGATCCAGAAGTTGAGCGAGAACGCCGCGGAGATCCCCGCGACGTCCCAGCCCAGGCCTTTCGACATCGCGAACCCGAGCGCACCCATGATTGGCAAGAGCACTGCGCCCATGGTGGCGAGCAGCCGCGCCTTGCCGACCGACATGGCGAGGGACGTCGGCAGCTGATTCAGCGTCATCGCCAGCACCCAGGGCGCCAACCCGAGCACGGCCATCGCCGTGAGCCGGGTGCTCTCGGGCGTGAACGCGCCGCGCTCGAACAGGGCTTGGACGATCGGCACCCGTAGCGCCATCAGCAACACGACGAACGGCAGCATCAAGAAGAAGACCATGCGCACGAACGTCTGCAGCATCCACTTCAGCGTGTCGTGGTCGCCCTCGGCGACCTTCTCCGCCATGCGCGGATAGAGCGGCGCCACGATCGCGCTGTTCACGAGCGCGGGCAGGACGATCAACAACTGCGTGCAATAGCGGAAGGCGGCCACGCGTCCCTCGCCGAGCCTCGCGCACACGGCGTACGCCACTCCGAAGCCGCCGAGCATGCACACCGAGAAGATCACGATGGGGCCGAGCCGGGCGACGGCCTCGCGGAACTCGGGTTGCGACCAGTCGACGCCGCGCCGGTAGAGGTGTCGGTACGGCAACAGGCGCGCCGCCGGAACCATGGCCTGCACCACGTACCCGCCGGTCATGCCGATGGCAGCGCCGAGGATGCCGAGTCGCGGCCCCAGCACCTTCACGCCCACGATCAGACCGATCGTCGAGATCATCGTGGAGAACGCGGTGGTGGTGTAGTGCTGATACGAGTAGAGCAGCGCTTCGACCACCGCGAAGACGACCCACAGCACCAGGATCCACGCGAGGATCCACGTGAGGCGCGCGAACTCGGCCGCGGCCTCGGGATCCCGGCCGGTCATCCAGCGGAATCCGAGTGGCGCGACGAGCGCGTACACGAGCACCACGCCGAGCGCGACTCCCACGACGAGATTGGCGAAGCTCGAGGCCAACCGCCACGCCTGTTCCTCGCCGCCCTTGACCCGCGTGCCGGCGAAGCTCGGCACGAAGGCCAGGTTGAGCGCCCCGCGCGTGTGCTGCCCGAACATCACCGGCACCAACGTCGCCCAGAAGAGCAGATCGGCGTGACTCGTCGCGCCGAACTGCTCGGCGACGAGAATCCAGGAGAGCGCGCCGATGACGATGGTGAGGATGCTGAAGGCGGCGATGAACGGAGACGCCTTCGCGATCCGCTGGGCCTTGACCTTGGGCTGCGACGGCGCTGCGCTCACCAGTGGCTTCCTTTCGAGCTGGCCGCGCAAGCGAGCGCGGGCCAGCGCGCAAGACTACCGCGTGCGGGGATGGATTCCACGCTGGGAGCACGGCGCGGACGATGCGTGTGACGTGCGGCACGGTGGCGCGAGCGGCGGCGGCTGGAACATGAAGGTTTCCGACGCTCGTCTTCCCCACGCCGTGGAGCTCGCCATGACCGCGCTTCCTCCCTCGCTGCCGATCTCCCCCTACCGTCAGTTCTACCGCTGGGCTCGCGAGCCGATCCCGTTCCTCGACGAGTGCCACGCGAAGCTGGGTGAGCCGTTCACGATCCGCTTCCCCGGCGCTCCGCCGTCGGTCGTCTTCTCCCATCCGGATCAAGTGAAGGAGATCCTCGCGGGCGATCCGAACGTCTTCTACGGCGGCGTGTCGAATGCGATCACGGGACCGGTGGTCGGAAAGGAGTCGATCTTCCTCGCCGACGGCGACCGCCACACGTACTTGCGTCGACTCGTGGCGCCGCCCTTCACCGGAGCGCGGATGCGCGCCTACGGCGACGTGATCCGCGAGATCGCCGAAGAGGCGATCCGGCGCTGGCCGCGCGGCGCGGCCTTCCCCATCAACCCCGCCGTCCACGAGATCAGCCTGGATGTCGTGATGCGTACGGTCTTCGGAGTGCAGAAGGGCGAGCGATTCGAACGCCTGCGTGGCCTCTGTCTGGACGTGATGACGCGCACCGAATGGTTTCCGCTCATCCAGGCGAAGCTCGGCTTCTTTCGCCCGCTGCTCTCGAAGATCGACGCGATCCTCTACGAGGAGATCGCGCGGTCCCGCTCCGATGCCGCCAACGGCGTGCCGCGCGAGGACGTGCTGCACCTGCTGGTCTGCGCCAAGGACGAGGCCGGCAACACGCTCCCCGACCGATCGCTGCGCGATCAACTCGTCACGTTGCTGCTCGCTGGCCACGAGACCACCGCGACGACGTTGGCCTGGACCTTCTACCGCTTGACCAAGCATCCCGAAGTCCTCGCGGCCGCGCGCGAGGAGGTCGGTCGCGTCGCAGGCTCGGGGCCGATCCGCCCCGACGACGTCGCCAGGCTCGAGTACCTGGAGGGCGTGATCAAGGAGACCCTGCGCCTCTTTCCGATCCTGCCACTGATGGCGCGCGATCTACGGGCCCCGGCGCGGGTCGGCGATCGGGAGCTCCCCAAGGACACCTGCGTGATCGCGTCGACCTATCTGACTCACCGGCGGCCGGACGTCTGGCCAGAGCCGGAGCGATTCGATCCGCGGCGCTTCGTCGGGACGCGCGTCAATCCGTACGCGTTCTACCCGTTCGGCGGCGGTACCCGGCTGTGCGTGGGGATGTCGTTCGCGTACTACGAGATGAAGATCATCATCGCCGCGGCGCTGCAACGGGTGGTGCCGCGAGCGGTGCCCGGCTTCGAGCCGGGCGTCACGCGCACCTCGACGGTGCTCGCACCTTCCGACGGCATGCCGGTGATCCTGGACGCGGCGCCGTAGCTCACGGCAGCGCGCCAGTCCCGGAGCGCTCAGCCCGACGGCCGCGGGGACGCCGGCGCCTGCGGGCGCCGGAACCAGATGTTGCGCAGCACCATGAACGGGTGCTCGACGAACAGATACATCGGAACGGCGGCGAGACAACTGATCACGACGATCGGCAAGCACCACCACAGCACCCCCGTGGTGGTCGTGGGCACCGCGAGGCCGAACGGGTGATGCGCGTGGACGTAGCGATACACGAGGCCGATGATCGTGAGGTGGAGCAGGTAGGTGGAGTACGAGACCTGCCCGACCACGAACAGCACACGATTCGAGAGGACGCGCGCGACGAGCCGCGCGAACCACCCCTTCTCCTTCGTCACCACCAGCATCACGATCCACGCCACCATCGATCCGACCATGTAGTGGTGCGAGGAGCGAATCACGATCTCGCGCAGGCCGAGGGCGATCCCCGTACGCTTCCACAGGATGATGAGCACCGCGGCCAGGATCGGCCAGATGCCCAGCCACCGCGTGAAACGTCGCCGCGCGGCGTCGTCCGTGCGTCCCAGATAGTGATACGCGCAGATCACGCCGAGGACGATGCTGCCGTATCGGGTGTGGGTCTTCACGAAGAGGGCGTTCTGCACGTCCGAGTGCGGAAGCACGAAGATCGCGACCAGCGCCCGCGCCACGAAGGCCAGCGCCAGCATCGCGTAGAAGACCGGGAGCAGGTTCCACTTGCGCCGGAACAGGAAGAGCAGCAGCAGCGGGAACGTGATGTAGAACTGCTCTTCGATCGCCAGCGTCCACGACCAGCCCATGTACTGACGGTCCCAGGGCAGCAGGTTGTTGAAGTAGAGGACGTTCGCCCAGAAGTTTCGGATGCCGAGGTCGATCTGCCAGTCGATTCCCAGCAGATGACGGAAATCGAGCACGGCGTCCTTCACCTGCGAGGGCTCGACCAGGTAGAGGAAGAGCATCGCCGGGTAGTAGGCGGGTAGCAGCCGCATGGCGCGGCGAGCGTAGAAGCGGCCCAGCGAGATGCCGCCGTAGCGCGCCTTCTCCGTCAGCAGCAACTGCGCGATGAGGAAGCCGCTCAGCACGAAGAAGATGTCGATCGCGTAGTGGGCGCCGTAGGTGATCGGGAGCAGCACGCCCGCCGTCTCGATCGCGGCGAAACGCTCCGGATCGATGAAGAACTGGGTGGCGTAGGCGACGTGGTACGCCGTCACCCACACGACCGAGAGCGCGCGCAGGCCATCGAGCGCCACGATCTGGACTGGCGAGGGGACCAGCAGCGCGCGCAGGTTGCGCTGGAACGAGAACGCATCCGCGACGCGCGGCGTCGGGTGCGTGGCGGTCGCGGGGGCGGTGGACATACCTGGGGTCTCGTGGCGGTCGTGGGGAAGGGCCGGCAAGCTTACCAGTCGCGCCGAGCGGGTCGGCTCCGAGTGCCGCGCTCGCGTCGTGAGCCGGGAGCGCGGTGGATCATTCGGGATCGGGTACCGGCCAGCGGTCGCCCCACAGCGAGCCGCCACCGTCGATCTTCATCGTCTCGCCGGTGATGAACGCGCCGGCCGGCGAGACCAGGAACGCGACCGCCCACGCGATCTCGTCGACGGTCCCGAGCCGCTTCATGGGGATGCTCTTCCACGCGTTGGCGGCCACCTCGGGTGGATAGCGCGTGAGCCCCGAAGAGGCGATGATGCCGGGCGCCACCGCGTTGATCCGCACTCCGAACGGCGCCCACTCCACCGCCAGCGTCTTCGTGAGGTTCACGACGCCGGCGCGCGCGGCACCGGTGTGCACCATGCCCGGAAAGCCGCGCCACATGTCGGCGACGATCGACACGATCTTGCCGCCGTTCGCCAACATCCACTGGCGCGCCACCTCCTGGGTGACGTACCAGGTGCCGTTCAGGTTGGTGGAGATCACCGCGTTCCAGCCATTGGTGCTGATGGCGGCCGCGGGCGACGGGAACTGCCCGCCGGCGTTGTTGACGAGCACGTCGATGCGCCCGTGCTTGGCGAGGATCGCGGACACGACCTCGGCGACCCGCTCGGGGGCGCGAATGTCGAGCGCAAGCGCGTCGCAGGCGAGGCCTTCGTCGCGCAGCTCGGCGGCGGCCTTTTCCACCACGTCGAGCTTGCGGCTCGCGATCACGATCCGGGCGCCGAGCCTGCCCAGCTCGCGCGCGATCGCCTGGCCGATTCCCGTTCCACCGCCGGTGACCAAGGCGACCTGGCCGGTGAGGAGGTCGGGGGCGAAGATCGCCGAACGATTGGAGGGGCTGTCGGCGGGCTTGGGCGAGCTCATGGTCCTCTCGGTGGTGGCGGGTGTCGTGGAAGGCGAGGCCGGCGTCGCGCGGAACGAGGAAGCCGGATCGCCACTCGATGTCGTCGACGGTGTGCGTGAGGGTCGCGTTCTCGCTCGATCCGCGGGCAGCGCGAGATGTCCTTCAGCGCGGGGATTCGGCGAGCACCGCGCGGCGCACCAGCCGGCGGACCTCGTCCTTGAGCGCCGAGGAAATCCACTCGCCGCGCTCGGCTGGCAGGTAGCCGGCCAGCACGACCGGCGCGGCAGCAAAGTAGAAGAGGATCATCCCCACGCTTCCGATGAGCACCGCGGGCGGATCGAAGCGCTGGAACTCGCCGCGTTCTTGCCCGGCGCGCACGTACTCGGTGACGACCCGCAGCATGGGATGAACGTGATCGCTGAGCAACGTGGCGATGTCGATGTTGTGGTCCACCAGCTCGCGAAACGCGAGGATCGCGAACTGCGGCTTGCGAGCGATGAGATCGACGAACGAGTCGGTGAGGTGCTCGATCTGTTCGGCCGGCGTGCCGGGCCGTTGATCGCCGCCACCAGCATCTCGAGGTCGCGCAGCAGACGCGCAACTCGAACGGATTTCCGGCCTTGGTCGGGAAGTGGTAGTAGAGCGAGGCCTTGCGGATTCCCACGCGCTCCGCGATCTCCGCGAGGTTGGCGCCGCTGAATCCGTTGCGGCAGAAGGCCGACTCGGCCCTTCCAGGATCCGTTGCAGTGGCGGGTCTTCGTTCCGGGGGCGGTTTCGGTTTCTGGTCGTGGGTCATCGGCGGCGAGTCGGGATCGAAGCGCGCGGCGCGAGCCCGCGCGGGGTCGCGTCGCTTCGTTCAGTAGCGATAGATCAGCGTGGCGTGCCGAGCGACAGCGCCAGCGCCTCGAGCTCGAGCGGAAAGTCGTTGACGGTGGTCGAGAAGTCCTTGCTGCCACCGAGGTTGACGCTCTGGCCCACGGCGAACTTGCGCGACGGATAGTGGAGGAGCTGCGCCACCGTCGACAGGTCGAGGCCCCGCGGAGCGCGGGCTCGTCGAGGCTGTGATGAAGGAACTCGCGCCACGTGCAGCCCAGGCTGTAGATGAAACGCGTACCGTCGAGCGTGCCGGAAGTCGACAGTGGTCTTGGGTACCGGTGTCGGGTCGTACCAGAAGCCGGCCTGGACCCTCACGTCCGCGGTGACCCGATACTCGATGCCCGTGCGCACGGAGAACGGCAGGTTGCCGAACTGCCGCCTCGAAGAGCCGCTCCTTCACGCCGAGCAGCCCGTCGCCCAGGAACTGGATGCGCTGCTTGTCCAGGCGGTCGCCCAGTTGGTCCACACCCCGTCGACGGCGACGAGCAGCCCTTTCGGACGGGCGATACGATGCCCACGGCCACCTGTCGGGGAAGATGATCCGGTAGCGAAATGCGTGGCCTCGTCGATGAGCGGCCCGCCGTTCAGGCTCACGAGCAGCGGGTTGTCGTTCACCAGTCGCGCCACGTCGTCGGCCCAGATCACGGCGGCGTACCGTAGTCCACCGCCATCAGGTCGCGATACGGATGCCGTAGCCGAACGGCACGCCCGGTTTCCGAAACAGCAAGCCCAGCGTGGTGGCCATGGGCGAAGTCGATGTCGAGGGTGTTCGCGGAGGGGCGAGGCCGGTGGGGAATTCTTGGTCGCTCTGGATCTCGAACTTCCCGTCGTCGACGCCGTTCTTCGAGTCGAGCAGCTCGCGCAGGAACGGCAGGGTCCACGCCGATGTCCGCGATCGCGGCGTCGGTGAAGAAGCCGTCGCCGAGCTTCTGACGGTTCTCCATCTGGCGAAGCGCTCACGTTGAAGGTGGCGTTGACGTAGAAGCCCGACTCGCCGATGTGGTAGCCGACGGTGAAGTAGAGCGTCTCGACGAAGGTGCTCGTCTCGTACGCCGAGTAGCGCAACGGCCTCGTGATCCTGGTCCCACTCGATCGCCGTGCCCCAGGTCGTCCCACCGCCGAGATCGAAGACGAGCCCGGGAACGCCGACGCGGAACGTGCCCGGGAAGTAGACGTTGTAGATGCAAGGGGTGATGTCGTGGCTCGCGCCGCCCTCGGCCGCCGACGAACGTTGCGTCACGAACGGCAGCACCACTTGCGAGGCCGACTTCCTGGATGTCTTCTTGCTCGAGCTGACCGAGCCCCGCCGGGTTGTAGTACCAAGCGAGGCGCTGTCCGCCACGGCGGTGGCGGCGCCGCCCATCCCGCTTCGCGCGGCCCGAACAGCGATGGTCTCGATGTAGCCCGCGCGGCTGGTGGCCGCGCCGAGCATGCTCAAGGAGCGCGCCACACACGAACAACGCGATCGGACGAATGCGTGCCCGTTGCATGGCGCGGGATCATAGACCGTAGCGCTACGCGTGCCCATCCCCGCGCGCAGGTCTTCGCGCGGAACGAGTTGCGCGCCTGTGTCGCGATCGGCCCGTCAGGCCTTGAGGATCGGCAGGTCGCGGGTAGAGCTCGAGCACGTCCGGATTCGCGAGCGCCTCGGCGATTTTCCACGGGCTTGCCGTGGACGAGGTTCCGCACCGCCAGCTCGACCTTCTTGCCCGAACGCGTGTAATGGATGTCGGCGACGGGGACGATCTTCGCCGGCACGTGGCGCGGGCTCGCGTTGTCGCGGATGGTCTTCCGGATCTTGGCTTCCAGCGTCGCGTCGAAACGCACGTCCGGGCGCTGCTCACGAACAGCACCACGCGCACGTCGCCCTGCCAGTCCTGGAATCGATCACCAGGCTGTCCGCGACCTCGGGCAGGCCTCCACGCGGACGATAGATCTCCGCGGTGCCGATCCGGACGCCGCCCGTTGAGAGTCGCGTCGGATCGCCCGTACACGACCACGCCGCCGCGCTCCGTGATCTCGATCAAGTCGCCGTGCGTCCAGATCCCCGGGAAGCGCTCGAAGTAGGCCGCTCGGTAGCGCTTGTCGTCCGGATCGTTCCAGAATCCCACGGGCATCGACGGGAAAGCCCGCGTGCAGACGAGCTCGCCCGGTCTGCCGGTGACGGATGCGCCGGCGTCGTCGAACGCATCCACTGCCATGCCGAGCCCCTGGACACTGGATCTCGGCGCCACGACGGGCAAGCGCGGATTGCCGAGCACGAAGCACGACACGATGTCGGTGCCGCCCGAGATCGAGGCCAGTGCACGTCGCGCTTCACCTCGCGGTACACGTACTCGAAGCTCTCGTGCAGCAACGGCGAGCCAGTCGAGAGCACCGTGCGCAGCGCGTGGAGGTCGCTCGGCGCCCGGTCGCACACCCTCCTTCTCGACCGCGGCGAGGTACTTGGCGCTGGTGCCGAAGATCGTGACGCCTTCCTCGGCTGCCATGCGCCACAGCGCGTCGGCCCCGGGATGAAGGGTGAGCCGTCCCACAGCACCAGCGTGGCACCCGAGGCGAGACCGGAGGCGAGCCAGTTCCACATCATCCAGCCGCAGGTCGTGAAGTAGAAGAAGCGATCGTCGCGCTTGAGGTCGGCGTGCAGCCACTGTTCCTTCACGTGCTGCAGCAGCGCCGCCGGCGCCGTGGACGATGCATTTGGGAACGCCGGTCGTCCTCGAGGAGTAGAGGATGTAGATGGGGTGATCGAAAGGCAGCGCCGCGAAGGCCATGCGGTCGGCCGGCCGCGCGCTCGATGGCCACGTCGAAGCGCTCCGGCCGGCACCGAGATCGGCGAGGCTCGGCTCGGCGACGCCGCATGGATCACCGGCACGCGTTCGATCGATCCGACCTCGCGCACCAGCCCCGCGCCCGGTCCAGGCAGTCGTGGCTCTTGCCGCCGTACGGATAGGCGTCGGCCGTGATCAGCACCTTGGGCTCGATCTGGCCGAACCGGATCGACCACGCCACGCAAACCGAAGTCGGGCGAGCACGACGACCAGACGGCACCGAGGCTGGTGGTCGCGAGCATCGCGATGACCGCTTCCGGGACGTTCGGCACGAACCCCGCCACGCGATCGCCGACGCCGACCCCCGCGTCGGCGAGCCACGCCGCGAGGCCGGCGACCGCGGAATGAAGCTCGGCGTAGCTGACCACGCGGCGCCGGCCGTCCTCCGCGCATGCGCGCGATCAGCGCGGGATGATGTCGCGGCGGCGCAGCAGGTTCTCGGCGAAGTTGAGCCTCGCCCCGGTGAACCAGCGCGCGCCCGGCATGCGATCACCGTCGACCAGCACCTCGTCCCACGGATTGGCGGGTGCGGACCTCGGCGAGGTCCCAGATCGATCTTCCAGAACGCCGCGCGATCGTCGGATCGACCACGTTTGTTCGTGGTCGTCGGCGAAGCGAGGCCCAAGCGCGCCTCGAGCTGCGTCTGGTAGCGCGTGAGGCTGGCGGGACGCGATGCGTTCGGCGTTGGTGTCCACAGTCGCGAGGTCATGGTCGCGCACCCCGAGGTCGAGGGTTCCAGGAGGAGAGGCGAACGCCGCGGCGCCGCTCGCGCCGCGCTCGTCGAGCCCGCTCACGGCGAGGCGGATCGCCTCCCACCGGATCCTCGGCGCGGATCACGCCGGGGAGGTCCTGGTGTTGAGGCCCACCACGCGCTTGCCGAGCTTGAGCGCGATGGCGATCTCGGAGAGCGTGCCGTACTCGCCCGCCACCGCGATGAACGCGTCCGCGCTGTGCGCGAGCACCACGCTTCGCGCGTGGCCCATGTTGGTCGCGATGGCGATCTGGATGTGCGGGTTCGCGCGGTGCCGCGTGGGTGGGCAGGATGCCGACGGTGACGCCGCGCTCCCTGGCGGGCTCCGCGGGCGGCCGCTCTCCATCACGCCGCCCAATCCGCCGCACAAGAGCACGCCCGGCGCGCGCGACTGCGCCCGGACTTCATCGCGAGCGCGTAGACCGCGCCATCGCACGTGCCAGCGCCGATCACCGGCCAGTTGCAGAGGCATGGTTCCTGGGGGCGGCGGGTTTCGGCGGCGAGCGCGCGTGCGTCGTGAATCATGTCAGATACGTGAGGGTTGCGCATCAACGGATAGGTCGCGCCCGATGTCCACGCGTCGCGCAAGGTGCGGGAGCAAGATGCGCGGCCGTCCGTAGAAGCGAACCAGCATCGTGCGTTGCATCGACTTCAACCATTCCACCGAGAGCGTCCCGCGGCTGCCACGGGATTCGAGAAACCGCCACGAGCGGGATCGATGCCCAGCCTTCGATGCGTCCCAGGCTCACCAGCTCCTCGCCGGAGCGGGTACCCGGCAGCGGACGGAAACCGTGGAAGTTGGCGCCGGTGAGGTCGAGACGGAGCGCCAGATCGAGCGTCGCCCTCGACGTTCCGGCCCGTCGGGGTAGCCGAGCACAGCGCGAAGCCGTGCACGGTAAATCCCCGCTTCGCGCCAGGCGGACCTTCCTCCTCGATCAGCGGACCGACAGCGCCTTGCGCATGCGCTTCCAGGATCCGGGGCGGCATCCCGACTCGATGCCCACGATGAGCGCATAGCACCTGGCGCGCATCTCGGCGCAGCATCTCGCGCTCGAGCGTCTCGAGGGGCGCACACCGTTCGGCATCGTCCACGTGATGCCGAGCCTGCTCGTAGCGCAGGCTGGCGCGGCTGAACCGGATCACGTAGTCGCGATCCCACGTGAAGTTGTCGTCCTCGATGTGGATCTCGCGGATGCCGTAGCGGCGATGCAGGTGCTCGATCTCGCTCAGCACGTGCTCGACCGAGCGGCTTCGCATCGCTCGGCCCGTGACGGTGAAGCCGGCGCAGAACGTACAGCGGTACGGCACCACGGTCAGCGATGATGGGCGCAGGCGGTCAAGCTGGCGCACGAAGAGCGTCGGGGGAAGCGCTGGATACGCACGCGGATCGATCGACTCCCAGGCGGGGAACCCGAGGGCGTCGAGATCGTCGCTGAAAAGCGGCTCCGACGAGACGATCTCGTCGCCCCGTCGAACGGTGAGGCCCGGGATCCCGCCGGGTCGAGCGCTCGGCCGTCGGCGATGCGATCCGCGATCGCGACGAGGCCTCGCTCGCTCTCGCCCTGAAACGCGAGGTCGAGGCTCGATGTCGCGCAACGACTCGCTGGCGGCCGCCGACGCATGCGGTCCACCGAGGATCGTCGGCACGCCGGGCGGCGCACGGCGGACCACCGCGCACATCGGCTCGATCGTCGAGACGTCGGACGTGAAGGCCGTGAGGCCGACCAGCTCCGGACGGAAGCGGTCGAGCGCGTCGTACCACCGTCGAGATCGCCCCGCTCAGCGTGAGATCGACGACCCTCGGCTGGTGGCCGGCGCGCGCGAGCGCCGCGGCGAGATAGCCGAGCCCGAGCGGCGGCAGGATCTGGAGTACCTGGCTGCGCGGGCGCGGAGGGACGGCGAGCAGGACTCGCACGTCGTTCGTCCGGAGGGCGGTTACGCCCCGCCCGTGGCGACGCGGGCTACCGATTCGGCGACGACCGGCGGCGCCGAGCTGGTCGCCGAAGGGCGCGTTCTCGCGATCCAGAGGTTGGCCCACCACATCAGGAGCGCCATCGCCAGGGTCCCGGCGAGCAGCGCAGCGAGACTGAGCACGAAGCCGCGCATCAGGCGGCGCTCTTCGGCTCGGTGCAGGCGGATGTCCATGGTGCGGGCGGCGCGACCTTGCTCGGCGTGCGCGTGGTCATGCTACCACCAGCCGCCGCCGAACGGGCCAGGCCGCGATCACGGGAACGGTACCTCGCCGAGCAACGCGCGACGCGTGAGCGCGGGCGAGAGGCCGCCGAAGCTCAGCGCGGTCGAAGCGGGCGAGCTCGAACCCGCGCCCGCGCGCTCGCGAACGCGCGCGCGCAGATCGAGCAAGAGTCGCGCCCGACCAGGTAGGTCGAGGCCTGCGTCGGCCATGCGGCGTAGCGACGCACCTCGGCGCGGGCGGTGGCGGGATCGAGCCCGACGGCACCGACCAAGCGCTCGGTGCTCTCCTCGACGGTCCATTCGCCGCGGTGCAGCCGCACGCGTCGACGTCGACCCGCCAGGTGCGGAAGAGGGCGTCGCGCAGCTGGGTCAGCTCGACTCGTGGATCCTCGCTCAGTCCTTCTTCCACCATCAGCTGTTCGCAGTAGAGCGCCCAACCCTCGCAGAGCAGCGGCGTGCCGTAGAGCGCTCGCGCCCTCGACCCGCGCCGCTTGGCGCGGGCGAGCTGCAGGTGGTGCCCGGGAAAAGCCTTCGTGGACCACCAGCTGCGACATGTTCGGCCATGCGTGATGGGCAAGCCACGCCGGGCGCGCCTCGCCCTCGAGGCTGTCGGGAAGCGGCGTCACGTAGAAGAGCCCGCGTCCAGCGGGCTCGAGCGGGGCGGGGGGAGGTAGGCGGCGATCGGGATCAGCGGCCGCTCGAACTCGGGAGTCGCGACCCACCGCGAGGTCCTCGTCGGCGATCGCGACCAGCCCTTCCGCTCGGCGACGAACCGGCGAACCCGGGCGACCTCGCCGCGGTAGGCGTCGAGAACGGCCTCCTGGGCGGGTGGTCGCTGCCGATCTCGCGCCACAGCTCGCGCCAGCTGCGATGGGGATCGATCCTCGCCGCGACCTGGCGGAGGCGTTCTCGGTCTCGCGACGCACGCGGGCGGCGAGCTCGAGCAGCGCGTCGGTCGTGATGGCGAGGCCGTGGGCCTTCTCGAAGCGCAGCGTGAACGCGGCCTCGCCGACTGCTGCGTTACGAACCGCCCCACCGGCGTCGAGTTGCTCGCGCAATCGCGCCGCATACGCGTCGAGCGCGCCGGCCGCGTCGGCCGAGCCTGCCGCGACCCGGTCACGGATGGCGGGCGCGGGTCGCGGCCGCCACGGCGGGAAGCGTGGTGCCGAAGAAGCTCGCGAGCGCCGGCACAGGTTTCGATGGCGTTCTCGGAGAGGACGCGCGCCGGGCCGTCGAGGTTGGCGAGACCCTCGGCGAGCAGCCGCGGGATCTCACCTGCGCGCCGCGAGCGCTCGCATCCGCCCGAGCGGACGGGACTCGCGCACTGGGCGAGCAGATAACACGCATAGATCGCGGTTTCCGGATAGGATCGCCGGGTTCCACGTCCAGGTGCGCACGGTGCCAGTCGTGAAGATTCGCTTCGAGCGTGCCGAGGACCTGGGCTCGGCTGAGGCGCTCGTCCGGGCCGTCAGCGCATCGTCGGGCAGCTCGGCGAGCAGCCGCGCCAGCCCCGCGGTCTCGGCGAGCTGCGCTTCCAGGGTGCGGGGGCGAAGCTATCGAGCTCGTGATCGTGTCCCGCGACACCGTCGATCGTCGCGGTGACGGGGCTCGATCGCCAGCGGTGCTCGAGAATGCGGCGGAAGATGGCCGCGAAGCTCGGTGCGGATTCCGCCGTCGGCGCGCCCGCGAGCGAAGCGCCGATGGATGCGCCGCCCGCGTCCACGCGCGCGAGGCTCGCTCAACGCGGCCGGCTCGTGCCCGACGGGAGCGCGAGGGTCTCGACCGTGCTCGCCGAGACCGAAGCCCTCGAGCCCGACCGGACGTAGTGCAGGATTGTGCGTGATGAGACGCAGTTTGAGTCCGAGCCGCCGAAGCACCTGGGCGCCGAGACCGTAGTCGCGCAGCGCGTGGGGTAGGTGTCGGTCTCGCGCAGATCCCTCGGAGCGCGTGCTCGACGGCTTCGGTGTGGCTCGGTGAGGCCTTCAGCACCAGCCCGTCGGCGGTGAACGGCTTGAGGATGTAGAGGACGACACCGCAGGGGCGCTGGCGATCTTGCTCGATGGCGCGATGAAGCAACACGCCCTGTCCCGCCGCAACGCCGTGAATGCATCGCCCCAGACGTCGCTCGAATGGACCTCACCAGCGTGGGCACGTCGGAATGATCGCGCCGCGCACCAGCGTCAGGTAGTGGAGCCACCTTGTTGGTGAAGACGCGCACCTCGACCGGACCCGCGAAATTGCGCTACGAGCCGCGCCCGCGCCACCTCGTCGACCAGCTCAAGCTGGCGATCCGCCACGATCACGTCGGCGACGCTGACGATCGGAAGGTGGTGGTCGGCGGCGAGCTTGCGCAGCGCCGGCATGCGCGCTATCTCGCCGTCCTCCGAGCACGGCGCAGGTGACCGCCGCCGGACGAAGCCCGCCAGCACCGTCAGGTCGGCCGCCGCCTCCGCGCGCGTGGGCTGCGCGCTCCAGCACGCCTTCCTCGCGGATGGCCACGGGGAAGACGTGTGTCCCGGCGAGATCAGGTCCTGCGGCCGGGTGTCCTCGGCCACGGCGACTTCGATCGTGCGTGCGCGGTCGGCGGCGCTGATGCCGGTGGTGACGCCGCGGCGGGCCTCGATGGAGACGGCGAACGCGGGGTCGCGGGTCCGCGGTTCCGCACCGGCATCAACGCCAGGCCCAGGCGGCGAATGCGCTCGAGCGTGAGCGGGCTACGACACCAGCCCGCCACCGAAGCTGGCCATGAAGTTGACCGTCTCGGGGGTGATGCGCATGTGCCCCGCCATCACCAGCGCGCCTTCGCTCGAGTCGCGCTCGTCATCCGTGAGCACGACGAGACCGCCGTTGCGGATGGCCTCGATGGCGCGGGCGGCGCGGTGCCGGATGGCGTCGGGCTCGGGCAGGTGATGTAAAGGTGGCGGTGTGTTCACGGGGCGGCCTCGGCGTCGCGGATCGTTGGGTCGGGGCGCGAGTATTCCACTGGCGCCCAGAGCGTTCCAAGGACGCCCGAGCGCTGCAGCCGAGCGCCAGGCACCGTCGTCGGGTCCGGCGCTTGGAGCTCGCGGGCTAACGACGAAGGGCGCGCTGCGCGGAACCCGCAGCACGCCCCTCGAGCGCGGTGGACGAAGCGCGTCGTCAGGCTTCAAGTATCGGCTCGGCGCCGCGCAGATCTTCGATCCTGAGCGGCCAGCTCGAAGCGGGGCCTCGACGCCGTGCTGCCGACCACGCTCAAGGCCGGCGGCTCGTCGTACGCTGCGCCGCGTCGCTCGCGGCGGCCGCGAGCTCGTTGCCGGCGCGCATCCACTTGTCTTCGTACTTCACCGTGCAATCGGTCTGCAGCGGTTGCGGCAGGGAAGGCGCGACCTCGAAGTTGCGCATCAACGCCTTCGACTGGGTCAACGCGTTCAAGTAGTTGGGCGCGACGGGCGCCCTTCCCGCCACCGCCCGGCAGATCGACGACGAACGGGCACGGCGAAGCCGCAGGTCCGCGCCGCGCAGCGACTCCACGTGATCTCGATGCCGGTCTCGATCGGGGCGTCCGGGTGTTCCAGCTCTTCCTCGCTGGCCGACGTACTGGAAGAGGTAGTAGGGCCGGATGCGGTTTCTGCACCAGTTGTGCATCAGCTCCTTCACCACCCGCGGGCTCGAGTTGACGCCGCGGAGCAGCACCGTCTGATTGCCGAGCGGGATCCCGGCGTTGATCGATGCGCGCAGGCCGGCCTGGCTCTCGGAGCTCAGCTCCTTGGGATGATGAAGCGGCGTGTTGATCCAGATGGATGGGTACTTCGGCCAGCATCCGCACCAGGATCGTCGGTGATGCGCATCGCGCGAACATCGGCATCTTGGTGCCGAACTGGATGATCTCGATCGACGGGATCTCGCGCAGGAGAGATCACGTACCTGTAGGCCTTGTCCGACATGGTGAACGGCCGCCGTCGAGATCAGCACGTCGCGCACTTCGGGTGCTTGGCAGATGGGTGCCGAGCGTCTGCTCGATCTGCTGCTTCTTGGGCAGGACCTCGTTCGAGCAGCCCGGTGAGGATTGCGCGTGCAGAACTGCAGCTGCGCACATGTTGTTGACGAGGAAGAGCACGCGGTCCGAAGAAGCGGTGCACGAGCCCAGGCGCCACCCGATGGGCGTCCTCGCCGAGGGAGTCCGTCGCGCCCGAGCCGAGCCCGGAATATCCCCGGCACCCGCACGAACTGCATGCGCACCGGGCAATGCGGATCGCACGGGTCCATCAGTGCGCAGACGAGATAAGGCGACGGACATCTGGAACTCGCGCTGGGTGGAGAGGACCCCGTCACGCCCTCGGGCGTGAGGCGACCTGCTCCAACGCCTCGGAGATCGAATGCTCGGTAAAGCTGCCACCGCCAGTCCGCCCGGCCTTTCTGGCGGGAACGTCCTTCCACAGATCGATCGCAGTGTGGGTCGGCCGTGGCGGCACAAGGAGGGGTCGGCGTCGAGCCCGCCGACCGTTCTCCCTGGGGCCGACGGATGCCACCGGAGCGACCTTCGTTGCTCGAAGCGACGTCGCGCGACGCGATCTTGAGTCGGGCCGCCGGCTACGAAGCCCTGGCTGGAGACGCCGAGCCGAAGTCCTCCGGCGGTCTGGGTGACGTCGTTGCGACCGCGGGACCGATGTGCGCGCATGATAGGGTCGAGGCTTTCGCCCACAAAGCGCAGGGGTCGCTGTGGAGATCTTCGAGTGGGTGCGTCGTCGTGGCATTCGAGTCGTTCGAACGCGTCCTGGTTCTTATCGTGAATGGATTAACTTCATGATATGGAAGTCGTCAATCGACACAAGCGTTTTGCTGCGATCTCGATTCTCGATCTGCCGTTCGTCGCGACGAGGCAACGTCGACCAGGAAGGCGACGTGGAGAAGGCGCCCGCGCTCAGTGACGTCTCGGGCGTCGATCGCGGTCACCTCAAGCGACCCGGCGCCCTGCATGGAAGCGCCGATCGCGGGTGCGAGAATGCGACCGATCAGATCGCGATACTCGATCCCCGCGCTCGCGGCGATGAGGCAGAGGTCCGACCAGCCCGGTGAGAGCCCGGGCAGCGGATTGAGCTCGACGAAGTTCACGCGTCCCGCCGTATCGAGCCGCAGATCCACCCGCGCCACGTCGCGGCAGCCGAGCGCGTGGAACGCGGTCAACGCGGCCTTGGTGAGCTCGCGCAGGAGCGCCGGGTCCACCCGCGCGGGCGGCCGTAGCGATCTCCTTGCTCCAGTCCTGCTTGTGCTCGAAGGCGTAGACCGGCCGCTTGCGCTTGTCCAGGAACACGATCTCCATCGGCGGCAGCGCGCGTGGATTGCGCTCGCCGAGCAGCCCCACGGTGAACTCCCGGCCCGGCAGCCTCCACCAGCGCCGGTTGCTGGTAGCGCTCGATCATCTCGCGGGCGACGGGCGCGCGCCTGCGCTTCGTTCTCGACCAGCTCTTCGGCACCGGCCGCCCTTCGAGCTGCTCGGTCACGGGTTTCACGGATCGCCGGGAAGCCGAGCTCGCGGGGAAGCGCTCGCGGCCGGCGCGAGGAACCACGCCGGCGTCGCGACCCCGCGGCGGCCACCGAGTTGCCGGCGAGCCCTTGTCGATGGCCATCGCGAGCGCCGTGGATCGAGCCGTAGATGCCGAGCAGCTCGAGCAGCCGGCACCTGCGACCGGCGATTTCGCCCAGCACGCTCATGTTGAAGACCGCCACGTTGTCGCCGCCGCCACCAGGCGAGTGGGGGGAAGCTGGGGCGTCGCCTCGAGGTCGATCACCTCGTGGCCGAGCGACGCGATCGCGTCGGATGGCGCCGATGGTCTTCGGCGAGTCGTACTCGGCCTCGTTCTCGTCGACGCCTTGATCGGGCGTCGCGCTTTCACGTTGAACGTGAATCCGACGCGCAGCGGCCGCTTGCGCGTCCGCTGCGCGTCGCGCGTGTCGGGATCCCAGGTGTCGCGCAGCGAGGACGATCGCATCGAGCACTCGCTCCGGGCTCCTCGAGACCGCGCAGCGCGGCCGCGACGCACAGCGTGGCGCTCGGCTCGAGCCCCGGCAGCGGATCGACCTCGATGACGAACGGGTCTCGTCCCTGGGCATGGAAGTCCACCCCGGCCGAAGTCGCGGATGTCGAGACACTCGATCACGCGCGGGTCGTGCCCACGAGCGCCTGCAACGACGTCGAGCTGGCGGGCTCGATGTCCACACGCGGCAGCTCGGCGCGCGCGGCGGTCGAGCCCGCGAGCGCCGCGCGCGCCGCCGAACGGGACTTCCCCTGCGCCTTGCGCACGATCGGGTGATCGGATCGAGCACGCCGCCGAGCGGCGCAGCATCAGCCAGGGCACGACCACCACGTGCTGGCCGTGGAAACCACCTCCGATCCACATCGCCCACGCGCGCGAGCTCGGCGGTCACGCGCCCTCGAGCATCGCGTAGAGTCGATTCGCTCGACCTCGCCGGGCGCGGCGTCGCCGCGCAGGGTCACGGGCATGCGGAAGGTGTTGGGCGCGGTGTGGGCGAGATCGTCACGGTCGACGATGCGTCGGCTGCGCAGCGTGCGGGATGCCAGGCGGCCGCGAGGGTGGCGGTGCGCCGCCGGCCGAGCAGGAGCGCGGAGACGGCGGCGGCCGAGCCCGTGTGGTGGAGGCCGAGGTCGGCGAAGAGCGCGGGGTAGAAGGACTGGTGACCGCGTCCGCCACGAGCGCGCGGTGTTGAGCACCAGGTCGGCGAGCTGCGCTCGGGCAGGCTCACGGTCGCGACCAGCGGTTCGGCGACGCCGACCAGCGACCTCGTGTCCAGCTCAGGTAGAGCGCCGCGGCCGCGCTGCGGCCGCTGCGGTGCCCGTTCGCGCCGTTGAGATCCGAGAGGTACGTGAACGCGACCATCGACGAGGGCCTGCGCGTGTGCTCGTCGTGAGCCGGGGCGCTCGCTGCAAATGCCATCGGCCGTCGCGCGCGTCAAGGATCTTCGCGGCCGCCAGCGGCGACTTGTTGCGGACGGCGGGCGTGTATCCGACCGCGCCGTCGCGGTCGCGCGCGTGTGCGCGGAACATGACTCGATCGGTCGGCCATCCCCTTATGCCCATCCCTGCCGCGGCTGACCTGGGCACCCGGAGCGCCGCGGCGGCGCTGGCTCGCGCCGCGCTGGTCGCCGCCAGCGTCTGCGCGGCGCGCGACGCCGGCGCCGCCACGCTGGTGGAGTGGGGCGACGGATCCTTCGCGATCGACGCGTATCGATTCCGGCTGGCCTACGCGTCCGAGGTGCCGGGCCTGGCGCGACGCCCCAAGCCACGCTCCCTGATCACCGAAGGGCTCGACGCGGGGCTCACCGGCGAGCACCGACTGCGCGTGGAGCCACGCCTCGAGCTCTTCGGCCAGCTGAGCGTGCACGCGGCGATCGACGTGCTGGACGGCGTGCTCTTCAGTGACACGGGTGATCGCCTGTTCCTCGCCTATTCGGATCAGCTGCCGTTGCGGAACGAGCTGGGCGGACAGCCTGGCCAGCTTCCGCGTCAACCGGCGCGTGGCCGAGGGCGATCCCCGGCGGGCACGCTGCGCTTCGGTCGCCAGCCCAGCCATTGGGGTTCCTCGGCATGGTCGCCAACGACGGCGACCGCGACGACGCGGCGTTCGGCGATTCCCACCTGGGCGACGTGCCTCCGACCGCGTGCTCTTCGGCACCAAGCCACCCCGTGATCGAGGCGTTGACGACCGGCACGCGTCCCGGACGCGGCGAGCCGACCCGCTCACGCTCGGCCTCGGCTACGATTTCGGCGTGTCGCGGCGCTGTCGTCGAGCCCGGCGACGACGCCGCGGTATTCGGCGGCGCTGCTGTGGGATGCCCGCGGCTCGACGGCGTTTCGCGAGCCGGTCGCCCATCGCGGCGCCGGCGGGCCGCGGCGCCAAGCAATGGGTTCTACGCGGTCCGCCGCGAGCAGACCCACGACGACCGCCTCGTGAGCGGACCGGCCGCCCCGCGCGCGAGATCCTCGATGCCTGGGTCCTCGACACCAGCGGCCGCATCGTGGTGGCAGCGGATACCGCGCGCGGGTTCGAGCTCCGCGTCGAGTGGGAAGCCGCCTATGGACGGCAAGGGGTGACCAATTTCACGGCCTGCGGGTCGCCGCGACTCCGTCGGACCTGCGCCTGGTGAGCGACGCCGAGCAATGGGCGCGGCATCGCGGCTGGTCGCCGAGTCGGAGTCGGTGGGCATCCGCTCGAGGGCGGCGCGGCCTCGGGTGACGGCAACCGCTTCGACGACCGCGTCACGGATTTCCGATTCTATCCGACTACAACGTCGGCTTGATCCCTCGACGAGCTGTTGGCGACGGTGACCGCGCCCAGGCGTTCAACGTGGTGGACCAGCTCGGCGAGGGCGGCCCCGTGGCGTTCCTCGGCGAACTACCTCGCCAGCGACGGCTCCGTCACCAACGCGCTTCTACCTCAATCCGGTCGGAGGTGGGATCCCGTGCCTGGCACCTCGCTGGTCGGCCTGGTCTGGCTCGCGCCCTCGAGCCGTGGGTCGACCCCTTCAACGACGCGTTCTTCGGGGTGGTGCTCGGCATGCCTGGAACTCGTTCGGCGGGGACGTCCGCTCGAAGGATCTCGGCGTCGAGGTGACGTCGCGATTCACCAGGAAGGCCAGCCGCTCGGCCTCGACGGGTACGTCGAGGCCGCGCTCGAATTCGGTCACCTCTTCAGCGGTGCCGCGCTCCGCGACGGGCAGGGCGTCGATCGGGTCGACATCGACGAGGTCCGGCTGCGTCTCGATTCGGCTGGTGAGCGCGATCACGTACCAGCGCGCGGCGCTGGCCCCAGCGCAGGGTCGCGGTGCTGGAGACCTCGATGCGGTTCCGTCCCCGCCCTGGCGCGGTAGAGCGCGCGGTCGGCGGACGCCACCAACGCTGTGCGGGTCGGCGCCGAGCGGCGGTCGCGCGGTCGCGATACCGAGGCTCAGCGAGAGCATCCTGGCCCCGGGCGACGGCCTGAGACGGATCCCCAGCGCGCCGACCGCCGCCTGCAACGCGGTGGCGACGTGCAGTGCCCTGGACGCGTCGGTGTCGGGAAGCACCACGAAGCGGAATTCCTCGCCGCCGAAGCGGGCCACGACGTCCGCCGGCCGGTTGAGCGCGTGGCTGAGCGCGCTCGCGACCCGGCGCAGCGCTTGCCGCCGGCGAGGTGCCTGAAGGCGTCGTTGAAACGTGCTTGAACCAACGAGGTTGCCCGCGATCGCCGAGATCGAGGCATCGACGCGACCGGCCCGGCCCACTCGCGTGCGAGCACCGTGTCGAAGTTGCGGCGATTGGGGATGCCCGTGAGGTCGTCGATCGCCGAGGCGTGCTCGGCGCGCCTGTCGCGTCGGATCGCGCCTACCCGATCCGCCAACTCTGCTGGACAGCAACAGCGCGAACAGCAGCATGCCGCCGTCGAAGCCGAAGCGGGTGAGCCAGCTCGGCTCGATCCAGCCCAGGTTCCTCCAATCCGAACAGAATGCCGCCGGCGAACGGCGCCGCCAGCCCGGCCAGGTAGAAACGCGCCGAGCGGTGATGGCGGCGCGCGTCCCGCGGCGCACGCCGTGAGCAGCGGGATGGCGCCGAAGGTGAGCAGCGTCGCGGCGCGGATTCCCACCCAATAGGGAACGATCACGCTGCGGCACCGTCGCGGCGGCGGCCAGCGTCACTCGTCCGAGGAAGGAGATCGAGGCGCGGAAAGAGCTCGCAGCGTGTCCAGGTAGTGCCGCGAGAACCGGATGAAGCACACCGCCGCGAGCGCCAGCAGCACCAGCAGCGAGTGGTTCCCACCATGGCCAGTTGGGCCAGAAATGCTGGTACGCGACGCCGCCTCGACGAGGTCACCGGTGACGAGCGAGGCGATGGCGAGGAAGCTTCCACCCGTAGGCCGGCTCGCGCAACGATGCGAAGAAGAGCAGGCCTGGATGGCGAGCGCCACCAGCACGCCGCACAGGATGCCGAGCGCGTAGTTGTCGACCTGCTGATGGCGCCGGAACGCCTCGGCCGACCACAGCTCGAGCGGCACCACGACCGGACCCGCGCTGGCGACGCGCAGCAGCAGCACCGTGGTCTCCGGCCCACGAAGCGCGAGCTGAACGCCGGGAAGCGATTGGCCACCTGTCGCACCGAACGGCTTGCGATCCCCGGCGGACGACACGGAGAAGCCGCCGTGCCCGTCGGGCACGTAGAGCTCGACCTCGTCGAGACCGCGGTAGGCGATCTCCAGGAACCACTCCGTGGGCGTGCCGAGCGGGCGCCAGCCCGATCCGTAGCCAGTATGCGGAGGAGCTGAAACCGTAGTTGAGGTCGGAGTTCCACGGGCGCGGAACCGCGCCGCCATCGGCGCCGTGCTCACGTCCGCGATCGTCCAGCGGGCGCGTGGCGTCTCGGCGATCGAGACGTGCTCGGCGAGGCGCACGCGCTCGTGGCGCGGATCGATCGAGAGCAGGCGCATGATCGCCGCCCCGACGAGCACGGCCGCGGCCACGATTTGCGCGAGCCCGCCAGCGGGCGACGGTCATGGCGCGGCGTCCGGCGGAGCGTCGCGGTGCCCGCACGAGTGGTTGGTAGCCGGGCACGCGCATCCACCGGCGGCTCGCCGCCATCGTGATCGAAGAACGCGGCGATCTGGTTCTTCCTGGTGCGCGTAGATGCCCCAGTTCACCGGGATGGTCCAGTCGGAGGAAGGCCATGAACCAGTGCTCGCCCGGCGACCAGGCGAGCCGTCGGCCTCGCGCCCGTACGGCTGGCTGGCGAAGGGATAGCGCATGCTGAGTACCGCGTCGCGCCGTGGTGCGCTGCCAGCGGTCCGAGGCCCCCGCAATGCTCCCGGCCGTCGATGTCGTAGCGCGGGTGCTCGGGGGGCTCGTCGAAGCCGAGCATCACTTCCTTGGCGGCGAGCGTCAGGTTCACGCAGTCGCAGTCGGAGTAGATCCGCGCCGCATTCCTCCAGGGTCCGCGGGCTGCCGTCGAGCGGGGTCGTCGACCGAGCCGAAGAGCCCCGCCGCGCGCGCGACCGCGACTTGGGTGTTGATCGGCACGAAGGTGTCGCCGGGGACCGAGAGCATGCAGGATGTTCTTGGCGGGCACGCCGGCGAGCGGCCCTCGAAACCAGTGGGGCGCGTAGTTGATCGGGTCCGCGGGCTCCAGTAGCCAGCGGATTCGTCCGAGGGTGACGAGGCGGCGGAAGTCGGGCGAGTTGCGGGTGAGGCCGAGCCCGGTCGCGGGAGCCGGGTGCTCAACGTGCCCACCACCGCGCTGCTCGGCGGCGTGGCCTCGGCAGATGGCGCAGCCGCCGCGATCCGCGGCGATGGCGAGGTCGCCGGCTCGTCGCTGGTGATCGCGACGCTCGCCTTCTCGCCGTTCGCGCCGTTGGCGAGACGCAACGACCCGCCGGCTGGAATGACGAGCTGCCGACCGGCACCCGGAAGGTGTTATCGATCATCGACGGGTCGATGCCGAAGGGATCTGGTCCAGCTTCTTCCGCACCAGGAACGAGAGCGCGTAACGCGCTCGGGGTCCTCGCCGCTCGGCTCGGCGACCACCACCGGCCCGAGCAGCTCGTGGAACACCGGATCGGAGACCGGGCGCAGATCGAGTCGCAGGAGGATGTCCGAGGCCATGCCGCCGCTCGGCACCACCACCGCGCCGGTGGTGGTCTCGGCCCGGAGCGCCATGAGGTGGTCGAGGTGAGGATGCCGCCGAGCGAGAACCCGGTCCGGAAGAACCGCCAGGACTGCTGGGCCCGCCCAGCGATCCGTCGTCGTTTCGCGCGTACGCGCTAGCACCGCCCAGGTCGAGGACGCCGTCGCCGTCGAAATCGCCGGGCTCTCAGCAGGTGCGGGCGCAGCGCCTGCTCGAGGCGCGCGCCGGATCGGGGAGGCCGGCGGGGACGCCGCTTGATCGAGCCCGGCAAGAGCCGCATGAGCTGCAGGTGATCGACGAGCGTCTGACGGACTCGATCGCGCGACTCGAAGAGGTCGAGGGTGAAGAAATACCCGTGGTCGGTGTTGCCGTCGCCGTCCGCGTCGATCGCGCGCCTTTCCACCAGGAGCTCGCGGAAGAGCCCGGTGCTGAGCAGCTCGGTGAGCGCGCTCTGGAAGTCGAGGCCGCCGGCCTCGTCGCCGCAGCGGCCGAACAAGACGCAGCCGATGAGCTTGACGATCGGCTCGCCATCGTCGAGGACGCTCGGCACCAGCGTGGCGCACACCGGCTTGGGTGTTGCCGGCGACCAGCCCGTCCTCCACGCCCTCCACCACCGAGCCCAGCAGGATCTGCACGTCGCGGATCGAGATCACGGGCGAGTGGTTCACGGTATCCATGCACACGCTCGCGTAGCCGTGCTTCGCCCACTGCTGGGCGAGGGTGATGACCAGCGGAAGTCGGCAGGCCGTGGGCGTGGACGATCGGGAACGGCTGGTGGTGTCCCGCGCTCGGCCGGGGATGGCGATCAGAAACGGGCACCGAGCTCCTCGCGCACCTCCGCGGTGCCCGCCGCGGTGTCCACGTGGATGAGCTGATCCGAGGTGCCGTGAAATCGTAGAGCGGAAAACCGGCCGAAGACGAAGTAGTCGATGGCGTCGACGCGCATCATCATCCGCACGTCCTCGCCCAAGTCCACGCCCATCATGAGCCGCGAAGCTCGCCACCAGCGCGTTGCCCTCGGGCGTGCCGAGCAGCGGCTCTTCGAGGAAGGCAAAGTCGAGCATCTCGGCCTGCAGGATGTGGACGTTGTCGACGCACGGATTCGTTTCGGAAGCCGGGCCCGCCGCAGAAGAGCGTGTCGAGCTGGGTCTCCATGCTGTCGACGGTGAGGGATCTCGGCTGATAGCGTCGCCAGCCAGCCCAGTGAGCTCGCCGCGAATGCTGGCGGCGAGCGCTTCGGTCTCGCGGGTGACGGATTGGGTGGTGAAGGTCCACGCGAAGGCGATGTGCTGCCGCTCGACCCGCCTGACATGCGGCACCAAGGCGCGTCAGGCTTCCGGCCTCAACGATCTACGTACGGAAACGGCGAGCGCACGGCCTGGCCACTCGCGTCGCGGAGCCCGTCGGTGAGCACCACCGCGTATTCGCTGGCGGGATCGAGCGGGACGAGGGGCCGGATCACGAGGTGCTGGTCTGGCGTTGTGGTCGGCGAAGCCGACGTGGATGTCGCCGAAGCGTGGATCGAAGAGCAGCTGGCGTGGCCGTGCGGATCAAGGCGGGTCGCCCACGGCGTGATCTCGATCGAAGCTGCCGCCGCCGATGTCGAGCGGTGCAGCTCGCCGGCCGCGCTGAGCCGGGCTGGGATGTCGACGACGCGGATGGTGTCGGAGTTGGCCGTGGCGAGGTCGATGGGAGCGTCGAACATGTGATCGGCGCGAACGTGCTGAAGCCGTCGAGGCGGTCGATCTACAGCAGCGAATCCGACGCTCGAGGCTCGTCGGGGCCCAATCGCGGACGTTGAGCCGGCGGCCGGTGGGGGCGCTGGACTGGCGGGCCGTGACCAGGTCGTTGGGGAAGGGACGTCCGAGGTGGGCCGGTGCTGTGGGTCTCAGACCACCCGCGGCCCGCTGCCCGCTGGCGTGAGGCGAAGCCCCTGCGGCATCGCTGCCACTGCAAGCGGCGGCGACGATCAGCGCGAGCGCGATGGCCGCGAGTTACAAGTTCCGCGGCGGGTGGATCGGTGGGCAGGCGCGCCGATCACGCGAGGAGCGCGTCGAGACGCGCTTCGTTGACGCCCACGTGCGTCACGTTGGGATACGAATCCGCCCAGTAGGCCACGTCGATCTGCTCCGGGTGGTGGTGGAAGAACTGAGCCCAGCGGCGTCGAGACCACGAGTCGTAGCTCCCGGCGGGCGTGTAGAGCGTCCAGCCGCTGAAGCTCGTCTCCCCTTGGCCTTTTGTGGAAATAGAAGAGGTCCTCGCCGATGTCGCCGATGCCTGGAACGGCAAAGCGTGGCCGTAGATGAAGACGATCGGCCAGCCGTATCCGGGTCGAGCGCGGGGATTGTGCGCGACCTTGGTCCGCGGCTGGCGGGTCGCCGCGGAAGCCCTCGCCCGTCGTCGTACCAGTAGCGGATGCGATTGCCGCGGCCGCAGAACGTCAGATGCACCACGCCGTTGGCGGTGACCAGGATCGAGGGTTGCTGTCGAGGCCGCCGCGCCTGCTCGCCGATGCGCGTCGAGTCGCCCCAGCTTCCGTCCGGCTCACGGCGGCGCACGCGAATCGTGCCGTCCTGGGTGCAGGCGCCGGTGCCGCTCAGCCAGGCCACCAGGAGCGCGCCGTTGGGCGCGAAGGCGATGGCGGATGCCAGGCGCTGCACGTCGGATTGGGGTCGCAATCGACGACGTCGTCGAGGTCGCGCCGCTGGTGCCAGTTGCCGCCGGTGCGGTTCGCAGCGCAGGTGCAGCCGGCCGTCCTCGCCGCGGTAGCTCCACACGGCGTGCGGCGCGCCGTTCGCGTCGAGTGCCAGCGCCACGCCCTGGTCGCCCTGGCGGGAAGTCCGTCCAGTTGGCGGCGTCGAGCACTTCCGAATCGCCCCAGCGGTCCGTGCGCGTGTCGAAGAGCCCGTAGCGCGCGTTGCCGCCGACGTCGTTCCAGAGCACGTGGATCCGATCGTCGGCGTCGATCGCGATGGCGCTCGAGCCGATGCGGCCGCTCGGCGCGTGCGCACCGTCGCGCTCGCTGAAAACCACTGGCGTGCCGGCGCCGGTGGCGCCGTAGACCTTGAGCTCGGTGTCGCCGCAGTTGGGGGAAGAACGCCTGGCAGGTGGGCACCACCACGTAGAGCACGTTGGCCTGGGTGCGAACCAGCTGGTGCGGGCCGACGTCCGTGAACTCGGCGCCGACCACGATGTCGTGGTTGGTGGCGGTGGGGTCGTCGCTGGGCTCGGGGTGGGTTCCGGTGGGCCCGGGGGTCGGCTCCGGCTCCGTGGGCTCGGAGTCGGCGTCGGCGTGCTGGACGAGTCGCTGCTCCTCCAGCCGCTGAATCCAGCGGTCACGGAGAGCGCCGATAGTGGCGCGAGCAGCAGCGCGACGACCCAGAGTCGACGATCGCATCGATGGCATGGTTTCGGTTCCTTCCCCCGACGGGTATGTTGCCACGCGGTGGGTTGCGTGAGGAAAGGCAGCGACGCGGCAGCGACGCGCACCTGTTGTTAGCAAGTGAAAGTGTCCGGTGGTTTTGACAAGTGATCTGTCCGGTCAGATCTCGGTGGTTCTGACCGACTTCGAGGGGTCGGTGCGCGAAGCAAGGGTAGAGGGTTGCCGCCTGCTGTTCAACCTGTCCGAGGCATTGCTCGGCTCGCCACACCGTGTGACTGGCGTCCAAGTGCCGCCGCACGAGGACCTGCATCTCTTCGCAGCTGCGACGCCCGCGCTGCTTGGCGATCTGCAGCCGCACCTTCTCCAGGACCACGGTGTTGTCCTTGCCCACGACCTGTTCGTGTTCGCATTACAGCACCTGATTCAGGTCCACGCCCCCCAGCCCCACGAAGGCCGACGCGGGTCCGAGTTGCGCGCAAACAATCGGTTGTATCCGGATCGAGAAACCAAGCTCCCGAGGTAAAGCGGTTGGCGTCGACCACGGGGTGATCCCGGCCACCCGTAGTTCGTTGACCAGGCGGTCCCTGCAACGTCCGGTTCGCCCGTTCATCGGCCTCGCGCCTGGGGAGAGCGCGCCCGGATGTGCTCGATCTCAAGCGATCCAACGCGCGGCCGACCGTATCCACCGTCGGATCGGGCGCCTCGCCGGCACGACGCGTGATCGCCGCCCAGCTCGCGCGATCCGTATAGAGCGTCATCGGCAGACCTCGTCAAACACCGCCTTGAACTCGTTGGCGACCGTGTCCGTGCTCGCCCTCGATCCGACCGTAGAGCAGCTCGCTGGTGGCATCATTGACCAGGGCGATCAGGGTCTGCTTCTCGTCGGGGCACAGCGCCAGCCATGCGTGGGGGCTGCCGTCGAGGTGCAGCATCTCGCCCTGCTCACCGCGGCGACGACGGTGCCGCCCCCGCGACCGCCGTCGGCGTACCCAGGCCAGCCGCCTGCAGCGCCGTCTTCACCGTCGTACGAAAGCGTCACCGCATGCTCTGCTGCGCGATCTGGTGAAAAAGTGGCGGACGTTGAAGCCGTAGGTGTCGCGGTACAGCCGCAGCACGCTCGAGCTCCGCCGCGGGCGGTGGGCGGCCTCGAGGGCCGACCTCGGCGACGGTCGAGCGCCGTCGTACCCGTGGCTCTCGAAGCGCGCCTTCCACCGACGCAGTATAATCTGGATCCATGCCCAGGAGGCGTCGGCCTGGATCCAATTGATCTCCTCGCTCATCGCTCAGCCACTACCTCACGAATCCGCATCGCCCGCTCCAGCGCGGTCGGACCGTAGAGCATCGGCAGCATCCCCTTGGGACCGCCTCACCTCCGAACGCCGAAAGCGGACACTTCACTTGCTCTTCGGAGCGGACAGATCATGTGCTCACACGGCAGCGACGCGCACCTTGCGCGCGCAGGGCACCTTGCAGGATGCGCCGGCCCCCCCATGTCCCGGCTCGTCTCGCTTTCGTTCGAACGGCGCTCGGCGCGCTGGTGCTCGCGGCCGTGGCCTGCCCGCCTACGGTGGGCCAACGACTTCACGACCTCGGCCGGCGCCCGCGCGGTGGCGATGGGCGGCGCGATGGCCGGTCACGTCGACGACTACACCGCTATCGTACTACAACCTGGTTGGCGTCGCTTCGCCTCGCCGAACAGATCGGCCTTCAGTACGGCGATTTCCAGACGCGCGCGACCAATCCCGCGCCGATCCCCGAGGGATCGGTGCGACCCGGATGCGTTCCCGATCGACGCCGCTCGGCGCGTACGGTGGCATGCGCTTCGATCCTGTTCGCCGACGCCCTGCACGAGCGCGTGGGGTTCGGGTGGGCTTCTACACCGCTTTCCGCACCTCTTGAACGCGCAGGTGCCCGAGAGCTTGTGCCGCAATACGTGCTGTTTCCGGGGCCAGACCGAGCTGGTGGTGACCCAGCCGGCGGTGGGCGTGAAGATCGCGGACGGGCTCGCCGGGCCTCGGCTGTGTGTTCTTCGCGGACGTGGGCGGCAATCTCGGAGATCCCCACCGGTGTGCGCGGCGCGGACGGCGTGGACGACGCGCACACCACCATCGATCAAGAGATCCAGCCAGTGGTGCGCGCGACGGCCGGCGTGATCGATCGCCGAGGATCTCGCGGCGTGGAGCGTCGGCGTCACGTGGCGCGACGCGTTCTCGATTCCCTTGCAGATCCCCGTTCACGGTCACGTTGGGGCCGATCCTGCTCAACATCGACCTCGGCGAGCCGTTGTTCTACTCGGCCGCAGCAGGTCGTGCTTCGGGTTCGCCCACTATGGGTGAGGACCTCACGGTGGCTGTCGACGTGTCGAACCAATGGTCGGGCTATCAGCCGCCCACGCTGAGCTGGACCTCGACGTCACGATCCCGATCGTGCCCATCGATCTCAAGGACGCGTTCAACGCCGACCCGCGCACCAAGGATGTACGGTGACGCCGCGGGTGGAATCGAGTGGCGGCGGCACGGCGAGAAGAACGACTTCGGCTGCGCGGGGATGGCGCCTTCGAGCCCACTCCCTTTCCCGAGCAGACCGCGCTCACGACCTACCTCGACGGTGACCGTCATCTGCTCCGCGGTGGGCGCAGCGCTGCGCGAGCTGCCCGTCTTCGGTGACCTGACCGAGGATTCCGCGGTCCGCTTCGACGCTGCGATCCAGTACGACGTGATCGCGGCGACGGTGCACCACAAGGAGCGGTCAACCCGCTCTTCGTCATCGACGGCAATCCGCCATGTTCCCGCCGCTCACCGACGCGGCGGGCCATCCCATCGCGGACCTGTCCTATCCGTCGATCCGCGGCGAGGCGGACGTGTTCGTGCCGATGTTCACGGCCAGCACCACGTTCGGCGAGGTGGGGCGATGAGCCCGGCCACGCGCCGCCCGGTTGCCGGCGCGACGGTCGCCTGGGTGCTCGTCGCCGTTCCTCGGCGCGAGCGCAGCGCGCGCGAACCTGTTCGAGACCCTCAATATCGGCGCCGGGCGCCGGCGCGATGCTCGCCACGGTCGCCAGCGGAGGCGACGCCTGACCTTTCTACAACCTGCGGCTCAACGCGTGGCGGACGCCACCGAGATCTCGGTCAGCGGCGCGTACACGGGACCTCTCGCTCGAGATCAACGGCCGCGACATCGACGACCAGCCGACTACGTGGGCACCTTGCTCGGCGTGCTGTATCCGACGGATTTCTTCGATTACCGCGTGGCCATCGGAGCGCTGGTCTACGTGCTCGCGCAGCGCGCCGCACGGCTCTGGCGCTGCCGCTCGATCAGCCGCAATTCCTCTACTACGGCACGCGCAACCAGCGACTCGTGGTGATGGCGGCGGGGGCGCTCGAGGTCACGAGCTGGTTGTCGGTGGGCGCTGGTCTCCGGCATTCTCGACACCTCGAGCGCCGAGCTCGACTTCACCCTGTCCAGGACCCTCGATCCTCGAACGACTGGAGCGACCCTCGACGCGGATCAGCTCGAGCCGCAGAGCCGGCCTTCGCGAGCGCCGTGCAGGACCCGGTGCTCGCCGACGGTGGGGCTGACGTTCACGCCGACGAGCGCTGGTGATCGGCCTCTCCTACCGCGCCGAGATCAAGGCCCACCTCGCGGCGCCGTTCCTGGTGACCATCCAGGAAATCGAGCTTGGGCCTCACGCTCGCCGACACCCGCTTCGTGCTGCCCAACGATGCGGAGCTCTTCTTCAGCCCGGCATTGTGCCGTCTGGGGCGTACACCGGCGAACGTCTCACCGTGGACGTCGACGTGAGCTGGTACGACTACCTGAGTTTCCCGCGACCTTCCGCCGCGACCCCCACCTTCGAGGGTGGGCTCGCGGGGCTCATCCTGCTGTTCCGCGTGTTCCTGCCGATCGCGCCGCCCGCCCGCGACATCGCGGTGCCCTCGCTCGGTGTGGGAATGGCTCGCGGCTTCGGATGCGGATCTCGATCACTGCGCGCCGGGCAAGGCATGCAGCGCCATGCTCCGTCCCGACCGCGGCCTCACGAACTTCCTGGACACCGCGGTTGTCATCGGCCTGGGCTTCGGTTCCACTCCTTCAAGGCGATTGAGTCGCTTCGTGCCGAAGCTGCCTACGATCGACGGTTGCTAATGCAGATCCACGTCCTCGAGACCGCGAGCCATCGTGAAGACGATCTCGGCCTGTCGCCGTACGGCGACCTGCGGATCGGCGGCCTCGGTGTCGGTGGCGGGTATCCAGGCGACGGTGCGATTCTGATGCTCTCGAGAAACCTCGCGCGCAGCACCGCACGTCGCGTCCGAGCGGCGCGTCGCGCCGGCCTTGAAGCCGTTGCCGCCGCGGCCGCGTTCGTCGCGCTCACCGGCTGCGGTTATCTCGCCGAGAAGGCGAGGAGAGCCGCGGCATCAGGAGAACATCCCGCCAGTCGCAGGAATCGGTCCCTGGGCCGGGCACGACGCGGTCTGCGCGGATGAGAAGCTTGCCGCCGGGAGCGTCCTCGATCTCAGCCTCCAACCGGTGCTCCTCGGCAGCGGCGTCAGGCCACTACATGGCGGAGCCTTCGGTGGTGTCGGATGCGAGCGGCCTCACGGTGTTCTACGAGGACCGGGCGCTGCGCAGCGAGATCCGGCGCGCGGAGTCGTGCTCGGGCCTCGAGGACGATCAGCCGTCCGGCGACGGTCGCCGTCTTGGACGACGCGATCGTGCTCTACTCCTCGTCGACAGGCGGGTTCGAAGGCGTCGTCGGGCGCACCGTGGTGCAGGGCGCCTCGCTATCGGGCGTCGACCCGTCGCTGCCCACGACCTACGCGATGTACTACGCGGGTGGAAACGGCGACGGAATCGGTCTCGCCGTGAGCGCCGACGGTCGCCCCCGGCGGCGCGTGGGTCCGAACGGTCGCGAGCAGAGCGCACGGGCGCCTGAGCCGCTGCTCACGCCGCTCGCGCAGGGCTGGGACGCCGGCAACGTCGGATCGCCCGCCGTCGTGCAGCGCCCGGATGGTACGTGGCTGCTCTATTTCGACGGCGATCGGTTCGGGAGTCGCTCGATCGGCGTCGCCACTCCACGGACGGCGTCCACTGGACGCGGGTGGGGCTCTCGATGGTCGCACCGGCGAGGCGGCGGGCGCGATCGTGACGCCGTCGTTCACGGGCCGAAGGAGCAGACCAATCCGGGAGTTCCAGCGCTCGACGATCCCAGCTCGGGTTCGGTTGGTTCACGGTCCTGTTCGATCGCGGTCCGATCCGGGCGACCTCTTCATCCCCTTACCACCGGAAACCCGGGCCGCTGATCGACGACTACGACGCGGTGATCGAGCGCGGGTGTGGCGTGGTCGAGCGACGGCATCCACTTCGAGAAAGCCTCCACCGAGGTGCGTATTTCCCGGACACGGCGAACGAGGTCAATCCGGTGCTCGCCGAGCATTCTCGCTGTGCGTGTCGAACGACGATCTGGCGTGCTTGCTCGGCGCGATCCAGCCGATCTTCGATGCGCTGCACGGCCCGGACGGTTTCTGCACCGAGGCCGGCAACGAGCTGGCGCCGCCTGGCACGCGCAAGGCGACCCCGGCGACGGTACTGGCCCGGATCGAGCAACTCGCTCAATCCTCTTCATCGTCGACGAAGCCGAGCCCCCGGTCGTCCAGCTCGGCGAACGCTTCGTGATCTTCTACCACCAGCAATCGGACGCTGAACCTGCTGACCAACGGCCTGGGCGCAAACGGCATCGCGGTGGCGCCTGACAATTTCCGGCCGCCCTGAGCCGTCCCGCTGCGGGTCACGGGCGCTTGGACGGCGGGAAGAGCACGTCCAGGCGATCCAGGCCGGCGGCGCGCCGGAACTCGTCCTCGAGAAGTGGCGCTCGCGCAGCTGATTGAGCGCGTCCACCCGCTTCGACGGATCGAGTGACGGATCGCCGAGGACGCGTCGCGCTCGACGCGGTAGGCGGCGAAGCGCGCGTCCTACGTGGCGTCGGTGGCGCGCGGCGCGGCGGCCACCCCACTCGGCGCGGTTCGTGGGAGCCGATCGTGGGGCGATCGTCCGGGGGATGGCGCCAGCGATGGGTCCACGCGGTGGATCAGGCGAGCGCCGCCTCGCTGGCATCGCGCTCCGGGTCGGCGAGGGCGGGGTGGCCAGCGCGTCGCCGAAGATCGTGCGCTCGATCGCGCGGGTCCCGGCGAGCCGCTCGGCCAGCGCACGCACAAACCGGCCCGCGGGCGTAGCGTTCGCGTGGCGTCGACGTAGCGGAAGTAGCGATCGAGGAGGTCGCGTGCCCGCTCGCCGCGGGTGCCGCCAGCTCGCGATCGATCGTCGCCTCGATCGCCTGACGCGCCTGCTCGCGGCGCCAATCGCCAGGCTCGTCGTGGATCTCGCGGAAGAGTTGGATCGCGCCGGGAGTGGGCCGGAAATGGCCAGCGCCATCCACCTCCAGCAGCCCGGCACGTGACGGCGGCGGGTCCAGGGCGGCGCTCGGCGCGACGACGGGCTCGGGCGCTCGGGGCGCGAGGCGCGAGCATGCGCGGCATCCCGTGACCCAGGTCCTCCGCTGCCGCTTCCGCGGGTGGTTCGGGGACGATCGGCGGGGCGGGCGTCCCGGGCAGCCGGGGCAGGTACTTGGCGGGAACCCGGAAGCGCTCGGGATCGGGTGGCGGCAGCGTCCAGGCGACGTGCCCACGACCAGCGTCGTGACGAGAACCGCGCAGCCCGCCGCCACGACCGCGAGCCGCGCGAGCCGTCCGATGCGACGCGCCCGAGCCGTTTCGTTGCCGAACCGATCCATCGTGTCACGCACGCCTGCGCACCGCCGGATACGCGTCGCTCGCGAGCCGCCGAGCGAACGTGCCCGGGTAGTATGCTGCGAGCCAGGGCGGCTTGGATCCGCGCGCGGGCCGCCACGGCCGCGTCCGCACAGTGCGACGGTGAACGGCCCGAACCGACCCGCGTCTCCGTCGCCCGCGCACATGTCGCCCACCTGGCACGTCTCGATTCTCGCATCCGCCCGCCGGAGCGGGCCGCCGCGATGCGCATGGCCGAGCGGCTGCTGGGTGTCGGGATCGCGGTGGCGCTCGACGACTGGTCGCTCGCGGGTCGGGAAGGCTCCCACGAGCGCTCCGCGGGGGCCTGGGCGAGGCGTTGCTCGTCTCGCGCGCCGCCTTCGACGAACGCTGGCACGCCGGGACTCGCACGGCGCCTGCTCGGCGGCGCCGTGGCGGGACGTCGCCGGCGCTGGTGCCGGTGCTGCTCGAGGACCTCGGCGAGGTGCCCGCGGCCTTGCGCTCGCGGCCGAGCGTGGACGCGTCCACGGACCCGACGTTCGCCAGCACCGCGTGGCTGTGGCGATTGGTGGCGATGCTGCGTGGGGAACGCGGCGACTCGCCGCCGCCGAGCAATTGGCCGGCGACGCTCGCGCCCCTCGCGGCAAGCCGTGATCGCTGCGGTCGATCTGCGGCTGACGGCCGATCGCATCATCGCCACGCTCGACGGGCGAGAGGTCGAGCACGTCTTCTCCGCCGACGCGCTCGCGACCCTCGAGTCGGCGACCCATGCCGGCGGGCTCGACCGGACGGCACTCGCGCCGGTGCTGCTCGGTGGAGCCCGTCGGGGCTTGCGTTCGGGACGCGGTGCGCGCCGAGCGCGCGAGCGTGCGGGCTCGATCAGGCTGCGCTTCGAGGTCGCGCACCGCCCGTGGCAGCCCTTCGATTGGGAGGCGCGCTGGCGTCGGCGCTCGGCGTGTCGTCCGGCGCGCAGAAGATCGCAGGCTCGCCGTGGCTGCGCATCGCGCGCGTTCGGCCATCGTGCGCGGTGGCGCTGCCCGCGGCGCGCGGCGGACCGCTCGAGCTCCTCGTGATCCTCGCCAGTCCGGATCGTCATGGCTCGGGCACGCGCGTCGACGTCGAGCGCGCGTCACGCGCGCTGCTGGCCGCGGTGGAGCCAGCCTGCGCTGGCGAGGCTCGTGCGCGTGACCCTGCGGAATCGGGCCGTCGCGAACGAGATCCGCGCCACGGTCGCCGAGCGTCCGCCGCACGTGGTGCTGTTGGGCGGCGATGCGTCGGAGCTGGCGCTGGCACGGCCCGACGATCGCGAGGAACGCATGGTCCCGTCGCGCTGGGTCGCCGAGGCGCTCGGGGGGCGAGCGCCGTCCCGCTGCTGATCGTGGCGAACGCGCCGCTCAAGGACGCCGTCACTCCGCCGCGCGATCTGGCGCTCGAGGCCGCGCGCGTGGGCTACGAGCTGGTGGCCGCGGGCCTGCCCGCCGTGCTGGCGCTTTCCGACGTCGAGGGGCACGCCGCACTCGTTTCTCGGCTGCTCGCCCACGCGAGCTCCGACGCGAACGACTGCGGGACGTGTTCGCGCGGGCGCGAGCGGTGGGGACGCGTCGAGCGACGCGTCGAGTCTCTCGCTCCTCCGACCGCGCTCTTCCTCACGACACCGCTGGTGCGTCGGTCCTGGCGAGCGGCGGCCGCGCGGAAGACGGCAGCACGGCTGCGCCGCAACCGCCCCGCGTCGGCGTGCTGGGACGGCGCGGCGAGCTGCGCGTGCGCAGATGTGCAGGCCACCGATCGCTCGGGGCTCTGGATCGCAGGCGCCGGCATGGGGCCAAGACGACGCTCGCCGCCGCGCTCGTGGAGCGCACGACGGCAGCGCCACGCCTGGCGGTCACGCTCACCGAGGCGCGTGGTGCCCAGGACATCGTCGGAGGTCGGCCGACGGATCCGCGCGCAGCTGCGCGTGAGCTGAGCGCGAGGACCCCGAGGCCGATGGCCGCGAACCGTTGCGGGTGCTGGCGGTATCTGTGCCGCGCGGACGTACCGTGGCGCGAGCGCTGGGGCGGCTGACGCGAGACGGCGGGACGGCTGGCGATCGTGATCGTTCTGGACGCCTTCGAAGATCAGGACGACGACGGCCGGATCATCGACGGCAGCCTGCGCGAGCTGTTGGAGGTCTGGCCGCGTGAGGCGGGCGCGCCGCGCTCGGTCGTGGCGTCGCGGCGGCCACTCGCCCGCGACGAGCTGCGCCCTGCGCACGCCCGAGACGGTGCTGCTCGAGCCGCTCCCCGCGGACGCGGCGAGCTGGATGCACATCGGCACGGAACACTCGGTCGCGTTGCCGCGAGATCGCCGGCCTTCGCCGCTGCCTGCGGCGGGGTGCCGCGCCGCCTCCAGCTGCTCGAGTCGGTGTTGGCGTCGGGTGGCACGTCGGCGCTCGCGGACGTGCTCGCGAGCGACCACGCGGATCTGGTGCCGAGCAGCATCGCGCGGCTGATCGCCGGTCTGGCGAGCCCGTCGGCGCGGACCCTGCTGCGGCGCGCGTGCGTGCACCGCGTCGCGGTGGATCGGCTGGGCCTCGCCTGGCTGATCGGGCGCGAGCGCGACCAGCACCACGACGCCGCGGTCGCGGAGCGGCTGGCGCGCTTCGACGAGGCGATCCGCGCCGCGCGGGTGCGCGGCGAGGCCGAGCGTCGAGTCGTTGGGGCTCTCGCGCGACGACCAGCGGGTGCTGGGCAGGACATCGCGTCGCGCTTGCGTACGCCGATCGAGCCGCCCGAGGGGCTGGATGAAGCGCTCGACGAGCTGGTCGCTGCAGGCTTGCTCGAGCGTCGGAAACGGAAGGAAGTCGCTTCGTGGTGCCGCGCTGGCTCGTGCCCCATCTCGACGCCACGGCGGAACCGGGGTGAACGGGTGCTCGCCCACCAGCGGGCAGCGCGCTACCGGCACTGGCGGGTGCGCACGCTGCCGCGGCCGGCACGCCGACCTGGCGGATCTCGTCGAGCTTCGCCGCCACCTGCTCGCAGCCGACGAGCTGCAGCAGGCGGCGCGAATCGCCGAGGTGGTGGTCACGCAGCTCGATGCGCTGGGTGCGCTGGAGCGCGCCGAGCGGCTCTGCCACGAGGTGCTGGGGCAACTGCCGCGGGACTCCGCCGCGGCGCGCGCGTTCCGCCATCAGCTGGGCATCTGCGCACGCCGACGTGGCCGCATCAGCGAGGCTCGAACCTTCTTCCACGAAGCCGCGACCCGCGAGGACGCGCACCGCGACGGGCCCGGGCTGGCGCGCTCGTGGGGCGAGCTCGGGGTGGTGGCGGCGCTCGACGGCGACCTCGCCTGGCGCAGGCGTGGTTCGAGAAGTCGCTGGCGCGGGCGGTCGAGGCCGGCGACGAGGACGCCGAGGCGACGAATCTGCACCACTTGGCCGTGCTGGCACGGCATGCCGGCGATCTCGCGTCCGCGTCCTCCCGGATCGAGCGCGCGTTGGCGATCCGGGAAGCGCGTGCATCCGACCCCGAGCTGCTCGGCGTGCTGCTCACCGCCGGCGAGCTGCTGCGCGCGCGTCAACGCTTCGACGATTCGGCGGCGGCCTCGTCGCGGGCCTTGGTGCTGGCGCGGGCGCGCGGTGACACGGCGCGCCCATCGGGCGTGGCTCGCGCTGGCGCGCACGGCGCGCAGGCGCGATCAGCCCGAAGAGGCCGCTCGTCACCTTGGCGCCGCGCTGGAGGCGGCGGCGGCGCGCGGCAACCGCGCGCACGTGAGCAGGCCGCTGCCGAGCTGGGACCTGGCCGAGTTCGCGGCGAGCCGGACGAGGCGTGGCGGGCGTTCCGGCGCGCGCTCGAGTCGTCGGAGCGCGACGGCGATCGCGAGGCGATCGCGGCGTATCTGGACGTCTGGCGCGGCTCCGTCGGCGGCGCGGTCACGCGATCGACGCCCTCGGCTGGGCGGTGCACGCGGTGGCGGCGGCGCTCACGATCGGCTCGGCGCGCACCGCCAGGCGCTGGATGCGCTCACCGAGCTGGCCCGCAACGCGGGCAGCAGGAAGCGCTGGCGCTCGAGCTGGAAGCGCGCCTACGACGTGCTCGCCGCCGCCCGAGGTCGTCGCGTGGGTCGAGGCGCCGTGGTGGCGTCGCGTGGCGCGGCGCCGCGAGATCCGCGCGCGCGAGGAAGCGCGCGGCTGGGCTCGAGCGCTCGGCGCGCGCGGCTGGAGCACGCGCGCGGGGAAGACGACGTGGGCGTCACGATCAGGGGTGCTGCTTTTCGACGACGTGGAGAAATCGACTTCGTCCGGGCCGTGGAGGTCTTCACGATGGCGGCGAAGCTCCGCGACGCCGCCGGCGACCAGGTGCTCAGCGTGGCCGAGCGCGAGGCGCCGGTGCGGGCCGCCAAGGGGCTCCGGGTCTTGCCCGATCACACCTTCGCGAACATGAAGCTCGACGTGATTCTCGTCCCGGGCGGGCAGGGCACGCGCCGCGGGTGGAAGCATAGCGCTCGTCGACTGGATTCGCTCGGTCGGCGCGGGTGCACCTGGGTCACCAGCGTGTGTACCGGTGCGCTGCTGCTACGCGAAGCCGGGCTCGCCCGCGGCAAGCGTGTCACCACCCACTGGCGCTTCGTGCAGGACGCTGCGCGGCTTCGGCGATCTCACCGTCCTCGACGACGTACGCTACGTGCGCGACGGCAACGTCGTCACCGCGGCGGGCGTGTCCGCGGGGATCGACATGGCGCTGGGCTGGTCAAGGGCTGTGGGGGATTGCGCACGCGCGCATCACGCAGCGCGTGCGATCCAGTACGATCCGGCGCCGCCCTACGCGGCGGAGGGTGTGAGCGGCGCCCGCTCGCGGCCGCCGGATCAGGAAGCTTGGGCACGATCTGAATGACGGTGCGATGCAGGGGCTTCGGACACAGGGTGCCAGAGGTCTCCTCGGCACGCTCGTTCGACGGCTCGATGACCACGACCTGATTGCCCTGCACGTCGGTGCCGACCTTGTCCGCGGGAACGGCGCGGATCTCCCAGATCTCGTCGACACCGTGGACTTGCCGGCGGCGCCCTTGGTGTTCGCCGCGGTGGCCGCCGAAGCGCTGCTGAAAGGTGGCGGCGAGCAGGAGGACCGCCGCGCAGGGCGCGACGCCCCGCCCGGGAATCCGGGAACGGCGGGTCTGGATCGGGTGCGGTCGCTGGTCGTTCATCGTTGCCTCGCGCGGTGAGGGCAGTCGACGTCTGGCGCAGGGTACGCCGGCGCGGCGTCGCCGCCCAAGCGATGGCGCGTCAGGGCGTTGGATCCGGGATCGATCGAGCGCGCTCCGGCGCTCCCGTGTCCGGTCTCGGATCGCCGCCGTCCGTTACGGCGAGCGGCCGCGAAACCCCTTGCCCTGGGTTCGAATACGCGCGCGATGGCCGTGGACGCTGGCGCGTGAGCCGATGGCGCGCGCCGTCGGCGGATCGTCACACGACGAGGGGCAGCCCGAGCTGGCGGCGGGCGATGATGTTCTTCTGGATCTCCGGGTTCCGCCGCCAATGGTGTTGACCACGGTGTAGCGATACGAGCGCTCGAAGCCCGTCCATCGGTGCGCCCTCGTTGCCGCGCTTCAGGAGCCCCGCGGGGCCATCAGCTCCATCGCCCAGTTGGCGATGCGCTGGTCGAGCTCGTTGGCGTAGAGCTTGTGCATCGACGATTCGACGGTGGGCACGCGACCCTTGAGCGCCTCGCTCGACCCGACGCTGCATCATGCGCGCGACCTCGAGCTGGGTCACGAGCAGCGCGATGGTGTGCCGCGCCACGGGATCGTCGCGCAGCGGGGCGCCGTCGCGCTCGGCGCGCATGACCCATTTGCAGAGCGTGTCGACCTTCATCTCCATCGCGCCGATCGGCATCATGCCGAAGCGCTCGAGGTCGAGGGCCTCGCAGATGTAGGTCCAGCCCTTGTTGAGCTCGCCCACGACGAAGTCGTCTCCACCACGTCGTCGATGAACACCTCGTTGGTGCGCTCGTCGCCGATGGTCCAGGTGGGCTGGATGGTGATGCCGGGGTGGCGCATCTCCACCAGGAAGAGCGTGATGCCCTTGTGCTTGGGGGCGTCGGGATCGGTGCGCGCGCCGACCCAGTACCAATCGGCGAAATGCGCCGAGGTCGTCCAGATCTTGCGACCGTTGAGGCGCCAGCCGTCGCCGTCGCGGAGTGGCCTTGAGCTGCATCGCGGCCGCGTCGAGCCGGCTTGCGCGGCTCGCTGTAGCCGATCGCGAACTCGATCTCGCCGCGCGCGATCCCGCGCGGCAGGAAGTATTCCTTCAGCTTGGCGTTGCCGTGGCGGATGATCGTCTTGCCGATGGTGCCGACACCCTTGCCCGGCTGGGGTGCGCCCACGCGCGCCCAGCGCTCGGTGAGCAGGAACTTTCCTGTACATCCGCTCAGATCCTTCCTCCGTATTCCTTCGGCCAGGACATGCCGAGCCAACCCTTCTGGGCGAGCTTGCGCATGAAGGCGCGCTTGGGCGGGTGTCGACCACCTGCGAGAGCTGCTCGGGCATCGGGTCCATGACCTCGGGGTCCCAGTTGTCGCAGATGAACTGGTCCACCTCGGCCGCGAATGCCTTGAGAGCTCGTCCAGGCTCGAATTCCATCTCGTCACCTCAGGACAGGGTCCAGCAGGGTAGGCGGGTGCCGGCTTGGTCGTGAAAACGAACGTACCTTGCGCCCGATCGCGACACCTTCCGTCGTGCCGTCGGTCTTGAGGGCGCGCGGACTCGTCGACCAGGTAGCCGGCAGCCGCACCACCCTCCGCCGCGTCGCGAGCAGCACCACGAACGGGGTCTTGTCGGCGTACGCGGGCAACGTGGGCGGACGCATCACCACCCACGACGCGATGACGCCGTCGCCGCTCACCCGCGTCCACACTGGCGCGGGGCCTGACAGGTGGAGCAGATCGGACGCGGCTGCCAGGGCCAGGCGTTGCAGCGCGCAGCGCCGGATGCGCAGCTCGCCGGCGCCAACACCGTCCCAGAAGGGCTGGGTGTCGGCGTCCGCCACCGGGATCGGAAAGGCGGTCTTGGGGTCGAGCACGGGCGCGCTCACGGGCTCACCACTGTTCCTTCGCGAACACGAGCGCGCCGGTGGGCACGACGTTGCCGCTGGTGACCAAGGCAATGGCGGACGTTCCGCGCCTGTGGTGGACGTGCCCCGCACCTGGCGCACGCCCTCCGGCCAGGGTTGAAGCCGTGGACGTACGCTTCGGAGATGCCGCCGCCGCTGGTGTTGTAGGGCGGGTTGCGGCGCTCGGCCGTATGCGCGGGCGACTCGCCCTCGCCACAGAAGCCGAGAACTCCTCGAACGCGATGGGAATCTGCGGCGTGAAGGCATCGTAGAACTGGCACACGTCCATGTCGGCCGCGGTGAGCCCGGTGCTCTTCCAGAGCTCGGGCGCCACCCACGCATTGGGCGTCTTGCCGAGTGTCTCGTCGTAAGAAGAACGTCATCGCGGTCATCTGCGGACCGGAGCCCATGGCGAAACCATGGACGTAGACCGGCGTCACGCCGAGATCGCGCGCGCTCGGCGCTGGTGAGCACCATGGCGAGCGCGCCATCGGTCTCGAGGCAGCAATCGAAGAGCCGGAGCGGATCGCAGATCATGCGCGCCACCAGGTAATCCTCCATCATCGACGGCTTTTGCATCATCGCCGCCGGATTCCTGCGGGCGTGCTCGCGCTGGGTGACCGCCACGCGTCCCAGCGCCTCGAGGGTCCAGCCATAGCGGTGGATCCAGTAGCGGGTGTGGAAGGCCATGCCGTCGACGGGGCGGGCGACGTGGTAGGGGCGCTCGAACTGATCTTGCCCAGTGGCCATGTATTGCTGCGACCACGGACGCACGCCCGAGCCGCGATTGCGGGCTCGCCACGTGACCACGACGTCGGCGAGGTGGTTCTCGATGGCGAGCGCCGCGTGCGCGACGGTCAGGCAGCCGGCGCCGCCGCCGTAATCGACCTCGCCGAACGCGCATAGGTTGGGCACGCCGAGGATGCGCGCCATCTCCATCTCGGTGGTGCCTTCCCAGACGTAGCGGAACATGCCGTCCACGTCCCGCACCGTGAGGCCGGCGTCGGCGAGCGCGCCGAGGATGGCGAGCACCGGAATGGCGCTCGGTCATGCCGATGTTCTTGGAGAACGGCAGCGCGTGGATGCCCACCACCGCCGCTTGGCGGTGCTTCGAGACTCGAGCCGGAGCCGTCACGGATTGGCGTTCCCTGGCGCTTCGGCGCGCCGCTCGAAGCGGAGCGAAATGCGCGAGTGCCCTGTTTTTCCGCTTGAAACGTGGTGGACGCGCAAGATAGAACGTGTTTCACTTCGGGTCAAGGAAGCCCCGTTCGCGCCGCGGCTGATCGCGCCGGCGCGGGACCGCGTCGAACGAACGAGGCGAGAGAGGCGAACGATGGCGCAGCTCAAGGCAGGAACACGGCGGCTCAAGAGCGCGGTGTGCACCACCGAGGTGATGGTGATCGCCGCGCCCAAGGACGACGTCGCGGTGACGTGCGGCGGTGCGCCGCTCCTGGCGATGGCCGACGCCAAACCCGACGGTGGCGCCGTCGCCGCCGACGCCAACGGCGGCACGCTCCTCGGCAAGCGCTACGTGAACGCCAGCGGCGATCTCGACTGCTCTGCACGAAGGCGGGACAGGGCGCCCTGGGCGCCAACGGCGCGCTCTTGGTCCTCGGAGAGGCCAAGCCGCTGCCCTCGTCGGATTGAGCGGTGGCGGACCCTTTATCGACGTTCGCTGCTTCGCGCGCGGGTGGGGTCTCGCCCTCGCCACCGCGTGGCCTCTGGATCGCAGTCGTAGCGACGCTGGCTTCGTTCCCCGTCGCGAAAGGCGCACGGCGTTCTTCATGAACCTGATGATGCTCCTCGAGATGGCGGCTTCGGGCTTCGGCGATCGCATCGCCGTGCAGAACGGAGCGACCAAGCTCAGCTACCAGCAGCTCTTCGATGCCGCCGGCAGCACCGGCGCGCTCCTGCACGCCAGCGGCGCCAGGCGCGCCGCGGTGCTCGATGTGTCGAGCCTGGCCGTGCCGGTTGGCCTCTTCGCCAGCGCGTGGGCGGGCGTGCCGTTCGTGCCGCTCAACTACCGCCTCACGGCCGAGGAGGTCGAGAAGCTCCTCGAGCGCATCGCACCTTCGTATCTCGTGACGGAGGGCGGTCGGGTGGCGTCGCTGGCGCACGTCGCGCGCACCACCGTGGTCACGCGTGATGCGTTCCTCGACGCCGCCACCTCGGGCCAGCCCGGCGAGCCCGACTGGAGCGCCGACCCCGACGACATCGCGATCCTGCTCTTCACCAGCGGGACCACGGGCGCGCCGAAGGCCGCGGTGCTGCGGCAGAAGCATCTGGTCTCGTACATCTTCGGCTCGGTCGAGTTCGGCTCGGCCGGCGAGGACGAGGCAACGCTCGTGAGCGTCCCGCCCTATCACGTGGCGGGAATGGCCGCACTGGCGAGCTCGATCTACTCGGGCCGGCGAATCGTGCAGCTTGCCAGCTTCTCGGCGGAATCGTGGATCGAGACCGCGCGCCGCGAGCGGGTCACGCACGCCTTCGTCGTGCCGACCATGTTGGCGCGCATCGTGGACGCGCTGGGCGACGCGCCGACGGCGGACATGCCGCAGCTGCGCGCGCTCGCCTACGGCGGCGGCAAGATGCCGCAGTCGGTGATCGAGAAGGCCCTGCGTCTCTTTCCCGGCGTCGACTTCACGAACGCGTACGGCCTCACCGAGACCAGCTCGACCATCGCGATCCTGGGGCCGGAGGATCACCGCGCCGCGATCGCCAGTGACGATCCCGCCGTGCGGCGCCGCTTGGTGTCGGTGGGGCGGCCGCTGCCGAGCGTCGAGGTCGAGATCCGCGACGAGAGCGGCAGCGCGCTGGGCGCGAATCAGCGCGGCGAGGTGTACGTCCGAGGGGAGCAGGTCTCGGGCGAGTACCTGGGGCGCGGCAGCTCCGTGGGAAGCGACGGTTTCTTCCCCACCCGCGACGGCGGCCTGCTCGACGACGCGGGCTATCTCTTCCTCGAGGGCCGGATCGACGACGTCATCGTCCGCGGTGGCGAGAACATGTCGCCGGGCGAGATCGAGGACGTGCTGCTCGAGCACGATGCGATCGCCGACTGCGCCGTGGTGGGCGTGCCGAGCGAGCAGTGGGGCGAGGCGGTCGCGGCGGTGGTCGTGACCAAGCCCGGCAAGCGGACGTCGATCGAGGACCTGCAAGCGTGGGTGAAGAAGCACCTGCGCTCGTCGCGCACTCCCGAGCGGATCGAGTTTTGGGAATCGCTGCCCTACAACGAAACCGGCAAGCTGCTGCGGCGTCAGGTGCGCGCCCAGCTCGCGGCGGACTGACGGCGGATCGACGAGGCGCGCGCGTGGGCATTGGGTCGGCCGCCGCGTCATTGCCCATGGACGAGTCGCGGCGATCGATTCCGTCGCTCGCCGAGGCGCTCGCCGCGCTCGCCACGCCGGGCGTGGCGGAGCGCTGCTCGCCGCTCACGGGCGCCGGCGCGTTCGTGGTCGATCTTCGTCGCGACGACGGCGCTGGCGGCGATCGAGCGGCGCTCACGCTCGCCTGCGAGCGCTTGCGCTCGTTGCCCTGTCCCACCGTCGGCGTGGGACCGCTCGACGCGTCGTCGCCGCGTGTCGCGGCGCTGGCGGCGACGCTCGACGTGCTGGTGACGACGCCCGCGCAATGGGCGGTGATCGACGAAGCGATTCGAGCTGCGCCCATCGCGGCGATGACGCTCGCGCAGGTGCTGCGGGCCGGCGCCGGGCTCGCGGTCGACGACGCCTTGCTGCTCGAATCGCTCGCCTACGGCAACTTGCTGGTCGGCGCCGAGCATGGTCGCTGGCTCGCGGAGCGTCCGCGCGCGGCGCTCCGGTCGGTCGGCGCCGAGCCTGCGCTGCTCGTGACGCGTACCGAGTCGCGCCTCGACCTGGTGTTCAACCGGCCGGAGAAGCGCAACGCGTATTCCGCGTCCACGCGTGACGCGCTGGTCGCAGCCCTCGAGATCGTCGTGGCCGACCCGTCCATCACGGAGGTCGTGCTCGCTGGCCGTGGCGAGTCGTTTTGCGCGGGCGGCGACCTGGACGAGTTCGGCACGCACCCGGACCTGGCGACGGCGCACGCGATTCGCTCGACGCGCAGCGCCGCGCGCATGTTCGCGTCCTGCGCGGATCGCGTGCGCGTCGAGGTCCGCGGTGCTTGCATCGGCGCAGGCATCGAGCTGGCTGCGTTCGCGCGCCGCGTGGTGGCGGCGCGTTCGGCGTTCTTCCAGCTACCGGAGCTCGCGATGGGGCTGATTCCCGGCGCTGGCGGAACGGCGAGCATCCCGCGCCGCATCGGGCGCGAGCGGGCGGCGTGGATGGCGTTGAGCGGCGCGCGAATCGACGCACCGACCGCGCTCGCGTGGGGCTTGATCGACGAGATCGTGGACTGATCGTGTTCGCTGGTCGCGATCGCGGCGCCGTGGCGCGCCCGTCGCGCTGGCGAGGAAAGGAACGACATGGCCGAGGCGACGACGTGGGATGAGACGGTCGACGTGGTGGTGGTGGGATCGGGCGCGGGTGCCATGACCGCCGCCATCACCGCTCACGATCAGGGTGCCCAGGTGATGGTGATCGAGAAGAGCGATCGCTACGGCGGCTCCTCGGCGATGTCGGGCGGCAGTCTGTGGATACCGTGCAATCACCTCATGAAGGGCGTGGGTGTGGACGACTCGGTCGACGACGCCCTGACCTACCTGCGCGGCGCCACCCAGGGCACCACGCCCGACGATCGCCTGGTGATGTTCGTCGAGTGGGGCGCCAAGATGCTCAAGTGGGTGTGCGACAACACCCGTCTCAAGGTGGACGCCATCGCCGGTTACGCCGACTACTACCCGCGCGTGGCGGGCAGCAAGCCCGGCGCGCGCACCGTGGAGGCGCGCACCTTCGACGCCCGCGTGATGGGCGACGAGCTGCTCGCGATGCGCGATTCCGGCCTGCAGACGCTGATGCTGGGACGGATCAGCTTCACCGCGGCGGAAGCGCGCATCTTGCTGTGCCGCAACCCGGGCTGGATCGGGCTCACCATGAAGCTGATGATGCGCTACTGGCTCGACCTCCCGTGGCGCTTCAAGTCGAAGCGCGATCGAAGCGTGGCGATGGGCAACGGGCTGGTGGCACCGCTCAGGATGTCGCTGATCGATCGCAAGATCCCCCTGCACCTCGAGACGCCGTGCAAGGACGTGGTCGTGGAAGGCGGGCGCGTGGTGGGTGTCGTCGCCGAGAAGGGCGGGCGCCTGGTGCGCATCCGGGCCCAGAAGGGCGTGATCCTGGGCGCGGGCGGCTTCGAGGGCAGCCAGGCGATGCGCGACAAGTACCTGCCGTCGCCGGCCAAGGCCGAGTGGAGCTGTGCCAATCCCGCGAGCACCGGCGACATCCACGAGATCGGCGTCAAGCTCGGCGTGCCGCTCGATCGCATGGACGACGGCTGGTGGGGACCGGTCACGGTGGTGCCCGGCGAGGCGCGTGCCCGCATGCTGGTGATCGAGAAGTCGCTGCCGGGTGGCATCCTCGTGAACAAGAAGGGCCAGCGCTTCGTGAACGAGGCGGCGCCCTACGTGGACGTGGTGAACGCGATGTACGCCAACAACAGTCCGGACAACCCGAGCATCCCTGCGTACTTGATCTTCGATGCCCGCTACCGCAAGACCTACCCGGTGGGACCGTTCCTGCCCGGCGCGCAGCAACCCGACAGCATGATCCCCAAGGCGCTCAAGGAAGCGCGCTACCTGAAGAAGGCCGACACCCTCGCCGCGCTCGCGGCGCAGATCGGCGTGGACGCGGCGGGGCTCGAAGCCACCATCGCGCGCTTCAACGAGAACGCGCGCAAGGGCGTGGATCCCGACTTCGGCCGCGGCGAGACGGTCTTCGACAAGTACTACGGCGACCAGGCGTGGGGACCCAACGAGAGCCTCGGACCGATCGTGGACGCGCCCTTCTACGCCATGGAGGCGTGGCCGGGCGAGCTCGGCACCAAGGGTGGGCTGCGGGTGGATCGGTTCGCGCGCGTCGTGAACGAGCGCGGTGAGACCCTCGAGGGCCTCTACGCGATCGGCAATTGCTCGTCGCCGCTCGCCGGCTGCACGTATCCGGGGGCGGGCGGCACCATCGGCCCGGCCATGACGTTCGGCTACGTCGCCGCGCTGCACGCGATGGGCAAGCTCGCGTGAGCTCGCCGCGGGCGGCGGGATGCGGCGCGTCCCCGCCGTAGTCGCGACGTCCGAGTCCACTGCGAGCGTCGCGAGCGACCGCGAGCGATCAACGCCGAGCCAGCGCGATGCCCTTCCGCGTCGAGACCGTGCTGCTCGCTCCCGGCGCCGAGCAGTACGCGGGCGCGACGCAGGGATCGTTCAGCGTCGCGTCGATCGTCGCGGACGCGCGGCGCGCGGAAGCCGCGGGCTTCGATGGCGTCACCGTGCCGGAAGGGGGGCACGATCCGTTCCTGCCGCTGGTGCTCGCGGCGGAGCACACGCGGCGGGTGACGCTCGGCACCAACGTGGCGATCGCGTTTCCGCGCAGCCCGATGGTCGTGGCCCAGCTCGCCTGGGACCTGCAGCGGCTCTCGGGCGGGCGCTTCTCGCTCGGCCTGGGAACCCAGTCGCGTGCCCACGTCGAGCGTCGCTACGCAGCCGAATGGAAGGACCCCGCGGGACCGCGGCTGCGCGACTACGTGCAGTGCCTGCGGGCGATGTGGGCGAGCTTCCAGCGGGGCGGCAAGCCCGAAGCGTTCGCCGGCGAGCACTACCGGTTCGATCTGCTGCCGAGCTTCTCGAATCCGGGGCCGAACGAGCACCCGCACGTGCCGATCTACCTCGGCATTCTGAACGTCTATGGCGCACGTCTCGCCGGTGAGCTTGCCGACGGAATTCGGTTGCACCCGATCGCCACCTTCCGCTACGCGCGCGAGATCGTGCGGCCGGCGGTCGCCGAGGGAGCGCGGCGGGCGGGTCGCGATGCGCGCGCCGTCGATCTCGTCGCGGCGCCGTTTCTCGCCACGGCCCGCGACGCCGAAGGGGTCGCGAAGGCGAAGAGCGCCGTGAAGCGGCAGATCGCCTTCTATGCGACGAATCGCGGCTACCAAGCGGTGCTCGCGCATCACGGCTGGGGCGAGCTCGCCCGCGATCTCACGCGACTCGCGACGGAAGGCCGAACCGCCGAGATGGGTGACGCGATCAGCGACGACATGCTCGACGAGTGGGCCATCGTCGCCACCTGGGAAGGCCTCGCGGGCGCCGTTCGCGAGCGGCTGGGCGGGCTCTTTCGCTCGGTGCTGCTCGAGCTTCCGCCCGACCTGGCCCGCGAGGAGCAGCGCGTGCGGGACATCGTCGGCGCGCTGAGGCGCGAGCGAGACTGATTCCGCTCGTGGCTCGCCGTTTGTGCGCTTCGCCGAGCGGCGGCTACGCTCGACGCGCTCGCACACGGAGAGAGTCGGCATGATCGGGAAACTCTTGCGCGCGGCGTTCGGCAAGGCCGAGCCGCCCGTCGACCGACGCGCGGAAGTCGAGGCGCTGGTGCTGCGGCTGGCAGGGGATTCGCCGCCCGATCGCGCGCAGGCCATCGAGCGGCTCGCCGAGATCGATCGCGAGTCCGCGACCCATCATGCGGCGATCGTCCGCGCGCTTCTCGACTTCGTGCGCCGCCATCGGACGGCGGGCAGCCTCGCGCCGGGTGAGCCCGGTCGCGACGTGAAGGCGGCGCTCGGCGCCCTGGCGCGCCGCGCGTGGGTGGAGAGCGAGGCGGAGCCGCTCGCCCTCGGCGGTCTCGACCTCGGCGGCTTGAGCATCTCGGGCGCGGATTTCCGCCGCGCCGACCTGTCGAGGTCGTTGCTCGCGAACTGCAACTTTCTCGGCTCCAAGATGCGGGGCGCCGATCTGGGCGGCGCCGTGCTCGACGATACGCTGCTCATGGCCGTGCACCTCGAGGGAGCCAACCTCGCCGGGTCGAGCCTGCGCGCCACCAACCTCACGGACGCGTTTCTCGACGAGGCCACACTCGTGGGATCGGACCTGCGCTTCACGATCCTCGTGAAGGCGAGCCTTCGCAACGCCGACCTCACGGGTGCAGCGTTCGAAGGCACGCAGCTGGGCGGCGCCGATCTGACGGGGGTTCGCGGGCTCACGAGCGAGCAGCTCACCGGCGCAGAGGTCGACGACCTGACGATGCTGCCGAGCGAGCTGGCTCCGAGGACGTGAGAGCGGCATCGACTCAGCGCTCGCCGAATTGCGCCGGGTGGCGCGGCGGGCGCGGGCGACGAATCTCCCTGCCGATCGTGAGCGCCAGCGCAAGCGCCGCGACCCACCACGGCAGCCCGAGCGCGTAGCCGAGCCCACCGATGGCCACCAGCCATTGGACGGCGCGCACCGCGAATCGCATCCCGCTCGGCGGCTGCGGTAGCGAGGCGAAGCAACGCGGACATTCGGGAAGCCCGACGGTCGTGAGGTAGCCACAGCTCGGGCACGCGAAGACCGGGCTCGCGAAGTACGGTTCTTCGCGGATCTCACCGATCCGACGCACCGCCGCGCGAGGCGGATACGCCCCGGAATGCGTCGTGCGCCCACCTGCGGCGCGCGGCGCGACGATCTTGGAATCGTCCCTGTCCTCCGGCGTGGTCATGGCCCGATCGGGGGTAGGAGAAGGGCTCGGTGCCGCGGGAACGCGTGCTGGAGACGCGTGCTGGAGGAGCGAACCCCCGCCCGAAAGGGCGGGGGTTCGGGGTGCGCTCGCGAGTGCCGCGAGGCGCGAGGCTCACGCCCCGGCGAGGTCGATCTCCATCCAGCGTCGCCGCGGCTTCAGGTCGCGACGGCTGAGGAAGCGCATGGTGTTGAAGTAGATCGCCTTCACCGTGACCATGAGCCGCGGATACGCCGCGATGCGCGCGATGACGCGCATCGCTGGCTCGCAGTAGCCGTGGATCACGGCCTCGAGGAGCGGCGGGGCCCATTTCTTGTCGCGGTGCTTGATGAAGAACTTCACCGCGCTGTTGGGGAGCCGCTGCGAGAAGATCACCAATCGGTTCAGGTAGGTCTTGTTCACGTGGCCGTACTGGACCGAATAGCCGTCCTTGCCGTGGCCGAGCAACCCGTCGCGCTCACCCATCTCGTAGATCGGGGTGTTGGGGAAGAACGTGAGCGAGAAGCACTGCAGCCAATAGGGTCGGCGGATCTTGGTGAGCGTGTCGAGGATCTGGAGCGTGTCCTGATCGTTCGAGTAGGGGTCGTCGAGGATGATGTCGTAACGGCCGGCGACGTTGTGGCGCCACAGGATCTCGCTCGCCTGGATGAACTCCTCGTGGCTCACGCGGCGCTTGTAGATCTCCCAGTTGACGCGGTCCGAGCCCTCGATCCCCATCTGGATGTGCTGGAGCCCGGCGGACGCCAGCGGCGCGATCACGTCCTCGCTGACGTAGTTCGGCGTGCTCTTGCACGCGAACGGCAGGTCCACGTTCTTCTTGTAGGCGTCGGCGAACTCCTGGATCCAGTTGTCCTTCGTGCGCACGAGGAAGATGTCGTCCTGGATGTTGAACATGCCCACGAACGGATAGTTCTTGCGGACCCACTTGAGCTCTTCCATCACGTTCTCGGTGGAACGTGACCGCAGGATCTTCCCCTTGCCCTGGTAGAGCTTGATGAAGCTGGCGTTGCAGCAATACGTGCACACCAGCGGGCAACCGCGGGTGATCATGATGTCGTAGATCTGGCCGCGGCGCGGAACCGACTCCGCGTAGACCTCCGGGGTCAGCTTCTGGACCGTGCCCTGCCAGAGGATCCAGCTCTTGTCCCAGTTGAACTGGGGGAACGGGTACTGATCGAGGTCGTCCGAGAGGTTGCGGATCTCGTTCTTCTTGACCGAACCATCCGGCATGCGGAACCACAGGCTCGGGATGGTGGTCGGGTCCTCGCCGCGGTCGACGCGGTTCGCGTACTCGAGGGTCGGGTCCTCGCCGTCGCCGCGGCAGACGATGTCGGCGATGTCGATGCACTCTTCGGGGCTGAGGGTGGGGTGGATGCCGCCCCAGATGATCTTGGCTCCGGGGAGACGGGCCCGGACCATCTCGGTGAGCTGCTTGGCGCGGTGAAAGTGGATCGTCATCAACGCGAAGCCGACGAGCTGCGGGTCGTGCGCGACGACGCGGTCGACGATCTGATCGAGCTCGCTCTGTGTGAGGTCCTCTTCCTTGGGCTGCCAGAACACTTCGACGTCGTGGCCCTGCTTCTCGAGATGGGTGGCGACGTGCTGCATCCCGAGGGGGTTCACCTCGTGGAGCATCGAGAGCATCGATACACGCATGTTTTCACCTTCGGCCGCGCGACTCGCGGTGGGACGGGGGAGCTGGCCCGCTGCTTCGGGTGCAGCGTCACCGGTTTCGCACACCACGATAAACCGCAAATCGCCCCAAAGGCAAAAGCCGGGCGCCCGCCGGCCGCCCGAGTGTGCGCGGCAGGGAGCACGCCCTCGGACGAGGGCTGGGTGCGACGTAGACTCGTGGACATGGCCGGGCGGGAACGAGCACGAGTCCCGGATTCCGCCGCGTCCGGCGGCCTCGCGCCGGGAGCGGTCGTGCTGTGGGTGTGCCCGACGCGGCACCTCGGCAGCGACGAGCGCGAGCGCTGGTACCGCTGCTGGCTCGACGACGCCGAGCGGCGCCGCGCCGACGGCGCCGGCAACGCCGCTCGCCGCGCCGAGATCATCGAGGGACGAGCGCTGCTGCGCGCTGCGCTCGCCGCGGAGCTCGGCGCCGCCCCGAACGCCTGGCGCTTCTCCACCACGCCGGAGGGCCAGCCGCGTGTCGATCCGGCGCTCGCCGCTCGGTCCGCCGGCGGGGTCATGCTCAGCCTCGCCCACACGCGTGGCCTCGCGGTGTGCGCGCTGGCTCGCGGCGTGGCCGTCGGGGTCGATGTCGAGCGCGACGATCGGCGGGTGGAGCCCACGGCGATCGCCGGACGATTCTTCTCGGCCCACGATGCACGGGCCGTGACCAGCGCGCCCGCGGACGCGAGGCGCGCCGTCTTTCTCGAGCGCTGGATGTTGCGCGAGGCGTACACGAAGGCGCTGGGGACACCGTTGCTCGCCTTGGATCGGCAAAGCGTGAGCTTCGAGCGCGCGGCGGGCGAAGCGCGGGGCGCCGTGAGGCTCACCGCCGACTCGCTCCTGGCCGCCGAGTCGTGGCGATTCTGGATGCTCGAACCGACTCCCGAGCATCGCGTGGCCGTCGCCGCGCGCCGGCTAACGGCGCTCGCCGGCGCGCGCCTGGCGATCCGATACTGGTCGGGATCAGGCGGCGGCTGAGGAGCGGCGCGCCCGCAGCCAGCGTCGCACGACGGCCAGCGTTGCCAACGGCAAGGTGCCGGTGAGCAGACCCCACGGCTCGCTCGCATCGTTCGCGGCCTGCGGAGACGAGCGCGGATCACTCTCGACCAGCGCCGCGTCCGCGCTGGTGCCGCCGCAGCCACCGCTGCAGCCTTCGTCGACCGAACCGCTGCAGTTGTCGTCGATGCCGTTTCCGCAGGCCTCGATGGCTCCGGGGTGCACCGACCCGTTGCCATCGTTGCAGTCGGTGCCGCCGCACAGCGCCGAGGTGTAGCCGTCGCCGTCCGCGTCCGGACACGTCGGGACGAACGCGTTCTCGATCCCGCTCCACAGCTCGTCGCTCGTGCCCTCGTAGCCGAGCGCCCAGATCCCGATGCCGCCGAAGCTCCGCGCGCTCACCAAGTCGAGCTTGAGCGCCAGCGACGCGTCGTCGTCGTACCAGAGCTGGCGGCTGCCGCCCGAGGTGTAGAGCACGAACGGTGTCTGCGACGCCGCATCCCACGCACCGCCGTGTTGCTGCGCGAGGGTCTTCGCTTGAGCGTAGGTGCGCGACGTCGCCGATCCCGTCGCCGTGCCGGGGATCGCGAAGCTGGTGGTGGGCCAGTCGTAGCCGTACCACGGCACTCCCAGGATGAACTTCGAGCGGTTCGCGCTTCCGCCCCAGGTCACGTAGTCGTCGGCGGTCCAGGTGACGTTGTAGGTGCCCCACAGCGAGCCGCCCGTGAGCGGCGAGACCGGGCCGGGAGCGCCGCCCGACCAGTGGTAGTCGTACGCCATGATCACGAGCCCGTCGCCGGCGAGGGCGAGCTGGTCGTAGTCGAAGACTCCGTTCCAATCCACGGCCGGCGTGGCGACGAGCACCTTGGATCCGGGGATCGCCGCGTGGAAGGCGCTCGCCATCGAGGTCACGAGCGCGACCAGGCCGGTCTTGTTGGTGGCGCCCGCGGCGATGCCTTCGAAGTCGAGGCAGATGCCGTCGCCGCCGGCGTTCTGCACGCTGGCGAGCGCGTTGCCGACGAGGTTGGCGCGATCGGTCGCGTTGCCGAGGATCGCGCCGATGGCGCTGGAATCGAAGAGCGTCAGCGTCAGCACCACCTTCACGCCGGCGGCGTGCGCCGTGGAGACGAGCGGGCCGGTGGTGGAGCCCCAGCCGTGCAGATCGGAGAGGCTGCCGTTCCTCGCGACCGGGTCCACCTCCGCGCTGAAATAGGCGAGCGTCGTGAGCAGGTCCCAGTGGACGTGGTTCGCGCTCGCCGCCCAGTAGGGATAGAAGCCGACCACCTGCTTCGTCACGCGCGGCGTGCTCGTGGCGACGTTCGCCACGGGCTCGTCGCCGCGTAGCCCCGGCGGCTCGCCGCGGTGAGCGGCGAGCTCGCTCGCATGGATGCTCGCTGCGGGAGCGAGGGCTTGCGCGCGCGCCCGAAGCGCGATCGCGCCGGCCAGGCACGCGGCGCACAGCGCCAACGCGGTTCGGGCGCCCCGACGGCGCGGCCTCTTGAGCATCGAGCCCTCCGGCGCGGATCGAGCGTCCGCGCTCGAATCGTACCCCGAGGCGTGGCTTCGATGCTCGGCGCGCTCAGTCGTGGGTGAGCTTCTTGAATCGGATGCGATGGGGTTGATCGGCCTCGGCGCCGAGGCGCTTGTGGCGGTCTTCCTCGTACGCCTGGAAGTTGCCCTCGAACCACACCACCTTCGAGTCGCCCTCGAATGCGAGGATGTGGGTGGCGATGCGATCGAGGAACCAGCGGTCGTGGCTGATGACCACCGCGCAGCCGGCGAAATCGAGCAGCGCGTCCTCGAGCGCGCGCAGCGTGTCCACGTCCAGGTCGTTGGTTGGCTCGTCGAGGAGCAAGAGATTGCCGCCGCTCTTCAACAGCTTCGCGAGGTGGACGCGGTTGCGCTCGCCACCCGAGAGATCCTTCACCCGCTTCTGCTGATCCTGCCCCTTGAAGTTGAACCAGGAGCAGTAGGCGCGCGAGTTGATCTGCTTCTTGCCGAGCTCGATCAGCTCGTTCTTCTCCGAGATCTCTTCCCACACGCTGCGGTCGGGCTTGAGCGCGTCGCGACTCTGGTCCACGTACGCGATCTTCACCGTCTCGCCGATCTTGAAGGTCCCGCCATCGGGCTGCTCCTGGCCGACGATCATGCGGAAGAGCGTGGTCTTGCCGGCGCCGTTCGGTCCGATCACGCCCACGATGCCGCCCTTGGGCAGCGCGAAGCTCAGGTTCTCCATGAGCAGCGTCTCGCCGAAGCCCTTGGACACTCCTTGCGCCTCGACCACGACGTCGCCGAGACGCGGACCCGGCGGGATGGTGATCTCCGCCGTTTCCATGTGCTTCTCGACGGTGGTGTTGAGGAGCTCCTCGTAGCGCTGGAGGCGGGCCTTGGACTTCGCCTGGCGGGCGCGCGGCGCCATCCGCACCCATTCGAGCTCGCGCTCGAGGGTGCGCTGGCGGGCGGACTCGGCCTTCTCTTCGTTGGCGAGCCGGTTCTTCTTCTGATCGAGCCACGACGAGTAGTTGCCCTTCCACGGAATGCCCTGGCCGCGGTCGAGCTCCAGGATCCAGCCGGCGACGTTGTCGAGGAAGTAGCGGTCGTGGGTGACGGCGATGACGGCGCCGGGGAACTCCTGAAGATAGTGCTCGAGCCACGCCACCGACTCGGCGTCCAGGTGGTTGGTGGGCTCGTCGAGGAGCAGCAGGTCGGGCTTCGAGAGCAGCAGCCGACAGAGCGCGACGCGGCGACGCTCGCCGCCGGAAAGCGTGGTGACGTCGGCGTCGGGCGGCGGCAAGCGCAGCGCATCCATGGCGATGTCGACGGTGCGGTCGAGCTCCCAGAGGTTCCCCGCGTCGATCTGGTCCTGGAGGCGCGCTTGCTCGTCGACCAGCGCCGCCATCTCGTCGTCCGAGGTGACCTCGCCGAACTTCTCGTTCACCTCGTCGAAGCGCTTGAGGATCGCGCGTTGCTCGGCGACCGCCTCCTCCACGTTGCCGCGGACGTTCTTGGCCGGATCGAGCGCGGGCTCCTGGGCCAGGAACCCGATCTTGATCCCGTCGGCGGGGCGGGCCTCGCCGACGAAATCCTTGTCCACGCCGGCCATGATGCGGAGCAACGTCGACTTGCCGGCGCCGTTGTGGCCGAGCACGCCGATCTTGGCGTCGCCGTAGAACGAGAGCGAGATGTCCTTGAGGATCTCGCGCTTGGGTGGGACGACCTTGCCCAGCCCACGGGTCGTGAAGATGAATTGCGGCGGCATGTGTGAACGAGCCTCGTCGCGCGAGCGGATCGCCGAGCACGGGAGGAACCTCCCGTGTCGGGCCGGTCGCGAGTTGTGGTGAACGAACGGAGACTAGCAGGGATGACACCGCTCGGCACGATCGGCGCGGCACCCGAGTCGGCGCGAAGCGGTGCGCGGACGGCGGCTGCGATCGGGGGCTCGCCGCTCAGAGTCGCGACGTCTCCTCGAGCTCCTTGCCCGTGGTCTCGGGCATGAGCCGGAGGATGAACACCAGCGCCAGCAGCGGAAAGATGGCGGTGGCCGCCGCCGAGGCTCCCCATCCCAGGCGCCCGGCGGCGAGCCCGACCAGCAGCGGACCGAGCACGTAGCCGATTCGCCCCAGCAGGTTGTTCGCCCACGCGAACCCGTCGCCGCGCAGCTCGGTGGGGAAGAGCTCGGCGGTGTAGGCGTTGAGCACGGGCAGCACCGCGGTGACGCCGAAGATCGTGACGGCGAGCGCCGCGGTGAGCGAAAGCCGATCGGGCAACGTGTACGCGCCGAACACGCCTGCGGACGTGAGCACGAAGATGATGGCGCCGCCGCGGCGCCGTCCGAGCACGTCGATCAGCTTGCCGGCGCCGAAGGTGAGCGGGATCGCCGCCACCGCCGCGATCGAGATGCTGGCGCCCACCTGGCCGTCGGTGAAGCCGCGCTCGGCCAGCGCGAACTCCTTCCAGAAGGTGACGGCGGACTGGGTGCAGACGTACGTGAGCCCCCAGATGCTCGCGAGCTCGAGGATCCGCCGCCGATACGGGGTGCGCATGATCTCGAGCAGCGATCGCGGTGTGCTCGGCGCCACCGCCACGGCGCTGGCGAAGCGCGTGCTCTCGCGCAAGCTACGCCGCGCGAACGCGAGCAAGACGAGCGGGATCGTCCCCACGAAGTACACGCTGCGCCAACCGAGCGGCGTCGCGAGCAGCGCGGGCACCACGCCGGCGCATACCGTGGAGCCGAGGCTGGAGGTGGCCTGGATGACTCCGATGACCCAGCCGCGCCGATGCGCGGGGAACTCCTCGGCCGCGTACACCATGCTCACCGCCCATTCGGCGATCAGGAACGTGCGAGCAGTGAGCTGCGCCAGCGCGAACCAGACGGGTCCGGTGGCCAGGCCGGAGAGGAAGCTCGCCAGCGTGTAGCCGGCGATGGTGAGCGTGAGCACCCGTCGCCGGCCCCAGCGATCGGCGCGCCGTACCAGCGCGTACGAGAGGATCGTGCCGAGGTTGATGAACGCGACGAGGCTCGAGCCCTGCGCGGGCGAGAGCTCCATGGCCGCGCGCAGGTTGGGGAGGATCTGGGTGATGGCGATGAAGTCGTAGCCTTCGAAGAAGCACGCCACGCCGAGAAACACGACGAGCCGCCGCTGATAGGGCGTGAGCGACACGGCGGAGGGCGCTGCCTGCGATTGGGTGGGAGGCGAGAGGCGGACGCGGGATCGCGGGGCTCGGTCACTCGACGTGGACTCGCCCCTTCGCCCAGGTGCCGACGGCGCCGCCGCTCGGCGCGATCAGCCGCGCGCCGTGGTAGTAGCGGTTGGCCAGCAGGCTCGCGAGCTCGGAGAGGCGCCGCGCGCGTTCCTCGTGGCCGAGCGTCGCCCAGCCGGTGCCCACGTTCACGACGAGTGTCTTGCCGTCGAGGGCCAGGCTGGTCGCCGGTACCAACGCGTCGACCTCGTCGAGCTTCACGCCGAGCACCGCGTTGTCGCCGGGGTGCTTGAGGAAGACCATCACCTGGAAGACGCTCTTGGTGGTGGCGATCACCGTGACCGTGGCGAGGACCAGGATCGCGATCAGCCGATAGGGCACGCGCGACGCGCGGCCTTCCTCGTGGCTGGTCTCTTCCGAGCTGCGCCGGCGCGCCGCTTCCTCGCGGACCAACGCCGTGATGTCGCCCTTGCGGGTCGAGGCGTCGCGGTTGGGTTCCGGCGGGCGACTGTGTGGTGCAGACATGTCGGGAAGAGTATTTCGTTGACCGGTCGCTCAGCGAACCTTTAAGATCCTACCAGTTTTCTCGAACGATCCCAAGGATTTATCGAGCACACGCGACGCGGGGGAATGATCGTGAACGGTTTTCGCCAGCTCATGCCCCGATCCTCGCGGACGGCGGGGTTCACGCTCGTCGAGATGCTCGTGGTGGTCGCGATCCTGTCGATTCTGGCGGTGGTGGTCGCGCCGAAGATCCTCGGCAGCCGCGAGAAGGCGATGAGCAACGCCTGTCTCGCGGCGTTCCACGCCATGGATGCCGAGCTCAGCAACCGCGTCTCGCGCTACGAGTCGCTAGGCGATCCCCAGGCCGCGGCGAAGAGCATCGCCGAGGTCGTGACGCTGCAGGACGCCAACACCGCCGCCAACCCGCGGAATCGCGCCGAGCCGGCCTACGTGGATGGCGGCGCGGGGCCGGTGACGCCGTCGGCGGATACGTCGTGCCAGGTCTTTCTGGTGGACGCGACACCCACCAGCGGCGCGGATCGCCCGCCCACGGTGACGCTCTGGCAATACGAAGCGGGTGCGGTGCGCTCGGCGCGCATCACGATGAACTGACGAGTCGAAGGGACGGCGCGGGGCGGTCGTCTCGCTGCGCCGACTCAGCCGGATCCCACGCACTCGAGCGTGGGGAACGTGCCCGCTGCCGCGCTCGACGCGAGCCCCTCGAAATAGCTGCCGGACCAGATCACCAGACCGGTCTGGACGAGCGAGCCGCAGCGCGCGGCGCCGGCGTCCGATTCCGCGAACGCGGTGGCGTTCGCGAGCACGGCGGCCTCCGAGACCAGCAGATAGCCGGCGCTCAGATCGAGCAGCGGCTGGTACGCCGTGGATGCGATCGAGCTTCCGCCCAGGATGCTCTCCCAGACGCCGCGGCCGGATTGCACGGCGCCTTCGCCGTAGCGTGCGACGAGGTCCGCCACCTCGCGCCACGCGTCCGTGGACGGCGAGGCGATCGCCGCGAGCGCGCTCGCGTAGCGCTCGAGCGTCGCGACGTCGACGCCGGTGCCGCGACACGCCAGGAAACCGTCGCACGCGATCGGGCTCGGCGCGGCGGGCGCTCCTGCGGGCGGGTTTTCCTCTGCCACTTGCAGGTAACCGAGGTTGTAGCCGAAGAGCGTGAGCAAGAGCGGCAAGCTCGTGCGTGCCGCGTCCACGAGCGTCGCGTCCTCGCCCTCGCGAGCCAGCGCGAGTCGCTCGCCCGCGAGCTCGGCGAGCGCCGAGAAGACGACCTCGGAAAGACCCGTCACCTGGGGGCCAGCCGCCGCTGCGCGCGCCGCCGCGTCGCTCGCGATCAGCGAGTCGCGCAGCCACAAACCGCCGAAATATCCCGATACGTAGAGGCTCCCGAGACGCGTCTCGGCGCCGGTGTAGGCGGGGCCATCGGCGCACAGCGCGTCGATCGACCCGAGCGGCAGCGCGCCGAGGTAGAAGTCGACCGCCGTCGCCCTGGCGCGGGCATCGCGGCAATAGGCGCCGCCCGCAGCGGCGATCGCGCTCTCGTCCACGACGATCGCTTGGGTAGTCGTGAACGGATACGCCGGCAGCTCGATCGCCGCCGGCACGACGGGCGCCGAGCTTGATCCACAGCCGCTGGCGGCGGCCGCGCTCACCGCCAGCGCGACGGCGAGCGTCGGCAGCCAGCGGCCCCGCGGTCTCGTAGACTCGCGCGCATGGACGAGACGGTCGTTCGCTATCGCGTCGCGTGGCCCGAGCCGCATGCCCATCGCTTTCACGTCGAGGCGTCGTTCGAAGCACCGTTGCCCGAGGTGCTCGAGCTCGAGCTGCCGGTGTGGAACCCGGGCTCGTATCTGGTGCGCGAGTTTGCGCGCCACGTGCGCGGCTTCCAAGCGTGGTCGCTCGATGGCACCGCGCTGCCTGCGCGCAAGACCGGCAAGGCCACGTGGAGCGTGACCGGCGCGGCGGCGGGAGTGCGGGTCCGGTACGAGGTCTTCGCCCACGAGCTCTCCGTTCGCACCAGCCATCTCGACGACACGCACGCGTTCTGGAACGGTGTCACGTTGTTCGTCTACGCGCAGGAGACCCGCTTTCGTCCGGCGCTGCTCGAGATCGAGGTGCCGAGCGGCTGGAAGGTGGCCACGACCCTCGAGCGCGTCGCCGACGCGACCGATGCGTGGCGCGCCGACGACTACGACCATCTCGTGGATTGCCCGGTCGAGGTGGGCGCTCACCGCGACGTGCGCTTCGAGGTGGACGGCATCCCCCACGAGATCGCCGTGTGGGGCGACGGCAACGTCGATCTCGAGGGGCTGCGCCGCGATCTCGCCACGCTGGTGGCGGCCGCCCGCGACACCATGGGCGGGCTGCCCTATCGTCGCTATCTCTTCGTCGTTCACCTCGCCGAGAAGCGCGGGGGCGGTCTCGAGCACCGCGACAGCTGTGTCTTGCACTATCCGCGCTTCGGCTTCCGCCCGCGGCGCACCTACGAGGAGTTCCTCGACCTGGCGAGCCACGAGCTGTTTCACGTCTGGAACGTGAAGCGCATTCGACCGACACGGTTCGCCCCCTACGATTACGCGCGCGAGTGCATCACCGACCTGCTGTGGGTGATGGAGGGAGTCACGGACTACTACGCGCCGTTGCTCCTGCGGCGGGCGGGATTGATCGGGCCGGAGCGCTACCTCGAGATGCTGGGCGAGAACCTCACGCAGCTGGGCCGCACGCCCGGGCGAGCGGTGCATTCCCTCGAGGAGGTGAGCCGCGACGCCTGGATTCGCCTCTATCGACCCGACGAGGACACGCCCAACACGTCGGTTTCCTATTACCTCAAGGGTCACGTGGTCGCGTCGCTGCTCGATCTGGAGATCCGCGCGCGCAGCCGCGACCGGGCCTCGCTCGACACGGTGTTGCGCGAGCTCGCCGCCGACGCCGCGCGCGGCGAGACGATCCCCGAGGGAGGCTTCGGCGAGCTGGTGCGCCGCTTCACGGGCGTGGACGTCGAGGACCTGCTGGATCGGTACGTGCGATCGACCGAGGAGCTGGACGTGGCCCGCCACCTCGCGCTCGCGGGGCTCGTCGCGCGCACGCGGCCGCGGGAGAACGCCGAGGATCGGGGCGGCCGCCCACCCGTCGCGCCGGCGCCCGGCGAGCGTGATCCAGCCAATCGGCCCCAGCTCGGCGCGAGCTTTCGCGAGGAGGGCGGCCGGCTGCGGGTGGCGCTGGTCACCAACGGCAGCCCCGCCGAGCGGGCCGGGCTCTACGCCGGTGACGAGGTGGTGGCGGTGGGCGGATGGCGTGTGCACGACGTGCGTGCGCTCGAGGCGCGTCTCGACGATCTCGCCCTCGGCGCCAGCGTCGCGCTCACGGCGTTTCGTCGCGAGCGGCTCACGGAGCTCACCGTCACTCCCACGGCGCGTCCCCTGGATACGTGGTGGATCGAGGCCGACTCGAACGCGACCGCCGAGCAATGCGCTCGTTACCGGGCCTGGCTCGGCGAGCTGCACCCTGCAGCGCGCGGCGGCACGCGATGAGGCGCGCGCCGTGATTCGCCTGCGCTCGCTGAGCCGGCGGAATCGCGCCGCGATCGAGCGACGCTTTCGTTGCGGGTGCCGGCGCCGCGTGGTAAGCGGGGGATCGAGACGCTCGATGGCTGCAGCGCATCGGTCGGGCGTCCCTGGTCGAGTCACGGCATGAGATGCTTGCTCGTCGAAGACCAGGACGAGGTCCGACGGATCCTGGCCGAGCTCGTCGGCGAGCGTGGCCACACGGTGAGCGCGTTCGCCACGGGCGAGGCGGCCTGGGCGGCGTATCTCGAAGGGTTCCAGGAGCTCGTCGTTCTCGATCTCAACTTGCCGGACCTGGACGGGCTCGATCTCTGCCGACGCATTCGCTCGCACCCGCGCGGCGCGCACAGCGTGGTGCTGGTGCTCACGGGCCGGGGCGGGCCCGACGACGTGGCGCGGTCGCTCGACGCAGGCGCCGACGACTTCATCTCGAAGCCGATCCTGAGCCGCGACTTCCGCGTGCGACTCACCATCGCCGAGCGTCAGGCGGCGGTGCGCAGCGAGCGCGCGCGCGCCGAGCACGAGCGCAACACCCTCAACTCGGTGCTGGAAGCCGCGGTGGAGGGCGTGGTGCGGGTGGGGCTCGACGGGCGCATCGAGCAAGCCAACGAGACGTACGCGCGCATGCTCGGCCACCGCGTCGACGACCTCGTCGGGCGCCCGGCCGACCTCCCGATCGCCAACGAGGACCGGACGCTGCTGCGCGAGGCGAGCACCGGCATGTCACTCGCTGGATGGGCCGAGGTCGAGGTCCGCGCCGAGCGCAAGGACGGGTCCACGGCCTACCTCGGCGTGACGTTGGTGCCGGTCTGGGATCGCAGCGGCGAGCCCGCCGGCCACTACCGGATCGTGAAGGACATCACCCAGCGCAAGCGCGCCGAGGAAGAGGTGTGGCGCGACTCGGCGTTCCTGGGCTCGGTGGTGGAGAACATCCCCAACATGATCTTCGTCAAGGACGCGGCCGAGCTGCGCTTCGTGCGCTTCAACCGCGCCGGCGAGGAGCTGCTCGGATTCCGCCGCGACGACCTGCTGGGCAAGAACGACTACGATTTCTTCCCGAAGGCGGAGGCGGATTTCTTCACCGCCAAGGATCGCGAGGTGCTGGCGGGGCGGAAGGTGGTCGACATCCCCGAGGAGCCGATCCACACGCGCACCCACGGTGCCCGCACGCTGCACACGAAGAAGATCCCGATCGTCGACGAGAACGGCGTCGTCCAGTACCTGCTCGGCATCTCCGAGGACATCACCGAGCGCAAGCGCGCCGAGGCGGCGCTCATGGCCGCATCGCGGATGGAGGCCACGGCGACGCTCGCCGGCGGGATCGCGCACGACTTCAACAATCTGATGGCGGTGGTGCTGAGCACCACCGACCTGTTGCGCGACGTGGTGGGCGACGACTCCACGGGCCACGAGCTCCTCGACGAGATCGCCGCGCTGGCGCGCAAGGGTGGAGGGCTGGCCCGGCAGATGCTCTCGTTCGCGCGGGGCGGCACCACGCACCCCGAGGCGCTCGACCTCAACGAGGTGGTGCGCGAGATCCTGAGCCTCCAGTTCCGCTCGCCGCCGGCGGGGGTGCGCATCGAGCGTGATCTCGCGGCCGATCTCTGGTCGGTCGAAGCCGATCCGACCCAGATGGGGCAGGTGGTCATGAACCTCTGCACCAACGGTGTCGAGGCGCTCGACGGCGGCGGTCGCTTGCGCGTGACGACGCGCAATTGCGTGCTCGACGAGGAGCGGGCCCGCGGACTGGCCCTCGCCGCCGGCTCCTACGTCGAGCTCACCGTCGCCGATTCGGGAGTGGGTCTCGACGAGCAGACCCGCGCGCACGTGTTCGAGCCGTTCTTCACGACCAAGTTCCAGGGACGTGGGCTCGGGCTGTCCGTGGTGTACGGCATCGTGCGCGCCCACGGCGGGCACATCGACATCGAGAGCGTCGCGGGCGAGGGGAGCCGCTTCCGGGTGTGGCTGCCTGCGCGCCGCGAGGGCGCGAGTGAGCGCGAGGCCGTGCCCGCCGAACGCGCCGTCGACGTGCTCGGCGCCGGGCTCTGAGCCCGGGTCGCGATCGCCTCCCGCGCGAGCGCTCGCGTTCAGCGCTGGAACGGGTTGCGGATCTCGATCAGCTCCTCGCGACGCGGCCCGAGCGACAGCATCACGATCTCGGTGCCGACCAGCTCCTCGATCCGGCTCAGGTAGCGGCGCGCGGTGGTGGGAAGCCGATCGAGGCGATCGAGGCCGGAGAGCGACTCGCTCCAGCCGGGCATCGTCTCGTACACGGGCTCGACGCGCTCGAGCAGCCGCGTGGGCGGCACGCTGTCGACGTACTCGCGGCCGTCGAGCCGGTATCCCACGCAGATCTCGAGCCGCTCGAGACCGCTCAGCACGTCGAGCTTGGTGATGATCAGACCCGTGAGCCCGTTGGTGCGGGCCGCGTGGCGCGCCACCACGGCGTCGAACCAACCGCAGCGCCGCGCGCGTCCCGTGGTGGCGCCGAACTCGTCGCCGCGGCTGCGCAAAGCCTCGCCGGTGGCGTCCGTGAGCTCGGTCGGGAAGGGGCCGGAGCCAACCCGGGTCGTGTACGCCTTGCAGATGCCGATGACCTCGTCGATGGCGGTCGGGCCGATGCCGGAGCCGACGCACGCGTTGCCGGCCACGGTGTTCGACGACGTGACGAAGGGATACGTGCCGTGGTCCACGTCGAGCAGCGAGCCCTGCGCGCCCTCGAAGAGGATGCTCTTGCCGGCACGCCGCGCCTCGCCCAGGTAGCGCGAGGCATCGGCGACGTACGGCTGGATGCGGCGCGCGGCGTCGCCGAGCTCGGCGAGGACCTGCGCCAGCGCCACCGGCGGCTCGCCGAGCACGCGCTCGAGGTAGAGGTTTTTCTCGGGCAGCACGTCCTCGAGGCGGGCGCGCAAGGCGTCGGTGTCGACGAGGTCGCCGATGCGCACCCCGCGCCGCGCGACCTTGTCCTCGTAGCACGGACCGATGCCCCTTCCGGTCGTGCCGATCTTCTTGCCGCCCAGGCCGCGCTCGCGGGCAGCGTCGATCGTCTTGTGGTAGGGCAGGATCACGTGCGCGTCCTGGCTGATCTTGAGCTCGGTGTCGCCGCTCAGATAGCCGAGCTCCTTGACCTGGTCGATCTCCGCGACCAGCGCGAGCGGATCGACCACCACTCCGTTGCCGATGATGCAGACCTTGCCCCGATGGCACACGCCGGAGGGAACGAGGTGCAGCACGATGCGGCGGCCGTCGACCACCAAGGTGTGGCCGGCATTGGCGCCGCCCTGAAAACGCACGATGACGTCGGCGCTCGCCGTGAGGCTGTCGACGATCTTGCCCTTGCCCTCGTCGCCCCACTGGGTCCCGGTGATCACCACGTTCGGCACGATGCGCTCCTCAGGGATGGGGGGGCGACTGCGACGCCCGTGACGCTCGCCGACACGGGCCGAGCGCCGGTGCCCGCGGGGCACGCGCGGCCCGCGGCAGGCGCGCGTGGCGGCGGTGGGCTCGACGGCCGGATCGCGGCGCGAGCCCGTTCGGGCGTCATACGAGCTTCACCTGTGTGGCCGACAGGATCGCCGGCTGCTTCCGGATCACGTCGAGCACCGCCGCGGGCAGCTCGCCGTCGACGTGGAAGAGGCTCACGGCACGGCCGTTGGTCTTGTCGCGGCCGAGCTCGAGCCCTGCGATGTTGATCCCCTTCTCGCCCAGCACCGTGCCGAGACGGCCCACCACTCCCGGTACGTCCTGGTTCTGGAGGACGACGATGTTGCCCTCCAGGATCCCTTCCAGGAAGAAGTCGTTGAAACGCACCAGCCGCGGATGGTCCTTGCCGAGGACTGCGCCGGCCACCCGCGCGGTTCCCTTCGAGGTGGTGAGCGTGACCTGGATCAGGTTCGAGAAGTCGACGTCCCGCGAGGACTTGCTCTCGCTCACGCGAACTCCGCGCTCGCGAGCCACCACTGGCGCGCTGACGTCGTTGACGACCACGTCCAGCAACGGCGCCAGCAGACCGCGCAGCACCGCGTTCGTCAGCGCGGCGGTGTTCACGTCGCGCACCTCGCCCAGGTACTCGATGGCGATCTCGCGCGGCGCGTCGTCCACGGTCTGGCCCAGGAAGCTGCCGAGCCGTTCCGCCAGCGTCAGGTAGGGGCGCAGCCGCGGTAGCTCGTCGGCGCTCACCGAGGGGACGTTCACGGCGTTGCGGATCTCGCCCTTGAGCAGATAGTCGCGGATCTGCTCGGCCACCTGGTACGCGACCTTCTCGGCCGCTTCCTCGGTGGCGGCGCCGAGGTGGGGCGTGCAGATGACGTTGTCGAGCGCGAGCAGCGGATGATCCTTGGGCGGCGGCTCCTCGACGAAGACGTCGAGGGCCGCGCCCGCGACCTTGCCGATGCCGATCGCCTCGGCGAGCGCCGCCTCGTCGACGATGCCGCCGCGCGCCGCGTTGATGACCAGCACGCCGTTCTTCATCTTCGCGAACGTCTCGCGGTTGATGAGCGCCTTGGTCTCGGTCGTGAGCGGCGTGTGGACGGTGATGATGTCGGCGCGCTTGTAGAGCTCGTCGAGATCCACCAGCTCGACGCCGATCTTCTCGGCCGCCTCGCGGGTCAGGAACGGATCGAAGCCGACGACCTGCATCTTGAGGCCGCGCGCGCGGTCGGCGACCACCCGGCCGATGTTGCCGAGACCGATGACGCCGAGCGTCTTCCCCATGATCTCCATGCCGGTGAGCTTCTTCTTCGCCCACTCGCCCTTCTTGAGGGTCATGGTGCCCTGGGGGATCTTGCGCGCCAGCGACAGCATCAGGCTGATGGCGTGCTCGGCGGTGGTGACGGTGTTCCCGCCCGGCGTGTTCATGACCACGATGCCGCGCTCGTTGGCGGCCGGGACGTCGATGTTGTCGACGCCCACTCCCGCGCGGCCGATCACCTTGAGCTTCGCGGCGGCGGCCAGCACCTCGCGGGTGACCTTGGTCTCGCTGCGCACCACCAACGCGTCGGCGTCGGCGATCTCGGCGAGCAGCGCCTCCTTCACGAGGCCCACCTTGTTCACGACGTCGAATCCGCCCGCGTCGCGGAGCAGACCGAGGCCCTTGTCGGAGAGTCGATCGGTTACCAGCACTTTCACGGTGTCACCTCGTCGAGAAAGGAAACGGGGAGGAGGGAGATCGTGCGAGCGGAAGCTGCGATCGCGAGGTCGTGGATCTTCACGGCGTGGCGCCGTGCCCGCTGGTGGTGGGCGCGCCCAGCACCTGCTGGGCGACGGTCAGCCCCCGGCCGAGCGCGACCTGCGCACCCAACGAAACGAGCACCCGCTCGAGTGCCGCCACCACGGCGAGCACGTCGAAACCGTCAACATAGCCCAGATGACCGATGCGCAGGATGCGTCCCTTGAGCGCGCCTTGGCCGCCCGAGACGACGATCCCGTGGTCGTCGCGCAGCGCCCGCACGATGGCGGCGGCGTCCACCCCGGTGGGCGCGTGCGCCGCGGTGAGCGCGGGGCTGGGGGCCTGCTCGGCGACCAGCCGAAAGCCGAGCGCGACCAGCGCGGCGCGGGTCGCCGCCGCCAGCAGGGCTTGGCGCGCGTACGCGTTCTCGAGCCCCTCCGCGTGCAGCCGGTCGAGCGCCTCGGCGAGCCCGATGACCAGCGAGATCGCGGGCGTCCACGCGCTCTCGCCCTTCACCTGCGAGTCGCGCTCGCGCCGCAGGTCGAAGTAGAACCGCGGCAACCGGGCGCGCTCGGCCAGCGCCCACGCCTTGGCGCCGAGGGACACGAACGCCAGGCCCGGGGGGATCATGAACGCCTTCTGCGCGCCGCCGATGAGGACGTCGATTCCCCACTCGTCCATCGGGATCGGCAGCACGCCCACCGCGGTGATCCCATCCACCACCAGCGCCACGTCGGCTCGCGAACGGGTGATGGCGGCGATCTCGCGCACCGGGTGCAAGACGCCAGTCGAGGTCTCGGTGGCCTGTACGAACACCGCCCGCGCCCGTGGGTTCGACTCGAGCGCTCGCGCCACCGCATCCGGGCTCACCGCAGTGCCCCACGGGACGTCCAGCGCGACCATCTGGCATCCGTAGGCCTCGAGCATCGCCCCGAAGCGCTCGCCGAACTTGCCGCCGCGAACCACGATCGCGGTGTCGCCGGCGGAGAGCAGGTTCACCACCGCCGCTTCCATCGCGCCGGTGCCCGAGCAGGTCAGCACCAGGACTTCGCCGCGGGTACCGAAGACCGGCCGAAGCTGGTCGCGCACGCGTGCGAACACCGCGCGAAACGCCGGCCCGCGGTGATGGAGCAGCGGCGCCGCCATGGCGAGGGCGGTCTCGGCGGCGACCGGAGTCGGGCCAGGCGCCAGCAGGCGGTATTTGTTCATTCGGCGGTGCTCGAGCAGGGTGAGCGGCGGCCGACGCCCGCCCCTCGGGGGCGGGCTAACCTAGCGGGCAGGCATCAAAAGTCAACCGTCCTCGGAAGGCTGGGGCGGGCTCGCGTCGTGGCCTTCGCGCGCGGACTTGGTGGCGAACGTGGCGTGGATGGCGGCCAGGTCGACACCCTCGATCAGCGCACGCAGCGTCGCCGACGACACGTCGCGATCGCCGCGCGCGATCACCAGCGCCCGGTCGCCGATCGCGACCTCCACGAGCCGCGCGACCAGCCCTGGCGCGTCCGTGTGCGCGAGCTCGCTTTCCACCGCGGGAAAGCCCGCGATGGTCGTGGCGCGGTACTGCCCGGCCGTGTCGTTGGCGGCCACCGCCCGCTTCACCTCGAAGGGCACGACGAGATCCGCCGCACCCGCGCAGTCGACGATCTCGAGCCAGGCGGTCCCGCTCGCGAGCGAGATCCGGGCGCTCGCCTTCGCGTACCCGTGGCCGAGGTACGTGAAGCGGCCCACGACTGCAGCGCTCGCCGCGGAGCCGTCCGTCGCGGCGGGAAGAAAGCGCGCCAATTCCTCGGCGGTGGTGGCCTCGGGGCGATCGCGGATCGGGCGCAGGGTGGCGCGTGCGTACTCGGCGAGCTGACCCAGGTGCGTGCGTCGCGCGGATCCCGCGGCCGGTAGCGGCCCCCAGCTCGCGTGGCGCTCGGCGAGACCGGTGCGCACGCTCGCGAGTGCCGCGTTCCACGAGGTCGGGTGCGGCGCGGGATCGGCGGGCGCTCGGCAGGCGCTCGCCAGGACGGTGATCGTCGCCAGCACGATCGCCCCCGGTCGTTGGAACGCGAGCGATGTCCGGCGACGGCTCACGGTGCGTATCGAGCGGTCCCCGATCGCGTGCGGGCCGCGCTCGCGCGGCTGCTGCGCGAGACTCCCGCCGCTCATGGTGCCGTACCGGTGGAGGATGGACTCGATCTGCCCAGCGCTCCGAGCGCCACTCGGTAGTGCGCGAGGGTCACCTCGCCGAAGAGCACGAAGCGCACGAGCCTGAGCCCGCAGTCGCCGCGCAGATGCCGAGCCACGGTGCCCAGCGCGATGGCGGCGGCCGCCGGCTCGGGATAGCCGTACGCGCCGGTCGAGATGGAAGGAAACGCGATCGATTGGAGCCCGTGGGCCTCCGCGAGGGCGAGCGAGCTCGCGTAGGCGGCTGCGAGCAGCTCGGGTTCACCGTCGCGACCCCCCCGCCAGATCGGGCCCACGGCGTGGATCACGAAGCGCGCGGCGAGGTTTCCACCGGTGGTGATCACGGCGTCGCCGGTGGGACAGCTGCCGCGCTCGGCGCGGATTCGCTTGCAGGCGTCGAGAATCGCCGGGCCGCCGGCGCGGTGGATCGCGCCGTCGACGCCTCCCCCGCCGAGGAGCGAGGAGTTGGCCGCGTTGACGATCGCGTCCGTGTGCTCGTGGGTGATGTCGCCGCGGGCGAGCTCGAGCGTTCGTCCGGCGATCTCGAGCTTCATGGCGTCCGCTCCGCTGCTGGCGCTCGTGCGGTCCGGCAGGAGAGCGTCGGCACCCGCTCGTAGCGCTCTCCCGTGGAGCGCCAGAGCTCCACGATCGGTGCTGCGCTGGTGAGCGCGCTCTCGACGCTCGCCAGTGTGTCCCCGGGAAACGCGATCGCCAGCCCGCAGGAGGACGTGAGCGGGCGTGGGGTCGCCATCAGACGGTGGCGGACACGCGCGGCGCGCAATGCCTGCTCGGCGGCCATCACGCGGTGCAGCGCGTGGAAGATCGCCACGTGGGTATCCACCGCGAGCGCTCGCATCGTCGTCGCCTCACCGCAGCGGCTGCACCGGCACCGGCACGAAGGTCAGCACCAGCACGATGGCGCACACCAGCGCCACGAGCGCGCGTCGTCGATCGAGCGGTTGGGCTTCCTCGGTGGTGGGCGGGTGGTCGACTCCGATCAGCACCAGCAGCCCCGCCCACACCAGCCATCCCTTCCACGCGCTCACGGTTCCCATCACCACCAGCAGGCCGACGATCCCGACTCCGAGACAGCGTGGCACCGAGCTGCCGGCGAACGTGAGCAGCCGCGCGAGGCGCAGTCCGGCCTGGCGGCGGAGCAAGCGCCCGAGCGCTCGGGCCGAGAACGGCTCCGCGATCGGTGGCTCACCCTCGAGCGTGCCGCGAAGCGCCGCACCCCAGGCGAGCAGTCGCGGCACCGGCCGACGGCCCACCAGGGCCTGCAGGACGTGCCCGCCATCGAGCTGTCCCACCGGGATCAGGTTGAACGCCGTGACCAGCGAGCCCACGTAGCCGGCGAAGCCCACGGGGTGCAGCACCAACACGTCGTTGCGCGGATTCGCCGGGCCGAGCCACGCGCCGATCAGCTTCACCACGAGGTTGTCGCCGAACACCAGCTCGCCGGTCACCGCCGGCGCGCCGCCCACGTGGCTCCAGCGCATGCCGAGCATCAACGCCGGCAGGGCGATGGCGAAGCCGGCGATGGGTCCGGCGGCGCCGATGTCGAGCAACGCGCGACGGTGGGGAATCCGCGCCGGCATGGCGATCACGGCCCCCATCGTGCCGAACGGCGAGAGCGGGAACGGGATGAAATAGGGCAAGCTCGCCGGCACGCGATGGCGCATCGCGAAGAGGTAGTGGCCCGCCTCGTGACAGGTCAGGATGGTCATGAGCGTCAGCGCGAAGAGCCCGCCGCCCGCCAGCCAGGTCGACGCGATGGTCACGAGATAGAGCACCACGTGGACGGCGAGCCGGCGGCCGGCGCGACGCTCCTCGTGAGGCGCGGGAGGTGGTTCGCCAGCAGGCGCCTCCGCCGCCGCGCGCAAGCCCGCCGCGGCGGTCGCGCGCACCCATTCGGCGTGCGGCATCGCGTGGCCGTTGTCACCGGACATCGGCGCCCGTCCGCGAGTCGGAGAACTCGAGGCGCACCGCCGTTCCCACCCCGCCTCCGAGCACTCGATCCGCGCGACCTCGGTTGACGGAGAGCTCGACGCGGCCGGTGCTGCCGACCACCCACAGCGCTTCACCCACGGGCACCGCATCGTAGGAAGCGAAGGGGCCCGGAACGCGTCGATCGAGGTAGCTCGCGACGATCGCGCCGGGGCCGAGCTGACGGCTCGCGAACGCCGCCGCCGGGATGTTGCTCACCAGGTTCCCGAAGTGGTCGACGTGGATGATCTCGCCCTCGATCGAAGCGTCGCTCGCCCGGGGCGCGGGCCACGCGAGACGCACCGGATCCGCGCACGGCGAGCCGACCGCCGCGAGCGCGAGCCCGCCGGCGAGCCGCGCCGCCACCGGCGCGAACACGTCACGGCCGTGAAACGTGTGGCTGATCTCGGCGGCCCAATGCTCACGGCGATCGAGCACGACGGCGCGTGCCCCCGGCTCGTCCAGGAACGAGCCGAAGAGGCCGTTGTCCGGGCCGACGAGCACCGAGCGCGGCGTTGCCACAGCCAGCGGCCGGCGGCGCCCGCCGACGCCGGGGTCGATCACCGCGACGTGCACGGTACCCGCCGGGAAGCGCGGCACCGCGGCGTCGAGAAAGAGCGCGCCGGCGCGCACGTCACCCGCGGGGATCTCGTGGGAGAGATCGAGGACCCGGGCCTCGGGGATCAGGCTCACCAGCACGCCCTTCATCTGCGCGACGTAGGGATCGAGCGTGCCGAAATCCGTGGTGAGCGTGATCAAGGGGCGAGACATGGGGCAGGCCGCCGGGATCCCGGGCGGCCCGTGGACCGCCGCGATCGTCGTCGCTCAGCGATTCGATCGTTCCAGTATCGCCGCCGCCAGCAGCGGCACGTTGATCTCGTGGTGGCCGGTCACGTGGAAGCCGCGCCCATGCCCCTCGGTGGGACGACGAACCACGTTGGTGAGCGGCCGGTAGTGCGCGCGGAAGTCGAGGTCGGCGGTGGTGATGTCCGCGAGCGGATGGCCCTGGTTCCGTGCCAGCGTCACTGCCTTGAGAAAGACCTCGGGTAGCACCACGGCCGAGCCCAAGTTGAGGTACACGCCGCCGTCGAGGGCGGTCACGGCGGTGCAGAAGCGCTGGAAGTCGCGCAGCGCCGTGGCGCCGATCGCGGCGCCATCGGCGCGCGGGTGGATGTGCAGCACGTCGGTGCCGATGGCGACGTGGACCGTGGCCGAGAGCCCGAGCCGGCGCGTCGCGAGCAGCAGGCTCGCCGCGGGATGCATCAGCTCGGCTTCGCTCATCGCCTCGGCGACGGCCTCGCCGAGGCCCAGCCCGCGGGCGTGGCCGCGCACGATCGCGGCGTTGAGGAACTCGCCGGTCTCTGCCGTGACGCCGAAGCGGCCCTCGGGGAGCGAGGCGTCGACGTCCTCGCTGGTGCGGCCGGCGAGGGCGATCTCGTAGTCGTGGACGATTCCCGCGCCGTTCATCGCGAGCGCGGTCACGATGCCGCGCTCCATCAGGTCGATCAGGATCGGGCTCAGCCCGACCTTGATGACGTGGGCGCCCATGCCGACGATCACGGGCCGGCCGCCACGTCGCGCAGCGACCACGCGGTCGGCGACCTCGAGGAGCTGGCTCGCGGCGAGAAACCGCGGCAGCTTCGCGAGGAAGCCCGCGAGCGTCTCGCCGGGAACGTGCGGACGCCCGAAGTCCTCGACGTGGACCTTGCTGGTTCGCTCGGCCAGCGAAACGGTGCGCATCGTCGAGAGGGGCGTCGGGCGCGACGAGTTCGGACGGATCGTCAGTGAGCGGCGCGGATCGGCGCGGCGGCCAGGGCGGCGTCCACCAACTCGCAGATCACGTGCCCGACCGTGATGTGGATCTCCTGGATGCGGGCGGTGTCGCGGCTGCCGGCGACGTCGATCAAGAGGTCGACCTCGGCGCCGAGCGCGCCGCCGCCACCGCCGGTGAGCCCGATGGTGGTCACGCCGCGTTCCTTGCAAGCACCGACCGCGCGCAGCACGGACGGCGAGCGCCCCGAGGTGCTGATCGCAAGCGCGACGTCGCCGGGGCGTCCCCAGGCTTCGATCTGACGGGCGAAGACCTCGTCGTAGCTGCGGTCGTTGGCGATGCTGGTGAGCGCCGAGGTGTCCGTGGTGAGCGCCAGCGCCGGAAGCGCCCGCCGCTCGGCCACGAAGCGATTCACGAACTCGGCGGCGATGTGCTGCGCGTCCGCGGCGCTGCCGCCGTTACCGAAGAGCAGCAGCTTGCCGCCGCTCGCGAAGCACGCCGTGATGCGCCGCGCGGCCTCGGCCACCCGCCCGGCCATGTGGTCGGCGAACGCCGTGCGCAGCGCCGCGCCTTCCGCGAAGATCGTGCGCACCCGGTGCGCGTCCGCGGCCTCGTCGCGTTCGAGCTCATGGCCGCGGTTGCGTTGGCAAAGCCCACCGAGCGCGCCAAGCGCGGACGCTTCCCACGCAGCGATCGCGTGCTCGCAAGCCCGCCGATCACGCGGGTGGCGCCGCCCCCGCTGCGCCCGCGAACGGCGTCGGAATCGATTTGACGCGTAGTTGGGGCGTCCTTATGTTGGCCGCTCTCCGCACGGCGCCGCGCCGTCCGGTTGGCGCGCTCGCGGAGCGCGAGCCTCGACTCAGGACCGAGCCGAAGCGTTCGATGGATCGTCGAGGATTGGAGTCGTTCCGCTCGCGCAGGTTCGCGAGGCGGCGATTCGAGGAGCCTGACCATGGCAAGTGAGCAGATCATTCACGTCGGCGAGCAGGACTTCGACACCAAGGTGCTGCAGAGCACGGTGCCGGTGGTGGTCGATTTCTGGGCAGAGTGGTGCGGACCGTGCCGGCAGATCGCGCCGCTGCTCGAGGAAGCCGCCGAGAAGTACCAGGGCCAGGTGCAGGTCGCGAAGCTGAACGTCGACCACAGCCCGAGCATCGCCGCTCGCTTCGGCGTGCGCGGGATCCCCACGCTGATCCTCTACAAGGGCGGCGAGGTCGTGGCGCAGCACGTGGGCATGGCGCCGCGCGGGCAGATCGAAGCGCTCTTCCAGAAGGCGCTCTGAGGCCGTTGCACGCGCCGCAACGCGAGCGCGTCCGCCCGCGGCGAGCACTCGTGGTCGACCACCGGTTCGCGGCGATCCAAGCCCAAGCCTGACCGGCGAGGCGGCCCGTGGTGGGGAGAAGCGTGCGCGGCGCGATCGGGCTCGGGCGCGCGCTCGTCCTCGCGTCGCTCCCGCTCGCGCTGGCGCCTGCGCCAGCCGCGGCGGCACCCGCCGATCCGCTCCCCTCGCTCAACCTGAACCCACTGCGCCAGATCGTCTATCAGCACCCGGATCGAGGTCCGCTCGGCGCGGTCGCGCAGGGCGAGCTCAGCGGCGGTCTCAGCGTCGGGTATTTCGCGGCGTTCTCGAGCCAGGAGCGCGGCGACTCGTCGATTCTTCTCGATCTCGAGGGAGCGCGCTTCGACGCAAGCCTCGGCTGGGCGCCGACGGACCGCATTCGAGTCGCGCTCGATCTGCCGCTGATCGTCTACTACGACGGTGTCCTCGACTCGGTGGTCGAGGTCGTCGATCGGGCGGTCGGCACTCCGTCGCCTCAGCGCAAGGACGTGGGCCAGAACGACTACCATTTTCGTTATCAGCACGCGACTGATTCCCCGTTCCAGCCCGCGCCTGGTCATTTCGGGCTCGGTGACGCCGCGCTGGAGGCGCGCGCTCGGCTGCTCGACGAGGACCTCGAGGGGTGGCTTCCCGAGCTCTCGGCCACCGGCGTGGTCGAGGTGCCCAGCGGTGATCCCAGCCTGGTTCACGGCAACGGCGCCGTCGACGTCGCTGGCGAGGTCGAGGCGGCGCGCTCGCTCGGCGATCTTCGGATCTCGCTGGCGCTCGGGTTCGTGGTGCCGGGCGGCGCTCCCGACCGTCTGGGCGGGGTCTCGACACGGGCCGCGGTGAGCGGGCTCGCGGCCTTCGGATACGCGATCGGCGACGCCTGGCAGCTGCTCGCGCAGGTCGATTACCGGCAGTCCCCCTACGGCGGCAGCGGGCTCGACGTGCTGAAGGCCGATTCCTCCGAGCTCGCCGTGGGGTTGCGATTCGCGCCTCCCTCGCGCGGCCTGTCGCTCGAGGCGGGATTCGTCGAGGGGCTGGTGAACGGCTCGTCGCCGGACTTTTCCGTCGTGACTTCCATCGCTTGCCGTTTCGACGGCGGTGGGCGGAACGAGCCGTGAGCGTCGCTGCGACGGCTTGTCGGCGAGCCCCGCTTGCGGCGCTCGGCCCCGGCCTGGCAGGATCCCGGTGAAGGCACGCGCATGGTCGAGAGCCGAGAATCCGAAGCGGAATCCGTGACGTATAGGGAGCAAGACGCCCTCGATGCCCGTCCGCCGGAGCACCAGCCGGAGGCGGTGCGAGAGGTCGCGGAGGATGGCGAGTGGGTGCGGCGAATGGCGCGCGGCGATGCGGCCGCGTTCGAGCGGCTCTACGATCGGCACGCGAGCGCGGTGTATCCGCTCGTGCTGCGGATCGTGGGGCGCAGCGCGGATGCCGACGAGGTGCTGCAGGAGGCGTGGCTGCAAGCCTGGCGTCGTGCGGCGACCTACGATCCCACGCGCGGAACGGTGCTCGCTTGGCTGCTCAACATGGCGCGCAGTCGTGCGCTGGATCGCTACCGGGCACTGTCGTCCCGCCATCGCGCCGAGACCCAGGCCGAGGCCGAGCCCCGCACGGCACCGCCCGCGGACCCGGTGCACGAAGCGCTGGGTGCCGAACGCAGCCGCCTGGTTCGCGCCGCGCTCGCGGGGCTCAAGCCGCGCCATCGCGAGGTGCTCGAGATCGCGTACTTCGAGGGCCTGTCGCAAACGGAGATCGCCGCGCGCCTCGCGGTGCCGGTGGGCACCGTGAAGACCTGGATGCGCCAGGGAACCCTCGCATTGCGCGCGATCCTCGCGGATGCGGTCGATCCCCTGTGATCGGCTGCGGGTGCTCGTCTCGTGCGGCGCCTGGGCGGGAGACCGATGAACCACCTCGGTGATCGACTCGTCGAGCTCGCGCTCGGCACCCTGGCGCCCGGGGAGCGCGTCACGCTCGAGGAGCACGTCGCGAGCTGCGACGCTTGCCGCGAGGAGCTGGTTCGCACGCAGCGGACGATGGGCGGCCTCGCCCTCGATCTGCGCGCCACGCCTCCACCCGCCGCGTTGCGCGAGCGCTTGAGCGCGGCGGTGCGTGGGAGCAAGCGCTTCTGGCCGTTCGTGGACCGCGTTGCCGGACTCTTCGACGTCGCGCCGGACGAGGCGGAGCGAGTGCTGGGACGGATCGACGAGCCGTCCGCGTGGGTCGCGGACGCCGTGGTGCCGCGCGCGACGCTGCTACTCGTGTCGCCCGGGCCGCGACGGGAAGGCGGCATCGCGAGCCTGATCCGCATGCCGCCCGGCAGCCGCTACCCGCGCCATCGCCACTTGGGCGAGGAACGGTTCCTGATGCTCCAAGGTGGCGTGCGCTTCGACGACGGCTCGAGCGCCGATGCGGGCGACTCCGTCCTCGGCGCCGCGGGAACGGCGCACCATTTCGTGGTGCTGCCCGGTCAGGACTGCATCGCGGCGGTCGTGCTCACGGGGCCGGTCGAGCTCGAGTCCCCCGGCGCGTGACGCCCGCGTTCACTCGTCCGCGAGCTCTTTCATGAGCGCGTCGTTGTAGGAGATCTCGACCTCGGTCTTGAGCTTGTCGATCAGCGCCGCGCGCACGCGCTGCTGCTGCTCGGCTTCCATCTGTCGTTTGGTCTGCTCGATCCCGTCCTTGCGCTTGGTGGGGTCGCCCTGATCGGCCTCGGTACGCTTGGCGAACGCGAGCACCACGGCCTTGCCGTTCGCCTCCACCACCTGATTCGCCACGCGCCGGCTCTCGTTGAGCATCTGCGCTTCGCCGATCAGCGCGGGCTCGGCGCCGAGCGACGGGATGGACGCGAAGGTGAGCGCCAGCGGGCCGGTCGTCTGGACCGTGAGCGCGGACTGCTCCGCCACGGTCTCGATGGGCATGCCGGACGCCAGCTTCGCGCGCGCCTCCTCGGCCATCTTGCGCGCGGTGGCCGCTGCCTCGCTCTTTCGATACGCCTTCACCACCGCGTCGTGTGCCTCGTCGAGGCCGAGCGCACGCTTCTCCTGTCGTTCGAGCACGAGGGCGAGCTGGAAGCCCTTGCCGGTGCGGACCGGCTCGGTCCACTCACCGACCTTGAGCTTGAGGGCTGCCTCGGTGAGCTGCCGCGCGCCGTCGATCGGCTCGCCCGAAGCCGCCGGTCCGCCCTCGCCGTAGCCGATCTTCTTTTCCTCGGCGAGCGCCTTCCAGTCGGTGCCGGCGCCACGGGTGAGGATCTCCTTCAGGAGCGCGTTGGCGCGGGCTTCGGCGAGCCGCTGTGCCTTCTCGCTGACCAGCGTCTTGCGGATCACCTCGGACACCTGGTCGAGGGGGATCGTACGCTCGGCATCGTGCCGGTCGACGCGGATGACGTGAAATCCGAACTGCGACCGTACCGGCCCTACGAGCTTGCCGATCTCGGCACCGAACGCCGCGTCCTCGAAGGCCTTGTCCATGCGCCCCCGAGGGAAGGAGCCCAGGTCTCCGCCGCGATCCTTGTTGCTGGGGTCGTCGGAGCTGCGCTTCGCTTCCTCGGCGAAGTCCGCGCCGGCCTGGAGCCGCGCCAGGATGTCCGCCGCCTTGGCCTCGGCGAGCGCCACCTCTTCCTCGTTGGCGGTGGGCGCGACAGCCACCAGGATGTGGCGCGCCGCGACGCTCTCCGGCTGCTCGTAGCGCTTCGCGTCCCGCTCGTAGCGCGCGCGGATGTCGTCGTCCTCGATCTTCACGTCCGGCTCGATCGCCTTGGGATCGACCGTGAGGAACGCGACCTTCACGCGCGCGGGATCCTCGAACTGATCGCGGTGGCCCTCGAAGAACGTCTGGAGCGTGCCGGCGTCCGGCTCGGCGATGCCATCCTCGAGCTTGGCGGGATCGAAGAGCAGATACGCGAGCTCGAGGCGCTCGTTGCTCAATCGGTATCGCTCCTCGGCAGCGGCGTCGCTCACGATCACGCTGCCGCCGGCGAGCCTCAGCAGCCGCCCGAGGGCGAGCCGACGGCGCTCGTCGTCCTCGTATCCGGCCGCGCTCAGGCCGTTCGCCTTGAGCAGCGAATGGTACTTCTCGGGGGAGAACGAGCCGTCGTCGCGGCGGAAGAAGCGGCTCTCGCGGATGGCCTGCACGACGTCCGCGTCCGAGATCCGGATGTTCGCCCGCTTGGCGCCCTCGAGCAGCAACGCCTCGTTGACGAGCTGATCGACGGCCTGGGTGTTGATCCGGAACATCTTGAGCATCTTGGGATCGACGTTCCCACCCATCTGGGCTTCGATCTCCTCCCGGATCGCCTCGGCGGCGCGCTGGACCTCGCGCGCGTGGATTGGCTTGCCGGCCACCGTCGCGACCACCCCGGGGTCGGTCGGCTTGTCGCTGCACGACGACGCGCGCAAGAGCCCGCCGAAGCCGGCGATGAAGGTCAACGAGATGACGATGTAGAACGCCTTCACCGCACGCGACTTGGCGTGCTTGCGGAAATAGTCGAGCAAGGCAATCCCTTTCTCAGCCGCGAGAAAAGCGGCCGCGGAGATTAGCGGTGCGCGAAAACGCCTGGCAAGGAATGCGCACGGCGTTCGCGAATCATTCGCAAAACCACGAAAAAGCCGCGGAAAATCGCGTTGAAGGGTGAGGGTGCGTCTGATACTCTGCGACGCAACCGACTCGCTCCACGTCGATGTCCTTCATCCCCGCCGCGACCCCGTTGCCCCTGGACCGGGTCGGGTCAACGTCCATTCCCTCCCCGTCCCGCCGGTTCGCGCGATCCGCGTCCTCGCGGATCCGATGCTGCGCATGCTGAGAAGGCTGCTCAACGCATTCTCGCAAGACCTCGCGATCGACCTCGGCACCGCCAACACCCTCGTCTACGTGCGGGGGAAAGGCATCGTGTGCCGGGAGCCGTCGGTGGTGGCCGTCCAGAGCGGCGGCGGCTCGCCGCGCGTGCTGGCCGTGGGGGTCGAGGCGAAGAAGATGCTGGGGCGAACGCCCGGCAACATCGTCGCGATCCGTCCGATGAAGGATGGGGTGATCGCGGACTTCGAGGTGGCGGCCGCGATGCTGCGCCACTTCGTCCGCAAGGTCCGTGGCAAGCGCAGCCTGCTGCGACCGCGCGTGGTCATCTGCGTTCCGTTCGGGGTGACCGAGGTCGAGAAGCGGGCGGTGCGCGAGTCCGCCAAGTCGGCCGGCGCGCGCGAGGTGTACCTGATCCAGGAGCCGATGGCGGCGGCGATCGGCGCGGGCCTCGAGGTGACCGAGCCGTCGGGCAACATGATCGTCGACATCGGCGGCGGCACCACCGAAGTCGCGGTGATCTCGCTGGGCGGCATCGTGCTGAGCGAGTCCATCCGACTCGCCGGCGACAAGATGGACGATGCGATCATCTCCCACGTGAAACGCCGCCACAACATCTTGATCGGCGAGCGCACCGCCGAGGAGATCAAGATCCGCCTGGGCGAGGCGGTGCCCGTCGGCGACGAGCGCGAGATGGACGTGAAGGGAAGGGACCTGGTGGGCGGCGTGCCCAAGCAGGTGACCCTCTCGAGCAGCGAGGTGCGCGAGGCGCTGGTGGATTGCGTGAACGGCATCGTCGAGACCATCAAGACGACGCTCGAGCGCACTCCGCCGGAGCTCGCCTCCGACATCGTCGATCGAGGCATCGTGCTCGCCGGAGGCGGCGCCTTGTTGCGCGGTCTCGACGATCGCATCGCCCGCGAGACCGGGTTGCCCGTGACGGTCGCCGACGATCCGTTGTCGGCGGTGGCGCTGGGCTCGGGGCGCGCGCTCGAGAACCTCGATCTGTTGCAGCGCGCGACCAAGCCGGTGTGAGGGGCGAGGATGGTGGCGGCGAGACCGAGAGGGCGGTGGCGAGACGGCCAGGGGACGCCACGGTGCGCGTGCGGCGTCCAGGCACCGTCCGTGAGCCGCTGAGGAGAAGGGCCGAGTGGCATTCGGATTCGTGCGACGGCGGCGCTCGTTGCTGGTCGCGGCGCTCGCGATCGGCCTCGGGCTGAGCTCGCTCGCCTCGTCGATCGAGGGACGCCACGAGTTGAATCCCTGGGAGCGGGCCGTGCTGCTGGTGTCGAGCCCGGTGCTCGAGGCGTCTCATTGGCTGCACGGGAGCGTGCGTTCGGCGCTGGCGCGCTACCGTCGTCTCGCCGACCTCGAGGAGGAGAACCGGGTGCTGCGGGTCACGCTCGCCGCGCTCAAGGCAGACCAGCTCCGCGCCGCCGAGGAGTCGGCGGCCAACGAGCGGCTGCGCGCGCTGCTCGGCTTCCAGGAGCGCGCCGCGCTGCCGAGCGTCGCGGCCGAGGTGATCGGCGAGGACCTGCGCGCCGAGAGCCGGACGTTGCTCATCGACAAGGGCCGCCAGGACGGCATCCACCGCAACGCGGCGGTGGTGACCGAGGCGGGAGTGGTGGGGAAGGTGAGCGAGCTCGGCGACACCACCAGCCGGGTGCTGTTGATCGTCGATCACCGCAGCGCCGTGGACGGGCTGGTGCAGCGCACCCGCGCCAAGACGGCGGTGCGCGGCCGTGGCGGGCCGCTCGCGAGCCTCGATTATCTGGAGCGTCGCGAGGACGTCCGCGCGGGCGATCTCATCATCACCTCGGGCTTCGGTGGGATCTTTCCCAAGGGGCTGCGCATCGGCACCGTCGCGCGCGTCGAGTCCGCGCCGTTCGGCCTCTTCCAGAAGGCCGATCTCGAGCCCGCCGTCGACTTCCGTCGGCTCGAGGAGGTCCTGGTGGTGACCTCACTCGACCGCGGCGGCGCGCAGGCGGCGCCGTGAGCCGCGGCCTCGTGCTGGTGATCCTGGGCTGGCTCGTGCTCATGCTCGAGATCAGCTTGACGCCGCTGATCCCCTTCGGTCCCTTTCGTCCCGACGCGGTGGCGGTGATCGTGCTGACGTTGGCGCTCAAGGGCGGCGATCCGTTCGAGGGATTGGTGGTCACGTTTCTGCTCGCGTCGATGCTCGACATCCTCGGCGGGGGCCTGGTGGGGCTCGAGCTGGTGAGCCTCACGGCGATGTTCACGTTGGCGGTCGGGCTCGTGAATCGGGTCTTCCTCGGCAACGTCCTGGCTCGCTCCGCCATCGGCTGGTTGTTGCTCGCCTTTCGCGGCTTGGTGTCGGTGCTGCTGCTTCGTCTCTACGATCCGGATGGAGGGGTCGCGCTCATGGTGCTGCGCGACCTGATTCCTTCTACACTCGCCACGGGAGCATTGTTCGTTGCCGCCTTCGGACCGCTCACTCGGCTTCTTGCGCGACTATCGCCGCCCTTCGAAGAGCGTTGGGCTGGTTGAGGACGCGCTCGGTCTGCTGGGGCTCGCGACGCAGGAGCCGCAGCGGCCCAAGGGCCACTTTCGCCTGCTCTACGTCGCGATGTTCGCGGCGTTCGCGTTGATCGCGATCCGGCTCTGGTACCTGCAGGGCATTCGCGGCGAGCACTTCCTCGAGCTCTCGCGGAACAACCGGATCCGCGAGCGCGACGTGGCGGCGCCGCGCGGCATCATCTTCGACCGCAAGGGTCGGATCCTCGTCGATTCGTTCCCGCGCTACGACGTCACGGTCACGCCCGAGGACGTCGAGGATCTCGATCAGACCGTGGCGTACCTCTCGGTGCTGCTCCAGATGGACGCGAGCGAGCTCGAGAAGCGGATCCGCGCGCAGCAACGGCGCAGCCCGTTCGATCCCATCGTCCTCAAGGAGAACGTCGCGCGCGAGGAGCTGGCGGCGGTGGTCACCCACTCGAGCGAGCTGCCGGGTGTCGAGATCACGGTGCACGCGCTGCGCCACTACCTGGAAGGGCCGCTGCTCTCGAGCCTGCTCGGTTACGTCGGCGAGATCGGCAAGGAAGAGCTCGAGCGCCGCACCAGCTCCGGCTACCGCCCGGGCGACCTCATCGGCATGCTCGGCATCGAGCGGCGCCTCGAGGACCAGCTGCGGGGCGTGAACGGCGTGCGCCACCTGGTGGTCGACGCACAGGGACGCGAGCTCTCGAGCCTGGGCGAGGACGCGCCCAAGCCCGGACACAACGTCGTGCTCACCCTCGACGCGGAGGTCCAGCGTCGCGCCGAGGAAGCGATGGGCGAGGAGGACGGCTCGGTCGTCGCGCTCGACGTGAACACCGGCGAGGTGCTCGCGTGGGTGAGCAAGCCCACCTTCGACCCCAACGCGTTCTCCGACGGGATCACGCGGGACGCCTGGCGGTCGCTCATGACCGACAAGCGCAAGCCGATGCTGAATCGCCCCATCCAAGGCCGGTTCCCGCCCGGCTCGACCTTCAAGATCGTCATGGCCCTCGCCGCGCTCGAGGAAGGCACCATGCGTCCCGAGAACGCGGTGTTCTGCCCGGGCGGGCTGCAGTTCGGCGGCCGATTCTTCCGTTGCTGGCGCCACTCGGGTCACGGATCCGTGGACCTGCACCGCGCCATCGTCGAATCGTGCGACACGTACTTCTATCGGGCCGGCATCGATCTGGGCGTGGATCGAATCGCGAAGTGGGCGAATCGCTTCGGCCTCGGCGTGCCGACCGAGATCGGCATCCAGGACGGGCGCGGGCGCCCGATCGAGAAGGCGGGTTTGATCCCCAGCACGTCGTGGAAGCGCGCCACGTTCAAGAGTGATTGGTACCCCGGCGAGACCCTGAGCGTCGCGATCGGGCAGGGCTACGTGGCGGTCACGCCGTTGCAGCAGGCGGTGATGGCGGCCGTGATCGCCAACGGCGGCACGCGTTACCGCCCGCACTTCGTGCGCTCGTTCCAGACCTACGACGGACGCATCGACGACCAGCTCGAGCCCGAGGTCCTGGATCGATTCGAGGCGCACCCACGCAACCTCGAGGTGGTGCGCGCCGGGCTGCGCGACGTGGTCGAGAGCGAGCGCGGCACCGGCAAGAAGGCGCGCATTCACGGCATCACGGTGGCCGGCAAGACCGGTACCGCGCAGGTGCGTGGGCTGCGCAAGGGCGAGGACGAGGAGCACATCGAGAAGCAGTACCGAGACCACGCGTGGTTCGTCTGCTACGCCCCCGCCGATCATCCCGAGATCGCGGTCGCGGTGCTGGTCGAGCACGGCGGACACGGCGGCAGCGCCGCCGCGCCGGTGGCGAAGGCCGTGATCGAGGCCTACCTCGAGTCGAAGCAGCAGCCGGATGCGGTGACGGTGCCACGCCGGGATCTCGTGCCGACCACGCTCGCCTCTGCGCCCTCCAGCGCGGCGACGCCCGCGACGTCACCGGCGCCCTCCGGCGCGGTGGCGGCAGCCTCGCCGGCTGCTCGGACGCCGGCCGCTCGTGCGCCGGCTCGGCTCGCGCTGGTGGCCCCGCCGAGCAACGTGGTGGGCGGCGCGCCGCCGTCGATGGTGGTGCTCGGTGGCTCGCCAGGGGAGGGGCACTGACGTGAACCGCAAGCGCTTGCTCGCGAAGGTCGACTGGCCGCTCATCGCGCTGGCGTTGGCGCTCGCCGGCGCGGGATTCACGGTGCTCCTGAGCGCCACCTACACGGGACCGCGCGACCCGTGGAGCTTCGCCGACCTGGCCACCTGGCTCCCGGGAATCGTGCGCAAGCAGCTCATCTTCTTCGGTCTCTCACTGGTGGTCATGCTCGTGGCGATGATGGTGGATTACCGTCACGTGGAGACCTACGCGTTCCTGCTCTACGGAGTGGGCGTCGTGCTGCTCGTGCTCGTCCACTTGGTGGGTGAGACTCGCAGTGGCGCGACGCGCTGGATCGACTTCGGCCCCATCGCCTTCCAGCCCTCCGAGTCGATGAAGATGCTGGTGGTGTTCGCGCTCGCGCGCTACTTCGCGAAGCGCGAGCCCGACGACGAGCGCGGCTATTACCTGCGCGAGCTGGTGGTTCCGTTCGGGATCGTGGCGATCCCCATGGTGCTGGTGGTCACGCAGCCCGATCTGGGCACCGCCATGCTGATCACGTTCGTCGGGATGAGCGTGCTGCTGTGCGTGGGGATCCGCTGGAAGTCCCTGGTGCTGCTGGCGCTCGTCGGCACGCTGGCGGTCCCCGTCGCGTGGAACTACGTGCTCAAGGACTACCAGAAGGATCGCGTGCGGACCTTCCTCGATCCGGAGCGCGATCCGAAGGGCACTGGGTACCACATCATCCAATCGAAGATCGCCGTCGGATCCGGCCGCCTCACCGGCAAGGGGTTCCTGCAGGGAACGCAGGGAACGCTTCAGTTCCTCCCGGAGCACCACACCGACTTCATCTTCTCGGTGCTGGCCGAGGAACGGGGCTGGTTCGGCTGCATGGCCGTCGTCGGGCTCTATCTCGGCTTGCTGCTGCGCGGGCTGGCGATCGCGCAACGCGCCAAGGACCGCTTCGGTGCCTTCCTCGCCGTGGGCTTGACGTCGATCCTCTTCTGGCACGTGGTGGTGAACGTGAACATGGTGACCGGCTCGTTGCCGGTGGTGGGCGTGCCGCTGCCGTTCCTGAGCTACGGCGGCACGTTCCTCACCACGACGTTCCTGATCGTCGGCCTGCTCTGCAACGTCAGCATGCGCCGGTTCATGTTCTGAACGGATCCGTCGGGTCCGGGTCGAGCCCGCCGCCCGACTCGCACGCAGCCGCGCGCCGGCCGCGACGCGCCGGTCGCCGTCACCGGCCTCACGCCGTGGGTCGAAGGGGAGCGTCACCCCGGACGAGCGACGCCGCGCGCTCGCCTACTTCCGCGCGTCCCACTTCCGCAGCACGCCCATCGACACGAGCTGCGACACCGCCTTGAGCGTGTCCAGATCGGTGAGGCCGGATTCCTCGACGACGTTGGCGAGCCCGCGGTGACGCTGGATCAAGAGCAGCACGTACTTCCCGTTGGCGTCGATCTCGCTCTCGGGAACCTCGTGCTCGGGATCTTCCTCGATCTCGAGCGCCAGCCCGCCGAGCTTCGTGACCAGCGCGTCGTATTCGATGCGCTGGAAGAGCGCGGTCATGGTGAGCTCCTCGATCGGACCGAGGTCCGGCCCGGCGGTCGCCGCGCTCGTCGCACCCGGCTTCGCGTACTCGATGCGGAAGCTCGCGTCCCGCCAGGTGAAGAGCCGGCAGAATCCCTTGAGCCCGATCTGCCGTCCCGCGACGGCGGAGAGCACGATGCCCGGTGCCACCTCGATGTAGCCCTGCTCGCTCGCGCCGTCGGCGCGCTGCAGATGAATGCGACCGCTCTTCTGGTTCAGGTTCACCATCTGCAACAGGTCGGAGAGCGGGAACTCGGCAACCGAGCCGCGGAGCGTCTCCGTGCGGGGCTCGGCTGGATCCGCGGCGCTGGGTGCCGCGGCCGTGGGGACCGCCGATTTCTTGAGCACGTTCTTCACGCGCATCACGACTTCGTCGCGATCGAAGGGCTTGGGGATGAAGTCGTCCGCGCCGATCTTGAAGCCGTGGGCGCGCTTGGGGGGCGCGTCGAGGGCGGTGAGGAAGATGAACGGGATCGAGCGCGTCTCCGGGCGCGAGCGTACGATCTGACACAGGAAGAACCCGTCCAGGTTCGGCATCTGGATGTCGGAGATGATGAGGTCGGGCTTCTGTTTGACGATGACGCCCACGGCGCGGTCGCCGTCGTCCGCGGTGAGCACCTTGAATCCGGCGTCCTCGAGCGCGGACTTGAGCGCGGCCAGCACGGCGCGGTTGTCGTCGACGACGAGAATCGTGGGACTGGTCGACATGGTCTTTCCCCGAGGGACGGCGGCATTCGAATCGCGACGACGGGCCTGCTCGACGCGTCTACCTCATGCGAGCAGCGTTTCGCAAGGAACGTCGGGCACGGCATCCGCGGCGATTCGCGAGCATCCAGCTCACCCCGAGCAGCGCCGCCGCCGCGCTCGGCACCGCCGTCGCGGCCGAGCCCGCGACGGCACAGCCTCCGCCGTGGTGCGCGGCCGCCGGCGGCTC
>JAXLQJ010000003.1:0-280331 GCA_046331705.1 bacterium | reverse complement strand
ATTCGGGCGCGGCGTCGCCGCCGCCACGGCGCGATCAGCGCCAGGACGGCGAGCGCATCGCCCGAACCGTCGCTGGCCGCGCCGTCGGCGACGGTGCACCCGCCCGAGTGGCGTGCTCGGCCGGGCTGCGCCGCGCTCGACGCGACGGCGGGCAGCCCGATCAGGCCGTGCTCGTCGATGGCCCGAATCGCGTAGCTCACGGCATCCGGGGGCGGCACGAAGTGGAAGCGCTCGCGACTGCCGGCCACAGCCGGTGACGGCGGGTTCGACACACTCGGTGCGGCGGCGAACGTGACCGGATCGCTCAAGTCCGCCGACGGGTCCGTGGCGTACCGGACGTCGTAACGCGCGGCTCGGCCACAGGGCCCGTCGCCGCCGGGCGCGATCCAGCCGAGCTCGATCGAGCCGTCCACGTCGCTCGAGCGAGTCAGCTCGCGCAGCCGCGCAGGCGCCAGCGAATCGTGGCCGTAGACGCCGCTGCGGTGCTCGTCGCGGTGGTAGGTCCACCATTCGGGCTGCCAGGCGCCATCGGCACGGCAGGTGGCACCGGCGGTGCGCCACGCGAAGAGATTGCCTTCGCGCGTGGGGATCACGACCTCGAGCCGGCCGTCGCCGTCGACATCGCCCAGGGACGGGCTCGCCACGATCCAGCCCTGTGTGTAGCGCGGCCACCCGGGTGCGATCGCCAGGGACGCATCGTAAGCGCGCAGCAGATAGCCGCCCGAGCCACCGATCACCTCGGGGCGACCGTCGCCGCTGACGTCCGCCACGGCTGGGTTGGAGAGGAACTGGATGTCGTCCATCGGCGCGCGGATGACTCGTTCGTACGGCGGCTCGGCGCGCCAGCCCACGATGTTGTGATCGAGCGCCTGGATGCCGGGCCCTTGGTCGAGGATGGTCGCGGTCGGAACGAGCAGCGTCGGCACCTCGGAGCTCGGATCGAAGCGGGCGATCGTCGCACCGCCGCCCGCCGCGAGATCGCCATCGCCCGAGAGCAAGAGCTCGATCGACGTCGTGCCGGAACGGGTGCGCACGACGAATGGAAAGCCGAGGAAGTTTCCGCCGTAGACGAGCGTTTCGCCGCCCACGACCCCCGCGGCGGGTCCGAAGTCGCCGCCCGTGGTGAGTGGCGGCAACGGGATCGTCGCGCCGATGGTCGTCGTGGGCGTCGCGACGGGCCAGCCCGACACGAACGGTCCGCCGGCATGGGCTTGGCCATCGTGCCATACGGCGTAGTAGCGCCCGGTGTCCGGCTCGCCGTCGCCGTCGTCGTCGCAGAGCTCGGTCGTGGCGGCGACGATCGCGGGGTGACGCGAGAGGTCGGGGTCGGCGCTCCCCGGCTCCAACGTCACGGCGACGGGCGACGTCAGGATCGAAGCCTCGATCGCGGGCTGGCCGCGGTCCAGGCAGACGAGCTTCGCCGGCACCCGCCCCGCATCGCTGCGCAGCAGCACGGGGAAGCCGGTGGCGGGGTCCGCGCGGCCGTCCCCGTCGCCGTCGCGCGGATGGAACGCGTAGAGCCGCTGGTCGAAGCTCGCGGCGATGATCTCGAGCGAGCCGTCGCCGTCGAGATCGGCGAGCGTGGGCGTCGCGATGAAGGCGGTGCCGTGCGCATAGGCGCGCGAGCTCGAGCGATCGCCCGCCAGCGCCTCCACCGGGAAGCCCGGCAGGAACGGGCTCGGCTTTCCCGCCGCGTCGAGGTGCGCGGCGCCGCGCGGGTGGATGGCGTAGATCCGGCCGCTCACCGTCGCGACCACGATCGCGTAGCCCGTGCCGTCGCCGTAGAGATCGCCGTAGGCCGCGGACGCGATCGCGCCGTCGGTGATGCCGCCTTCGATCGCCGCCGGAAGCGAGACGGGAAAGCCCGTGGCCTCGTTCCATCCGGCACCGCTCGAATCGCGCCGAAACGCGTGAACCAAGCCGTCGCTGGTGGCGAGCACCAGGTCGAGTTGCCCCGGCGGACCACCGCCCAGGTCCACCAGCAAGGCCGACGACTCGCCGGAGCTGCCGAGGCTCTTGGGAAACGACGGCAACGCGTCGGGGTCCGAGTGCACGCCGACGGCGCGCCGAATCTCGCCCCGCGTCCCATCACCGGCCGTGACCCGGACGCGGAGCGTGACCGTGGGATCGTCCGGCTTCGCCACCGCGCCCGTGGGCGGCGCACCGCCGAAGAGCGCCGCGAGATCGATGCTGCCGAAGGTGCCGTCGAACGCATCGCGTCCCGACCCCGACGCGAACACGCGGAACTGCTCGTCGCGAGGCTCGACACCCGTGGCCGCCTCCAGCGCGTAGTCGAAGGGTCGGCCGCGCGCCGCGATCGTGCCGCTCACGTCGAGCGACGGGCGTGCGCGCGGATCGACGATGTCGAACCAGCCGGGTGCCTGAATCTCGACGGCCGGGGGGATCCGCGCGGGCTCGGCTCGCGTCGGATCGCCCAAGACGTCCATCGCACGCCGGCCGTTCGGGCGACCGTAGCCGAAATGCGCGTCGAAGCCGGGCTGGCAGGACGAGCCGGTCAGCGAGACGCACGACGACGCGATGTCGTCGGCGGTCCCGTTCAGGATCTGCCGCAGCTCGCCGCCCGAGAGCTCGATCCCCAAGTCGCGCGCCCGCGACAGCAGCGCGCCGAAGAGCCCCACGGTGTTGCCGGTGGCTTCCGAGCTGCAATTGCTGGAGCTCACCGCCGCGTCCATGTGCGCGCCCCAGTTCGTGCAGTAGGTCTCCACGTAATGTGGGGCGCCGAACGGGAGCGGAAAGATCGACTTCACCTGATAGGTGCCCGGCAACGCCGCCGGGTAGTTGTGGTGGAAGCTCAGCTCGTCGCCCGACGCGACCACCAGCAGCATTCCCGCGTCGTTCGCCGCCTGCACGGCCTCGGCGAGCGCCCGCGGATTGTCGACGCCGCCCACGGCCGCCAGCACCACGCGCGCACCCATGGCCGTGGCGTAGCGCAGGCCGGCCGCGAACAGATTTCCCTCCACCAGGATCGTGTCGCTCACGCGCACCATCAGCAGCGAGCAATCCGGGCATCCGCCCGGCACGGCACCGGTGTCGCCAGGCGCGCCGACCGCTTCTTCGGCGCGTCCCTGACCGTGCGTGCCCTCCGGGAACTCGCGGACGCCGAGCGCCCGCGGACGATTGCGGAAGAAGTCCCAGCCGCTCACGTCGTCCACGAGCCCGTTGCCGTCGTCGTCGACGCCGTCCGAGAAGGCCGTCATGAGGTCCTCGGCGTCGGGGCGCCCGTCGTGGTCGTGATCGCCGACGCGCGGGTCGCCGGCGTAGTCGTCGGCGTTGAATCGGCCGTCGTGATTCGCGTCGTAGTCGCTGGCGTTCGCCGGCAGTGGCAGCTCGCCGCGATTCAGGAAGAGGCTTTCGCGCAACGAGCGCGAGCCGTAACTCTCGAGCCCGTCGTCCAGCACCGCGATCAGCACGTCGGGACGGCCGATCGAGCGCTTCCAGGCCTCGGTGGTGGAGATGCCCGGGATCTGCAGCGGATCGTTCGGGTCGGTCTTCTCGGGGCTCTTCACGTCGTAGCCAATGAGCGCGCTCGAGACCTCGAGCAGCTCTTCCGAGAGGTTGCTCGGCTTGTTCGGCACGAACACGTCGCCGCGGGGGAGCGCCCCCGTGAGCACGGATCCGTCGGCTCCGCGCAGCTCGGGCGCGAGAACGATGCGGTGTGGCCGCCCGAACGCGAAGCCACCTCCGCTCGGCGCGAAGCGCAGCGTGTCGTCGACGGCGGTGGTCGAGTCGAGCGTGGTGGTGCCGGCGACGCGTACCACCCCGGAGCGATCGGTGCAGAGGATCCGAATCGAGTCGCTCGCCACCGACGCGCGTGCGAGCGAGCGATCGAAGCGGATCACCAGCGGCTCGGCGGGCTCGAGCCGGAACCGATCCAAGTGATGCGACTGGGACGCGATCTCGAAGGCCGCCGCGGGCACCGACCCGCAGACGACGAGACCCGTGAACAAGACCAGCGTGCGCGCGCTTCGTTTCACCGCGACCTCGAAGGAGCGAGGGGCGGTGATCCTAGCGCGAATTCGTTCGCGCGCTCAGCAATGCACGAACGCCGACGATACCGGTGGCGCGCGCGCACCGTGCTGCACGCACGCGGCGGCGGGTGCTGCTCAGGACGCGCGCGCGCTGGTTCGTGCGGCCGTCCGGGGTTCGATCTCGGCGAACAGCCTGTCGAGCTCGCCCTCGAAGTCGGTGGGCTCGTCGAGGACGAACGCCTTGATGATGCCCGCGTAGTGGGCGACGGCGTCCGCGTCCATCCATTCGACACGTCCGTCGATCAGCTCGACTCGGTACATGGCTTCTCTCCGGCGCGTCGGCGTCGCTCCTCGAAGGAAGCGCCGCGAGCGCGCCTGGGATCGCAGGGAGGATCCGGGAGAGCGGTAGAGCAAACGACGGGCCAACGGCTGCGCGTGGGCTGCCGATCCGACACGCTGAAAAGTCTCGTGATTTCAGAGCTGTGGACGGGCGCGACGCGGACGCCCCCCGGCTCGGGCGGATCGGTGTTGCAGCCTCGTGTCGCGACGCAACGCGTGTGTGGCAGGTTGCGACGCGCCGCTTCATCCCACCGGCATGGCGTCGATGTGTCGGACGAATGCTTCCAAGATTCGGTCGCCGCTGGTGAATCCGCGCCGGAACGCCAGATCCTCGAGGAGCTGGTGATCGCGCCGCAGCAACAACACCAAGAGGCCGAGGATCGACGGCGCGCGGCGTACGCTGCCCGGCGGGAAGAACACGAACGACTGGGTGCGCGAGCGCCCCGGACCCTCGGGCCTGCCGGCGAACAGCACCTGGAACGGCACGGGAGCCGCCACGCTCACCCAGCAAATGTTGCCGCCGCTGACCACGAAGCGTGCGTCGAAGTCTGCCGAGTCACCGCCGGTGAGCTTGCGTTTCCACGCCGCGGTGAAGCGCCCGACGAGGCGCATCTCGGCGCGATGAGCATCGGCGATGGATACCTCGGGCGGCGTCGCGAGCTCGAGGCCGTGCAACGGGCCGAGGTGAAGCGTGTCGCACGCGTTGACCGCGATCAGGTGGTGGTGACACGTGAAGCGCTGCGGGGGCAGCACCAGCGTCCGCAGCCGTTCCGTCTCGGCGGGGCCGGGCAGCGGATGGAGCGCTTCCGGTCCGTGCCAGATCCAGACGAAGCCCCAGCGCTCGGTGGTCGGATACGTCCGCAGGCGGCAATTCGGTCGCACCGTGAGCGCGGGCGCCTCCACCAGCACGCCGTCGTCGCGAAACCGGAAGTGGTGAAGCGCGCAGACGAGATCGTTGCCCGTCACCGAGCCGTGCCCGAGGTGCGCACCCAGGTGTGGGCAGTGCGCGTCCGCAGCCCGCACCTGGCCGTCGACGCCGCGCCACAGCACCAGCGGCCGGCCGCACGGATTGCTGCGCGCGACGGCGCCGACCCGCAGCGCGCGCGAGCGTGCGGCGACGTACCAGGACTGGACCACGACCTCCGGGTCCGCGAACCGTCGCGGCGGAACCCGCGTGGTGGCGCGAGCGAGGGCTCCGTCGCTCGCGGGCGGAATCGAGAATGAGGACGAGGACACGGGCGCGGATGGCGATCAGTCGAGGTGCGTCGCTGGCGGGCGGCAGCCACGGGCGTCGGCGTTCGCTGGGCGAGCGTCGACTCGGGGTCGAGATTCGCGTCGGGATTGCGGGGCATCGCGCGGCGGCGCGAGCGCGGCGCTGCGCGCGGACCGCCGCCGGGTGTCCGGCCGGGTGTCCGGCACCATCCCGCGCCGACCGTTCAAGCGGCCATGCGCTCGGCGCCCCGCTCGCGTCCGACGAACCAGTCGCAGTTGTAATAGCGATGCAGGTTCTGGCCGTAGAAGCGATAGCCCCAGTTCGCCGCGATCGAGAGCGGTATCTGTACCCGCGACGACGCGATCCGCCGCGCGATCGAGCTCACGCTGTAGACCCGCTTCCAGACCTCGGTATGACCCTCGATGAGCTGCTCGGGAGTCATGCGCGCGGGCTGGAACACGACGTGCTGGCCGTCGTAGAGGCTGAAGTCGCGGGTCAGGATCCGCCCCTCCGCCTCCAAGCGCTTGAAGAGCGTGGTGCCCGGGAATGGCGTGGCGACGGCGAAGCGCGGCAGGTCGATCGCGGCGTCGATCACGAACTCCGCCGTGCGCTGGAAGATCTCGGGCGTATCCTCGTCCAGCCCGAACACGAACGTGCCGTTGATCGAGATGCCGCGCTCGTGGAGCTTCTTCACGATGTCCTTGTAGTTCCGCGGGTCGTTGAAGCCCTTCTTGCTCGAGCGCAGGTTGTCGTGGGAGAGCGTCTCGAAGCCGAGCAAGAGCCCCCTGCAACCGCTGCGGACCGTGAGGTCGAGCAACTCCGGGTCGCGCGTGATGCGCGTCGTCGACAGGCCGTACCAGCGGATGCCGAGCGGGATCAGCGCCGCGAAGAGCTCCTTCGCGTAATCGGGATGCGAGATGAGGTTGAGGTCGATGAAGATCACGTGGCGGGCGCGGGTGCGCCGCACGTCCTCGACGACGTGCTCGACGGGCTTCTCGAAGGGGCGGCGGCCCCACGCCGAGGGGACCACGCAGAAATCGCAGTCGTGGATGCAGCCGCGGGTGGCCTCGACCACGGCGGTGGTGATGTAGTTCTTGCTCTTGTGCAGCTCGCGTCGCGGGAAGCGCAGGTTCTCGTGGGTGAGCTGGAAGTCCGCCGCTTGCGTGTATCGCGGCGCCATCCGCCCGGCGGCGAAGTCGCGCAGCAGCTGGGGCCAGGTGTCCTCGGCGTAGCCGGTGACGATCGCGTCCGCGTGCGGCTCCGCGTCCTCGGGGACGAGCGTCACGTGCGGGCCGCCCAGCACCACCGGGATGCCGCGGCCGCGGAAATGGTCGGCCAGCTCGTAGGCGCGCGGCGACGAGCCCGTGATCACGGTCATGCCGATGAGGTCCGCCTCGAGATCGAGCGGAACGTCCTCGATGCCTTCGTCGATGATCGTGATCTCCGCGGAGACGTCGTCGGGCACGAGCGCCGACAGCGTGACCAGCGTCAACGGCGCGTAGCGCAACGACTTCTTGAAGATGCCGCCGCGGTGCCGGTAGAGCGGTCCTTTCGGCGAGATCAGGGCGAGACGCATCGAATCTCCCTTCGCCGACCCGAGCGAGGGTCGACCGGTCGATGGTACCCCGCGCCGTGAGCGCTCGCCAACGCCACGTCGTCTTCGGCGCGCGTGACGGTGTGCGGTGGGATCGCTTGAGACCCCGACGTCGATCCCCCATCCTTGCGCGGGCCTGCGGTGGCGTTGCGGCGGGCCCCTCACGACCGGCATGGACCTTCTCGCGCGCCTCGAGCTGGCGTTCGTCGTCTGGCACGTGTTCGCCGGATTTCTCGGCACGAGCCTGGTGTACCGACTGCGCTTCGGCGCGTTTCCGCACGCGCGGTGGCGCCGGCCGCGGGCCTCGCGCCACCGCCGGATCCAGGCCGCGATGGGCGTGGTCTCGCTCGCATGGGCGAGCGCGGTGGTCGCCCATTTCACGAGCCCGGCGTTTGGGGCCTCGCCGCTCGGCCGTCCCCTGGTCGCCCCGCCGGCGGCAGTGGGATGGGCGATCGCCGTGGTCGGCCATCTCGGCATGGTCGGATCGCAGCTCGCGATGGGGCGTGCGTTGCGCGTCGGCCTGGAGGAAACTGGCCCGCTCGCGCCCGTCGACCTCGTGACTCGCGGCCCCTTCGCCCGCTCGCGCCATCCCGTCTACGTGAGCTCCATCGTGTTCCTGCTCGGCGAATGGCTCTGGAATCCGAGCCTCGCGTGCGCGCTCTGCGTGCTGCTGCTGGTCGCGGGATTCCACCAGCTCGCTGCCGAGGAGGATCGTTCGCTGGCGGCGCGCTTCGGCGCGGCGCACGAGGAATATCGCCGGCATGTCCGTCGCTACCTCTGACGAGACGGTCCGCGTGCGCCGGCTGCCGTTCGCCGCGCTCGCTGGCGTGGCGTGGCGCGGCGTGCTCGCGCACCGGCGCCGGACGGGAGTGCTGGTCGTCGCCAACGCGCTCGGCGTGGTGGCGGTGGCGCTCTCGCTCGGCTTGCAGCGCTGGAGCCACGAGACCTTGCTCGGCTTGACCAGCGATGCCGCCCACGGGCTCGGGCGAGTCGAACGGCCGGGGCACCATCGCTCCCGAGATCCGCGCTTGCGCTTTCCCGAGGAGCCAGCACCCCTCGATGCGACGCGGGCGGCGAGCTTCGGCGCGCGCTGGACGGCGATCCTGGAATGGCCCGCGCTGGTGGAGGGCCCGCGCGATCAGGCGCCGGTTCGGCTGGAGGCGACGCGCGTCGGGTTCCGCGCCACGCCCGCGAGCGGCGCTGCAGCGCGGCCCGCCGCGGTCGCAGGCCGTGTCTCACCGGAGCTGGCGGCGCGGCTGGGTGTGGATCGCGGTGGCCGGACGCGCCTCCGGCTTCGCGATGCGCGCGGCGGAGAGATCGCCGTGGCGGCGACGCTGGCGCCGGCAGCGCGCGGCGACGGCGGACCCGGCGATCGTTTCACCGTGGCGCTCGCGCTCGAGGACCTGCAAGCGCTCGTCGGCGAACGGTGCGTGACCGCGTGGGGCATCGAGCTCGACCGAGCGCTCTCCGCCGAGGAGGTGCTGGGGCGGTTGTCGCTGGTGAAGGGCGCGCTTCGCGATGCGTCGCTCACCGTGGTGTCGTGGCGAGACACCGCGCCCGACGTCGAAGGGATCACCGAGGTCCAGCGGCGCGCGGTGTATCTGCTGGTGGCGATCCTGGTGATCGTGCAGACCATCGGGGTCGCGAACACCTTCGTGCTCGGTATCATCGATCGAACCCGCGAGCTGGGCGTGCTCACCGCGCTCGGCCTCGAGCCGCGCGATCTCGATTGGCTGATCCAGCTCGAGGCGTGGATCACGAGTGCGCTCGGTGCGCTCGCCGGGATCGTGCTGAGCGTGCCGGTCTCGTGGTTTCTCGCGCACCATGGCCTCGACTTCTCGGCGTCCGCCAAGACGCTCGAGGTCGCGGGGCAGGTGATGCCGCCGATCATCCGTGCCTACATCGGCCCCGCCGAGGTCGCGCTCGGCACGGTGCTCGCGCTGGTGGTCGGGCCGGCTGCGGGATGGTGGCCGGCGCGCCGCATCGCGACCCTCGATCCGGTGGAAGCGTTGCGCGCGGCATGACGGAGGCGACGGCGTTGCTGGGGCTCGCGTGGCGGCTGGTGTGGGGCCGGCCGAAGCGCGCCTGCCTGGCGATCGCCTCGGTGGCGATCGGCACCGCGGTGGTGGCGATCGTGCTCGCCGCGCTCGCGGGGTTCGCCGAGTATCTCTTCGATCGGGCCACCGGCACGCTGCTCGGCGACGTGATCATCACCTCGAGTCGCGACGTCGCGTCGCGCCGCACCGCCGACGTCTTCGATCCCGAGCCTGCGCTGGCTCGGCTCGCCGCCACGCTCGGAAGTGGCGCGCGCGTCACCACGCGCGTGATCGTGCCGGTGCTGGTTGGCGCCGAGGGCTCGGAGCGCGCTGCGTTTCTCTACGGCATCGACGCCGCCGCCGAGGCGCGGCTCTCGCCCGACGTGGCGGAGCTCGATGCGCTCGAGCGCGCGCCAGCGGGCGGCGACGAACCCGCGCCGGTGCTGCTCAGCTCCGTCCAGGCGGAAGCCTTGGGCTTGCATCCCGGCGACCTGCTGGAGCTGGTCGCCAGGGATCGCTTCGGCTTGCCGCGCGGAGCGCGAGCGCGGGTCGCGGGTCTTTTCCGCGCGGCCTCCCGCGACGTCGAGGCGTTCGTGGTGCTCGCGCCGCGCGGACTCGCCGAGACCCTGCTCGACGCGCACGGCTTGGTCCACGAGGTGGCGCTGGCGTTGCCGCCCGCCGAACGCTCGCTCGAGCACCTACCCGCAGCGGTATCGCGAGTCGGTGCAGGGCTTCCCGGCACGCCCGCGCTCTTCGCGGAGCCGTGGACCTCCGTGTCGCCGGCGATCGTCGACTACGTCAACGTGAACGTCGCGGTGTACCGGGTCTTCCTGGTGCTGGAGGTGCTGTTGGTGGCGCTCGCGGTCGCCGACATCCTGTGGCTCGGCCTCGAGGAACGGCTGCGCGATCTGGGCACGGTGGGAGCTCTCGGCGCGAGCCCGCGCGCGCTCGTGGGTCTGGTGCTCGCGCAGGCGGCGTGGCTGCTGGGGATCGGCGTGCTGATGGGTGCGGTGCTCGGCGCCGCGGTGGCCATCCATCTCACGCGCGCCGGCATCCCCGGCCTCGACGCCGCGGCGGCGTTCTCGGTGGGCGGCTTCTCGATCGGCGATGGGGTGCGCGGGCGCTTCGAGGCGAGTCAGGTGGTGATCGCCGCGTCGGTGGTGCTCGGTGCGGGCCTGATCGCGGCGGTGCTGCCGGCGTGGCGTGCGTGGCGTCTCGAGCCGGTCGCGGCGCTGCGCCATCGCTGACGACGCGAAGGAGGATGCACGTGAGCGACGGCGGACGGAGCGCGAGAATCGAGGTTCGCGGCGTGGTGCGGAGCTACGGCGGCGCACGCGTGGTCGACGACGTGAGCTTCGCGGTGGAGCCAGGCTCGTTCGCGGCGCTGGTCGGGCCCTCGGGCTCGGGCAAGACGACGTTGCTCAACCTGATCGGCGGGCTCGATCGGCCGGACGCCGGCTCGGTGCGGGTCGGAAGCGCGGAGGTCTCGGCGCTCGGCGCAGCGGCGCGCGCCCTGTTCCGCAAGCGTTCCATCGGCTTCGTCTTCCAGAGCTACAACCTCATCGACGTGCTGACCGCGCAGGAGAACGTCGAGCTGCCGCTGGCGCTCCTCGGGATCGCGTCGCGGGAGCGCGCCGAGCGCGCGCGGCGCTGGCTCGACGAGCTGGGCGTCGCGCATCGAGCGGCGGCGCGACCGACGGAGCTCTCGGGAGGCGAGCAGCAGCGCGTCGCGGTGGCGCGGGCGCTGGTGAAGGAGCCGCCGATCGTCCTCGGCGACGAGCCCACGGCGAATCTCGACCACACCACCGGCTTGGCGTTGCTCGACACCATGGCGGCCCTCAACCAGCGCCACGGCACCACGTTCCTCGTCGCCACCCACGATCCGCGTGTGGTCGAGCGCACTTCCACTCGCTACGTTCTCTCCGACGGCCGCCTGGTGTCGGGACCGCAGGCGTCCTGACCACCGCCATCCGCGGCCCGGACCACGCCATGACCGCTCGGGACCAACGCGTGCTGCTGGTGACCGGCTCGCTGATCGCGGGATCGCACGCGTCGGTGTGGGCCGAGCTCCGCAAGCAGCGCGCGCAATACGTCGCGAGCTCGCGCAGCCTGCTCGACCTCAAGGTCAAGCTCACGCCCATCGAGCTCTTCCTGACGCACGCGCTCGCGCAGCGCGCGCTGCCGCGCGACGCCGCGTGGTGCCCGGACGTGGAACGATTCTTCGCCAAGCGCCTGGAGGCCGAGACGCCGACGCTCACCGAGGTCGTGCTCGCCGGGCTTCTCGAGGCCGAGGGACTCGCGACCACCAGCGTCACGCTGAGCGAGCTCTTCGCGAACGCGGACACCCGCGAGCGGTTGCTGGCCGAGCACGCTTGCGTGCTCGTCTCGACCACGCTCATTCGCGATCTGAGCGAGCTCGAGCCCCTGGTGCGGCTGGTGGCGCGACCGGGCGTGCGCGTGGTGCTGGGCGGCGCGCTCGTGGGGTTGCTGCACGGCCGCTGGCAGCCGCTGGCCGGAGTCGACGTGCTCGCGGTGGGGTACGGAGAGGTCCTGGTGCCCGCGCTGGCGGCGTGGATTCGCTCGGGCTACCGCGCGTTCCCGCCCTCCGAAGCGTATGCGGTGGAATCGCGCGCTGGCTGCCTGGTGGTGCGCGCGCACCGACCGGAAGGACGAAGCCTCGACGCGCTGCCCAGCGCCGACTGGGCCGGGTGGGCACGGCGCGGCGGGCGGCGGCTGCGGATGGTTCGCTACGAATCGGTGCGCGGCTGCCCGTATCGGTGCGAGTTCTGCAACTTCCCGTTCCTGTTCGACGACACGTCGTTTCGGATCAAGAGCGCCAAGCGCATCGCCGACGAATGGGAACGCTACGTGAAGGAGCTCGGTGTCGAGGTGGTGAGCTGCTTCGATTCGCTCTTCACCGTGCCGCGCTCGCGGATTCGCGAGCTCTGCGACGAGATCGAGCGCCGCCGGTTGCGCGTGCGATGGATCTGCTACGCGCGCGGCGACGACCTCGTGACGGACGATCTGCTGCCGCGGATGCGCGACGCGGGGCTGGCGCAGGTCCACATCGGCGCCGAGTCGGGCAGCCAGGCGATCCTCGACGCGATGAACAAGCGGCAGACGGTCGAGAAGAACGCGCAGGCGCTGCTCGCGTGTCGCGAGCTCGGCGTGTCGACCATCGTGACGCTGGTGCTCGGCTTTCCGGGCGAGACCCGCGCCACGATCGAGGAGACGTATCGGTTTCTGGAGCGCACGCGCCCCGATTTCTACCTGCTCGCGCTGCTCAACACGCGCATGGAGGGCGTGCCGCTGCTGAGCCCGGAATCGCGCGCGCGCTTCGCGCTCGAGGACTGGAACGATGGTCGCACCAACCAGCCGTTCTTCCGCCACGCGACGATGGACGCGCGCGAGGCGATGGACCTCCTCGAGGCCCTCGACGACCGCGCACGGCGCGAGCGACTGAGCCTGTGGGCGCCGCTCTTCTTCGACGGCACGCCCGAGTACGAGCTCTCCGAGCGCGAGCCGTTGCTCGCCTACCAGCAGCATCTGGTGGAAAGCCACCCGCGCCTGCACCGACTGTTCGCGCTCGCCCATCGCTGGGTCGACGCGCGCTTCGCGGCCCAGATCGCCGCGCGCTATCCGAGCGCCCCGCCACGCGCGGCTTCGCTCGCCGCATGACGAATCCGGTCGGGGGCGCCGGCGCCGGGCGCGCTCGTCAGCTCGCGCCGTCCCGGCGCAGCACCCAGATCTTGTAGGCCACGCTGCCGTCCTCCAGGCAGCGCTGGGTGTGAAGCCTGAGACGCCGGATCGCGCCGCGGGCGCTGGCGTCGGGGGCGACGAGCCCACTGCGTGCGGCGTTCTCGAGCACCAGCTGCTCGTAGGTGCGGATCCCGCGCAGGTATCGCCGAGCCAGCGCCGGGCCACCGCGCGCCAGCGCCAGCGGCACCAGCGCCGCTTGCCACGCTGGCGCGGCCATGCGGGCGTAGAGCCCCATCCAGCGCGCCACGCCCGGCGAGAGGTCCACCTCGCGCGCGAGCGCGAGGCCGACGCGGGCGCCCAAGCGCTCGATGTCGCCCCGCTCGGCGAAGTGGAAGAGCTCGCTCAGGCCGTTGCCGGCATCGTGGTTCTCCTGGTCGACGATCAGCCAGCAGCCGCCTGGCGCGAGGACGCGCGCCACCTCGGCGAAGACCGCGGGCTTGTCGGCGACATGGAAGAGCACCTCGATGGTCACCGCCAGCTGGAACGCGCGGGACGCGAAGGGCAGGGCGACTCCGCTCGCCTGTGCCACCGCGACCCGATCGCCGTGGGGCAGTCGGCGCAGACGCTGGTGGGCGCGGCGCGCTTGCGAGCGCGTGCGATCCATCGCCGCCATGCGCAGGCCGAATCGCCTCGCCAGCTCGCTCGAGGTGCCGCCCAACCCGCAGCCGAGATCGAGGCCGCGCGCTCCCGCCGGCAGCCGCGCCACCTCGCCGGCGTCCCAGAGGGCGTCGAGGAGCGCGGCGGGGCCGTGAGCCAGCGCGCGAAACGCGTGCCACGGTGTGGTGGGTGCGGAATCGCAGACGCCGTAGTGCAGGTGCAGAAGCCCTGGCGCCATGTCGGCGATGGCGCCGAAGAACTCGGCGTAATGGGTCTCGACGGGCGAGGCGGACGGGCTGTTTCGATTCATGGCGCGTGAGGGCGAAACGGTAGCAGACGGGAGCGGGTCGAGTCGCGCCTCGCGCCGTCGCGTGGCGCGACGGTGAGATCCGTGGCCGTCCACGCGGAGAAGGCGACGATGAGCGACTCGGATCTCGAGCGTGCAGCGGACGTGCTGGCGCGGGCGCGCCGCCTCTTGGTGTTCACCGGCGCGGGAATCTCGACCGGTTCCGGCATCGCGGATTTCCGCGGGCCGAACGGCGTGTGGAAACGACGCAAGCCGGTCTACTTCCAGGACTTCCTCGCCTCGGAGGAGGCGCGCGCCGAGCATTGGGATTTCAAGCTCGAGTCCTGGGACCAGTTCCGCGATGCGCGCCCGAACGCCGCGCATCACGCGATCGTCGAGCTCGAGCGGCAGGGACGGGTGGAGCTGCTGGTGACGCAGAACATCGACGGCCTGCACCAGGATGCGGGAAGCCGCGGCGATCGCGTCGTGGAGATCCACGGCACCAATCGCTGGATCGAATGCCTGAGCTGCGGCGCGCGCAGCGAGCCCGGGCCGTGGATGGAGGAGTTCCGGCGCACGCGCCGGGCGCCGCGGTGTGGCTGCGGCGGCTTGGTGAAGAGCGCCACCATCTCGTTCGGGCAATCCATGCCCGAGCGCGAGACCCAGCGCGCGTTCGCCGCCGCCGAGCGAGCCGACGCGGTGCTGGCGGTCGGCTCGACGCTGGAGGTGCAGCCGGCGGCGCTGGTGCCGTTGGCCGCGCGTCGGCGCGGCGCGCCCTACGTGATCGTGAACCGCGGTCCGACGGCGCACGACGACGTCGCGACGGTGCGTCTGGAAGGCGACTGCGTCGAGCTCCTTCCCGAGCTGGTGCGCAGCGTCGCGGCGCGATTCGCGGAAGGTTGAGCGTGGGATCGCGCGCCCGTCAGGGGCGGTTCAGGATCTCGATCACGCGCGGATGGATCGCGGCGCTCGCCGCGACGGTGCTTGCCTTGCCCACCGGATCGTCGCCGTGCCAGTCGCTGATCACCGCGCCGGCACCCCGCACCACGGGAATCAGCGCCGCCACGTCCCACGGGTTCATGATCGGATCCAGCACGACGTCGGCGAAGCCTGCAGCGAGCAGCCCGTAGGAGTAGCCGTCGCCGATGGCGCGGAAGCATTTGACGGCGTGGGTGAGACGGTCGAAGCCGCGGGTGCCGAAGTGCTTCTCGACGAGCAGCGGATCGGTCGCGAGGAGATACGCGTTCTCGAGCGCGCCGCAAGGCCGGGCGCGGACCGGACGCCCGTTGAGCCGCGTCTCGCGGCCGTCGCCGATCACCCGTTCGCGCAGCACGGGTTGGTCGATGACGCCCAGGATCGGTTGCCCACGGTATTCCAGCGCGATCAGCGTCACGAACATCGGGATGCCGAGGACGAAGCTCTTGGTGCCGTCGACCGGATCGAGGACCCAGCGATAGTCGGCGCCCGGGTTGACCTCGCCGTGCTCCTCGCCGAGCACGCCGTGGTCGGGAAAGCACTGCACGATCCGATCGCGCATGACCGCTTCGGCCTCGCGGTCGGCCTGCGTCACGGGAGTCGCGTCGGATTTCTCGTGTACCTGGACGCTCGATCGGTAGTAGCGGCGGATGACGTCGCCGGCGAGCTCGGCGAGCTCCTCGGCGAAGAGGCGGAACCGGGGATCGAGCATCGGAGGCTCCGAGCGGCGCGCCGCGCGTCGCCGCTGGCAGCCGAGCGAGAGGGTGGAAAGGGGCACCGCTCGTCGCGCGAGCGGTGCTATCTCATATAGAGGGAGCCCGACACGATGGCCAGAGACGAAGCCGAGAAGGGACTGCGTGAGGAATACGGCCGCGCGCTGGTGCCGTGGGTGGACCTCGAGCGCAAGCGCGGTCAATGGGAAGGGAAGGAAGTCGAGAGCCCCGCGGGCCGCGACGACCCGCGGCTGTGGTGCGGACCGTTCTCGGCGCTGGCGCCCCACGAGGCCGTCGAGCGGGCGCTCGCTGCGCTCGACGCCGCCGCCCTCGTGCGCGAGGGACAGCGGGTCCTGATCAAGGTGAACCTGGGCGGTGGCCTGCCCGGTTGCCCGGGTTCCTTCACCGATCCGGATCTCGTCCGTGGTCTCATCCGCTGGGTGAGGGCGCGTGGCGGCGTGGCGGTGGTGGCCGAGGGCGACCAGCGCGCTTGCCGAGCCGACACGCGCTTGCTCAAGGCGCGTGGCTACGACGAGCTGTTGCTGGAGGAAGGAGCGAGCTTCGAGAGCCTGAGCCGCGGCGAGCGTGCGCGGGTGAGCGTCGCTGGGCTCGCGGCACCGCTCGACGTGCCGACGACGTTGCTCGATCCCAACGTGCTCGTGATCAATGCCTATGCGCCGAAATACCACTGGGAGTGCGGAATCACCGCGGCGACCAAGAATCTCTACGGCGCGCTCTACTCCTCCACCAAGGGCGACTTTCACCGTCGCGCGGACGTCCTCGATCGCGTGGTCGCCGCCGCGGCGCGGCTCGTGCGGCCGGCGCTCTCCCTGGGCGGCGGCAGCTTTCTCGGCTCCGGCCTCGGCCCTCACTTCACGGTGCCGGTGCGGATCGACCGGGTGGTCGCGCACCGCGACGTCGCGAGCGGAGATCGCTTCTGGTGCGACGTGCTCGACTATCCGTGGCGAGGCGTCGCGCACCTCGGCCTCGCCTCGGGCGGGAGCGAGCCCACGTATCGCCTGGTGGAAGGTGCCACCCCCCTCGAGCCCGCGGCGGTGGCGCGAATCCGCCGCCACGCCGTGACCCCGCGAGCTCGCGCCCGCTGGAAGCGGCTCTTGTGGCCGCAGTATTTCGTGCCGCACCGGCTCCAGCGCGCGGTGTATCCCGTCGCCGAGCAGCTCGCCGGGCGCTTCAACCAGGCGTTCAATCACCCGAAGGGCGATCCGGTTTGACGGCGATCCCGCTCTCGGGTTCCGTGGAATCGCCGGGAAAGTCGCTCTCGAGCTCGTAGGTCTTCACGCGGCCCGCGGCGTCGAGCCGGATCGTCAGCTGGCGCGTCCGCGCCGGGCCGAGCCAGGGTCGGCGCGACTCGCTCCAGATCAGGGTGTCGTCGCGCGTCTCGGCGGGCGGGCCGAGCGCTGCCACCAGCTCCGCGCGCGTGGTTCGTCCGATCACGATCTCGCGAACCTGTGCCAGCGTCATCGGCGCGCTCGTCGGCGCGCAGGCGGCGACGAGGCACGTCAGGAGCGCGCCGCGGGCTCGGCCGCGGTCAGTGGCAGGCACCGCCGACGGTCCGCGGGATCGAAGGCCGCGCGGCTGCGGAATCGCCCGGGCACGCGGAGCAGCTGCCGCAAGCGCCTGGCGATCGTCGCGCGTCGCGGCGGTGGCGCACCATCGACCAGCACTGCAGCGCCACCACGCCGACCACGACGCCCAACGCGATCCATTCCTGCCCAGCCACGGGGTGCTCCTCAGCTCGCCGCCAGCCGCGAGCCGATCTGGTAGGTCAGCAGCGCGCCGAGGTAGGCGAGCACGGTCATGTACGTCCATGCGAACGCGGGCCACTTCCACGACTGCGTCTCGCGTCGGATGGTCGCGACGGTGGCGGCGCATTGCAGGCAGAGCGCGAAGAAGACCATGAGCCCCAGCGCGGACGCGGCGGTGAAGACGGGCCGCCCGTCTGGCCAGCGCGCTTGCTGCAACGCCGTGCGCAGCGTGTCCGAGCCCTCGTCGACGTCCTTGCCGAGCGCGTAGGTGGTGCCGAGCACCGAGATCACCACCTCGCGCGCCGGGAAGGAGGCGATCGCGGCCATCGCCACCCGCCAATCCCAGCCGAGCGGCCGGAACACGGGCTCGATGGCATGCCCGATTCGCCCGAACACGCTCTGCTCGAGATACGTCGCGTCCTCGGCAGCGTCGAGCGCGGCGAGCGCTCGCTCGCGCGCCTCGCCGGCGGCGTTCTCGGCGGTCGCCGCGACGCGCCGGGCCTCGAAGTCCGCGTGGATCGACGGCGAGCGCGGGAAATACGAGAGCGCCCACACCACGACGCTGACCGAGAAGATCACGGTGCCCGCGCGCAGCACGAACACCTTGGCGCGCTCCAGGAGGCGCAGCGCCATCGCACGCGGCCGCGGCCATTTGTAGGCGGGAAGCTCCATCAAGAACGTGGGAGTGGGCCCCTTGAGCACGGTGCGCTTGAAGAGCGACGCGGCGACCACCGCGAGCACGATGCCGAGCAGGTAGAGGCTCAGCATCACGAGCCCCTGCAGGCCGAGCCAGCCTCCCAGGAAATGCCGGTGTGGGATGAACGCCGCGATCAGCACCGTGTAGACGGGAAGGCGCGCCGAGCAGGACATCAGCGGCGCCACCAGGATGGTCGCGAAGCGGTCGCGACGGTCGGCGATCACGCGCGTGGCCATGATCCCCGGCACGGCGCAGGCGAAGCTCGACAGCATGGGGATGAACGACTGGCCGGAGAGCCCCGAGAATCGCATCACCCGATCCATCAGGAACGCGGCGCGCGACATGTACCCGGAGTCCTCGAGGATCCCGATGAAGAGAAACAGGATCAGGATCTGCGGCAGGAAGACGAGCACGCTGCCGACGCCCGCGATCGCGCCATCGGTGACGAGGCTCGCCAGCGCTCCCGGCGGCAGCGCTGCGCCGACCGCCGTGGCGAGGTCCTTGAACGCGCCGTCGATGACGTCCATGAGCGGCGTCGCCCACGAGAACACCGACTGGAAGACGGCGCCCATGACGCCGATGAAGACCAGCGAGCCCCAGACTTTGTGGGTGATGATGGCGTCGATGCGATCGGTCCACGTGCGCGGCGCCGGCGCGCGGCGCTCGACACCGTCGAGCTGGCGCGCGATCCAGCCGTAGCGTCGCTGCGCCTCGAGCGCCGCCAGCGGCCGGCCGCCGCCGAGCGCCGCCCGCGTGGCCTCGAGCTCGGCGCGCAACCCCTCGCCGGCACGCTCGATGAGGCGCGTCTCGGCGAACGCGCCGGCGTCGATCAGCCCGCGCTCGATCTCGTAGCGCTTCACCGCATGGCCATTCGCGACGACCTGGGCGCGGATGCGCTCGGCCTGCTCGACGAGCTCGGGGAGAACGTGGACGCCGGGCGAGCCGACTCGCCCGCTCGCCACCGCCGCCAGCGCCGCGCGCAGCTCGTCGAGCCCCTGATCGTGGCTCGCGACCATGGGGACCACGGTGGCGCCGAGCCGCGCGCCCAGCGCCGTCGCGTCGATCTCGATGCCGCGCGCCTTGGCCACGTCCACCATGTTGAGCGCGACCACCACCGGCACGCCGAGCTCGAGCACCTGGCTCGCCAGGTAGAGATTGCGACGCAGGTTCGACGCGTCGGCCACCACCAGCACGGCGTCCGGGTGCGCCATCCCCGCAAGCCCGCCGAAGAGGACGTCCACGGTCACCATCTCGTCCGGGCTGTGCGCCGCGAGTGAGTAGGTGCCGGGCAGGTCGACCAGCTCGATCTCGACGTCGCCGATGCTCAGGTGTCCGGAGCGCTTCTCGACGGTGACGCCCGGATAGTTCGCCACCTTCTGGCGAACGCCGGTGAGCGCGGTGAAGATGGTGCTCTTGCCGGTGTTCGGGTTGCCGATCACGACGACGGTCGCGCGCCGCGCGGTCGTGCTCGCGTGGGCGGGCGGCATCGGCGGGTGCGGCGTCGCCGCGGGAGTGGTTGCGGGGGCCGTCATCGCACGTTCTCGATGTCGATCAGGGCCGCCTCGCTGCGCCGGAGCGAGAGCGAGTAGCCGAGCACCTCGACTTGGATCGGGTCGCCGGCAGGAGCGAGGCGGATCACCTTGACCTCGTTCCCTTCCAAAACGCCCAGGCTCATCATCCGCTGGACGAGGGGGCCGTAGTCGCGGAAGCCCGCGATGGTGCCGCTCTGGCCCGGGGAGAGCTCGGAGAGTGGCGTCATGGCTCGTGTCCGTCGGGGACCACGGCGACCGCGCGGGCGTGGAGTCGGCCGATCGCCCAGCGCGATTGGTCGACGGCGACCAGCAGGGGGTCGCCGGTCTTGAGGACTTTTACGGGTACGCCCGGCCCGATTCCACGCGCCGCCAGGTGCTCGCGCACCTCGCTCGACTCGCCGATCTGGATCACGATCGCGGTCTGCCCGGCAGCGATCTGATCGAGGGTGGCGTGACCATCGAGACTCGATTTGACACTCATTCTCAAGACCTTTCCGAGGACCTACGCCGCGCCGTCAGATCGCCGCCCGGCAATCGGCGCACACTCCCAGCAGCTCGAGGCGATGGTTGATGAGGTCGAATCCGTGCTCGCGCGCGACGACTTCCTGGAGTGCGTCGATGGCCGGATACTGGAATTCGATGAGCTTTCGGCAACGTACGCAGACCAGGTGATCGTGGTGCTCGTGACCCCAGATGTGCTCGTACTGGCTTCCCTCTTGCGCGTCCTGCGCGTCGGTGCGCCGGATGATCCCCGCCTCGATCAGCACCGGCAGGTTCCGGTAGATGGTCGGCAGCGAGATCGAGTACCCGTTCGCTAGCAGGATCTGTTCCAGGTCTTCCGGTCGAAAATGGCCTTCGATCGAGCAGATGGCCCGCATGAGCACGCGCCGCTCATCGGTCATCCGCTTGCCGAGCACTTGCAGGGTCTCGCGAAAGTGCTCGATGCAGCAGGTCTTCCCAGCAGCTTCCGCGGGGCATTGGGTTGGCAGTTCTTGCATATTTTTACAATAACGACAGCGGCACGCCGCGGCAAGCGCGGCCCTCGAACTGGTGTTGGATGGGCCGTGCCGCCGCGGAATTGCGCCACTCGACGGTTGCTGGATTGACCCCGTTCGTCACCGGGGCGTAGCATCGTCGAGTCGCACCGTCGCGAGAATCCGCTCACAATCGAAGGGGAGGGGCGCATGATCCGTCATGGAAGACGAGCGTGTTGGTCTTGGGTGGTGGTGTTGCTGACGACGGCCTTGGCGAGCCTGGCGAGCGCCAAGTCGGCGGCGCCGGAGTACGTGCCCGGTGAGGTGCTGGTGCGCTTCAAGTCCGGCACCCAGGCGAACCAGATCCAGTCCGTGCTCGCAGCCGAAGGCGCCAGCGTCGTGAAGCACTACTGGATCAACGACGTCCATCGGCTCAAGGTCAAGGACACCGAGGCGTCGATCGCGTCGCTCAGCAAGAACCCGCTCGTCCAGTACGCCGAGCCGAACCACATCGTCCACATCCTCGCGACTCCCAACGACCCCAGCTATTCGCAGCTCTACGGGCTCAACAACACCGGACAGACGGGCGGCACCGCCGATGCGGACATCGACGCGCCGGAGGCGTGGAACATCACCACCGGGTCGAGCACGGTGCTGGTGGGAGACATCGACACCGGCCTCGACTACAACCACCCGGACCTCGCCGCGAACGTCTGGACCAACCCGGGCGAGATCGCCGGCAACGGCATCGACGACGAGGGCGATGGCTACGTCGACGACGTCCACGGCATCAACGCGATCACCGGCAGCGGTGATCCGATGGACGACCACTATCACGGCACGCACACCGCCGGCACCATCGGCGCCGTCGGCAACAACGGCGTCGGCGTGGTCGGTGTCGCGTGGAACGTGAAGATCCTGCCCTGCAAGTTCCTGAACTCGGGCGGCTCGGGCTCGATCGCCGACGCCACCGAATGCATGCAGTACACGACGTCCCACGGCGTGAAGCTCACCAGCAACTCGTGGGGTGGCGGCGGCTACGACCAGAGCTTTCAAGACGCGCTCACCGCCGCCGAGAACGCCGGCATCCTGTTCATCGCGGCGGCCGGGAACGCCGCGTCGAACAACGACTCGGTCCCCAATTACCCATCGAACTACCCGAACGCGAACGTGATCGCCGTGGCCGCCACCGACCACAACGACGCGCTCGCCTCGTTCTCGAGCTACGGCGCCACCACGGTCGACGTCGCGGCTCCGGGCGTCAACATCCTGAGCACGTACCCGATCAGCCAGGGAAGCTACGGCACGATCTCCGGGACCTCGATGGCCACACCTCACGTCTCCGGATTGGCGGCGCTGCTCTGGTCGCAGACCCCGAGCTTGACCGCCGCCGAGGTCAAGAGCCGCATCCTGCTCACGACCGACTCGAAGCCGGGCCTCGCCGGGAAGGTGCTCACGGGCGGCCGCATCAACGCCTATCAAGCGCTCACGGCGAGCGTTCTCGGACCGCACGTCTACTACCTGTCGCCGACCGCCGGCGCATCGGGCGACACGGTCGTGATCTCGGGTGCGAGCTTCGGCGCGAGCCAGGGCACCGGCTCGGTCACCTTCAACGGCATCACCGCCGCCGTGGGCTCGTGGTCGGACAGCGCGATCACCGCGACGGCGCCGAACGGCCTCAATCCCGGCGCCAATCCGGTGGTCGTGACCACTTCCGCGGGCGCCAGCAACGCGGTCAACTTCACGGTCATCGTGCCCTACTACACCCAGTCGCTCACCTCGCAGCAGCTCCTGGGCGGCGGCACGGCGCAGGGCTGGCACGCCGACGACTCGTGCTGGTCGTACACGCTGCCGTTCGCGTTCGACTACTTCGGCACCAGCCGCACCAGCGTGTGGGTGTGCTCGAACGGCATCCTCGACTTCCAGGGCTCGAACACCGACTACACCAACGCGGACGCCGACCTCCAGGCGCGCCCGATCGTCGCGGCGCTGTGGGATGATCTGCGCACCGATTCGAGCGCGCAGGCCGGCGAGGACATCTACATCACGGCCTCGGCTTCGAGCGTCGTGTTTCGCTGGGTCGGGCAGACCTACTCGGGTTCGGCGCCCGTCAACTTCGAAACCATCCTCAACGCCGACGGCACGATTCGTTTCAACTACGGTTCCGGCAACACCGGCCTCACGCCCACGGTCGGCATCGGCGAGGGCGGCAACCTCCGTTTCCACCTCGCGCCCCACAACAACGCCGCGACGCTCACCAACGCCCAGTCGGTGCTCTACACGCCGATCGGCAACACCTGCGTCGACAACGACGGCGACGGCTACGGCAATCCCGGAAGTGCGGCGTGTTCCAACGGCGCCGCCACCGACTGCAACGACGGCAATGCCGCGGTGAATCCCGGCGCCGTGGAAGTGCCGGGCAACGGCCTCGACGACGACTGCAACCCGGGCACGCCGGACGTCACCTGCGTCGACAACGATGGTGACGGCTACGGCGACCCCGGCGACGCGAGCTGCCCGGCGGGCGGCGCCACCGATTGCAACGACGGCAATGCCGCGGTGAATCCCGGCGCCGTCGAGGTGCCTGGCAACGGCCTCGACGACGACTGCAATCCCGGCACGCCGGACGTCACCTGCGTCGACAACGATGGTGACGGCTACGGCAACCCGGGTGATGCCACGTGTCCGAACGGCGCAGCTGCAGACTGCGACGACGGCAACGCCGCCGTGAATCCCGGTGCGACGGAGATCCCGCGCAACGGCCTCGACGACGATTGCAACACGGCAACGCCCGGCGGCTGCACGCGGCCGTAGCCCGCGCGAACGATCCTCGGCACAGCCGACGGAGAATCACGGACCGGGGGCTCGGAAACGAGCCCCCGGTTGTTTCTCCATCTCACGATCGCAAGCGCTCGTGAACGGTCGCTGCGCCGCGGCGTCGCCGTCGCCTCGCCGCGGCCATCCCTTCGCGCGGCAGCGAGAACGCTTGCCCTAGGCTGGAGCGGACGCGAGGAAAGCGAGCATGTCGCGCTTGAGGCGATGGCTCGCCTTGCGCCACGGCATGTTGAGGAAGCCGTGGGCCTCGTCGGGATAGAGCTGGTAGCGAACCGGAAACCCGCGGCTCGCGAGCGCCTGGTGGAAGATCTGGCTCGACACGCAGAGCGGATCTCTGCCCGCGGCGACCACGAAGATCGGCGGCAGGTGCTGGAAGGTGAGGTCGAGCGGGGTGAGGCAGTTGTCGGGCCGGACCTCACGCTCGTACGCGGCGGCGCCGCCGTAGCAGGTCATGAAGAGCCGCGCCGCTGGAAAGCGGTGCTCGAGCCAGGTGAAGCGGTCCATCACGCCGTAGATCGACACGACCTTGTCGATCTCAGGCAGCGTGAGATCGGCGAGCGCTGGATCGACGAGCTCGAAGAGCGCCGGATTGGTGAGCACGGCCGCCGCCATCGTCACCAGGTTGCCGCCCGCCGAGTCGCCGGCGAGGGCCACCCGCTCCGCGCCCGGCTCGCGCTCGCGAATCCACGCGAGGGCGCGGATCACGCTTTCGAGCGCGCGGGGAAACGGCGCTTCGGGCGCCAGCGGATAGTCCAGGTTGAACACCACGTGCCCGGCGCGGGCGAAGGGCGCCAGGTCGCAGCGATAGAGGCTGCGCACGCCGCACACCCAACCGCCGCCGTGGACGTAGACGAGGATCGGTGCGTCGCCGGCTGCGCTGGGGGCGGCGATTCGATCGAGTTGCTCGAGGCGATGGGGTCCGTACGCGTGGGTGGTGACGCCGAGCCCGCGCATCTCGAGCCCGCGCGCCGCGGTGCGCGCCACGGAGCCGAGCTCGATGCCGCGGCGCCACACCACGAGCTGCACGCGTTCGCGGGGGGTGAGGCTCATGTGCGCGAGAAGACGCCGTCGTCCTCGACGATCTCGCCGAGGGCCGCCAGCCGCTCGAGATGCCCTTCGAGCATGGGGGCGAGGGGAAAGAGCCGGATGTGATCGGGGTCGGCGTTCACCTCGTCGTAGAGCGAGGCGTAGCGACGGGTGCCGCGCGCGAGCACGTCGAGGAGGCGGCTTTCGCGGTCGACGAGGCGCTTCAGCATCTTGGTGATGTGCGACGTGGGCTCGAGATTGGGCTCGCCGTGCGACGGGAGCAATACCCGAAGATCGAGCGCTTGCAAGCGCTCCAAGCTCGCGAGGTAGCCGGCGGCGCCGCCCGAGCTCGGGCTGTGCCACGCGAGTGTCGGGCCGACCAGGTCGCCGCTCACCAGCAATCCCTGGCGGTGCTCGTGGAAGGCGACGTGGCCCGGGGCGTGGCCCGGCGTGTGGAGGCACCTCCACTCGAAGGGACCGGTGGCGATCACCGCGCCGTCGTGAAGCGTGGGCAGCGGATCGGTGGCCACGAACGGCGCGTGCATCGCGAAGATCATCGTGCGCATCCGCTCGAGGACGGCTTCGGTCCGCTCTCGTTCGTCCGGCAGCCGCGCGAGCGCCACGTCGAAGTCGAAGCTCGCGATCAGGGTGGCGAGATCGCGGGCGCACGCGACGGCGTCGGGGTGGCAGTGCACGGGCACCCGCACCCCGCGGGCCGCGAGCGCGCCCGCGGCGGAGAGATGGTCCACGTGCGGATGGGTGACGAGGATGCGGCCGAGCTTCGCCAGCGGCAGCCCGAGGCGCGCGAGCTCGGTCTCGGTGCGCGCCAGGTTCTCGTCACCCGCGGCGCCGGGATCGATCCACGTCCAGGTGCCGTCGCCCTCCCAGACCGCGTACGCGTTGCACGAGTGGGGAAAGCTCGGGGAGAGCGGCTCGATCCACAGGATCTCGGCGGGTAGGGCGGCCGAAGGCATCAGTCCAGATGAGGCAGCACCGTGCGGGCGTCGGTGGTGGTGCCGGTGAGCTGCTCTCTCGTGAGTCCCACGGCGCCGGCCAGATCGGCTCCCTCGAGGTGGGCGCCGGCGAGGTTGGCGCCCGTGAGCACCGCGCCGTCGAGGCGCACGCCCACCAGCACCGCCTCCTCGAGGCTTGCCTCCTCGAGATGCACCGTGCGCAGCGTGGCGCCCGTGAAGTTCGCCCGACGCAAGTCCGCGGCCAGGAAATTCGCGCCGGTGAGCGTCGCGTTCATGAAGTGGGCGTCGTCGAGGAAGCTCTCCTGGAAGTTGGCGCCGGCGAGCTTGGCGCCCGTGAAGTCCGCCGATTCCAGGTGAGCACGCGAGAAATCCGCGCGGTCGAGGCGGGCTTCGCTGAAGTCGGCGTTGCGCAGATCCACCTGGAAGAGTCCGAGCGGGAGCCGCTCGGACTCCACATGTCGGCGCTGGCCGATGACCTGGATCACGCGCTGGACGTCGCGCGCCGGACCCGCGCTCGCGTCCGCGGCCAGATACGGGCACCGATCGCGCACGAAGCCGACCAGCAGGTCGATCACCGGCCAATGTTGCTCCGGCGTCAGCGCCGCCAAGCGTTCGAGCGCGTCGATGGCGGCGAGCCGGGTGCCTTCGTCGCTGGCGCGCAGTCTCTCGCGCAGCGCGTCGAGGTTTGCGACGGTGCCGGCGGCAGGCGCCGCGTTCGTGACGGGCGTCCGCGCTCCGCCCGCCAGCTTGCCCAAGGCGTCCTTGAGATCCCCCCACTTCACGAGCGCGCCTCGAGCGGTGGCAGCGACGCCACCAGCTCGCGAAGTCGTTGCTGCCCGTCCCGAAACACCGGCCATCCGTCGCCGACCAGCACCGCATCGATGGCGGGATGATCGGCGACCAGCGCGCGAACCGAGGCCACGGCGCGCGCCTTGTCGGCGAGCTTCGCATCCGGCAGCAGCATCAGCCGTCCGCCGCGATGGGCGCGCACGAGGTCGCCGGTCACGAGCGTGGTGTCCTCGATGAGCAGCGCCAGCTCGCCTGGCGTCTTCGAGCCATCGAGCGCGAGCGCGGTGAGCCCGGGGACCAGCTCGTCGCCATCGGCGAGCCAGCGATCGCACGGGAACGGGAACGAGTCACGCTCGGCTGCGGGTCCCGCGAGGGCCGCGCCGAAGCGTGCCGCGAGCTCGCGCGCCGCGCGCGTGTGATCGGAGTTCGTGACCACCACCCATGCGGCTCCGCCCAGCTCGCGGAGGTGCGCCTCGTCGTGGGCGCTCAGCGGCAAGGGATCGATGAGGACGTTGCCGTCCGCGCGGGTCCAGGCCCAGCCGTGGAAGTCGACGTTTCGGCTCTCGTCGAACGTGGACCAACAGAAGAGATCGGGTCGATGCAACGTCTTCATGGGCGAGCACCATGGGTGCAGCGAGTCACGCGCCGGGGTCGCTCGATCCTAACGCGGACTGCCCCGAATGCCTGCGGAACGGATCGAGATCGCGGCGGGCCACCGCCGTGCGCGACGCCGCGCGCCGCGCGCACGGCGTCGCCGGCGCGGGTGAGCGCCGGGGAGCGCGGTCTCGTCGAGCAAGCGCCGGCGGGGTACGATTCCGCGGCGCGCTGGGTCGTGCGTGTTGTCGCGCGGCCCACGCTTCCTGGGCTCGACCCGATACTCGGCCGGTGGACGGTGGTCTCGAGTGCTCGGAAGCGCGTGCGGTCGCTGCCTCGGCTGACGCCGTGCCCGCGATGATCCGTTCGCACCGGTCTGAATCGCGAGCTCCCCATGGCCGACGAACGTTCCGGCGCCGCGCGCCTCGCCATCCGGGTGCTGCGGTGGGGCGCGATCGCCTACGGCTTGATGCTCGTGTCCGCGTTCGTCGGGGCGCGGCGCCTCGTCTTTCCCGCACCGACGACGGACGCCGGCCCGTTGGCCGTGGGTGCGCGGCGTGTGGAGCTGGTCGCGGACGACGGGGTTGCGGTCCATGCCATCGTGTTCGACCCACCCGATGCCGAGGCGCCGGTCGTGGTGCAGTTTCACGGCAACGGCGAGGTCGTCGGCTGGAACCAAGCGATCGGTGCCGAGCTTCGAAGCCTCGGCTGCGGCGCGGTGCTGGTGGAGTATCGGGGGTATGGGGCCTCGGCGGGTGCGCGCCCGAGCGAGCCCGGGCTCTATGCCGACGCGGCGGCGGTGATTCGGTGGCTTTCCGGCGAGGGCATCGCGCGTGAGCGCACGGCGCTATGGGGGTTCTCGCTGGGCACGGGTGTGGCCGCGGAGATGGCCGCCCGCGGCTTCGCGTCGCGGCTCGTCCTGCAGGCGCCGTTCACCTCGGTTCCGGACGTCGCGGCGCGGAGGGTGCCGTTTCTGCCCGTGCGGCTGTTGTTGCGGGATCGCTTCGACACGCTGGCGAAGACGAGCCGGATCGCTGTCCCGACGCTCGTGATCCACGGCGACGCCGATCCGGTGGTCCCCTTCGAGATGGGCGAGCGCGTGGCACGAGCGATCCCCGCCGCGCGCTTCGTGGCGGTGCCGCACGGCGGACACGACTACGAATACGGCCGCGGACGTTGGATCTATCGCGTGATCGCCGACTTCATCCGTTCGTGAGGCTCTCGCTTTCGCGCCTCGCGAACGGTCGAGCTCGGCGATCCGCCCCGCCGGCTCGCGCGCCGCTCGCGAGCTTCACTCGGCGCGCGGCGGCGGTCAGGGGTCGACGCCCGGGATTCGCGGGATGTCGCGTCCCTTGGCGCGCAGCTCGTCGATGAGATCGCGGAAGGGGATCACCACCTCGCCGCGCTCCAGGAAGATGCCGATCTGCGCCTGGGCGGCGATCGTGAGCCAGGCGCCCACGGGACCGCTCTCGCCCTGGCTCGCGGCGAAGAGGTACTCGTGGTTGTCGGCCAGATGGAGCGCCAGCCCCGAGCCAGGAACGCGGTTCTCGAACGGGAAGGTGCGCGTGAGGTCGTAGTCGAGGCCTGGATATTCGGACTCGTTGCCGGCGGCGAGCGGCAGCTCGGGGATCTTCATGTGGATCCCCAGCTCGGGGATGGTGCCCACGGCCACGTTCTTGGAGACGAGGTCCGCCATGCGCTCGGGGCTGATCAGGTTGGCCGCCCGCGCCAGCGTGAGCCCGGTCGAGGTGGGCACCGTGAAGTCCGCGGGATCGAGCTGGATGAGCGCCTGCTTGGGATTGCGGCCGGGAAGCGGATCGCCGGTCCAATGGGTGGCGTAGTTGGCGCCGTCGCCGGAGCCGAAGAGCGTTTGGGTGATGGTGGCGAAGGTGCGCAGCGAGGGGGTGTTGCGCAACACGCCGAACCCCTGCCGCTCGCTGGTGAAGCGGTAACTCGGCAAGCCCAGCGATTCGCCGGTGGGGCCGCTGAACGAGACCTCGAGGCGGTTCCCGGGATCGGCGGGGAAGGTGATCATGAAGGTGCCGTCGGCGTTCGCGTCCACGGTGCGCGGCGCCAGGTCGGGCTTGTCCAGGTTGACGAGCCGCACCACCGTGCCGGGCGGTATCGCGACGGGGCCGACGCGTGCTGCCGAGCGCTCGTCGCCGGTGTCGTTGATCAGCGTGAGATCGATGCCGCCGCCCGACTTCGACGGACGGCCCACCACGGCCGGGCCGAAGAGCTGCACGAAGAGCTGATTCACCACCGAGAAGTCGATCCGCGAGACGAAATCGATGGCGCCACCGCCGGGCACGTTGAGCGCAGCCCGATCCACGTCGCGGCTGATCGCCAGGAAGGGCGACGTCATGAACGTGCCGAGCGATTCGGCGCCTGCCACCAGCTCGGCGTTCGCTCCGCCCACGTCGACGATGCCGTCGCCGTCGAAGTCGCCCTCGTCGGGGTCGAGCTTGCCGTTGTGGTTGCGGTCCTGGCCGAACGAGCGCAGGATTCGCGTGAGCTGCAACGAGTCCACCACCGTCTGGCGAAACACGTCTCGGACCGTGGGAATGTCACCGGTGTACGTCTCCTCGCCCGAGGAGATCTGTCCGTCGCCGTTGAAGTCGATGTCGGGTGTCCGGCCGGTGCCGGCGAACACGTCCACGAACGCGATGCCCTCGGCGGCGTTGCCGACGCCGTCCAGGATGATCCCGAGGAGGCCGGCGAGCGGCACGCTCGAGGTGTCACCGCTGGTGATGAGCTCGAGCAGCTGATCGGTGGCGTAAGGCGCGATGGGCCCGTTCTCGGCGGCGTCGATGCCGATGGTGGCGAAGCCGAAATCCGAGAGCACGCTCGAGATCGCCAGCGCGATCAGGCGGCTCGTGGAGTTGGGGTGCTGGAAGATGCACACCGGGTACGGCGGCTGGGCGAAGCCGTTGCGCTCGGTGGGCTTGGGCACCGCGAGGAACCACGGCACGTCGTCGGTCTGATCGGCGCGCAGCTCGCGTTCGCCCGAGATCTCCTCGGGCTGGAACGCGACGTCGGCGTTGCCCAGGAAGAACGGGCTTCGATAAGTGCCCTGGACGAAGTAGCGGATGCTGGTGAGATCGGAGAGCTGGTCGATGGCCGCCTGGATGAGATCGCCCGAGCCTCCGCCGAAGAGCGGGATGGCGATGTTCGCCACCAGCTTCACGATGGGCGGGTCGAGGAGCTGGTCGTTGCCCTGGTAGTCGAGGAAATCGTCACCGGGCTGCTTCGAGAACGGCAGCAACGTGAGGTTCACCGGAAAGCGGTCGCGCAGGTAGCCGAGCGGACCTTCGCCGCGCATCAGTCCCGACTCCACCTGCTCGAGCTCGTGGGTGGGCGTGCCGGTGGTGAAGGTGTAAGCGTAGGCGATGTCGCTGGGGTCGACGCCGAGTCCAGCGAGGATCGGCAGCGCTCGGTCGAGGTCGGCGTATTGGCTGTCGAGGGCCACGTGCGGGGCGTGCGGTGAGCGCAGCGGCTCGCCGTCCTCGCCGCGCACGCCGCGGGTGAAGATCACCGCGTGGGTGCTCGACGGCGCGAGCGGCGCGATCGGCCGCATGATGAACGTGTCGCTGCGGTCCTCGTAGAAGTCCTCGCGATTGTCCGCGGGGAACTCGTATTGCCCCACGTCCTTCAGGGGATCGTTCGGGAAGTAGCTGCGCGGCGGTCGTTCGATCGGGTAATTGCCCTGGCCGAGATCCATCGCGACGCGCTCGCCGAAGCGCGGGCTGCGTGGATCGACGTTGAGGACGAAGACGGTGTCGTTGGTCGGGTCGGCGTCGCGGTTCACCGCCAGCGTGGCGAGATCCACGGGCTCGTCGAAGCTGAGCTGCATCGGTGTGAGCGGATCGAAACCATCCTGGGCGTTCAGCAGCTCGCGAATGCGGATCTCGAGGGCCGTATCGCCCTCGAGTGGCAGGTTGAGGCGGCGCCCGCTCGGCGTGGATGGATCGACGAGGGTGAACGCATCGTGCGGGAAGGGAAAGTTGAGCGCCTTCTTGCTCACCGGCAGATAGACGGCGCGCGGACCGTTGCCGCCGGCGCTCGCGAGGTCGGCGACGCGCGCATCCGCCGCGCTCGAGCCGCCGCTGTCGCCGCCGCATGCGCTCGTGCAGCAGAGCACCGCGAGCGCGATGAAGATCACGACGAGCGAGCGCGACGCAGGAGACACCCGTGCCGGGAGCATCCGATCCATGACCTGACCTCGTGATGGTGAGGGCGCAGAGCGCGGCGTACGATATCACGCGCTCTGCGCGCGCTCTTTTCCGCGCCGATCCGTGCCGAGGCGATGGCGCGCGAGGTCGGGCCGAGCACGCCACCGAGGGCGCGAACGCGCACGGAGCGGCCAGCGCGCCCGCACGGCGCGCTCGGTGCCGGGGGAGCGGCGGATCAGGCGTCTTCGATGTCGGCGTCGCCGACACCGTGATCCTTGAGCTTCTCCCACAGGTTCTTGCGGGAGATGCCCAGCATCTCGGCGGCCTTGGCGCGCTTGCCCTCGGCGAGCTTGAGCGCCCGCAGCAAGTACTCGCGCTCGAACTCCTTGATCGCCATCGAGAGCGGGCGCAGCGGCGCTTCGCTCGGCCCGGCGAGGGACGCGAGCTCGCCGGCGCTGCCGGAGATGTCGGCGGGCAGGTGCTGGATGTCGATCTCCCCGCCGCGCGACAGCACGAACGCGTGCTCGAGGGCGTGCTCGAGCTCGCGCACGTTGCCGGGGAAGGGGTATTGACTGAGCGCGGCCCATGCTCGCGGCGCGATCGGCGGCACCGCCGCGTCACCCTTCACCAGCCGCCGCAGGAAGTGCTGGGCCAGCAGCGGCAGGTCGCTGCGCCGTTCGCGCAGCGGCGGGATGTGCAGGTCGAGGACGTTGACGCGGTAGTAGAGATCCTCGCGAAACCGGCCGAGCGTGATGTGCTCCTTCAGATTGCGGTGGGTGGCGCACACCAACCGGACGTCCACCCGCACGGCCGTGTTGGTGCCGAGGGGCTCGAACGCGCCGTCTTGCAGCACGCGCAGGAGCTTCGCTTGCGCGGGCAGCGGGATCTCCGCGATCTCGTCGAGAAAGAGCGTCCCACCGTCGGCGGCGCGGAAGCGCCCGTCGCGCTTGCGGATCGCGCCGGTGAAGGCACCGCGCTCGTGCCCGAAGAGCTCGGCTTCCAGCAGCGTCTCGGGGAAGGCTGCGCAGTTCACGGCCACGAACGGCCGGCCGCGGCGCGGTCCCTTCTCGTGCAGCGCGCGCGCCACCAGCTCCTTGCCGGTGCCGCTCTCGCCGGTGATCAGCACGGTGGCGTCGCTTTGCGCCATGGTCTCGATGCGGTCGTTGAGCCGCACCATCGGAGGCGACTGGCCGACCACCATCGCGCCGGCATCGCGCGCCGCCAGCTCGGCGCGCGCCTGATCCAGCTCACGCTGGATGCGACGCCGATCGGCGATGCGCTCGATGCGCAGCACCAGCTCCGCGACGTCGAAGGGCTTGGTGAGGTAGTCGTGCGCTCCTTCCTTCATCGCCGTGACGGCGTCCTCCACCGCGCCGTACGCGGTGATGAGGATGACGTCCGTAGCCAATCCGAGACGCTTCACCTCGCGAAAGATCGTGAGGCCGTCCGCTCCTGGTAGCCGTACGTCGGTGATGACGACGTCGTAGGCGCGGTGCGTCGCGAGGCGCAGACCCTCGCGTCCATCGGAAGCGAGCGTGACGCGGTGCCCCGCTGCTCCCAGCGCATCGCCAACGCTCAATCGAATGGACGGCTCATCGTCGATCAACAGGATTTCGAGCATCGCATCCCCTCGTATCCAGGCATCCCGCTCGATGCCTTCGGGCTCCGGCACGCGACTTGATTCCAGTGCCGAGCACCATGTTCATCCTTCATTCGAGAGAAACCTTGGCAACCCCACCCACCGTGCCGCTCGGTAGCCCTCGCGCTCTGGTCGCCTTCCACCAGCACCGTGCCCGCGCGTACGCCGTGGTCGGTGAGCTGACCGCGGAGGCACCCACCCCGGAGCGCCTGCGATCGCTCAGGGATCGATGGACGAGAGGAGGCCATGCGAGGGCGACGGCAGAGACCGACGATCTGCTGGACATCCTCGAACCTGGCGCTGCGAAGCAATGGTCGAAGGAGTTCAGGGCTTGGCTGCACGACCGGAACGCACAGGTGTCGCTGGTGTGCAAGGACGCTGCCGCACAGGCGCGACACGACGCCGCCGCCTTGGTCGCGTTGCCGCTCGACGGGACCCGGCCGCGCGAAGCGTTGCTGCTCGCCAATCTCGCGGGGATCACCGCGCGCTATCTGGGCGATGGGAGGATCCTCGAGGCGGCCAGCGCAACCGACGTCCAGGTCAAGCTCTTGGGCGTACATGCAGGCGATTGTCTGGGAGAATTGGGGCGCGCGCTCACCGATCTCGGTGATGCGCCTCGCTATTCGCGCGTCGGTCGCTACCTCCTGGCGACGCTCGCCGAGGACCATCGGTTGTTGGTAGCGCACGGAAGCTCGCAGGGCTTGCGGTGATGGCGGGTCACCCTCGTCACCGAGCGAAGCCGCGCTCGATCCTCGCGGGGGCGATGCAGGGTAACGCGTTGGCTATGCCCGTTACGAGCCCGTTACGTGTTTGGCCGTCCAAGGGATCCGATCCGCTCACGCGAACGACACCCACCCGCGGAATTGTCGCCGACCCTGTCCGGGAATCCGGCTATCGGTTTCGCGCGACCGCGCGCGCCGCGAGCGCGTGATCCCGGTCCCGTTGGCGTTCGGTGGCGCTCGCGCCGGCGCGGGGCGGGCCAGCGGCATTCGCCCACGCACCGAAGCGAATCCTGCGGTCGCGTCCTCGACGTCTGGGCGGAAGCGCGCAGCCGGAGGGAATGGGCGCGAATGGAATCCGATCGACCGCGTCGCGGGCGGCCGAGCCGCAGCGGTCTTCCCGTGCCGGTGTGTGGATTGCACCAGGACCGGGGGCGCCGCTCGAGTCCGTCGCAGCGCCTCTGGCCATGTCCGCTCGCCTCCTCGACCGATCTGCGCTCGCTCAGCTCGTCGAGCTGCTGGTGGCGCGTGGCTTCGAGGTGCGCGGGCCGGTCGTGGTCGATGGCGCCGCGAGCTTCGAGCCCATCGCGAGCGCGCGCGACCTCGCCGCGGGAGTCCGCGACGTCCAAGCGCCTGGGCGCTACGCGCTCGAGTCCGACCCGAACGCGCCGACCTTCGGCATCGTGAACGGGCCGAACGGGCTCAAGCGCTCGTTCTTCGCGCCCCACGAGCTGCTGCTTCGCGCCGAGCGAACCGGGGTCTCGTTCCACGTCGAGGCGAACGTACCGGTTGGCCCGCGGCTCGCGTTTCTCGGCGCCCGCCCCTGCGATCTGGCGGCGCTCGCCATCCAGGACCGGGTCTTGCTCGGCGGTCCGCACGTCGATCCGTACTACGAGGCGCGCCGCCGCGGCGCGTTCCTCGTCGCCGTCAACTGCACCCGCACCGCCGCCACGTGCTTCTGCACGTCGCTCGGCACGGGCCCCCAGATCGCTTCCCCGCACGATCTGGCGCTGACGGAGATCGAGCCCGGGTTCGTCGCCCGCGCGGGCAGCGACGCGGGGCGCGAGGTGCTGGCCGCGCTGGTGAGTCGCGAAGCCAGCGCGGCGGAGCTCGCCCTCGAGGCACGGCGGCTGGCCGAGTGCGCCGCCGCGATGACGCGATCGCTCGCTCGCGAGGGCCTTCCCGAGCTCCTCTACGGGAACCTCGACCATCCGCGCTGGGAGCACGTGGCGCAACGATGCCTCGCGTGCGGCAACTGCACGATGGTCTGCCCGACCTGCTTCTGTCACACCGAGACCGACGGCATCTCGCTCGATGGGGCGTCCGCGGAGCGCAGCCGCGCGTGGGACAGCTGCTTCTCGCCCGATCACGGCTACGTCCACGGCAAGAACTATCGCCCCCACACGCGCGACAAGTACCGCCAGTGGCTGACCCACAAGCTCGCCGGCTGGGTGGAGCAGTTCGGCACCTCGGGCTGCGTCGGTTGCGGCCGCTGCATCACCTGGTGCCCGACAGGCATCGACCTCACGGAGGAGGTGGCGGCGATCCGCGCCACCGCGAAGCCAGCGTGAACCCGTACCGCATCCACCCGGCGCGAATCGTCGAGAAGCGGCCCGACGCCGAGGGGATCTTCACGTTCCGCATGCGTTTCGTGGACCCCGCCGTCCACGAGCGCTTCGCGTTCCAGCCCGGCCAGTTCAACATGCTGTACGTCTTCGGGGCGGGCGAGGTGCCGATCTCGATCTCGTCCGATCCCGCCGACCGCGACGGCTTCGACCACACGGTGCGGATCGTGGGGCGCATCACCAGCGCCCTCGAATCGGTGGAGAAGGGCGACGTGCTGGGGCTGCGCGGTCCCTACGGCAAGCCGTGGCCGCTCGACGCCATCGTCGGTCACGACGTGGTGGTGGTGACCGGCGGCCTGGGTTGCGCTCCGGTGAGGGGCGCCGTCGAGTACATGATCCGCCGGCGCGCGTCCTATGGCCGGCTGACGATCGTGCACGGCGTGAAGACGCCCCAGGACTTGCTCTATCGCGAGCGCTTCGATCGCTGGAAGGACACGCCCAACACGCGGGTGCTGCTCACCGTCGATCGGCCGGACAAGACCTGGCGGTATCACGTGGGCGTGCCGCTCGATCTCTTCGACGAGATCGAGGTCGAGCCCGGCCGCACGGCGGTGCTGATGTGCGGGCCCGAGATCATGATGCGGCTCGCGATCCAGAAGCTGCGGCTCGCGGGCCTCGATCCGGCCTCCATCTACCTCTCGCTCGAGCGCAACATGCGCTGCGGCCTGGGGCATTGCGGGCATTGCCAGATCGGCTCGCTGTTCGTGTGCCGCGACGGACCGATCGTCGCGTATCCCGAGGTGCGGCGCTGGTTCGGCGCGGAGGGGTTCTGATGGCTGCCGCGTCGCGCCCGCGGGTCGCGCTCTTCAAGCTCGCGTCCTGCGACGGTTGCCAGGTGGCGTTCCTGAACCTGGAGGAGCGGCTGCTCGAGCTCGCGCGTCAGGTCGAGATCGCCCACTTCCTCGAGGCGTCGAGCCGCGTCCTCGAGGGACCTTACGAGCTCGGCTTCGTCGAGGGCAGCGTCACCACCGCCGCCGACGTCGAGCGCATCCTCGAGATCCGTCGTGCCTCGCGCACGCTGGTGACGATCGGCGCGTGCGCGACCGCGGGCGGGATTCAGGCGTTGCGCAACTGGGCGGACGTCGAGGCGTGGAAGCGCCTCGTCTATCCGCGTCCCGAGTGGATCCAGGCTCTCTCCACGTCGACGCCCATCGCCGAGCACGTGAAGGTCGACTTCGAGATCTCGGGTTGTCCGATCGACGCCGGCGAGCTGGCGACGGTGCTCGGCCAGGTGCTGCGCGGCGTGCGACCGCATCTGCCGACTCACGATCTCTGTCTCGACTGCAAGCGGCTCGGCCGCACCTGCGTGGTGGTGACGCGCGGCCTGCCGTGCCTGGGACCGGTCACGCGCACCGGTTGCGGCGCGCTCTGCCCATCCATGGGTCGCGATTGCTACGGCTGCTTCGGTCCCAGCGAAGGCGCCGAGCCGCGCACCCTGGCGAATCGCTACGTCGCGATGGGCATCCCCGCTGCGGACGTGGCGCGTCAGTTCCGCGGCATCACCGGCGCCCTGCGTCCGTTCCGAGAGGTGGCCGATGGCCTCGCGTGAGCGACGCACCATCCGCGTCGAGCACCTCGCGCGCGTGGAAGGCGAGGGCGCGCTCCACTTGACCATCGAGGGTGGCGTGGTGCGCGAGGCGCGGCTCACGATCCACGAGCCGCCGCGCTTCTTCGAGGGATTGCTGCGGGGGCGCAGCTACCTGGAAGTGGCGGACATCGTGGCGCGGATCTGCGGCATCTGCCCGGTCGCGTATCAGATGAGCGCGCTCCACGCGCTCGAGTCGATCCTCGGCGTCGCGATCTCGCCCGAGGTGCGCGAGCTGCGCCGGCTCTTCTACTGCGGCGAGTGGATCGAGAGCCACGCGCTGCACGTGGCGATGCTCGCGGCGCCCGACGCATTGGGTTATCCGAGCGTCGTCGAGATGGCCGCCGATCATCCCGCGGACGTGGAGCGGGCGCTGGCGCTGCGTCGCCTCGGCAACCGCCTCCTGGAGGTGCTGGGCGGGCGCGCGATCCATCCGGTCTCGGCTCGTCCCGGCGGCTTCACGCGGGTGCCGACCCGCGCCGAGCTGAACGCGCTGCTGCCCGAGCTGGAGCGGGCGCGCGAGCGCGCCCTCGAGCTCTTGGCGTGGGTCGTGCGCTTCGAGGTCCGGCCCCGCCGGCTGGACGACGTCGAGCTGGTGTCGTTGTGGCATCCCCGCGAGTACCCGCTCAACGAAGGGCGGCTCGTGTCGTCGGCCGGTCTGGACGTGGCGGTCGCCGATTGGGAGCAGACCTTCGAGGAGGTGCAGGTCGAGCATTCCACGGCGCTTCACGCGCGCATCCGCGGCCGCGGTGCCTACCTGGTGGGTCCGATCGCGCGGGTGAGCCTCGCCTTCGACAAGCTCGGCGAGACGGCGCGGAGCGCCGCGCGTGCGATCGGCTTCACGGTGCCGTGCGTCGATCCCGCGCAAGGTGCCATCGCGCGGAGCCTCGAGCTGCTCTTCGCGGTGGAGGAGGCGCTGCGCATCGTGACCGCGTATCGGCCGCCCGAGGTCCCGTACGTCGCCGCCGCGCCCCGCGCGGGCGTGGGGTACGGCGCGACCGAGGCGCCGCGCGGAACGCTCTTCCATCGCTTCGAGCTCGACGACGAGGGGCTCGTGAAGAGCGTCCGCATCGTGCCGCCGACCTCGCAGAATCAGGCGACCATCGAGCGCGACCTGCGCGATCTCGCGCCCGATCTGCTCGAGCTCGCGCATGCCGACGCGACCCACGCGTGTGAGGTGGTGATCCGGAACTACGACCCGTGCATCTCGTGCGCGACGCATTTCTTGACGCTCACGATCGATCGACTTCCTGCCGCGGGCGCCGCGGAGCGGATCGCCGGCGACGGTGACCGCGAGCGAGTCGCGGCCCACGGGGACGACGCGAGCGCGCCCACGGGGATGGTCTCGCGCGCCGCGGATCCGATCTCGCTCGCGGCCCGCTCGGTACGCGTGCTGTGCGTCGGGAGTGCGAGTGGCGCGGATCGGCTGGGTCTCGTCGTGGCTCAGCGGCTGCGTGAGCGCGAGGCTAGCGAGCCCGGCGCGCCGGCGCTCGAGATCGTGACGACCGGCGAGCCCGGGCCGGAGCTCGCCGAGCTCGCGGCTGGGTGCGACTCGTTGATCGTGGTCGACGCCGTGCGCGGCGGTGAGCGCGGCGCGGTGGTGCGCTGGCCTCTCGATGCGGTGCGCGACGGCGCGCACCCGATGACCGTGACGTCGACGCACGGCTTCGGTGTCGCCGAAGGGGTGGCGTTGATGGGTGCGCTCGGGCGCATGCCGCGTCGGGCGTGGTTCGTGGGGCTCGCGATCGGCGAGGGCGCCGATGCCACGCACGCGTCCGACGCCGAGCTCGAGCGCTGGTGCACCGCGGTGGTGACGGCGATCGACTCCACCGGTGGGGCGCCGTGACTCGACGAGCGTCGGACGTGCCGCCTGCTGATCCGCGCTTCGCCTCGGGCGCCGCGCGGCCTGCGCCTGGCGGTGAGCGCACGCCGGCGGTCGGCCTGCGAACGCGCCGCCGGATCGAGATCGAGGGCCTCGTTCAAGGCGTGGGTTTCCGAGCGTTCGTGCAGCGGCTTGCCGCGGCCCACGGGCTCACGGGATTCGTGCGCCATCGGGGCTCGGGGACGGAGATCGAGGTCCAGGGACGGATCGAACGCGCCGAGTCGTTCGCGGCGGCGCTGGCGCGCGAGGCACCCGAAGGCGCGCGGCTCGACGCGGCGCGCTCCACGATCCGACCGCCCGGCCTCGAGCGCGATTTCCGGATCGCCGCGAGCGTGCTCGGCGAGCGGGCCGTCGAGATGCCGCCCGACCGGCCGATCTGCGCCGCGTGCGCGCGCGAGATCCTCGACCCCGGCGACCGACGCCATCGCTACGCGTTCACCCAATGCGCCGCGTGCGGTCCGCGCTCGTCGATCCTCGTCGAGCTTCCCTACGATCGCTGCCGCACCACGATGGACCGATTCGAGCCGTGCGCGCGCTGTCGCGCGGAATACGCGAACCCGACGGACCGTCGCTTCCACGCGCAGAACGTCGCGTGCCCCGAATGCGGCCCCAGCCTGCGGTTGGTGCTTCCCGAGCCCGCTCACCGCGAGCTCGGCCAGCGCGTGCGCCGTCGCGACGACCCGTTGCGCGCGGCGGCGGGCTTGCTCCGGCGTGGCGCGATCGTGGGGGTGGAGAGCTACGGCGCCGTTCGCTGGATGGTGGATGCGACCAGCGCGGCTGCGGTCGCGCGGCTGCGCGAGCGGACCGGCCGGCCGACCGAGCCGTTCGCGGTCGTGGTGGCGGATCTGCGGCGTGCGCGCGCCATCGTGGACGTGGGCGAGCATCGCGCGGCGCTCGAGGGAGCGACGCGGCCGATGGTGGTGCTGCCGCTTCGCGAGTCGAGCGGCGTCGCGGCTGCGCTGGCACCGGGGCTGGGCGAGATCGGCGTCATGCTGCCCAGCACGCCGCTCGAGGTGTTGCTGCTCGCGGAAGCGCGGGTGTGCGCGCTGGCCGCGGCGCCGGGCGCGCATCCGTCGCTGCGGGTCGGCGACGGCGCTGCGCCCACGAGCGGAGGCGGCGTCGCCGATGCCTACCTGATCCACGATCGGCCGGTGGCGCGCCGCCAGGTGGATTCCGTGCTCGCTCCCCTGGCTGGCAAGCCGCGGCCGCTCCGTCTCGGTCGTGGCGCGACGCCGGCCTCGTTCGCGCTGCCGGAGGGACGGACGAACGTGCTGGCGATCGGGGGGGATCGAGACAACGCCCCGGTCCTCGCAGGCGGCGGGCGCGCACATCTCTTGCCGCACGTGGGCGACCTTCACGACGGGGACGCCATGGGCGAGCTGGTGGCGAGCGTCGCACACCACGCGCGCATCCTGGACGTGTGGCCCGACCTGGTCGTGCACGATCTGGAGCCCGATTGCGTGAGCACGCGGCTGGCGCTCGAGCTCGGTGTGCCGGATCTCGGCGTGCAGCACCATCACGCGCACCTCGCGGGCGTGCTCGTCGATCACGGGGTTCGCGATGCCGTGCTGGGCATCGTTCTCGACGACGCGGCGGTGGGGCCCGACGGCACGCTGTGGGGCGGCGAGATCCTGCTCGGAGATCTGCGCGATTGCCGGCGCGTGGCGCGCTTCACGCCGCTCACGATGCCGGGAGGCGAGGCGTCGCTGCGGGAGCCGTGGCGGATGGCGGTGTCGGCGCTCGAGGCGGCGTTTCCCGATCGCGCGCTGGCCGAGGCGCTCGGTGTCGTCGACGGGGTGGGGCCGGCGGTGCTGGCGTCGGTGCGAGCCCAATCGCGGCGCGGCGAGCGCGCGGCACCGCGTACGACCTCGTGCGCGCGGCTGCTCGACGCCGTGGCCGCGATCCTCGGGCTCGCGCGCAGCAGCGGCTACGACGGCGAACCCGCGCGCAGGCTCGACGCACTGGCGCGGCGGGCACTGGGCCCGGGGGAGAGTGCCTTCGCCGCCGAAGGTGCCGTAACGCGCAACTCGCCATCGTCACCGACGAGTGACGACGCCATGCACGCAGCGATTCCGCTCGCGATCATCGACACGCTGCCGCTCATTCGAGACGTGGTTCGCGAGCGCCTGATGGGGCGTGATCCAGGTCACATCGCGCTCGCGTTTCTACACGCGCTCGCGGGCCGCGTGGGCGACGCGGCATCCCGTCTCTCGCGCTTCACCGGGGTGACCACGGTGGCCCTGTCGGGGAACGCGACCGTACACCGCATCCTTTTGGAATCGTTGAAGCATCGGCTCGAGTCGGACGGGCTTTCCGTGCTCGTCGCCGAGCGCATACCGGCCACCGACGCCGGGCTCGCCGTGGGGCAGGCCGCGGTCGCGTGCGCGCGCCTCGCCACGCTCGCGGGCGGAAGCCAGCTCGGCGACATGGCGACCTGAGCGCGCTGCCGGCAGGCGCGCCGCGCCGGTATCCGCGTTTGGGCATCGGGTTTGCGGCACTCACTCGATTCGCTTTTTTCACCCATCCGCCGGAGGACGAGATCCATGTGCAGCCACGACCGAACCACCCAGGGCCCGCTCATGCTGAGCCAGGCCGAGATCGAGCAGTTTCATCGCGAGGGCTGGATCGGTCCCTACCAACTCTGCACACCGGAGGAGATGGCCAAGCTGCGTGAGCAGCTTCAGCCGTTGCTCGACGATCCGAAGGGGCCGCCGTGGGCGAACCTGACCATGGATGCCCACATGGTCAGCGAGCCGGTGTTCAAGATCGCCTCGAACCCCAACGTGGTCGAGCGCATCGCCGACATCCTCGGCAACGACGTGTTGCTGTGGCGGGCGTGGACGTTCTCGAAGCCGCCGGGCGCGCCCGCGACCGGTGTGCATCGCGACGGGCGCATCGACCAGACCTGGCCGACCGTGCCGGGCCCGGTGAAGCCGGTGCCAGTGTTGGCGATCTGGGTGGCGCTCGACGATGCCACTCCCGAGAGCGGCTGCCTGTGGGCGTTCCCGCGCACGTGGTACGTGCGCTGGGATCACGAGCGCGAGCCGCGCACTGCGCCCGTCGATCTCGCGATGTATCCGACGCGCACGTTCCTCGAAGAGTACAACCTGGAACACCTTCAGCTCGGCCGCTGGAAGATCTCGCGCAGCCAGTGGGGCATGCTGTGCGGCTTGCTGCGCGCGTTCGGATGGGCGCAGCGCCTCGGTCGTGCCTTCGTGAGCCTCTTCAGCGCCACCAAGCCCAACACGTTCCGGGCGCCGCCGCTCTCCGGCCTGACGCGAGCCGAGCAGGAGATGATGACGCCCTACGTGGGACCGAACGTGAACAAGTGCACGGTGGAGAACGTGAAGCGGATCCCGCTCGAGAAGGTCCCGATGGTCTGCAAGCCGGGCGAGTTCTACATCTTCCGCGAGGACCTCATCCACGTCGCGCCGGGCAACACCACCCAGAACCGGCGCGGCGCGATCACGTTCGGATACGCGAGTCCGGTGATGACCATGCAGGAGGACCGCTTCCCGGTCCTCGTTCACGGCACGCAAGGCGGCCCCAACAAGGTCGTCGTGCCGACCTTCGACGGTACCCAGATGCAGGCGATGGCCCGGCCGAAGCGCGGGCTCATGGGGTACTGAGCCGGCACGTCGTCCCTCGCATCCTCGGGCGGGCGTCGCTCCTGCCCGAGGATGCGTTCGCTCGCGAGCGGCTATCCTGGCCGCCGCTGCCACGCCACGACGGTGGCCGTGGAGATCGAGCATGACTGCGCGAGTGTTGCGGCGCGTGACGCTCACGCCCGACACGTTCCAATGGGACGTCGAGGCGCGCGATCTCGCGCGGGCCGCGCGCGCCGGTCAGTTCGTGATGGTGAGGCTCCACGAGGGCTCGGAGCGCATCCCACTCACCCTGGCCGACATCGACGCCGACGGTGGCCTCGTGACGCTCGTGATTCTGGCCGCGGGCAAGAGCACCGCGGAGATGATGGCCGCGCCCGAGGGGACCGTGCTCGCGTCCTTGGCGGGTCCGCTCGGCGTGCCGAGCGAGGTGCCCGCCGTGCGCGCGGTGGTGCTGGTGGGCGGTGGCCTCGGCGTGGCGCCGATCTACCCGCAGATTCGCGCGTTCCGGGCGGCGGGCGCGCGCGTCACCACCGTGGTGGGCTTCCGGGATCGCGCGCGGGTGTTCTGGCAGGATCGGTTGCGTGCCGCGAGCGACGAGCTGATCGTCGTCACCGAGGACGGCAGCCTGGGCGAGCGTGGTCGGGTGACCGAGGCGCTCGCTCGCCGGCTCGACGCCGGCCCGGCGATCGATCGCGCGGTCGCCGTCGGCCCGCTCGCGATGATGCGTGCGTGCGCCGAGCTGACGCGACCGCGTGGCATCCCGACCGTCGTGAGCCTCAACCCGATCATGGTGGACGGCACGGGTATGTGCGGATCGTGCCGCGTGCTGGTCGGCGGTCGGATGCGCTTCGCCTGTGTCGAAGGACCGGAGTTCGACGGGCATCAGGTCGACTTCGCGGATCTCGAGCTCCGGCAGCCGCGCTTTCGCGCAGAGGAGCTCGACGGGCTCGCGCGCTGGCGCGAGGACTGCCGCTTGGTGGCCGCCGCCGATCGATCCGAGCGCGCCTCGTCACCGGCGTGACTGCTGCAGCGGACCGCCCGCGACCGACGGCGCACCAACCCCGGTAGCGACCTCCGCGCGACGAGAGCGCTCACCGAGTCACTGCCCTCTTCGCGCGAGCCGAAGCTCGTGTCGAAGGCGACGGTCCCGATCTCGGTGGCATCCATCGCCACGGGGCACGGACCGGTACCCGAGCAAGCCTCCGTCCAGCCTGAGCACGCCGCGCCCGCCGCGGGGCTCGGCCAGCGAGTGACGAGGGTGCGGAGCGGAACGGTGCAGCGGATCGGTCCTGGTGGCCTCGGTGCCGCACGCGACGTCCGCTGCCGCGCTTGTCACGGTGCGCCGGTGTCCTTGACCGCCCTCGCCGCCGCCGACGAGTACGCCAGTCGAGCTCGAGCCAGCGAATCGTCTCGGACGCGCCGCGATCCTCGGGTGCGAGCGGGCGGAGGCGATAGGATCGTCTCGATGGCCGCGAACGACCCGGCGAGCGCGTCGAACCTCGAGATCCTGGCCCGCATGCCGAAGGTGGAGCTCCACGTTCACCTCGAGGGAACCGTGGGGCCGGAGCTGCTATGGGAGATGGCGACGCGCAACGGCGTGGCGCTGCCGGTGCGCGATCGAGCGGGGCTGCGGGCGATCTACCGGGACATCGCGGACTTCCCGCGCTTCGTCGAGATTTGGATGATCCTGTGCGCGGCGTTCCGCACCGAGCGTGACTATCGCGAGATCGCCCGCCGCTTCGCCGCGGATTGCCGCCGCCAGCGGATCCACTACGCGGAGGCGCATTTCACGCCGTATCACCACGAGCGACTCGGCTTCGGTGGGCGCCGCGCGCTGGAGCTCGTGGCGGATGAGCTCGCGCGCGAGGAACGCGAGGGCGGCCCGATCGTCCGGCTGATCGTGGACATCCCGGCGGAGACGATCCCGGACGGTGGCGGCGATTGGACGCTGGCGCTGCTCGAGTCGGGGGTGCCGAGCGCGGTGGTGGCGATTGGGCTCGCGGGCATGGAGGTCGGCTATCCGCGCGTGCTGGCGAAGCGCCACTTCGAGCGTGCGCGTGCGCTGGGATTCGGATGCGTCGCGCACGCGGGCGAGACCGGAGGCGCCGAGCACGTTCGCGAGGCGGTCCTCGCGCTCGGCGCGCGCCGCGTTCAGCACGGCATCGCCGCCGCCGACGATCCCGACACGCTGCGGCTGCTCGTCGAGCGCGACGTGTGCTGCGACGTCGCGCTCAGCTCCAATCTCGTGTTGACGCGCTTTCGCGATCTCGAAGAGCATCCGCTGCGCGCACTGCTGGCCGCCGGCGTTCCCGTCACCCTCGGTAGCGATGATCCACCGTTCTTCGGCACCGATCTCACGCGCGAGCACCAGCTCGCCGCGCAGCATCTCGGCCTCGCCGTCGAGCAGCTCTGGATGCTGAACCTGCGTGGGCTTCGCCACGCACTGGTCGACGACGAGCTGCGTGCCAGGGTGCGCGCGCGCTTGATCGAGGAAGCGCGGAGCCTGGGCTTACCCATCGACGAGCCCGCGCGTTCCGACGTGCGCTCCTGACGCGGTCGAAGCCAGCGTCCCCGCGCCGGGACCGACTCGATCCCCGTTGCATTCGCGTTTGTAGAAACGGCGCTCGAAGAGACGCCGGTTCGGCGTTCGCGGCTCAGGAATCTCAACGATTTCGAGGTTTCGATCCGTGCGACCACGGGCACGACGGTTGCGAACGAAGCCGTCGTCAAACGCGTGGTCGCGTCATCGGATCTCGCGCACCCGCGAGCGCGGAGGCTGGCCCATGAGTGACGAGCGTGACGAGACGAAGAAGATCCCGGCGGAGCATGCCGTGCGGCAGGCCGACGCCCCACCGTCGCCGCCAGAGACAGCCGTCGATCCGCTCGCCGAGGCCGTGAAGGCCACGGTCGCGAAGGTGATCCGGAACGCCCGCAAGCGCAGCCGGAAGGAGCGCTCGTGACCCGCAGCGCCGCGTCGTCGCGCCGCGCCGTCGCTGCCACGCGAATCGTCGATCCCGTCGACCTCAACCCCCTCGCCAACCTCGGGCGGCAATGGTGCCGCCCGGGGTTGGCACCGGGTCCGGTGGGCGCCGCCGACGCCGCCCACACGACCGCCGTTGCCGTCGCAACTCGTGGTGGCGCCACCGCGCACGACCGCCGACTGGCGAGCGAGCTCGACGCTGCGCCACAGTTTCCGGCGGAATGCTCGCTGGTGGCGGGCGGGTGGGCGGAGACGAGGATGGCTACCGCGTTGATCGTGGACGACGATGCCCTCGCCCGCGAATCCCTCGCCGAGTGGGTCGAGGCACAGGGGTTCCGGACCTGCGCGGCGGAGGACCTCGCGAGCGGTCGCGAGATCATCCGGAACGAGCGCATCGACGTGGCGCTGCTCGATCTCGACCTGCCCTCGGGCAGCGGGCTCGAGCTGCTGCCCGATCTCGAGCAGCAGCGCGCCGTCGACGTCGTGTTCATCACCGGGTTTTCGAGCGTCGATTCCGCCGTCGAGGCGTTTCGCGGCGGAGCCGTCGACTACCTCACCAAGCCCCTCGATCTGAAGCGGTTGCGCTCGATCCTCGAGCGCGCGCGTCGCACCGCCGTCTTGAGCGCGGAGATCGGAAGCCTTCGTCACGAGCTGCGCGAGCTGGGTCGGTTCGGCAAGCTCATCGGCACCTCGGCGCCGATGCAGCACGTCTACGATCTGATCGAGCGCGTCGCGCCCACCGACGCGACGGTCCTCGTCACCGGCGAGACCGGCACCGGCAAGGAGCTCGTCGCGCAAACCATCCACGCGCTGAGCCGCCGCGCGCACGCGCCGTTCGTTCCGATCAACTGCGGCGCCCTGGCACCGACGCTCATCGAATCGGAGCTCTTCGGACACGAGCGCGGCAGCTTCACCGGGGCCGAGCGCACTCACAAGGGAGTCTTCGAGCGCGCCCACGGTGGAACGCTCTTTCTCGACGAGGTCGCGGAGATGCCGCTCGAGCTCCAGGTCCGCCTGCTGCGCGTGCTCGAAGCGGGTGCGGTACGGCGCGTGGGCGGCGACGGCGAGACCGTGGTCGACTTGCGCGTCGTCGCGGCCACCAACGTCGATCCGCGCAAGGCCGTCGCGCAAGGCAAGCTGCGCGAGGACTTGCTGTACCGCTTGCTGATCTTCCCGATCGAGCTGCCGCCGTTGCGCCAGCGCACCGGTGACGTCGCGCTGCTCGCCCAGTTCTTCGTCGATGCGCTCGACGCGAAATGCGGTACTCGCAAGCGGCTCGCCGCCGGTGCGTGCGATCGACTCGAGGCGTATGGCTGGCCCGGCAACGTGCGCCAGCTGAAGCACGTGATGGAGCGTGCGCACATCCTCGCGCGCGACGAGATCGGTGTGGCGTGCATCCAGCTCGACGATGGCGGACCGGCGCGCGGCGAGGCGAGCGTCGTCGAGGTGGGAGCGTCGATCGCCGAGGTGGAGCGGCGGCTGATCCTCGCGACGCTCGAGCACACCGGCGGCGACAAGAAGCACGCCGCGACGCTCCTCGGCATCAGCCTCAAGACCCTCTACAACCGGCTTGCCACCTATTCACGCGGCTGATTCGTCGGCCCGTCGCGCGGCGCGAGGCGCCACGCATCGGGCGTGGCGCTTTGTAGAATCGTCCTCGGGTCGTTGGGCCGCCCCGCGGCCTGCCGCGCGGATCTCGCAACGATTTCGGTGGTGTCGCGGGCAGCGCTCGATCTGGCGACGAGGCATGCCGCGTGCACCCTCGATGGCACGGGGCGCAGGCCGCGTCACGGCCCGAGCGCGGATGCAGCGTCATCGGCGCCGTCGCGGGTCGTGCGCCTCATCTCACCCCGGTGACGCGAGCCGCGCGGCGGCTCGCGCATCCAACCCGAGCGCGCCTCGCCCGTGCGATTCGCACACGAGGCGCGGAGGTCATCGAACATGAAGTCACGTTTCTTGCTGCGCTCGATTCTCGCTTCGCTCGCCCTGGTCGTCCCCGCCTGCAGCGGCGACGATCCGGGAGCCAACTTCACGATTCACGACGACCTCGACGACGCGATCTACGTGTACCAGTTCGACGAAGGCCAGATGACCATTCGCTACTTCCCGGACGAGGACCGATTGGAAGGCGTGGTGGCCTCGTACACGGGCCTCTTCGACGTCGGCGTCATCGGTCGGCCGATCGGTTCCGACTCGTTCCAGGTGCTGGGGGCGACGCTCGACTCGAATCGCGACGGCGATTTCCTGCACGAGACCTTGATCCCGGTGGAGAGCGACTCGAGCGGCGCCTTCCAGCAGAACGCGCACCGTCTCTTGCTCGACATTCACGTCGCCGTGAACGGCGTGGCGCTGACGTTCCACGACCAGGGTAAGCTCTCGGGGATCGAGGACGTCCCGCCGTTCTGAGTCGCGAGTCGAATCCGAGGTGGCGCCGCGACCCCTTCGCCGGGATCGCGACGCCGCCTTGACATGCTCGCGAGCCGCGTGATTCCGTCTCGCGATCCATGCGGGCAGCGCATCCGAGGCGACAGAGGGCGCGTGCGCTGCGAGCGCGCGACAGCGTGACGCTGGTCGAGGGCAGGATCGCGAGCGACGAGGACGTGGCGCTCGCCCGCCGCCGTGCGTTGCGCTTGGCCGAGGTGCTCGGCATGCCGGCGCAGGAGCGGGAGCCGCTTGCGGCGGTGGTGGCGGCCGCGGCCGCGCAGGCATTGCGTCACGGCGGCGCTCACATCGACTTCTTCCTGACCTGGGCGGTCCGCGAGCCGATGCTGTTGATCGAGGTGAGCGACGTCGGCCCGGGTCATGCCGACCTCGCGGCGACCTTCGCGTCGCTGATCCGCGCCGACGCGACGGACGAGCGCGCTGGCGCCGAGGGTCTCGCCGTCCTGGACCACGTCCACGTGACGAGCACTCCCGGCTCCGGGACGACACTCGAGCTCGGCCGCACCCTGCAGCAGCCGGCGGTGCTCTCGGACGAATCGCTCGAGGCGCTGGCCGCGCACACCCTCGCCGAGGGCGGCGGCGATCCGGGGACCGATGCGCACCGCCGCGCCCGCGAGCTCCGCCGCTCGCTCCACGCGATGCGACGACGCTGGTCGGAGATCGAGCAAGCGGCGGGCCGTGTCGCGCTCCTGGATCGGCTCGGCGAGGTGTTCGGCCCGCTCCAGCCGAGCGACGTGCTGCTGCGCTCCGCGGCGCTCACGATCGTGCCGGCCTGGGCGGACGCGTGCACGGTGATCCTGGAGGATTGGAAGAGCGACCGCGTCCATCAGGTCACCGCGTTGGCCCCCCGCGACGGGCGCGCGGACGCGAGCGTGATCCTGGCGCAGACGCCGCCGGACGGTGCGCTGGCGAGCGAGCTCGGCATCGACCCCGAGCCGCTGGCGCGCGCGGATTCGCGCTTGGTGCGTGCCGCCATCGATCGCGCCGGCGCGGGAGAGGGGCTCGATGCGGGACCGCTCGCCGAGCATCTGGCGGTGGTGCCACTGCGGGACCGGGGGCAGCCCTTCGGTGTGCTCGGGGTGGGGCGCGCCCGGCAGCCGTTCAGCGGCGACGATCAGAGCCTCATCCGCTCGATCGCGAATCGCCTCGCGGTGAGCCATCAGAACGCGCGGGTGCTCGCGGTGCTTCAGGGCGCGACCCAGCACCGCGACCGCATCCTCGGCATCGTCGCGCACGAGCTGCGGCGGCCGCTCAACGCGCTCTCCCTCGACATCGAGCGGCTCAAGGACTCGGGCGACGACGAGTCGCAAGCGCGCGCGATCCACCGGCTCGACGATTCGGTGCGCTTCATGGATCGCTTGGTCGCGGACCTGCTCGACGTCTCGAGCTTCGAGCGCGGCTTGCTCTCGATGAATCGTCGTGCGCTGGCCGTGGGGCCGCTCGTCGAGGAGGTGGTCGCGTCGCAGGCGCAGCGTTTCCACGACGCCGGCGTTCGGCTCGAGGTCTCGATCGAAGCCGAGCTGCCCGAGGTGTGGGGAGACCGGCATCGGCTCGAGCAGGTGCTGGGCAACCTTCTCGACAACGCCCTCGCGCACGCGCCGCGCGGTAGCACCGCGCGCGTCCAGGTGGCGCTCGCGCGCTCGAAGCGGGTGGTGCTCTCCGTCACGGACGAAGGCCCCGGTATTCCGCGGGAGGAACAGGCCCGGGTGTTCAACGCGTTCTTCCGGGGCAGCACCTCGCGACGCAAGGGCATGGGGCTCGGGCTCAAGATCGCGCGCGAGATCGTGCTCGGCCACGAGGGTCGGATCTGGCTGCGCTCGCAGCCCGGCGCCGGTGCCGCCTTCCACGTGAGCCTTCCCGTCGGGCCTCCGAGATCACGCTCCGTTCGGGACGCCTCCCGGCGCGGCGACGCGAGCTCGACCGATCCAACGCGCCCCGCCGAGCCGTAGCGAACGCGGGCTCGGCGATCGCGCACGGCCCGCAGCCGTCGTCGCGGTGTGGCACGGTTCTTCCAGCGTCTATCTCGCGGACCTCGTGCCGATCCGCCTCTGCCACGAGGTTCGGGAGGTGCGGAAATGCGCGCGCGGCCGATTCTCGTCTCGCTCGTGATCCTGGTCACGCTCGGCGCCAGCTTGGAGGTCGCGAAAGCGCAGTGTGCAGCGCTCGCCATCGGTGCGCCCCACGATGCCGCCGGAGCCGCCGACGCCGGCGCGGTGAACGTGCTCTACGGCACCGAGGCCGGGCTCTCGAGCTTCGGGGACCAGATCTGGCACCAGAACGTGACCGGAATCGGAGGTGGCTCCGAAGCCGGCGACCAGTTCGGTTACGGTCTCGCGAGCGGCGATTTCGACGGAAACCTCCATTCCGATCTGATCGTCGGAGTGCCCGGCGAGGTGCTGAGCTCGACGGCGAGCGCGGGCGCGGTCAACGTGATCTACGGGTTCGCCACCGGGCTGGCCTACACCGGCAGCCAGATGTGGACGCAGGACTCGGGCGGAATCCCGAGCGACGGCTACGACGAAGAGTTCTTCGGGTTCGCCGACGCCACGGGCGACTTCGACGGCGATGGCTTCGACGACCTCGCGGTCGGGGTGTGGCACGACTGGTACCCGGTCGAAGTGGGCATCGGTTGGGACTGGATCAAGGCGGGCGTGGTCAACGTCCTCTACGGCAGCGCGGATGGCTTGGGCAGCACCGGTAGCCAGATGTGGTCCCAGCGCAGCTCGGGGATCTCGGACGACATCGAGGAAGACGACCGTTTCGGCTTCGCCGTGGCCAGCGGAGACTTCGATGGCGACGGTTACGCCGACTTGGCGATCGGCGCGCCGGGCGAGGGCTGGGGCTCGTTCGGCAACATCGGCCAGGTGCACGTTCTCTACGGCAGCGCTGCCGGGCTTTCGGCCACCGGCGATCAACTCTTTCGCCAGGACGATCTCAACGATGGCGTCAGTCTGGGCGGCGACTACTTCGGATGGTCGCTGGCGGCTGGCGACTTCAATCACGACGGCCGCGACGACCTCGCGGTCGGCGCGCCGTACGACAGCGATCGCGTGGACGATGCCGGCTGCGTTCACGTGCTCTACGGCACGGCCACGGGTCTGATCACCTCGAACTCGCAGCGCTGGGACCAGGACAGCGCCGGCATCTCCTCGTGGGCGGAGAGCGGTGATCGCTTCGCCTACAGCCTGGCCACGGGCGATTTCGACCGCGACGGCTATGCCGACCTCGCCATCGGCGTTCCGGACGAGGACTACGCGACCAGCGAGGAGCTGGTGGATGCGGGATTGGTGCAAGTGATCTACGGCTCCGCGAGCGGGCTCACCTCCACGGGCAACCTCGTGCTGACCCAAGGCACGCCGGGGATGGCGGGCGAGCCCGGAGCGGGCGACGAGTTCGGCACCTCGCTCGCCGCCGGCGACTTCGATTGCGACAACCGCGTCGACCTCGCCATCGGCGTGCCGGGCAATCCCTCGGGCGGCAACGTGGACGCGGGCTCGGTGAACGTCGTCTACGGAAGCGCGAGCGGGCTCACGGTCACGGGCAGCGAGGAATGGACGCAGAACTCCTCGGGCGTCGAGGGCGCGCCCCAGGCGGGCGATCGGTTCGGCGAGCGCCTGGCGGCGCTTCCCGAGCTCACCTGGATCTTCGTCGACGACTTCGAGGGGGGCGACACGACGGATTGGACGAGCGCCCACGGCGACTGAACGCCGTCGCACCCGCCGGCGCCGCGACGCCGGCGGCGCGGCGCTCAGTCGAGCTTCGGCATGTCGCGGGTCGCGACCATGTCCACGCCGAGGCCCAGCACGTCGCGCGCGACGATCTGACCGAGCGCCACCGGCGCGGCGACGCGTGCTCCGCGCATCCACGCGCACACGTCGCGAACGCGCGACTTCGGCACCGGGTGCGCGGTCTTGACGGGCAGGCGCGGCCACAGGCTTCCCGACACCGCGACCGTGGTGGTCACGGTGCGACGCGGATCGACGTGCTCCTGGCGCGCGTATTCCGCCCCTCGTTTGCACGAGAACCCGCGCACCTCGACGATCTCGCCTTCGGCGTCGTCGACTTCCAGCCGGCAGCCGAGCGGGCACTCGATGCAGAGGTAGGTCGTGGTCGCCGTGGTCACGACACGTGCCGTTCGTGGACGTCGGCTGCGTCGACGGCGCCGGAGTCGGCGCGCGGCAGGACGTCGATCTTGAGGGCGTCGCCGTGGAACGCGTGGAGCACCTGCGGTCGAACCTTGAGCGTCACCGTCTCGGCGGGCACCGCGTAACGGAGCTTACGTTCCATCACGGTGCCGAGTCGGATGAGGCATTTCTCGAACGACCGCTTCACCCGCAGGTAGATCACGTGCTCGCGGTCCGACGAGATCGTGTGCGGCACGCACGACGCGACGTTCTCGCCGGGCAACACCCGGATGTTGTCGGGCGGCGGACGGGAGCCGTTCGCGTGCGCGGCTGCGGCGCGGCCGGCGACCTCCGCTTCCTCGCTCACGAAGTCCACGAGGTCGTGGATGTGCACCACGTTGCCGCACGCGAAGACGCCGCGCTTGGTGGTCTCGAGGGTGCTCGAGACCACCGGCCCACCGGTGAGCGGATCGAGCGCCACGCCGAGCGCGCGGGAGAGCTCGTTCTCGGGAATGAGCCCGACCGAGACCAGCAGCGTGTCGCACGCGATCTCCCACGCGTGGTCGAGATCCGGCCGCAGCTCGGCATCGACGGGCGCCACGGTGACGCGCTCGACGCGGTCGCGACCGCTCACGCGAACCACCGTGGTCGAGAGGTGCAGCGGGATCGCGAAGTCGTGAAGGCATTGCACGACGTTGCGGGTGAGGCCGGTGGGGTGGGGCTGGATCTCGAAGACGCCCAGCACCGCGACTCCTTCCAGCACCAGCCTGCGCGCCATGATGAGCCCGACGTCGCCCGAGCCCAGGATCACCACCCGCCTGCCGGGCAGCACGCCGAGCTGATTCACCAGCTTCTGCGCGAGGCCCGCGGTGAGCACGCCGGCCGGTCGCGTGCCGGCGATGCGGATGGCGCCTCGGGTGCGCTCGCGCGCCCCCATCGCCAAGACGGCGGCTTTCGCGCCGATGGTGCGCACTCCGGTCGCGGCGCTCATGATCTTGACGCCGCAGGCGTCGTCGACGTCGAGCACGTGGGTGTCGACCAGCAGCTCGACGCGCCGCTCGCGAACCAGCCCGAGAAATCGCTGCGCGTACTCGGGCCCCGTGAGCTCTTCGCCGAACCGGTGCAGCCCGAAGCCGTTGTGGATGCACTGGTTGAGGATCCCGCCCGGCTCACGCTCCCGATCGACCACCAGCACGCGCTCGGCGCCGGCCTCGCTCGCGCCCAGCGCGGCGGCGAGCCCCGCTGGTCCCGCGCCGATCACCACCACGTCGTACGCGGTGCGCGGACGCGCGGTGGGCTGGGTCAGCACGTTGCGTCTCCGCGCGGCGTCGCTTCAGCGCCGCCTGCGTCGCGCTCGCACACCAGCCAGGATTCGCCGCCGCGCTTGGTGAGCGCCGTCAGCGGCACGCCGAGCTCGCGCGCCAGCAGCTCCATCACCCGCGTGGTGCAGAAGCCGCCCTGGCAGCGTCCCATGCCGGCGCGGGTCCGGAACTTCACTCCGTCGAGGGTGCGCGCGCCGCGTGCGATCGCTTCCACGACCTCCGCCTCGGTGATCGACTCGCACCGACACGCGATGCGCGCGAAGCCCCGATCGCGTTCGGCGAGCGCCGCCTGCTCCTCGGTGGCGAGCGCCGCGAAGTGGATGGGGCGCTCGATGGAGCGCTCGTAGTCGCGCTTGGGGACGAGCGCGAGGCCCTCGCCGCGCAGGATCTCGAGCACGCGCTCGGCGATCGCGGGCGCGGCGGTGAGCCCGGGCGATTGGATGCCGACCACCTGGATGAAGCCCTTGCGGGCGCTCGGCTCGATGCGGAAATCCTCGCCCTCGATGCCGGCCCGCAGGCCGGCGAACTCGGCGATGCAATCCCGCTCGCTGATCCCGGGCACCAGGCGCCGCACCGAGCGGAACACCTGCTCGGCGCCTTCCGCCGTGGTGGTGAGATCCTCGCGGTCCTCGGTGTCGAGCGCGGTGGGGCCGACCATCACGGTGCCGTCGTAGGTGGGGATCACCAGGATTCCCTTCGACACCGGCGTCGGGCACGGGAAGACGATGTGCGCGACGATGCCGACCAGGCGCCGATCGAGGAGGTATTCCTCGCCCTTGCGAGCGCGGATCGTGAAGTCGCGCACTCCCGCCATCTCGGCGACCCGGTCGGCGAAGAGCCCCGCGGCGTTGATCACGAAGCGCGCGCGCAGCGTCGCGCGCGGGGTGTGGACCCGCCAGTCGCCGTCGGCTCCGTCAATCGCGGTCACGGGCGAGTCCGTGTGGATCACCACACCGTTGTGGCTCGCGTTCTCGACCAGCGCGAAGCAGGCTTCGTACGGGTTCACCACGCCCGTCGTGGGCGCCACGAGCGCGGCCACGGCGTCGCGGCTCAGGTTCGGCTCCTCGCGCCGCAAGCGGTCGCGATCCCAGATCGCGAGCCCCGGTACTCCCTTGGCGAGGCCTTGAGCGAGGAGACGCTCGAGCACGGGCCGCTCGTCCTCGTGGAGCGCGACGGTGACCTCGCCGATGCGCCGGAACCCGAATCCCAGCTCGTCGGCGAGCGGCCCCCACATCTGGTTGCCGAGCCACTCGAGCCGCCCTTTGAGCGTCGACGGCGCCGCGTGGTGGCCGCCGTGGATGATGCCGCTGTTCGCTTTGCTGGTGCCGAAGCCCACCTCGCATTCGCGCTCCAGCAGGCCGACCGAGACCTCGAAGCGGCTGAGCGCGTGCGCGATGGCGCATCCGGTGACGCCGCCGCCGAGGATGAGCACGTCGAGTGGCATGGTCGAAGATCCGTTCGAGGCCGAGATCCGGAGCGGAGTTGGGCTGCAAGATCCGATTCCATGCGCGTGTGCGCGGCGCCGCGGGTGGGATTCCATCGTGATCTCGCTCGAGTCACGCGATTCGCGCGGGCTCCCGTGTGCTGGACCGTGCGCACGAAGGCACCCTGCGGTAACGGCTCGTCGCGTGCGTGCGCCGTGCCTGGGCCGCGTTTGGCCAAGTCCCATCGGCTGCGGCCTCCCGGTACGTGCGATGCAGCGAACGCGGGTGTCGTCTGCGAGGACATCCACCGTGAGCGCCGATCGCCCCCATCGCACCGTGCGCGACGTGCCTGCGACGCAGACGCCGCATCACGTGCGGCCGCCTGCCGAGCGCGTGCTCGATTTCGAGGAGGTGGATCTCGGCTTCGACGCTCACGACGCCGCGCGCGAGGCCGATCGCTGCCTCGGCTGCAAGCATCCGCATTGCGTCGCGGGCTGCCCGGTGGCCGTCGACATCCCGGGCTTCGTCGCGGCCGTCGGCCGGGGCGACCTCGAGTCCGCCTACGCGATTCTCAAGGACGCCAACAGCCTTCCCGCGGTGTGCGGACGGGTCTGCCCCCAGGAGCGCCAATGCGAGGCCGAGTGCGTGCTGGGCCTCAAGAAGGAGCCGGTGGCGATCGGTTGTCTGGAGCGTTACGTCGCCGACCTGGCGCTCGAGCGCGGCTGGGACACCGCGGCGGCTCGGGAGAACGTCCCGCCAGCGAGGACCGCCGGCGAGCCGCGCCATCGGGTGGCGATCGTCGGCTCGGGGCCTGCGGGCATCGCGTGCGCCGGCGACCTCGCGCGCCTCGGTCACGACGTCACGATCTTCGAGGCGCTGCACATGCCGGGCGGCGTGCTGCGCTACGGCATCCCGGGTTTTCGCTTACCCTCGTGGCTCGTCGAGCGGGAGATCGCCGGGCTGACCCGTCGGGGTGTGCGGCTCGAGCTCGACCACGTCATCGGCAAGCTCTTCACCGTCGAGCAGCTGCTCGGCGAGCAAGGCTTCGAGGCCGTCTTCGTCGGTACGGGCGCAGGCGCGCCGCGCTTTCTCGGCATTCCAGGCGAGGGACTCGCGGGGGTGATGAGCGCCAACGAGTTCCTCACGCGCGTGAATCTGATGGGCGCGCGGCGCGCGGTCCACGGTGACACGCCGCTCGGGCTCGGTCGCCGGGTGGCGGTGATCGGCTGCGGCAACACCGCCATGGACGCCGCACGCGTGGCGCGCCGACTCGGCGCCCAGGTCGCGATCGTCTACCGGCGCACGCGCGCCGAGAGCACCGCGCGCGTGGAGGAGGTTCGCCATGCCGAGGAAGAGGGGATCGAGCTTCGTTGGCTCACCAACCCGGTGCGCGTGATCGGTGATGCGGACGGACACGTCGTGGCGCTCGAGGTCGAGCGCATGGAGCTCGGCGAGCCGGACGAGTCCGGCCGCGCTCGCCCCATCTCCGTTCCGGGCTCGGCGTACCCACTCGAGGTCGATACGGTCATCCTCGCGCTCGGCACCGCGCCGAACCCGACCATCGCGTCGTCGGTGCCCGGCCTCGCCACGGATCGCCATGGCTGCATCGTGGCGGATCCCGAGACCCAGATGACGTCGATCGCCGGCATCTTCGCGGGCGGCGACATCGTCACGGGCTCGGCCACGGTGATCTCGGCGATGGGCGCGGGGCGGCGCGCGGCGCGGGCCATTCATGCGTACCTCGAACGGGCCGGTTCAATTCCGCCCGCCGCGTGGATCGCGTCCGATCGAACACAGCCCGACTCGGTCACGCGCTCGTAACGGTGACGCTCGCCCGTGTTACGGCGCGTCGCTTTGGCTCGGCTGCGCGCACCGTCGGCGGTGTGGCGTCGATTGGAACTTGACGCTCGCGACACATCGCAGTCGGCGCAATGGTTGCAAGCCCTGTCGCTCGCAACCGTGATCTGGGCCAAGACGGCCGAACGCCGTAGCTCACGGACGGGAAAGCGAGAGCGAGCGATGAACGACCTGCGGCAGACCGTCGATCCCTCTTCACTCGATTCCAGCAGCGCCGTCGAGCGCCTCGGAGTCGTCCGCCGGCGCCGGAGCTCGGCGCCTCATCTGCGTGTGCTCGCCTCGCTCGAGCGCGAGCGTGTCCGCCTGGCGCGCGAATCCGCCTGGCGCTCTTCGGCGAGCCAGGGTAGAGGTCTCGACGCGCTGGGTGTACCCTCTTGAACAGGTACCGAGAGCCCCTGCGTGTTCGAGCCCCACGATCCGTGCCCGTACAACGTCCGCGAAGCGGACGGACGGACCTGGTGCAGGCTGCTGGGGCGCGTGGTGACCGACGGCGTCAGCGATCATCTGCCGTGTGACCAGCCGGCGCTCGACTGGTCGGTCTGTCCGGCGTATCGATGGGCCCGCGGCGCGTCCACGTCGCCGCATCCCAAACCGCCGCAGCTCGCTCGGAAGCACGACGTTTGAGCCGGCCGACGCGGCCGCTTCACGTCGTCGCAGCGGTGCGTTCGTCCCGGGGCAGATTGCCGCCCCTGCCAGTCATTTCGCCCCGACTCCCGCGGACGCTCGCGGGTTCGTCCGCGACCGCCTCAGCGCCTGCCGCGCATCGGTAGCCACAAGGTCACCCGGGTTCCTTGGCCCGGTGAGCTGTGGATCTCGAGGTCTCCGCGGTGCGCGCGGGCGATCTCGAGGGTCACGGCCAGGCCGAGCCCCGTGCCCTCACCGATCGGCTTGGTGGTGAAGAAGGGGTCGCAGACCTTCTTCACGACCTCGGCGGGGATGCCCGGCCCGTCGTCGGTCACCGTGAGGCCGATGCGTTGCCCGACGCGCTCCGCGCTCACGGCGATGTGCCCCTGAGGCGGAAGCGCGTAGATCGCGTTCAGGATCAGGTTGGTGAGCGCTTGCATGAGCTGCGAGCGATCGGCGTGCAGCATCAGGTCGACGTCGGGCACCCGGGTGTCGACCGCCAGATCCTTCTTGCGGATCGCTGGCGCGAGCAGCCGGAGGCACGCTTCGATCAGCTCGATGGGCGCGACGTTCTCCGGCGCGGGTGCCCGCTGGCGCGCGTAGTCGAGGACGCTGCGCACCGTGAGCTGGATGCGCTCCAAGCCGTCCCGCACGGCCTCGAAGTAATCCTCGCGCCGCTCGGCGCTGACGGTGCCTTCGCGCAGCGCCTTGACGCAGCTGATGATGCCCATCAGTGGATTGTTGATCTCGTGAGCCATGCCCGACGCCAGCAGGCCGATGGACGAGAGCTTCTCGGCGCGAAACTGCTTGGCTTGCTCCTCGAGCACGCGGTCGTTCGCTTCCTGAAGCTCGCTGTGCGCGCGCCGCAGCGCCTCCTCGACGCGCTTGCGTTCGGTCAGGTCCTGGCAGATGCCGGTGAAGAGCCGCGCGCCGTTGAGCTCGCGGGTCTCGCTCACCCCGAGATGGAGCGGGAAGAGCGTGCCGTCCTTGCGGCGTCCCATCACCTCACGGCCGATGCCGATGATCCGGGCGGGTGCGCCCTCCACGTAGCGCTGGATGTACCCGTCGTGTCGCTCCGCGTCCGGGCTATCCATCAACAGCGACACGTTCTTCCCGAGCAGCTCGCTCGCCTGCCAGCCGAAGGCCCGCTCGGCCGCCCGGTTGAAGCTCTGGATCAGCCCTTGCTGGTCGATGGTGACGATGGGGTCGACCGCATGGTCGAGGATGTTGTGGTAGCGATTCAGGCTGCCGCTGAGCTCGAGATTCGCTTGCTCGCGCTCGGTGACGTCGTTGCCGAAGGAGAGGACGTAGAGCGGCTGGTCGTCGCCGCCGCGCAGCACGGCGTTGTCCCATTCGACCATCCGCACCTCGCCGTCCGAGCGCTGGATCGGGCTGGTGGCATGGCGCGGCTCGCCGGCCGCCAGCAGGCGCTCGAGAACGTCGCGAATCTCGGCGCGCGCCTCGGTGGGGATGAACTCGTCGACCGGCGCGCCCACGAGCGACTCGGGCGTGCGTCCGAGGGTCAACGCCAGGTGCCGATTCACGTACAGAATCCGCCCCGCTGGATTCACCGCCACAGCGAAGAGCCGCGCGTTGTCGAACACGATCTGGCAGAAGCGATCGATGATCTCGGCGGGAAGCTCGAAGAGCTCGTGAAGCCAGGGGGAGCGAGAGTTCGACATGGAGCGACCGGGAAGAGGGTGTGGTGGTGAGGACTCTACCCATAGCATGGGGAGATAGCGGCGGCCATGCACCACCTGTACGATTCGCTCTGATTTCGCGTGGATGTCGTGTAACTCTTCGAGTGGGGTGGTTACCATCACGTGACTGCCGGGTCCGTTGCCCCGTACACGCGCGGCGGAAAAACCTTGCATGTACGCGCTGGCTTTCGTGCGACGCTTCGCTCACTCAGCAGGTGGCACGATAATTGGGGTTACCAAGCGTTCCCCGAGCCGCCTCAACCGCCTCTCATGGCGTGGAGCCCACGATGACCACCTTCCAGATTCGCAAGATCCTCTTCCCGACGGATTTCAGTAGTTGCTCGGACGCGGCGCTCGACGTGTTGGTGGCGCTCGCGAACCAGATGAGCGCCTCGATCACCGCCATCCACGTGGTCCACGTACCGGAGCAGTTCGGCCCCTACGAAGCGTGGGTCTACGATCGCCTGGAGGTCGAGAAGGCGATCGTGAAGGAGACGCAGGCGCACCTCGAGAAGTACGTCGGCGAGAAGATCCCGAAGTCGATCCCCACCGATTGGCGCGTGTTGACCGGCCCGCCCGATCTCGAGATCGCCGGGTTCGCGAAATCGGGCGGCTACGATCTCGTGGTGATGGGCACGCACGGTCGCGGTGGCGTCTCGCACATCCTGATCGGCAGCGTCGCGGAGAAGGTCGTCCGTCGCTGCCCCTGTCCAGTGCTGACGGTTCGTCCGCCCCCCGAGAAGTGAAGCGGCGCGCGCCCTCGGCGCGACTGCCGTCAGGCGGCGCCCTCGCCGAGCGAGGCGCCGCGCCTGCGAGTGCCGCCATGCCCTTGGCCGAGCTGCCGGGCGCGCTCACCACCGCCGACGCGTATCCCTATGCCGTCGAGCGCGTGGAGCTGCGCGAGACCCACATCTCGTGGGTGTTCCTCGCCGGTTCGCGCGTCTACAAGGTCAAGAAGCCCGTCCGCTTCTCGTTCCTCGACTACTCCACGGCCGAGCGACGGCGCTTCTTCTGCGCCGAGGAGGTGAGGCTCAACGCCCGCCTGGCGCCCGGCATCTACCGGCGCGTGGCGGCGCTCGTCCGCACGCCGTCGGGACGCTTGCGCATCGACGGCGCGGGACGCACGGTGGATCACGCCGTCGAGATGGAGCGCTTGCCGGACGAGCGCATGATGGATCGCCTGCTCGACGCAGGCGAGATCTCGAACGAACCCCTCGATCGGCTGGTCGAGCTGCTGGTGCGATTTCACGCTGCGGCGGCCACCGGTCCTGGCGTCGACGTGCACGGCTCGCCCGAGGCGGTGCGGAGGCTGCTGCTCGGCAACCTCGCCGAATGCCCGGTGGAGCTGGCCCCGCGTCTTCATGCGGCGCTCACGCGGCGGGTCGGCGCGCTCCTCGACGAGTCGACGGCGCTGCTCGCAGAGCGCGTCCGCGAAGGACGCGTCCGTGATGGCCACGGCGACCTGCACGCCGGCAACGTGTGCTTCCTGCGCGATCGGGTGGTGGCCTACGACTGCATCGAGTTCGAGCCGGCGTTTCGCTGTGGCGACGTGGCCGCCGATCTCGCCTTCCTGGCGATGGATCTCGACGCACGCGGATTCCGCGCGTTCGGCTCCTATCTGGCCCATCGCTACGCCGTGGCGAGCCGCGACGACACGTTCGGCCGGGTGCTTCCGCTCTACAAGGTGCACCGGGCGCTGGTGCGCGCGAAGGTCGCCGCGATGCGGATGGCCAGCGCACCCGACGCCAGTCGGGAAGCGGCGCGCGCCGAGAGCGAGCGCTATCTCGCGCTCGCCGCCGGCTACCTGGTTCCGCCCGTGCTGTTGGTCCTGTGCGGCCTACCAGGCACCGGCAAGTCGACGGTCGCGCACGCCGTCGAGCGCGCCCTCGGTGCCGTGATGCTGTCGAGCGATCTGCTGCGCAAGCGGCTCTTCGGTCTGGCGCCGACCGAGCATTGGCGCGGCGACGTCGACTCCGGCCCGTACGCGGCCGAATGGACGACCCGGACCTACGACGCGATGCACGCGCAAGCAGCGGCGCAGCTGCGCGCAGGGCGCTCGGTGATCCTGGATGCGACGTTCCCCGTGGCGGCGTGGCGCGCGCGGTTCCTGAAGCTCGCCGAGGACGCGGGTGTGTTCGCGCGCGTGCTCTACCTGCGCGCGCCGAGCGAGCTGGTCGAGGCGCGCTTGCGTGAACGCGAGCGCGACGCCACCGCGGTCTCCGATGCCGGCGTCGCGGTCTTCCGGCGGGCCGCGGCGCGCTTCGAAGCGCCCGACGCGCCGGAGCCCGCGCCGGTGGTCGCCTTGGATGCGCGTCTGGCACCGGAGGACCTGACGCTCTGCGTCGTCGAATCGCTGCTGGATTGAGCGCTCGCGTTCCCGGAAACCGGACTGCTCGGGTCCGCATCGCGTGGGTGTTCCGTGTCGCGCTACGCAACCGTGACGTTCCTCGGGATGCGTCGTCAGGGAGTCGCGCGGAATCGGGCGAAAGTGACGCGCCGGCGCTGATGGCGCGCTGGTTGCACAGCGCACCGGGATACGCGTTTGAACGCGCGCACACTCGTGTCGCGTCGTCGATCTTCGGAGAGCGCTCATGGCCGCACGATTCGTCACACTCGACGGCAACGAGGCGGTGGCCTACGTCGCCCACCGTCTGAGTGAAGTCATCGCCATCTATCCGATCACCCCTTCGTCCGCGATGGGGGAATGGGCCGATCAATGGTCCTCGGAGCGGCGCCCCAACCTGTGGGGCACGGTGCCGAAGGTGGTCGAGATGCAGAGCGAGGGCGGCGCCGCCGGCGCGGTACACGGCTCGCTTCAGTCCGGCGCGCTCACGACCACGTTCACCGCGTCGCAGGGCCTGCTGCTGATGATCCCGAACATGTACAAGATCGCGGGCGAGCTCACCGCGGCGGTGATCCACGTCGCCGCGCGATCGGTGGCCGCGCAGGCGCTGTCGATCTTCGGCGATCACAGCGACGTCATGGCGTGTCGCGCCACCGGCTGGGCGATGCTCTGCTCGGGCTCGGTCCAGGAAGCGATGGACATGGCGGCCATCTCGCAGATGGCGACACTCTCGAGCCGCATTCCGTTCCTGCACTTCTTCGACGGGTTCCGCACCTCCCACGAGGTGTCGAAGATCGCGCTCCTCGAGGACGACGACCTGCGTGCGCTCATCGACGAGGACGCGGTGCGCGCCCATCGCGCGCGCAAGCTCTCGCCGGATCATCCGGTGCTGCGCGGCACCGCCCAGAACCCGGACGTCTTCTTCCAGGCGCGCGAGACGGTGAACCGCTTCTACGACGTCTGTCCGGACCTCACGCAGCGCGCGATGGACCAGTTCGGCGAGCGCGTGGGCCGGCACTACAAGCTCTTCGAGTACCACGGCCACCCGGAAGCGGAGCGTGTGGTGGTGCTCATGGGCTCGGGCGCCGAGACCGCGCACGAGACGGTGGATCACCTGGTCGCTCAGGACGAGCGGGTGGGGCTGCTCAAGGTGCGGCTCTTCCGGCCGTTCGACGGGCGGCGATTCGCCGAGGCGCTGCCGCGCAGCGCGCGCGCCATCGCGGTGCTCGATCGCACCAAGGAACCGGGTGCCCTGGGCGAGCCGCTCTATCTGGATTGCGTCACGGCGCTCGCCGAGCACATCGACGCCGTCGCCCACGAGGGCGCGAGCGCGCGCGGCAGCCTCCCCACCATCGTGGGCGGACGCTACGGGCTCTCCTCGAAGGAGTTCACGCCGGCGATGGTCATGGGTGTCTTCGACCACCTGGCGACGGCGCGGCCGCGCAACCACTTCACGGTGGGCATCCGCGACGACGTCACGCACACCAGCCTCTTCTACGAGGACGGCTGCTCGATCGAGCCGCCGGACGTGGTGCAGGCGGTGTTCTGGGGCCTCGGCGCCGACGGCACCGTGGGCGCCAACAAGAGCGCGATCAAGATCATCGGCGAGGGCACGCCAGGCTTCGCCCAAGGCTATTTCGTCTACGACTCGCGAAAGTCCGGCGCGGTCACCATCTCGCATCTGCGCTTCGGGCCGCGGCCGATTCGCGCCAGCTACCTGGTCGAGAAGGCGAGCTTCGTGGGCTGCCACCAGTGGAACCTGCTCGAACGCTACGACGTCCTCGGCTCGATCGTGGACGGCGGCACGTTCCTGCTCAACAGCCCCTTCGGCCCCGACGCGGTGTGGGAGAACCTGCCCAAGCCGATCCAGGAAGCGATCCTCGCCAAGGGTCTCAAGCTCTACGTCATCGACGGCTATCGGGTCGCGAAGGAATGCGGCCTCGGCGGTCGCATCAACACCGTGATGCAGACCTGCTTCTTCGTGCTCTCGAAGGTGCTGCCGCTCGAGGAGGCGGTGGCGGCGATCAAGTACGCGATCAAGAAGGACTACGGCGGCCAGGGCGAGGAGATCGTGTCGCGCAACGTGCGCGCCGTGGACCGCGCGCTCGAGGAGATGCACGAGGTGCCGATCGCCGGCCTCGCGGTGAACGGGCTGGCGCAGCTGCCGCCCGTCCCCGGCGCCGCGCCCGACTTCGTGCGCAACGTGCTGGGCGCCGTGATCGCGGGGAAGGGCGATCAGCTCCCGGTGAGCGCGCTGCCCGTCGACGGGACCTATCCGACCGCGACGTCGCGCTGGGAGAAGCGCAACATCGCGCGCGAGATCCCGGTGTGGGAGCCGGATCTGTGCATCCAGTGCGGCAAGTGCACGATGGTCTGCCCGCACTCGGTGATCCGCATCAAGGTGTTCTCGCCGGACGCGCTCGCCGGCTCGCCGCCGACGTTCAAGACGATGGCGGCCAAGGACCGCGAGTTCGACGGGCTGCGCTATTCGATCCAGGTGGCGCCCGAGGACTGCACCGGTTGCGCGATCTGCGTCGACATCTGCCCGGCGCGCAGCAAGTCCGCCACCAAGATCAAGGCGCTCAACATGAAGCCGCAGCCGCCGCTGCGCGAGCCCGAAGCGGAGAACTGGCAGTTCTTCGTCGGGCTTCCCGAGCTCGATCGTCGGCTCATCAAGGAAGGTTCGATCCGCCAGCAGCAGATCCAGGAGCCGCTCTTCGAGTTCCCGAGCGCCTGCAGCGGCTGCGGCGAGACCCCCTACATCAAGCTCGCGACCCAGCTCTTCGGCGATCGCATGGTGGTGGCCAACGCCACCGGTTGCTCGTCGATCTACGGCGGCAACCTGCCCACCACGCCGTGGTCGCAGAACGCCGACGGGCGCGGACCCGCGTGGTCCAACTCGCTCTTCGAGGACAACGCCGAGTTCGGCCTCGGCATGCGGCTCGCCATCGACAAGCAGCACGAGATGGCCTCCGAGCTCGTGCTGCACCTCAAGGACTCGCTCGGCGAGGAGCTGGTCGAGTCCTTGATCGGCGCCGACCAGCGCTCCGAGGCAGGGATCTACGAGCAGCGCGAGCGGGTGAAGGCGCTCAAGGCGAAGCTCGCCTCGCTCGCACGCCCCGAGGCACGCCGCCTCGAGGACGTGGCCGACATGCTGGTCCGCAAGAGCGTCTGGATCATCGGCGGCGACGGCTGGGCCTACGACATCGGCTTCGGCGGGCTCGATCACGTGCTCGCCAGCGGCGCCGACGTCAACGTGTTGGTGCTCGACACCGAGGTGTACTCGAACACCGGTGGCCAGATGTCGAAGTCGACGCCGCGCGCCGCGGTCGCGAAGTTCGCCGCGGGCGGCAAGCCCGGCCCGAAGAAGGATCTGGGTCGCATCGCCATGACCTACGGCAACGTGTACGTGGCGCAGGTGGCGATGGGTGCTCGCGACGAGCACACGCTGAAGGCCTTCCTGGAGGCGGAGGCGTATCCCGGGCCTTCGATCATCATCGCGTACAGCCACTGCATCGCGCACGGCATCGTGATGGAGCACGGCATGCGCAACCAGAAGGCCGCGGTGGAGAGCGGTCATTGGCTGCTCTATCGGCACCATCCCGAGCGCGCCGAGAACGGCGAGAACCCGCTCATCCTCGACTCGAAGGCGCCCAAGATCCCGGTCTCGCAATACCTGGAGATGGAGAACCGCTTCCGCATGCTGGTGGCGACGCGTCCGGGCGAGGCGCGCGGGCTCTTCCGCGAGGTCCAACAGGACGTGAACCGCAACTGGCAGACCTATCAGGCGCTGGCAGGCCAACATCCCGGCGAGAAGCCGGCCGAGTCCGGGAACAAGTGAAGGGGAGGGCGTTCGGATGGATCTGACCACGCGTTACTTGGGCCACACGCTCGCGAGCCCGCTCGTTCCCTCGGCCTCGCCGCTCGCCGACGAGATCGACAACGTTCGTCGCATGGAGGATGCGGGCGCCGGCGCGCTGGTGCTGCGCTCGCTGTTCGAGGAGCAGATCCGCCGTGATCGGCTGGAGCTGCACCACCACCTGACCTTCGGCACCGACTCGTTCGCCGAGGCGCAGAGCTTCTTCCCCGAACCGCTGCACTTCGCGATCGGCCCCGAGGCCTACCTGGAGCACATCCGCGCGGTGAAGGACGCGGTGCGCATCCCGGTGATCGCGAGCCTCAACGGCAGCCACCCCGGCGCGTGGACGCAATACGCGCGGCTCATGCAGGAGGCGGGCGCGGATGCCGTCGAGCTCAACCTCTACACGATCCCCACCGATCCCGAGCGCAGCGCCGCCGAGATCGAGGACGACCTGCTCGAGGTCGTGCGTGCGGTGCGCGCCGAGATCCGCATCCCGCTCGCGGTCAAGCTGAGCCCGTATTTCACGAGCCTGGCGCACGTGGCGAGGCGGCTCGTCGCGGCCGGCGCGGACGGGCTCACGCTCTTCAATCGCTTCTATCAGCCGGACATCGATCTCGAGCACCTCGAGGTCAAGCCGAACGTGCTGCTCTCGACGCCGCAGGCGTTGCGCCTACCGCTGCGCTGGATCGCGATCCTGCGGGGACGGGTGAAGGCCGACTTGGCGGCGACCAGCGGCATCCACGGCGCCGACGACGTGCTGAAGATGCTGATGGTCGGCGCCGACGTGACGATGGTCTGCTCGGCGTTGCTTCGCCATGGCATCGATCACCTGCGGACCGTTCGCGCCGAGCTCGTGGATTGGATGGAGGCGCACGAGTACGAATCCGTGCGCCAGATGCAGGGCAGCATGAGTCAGGAGCAATGCGAGAGCCCGGAGGCCTTCGAACGGGCCCAGTACATGCGCGCGGTCCAGCGCTCGCCCGTGTTCTTGACCTGAATCCTGGACCCGTGACGGCGAGCCGGCACGGCTTCGCGGCGCGGCCGCGGGCGGCGCCCGGCTCAGCCGGCGCGGCGTTTGCGGCGCGCGTCCGGACGCGCGCCGTCGAGTGCGCCCATCTGACCCTCGAGGCGCGCGGCCAGGCTATTGCATACCAGATGGCAGAGCGCCTCGATGGTCGGATCGGCGATCCGATAGAGCGCGCGATTGCCGTGCGCGGTGCGTGTGACGATTCCCGCCTGACGTAGCACGGCGAGGTGGCGCGAGACGTTGGTCTGGGTGAGTGCCGTGGCTTCCTCGAGCTCCTGCACGGTTCGCTCGCCTTGCATCAGCACGTTGAGGATCGCGAGACGTGACGGCGCGGCCAGCGCCTGGAAGCGCTCCGCCATCAGATCGAAGGCCTCGGGTGGCAGGGTGAACGCGCTGGCGTTGGAGACGGGGCCGGTCATGGCTGATTCCTCGGTGTCGGCGCTCGTGGCGGCGGCGTGGCGAGGGAGCATGCAGACCTGCGCAGCCACGAATCGTCGTTCGATCTCCGCGGGCGACGGCACGAGCATAGCAGGTCGCTTGACTGTCATGCGTATATGATTATATGATCATAAGCGTGAGGTCAACCGACATGGGAAGATCACCAATGCGGTATCCCGCGGTTGCGATCGCGACGGCCCTCGGCCTGGTCGCGTTCGCGCCCCTCGTGGCGCAGAGCAGTGAGCCGCTCGAGCTGACGGCGGCGGTGAAGGTCGCGCTCGCGCGCCATCCCCTTGGCCAGGCCGCCGCGGCGGAGCGCGACGCCGCCGAGGCGGGAGAGCGCCAGGCCACGGCGCGCCTTCTGCCGCAGGTGGCGATGCGCGAGTCGTGGGCTCGCTCCGACGATCCGGTGTTCGCGTTCGGCACGCTCCTCGAGCAGGGGCGGTTCAGCGAGCGCGATTTCGACGTGAAGCGCCTCAACGATCCTGCCGCGCTCGATCGCTTCCAGACCCGTGTCTCGGTCGAGCAGCCGATCGTCGCCGTACCCGCGTGGTACGGGCGCGCCGCGGCGAGCGCCGCCACCGACGCGGCGCGCGCCGGCGAGACGCTCACGCACGAGACGCTCGCGCTCGAAGTGGTGCGCGCCTACCTGGGCTTGGGGCTCGCGCGCGACGCGGTGCAGGTCGCCGACGAATCCCACCGTGTCGCGCTCGCCGACCTCGAGCGCGCGTCCGCGCTGGTGCGCGCCGGGACGGCGCTCGAGGCCGACGCGCTCCAGGCCCAGGTTCACGCGCGCAGCCAGGCCGAGCTGCTCGAAGCCGCGCGGGGTGATGCGCGGGTCGCCGAGCTGGGGCTCGCTTCGCTGCTCGACGGTGGCGCGAGCGTCGGCGCGCTGGCGGACGTGCCGGCGTGGCTCGCCGAGCGGGCGCAGCACGGGGCGGTCGCCACCGACCTCGACGCGGGGCTCGCGTCACGCCCCGACCTCGCGGCGATTCGTCACCAAGCCTCGGCCGCGAGCGCTGCCGAATCGGCGGCGCGTGCCTCGTTCCTGCCGACGCTCGGGCTGGTGGCGAGCGAGCAGTGGGACCGCGAGCGTTTCGCCAGCGACGGCGAGTGGTCCTACACGGTCGGCGTGGCGCTCGATTGGAACTTGCTCGCGGGCGGCGGCGATCGCGCCAAGCTCGACGTGGCGGCGTCGCAGGCCCGCGCCGCCGCCGCGCGGCTCGAGGCGGCAGAACGCGCCGCGCGCCTCGAGATCGGCGCGCGTGACGCGGCGCTAGCGACGTCGCGCGCACGTCTCGCGGCGGCGCTCGGCGCAGCGGATCTGGCCGCCGAGGCACGGCGGGTGGTGACGCGACGGTACGAGCAAGGACTGGCCACGTGGACGGAGCTGGCCGCCGCCGAGTCGGCGTTCTCGGCGGCGCGTCTTCGCGAGCTTCAGGCACGTCACGGAGTGCTGCTGGCTTGGGCGGAGTGCGAGCACGCGCTGGGACGCCTCACGGCCGCGCTGACCGCGTCCCCGGCCGACACTTCCAACGCGACCGCGACTCCCCGGGAGGAACCGTGAGCACCGCCAATCGAAGACGAATCGCTCCCAAGGCGTGGGCCACCATCGGCGCAGCCCTGGGTCTCATCGCGATGTTCGCGTGGCTCGAGGGCACGTTCTCCGGGCACCGCATCGGTCCCGAGGACGCCGCGCGCACGAGCGCGCAAGCGACGTTGCCCGCCGGCGCCGCCACGGTGCGCGTGGTCGCGCTGAACGTGCCCCGCGCCATCGAGGCTCCCGGCACCGTGCGCTCGCGCAGCGAGGCCGGGTTGGCGCCGCGGATTCAGGCGGCGGTGCGCGAGGTGCTGGTGAACCCCGGCGATCGGGTCGAGGCCGGTCAGGTGCTGGTGCGCCTCGATGCCCGCGACACCACCGCCAAGCTGAGCCAAGCACAGGCCGCGCTGGCGTCCGCGCAGGCCGAGGCCGAGCGGGTTCAGAAGGACGCAGCGCGGGTCGAGCAGCTCTTCGCCGAGAAAGCGGCGACCCCGCAGCAGCTCGATCAGGCGCGCGCCGCCCTGGAGGCGGCGCGTGCGGCGGCCACGGGTGCCGCGCGCGCGGTCGACCAGGCGCGGGTGTTCAGCGCAGAGGCCGAGCTGGTCGCGCCGTTCGCGGGAGTGGTGGTCGAGCGACGCGTGGACCCCGGTGCGCTCGCCGCCCCCGGCGTGCCGCTGCTCGTGGTGATCGACCCGGACCATCTGCGGGTCGAGGCCACCGTCGGCGAGGATGCCGCGCGTTCGCTCGCCCTCGGCAGTCCGGCGACGGTGATGATCGACGGCGAGCGCGCGCCGCTCGCCGTGACCGTCGACGAGATCGTGCCCGCGGCGGACCCGCGCACTCGCACCGTCATCGTGAAGGCGGCGATCCCCGCCGGCACGCCGGTGCGATCCGGCACGTTCGCGCGGCTGGTCCTCGCGGGCGCCGCGGATCGCGTGTTGGCGGTGCCGGAGCGCGCGGTACGCGCGGTGGGCCAGGTCCAGACGGTGCGCGTCGCGACCGCCGAGCGTGGAATGCGCGTTCTCAACGTGCGCGTGGGCCGCCGCGGGTTGGGTCCATCGGGGGATCTCGTGGAGATCCTCGCCGGACTCGCCGTGGGCGACGAGGTCGTGGTGGGCGGGAGCGAGTCATGAAGTCCGAGCCGCTCGGCTTCACGGCGAAGATCGTCGATGTCTTCCTGACGTCGAAGCTCTCGCCGCTTCTGATCGTGTTCTCGCTGCTCGCGGGGATCGCGACGCTGGTCGGCATGCCGCGCGAGGAGGAGCCGCAGATCGTGGTGCCGGTCGCGGACGTGCTGGTGTCGTTTCCCGGCGCGAGCGCTCGTGAGGTCGAGGATCTGGTCAGCAACCGTCTCGAGTCCTTGCTGTGGGAGATCGACGGCGTCGAGCACGTCTACTCGATGGCGCGACCGGGCGAGGCCGTGGTCACGGTTCGCTTCAAGGTGGGCGAGGACCGCGAGCGCTCGATCGTGAAGCTCTACAACAAGATCTCGATGAACGTGGACCGCGTGCCGGCCGGCGTCGCGGGCTGGGTCGTGAAGCCCATCGAGATCGACGACCTGCCGTTCGTGACGCTCACGCTGTTCGCGGAGCGCGGCTCGGAGGTCGACGAGCAGGCGCTTCGCGAGATCGCGCGTGAGACGGCGCAGCGCCTGGGCGAGGTCTCCGACACCGCGCGGATCACGGTGATCGGCGGGCGCGCCCGCGAGGTCGCCGTGGCGATCGATCCCGCGCGGCTCGCCGCGCGGCGCGCGACCACGATCGACGTGCTGCATGCCCTCGCCGGCGCCTCGAGCACGGCGCGCGCTGGATCCCTGGTCGCCAACGGACGCGAGACCGCCGTGGACGTGGGGCCCGCGCTCGCGAGCGCAGCGGATGTGGAAGCCCTGGTGATCGGCGTTCACGACGGCGCGCCAGTTCATCTGGGCGACGTGGCGACGGTGCGTGACGCACCCGAGTCGCCGACCAGCTACACGCGCATCGGTTTCGGACCGGGCGATCCGGAGAGCGGCGCGACCCGCGATGCCGTGACGATCGCGATCGCGAAGCGCAAGGGCTCGAACGCGGTCACCGTCGCCGAGCACGTGCTGGCGCGGGTCGACGAGCTCCGCGGCCAGACCATCCCCAGCGACGTGGGCGTGCGCGTCACGCGCAACTGGGGCGAGACCGCCAACGAGAAGGTCAACGAGCTGGTGAAGCACCTCACCATCGCCGTGGTCACCATCATCGCGCTTCTGGCGCTGAGCCTGGGGACGCGCGAAGCGGCGATCGTGGCGCTGGCGGTGCCGATGACGCTGGCGCTGACGCTGCTGGGCGGCTGGATGGTCGGCTACACGATCAACCGCGTCACGCTCTTCGCGCTCATCCTCTCCCTCGGCCTCTTGGTCGACGATCCGATCGTCGACGTCGAGAACATTCACCGCCACTTCCAGCTGGGCCGGCTGCCGCCGCGCGAGGCGACGCTCTTCGCCGTCGACGAGGTGCGCCCGCCGACGATCCTCGCCACCATTGCCGTGATCCTGTCGTTCCTGCCGATGTTCTTCGTGACCGGGATGATGGGGCCCTACATGCGGCCGATGCCGTATCACGTGCCGCTGGCGATGGTGCTGTCGCTGGTGATGGCGTTCACGGTGACGCCGTGGGCGAGCTACCGGCTGTTGCGCAAGGCGCACCCGGGGCGTCCCGCGCCGGGTGGCGCACCGGGCGGCTCGCAGGCTCTCGCGCAGCACGCCGAGCACGACACGGCCTCGGGCCCCCTGGTCGATCGTTACCGGAGATTCGCGCGTTCTCTGCTGGGCTCGCGGCGGCGCGGGACGCTCTTCCTGGGCGCGGTGGTGGTGGCGCTGCTCGCGTCCGTCGCGCTCGCGGCGATGGGGCTGGTGCCGATGAAGATGCTGCCGTTCGGCAACAAGGACGAGCTGGTGGTGGTGATCGATGCTCCCGACGGCACCGCGCTCGAGGACACCGACCGCGTCACACGCGAGGTGGAGGAGTTCTTCGCCGCGCTGCCCGAGGTACGGGATTTCCAGAGCTACGTCGGCGAGGCCGGTCCCACCGACATGAACGGGATGGTTCGGCACTACTTCCTTCGCCGCGGCGGGAGCGTGGGCGAGGTGCGCGTGAACCTGCTGCCGAAGCACGAGCGCCAGATGCAGAGCCACGAGATCGCGCTTCGCATCCGACCGGAGATCGAGCGCATCGCGGCGCGCACCGGCGCCAGCCTCAAGATCGTCGAGACGCCGCCTGGTCCGCCGGTGCTCGCGACGGTGGTCGCGGAGGTCTACGGCCCCGAGCACGCGAGCTACACCGAGATCGCCGCAGAAGCGCGCCGCATCGAGGGCCTCTTCCGCGCGGTGCCCGGCGTCGTCGACGTCGACTCCACGGCCGAAGAGCCGCGCAGCCGCTGGACGTTGGCGGTCGATCGCGAGAAGGCGGCGCTTCACGGCATCGCGCCCGCGGACGTCGTGAAGACCTTGGGGGCGGCGCTCGGCGGCGCGGACCCGGCGGCCTTGCAGGTGCTCGGCGAGCGCGACTCGATACCGGTGCGCGTGCGCCTCGCGCAGGCGAATCGCGCTCGCATCGACGATGCGCTGGCGCTCGAGATGCGTGCCGGCGACGGAAGCTCGGTCCGACTCGGCGCCCTGGTGCGCGCGGTCGAGAGCGCCGAGGAGATCACCCACTACCACAAGGATCTGAGGCGTTTCGCGTTCGTGACCGCGGAGGTCGCCGGAACCTCGCCCGTCGAGGCGGTGTTCGGGATCGAGCGTCAGCTCGAGGCGCAACCCTCGCCGAGCGGATTCAAGATCGACATGGCCGGCGAGGGCGAGTGGAAGATCACGGTGGACGTGTTCCGCGACCTCGGGCTCGCCTTCGGCGTGGCGCTGGCGGGGATCTACGTGCTCTTGGCGGCGCAGACCCAGAGCTTCGGGATCCCGCTGGTGATCATGGCGGCGATCCCGCTCACGTTGATCGGCATCCTGCCCGGCTTCTGGCTGCTCAACGTCGTCGCGGGGAAGACGGTCGCCGGCTACACCTCGCCGATCTTCTTCACGGCGACCGCGATGATCGGGATGATCGCGTTGGCCGGCATCGTGGTGCGCAACTCGATCATCCTGATCGACTTCATCGAGGTCGAGCGCAGTCGCGGACGGCCGCTCGCCGAGGCGGTGGTGGAGGCGGGCGCCGTGCGTCTCCGGCCCATCCTGCTCACCGCGGGGGCGGCGATCTTCGGTGCCTGGGTCATCACGCTCGACCCGATCTTCTCGGGGCTCGCGTGGGCCTTCATCTTCGGCATCTTCGCATCGACGCTCTTCACGCTGGGCGTGGTGCCGGTGATCTACGCGATGGTCCGGGGCGCCGAGCCGGCGGCGACTCGTCCGAGCGAAGGAGGCGCGTGATGAAGCTGATCGTGGCGATGTGCTCCACGAGCCGCAGCGACGAGCTGCATCAGGTGCTGCTCGACCTGGGCGTGGAGGGTTACACCGAGATCGGCGCGCTCACGGGCGCGGGCAAGACCGGGCGCAAGCTCGGCACGCGGATGTTTCCGGGCACCACGACGATGACGTGGACGGTGGTGCCCGACGACCGGGTGGACGCGATCATGAGCGCGCTGGGCGCGCTCGCCGAGCGCTGCTACCCGGCGGAAGGTCTGCACGCATTCGTACTGTGCATCGAGCGCGCGCTCTGAGGCGGGTCTCGGCGCGCGCGACGAGGAGAAGGATCGTGACGATCAACGAAGGACTTCGAGCGGCCGCTGGCTTCTTCGTGTTGCTGAGCGTGGCGCTCGGCTACTGGGTTCACCCTGGCTGGTATCTCTTCACGGCGTTCGTGGGGATCAATCTCCTGCAGAGTGCCTTCACGCGGTGGTGCCCGATGATGTGGCTGCTCGGGAAGGCCGGTCTCAAACGCGAGATCCCCGCCACGCCCTGACCGGTTCGCGGTCCACGCCGGGTGGCCGCGCGGCGGCGCCGGCTCGATCGTTCAGCGCGCCTCGTCCAGCCGGATGTAGGCGTCGAGAACGTCGCTGCGGGTGATGAGCCCGAGCAGGTGCCCCTGGGCGTCCACGACGGGCACCGAGCCGATGCGCTGCTTGCGCATGAGGCGCGCGGCGTCGGCGAGGCTGGCTTCGGGGGCGAGGGTGTGCGGGTCGCGGCTCATCACCGACTCGACCCGGACGTGGTCCGGGGTCCAGGCGTCGGCGTGCACGCCCTTGGCGTCGTGCTCGGCCTCGTCGAAGACCGAGGGGAAGGCGTCGCGGAGGTCGCGATCGGTCAGGATCCCCACCAGCTTGCCGCCCTGCACGACGGGGAACTGGTTCACGCGGTGCTGCACCGCGAGCTTGCGCGCGAAGGCGATGGTGTCGCGCGGCTTCACCGTCACCAGCTCCTTGGTCATCACGGAATCGAGTCGCTGCATGGTTCCTCCCGGACCCAAAGTGGCCGGTGCGTTGGATGTGGGCTGCGCGTTTCGAGCGGGCCCGGGATCTGGCCGTGGATCGATCGGGTCGTGCCAGGGCCCGTCGAGCGGCCGAACTCAATACCACCGCGCGAGCGCGAATGCGATCACCCCGGCGAGCGCCAAGCGTACCCCGATGCTCACCCAGATCGAGGTGTGGATCCAGCCGAGGCGAAAGAGCTTCATGCTCGGCAGGTCGCCGAGCCAGTCGTCGAAGACGATGCGGCCGAAGATCACGTCCCAGTTCACGAGCGCGAAGATCAACCAGAACACCAGCAGGTAGCGCACGCCGCCGATCGCGAAGCTCGCGAGGCTCGGCGCCACCAGCCCCAGGTAGAGCAGGAAGAGCACCGAGATCCACGACCACTCGCCCCGCAGGTAGATGAGCCGCTTCTCGGTCGAGAAGTACGAGAGCCGCCGGTGCTCGCGGAAGACGAGCCGGTTGAAGAGACCGTCGGTGGCCGCGCACGCGATCACGTAGAGCGTCGCGAAGAGCACGAAGAGCACGAGCTTCATGGGCGCTTCGCCTCGGCCGGCTTGGCGCCGGACGCGAGCGGCAGGCGCCCGGCCTCGCGGGCGACGCGATCGAGGATCGCGTTGACGAAGCTCGGTGTCTCCGCCCCGCCGAAGCGCTTGGCCAGATCCACCGCTTCCGAGATGGTGACCTCGGCGGGAACCTCGCGTTCGTGCAGGACCTCGTAGGCCGCGACCCGCAGCAGGTTGCGGTCCACCGCCGGCATCCGCTCGAGCTTCCAATGCTGCGAGCACCGTTCCAGCGCTTGGTCGATCTCCCCCAGGTGCGCCAGCGTGCCGCGCACCAGCGACAGGAAGAACGGGCGCAGCCCCTCGTCCGGGTGGAAATGCTCGAGGAATCGCGCGAGCTCAGCCTCCACGTCTCGCGGCGGCTTGAGCTCGAGACCGTAGAGCGCCTGCAGCGCCAAGGTGCGAGCGCGATGTCGAGATCCCATGATCGTGGCCGTCGGAGCCTGCTCCGACCGGTTCGTGGAACGCGTTCAGGCGCGGAGCTTGGCGGCGAGATCCACCATCTCGATGGCGCTCATCGCCGCGTCCCAGCCCTTGTTGCCGGCCTTCGTGCCGGCGCGCTCGATGGCTTGCTCGATGGTGTCGGTCGTCAGCACGCCGAGCGCGATGGGGATGCCGTGCTGCATCTGGACGTGTGCGATCCCCTTGGTGACCTCGGCGGCGACGTACTCGAAGTGGGGCGTGCCGCCACGGATCACCGCGCCGACGCAGATCAGCGCGTCGTGGCGCTTGGCCGCCGCGAGCCATTGCGCGGCGAGCGGGATCTCGAACGACCCCGGCACGCGCACCACCTCGATGTCGGCTTCCGTCGCCCCATGGCGGACGAGCCCGTCGATGGCGCCTTCCAGCAGCCGCTCCGCGATGAACGAGTTGAAGCGGCTCACGACGATCCCGAACTTGCGACCGCTGGCGACGAGCTGACCTTCGCGGATGACCGCCATTCACGCCTCCTTCGTCGCCGGCAGCGCGACGCCGCCGGGCTCGAGACTGAGCACGTGCCCCATCTTGGCGCGCTTGGTCTCGAGGTAGCGGCGGTTGACCTCGTTGGGCGGGATCTCCACCGGCACGCGGTCCACGACCGACAGCCCATAACCCTCGAGCCCGGTGATCTTCTTCGGGTTGTTGGTCATGAGTCGCATCTTGGTGATGCCGAGATCGCGCAGGATCTGCGCGCCGAGGCCGTAGTCGCGAAGATCGGGCTTGAAGCCGAGCGCCTCGTTGGCCTCGACCGTGTCCTTGCCCTGATCCTGGAGATTGTAGGCGAGGATCTTGTTGCCGAGGCCGATCCCGCGACCCTCCTGGTGGATGTAGACGATCACGCCCGTGCCGGCCTCGTCGAGCATGCGCATGGCCGCGTGGAGCTGCTCGCCGCAATCGCAGCGCATCGATCCGAACACGTCGCCGGTCAGGCATTCGGAATGGACTCGCACCAGCGTCGGCACGCCGGGCTCGAGCGTGCCTTTCACGAGCGCCAGGTGCTCGTGCACGTCGACGTCGTTGCGATACACGATCACGCGGAACTCGCCGCCGTAGGCCGTGGGAAGATTCGACTCGGCGATCCGGTGCACGAGCCGCTCGTTGCGCATGCGGTGCGCGATGAGATCCGCGACGGTGAGGATCTTGAGGCCGTGCTCCTCGGCGAACTCCTCGAGGTCCGGCATCCGCGCCATCGTGCCGTCGGGGCGCATCACCTCGCAGATCACCGCCGCCGGTTTCAGGCCGGCGATCCGCGCCAGGTCCACCGAGCCTTCGGTCTGCCCCGCGCGCACCAGCACGCCGCCCTTGCGCGCCCGCAGCGGGAAGAGGTGCCCGGGGCTCGCGAGGTCGTCCGGGGTGCTGGCGGGATCGACGAGCACCGCGACGGTGCGCGCGCGATCCGTCGCGCTTTCGCCCGAGTGGATGCCGTCGCGGGCATCCACGGAGACCGTGAACGCGGTGCCGAAGCTCGACCGGTTCTCCTCGGTCATCATGCGGATGCCGAGCTCGGCGATCCGCTCCTCGGTGAGCGCGATGCAGACGAGGCCGCGTCCGTACTTGGCCATGAAGTGGATGGCTTCCGCCGTGGCGTGCTCGGCGGCCACCACGAGATCGCCTTCGTTCTCGCGATCCTCGTCGTCGACGAGGATCAGCAGACGTCCGCGACGCAGCTCCTCGCAGGCCTCTTCGACGGTGGCGCGGTGCTTCATGGGCATCGGGCGAGGGTAATCGAGCGGCTGGGGTCGCTTCAAGGAAATGCCGCGATTTCGCGGCTTCTTCGCGCGTCGAGTCCGGGCTCCGGCTCGCGCGCGCCGCGTGGGCGGGGCCGGCGAGCCGAGGTCACTCGTTCGCGAACCCGTGCTTGGCGAGCAGCTCGCGCGTCACGCCGCCGGTGGGTGCGCGCCAGGCCTCGAGCAGCCGAGCCACGTGCTTCGCGAGGATGTCGGCTTCCAGGTTGACGGTGTCGCCGACGGCCTTCCGGGCGAGATGCGTGTGGGTCGCGGTGTGCGGGATGATCGCGACCTCGAAGCGCGGATCGGTGATGGCGTTCACCGTGAGGCTCACGCCGTCGATCGCGATGGAACCCTTCGGAACCAGATACGGCAGCACCTCGGCGGGCGCCTCGTAGCCCAGAAAGGTGTACTCGCCCGAGGTGCGCCGGTCCACGAGCTTGCCGACGCCGTCGACGTGACCCAGCACGATGTGCCCGCCGAGCCTGTCGCCGACGCGCATCGCGCGCTCGAGATGGACCGGGTCGCCCTCGCGGCGCGAGCCGAGCGTCGTCCGGGCGAGGGTCTCGGGCGAGGCGTCGATCTCGAAGTGCCGGCCGGCGAACGTGACCACCGTGAGGCACGCGCCGTCGACGGCGATGCTCTCGCCGAGGACCACGTTCTCGAACGGCGATTCGGTCTCGATGCGAAAGCGCAGACCACCGGCGCGCGGCTCGCGCCGGCGGATGGTACCGAGCGATTGGATCAATCCGGTGAACATCGTGTGCCCGAGCTCCGTTGCCGTCCGATTCGCACCGCGCGGTCCTCAGGGCGCCACCGCGACGCGATCCCGCGCTCGCGACCCCATGCGCCGACTCGCACGCCCACGCCCGGCTTCGAGCGTCACGACGGAGCCGAAGCCGGCGGCGGTCCCTTGCGCAACAGCTCGTTCAGCTGCTCGATGAACGCGTTCAAGTCCTTGAACTCGCGGTACACCGACGCGAAACGCACGTACGCGACCTGATCCAGGTCGCGCAGCGACAGCATCACGCGCTCCCCGATGTCGCGGCTCGAGATCTCGGACTCGCCGGTGTCCTGCAGATAGCCCTCGATGTTGCGGACGATCTGCTCGACCTGCTCGGTGGAAACGGGACGCTTCTCGCACGCGCGCCGGATGCCGGCGATGACCTTCTGCCGATCGTAGGGCTCGCGGCGGCCGTCCTTCTTGATGACCATCGGCAGGTTCTCTTCGACCCGCTCGTAGGTGGTGAAGCGCCGCGAGCATTTCAAGCACTCGCGACGACGGCGAATGAGCTCGCCGTCGCGGCTGGTCCGGGAGTCGATGACCCGGTCCTTGTCCTTGGCGCAGAACGGGCACTTCATCCGACGAGTCGCTCGCGGTAGAGCGGGAAGCGCTCGCAGAGCTCCGTCACCTCACCGCGCACCGTGTCGAGGACCGCTTGGTCCTCGGGGTTCGAGAGCACGCGCACGATCATGCGGCCGATGGCGCTCATCTCGCCTTCCTTCATGCCGCGCGTGGTGAGGGCCGGCGTTCCGAGGCGAATGCCGCTGGTTTCCATGGGCTTGCGGGTGTCGTAGGGCACCATGTTCTTGTTGACCGTGATGCCGGCGTGATCGAGGGCGTGCTCGCCCTGCTTGCCCGAGATCCCGGTGCGGGTGAGATCGACGAGCACCAGGTGATTGTCGGTTCCGCCGGAGCACAGATCCAGGCCGCCGCCGGTCAGCGCCGTGGCCAGCGCCTGCGCGTTCGCGATGATCTGCTTCGCGTAGGCCGCGAAATCGTCGCTCAGGGCCTCACGGAACGCGACCGCCTTGGCGGCGATCACGTGCATGAGCGGTCCGCCCTGGATGCCCGGGAAGATCTGCGAGTCGACCGCCTTGGCGCTCTTCTCGCCGGCCATGATCATCCCACCGCGCGGTCCGCGCAGGGTCTTGTGGGTGGTCGTGGTGACGAAGTCGCAGTAGGGAACCGGGCTCGGGTGCAGCCCCTTGGCCACCAGGCCCGCGGGGTGCGCGATGTCCGCCACCAGCACGGCGCCGATCTCGTCGGCGATGGCGCGAAACGCCGCGAAGTCGATGGCGCGCGGATACGCCGAGGCGCCGGTCATGATCAGCTTCGGCTTCTCGGCGTGCGCGAGCTTGCGAACCTGATCCATGTCGATCCGGCCCGAGCTGCGCTCGACGCCGTACGAGACCACTCGATAGAGCTTGCCGGAGAAGTTGACCGGGCTGCCGTGGGTGAGGTGACCGCCCTGGGCCAGGTCCATCGCCAGGATCGTGTCACCGGGCTTCAGGCACGCGAAGTAGACGGCCATGTTCGCTTGCGAGCCCGAGTGCGGCTGCACGTTCACGTGCGCCGCGCCGAAGAGCTGCTTGGCGCGCTCGCGGGCGAGCTCCTCGGCTTGGTCCACGTGCACGCAGCCGCCGTAGTAGCGCTTGCCCGGATAGCCCTCGGCGTACTTGTTCGTCATCACCGAGCCGAGCGCTTCGAGCACCGCGGTGCTGACGAAGTTCTCGGACGCGATCATCTCGAGCTGGGCGCCCTGGCGACGCGTCTCGTCCTGGATGGTGCGGAAGATCTCGGGGTCACTCGCGCTGAGCGACGAGGTGAAGGATCGGGCGGGAGGGTTGCCGGTCATGACGTTCTCGTTTCGCTGGATCGGTCGTCCGAGGCGCTCGGATCGGCCGACGTGGACGGAGGCTCACTCGCTCTTGAGCCGCTCTTCGAGCTCGCGGATCTTGTCCAGCCGCCGCTGATGGCGACCACCCTCGAACTCGGTTTCGATCCAGGTGCGCACCATCTCGCGCGCCTCGCCCTTGCCGGTGAACCAGCCCGACAGGCACAGCACGTTGGCACCCATGTGGCGCTTGGCCATGCGCGCCGCGTACACGCTGGACACCAGCGCCGCGCGGACCTTCGGGTACTTGTTGGCGACGATCGACATGCCGATGCCGGACCCGTCGACCAGCACCCCGCCGTCGACGGTGCCGGAGGCGACCGCCTGCGCGACTTGCGAACCGAACTCGGGATAGTCGACGGACGCGTCGTCGCGGGGGCCGAAGTCCTTCACCTCGACCTTGAGGTCGGCGAGGAAGCGCTTCAGGTCTTCCTTGAGCTCGAATCCCGCGTGATCGCTGGCGAGCGCGAGAATCACGTGGCCTCCGTGAGGGGGGTGGGCGGTGCCGGGAGACGGTTGTCGGGATGCGCGCCTGCCGGGCTCTCGCGCGCGCCTTGGATACCACAGCCCCCTCCGGCGGGCAACGACTCACGAGACCGCGTCGCGCGGTCTCGCGCGTGCCGCGAACAGGCGTTGGCGGAAACACGAAACCCCTCCGGAGGAGGGGCATCTCGTCGTCGCGGACGTCGCGGGAAGGGTGCTGGGCGAGGAGGGCTCTGGGGGTGGCGCGCGTCTTTCGATCGAGTGGAGGCTCAGAGGTGGTCTTGGATGTACTTCACGGCTTCGCCGACGGTGTGGATCTTCTCGGCTTCCTCGTCCGAGATCTCCATGTCGAACTCTTCCTCGAAAGCCATGACCAGCTCGACGATGTCGAGGCTGTCCGCGCCCAGATCCTCGAGCAGCGAGGCTTCGGCGACCACTTCGTCCTCGTTCACGCCGAGCTGCTCGACGATGATCTCCTTGACCTTCGCCATGATCTCGTCTGGTGTCATCTGCTGACTCTCCCTTGTGTCATGTCCGTTGGGGCGATCGCCGAGTGAGCTCCGTGCCGCACTCTTGCGATCGAGCGATCCTGCGAACGACGCGCGTAGCGGGCCCCGGATGGTGCGCTCCGACGCTCACGAAAATGCCGGAATTCTGCGAAATAGAGGGTGTTTTCCGGGGAAAACGAGGGCCGGGGCCACGAGCTTCGCGCAAGCATACCGATTCTCATCGGGGTGTCAACAATCGCTGTGTCGCGTCGCGAAGCGCCTTGAGGCCCTCCAAATCGTCCACCGCTGCGACCCGCAAGCGAGGTTCGATCCGGCGCAACGCTCCTGTCAAGGACGACCCCGGGCCGACCTCCACCACCAGCTCGGGAGCGGCGTCCACCAGCTGCCGCACCGCACCGAACCAGCGCACCGGGCCGGTCACCTGAGCCAGCAACGCCGTCCGGATCTCGTCGATCGAGGCGAGGCGGCCGCCGGTGACGCTCGAGAGCAGCGTGATCTCGGGCTCCCGGATCGCGAGAGCGGCGAGCGCGGTTGCGAATCGCTCGGCGGCGGGGGTCATCAGGCTCGAGTGGAACGGCGCCGTCACCGGCAGCAGCGTCGCGCGCTTCACCCCGGCGGAGGTGGCCGCGTCGATGGCTCGGTCGACGGCGCGAGCGTCGCCGGAGATCACGAACTGCTCCGGCCCTTGCTCGTCGGTGATCTCGAGGACCGCGCCCTGGGCCGCGTCCTGGACGATCTTCGCCAGCGACGCTCGGTGAAGCCCGGAAACGACCGCCATCGAGCCGCGCCCGGGCGGCGAGGCTTCGTGCATGAGCTTGCCGCGCTCGCGCAAGAGCCGGATGGTGTCCGCGAAGCCGAGTGATCCGGCCAGGACCAGCGCCGTGTACTCGCCGACGCTGTGCCCGAGGACCACCGCGGGCTTGAGCGCCAGCTCCGCCTGGAGGAGCCGCGCGACCGCCACGGAGAGCGCGACGATCGCGGGCTGGGAGTGCTCGGTGAGCCTGAGCCGCTCGATCGGACCGTTCACCATCAGCGCGGCCAGGTCGATTCCCGCGGCTTCGCTGGCTTCGCGGATGGTCTCGCGCACCAGGGCGTGGCGGGTCGCGAGCTCGGCGCCCATGCCCACGAACTCGGCACCCTGTCCCGGGCAGACGAAGGCGGCGCGAATCGGCGACTGCGCCTCGGTCGACGCGGCGCCGCGTCGCGGGATGCGCATCTTCTTGGCGAGCTCCTTCAAGAACACGACCCGGTCACCACTCGATCGCTTGTCGAGATCCGGGAGGATGTGCACCTCGCCGAGCGCGCGCTCGATCCGGGTGGTGACGTCCTCGCGGCGCTGGCTCTGCGCCTGGCGGATGGCGTTGCGGATCGCGTACGCGGTGGCGCTGCCGTGGGCGATGATGCATACGCCCTGCACGCCGAGCAGCGGCGCGCCGCCATACTCGTGGTGGTCGAACGCCTTCTTCATGTCCCGCAGCACCGGGCGCGCGAGCAGGTAGGCGAGCTTGCCGCGCAGGCTGGCGCGAAAGCCGCGTTCGAGCAGCGTCCGGATGGCGCTCGCGACGCCCTCGCTGGCCTTGAGCGCGACGTTGCCGACGAACCCGTCGCACACGACCACGTCGACGCGGCCGTTGAAGAGGTCGCGGCCCTCGACGTAACCCACGTAGCGCAACGAGGTTCCGCGCAACAGCTGATCCGCCTCGCGCGTGAGCTCGTTGCCCTTGCCTTCCTCTTCACCGTTCGACAGCACGCCGACGGTGGGCGAGGGGCGCCCCAGGATCGCCTGCGCGTAGACCGAGCCCATCACGCCGAAATGCGCGAGGTGCGCGGCCTTGCAGTCCACGTTCGCGCCGGCGTCGATGAGCAGCGCGGGCTCGCCCGTGATGGTGGGGAAGAGCGTCAGGATTCCGGGGCGCTCCACGCCGGGGGTTCGCTTCAGCACCAAGGTGGCGGTGGCCATGACCGCGCCGGTGTTGCCGGCGCTCACGAAGGCATCGGCGCCGCCCGTGGCGACCAGCTCGAGGCCGACTCGAATCGAGGAGTCCCGCTTGCGGCGCACGGCGGCCGCGGGGTGCTCGTCCATGCCGACGATCTCGGAGGCGTGCCGCACCTCGATGAGCTTCTCGGCGCCGCGGCTCGCGAGCTCGCGCTGCACGATCTCGCCGGGTCCCGTGAGCAGGACCTCGACGCCGAGCTCGCGCACCGCCGCGATCGCGCCGTCGACGACCACGCCCGGGGCGTGGTCGCCGCCCATCGCGTCGACGACGATCTTCATGCGCGTGGCTCAGGCGCGGTGCATGCCCGCGCCGTCGAGCAGGACGGACGCGGTGGGGAACCGGGTGACCGGAGGGTGCTCGCCGCGCAGGGCGCGTCGCGCGGCGCGTGCCCGCGCGGCCGGCCGAGACGCCAGCGACGGCGTCCGGTCATTCGCCCTTGGCGACGGGAACTTCGACGCCCTGCCGGTAGAACCCGCAGCTCGGGCAGGCGTGGTGCGGGAGACGCGGCTCTCCGCAGCGCGAGCAATGGACCACGGTGGGAGCCGTGGCGTGCTTGTGCGCGCGGCGCATGCCGCGCTTCATGCGTGAGGTCTTCTTCTTGGGTACGGCCATGATGACTTCTCCTCGGGGATGTCCTGCTGTGCGTTCCTGGGGTCAGCTTTCGGCGGGAGGCTCGCCAGGGAAGAGCTTGGCGAGCACCGCGAAGCGGGGATCGCCGTGACTCGGCTGGCACGAGCACGCGGCGAGATTCAGATTCACGCCGCAGCTCGGGCAGAGGCCCCGACACGAGTCGGAGCAGAGCACGCGTTGCGGCAGGTCGAGCACGATCTGTTCGAGGACCACCTCGTCGAGATCGATCTCCGGTGCATCGAGGTAGTCCTCGTCGATCTCGTCTTCGCGAAGCTCGTGGGTTCGCGGCTGGTCGGGTGCGGCGCCGAGCAGCTTGGTCAGGTCGATGGTGCTGCGGGTCGAGCGCTCGACCTCCACCAGGCAACGGGCGCAGGGCTCCGTGAACGAGAACCGCGCGTCGCCGTGGATGCGCAGCGATCGACCGGCCTTGTGCAGCGCGATCTCGGCCTGAGCCGGTGCGTTCCAGGCAAGTCCCGGGTCACGATCGGGCTGAACGGCGCGATCGAGCTCCGCGATCGGAACCTCGATCGAGAAGCTACGCCCCTCCGGCGGCAGGTCGTCGATGCGAACGCGCATGGCGCCAAGACCCGCCGGCGATGCATGCGCAGCGCCAGCGAAAAAAGCGATCAAACGTAGTGACACCGGCGCGCGATCGTCAAGGATGGCGTGCCGTGCGCGCAGCGTCGCCCCAGGGATTCGTCGTCGTCGCGGCGCGAGAGCACGTTGCCGAGGCGTGCGGATTCTGCACGCGGATCTCGCACCCCGCAGCGCGCAGGCTGCGCGTTCGAGAGCGGCGAGCGAGCCGCTGGCTCGGTCAGCGGCGCGACGGATCTCGGAATTGTTGACACCCGATCGAGGGGGTCGCGGACGAGATCCGCGTGACTTCGGGGGCTTGCGACTGGAGGGCCGCGGCACTTCGCTTGCACGGGGCGACCACGCCACCGAGCGAGCGAGCGGCGACGCCCAAGTCGCCCCGATCCGCGGTGCCGGGAAGCGATGGAGCGAGCGCTGCCACCCGAGTCACGGTACGAAGGATCCGCAGACGGCGCTCGCCTGCCCAGCGCCACCAAGCCGAGCCGCACTCGCACCCCGCTCCCCGAGCGCGACGTCGCATCCGTCGGCGAGCCCGAGGCGGGCGCTGCCGGCGATCGCTATCGCGAGCTGGCGCTCCTCGGCGTGGGGGGGATGGGCGAGGTCCGCGCGGTGCACGACGAGCTGCTCGGCCGCGAGGTGGCGCTCAAGACGCTGCGCTCCGATCTGGTGGCAGGGATGGCGGCGCGGCGCCAGTTCGAGCACGAGCTTCGCCTGCAGGCGCGCCTCGAGCATCCCTCGATCGTGCCGGTCTACGACATCGGGCGGACGCCGGACGGCCGCACCTTCTTCACGATGAAGAAGGTGCGCGGCATCACGCTCTACGAGATCCTCGAGCGCATCCACGCGGGGGACGAGGCGGTGCGAAAGGCTTATCCGCGGCGCCGTCTCGTGGATGCGCTCGCCCGCGCCACGCTCGCCGTCGACTACGCCCACGTGCTGGGCGTGATCCACCGCGACTTGAAGCCCAGCAACCTGATGCTCGGCGACTTCGGCGAGGTCTACATCCTCGACTGGGGCATCGCCGTGGACACCTGGTTCCCGGTGCTGAGCGGCGCGACCGCCGCGGAGCGCGAGGCGAGCGACGAGACCGGTCACGCGCGGGACGCCGCGACCGCCGACCCGCTCGCCTCGCTGCGCTCGTCGCAGCAGATCGGAACGCCGGGTTACGCAGCCCCCGAGCAGATCGCGGGTGCCGCCGCGCGCGTGAGCGTGCGTTCCGACGTGTGGAGCCTGGGGGCGGTGCTCTACGAGGTGCTGGCGGGGGTCCCGTACGTCGGCGGCGAGACGCCGTCGCAGCGGGCCGCGGCAACCATCGACGCTCCCGATCCGCGCCCCTCGCTGCGCGCGCCGGACCACGACATCGCACCCGAGCTGGACGCGATCTGCGTCCAGGCGCTCGCCTACGATCCCGCGGACCGCTTCGGCACCGCGCACGAGCTTCACCAAGCGCTGCAGCGCCATCTCGACGGCGAGCGCGATCTGGAGCTGCGCGCTTCGCTGGCGGCGCGCCATCTGGCGGAGGCCGACGCTGCGGTCGATCGAGCCCTGGAGCGCGCCGACGAGTCGGCGCTCGCCGAACGCGCCCGCGCCATGAAGGAGATCGGTCGCGCGCTGGCGCTCGACCCCGAGGACCCGCGCGCCTTTCGCGTGATGGTGCGGCTGCTCGGCGAGAAGCCGCGCCACGTGCCACCGCAGGTGAAGGCCGAGTTCGAGAAGGGCGCCAACGAGCTGTTGCGACGCGCCTTCCAGCTCGGCTCGCTTTGCTACCTGAGCTGGGTGGTGTGCATTCCCGCGTGTCTGTGGATGGGCGTGCGCAGCGGCTGGCTGCTCGCGTTCTTCATGCTCACGACGGTCGCGACCAGCGGTTACGCGTTCCTGTCGAGCAAGCAGAAGGTCATCTCGCCGGCGCGCCAGTACGGGATGCTGGTGGTCACCTCGCTCAGCCTCGCGACCGCGAGCCGGGGCTTCGGGCCGTTGGTGCTGGTGCCCACGGCGGTGGCGGTGAACATGCTGTCGTTCGCCATGTCGGAGTCCCGCCGCCGGCGGGTGGCGTTCGTCGTCATCGGCACCGGGATCGGCATCGTGGCGCCGGTGCTCCTCGAAGCGCTCGGCATCCTGCCGCCGAGCTACGCGTTTCGCGACGGCGTGATCCAGATCATGCCCCAAGCGCTGAGCTTCACGCGCGGCCCCGCGCTCACGGTGCTGCTCTTCGCCAACCTCGCGATCATCGTCGCGGCGGCGGCCTGGGTGGGCATCCTGCGCGACGAGCTCGACCGCCGCGACGTCGAGCTCTTGCTGCGCAAATGGCACCTCGCCCAGATGTTGCCCGAGGAACCGTCCACCGCGGACTTGAGGAGGAAACCGGAATGCTGAGCTTGTTGGTTCGACAAGGGGCGCAGGCCGGGACGACCTATCGCCTCGGCACCCGCGTGCTGACGCTCGGGCGCGATCCCCAGAACGCGATCCAAGTGGTGGACGGCGAGGTGTCGCGCCGTCACGCGCTGATCCGCTGGAACGGATCCAGTCACGTGATCACCGATCTCAAGAGCCACAACGGCACCTTCGTGGGCACCGCGCTGCTCGGCCTCGAGGAGCACGTGCTCGCGGTCGGCGAGCAGATCCGCGTGGGCGGCACGGTGCTCGAGGTCGTGCCGGACGAGCGCGGTGCGCGCGACGCGGTGCTGGCGGGCAAGAACGTGCGGAACGAGGTCCGGTTGTCGACGATTCCGTCGGCGCGCGGAGCGGGCGCGGCCGGCGGCGGCAACGTCGTGGACCTGGACGCGGAGATCGATCGTCGCGCCATGCGCGTCACGCGGCTCGCGGCGTCGCTCAAGGACGCCATCCGCTCGGGACGCCATCGCAGCCTGGTGTTCAAGCAGGCGCTGCTCGGAGTCCTCGGGCTGCTGGGCGCCGATCGAACGATGGTGGTGCGCGTGGGTGCGAGCGGGGCGCTCGAGACCGACGCCACGGCCAGCGCGGACGAGTGCGGCGCACGCGAGACGCAACCCGAGTGGTGCTGGGACGCGATCCGCCTCTCGGCCACCGGCGGCGTCTCGGTGCTGGTGGGCAGCGGTGACGAGGAGTCGTCGGCGAGCGGATCCGTCCTCGCGGTGCCGATCCTCGAGGGCGCGCGGGTGGTGGGCGTTCTCTACGCGGACGCGGTGAGCCGGGCGGACGTGCTGTTCGTCCGCCCCGACACCGAGGTGCTGGAGGTCGTGGCCCGCGCGCTGGTGCCCACGCTCACGAGCAGCGCGCGGCGCGGCCTCTCCTCGGCGGCGTGACGCCCGCGCCGTCGGTGCGCGTGGCACGCCGCGGGCGGATCACGCCGGGCTCACCTGCAGCACCGCCTTGCCGATCACCTCGCGACGTTCGAGCGTTTGCAGTGCCAGCGCGGCCTGCGCGAGCGGGAAGCGGTGCGAGAGCAGTGGAGCGAGCTTGCCCTCGCGGTACCACGCGAAGAGCTGCTCGAAATTCCGCGCGTTGGTGACGGGATCGCGGCGCGCGAAGGCGCCCCAGAACACCCCCACCGCCGATGCGCCCTTGAGCAGGAGCAAGTTGGCCTTGGCCGCGGGGATCGTGCCGGAGGTGAAGCCGACCACCAGGATCCGGCCCTCCCACGCCACGGCGCGCAGCGATTCCTCGAAGAGCTCGCCGCCGACGGGATCGTAGATCACGTTGGCGCCATCTCCGCCGGTGAGCTCGCCCACGAGCTCCTTGAGCGGGCGGCCGGTGCCGGTCTGGACGACCTGCTCGAGACCGAAATGCGCCGTCAGCCGCGCGAGCTTCTCGGCGCTGGCGCTCGCCGCGATCACGCGTGCGCCGAGGGCGCGCCCGATGTCGATGGCGGCGGTGCCCACACCGCCGCTCGCGCCGAGCACCAGCAGCGTTTCGCCGGGTGCCAGCCGGGCGCGCTGCACCAGCGCGTGGTAGCTGGTGCCGTACGTCATCGAGAAGCCGGCCGCGGTGTCGAAGTCCATCTCCGGCGGGATCGCGAGGCACGCCGCCCCCGGCGCGACGACCTCCTCGGCGAAGCCGTTCCAGCCGAGCATGGCGAGGACGCGATCGCCGACGTTCACGCCGCGCACCTCGCTGCCCACCTCCGTCACGATCCCCGCGACCTCCGACCCGGGCGCGAACGGCAGGGGCGGCTGGAACTGATACTTGCCGCGGATGATGAGCAGGTCGGGGAAGTTGAGGCCCGCGGCGCGCACCGCGATGCGCACGCTCCACGCGTCGCAATGCGGTGGCTCCACCTCCTCGACGACCAGTCGATCGGGAGGTCCGTGTTCCTTGCAGAGCACGATCTTCATGGCGAGTCCTCGATTCGACCGGTGACGCGAGTGGCGCGGAATCAGAGCCTGCCGGCGCGGAAGTCCTCGAGCGCCTGGCGGATCTCGGCTTGCGTGTTCATCACGAACGGACCGTAGCGCGCCACCGGCTCGCGCAGCGGTCGTCCGGCCACCAGGAGGGCGCGGGCGGCGCCGTTCGCCGCTGCGACGCTCACCGTGGCGCCCGGGCCGAGCACGCCGAGGGTGCCGCGCTCGAGCAGCGTGGCCGCGGCGGTCGTCTCGCCGATCCGCACCGCGCCGACGAAGGGATAGACGAAGGCCGCGTGCTCGACGGGAACGGGCACGTCGAGCGAGGCGCCGCTCTCGAGCGCCACGTCGAGGTAGAGCGCGCCGATGGTTTCGTTCTCCACCGGCCCCACGGCGTCGCCGAAGCGGCCCGCCACCACGCGCACCGACACACCTGGCGCGACCGCCACGCGCGGGATGCGCTCGGGCGCGATGTCCTGGTAGCGCGGCGCGGTCATCTTGCTGCTCGCGGGGAGGTTCACCCAGAGCTGGAACCCCCACAGCAGCCCGTTCTCTTGCTCGGGCATCTCCGAGTGGACGATGCCTCGTCCGGCGGTCATCCACTGCACGCTGCCGGGACCGAGCAGTCCCGAGTTCCCCTGGTTGTCGCGATGGCGCATGCGACCATCGAGCATGTACGTCACGGTCTCGAAGCCGCGGTGGGGGTGGTCGGGGAAGCCGGCGATGTAGTCGGTCGCGTCCTCGGATCCGAACTCGTCGAGGAGCAGGAACGGATCGAGCTCGGAGATCTCGCCGCCGCCGATCACGCGCGTGAGGCGCACGCCGGCGCCGTCGCTGGTCGGGCGGCCGCGCACGGTCTTCACGACGGCGCGGCTCGCGGCGTCGCTTGCGGCGCCAGTCGGGGCGGCCGAGCCGGGTGAGGGCGGCGAAGCGTGGGACGACATGGCGGCGACCTCCTCGGCGAATGGGCGTTCGAACGCGACAGCCTAAACGCGCTGCGACGGACGCGCCATCGCGCGAGCTCCACCGCCAGCTTCACGGCGATCGCCGCGCCGGTGGCATCCCGCCGGCACCTGGATCTCGCTCCCGTCAATGCCGCGGCAGGTGCAGGCCGAACACCACGACCGTGGCGATGGCCGCCGCCAGGCCGACCATGCCGACCACGATCAGCACCGCGATGGCGAAGCGCTTCTTCGAGGGGGTCGATGGGTTCGTCACGAGGCCGCCTCCGCGGGCGTCGCGCGCCGCGCGCTGTTCTTGCCGCGGCGGCGCCCGAACCGCGCCCGCACGAGCGGCAGCTCGGCGAGCTTGGCAGGAAATCCCGGGCCGAGCTCGCCTTGCACCTCGCCGTGCCGCAGCGGCTCGCCGCATCTCGCGCACACCACCTCGGCGTGGGTGAGCTGCCCGCAGTTGAGGTGCCGGACGCGGACTGGGGCGCCGCGCTCGCCGTCGAGCCACCGATCGCCCCACCGGACCATCGCCATGAGCACGCCGAAGAAGTCGCGGCCTTTCTCGGTCAAGCGGTATTCGAAGCGCTCGGGGTTGGACTGGTACGGCTGCCGATCCAGCATCTGCTCGGCGACCAGCCGCTTGAGCCGCTCGGTGAGCACGTTGCGTCCGATGCCGAGATTGCGCTGCCAATCCTCGAAGCGCGTCACTCCGTAGAATGCCTCGCGCATGACGAGCGGAGTCCACCAATCGCCGAGCAGGTCGACGGTGCGCGCGATCGAGCAGGGCCAGCGGGCGAAGGAAGTTCGTTTCATCGGTCGTCGTCACCTTCCGGAAGAGCGTGGCCGTTCGGTGCGAGCATAGTCCGTTGCGCTAACGAACGCACCATGCTAGCGTTCGTTTCACTAACGAACGGACTCGCCGCGGGGTCGTGAGCGAGGCCGTTCGCGGGTGATGGCCCGCGACGACGCAGGCCGCCGCCCACCCCGTCGGTCCGCCGGCGAGACCGGCGGAGGATCGTGCAGGCGCCAACGTTCCACGTCCCGAGTCGAGCGAGGGAATCATGAGCGAGACCACGCAGGTGACCGGCTGGAAGACCACGGCCTGCATTCTCTGCGAGTGCAATTGCGGCATTCAGGTCGAGCTTGGCGGTGAAGGAGGCCGTCACCTGACGCGCATTCGTGGCGACCGGAATCACCCGTCGTCGCAGGGCTACACCTGCAACAAGGCGCTCAGGCTCGATCATTACCAGCACGGGCCGGATCGCATCACGCGCCCGCTCCGGCGCCGTGCCGACGGCACGTTCGAGGAGATCGACTGGGACGTCGCGATCCGCGAGGTGGCCGCGCGCCTCGCCGCCGTGCGCGATACCCACGGCGGCGAAGCGATCTTCTATTACGGCGGCGGCGGGCAGGGGAACCATCTGGGCGGGGCGTACTCGAACGCGACCCTCGCGGCGCTCGGCTCGCGCTACCGCTCGAGCGCGCTGGCGCAGGAGAAGACCGGTGATTTCTGGGTGCACGGCTTCATGCTGGGCGCCGGAGCACGCGGTGACTTCGAGCACGCCGAGGTCGCGATCTTCCTCGGCAAGAATCCGTGGCATTCGCACGGCCTCCCGCGGGCGCGTCACACGCTGCGTCAGATCGCGAAGGATCCCAACCGCACCCTGATCGTCATCGACCCGCGGCGGACCGAGACCGCCGAGCTCGCGGACATCCACCTCGCGGTGAGGCCCGGTACCGACGCGTGGCTGGTCGCGGCGCTGGTGGGCGTGCTCGTTCAAGAAGACTTGGTCGCTCACGCTTGGCTCGCGGAGCACGCGAACGGCACCGAGGAAGTGCTGGCGCGGTTTCGCTCGGTTCCCGTCGCCGAGTACGCGGCGCTGAGCGGCATATCCGAAGCGACGGTACGCGACGTCGCGCGGCGCATCGCGCGCGCGTCGAGCGTTTCCATCGCCGAGGACCTCGGCGTCCAGATGAATCGCCACTCGACGCTCGTGAGCTATCTCGAGAAGCTCGTTTGGGCGCTCACCGGTCACTTCGCCAAGCCCGGCACCCAGAACGCGTTCTCGACGCTGGGGAAGCTCTTCTCGGCCTCTTCGCGCACTCGACCGAGCCCGGTCGTCGGTGCGCGCATCATCTCGGGGTTGGTGCCCTGCAACGTCATCGCCGACGAGATCCTCACGGATCATCCCAAGCGCTACCGCGCCATGATCGTCGAGAGCGGCAATCCCGCCCATTCGCTCGCGGACAGCCAGCGCATGCGCGCGGCGCTCGCGGCGCTCGACACGCTGGTCGTGATCGACGTGGCGATGACCGAGACGGCACGCCTCGCTCACTACGTGCTGCCGGCGCCCACGCAATACGAGAAATGGGAGGCCACGTTCTTCAACTTCGAGTTCCCGAAGAACTACTTCCACCTGCGCCGGCCAATCCTCGCCGCGCCCGACGGACCGCTGCCCGAGCCCGAGATCCACGCGCGCCTGGTGGAAGCGCTCGGTGCGATCACCGAGGCCGATCTCGCCCCGCTGCGCGAGGCGCTCGCATCGGGTCGCGCGGCATTCACCGAAGCCTTCTTCGCGTGGAACGCCACCAACCCGCAGCTCGCGCGCCTGGTGCCGGTGGTGCTCTACCGCACCCTCGGTCCCACGCTGCCCGATGGGGCGGCCTCCGCCGCGGCGCTCTGGGGCGCGGCGCATCTCTTCGCCATGCAGAGCCCGGAATCGGTGGCGCGCGCCGGATTCACCGGTGCGGGCTTCGAGCCCGGCGAGAAGCTCTTCGAGGCCATCCTCGCCAGCCCCTCGGGCGTGGTGTTTTCCGTCGACGATCACTCCGACACGTGGAAGCGCCTCGGCACGCCCCACGGCAAGCTCGAGCTCGTCATCCCCGAGCTGCTCGCGGAGCTGGATCGGCTGCGCGACGAGCCGCCCGCCCCGGACCCGCTCTTTCCCTTCGTCCTCGCCGCGGGTGAGCGGCGCGCGTTCACCGCGAACACGATCTTCCGCGACCCGAGCTGGCGTAAGGAAGACGCGGCTGGAGCGCTGCGCGTGAGCCCCGCGGATGCCGCGCGGCTCGGTCTCGCCACCGGCTCGCGGGCGCGGCTCACCACCAAGCGCGCGAGCGTCGAGGTCGCGGTCGAGGTCACCGACACCATGCAGCCGGGGCACGTATCGCTGCCGAACGGGCTCGGCGTGGATTTTCCGAGCGCCGACGGGCGACGCGCGCTGGCGGGCGTGGCGCCCAACGAGCTCACCGCCAGCGAGGATCGCGACCCGTTCGCGGGAACGCCGTGGCACAAGCACGTTCCAGCGCGCCTCGAGGCGCTCGCGTAGCTCGGGTCAGCGTTCGAGCTCGACGAGTGGGTGTTCCTGGGACGCGCAGCCTTCGGGGTTGACCACGCGGAGCGCAACGCGATCCGCGTGGAAGACCTCCGGAACGGTGACGCGCAGCGCGCTCGGCGCGACGGACACGATGCCGCCCTCGACGGCACCGAACCACACCCGCGCGCTCGGACCGAAGCCCGTTCCAGTGATCGTCAGGACGTCACCGGTCGACACCGACGCGCGCGAGAGGCGCGTGATCGTCGTCGCTTCGCCGAAAGCCGAGCAGGTCGTGTCGCAGACGTTGCCGACGCCGTCACCGTCGTCGTCGCGCTGGCTCGGATCGTAGGCATCGGGACAGCGATCGCAGGCGTCGCCGCGCGAGTCGCCGTCGCGGTCGAGCGCCGAGTCGCAGCCCTCGGCGCAGCCCGGGGTGCCGGCGAGGCAGAAGGCGCGGATCGGCGACGGCGTGCGCGACGCGATCTCCCCCAGCTCGAGCGGATTCTCGTCGCGCGCGCCCAGCCCGGCACCCACCACCAGCCGACCGTCGACGATGGCTGGCGCGGATGCGGCCCCCAGATTGTCGAGTTCGACCCGCTCCAAGCGCTCGCCGGACGCGCTGTCGTAGATCCGGAGCCCGGCGAGCACGCTGGTGCCGGCGAAGACCGTCCCGCGGGTCGCGCTCACCGGGGCGAAGCTCGCGTCGGCGTCGGGCTCGCCGGTGTTCTCCCAGACGATCGCACCGGAGTCGAGATCGAGCGCGTGCATCGTCGGCCGCTGGATCTCGGAGACCCCGTTCTCGCCAGGCGCAGTGCTGAAGTACACGCGCCGCGACACCGGGTCCACCGCGGCGCTGGCGATGATGCCGCCGTTGTCGCCGCCGGGCACGACCTTGGTGGCCCAGTAGGGCAGCGCCGCGGGATCGCCGCTGTTCCAGGCGACGCCGTTGACCGCGTTCACGCCGTCGCGGTCGAGGACGTAGTAGGTGCCGTCCTTGTTGCCGATGCCCACCACCTCGCGCCGGGTGCCGGCGACGTCGATGCTGAAGAGGTTGGGCACGGCGCCGAACGCCAGGTCGCTCGGATCGACCTCTCGCGGGCGCCAGCGCCACAGCGGGTTGCCGTCGAGGTCGATGGCGAAGAGCGCCTCGTCGTACGGAGGCATGGGCGGCGATGGAATCGACGTCGTCGGATCGTCGTCGGTGTAGCAGTTGGTCGAGGCGGTGAAGAGAGCGCGCCGCTCGAGGTCCACGGCGGCCGACGACCAGATCCCCTCGCACCCCGTCCTGTTGCGAGGGAAATCGCAGCCCGCGCGGGTGGCGAGGAAGCCCGCGGGCAGCCCCAGCTCGGCCTCGCTGTGGTAGCCGTCGAAGGCGCGGATCGTGTCGTCGGCGTTGGGACGGCAGGTCTGGCCGCTCTCCAGGTCGAAGAACCAAGCGAGCCGGCCATCGCGCGCGTCGAGCGCGTAGAGCCCACCCTTGCCGAGGGGGTCGGTGTTCACGTCCATGCCGAAGAAGACCTTGCCCTCGGCGAACGCGGGCGTGGATTCGATCTCGTTCCGCTCGCTGTCGAAACCGCAGCCGGCGACGCCCAGGCAGCCGGTTCCGGCGTGGAAGCGCCACCGCTCCGCGCCGGTCACGGCGTCGAGGGCGTACATCGTCTCACCCCCCGCCACGAACACCCGCGTCTCGCCGTCGACGTTCTCCACGTGCGCCGACCCCGCGGACGGGAAGGTGGCGCCGGGCTGTGGCTCGGTGGTGAAACGCCAGAGCTCGCGGCCATCGGCGAGTCGCAACGCGTACACGTTGCCGTCCCACGAGGATTGGAACACCACGGGCACGACGCCTTCCTCGGGAAGCGCGATACGCGCGATCGAGGGCGAGTTGGTCACGATCGCGCCCGTGGGATGCTCCCACGCCTCACGCACCCGCGAGCCGCCGCGCTCGTCGAGGATGGCGTTCGCGCTCCAGGTGTCGTCGAAGTCGTTGAAGAAGAGCCGCCGCGGTCCGCCCGAGAGCGTCGGCCAATCGGCGGCGGTGTCTTCCAGGTCGCCGGGCAGGATGGAGACGGCATCCGGAAAGTCGAGACCCTCACGCAGGAGCTGCGGTGGTTGGGGCTCGCCGTCGACGAAGCCGATCCGCCAGATCTTGCCGCCACCCGATTGCTGGTCGATGCCGCCGGCGGTGATCGCGAGCCGGATGTCGGCGTAGTAGAGGTCGCCCTGGGAATCGACCGCCAGCCCGTTGGGGTGGCCGGTCGCGATCGGCAGGTTCAGGATCGCGAGCGGGCCAGGGTTGAGGATGTCGCGCACGAACTGCCCATCGCGGTCGTACTCGGCGATCACTCCCGTGAACACGCTCGACACGTACCAGTTGCCGTTGGGTGCCCGAGCCAGGCCCGCGGGAGTCAGCAGGTGGCCGGGATCGCGAATGAACGTCTCCTCGTGGACTTCGTCGGCGAGCGGTGAGCCGAGCGCGTCGCGCTTGCCGCAGCCGCCAGCGGCGTCGGGCGAGGTGGGGAAGGGCGGCGAGTAGCGACGCACGGTGAACGCACCCGCTTCGGTCACGTAGATGCGGCCTTGCTCGTCCACCGCCAGATTGGAGGCGGTGCTCAGGTCGGTCGCGAGCTTGCAGTAGTTCGAGCTGCGCTCGTCGGTGTTCGGGTAGGCGCCTGCGGGACCGGGAAACCCGTCGAAGGGCGGGAACCAGAGGATGACTTGTCCCTGCGGGTGCCCGAACGATTGGTTGCCGACCTCGGTGGTGAAGAGGCGGCCATCGGCATCGACCACGCATCCGAATGGCTCGGGCCCCTCGACGTAGTAGGTGGCGGAGAGCTTGCCGATCTGCGTGCCCGTGCGGTCGAAGATCCCCCAGCCCGCCGGCGGGTGCTGCTGATGGGTGTCCTCGCCGGCGACGAACGCGCTGCCGTCGTGGAGCAGGCAGATCTGTCCGTTGATGTCCTTGGCGGGCGCGCGCGGACGCAGGATCGCGTCGGATGGTGTCGCCGTGCCGTCGTCGTCGCTGGGGATGAAGACGTCCTGGACGAGCGGCGGACGCCGCACGGTGTCGAGGTCGTAGCGGCGCAGGCGATTGCCCTCGCCTCCCCACAGCAGCTCGTGGGTGGCGACCGGGCCCGGCGTGCTGGGGTCGACGGCGACGCCGCCGCCGCGCGAGCCGCCGCAGGCGGCGAGGGTGATCGTGAAGACGAAGAGACGAGCGGCCGATCGCGAGGCGGATGGATGTGCGACGTGCGCTCGCATCGGCGCCTGTCCGCTGGGAAGAGCCTGAGCGGAACGATGGGCGCGCGGATCCTACCAACGCCCTGCGAGCGACCGCAAACGAGAACGGGTCGAGGCCTCGAGCAGCCTCGGAGCACCGCGTTGGGTCGCGTCTCGACCTCGTGGCTCGACAGCGGCGGGCACTTCGACCATCGTTGTGGGTTTTCGAACGCACCGCCTTCGCGCCAGCTCACCTCACTCTCGCCATGACCTTGCTGCGCACCCGCGGGCTTCGCTTGTCGTACGGCGCCGAGCCGCTCTTTCTCGATCTCGACTTCGATCTCGGGCCCGGCGAGCGCGTCGCGCTCGTGGGCCGAAACGGCACCGGGAAGTCGTCGCTGCTCAGGCTCGTCGCCGGCGAGGAGCCGCCCGACGCCGGGCAGGTGTGGCGCAGCGACGACTGCCGCATCGGCCACCTTCCGCAGGAGGTTCCGCGCGATCTCACCGGCGCGGTGGTGGACGTGGTCGCCGGCGCGCTCGGCCCGCTCGCCCAGCTCGTCGAGGACTACCAGACCATGAGCCACCGCGTGGCCCACGGCGGTGGCGCCGCGGATCTCGCGCTCCTCGCCGATCTTCAGCACCAGATCGAGGAGCACGGCGCGTGGGAGCTGAGCCGCCGCGTCGACGAGGTGCTCACGCGCCTCGCGCTCGATCCGACGCGGCGTTTCGAGGATCTCTCGGGCGGCCTCAAGCGGCGCGTGCTCCTGGCACGGGCGTTGGTCACCGATCCCACGGTGCTGCTCCTCGACGAGCCGACCAACCACCTCGACATCGAGGCGATCGAGTGGCTCGAGCAATTCCTGTTGCGGGGGACCCACACGCTGCTCTTCGTGACGCACGATCGCGGCTTCCTGGCACGGCTCGCCACCCGCATCGTCGAGCTCGACCGCGGCACGCTCACGTCGTATCCGGGCAGCTACCAGCGCTATCTGGAGCTTCGGGAAGCACAGCTCGAAGCCGAGGAGCGCGCGGCGGCGCTCTTCGACAAGAAGCTCGCCCAGGAAGAAGCGTGGGTGCGGCAAGGGATCAAGGCGCGGCGCACCCGCAACGAGGGGCGCGTGAAGGCGCTCGTGCGGATGCGCGAGGAAGCGCGCAAGCGGCGCGGGCAGCTCGGCACCGTGCGCATGGCGATCAGCGAGGCCGAGCGCTCGGGCCAGCTCGTGGCGCGCGCCGAAGGCGTCACGTTCGGCTACGGCGACGGCGCGCCGATCCTCCGCGACGTGGACGTCACGGTGCTGCGTGGAGATCGGGTCGCGATCATCGGTCCCAACGGCTCGGGCAAGACCACGCTGCTCAAGCTCCTGCTCGGCGCGCTGGCGCCTGCGCGCGGTCGGGTGCGGCTCGGGACGAATCTGGAGGTGGCGTACTTCGATCAGACGCGCGACGTGCTCGATCCCGAGGCCTCGGTGGCGACCAACGTCGGCGGCGGCAAGGACGTCGTCGAGGTCGCCGGCAGGCCGCGCCACGTCATCGGATACCTGCGGGATTTCCTGTTTTCCGCGGAGCGCGCGCAGACGCCGGTGAAGGCGCTTTCCGGAGGCGAGCGCAACCGCGTGCTGCTCGCGCGGCTCTTCGCGCAGCCGGCCAATCTGCTGGTGATGGACGAGCCCACCAACGACCTCGACGTCGAGACCCTCGAGCTTCTCGAAGACCTGCTCGCCGAGTATCGCGGCACCTTGTTGCTGGTGAGCCACGACCGCGTCTTCCTCGATCACGTCGCGACCAGCACGCTGGTGCTCGAAGGCGAGGGGCGGGTGGTCGAGTACGCGGGCGGCTACTCCGACTGGCTCGCGCAGCGGCCGGCGGTCGACGCCGGGCCGGCGCCGGCAGCGACCAAGGCCGCCGCTGCCGCGGAGCGACCGCGCGCCGAGCGGACGCGGAAGCTGAGCTTCAAGGAGAAGCAGGAGCTCGCGGCGCTTCCCGCGCGCATCGAGCAGCTGGAAGCCGAGAAGGAGGCGATCCACGCGCGCTTCGCGGATCCCGAGTTCTTCCGCTCGGCCGCCGAGGAGCTGGGCCGCCTCAAGGATCGCGTCGACGAGATCGACGGCGAGCTCGAGGCCGCGTACGCCCGCTGGCACGAGCTCGACCTCCTCTCGGCGTGAGCGACGGGAGAGCGGATGACCACCACGTCGACGTCGCGACCGGCGGGACCCGAGCCCGCGCGCATGTTGCGTGCGCTTGGAGTTCTCGACCTCCTCTTCGGCACGATCGGGCTCTTCTTCAGCGCCGCGGCGGTGTTCGCGTTCTTCCGCCCGGCGGCGAGCGAGCTGCGCGCGGCGACGGCCGAGGCCCCGTTCGCCGTCGAGGCGTTCGTGGTTGGTGCCGCGCTGGCCGCGAGCTGCTTCGTCGCGCTGCTCGGCATCGGCATCGCGTTTCTCCGCGGCAGCGTTCGCTGGGTGCCGGCCTTCGGCGTGGTGCTGCTGGTCGAGCTGGCGCTCACCGTGCTGCCGCCGCTCGCGGCGGCGCGGGGCGGCGGGCCGGTGCTCACGAGCGTTGCCCGTACCGCGGGTCTCGCGACGGGCGGGCTGGTGATGCAGTGGTTCGTGCTCTTCCCGCTGTGGGGATTCTTCGCCGCGCGCTGGGCGCGCGACCGATTGCGCGTCGGCGCGCAGTAGCCGCGCGATCGCTGGGCGGCGTCACGTTCCCTCGCGACGCGACTCGGCCCGGCGCGGGCTCAATCGCGCGCGAGCGGGAAGACCAGCTGGCGCGGCCAGTCGCGCGGCATCTCGTCGTCGCCCGGATAGCCGAGCTGTGCCGGCACGCGATCGCGCGGCCAGTACGCGGTACCGAAGATCCAATCCCACACGCTCAGCACGATCCCGAAGTTCTTGCCGTGGCGACCTCCCTCGGGGGACGCGTCGTGATGCCACAGGTGCATGCGCGGTCCATTCATGACGTAGCCGAACGGGCCGAGATCGAGGTCGACGTTGGCGTGGTTGAGGTGACCCCAGAACGTGCCGAAGACCGCCGCGGCGAGCAGCGGCCCCGGATCTCCGCCGAGCCACGCGACCGGCAAGTAGAGCACCGAGCGATAGACCACCAGCTCCATCCAGTGGAAGCGGAAGTTCACCGCCCAATCCATGGTGCGCGCCGAGTGGTGCACCTTGTGGAACGTCCAGAGCCATGGCACGCGGTGGAGCAGGTTGTGGACGCACCACTGGCCGAGATCGCACGCGACGAGGAACGTCAGCGCTTGGACCGCGAACGGTAGCCCCGCGAGCGCCGCGTGCTCGGGCCGCCAGCCGAGCCGCGCCAGGGTGCTCGACACCGCGCTCACGACGGCGGCCACCAGCGGCGCGGTGAGCAGCGCGTAGAGGTGGCCGTTGAAGGCGAGATACGCGAGGTCGTTCAGGAGCTGGGGACGCCACGCGGGTTGCTCCCGGCGCGCGGGCCGCACGCGTTCGAGGACGACGAACGCGAGCGAGATCGTGATCAGCCAGCCCAGGTAGCTCATCGCCGTCGCGGGGTGTCGCGCGCGGGTTGCGGCGCGCGCTGCGAGCGTAACAGCGTGGCCGCGCGCGAGCGGGCCCGCTTCGCCGCGCCTGGCGTTGCGGTGTTGCTTGGGGTTTCGAGTTTGGGCAGGTTGCCGAGCCCATGCGGCCGAGCGACGAGCCCACCGCGCGAGCGGCGATCGAGCGCGGCGTCGCACGTCTCGAGCCAGCGCGCCAGCCCGTGCTCGCGGTCGCGTTTCTGGTGACCGCGTCGGGCTTCGCCGGTCTCGTCTACCAGACCGCATGGTTCCGGCTTTTCCGCAGCGTCTTCGGCGCCTCGACGGCGGCGCACGCCGCGGTGGTCGCGTGCTTTCTCGGGGGCCTGGGCGTGGGTGCTTGGTTCCTCGGCGCGCGCGCCGACCGCTCGTCGCGCCCGTTGCGGCTCTACGCCGCGCTGGAGCTCGGTGCCGCGCTCGCGGCGGCGTGCACGCCCTGGCTGATCGCGCGGCTCGAGCCTCCCTATCACGCGCTCGCCGTCGAGCTCGGTCTGGCAGCGCCGGGCCGCACGGCGTTGCGGCTCGTGATCACGCTCTCGGTCCTGGCGGCGCCGACGATGCTCATGGGCGGCGCGCTGCCGGCGGCGAGCCGCGCCGTCGAGGGCGACGACGACGGCGCGCGCCGGCGCGCCGGTCTGCTCTACGGCGCGAACACGCTGGGCGCGCTCGCTGGCACGCTGGCGGCGACGCTGCTGTTGCTCGAGCGTCTCGGCACGCGCGCGACGCTCGGAGTCGGCGCGGGCGTGGGTGCCGCCGTGGCGGCCGTGGCGGCGCCCGCGCGCCGCGCGCCGCGCGCGGAGGAGCCACCGGCAGCGGCGCGTCCGCGCGTGGCGCCACCGGACGGCGAGCGTGCGTCGCGCGTCCTCGCGTTCGCGGGCGCCGGGCTCGCGGGCCTCGGCTTCGGGATGCTCGAGCTCGTCTGGTACCGGATGCTCGCGCCGTTGCTCGGCGGCTCGACCTATACGTTCGGCTTGATCCTGGCCCTCGCGCTCGCCGGCGTCGGCCTCGGCGGGCTCGCGTACGGCGCGTATCGGCGCGGCGCGCGCCCCACGCCGGCGTGGCTGGCGCTGGTGAGCGCGATCGAGGCGCTGGCGGCGCTCGCGCCGCTGGCGGCTGGAGATCGCGTCGCCGAGCTGGCGATCGCCACCCGCGGCTTCGGCGATCGGGGCTTCGGGCCGCTGGTCTGCGTCTGGCTCGGCATCGCCGCGCTGGTGGTCGTGCCGGCCGCGCTGGTCGGCGGCTATCAGTTTCCGCTCTTCGTGGCGCTCGCCGGCGAGGGCGGACGCGCCGCGGGGCGCGAGAGCGGGCGGGTCTTCGCGTGGAACGCGGCGGGGAATCTCGCTGGCGCGTTGGGCGGCGGGTTGCTCGCGATTCCCCGGATCGGCGCCGTGGCGACCTGGAGGGCCGCGGTGTGGGCGCTGGCGTCCTTGGCGCTGGCCTCCAGCGCCGCTGCAATTCGTGCCGGAGACCCCGCGCGGCGTTGGGCGTGGACCGCGTTCGGCGTGACCGCGCTGGTTGCCGCGCTCTCGTTCGCTCCCGGCCCGACGGCGGCATGGCGTCATCAGCCGATCGGCGTCGGCGGGACTCCGCGCACCTTCGCGAATCGTGCAGCCGCGCACGACTACGCCAACGCGGTGCGGCGCACGCTGACGTGGGAGCGCGACGGACGCGAGTCGGCGATCGGCATCTCGAGCGCGGACGGCGATGCGCTGCTGGTCAACGGCAAATCCGACGGCAACATCCGCAGCGATGCCGCCACCCACGCCATGGGAGGTCTCATTCCCGCGGCGCTCCATCCGAACCCGCGGCTGGCGCTGGTGATCGGCTTCGGCACGGGCTCGACGGCCGCGTGGCTCGCGCAGGTGCCGGGGATCGAGCGCGTCGACGTGCTGGAGCTCGAGCCCGCGGTGCTCGAGCTGGCGCGTCGCGGTGCCGCGATCACCCACGACGTGCTCGCCAACCCGCGCGTGCGACTGGTCCTCGGCGACGCCCGCGAATCGCTCGGCGAGCTCACCGATCACTACGACGTGATCTTTTCCGAGCCGTCGAATCCCTATCGCGCCGGTGTGGCGAGCCTCTTCACCGTGGACTTCTTCCGCGAGGCCGCCGCACGGCTCGCGCCCGGCGGCCTGTTCGCCGAGTGGCTGCAGGTCTACGACCTCGACGCGGAGTCGCTCAGGCTCGTGTACGCGACGATCGGCGCGGCCTTCGCGGAGGTCGAGACCTGGGAGACCCAGCTCGACACCGACCTCTTGCTGGTGGCGAGCGCCATGCCGCTCGATCACGAGCGCGTGCGCCTCGGCGCCCGCCTGGCGACGGAGCCGTTCGCGTCGGCCCTCGAGTGGGTGTGGGGCGTCGACGGGCTCGAGGGCTTCTACACGGGATTTCTGGGATCTCCGCGCCTCGCGCGCACGCTCGTGAGCGGCGCACCGCGACCGATCCGTCCCAACACCGACGATCGCAACGCGCTCGAGTTCGCGGCCGCGCGGAGCCTCGGCCACCGCGATCGCGTCTCGGTGGCCGAGCTCCGGGCGGCCGCCGCCTCCGCCAACGCCGCGCGGCCCGTGGTGGCGAGCGAGACGATCCGCTGGGATCGGGTCCGCGAGCTGCGCGCGGCCCGCGCGCTCGCCGAGGAGGCGCCGCTCGCTGCGTTCGCGAGCGCCGATCCCGACCCGCGCCGCGAAGCGCGTCGCCGCGCGCGCGAGGCCTACGCCCGCGGCGATGTCGCGCGGGCGGCCTGGCTCTGGCCCGAGCTCGAGCGTGTGGCCGGTGCCGGCCCGGCCGAGGAGCACGCGCCGATGGATCGCGTGGTGGTGGCCGAGCTGCTCGCGAGCCGCGCGGACGAGCGCGCTCGCGACTGGATCGACGCCATCGGCGCGCGCCGTCCCGCCACCGCCGAATGCCTGTGGACGCTGCTCGCCGACGCTCGCCACGACCCCGCCGGTGTCGCGGCCCACGGCCTCGAGGCGCTGCGCGTGCTCCGTCGCGACCCGTGGGTCCACCGGCCGCTGCTGCTGCGCACGCTCTCGGCGCTCTACGGTCGCGCGCAGGGCGACGCTGCGTTCGGGCGCGCGCTCTTCGCCGCGCTCGCCGAGCCGTTCGCCGTGTCGATCCTCGACGACACTCGCCGCACGCTGCGCGCCGAGGTCGGCATGGGCGCGGATTTCGACGCGCTTTGCGTCGACGCGCTCGCGCCGCTCGAGCCGTGGGTGCCGTGGCGTGAGGCGCTGCTCGAATCTCGCAGCCGCTGTTACGCGGCCCGGCACGATCCCCGCGCGGCGGACGCGCGCAGAGATCTCGCGCGCTTCACCGCGGAGCTCAGAAGAGCTCCGTCCACACCACCTTGATGGCGAGCACCAGGCCGATCGCGATCAGGATGGCGCCCGTTCCCTGACGCACCTTGAGGGCGGTCGTCGGGCGGACTTTCTCGCGGAGCCCGCGCAGGCCGGTGATCGCGACGCTGAACCACAGCATCACGCCGACGCTCACGCCCGTGCCGAAGACCACCGCGGCGATGTGCCCGCCGGCGAGCAAGCCCCACGAGACGAGCGCGGTGATCGCCGCCGCCCAACCCGCCGCCAGCGCCGGATTGAGCGCCGCGACCATGAAACCGAGCCAGAATCCTCGTCCGGTGCGCTGACGGCGCGGCGCGCGCGGCGTTCCGCCGCCACGGCTGGTCCGAACCAGCAACGCGCCCAGGCTCAGCAGCAGCACGGCGCCCAACGCGCGCGCGCCGATCGCCGTCGCGCCCTCGATGCCGACCAGCAGCTTGGCGCCGAGGCCGGCGAGCGCCGCGTACGTGCCTTCGGCCACGGCCGCGCCCGCCGCCAGGCTCAGGCCCTCGCGATCGTGGCCCTGGGCGATGCGGCTCACGACCAGGATCGAGATCGGTCCCGCGACCAGGACCGAGCCGATCGTCCCGCTCAGGATGCCGAGCAGCAGCGCCGCGACCAGCTCGGTCATCAGGCGGCTGCCCGGGCGCGTGCACGCGGATGGGAGGTGCGCATGGTGGCTCTCGCGATGCGTCGTCGCTCGCCGGCGCCTTAGCGGTCGCGAGCGGATGGGCGAGTGTGAACGGCGCGGCGCGCAGCGTAAAGACGTGGAGCGCCGAGCACATCTGCCAGACTTCGGGCAATGCCTCGCCGGAAGGAGAAGATCGCATGAGCACCGAGCTCGGTCCTTTGCGCGTCGTGTCCCCGCTCGACGGAAAGCTGGTCGCCGAGATCCCGCGCACGGCACCCGCCGACATGGAGGCGCGCATCGCCGCCGCCGCCCGCGCGCAACCCGCGTGGGCCGCGCTTCCGATCGGCGAGCGGATCGCCACCTTGAGGCGCTGCCGGCAGGCCTTCCATGCGCGCGTGCCGAAGCTCGTCGAGGCCGTGCGCGCCGAGACGGGCAAGCCCATGCCGGAGATCCTGGGCGGCGAGATCATCGCGAATCTCGAGCTCTTCGACTTCTACATCCGCAACGCCGCCCGGCTGCTCGCGCCCGAGCGGGTGCCCATCAACCCGCTCAACTACCCGGGCAAGCGCGGCGTGATCGAGCTTCGGGCGCTGGGAGTGGTGGGGGTGCTCAGCAGCTGGAACTACCCGGTGGCGTTGCCGATGCGCGCGATCGTGCCGGCGCTGGTGGCGGGCAACGCGGTGGCGTTCAAGCCGTCGGTGGACGCCAGCCTGATCGGCCGTGAGCTCGCGGCGGTGTTCACCGAGACGTTGCCCGCGGACCTCCTGGTGGTCGGCTTCGGCGGACGCGAGGTGTCGGGCGTGGTCATCGAGCGGGCCGACAAGGTCAACTTCATCGGCTCGGTCGCCGTCGGCAAGGAGATCGCCAAGCGCTGCGGCGAGCGGCTGATCCCGTGCTCGACCGAGCTTTCCGGCAAGGACGCGGCGATCGTGCTCGCCGACGCGCCCTTCGAGCGCACGCTCAACGGCGTGCTGTGGGGTGCGTTCACCAACGCCGGCCAGAACTGCGCCTCGATCGAGCGGCTCTACGTCGAGGATGCGATCTACGACCGCTTCGTGCCGGCGCTGGTCGAGCGCGTGAAGCGGTTGCGGATCGGCGACGACGTCGGACCGCTGCGCAACGACAAGCAGATGCGGCTGGTGGAAGAGCACGTGCGCAACGCGCGCGAGACTGGCAGCCGCATCCTCGCCGGCGGCGAGCGCGTGCCGGGCTCGCTCTTCTTCCAGCCCACGGTCATCGAGGTGGCCGATCGCCAGGCCACGTTCATGATCGAGGAGACCTTCGGCCCCACGTTGCCGGTGGTGCGGGTACGGGATGCCGACGAGGCGATCCGCGAGGCCAACGGCGCCAAGTTCGGCCTCACCGGCTCGATCTGGACGGCGGACCTCGAGCGCGCGGAAGCGCTGGCGCGACGGCTCGAGGTGGGCGTCGCGACCCTCAACAACTGCGTCTTCACCGGCGCTCTGGCCTCGGCGCCGTGGGGCGGTGTCAAGGAAACCGGGCACGGCGTGACCAACTCGAGATACGGGCTCCTCGAGATGACGCGCCCGGCCTTCGTGCTCACCGATCGCAGCAGCGGCGCCAAGGAAACGTGGTGGTATCCGTACGGCGACGAGCTGGCGGCCTTGATGCGCACGGTGGTGGCGCAGCTCGGCGGCAGCTTGCTCGCGATCGCCCGCTTGCCGTTGCTCCTACCCAAGGTCCTGAAGAAGCACGTGTGACGGCGGCGTCTCGCCGCGCGTCGAGGGGAGGAATCATGGCCTTCACCGTGTCCGTGAACGTCGATCGCAGCATCGAGGTGGCGTGTGACGTGGCCAGCGCCTTCGCGCTGGTCTCCGACGTGCCGAAGTCCGTGAGCCATCTGCCCAAGGTGGAGCGGCTCACCGATCTCGGGGGCGGCGCGTATCGGCTCGAGACCGAGAAGATCGGTGTCGAGAAGTACAGCCTGCAGACGATCTACGCCAGCCAGTACACCCACGACGCGAAGAAGAAGACCGTCACCTGGACTCCGATTCGCGGCGAGGGCAATGCGCTGGTCTCGGGAAGCTGGGAGGTGACCGCCACGGCCGATGGCAAGACTCGCCTTCACCTCGTCAATCGCGGCGAGATGCAGTTCCCGTTTCCCGCGCTGGTGAAGGCACTCGTGACTCCCTTCGTCACCCGCGAGTTCGAGGGCTTGATCGCCCAGTACCTGAAGAACCTGACGCGCACGCTGGAGTCTGGCGGTGCCGCCAAGGCGCCCAAGAAGGGGGCGAAGAAGTAGGAGGTCGCGCGCCCTCTGCGTTGCGGGCCGCGCGGCGGTCGGCCGCCTTCGCAACGCAGTTGCACGCTGCAATTCGGGTGGTGCAAATCTCACCTCGGCGAAGGACGCGAGGCTGCGAAAGCCTCGCGCCGCGCGCGCTCACGCCGTTGGCGCGAATCCTGCCAGACGGTCACGTGCCGCCGAGCGGAGCGATTGCGCGGGTGTGGCGGGTGGTGGAGGCCGGGTGCGGGGCGTGGCGCGTCGTGGCGTGCGCTGGGTGGTGGTCGGGTCGTTGCTCGCGACGGCTTGCACCACCGTGGTCGGGTTGCATCCGTCGGTGAGCGCGCCGGGCGATCTCCTCACCATCGACGGCACCGGTTTCGAGGCCACCCCGCGTCCCGGCGCGGCGGTGCTCTACGACGGCCAGCCGATCCCGATCGTGTCGTGGTCGGACACGGCCGTGGTGGCGAGCCTGCCGACCGACAAGCCGACCGGTGTCTACCGCGTCGAGCTGCTGCTCTTCGGCGCTCGAATGGACGCGGGGAACCACAGGCTCGCGAATCTCGTGCTCGGCGCGCCCGTGGTGGCGATCAATCCGAGGAACCACTTGAGCGCGCTGGTCTCGTTCGAGAGCACGGTGCCGGCGACGCCGCTCCTCGAGGTCTCCGGACCCGAGGGCACCTGGACCGTGCCGGCGAGCGGTGTGCTCACGCCGATCCCCGCGACCACGCACACCGTGGCGGTCGTCGGGCTGCGCGCGGGCGTGACCTACACGTTCACCGCGAAGGCCACCGCCGGCGCGCAGACCGTGACTGGGCCATCGATCACCCATCGGCCAGCTGCGTTCTCCGAGATCGCCGGCTTCGGCCCGCCGCCGGTTCAGGTGACGACGGCGCAGCCCGCGGCCATGCAGCCGGGGCTCACGCTCTTCGCCGCCACGCGGGTGGGACTGCCCTCGAACAGCCGCATCTACGCCATCGACGCCGCCGGCAACGTGGTCTGGTACCACCAGGACCCGTTGCCCGCGCCGGGCGATCCCTTCGTTCCCATCAGTCGGGTGCGCCAGCTCGCGAACGGTCACATCCTCTATCTCTCCTACTCGATCTCGGAGATCGATCTGCTGGGGAGCGAGGTCCACTCCTTCAACGTCGACAACCTCGGGATGGACCCGGCGGTGGACGGCCCGGCGCACCACGACGCCATCGAGCTCCCGAACGGCCATCTGGTCGCGCTCTTCGCCGAGCTGCGCAACGTCCCGGGGTTCAAGTGGAGCGACGGCGCGAACTGCACGACCTGTCGCGTCGTCGGCGACCAGCTCGTCGAGATGACCCGTGACGGGCAGATCGTGGACCGGATCCACCTCTTCGATCTGCTCGACCCGCACCGGACCTTGCTCGACCTGCACTCGGGCGGCGGCGAGTCGTTCAACGACGCGAGCTGGAACTGGTGGTACGGCACCGCCGGCGGCAGCACGCACGACTGGACCCACTGCAATGCGCTCATCCACGACCCGAGCGACGACTCGCTGATCGTGTCGTGCCGCCACCAGGATCTGATCGCGAAGATCAGCCGCGCCACCAAGCAGTTGGTGTGGGTGCTCGGCTCGGACTGGCCCGGATCGAGCGGCGACGACGGGTGGCCGTTCCTCGAGCCCGCCGGTCCGGGAATCGTCTTGCCGCTGCACCAGCACGGCCCGTTTCTGAAGCCCAACGGAAATCTCCTGGTCTACGACAACGGCAACGATCGGGTGCCGGACGAGGTGACGCGCCAGGTCGAGTTCGTCATCGATCCCGTGGGCGGATTCCTCGACGTGGCCTGGCAATGGATCGATCCGGCGTTCGATCCGCCGCTCTTCAGCTACTTCGCGGGGAACGTGGAAGGCGAGCCGAACGGCAACGTGCTCGTCACCGATGGCTCGCTGGGCAGCGAGTCCACCCAGTGGATGCGCTTGAGCGAGGTCCGTCCCAGCGACGACGTCAAGGTCTGGGAGGCGACGATCGACGACCCGAGCGCTCAGTACTCGGGGCTGGACGCCGTGCGCATTCCCAGCCTCTACCCACCCACGGCCGCTGGACGCAGCGCCGCGTCATTCGCGCGTCGCCTCCGGGGTGGCGGGCGCCGGCGCGAAGCTCGGCTCCCATTCGCTGCCCGCGGAACGCGTGAGCCAGCGCACGCCGCTGCCGTCGCTGGCGGCGAGCATCAGGTGCCACGGCCCGCGATGGCCGGGGCCCTTGTCCTTGGCGCGCGTGGTCGCGAAGGCGATCCAGCGCCCGTCGCGGCTCCACGCGGGGAAGTAGTCGTACGCGTCGGTGGTGCTCAGACGGCGCACGCCGCCGCCCTGGGAGTCGCTGACCGCGATGTCGCCTTTCCCGTCCCAGCGCTGGGTCACGAACGCGACGCGGCCATCGGTGGGCGAGACATCGGGACGACAGGCACCCGGGTCGTGGGTGAGGGTGCGCGACCGGCCGGTGGCGATCTCGATGCGCGCGATCTGCCATCCGCCCCCGGTATGGCTCGAGCACGCGAGCCACGTCCCATCGCCGCTCACCGATGCGTGCGCGTGGCGTGCGATCGTGGCGTCGGTGAGGGCGCGTTCGGCGCCCGTCGCGAGATCGCGGATCACCAGGTTCCACCCGACCACGCGCGGTGAGCGCGTGAAGATCAGCGAGCGCCCGTCGGGAGTGGGTGCCGGGTCCTCGGCGCGACCATCGCCGACCACGACCGGCGTGACGCCGCCACCGGCGAGGTCGACGCGGTAGATGCCATCCACACCCGATCGATCGGATACGAAGTAGAGGCTCTTCCCGTCGGGCGCGAAGACCGGATTGCGGTCCGCCCCGGGCTCGACGGTGAGGCGGCGCAGGGCCGGCTTGCGTGGATCCAAGAGGTACACGTCGAGATTGCCGTCGCGCTCGCGCTGGAAGGCCAAGGCACTCGGCAACGCGGCCACGGCGTCGCGATTCCACTCGAGGTCGTCGAGGACCAACGTGCCGCTCGCGTCCGTGGCGTCGTGATCGGCGCCGGGGGACGCGGCGCGCGCCGGCGCGGCGAGCGTCGCCCCGAGCGCGATCACCGCGGCGGTGACCGTCGCCGTCGCGAACCGCCGGCGCAGATGCGCGACGAGCGTTCGAACCTCGCCGATGCCTAGTGCTGCGCTCGCGGCGGCGTAGCAGCCGAGAAACGCGAGGCCCGGCAACGCGAGCGCCAAGCCGCGTTCCACGAGATCGGCCTCGGTGTCGCCGTCGCGCAACGCCGCGGCGACACCCGCGAGGGCGAGCCAGCCGAGCACCAGCGCGGCGGCGACCCGTGCGCCGAAGGCGACGGCACCCCGTCGATCACCCGCGCGCAGCTCCGCCCGCAACACCAGCAGCAATCCGGCGAGCTTGATCGCGCGCGCCGCGGTGAAGGCGACGGGCAGGCACGCGATGCCGAGGCGCGCTCCGAGGATCGGCCACGCCAGGATGTTGAGCGCCGAGGCGAGCAGCTCGACCCGCACCGCGGGGCGCAGCCGCCCGCGCGCGATCGCGAAGCGCGTGAGCAGCAGGTCCGCGAACACGAACGGCACCGCCGGCGCGTAGAGGCTCAAGATCCGCGTGGCCGACTCGCTCGCGCGTGCGTCGAACGAGCCCCAGCGAAAGAGCAGCTCCACCATCGGCCCCGCGAGCGCCGCCAGCGCCACCGCGAGCGGCGCCGACACCCAGAGCGCGCTGCGCAGCGCGCCGGCGAGCGCGACGCGCGCCTGGCTCGGATCGGCGCTCGTGCCGAGACGCGCGAACAGCGCGAAGAAGACCACCGCGAGCGGCTCCGCGGCGAGCACGGTCGGCAGATCGACGAGCTTCCACGCATAGGCGACCACCGCCACCGAGCCGCCGCCGAAGCGAGTCGCGAAGGCCGATTCCAGGACCTGCCGCAAGCCGATCGCCACGGCGGCGAGACCCATCGGCCAGGCGGCGGACCAGGCTTCGCGTCCGAGCGCGGCGGGCGTCGTGCGGCGCGCGAGCAGCTGCCGGCGCGCGGGGCCGAGCGCCACGAGATGAATCGCGAGCATGGCGGCACCACCGCCGAGATAGCCCACCGCGAGCCATTCGAGCCCCGCCGTCGGCGCGACGCACATCGCCAACAGCGCCGCCGTGCCCGCCATCTTGAACGCCAGCTCACCGCACGCCGGCGCGAAGAAGCGCCCGGCGGTGTGGAAGAGGGTGTACGTGACGAGGGCCGCGCCGAGCGGGACGAGCGCTGGCAGCAGGATGCGCGCGAGCTCGATCACGAGCGCCTGCGCGCTCGGGTCCAGGCGCGGCGCGAGGACGTGGCGAACGAGCGGCGAGGCGGCGATCATCAGCGCCGCGGCCACGGCGGCGAAGACCACGGCGACGACGAGCGCGAGCCGGCCGGCGGCGCGCTGGGCCGCCGGCTCGCCGTGCGTGCTCACGGCGCGCGTGAGCAACGGCAGCAGCGCCGGTCCGATGACGGCGCGCGCCAGATCGAAGATCACCATCATCAGGCCGAAGGCGATCAGGAATGCGTCGACGGACGCGCTGGCGCCGAAACGGAACGCGAGGAATTGCTTCTCGACGAAGCCGAGGAGCTTCGCCGCGCCCAGCAGCAGCGTGATCCCCGCAGCGGAAGCGTAGGGGCTGGAGGCGATGCGCAGTGGCGCGCTCTCCGAGGCGCGTGCGCGGTTCGGGTCGACGAGGCTCATCGGAGAGGGGATCGACGCGGGCTGCGCCTGCGTCGCCTGTCGGGCGGGTGGCGAGGAGCGCGGCGGCGCGCCGTGGAGGATGGCGCGCGATCGAGACTCGCGGACGTCCTTTCGACGAGCACGTCGTCAGCGTTATTCACGCGCGGGCCTGTCGTCGATCGCCGGATACCGCCCGGGCGGCGTTTCGCTCGCGACCTCGGGTGAGCGACAATGGACGGATGATTCGTCAGCCCATCGCGCTTCGCGCGTCGAACGCACGCGTCGCCCTGGCGACGCTCACGCTCCTCGCTGCCGCTGCGTGCGTGCCGGACTCGAGCCCGCCGCCCACCAGCGACCCGGGTGCGAGCCCGCCGCTCACGCGGCTGGTGGCGGTGCGCGGCAGCCGGCCGGGCATCTTCGACGCGGCCGGCAGGCAGGTCGTGCTGCGGGGCGTGAACTTCAATCACCTCGGCGATTACTTCCAGTCGGACCCCTCGCTTCCCACCGTCGCGCCGCTCGCTGCCGACGACTGGGACGACGTCGCCGCGACCGGTGCCAGCGTGATTCGGCTGGTGACCACGTGGTCGGCTTGGCAGCCGACGCGCGGCACGCTCGATGGCGCGTATCTCGAGCGCGTGCGCGCGGCCGTCGCCGAAGCGAACGCGCGCGGACTCTACGTCGTGATCGACATGCACCAGGACGCGTGGTCGAAGTTCGTGTTCACGCCACGCGACCGAAGCTGCCCCGCGGGTACGCGCCCGCAGATCGGCTGGGACGGAGCGCCCGCGTGGGCCACGTTCACCGACGACGCCGAGACGTGCACTCCCGGCGGACGCGAGGACAGTCCCGCGGTTCGCAAGGCGTGGGAGTCGTTCTACGGGAATCGCGACGGCGTGCGCGACGAGCTGGCCGCGCTGTGGGGCCTCATCGCGAGAGAGTTCGCCGCGGATGCGGGCGTCGCGGGCTACGATCTCCTGAACGAGCCGGGGACCAGCGGTGACCCCGACGCCACGGTGACGGGGCTCGCCGCGTTCTATCGATCGGCGGTGAGCGCCATCCGCGCCGCCGAGGCGCAGCAGGGATCGCCAGGACACATCGTGTTCTTCGAGCCCACGGTCTTCGCGGGCCTGGTGCCCTTCGACTGGACCGCGGATCCCAACGTGGTCTTCGCGTCGCACAACTACTTCGAGTCGATCGGCCCGAGCGTGCCGGGGCTGCTCGACCTCTCGTTCCCGCTCTTCGACCTGGTGCAGGCGCTCTACCAAACCACGCTCTGGACCGGCGAATACGGCAGCTTCGCCGCGCCGTCCGCGAACGAGGAGTGGATGGCGCGATTCGCGCGGCTCGAGGATCAGCACCTGCGCTCGGGCGGCGCGTGGTGGCAATGGGAGCAGGAGTGCGGCGACCCGCACGACGTCGCCGGCGCCTGGCCGCCCTCGCCCGAGTGGGTGGCGAATCAGCAGGCGAGCTGCGGCAACGCGCGCTTCGTGGTCACGACGTGCGTGCGGCGGGGATACGCGCGCGCCGCACCCGGGCGGATCACGAGCGTCGCGGATCCGGCCTGCGATGGACGACTCTCGGTCACCGGCAGCACGCAGGCCCCCTCCACTGCCGATCTCTGGATTCCGTCCGACGTCGACGTTGCGCCGCAGGTGACGGGCGATGGCCTCGGCGCGGTCGCCGCGCGTCGCGTCGGCGGCGGCTGGCGCCTCGACGTCTCGGTGGCGGGCGACTACCGGATCGACGTGGCGCCCTGAAGCGCGCGCTCCGCGTCGCGCAACGCCGTGCACCGTCGGCGATAGCCACGGCTGGGGCTCGCGTGTAGAACCGAGCCGCCGTCATGGGGAACCCGCTTCGCTATCGCGATCTGGTGCTGGCGCTGGTCGCGCGCGACCTCAAGGTCCGCTACCGCCGCTCGGTGATCGGCTTCCTGTGGACGATGCTCCAGCCGTTGCTGACGATGCTGGTGCTGATGGTGGTGTTCAGCACGGCGTTTCGCTTCGACGTGCCGGGATACCCGGTCTACGCGCTCGCCGGGATCGTGTTCTGGAACTTCTTCCAGCAGAGCGTGGTGACCGCGATGCAGAGCTTGCGCGGCAACGCGCAGCTCTTGCTCAAGGTGCCGGTGCCGCGCGCGGTCTTCCCGCTCGCCACCGTGCTCGCCGGCGTCGTGAACCTGGTGCTGGCGCTGGTGCCGCTCTTGGCGATCGCGTGCCTCACCGGCCACGCGCCAGGTGCGAGCCTCTGGTTCCTGCCCTTCGCGATCGTGCTCGCGGCGCTGTTCACGCTCGGCGTGGGGCTCGTGCTCGCGCCGCTCGCGGTCTTCTTCTACGACATCGTCGAGATGGTGGGAGTGGTGCTGACCACGGTCATGTATCTCACGCCGGTCTTCTATCCGGTGGAGATCGTGCCCGCGCGCTTCCGTTGGCTGGTGGCGCTCAACCCCGTGCGGCACGTGCTGCAGGTCTTCCGCGATCCGATCTACGCGGGTCACGTGGCGCCCGCCGGCGAGCTGGTGGTCGGAACGCTGCTGGCGATCGCCACGCTGGCGGCGGGCGCGTGGTCGTTCGCGCGGACCAGCAGGCGAATCCCGTTCTACCTATGAGCGCGCCCACCGAGCCGATGGTCCGCATGCAGGGCGTGTCGCTCTGCTACCGGCTCGCCAAGCAGCAAGCGCAGTCGCTCAAGGAATACGCGATCCACTGGATGAAGGGCGGGCTTCGCTACGAGGATTTCTGGGCGCTTCGCGACGTCTCGTTCGAGGTCGGCCGCGGTGAGAGCGTCGGCATCGTGGGGCGCAACGGTGCGGGCAAGAGCACCTTGCTCAAGGTCCTGTGTCGGGTGCTGGAACCCACCCGCGGCACCACCGCGCTCAACGGCTGGGTCGCGCCGATCCTGGCGCTCGGTGCCGGCTTCGACCACGATCTGACCGGCATCGAGAACGTGTACCTGAATGCGTTGCTGCTCGGCCGCACCCGTCGCGAGATCGACGCGAAGCTCGACCACATCCACGCCTTCAGCGGGCTCGGCGATCTGATCCGCTCGCCGCTGCGCAGCTACTCGGCGGGCATGATCGCCCGCTTGGGCTTCTCGGTGGCGACCGCGTGGCGCGCCGACATCCTGGTGCTCGACGAGGTCCTCGGTGTGGGCGACGCCGCGTTCGTGAAGCGCTGCCAGGCGCGCATCCAGGAGCTGCGCGGCGCGGGCGCGACGGTGCTGCTGGTCTCCCATTCGCCCGCGGAGATCCTCGCCAACTGCGACCGCTGCCTGTGGCTCGACGGCGGCCGCCTCGTCGCCGACGGCGCGCCGCGCGAGATCCTGGACCGCTACGCGGCGGCACCGGCGACGGGCCCGGTGGCCGCCGAGGTCGAGGTGGATGCCGACCTCCGCGAGCGCGCGCCGTAACGCATCGGTTCGGCCCAGAGCCTTCCACACAGCGGGCACTCGACGCTCACGCGTCCGTCGCGGATGCAGGTGAGGACGAACGAGCCGCGGCAGCGTGGACAGAGCGCCGCCGACGTGCCGTTGCCGCCGGAGTGCGCGATGGGAGCGCGGGTCTTGCCCGTCCCTCTGGCGCTGGCGGGCGAGGGCTTGGTCGGGGTCGTGGGGCGCATGATCGTCTCCTTCAGATCGAACCGTTGGAAAGGGGCGGCAGCCATCTCGTGGAGGTCCGGGGATCCGGCGGGGCGGGGGTGCGCGGATCCGCGCCGTCGGGGTGACGGCGCGTCCCGAGCGAGCCCAGCCAGCGGCGCGCGCTGCGGGCCGCGGGATGGTCGGGGCCGAGCATCCACGCGCCGAGCAGCAACAGCGGCGTGCCGGGCAGGATCGGGATCACGATCCCCGCGATGCCGATGGCGATCACCGCGCGCCCCAAGCCACTTCGAAAGCGATCCCATCGGTTTTCTCGAAGGCCACGGATCTTCATGGCCAGCGAGGTTGTCGCCGGATCGGTCGCGGCGCAAATAGATAATGAGAGGTGGATGCTGCGGCTTAAACGATGGGTCCGATCCCGACGGACCTCGTGCGCCGGCGCGGGCCGGGCTCGCGCCTCACATCTCGAGGACGATCTTGCCGGTCGCGCGCCCGGTTCGGCTGAGGCGGTGCGCTTCCTCGGCACGTTCCAGGGGAAAGCGATCGGTGATCCGCACCGCGAGCTTCCCCGCGGCCACCGCTTCGACGACGAGTCGGATCGCCGCGCCGCCGGCGCGGCCGAGAAGGGTGCGGCTCGTGAGCGGCGCGAGCACCAGCTGTAGGAACTCGTCGGGCGTGTGCGGAGACACCATCACGTGCCGCCCGCCGGGAGCGAGCAGCGCCCGGCAGCGCGAGCCCGGGTAGCCGCCGACGCAGTCGATGACGGCGTCGAACGGTCCCAGCGGGCGCGCCTGACCGAGCGCCTCGCCGGCGCCGTAGTCGATGACGTGATCGGCGCCCAGGCTGCGCACCAGCGCCACGTTCTTGGCCGAGCACACTCCGGCGACGAAGGCGCCCTGGACGTTCTTGGCGACCTGCACGGCGAGCTGGCCCACGCCTCCGGAGGCACCGAGGATCAGCACGCGTTTGCCCACCGTGATGCGACCCAGCTCGATCACCGCCCGCCAGGCCGTGACGCCGGCGACCGGCAGCGAGCCGGCGACGTCGAGCGGCACCGCGGCGGGGACGACGCAGAGCTGATCGTCGCGAACCACCACGGTGTCCGCCATGCTGCCGCGCTGGCGCCGCGAGAAGTCGGTGCCGCCCACGACGCGGTCGCCGACCTTCACCGCCGTCACCCGTGGGCCCACGGCGTCGACGATCCCGGCGAAGTCCACGCCCACGACCACCGGGGGCGGCGGGCCGACGATGCGCGCCGCCAGGCCGAGCGGACCGCCTTCGCGCATCTTCCAGTCCACGGGGTTCACGCCCGCGAACTTCACCGCCACGCGCACGTCGCGCGCGCCCACGACGGGACTGGGGAGATCGACCAGGGTCAGCGGCTCTGCCGCGCCCCACGAACGCTGCGCCATCGCCTTCATCGTGACCTCTCGGTGAGACGAGTCACGCCGAGCGCGCGGTGTGGGTGGCGGCGAGGATCAGCCCGCCGGGAATCGGGCGCGTCCGCGGCTGGCGGCCCGAAGGCCGCCGGCCCGGAGGATCGTCGCGCGCACCGCGATTCGGGGTCGTCCGTCACACGTTGAATCGGAAGTGCATCACGTCGCCATCTTGCACGACGTATTCCTTGCCTTCCACACGCAGGACACCGGCGGCCTTCATCGCCGCTTCGGTGCCGTGCTTCAGCAGATCCTCGACCGAGTAGACCTCGGCACGGATGAAGCCCCGCTCGAAGTCGGAGTGGATCACGCCGGCCGCCTGTGGCGCCTTCGTGCCCTTGTGGATCGTCCACGCGCGGATCTCCTTCGGGCCCGCGGTGAAGTAGGTCTCGAGCCCGAGCAGCGCGTACGTGGCGCGCGCGAGTCGATTGAGCCCGGGTTCGTCGACGCCGAGGTCGGCGAGGAAACCCGCGCGATCGGCAGGGTCGAGCTCGGCGATCTCGGCCTCCAGCTTGGCGCAGAGCACCACCACGCCCGCGTGCTCGATGGCGGCTTGCGCGCGGACCTTGGCAACGTACGCATTCTCCGCGGCAAGGCCCTGCTCGTCCACGTTGCAGACGTAGAGCACCGGCTTGGCGGTGATGAACTGCGCGGCCTTGAGGGCCGTCTCTTCCTCCCCGACCCATTCGCCGGCGCGCACCGGCTTGCCGGCGCGCAGCAGCGCGAGCGCCTTCTCGGCGACCACCGCGTGAACCTTCGCCTCCTTGTCGCCGCCCTGGGCAACCTTGGCGTAGCGCGTGAACCGCCGCTCGGCGGTGTCGAGGTCGGCGAAGATCAGCTCGATCCCGATGGTCTCCATGTCGCGTTGCGGATCGATGCTGCCGTCGACGTGGGTGACGTCGGGGTCGTCGAAGCAGCGCACGACCTCGAGGATCGCGTCGGTGTTGCGGATGTGGCCGAGGAACTGATTGCCGAGCCCTTCGCCGTCGTGGGCCCCGCGGACCAGCCCGGCGATGTCGACGATCTCCACCGCCGCCGGCACGATCTTCTCGGTGGCGATCTTGGTGTGGATCTGCTCGAGGCGCGGATCGGGTACCGCGACGATGCCGACGTTGGGCTCGATGGTGCAGAACGGGTAGTTGGCCGACTCCGCCTTCGCCGAGGTGAGCGCGTTGAAGAGCGTGCTCTTGCCGACGTTGGGAAGACCGACGATGCCTGCTTGAAGGGCCATGACCGACTCCGCGGGACGGGCGCCGACGCCACTTGGCGGCGCGAGTGAAGCCCGTGACTGTGGCAGATTCGGTGGCCGCCCGGCTTCCCGGGCGCCGCGCGCTCCCGCGCGAGGAGGTCAACGATGAGCGGTCGACCGGTCTATTCCACGGAGCACGGGCGGCTCTGCGTCCGCTGCGGGCGCCCCGAGGCGGCGTGCAGCTGCAAGGACTCCCGGATGCGGTCGCCCTCGCCGTCGCCGGCGCAGCCGCGCGACGGATTCGTCCGCGTCGGCTCGGAGACCAAGGGACGCAAGGGGAAGGGCGTGACACTCGTGACCGGAGTCAGGCTCGACGCCGCCGGCCTGGCCGATCTCGCCAAGGAGCTCAAGGTGCTGTGCGGCTCGGGCGGCACGGTGAAGGACGGCGTGATCGAGATCCAAGGCGATCACCGCGACAAGATCCTGGCGGCGCTCGCCGCACGCGGCTGGAAGGCGAAACGCGCCGGCGGCTGAGCGGCGTCGGTTCGGCGTCGGTTCGGTTGGGCGGTGATCCCGCCCCGTGAGCAGCGTTCGCTGGCACGGGGCGCCCGTCCGTCGATCACGGGAAGAAGCCCTGGAACACCTTCTCGGCGACCTTCTCGCCCGCTTGGCGTCCGCCGTTGCCGTCGAAGCGCCAGTGAACGCCGAGCCAGACGCGGCTTTCCAAGTTGTCCTGAATCGCTTCGTCGAGGGTGTAGGTCCGCTTGATGGCGGTTCGCACGGAGCCGTCGATGTCGACGGTCTTGCCGTCGAGCTCGTCGGACGTGAGCTCGAAGGTGACAGGCGTCGGTGCGAAGAAGCGACGCACGATCTCGAACACCGTGGTGCCAAACGTCGCATGGCCGGAGGGATAGGCGGGGAAGTTCGGCGTGAAGTTGTTGGTGCCCGGTCGATTCGAGCTCGGCGCGCCGTAAGGCTCCCAGAACGGGTCGCCGGCCGACGGTGCCCCGGTGCCGAGGCTGGACGGCCCGGTTCCGGCGTCGTCCTCGCGAATGCCGACGACCGGCCGCCACAGGTTGTAGCGGTACTTCGCCCGCCACGCGACGATGCCGGCATCGGCCATGCCCGCGTTGACGAGCGCGAACAGGCGCGCGTTCTGGTCCGCGTCGTTGCCCTGCGCAGTCGCGATGACGCGGACGATCTGGTTGTAGAGCCGCGGTGGTGTTCCGAGGCCCTTGGCGCCGTCGTACGCCCAGTAGAGCCCCGTTACCTCCTGCTCGGCCGAGCGTGCCCCCCGCGTGCGAGCGCCGTGGTCGCGCACTTCCTCGAAATGGTTGCGGTACTCGACGCTGCCGAACGCGGGCGGTGGCGGCAGGTACTCCTCGGTGTCCATGGCGCCGAAGGAGACGCAGAAGGGGGTGACTGACCCCCAGCGCGGCCCGAGGTATCCCTGCGTTGGATGATAGGGATCCGGTCGGTGGTCGCCCGGAGCGCCGCCGGGCGCGTAGACGTCAGAGGCGTCGGCGTGGTCGTTCTTGCGGGCGTCGAGGATGGCGTACGCCACGGCACGCCCGTATTGCTCTCCGGACGAGATGTCCGCGGCGATCGCACCGGCGGGCAGCGCGCTCGCGACGAATCCCGCCATCCGTTGATCGATGTACGCCGACTGTCGATTGAACAGCGCCTTGAGCGATGACGCCGCGGCACCGGCCACTGCGGCCGCGGCGAGCACGGCGGCGCTCGTGCCTGTCGGCGCGGTCGGCAGCGCCGCGATCGGCAAGTAGTGCTTGCCCGTCGCCTTCGCGCCGTTCCACGCGTCGTACATCGCGACGTGCACGATCGCGAGCGCTCGCGCGGTGCGCGTGGGGCCGCCTTGCTGAGGGCTGATCTCGTTGTCGCTCGCGTCCTTGTCGAACGCGAAATCCCGCCGATGCACCTCGAGCGCAACTTCGTTCCAGAACAGAATCGGATCCATCGAGGGCTCCTCCGCCGAGCGCGTGCGACCACAGCTCGTTGCCGTGGTTCGGTTGACGCGGGTCGGCGTGCCGCCGACCCGCGGACGGATCTCATGCAACGCGCGAGCCTAGGATGAACCGTGTATTCGATGGTCTCTTTTTGACCTGACGAGTACGGATCCCGAACGAGGACGCATGGCGTCGTTCGGGGAATGAACGCTCGATCCGAGAGGAAGAGCTCGCGATGTCGAGCCGAACGGATCCCCTCCGGCGTCCCCAGCGAGAGCGGCGTCGGTTTGCTCAGGAGTCGAGGATCCGGTAGGGGCCGCCGCGCTCGAGGGCGCGCCGATAGGCCGGCCGCTCCTGCACGCGCTCGAGAAAGGCCTCGAGGCGCGGGTAGGGCGCCATGTCGACCCGGCTCGCGGCCGCCTCGACCGGGAAGCTCATGAGGAAATCGGCGCCGCTCAGCTCGTCACCGGCGAACCAGGTGCTGTGCGCCAGCGCGTCCTCCATGTGCGCGAGGTGCGCGCGGATGCCGGGCTCGATGTAGGAGCGGCCCACCTCGGCGGCGACGGCGCGTGTGATGGGCCGGACGACGAACGGCACCGGAGGCTGGGTGGTCTTCGCGAACACGAGCTTCATCACCAGCAGCGGCATGACGCTGCCCTCGGCGGCGTGGATCCAATAGCGATAGCGCTCGAACGCGGCGCTGCCGGGAGCGGGGCGAAAGCGGCCCTGCCCGTGCTGGTCGACGAGGTACTCGACGATCGCGCCCGACTCGGCGATCGTGCGCTCCCCGTCGCTGATCACCGGCGACTTGCCGAGCGGATGGATCGCTTTGAGCTCGGGCGGGGCGAGCTGCGTCTTGGCGTCGCGCGGGTAGCGCTTCACCTCGTACGGCACGCCCAGCTCTTCGAGAAGCCAGAGGATGCGCTGCGAGCGCGAGTGCTCGAGGTGGTGGACGAGGATCACGAGTTCTCCTCCATCGGGGCGGGTCCGTAGAGCGAGGGGTCGGGGTGCGCGCGCGTTCGAGAATCGCTCGCACCCCCGATCGGTGGCGTCGTCTATCTACGTTCACGGTGGCGGAACGGATCTCGCCCTCGCGCTCCCGCCGCCGCGAGCACACCCGCTCTCTTGCCCACGATTACCCGATTGTCCGTACCGACATCGGCGACGTTCCGGTCGCGCGCGGCGCAAGATGCTCGCTGAGGCGCGCGTCGGGGGGGGCGATGCGCGCGCGGTCGCGGCGAACGGCGAGGTCGCCCGGATCGACCTCACGCATCCGGCTGGCTGCGTGTGGATGAAGGGGCGGTTGCGACGCGCTCGCGAGCGCGGTTTCGATGGTTGGATGGCGGATCACGGCGAATACCCGCCACGCGATGCCCGCGCTCACGACGGCGAGCCGGGATCCGCCCCCCCCACGATCGCTTCCCGGAGCGGTGGGCGGCCTTGCCGCGTGAGCCGTGGAGCGAGGAATCGCTGGTGTGGGCGGGCAATCAGGACACCACCTTCGACCTCCTGGTGGCACCGGTGCTCACCCGCGGCGAGGCGCTCGCGGGGGAGATCGACGCGCCGTCCGGCGCGCGCCTCGAGCTCGGTCTCGGCGACGAACGCGTCGAGATCCGAGTGGTCGACGTCGCCGCCGCCGCGCCCCGTTGGCTATGGGCTCGCGCGGCGCCGTGAACGCCGAGTCGGATCGTTCACGCTCGTGTCGTCACGGCACGTGACCGACCCAGGCGTCGAGGGTGCCGCCTTCGAACGTGTCGTCGAAGAGCGCCGTGAAGGTGCCGCGGAAGTTGAACGTCACCGTGCCGGTGAGCTGGAACGTCACCGTGATCGGGCCGATCTGGAAGTCGAATGGATCGGGAGCGATGGGCGTGGACGGGTTGGTGAGCAGCATGGTGTTCTCGGTGCCGCCCGGCGGGATGTCGACGAGGAACGTGCCGCTGACGGGCACGTCGACGGCCCCGCCGAAGGTCTGGCCGAGGGCGGTCGCGGAAACGATCGCGGGAATCGTGAGCGCGAGCTCGTGAGTCACCGGGTCCACGACGCCCTGGACCGCTGGCGCGTTCGGATCGAGCTCGAACGCGACGTCGGTCACGGCGATCGTCGGCAACGCGCCGACCTTGAGCGATACGTCCGTCATGGCCAGCGACGCGCTGGTGATCGTCACCGTTCGGGTTCGCGTGTCGTAGGTGACGCCGATGGCGCTGCCCGCCGTCACGAAGGACGTGTCGGTATCGCTCGGGCACGTTGGATTGCAGGCCACCGGGGTCACGTTCGTGAGGGTGAGCAGCGCCTGGTTGTTCGGGCCCGGCACCGGCGCGAGGGGAGTCGTGAGGGAGGTGTAGAGCGTCGCCGACGCCGGCACGGCCGCGGCGTGGAGCAGCGCGCCCAGCGCCGCGACCGCGAGCGCGTGGCGCGATGTCGCGTGGCGATCGCGGCTTCTGGGCATGTGCGACGAGTCGTTCGTCTCACCCGTTGAGCGTCTCATGAAGCCTCCGGCGTCGACCGTCCCGCACCGACGGGTCGTCGGTGAACGTTCGCGGCCCCCCTGCCTGCGCGTGGTGACGCACTGCTTCATGGTAGCAAGCCCACCCCTCGCCGCGCCTCCCCCCCATCCATCCCGGGTCGCCTCCGCGGGCACGGGATCGATCCGGACGCGTTCGTGGAGCCGACGCCCCTCTTCGACGGCTCCGCCGCGGACGGGTTCGCGGAATCGCTCGAACGCGCTGACACGCGCTCGTGGAGGGCGTCGGCATCCGTGGCCGCTTGCGCCTCGTCGCGACGATCCCCGCGATGGCTCAGCTGTCCTCTCGCGAAGCCCCGAGTGCGGACGGTGCGCTCCTCGCGGGCGGACGCCGTGGGTCGCGTCCGATGGTGGCTTCGAGCCATGCGCGCGCGGTATGCCGTTCGGCGATGCGTGAGGAAGGCCAGCCGATACGGCGCGACGAGGGCGCCGAGCCACCCGTGGCGCGCCTCGGTTCCGTGGGCGTCGCGGCGTCGTACTACGCGATTCTCTGGGTGCTCTGGCAGCACGTGCCGCTGGCGCGACATCCCTGGCTCGTGGCGCTGGCGCTCGTTCTCTTCCTGGCCGGCAGCGGTTTCCTGATCGCTTCCGTCGTGCCGACGACGACGCGTCGCCTGGGGAGCGTCGCGTCGCTGGCGCTGATCGTGGGAGTCGCGATTCGGGTCGCGATCGTCGCCGAGTATCAGTGGGTCGGCTATCGCACCGACAGCATCGTGCTGTCGCACGAGGCGGCGGCGCTCGTGCTCGAAGGGCAGAACCCGTACCCGGTCGATCTGAGCCCGGCCTACGAGCGATTCCATCTTCCGCGCGAGCTGGTCACGCCGCTCGAGTCCGGCGGACTGGTGGACCACGTGACCTACCCGGCGCTCAATTTCCTGGCGCACGTCCCGTACCTCTGGCTGGGCGGAACGGACCTTCGCTATTCGGTGCTGCTCTTTCAGCTCGCCACCTTGCTCCTGATTCATCGACGCACGCCCGCCGCGCTGCGTCCGTGGACGCTCCTGCCGCTGGCGATCGATCACACCACGATCGATTTCGCCGCGGCTTCCGTCACCGATTTCGTCTGGGTGCTTCCGATGGCGGCGTGCGTCGTGGCGTGGCGACGATGGGCGTGGTCGGCGTGCTGTCTCGGGCTGGCGTGCGCCGTGAAGCAACCGCCGTGGCTCGCGTTGCCGTTCGTGCTCGTTCGCGTGTTTCTGGAGGAGCACGGACGATCGCCGACCCGGCGCGCGTGGAGCGCCGCTCGCTTCGCAGCGGTCACCGCCGCAGCGTTCCTCGTTCCCAACGCGGCTTTTCTGTGGGCGGACCCGCGCGCCTTCAGCGACGCGGTGTTCGCGAACGTTCGATTGCCGATGGTGACCTTCGGTGAGGGGCTCTCGCTCCTCAGTCAGCACGGCGTAGCCTCGCTCGGGCGCGGCGAATACGCGGCGCTGATGCTGGCGACGCTGATGCTGCTGCTGGCGATCCTGGTGCTCTGGCATCCGAGGACGCGCGGCCTGCCGTGGGTGGCGCCCGTCGTGCTGCTCTGGTTCTCGCACCGAGGCTTTCACAGCTATTGGGTGGCGTGGTTGCCGATCGCGGTGCTCGGCATCCTCGAGAACTGGGGCGACCAGGACGCCGCCGACGCGCTGGCGACGTCGTCGCGGACCTCCCGTGGCAGGGTGCTCGGAACGGTGGCCGTGGTCGGCGGGTGGTTGGTCGTCGCCGCGCTCGTGTGGGTGCGCGCGGGTGGTGCCGCCGACGCCCCCGGGCTCGCGGAAGTGCTGCGGGTGCGCAATCGCGCCTGTCAGGGATGGATCTGCTCCATTCGCGTGCGGGTCGAGAATCGCTCGACCGAGCCACTCACACCGGTGTTCGACGTGCAGCGCGGAAACTGGCAGCCGTTGCGCTGGGAGACGCGCGAGGGTCCGCCAGTTCTTGCGCCGCACACGAGCGCGGTCTTCGAGATCGTCACCGCGGAGCGCGGCGCCATGGTGAGCCCCGGGGCCGACCTTCGGGTGGTGGTGCGGGATTCGAGCGCATCCGGTGGCCGCTCGTTCGCGTCCGATTCGCTCTCGTGGTGGGCCATTCGCGAAGCGATTCGGCTCCAGTCGGAAGCGCAGCTGGCGTTGCGGTCGAACGATGTCGAACGAGCGATCGGGCTTCTGGAGGAGGCGCGGCTCGCGCATCCGACCTCACCGGCCGTCGAGCACCGGCTGAGGGATGCCTACGCTCGAGCCGGTCGATCGGCAGAGGCCGCTGCCGCGGCGGCGCGGGCGCTCGCGCTCGATCCATCGGGCACCGAAGCGCTCGACGACTCCGCCGATTCGCTCGCCCAGCGGCCCGCGGAGGCTCCGTGAGCCGAGCGGTGGCAGGGACGAGTGCCCGCGCGCCGCGCGACGAACCTTCCCCATCGCATGCGGAGCAGCATCCGCCGCCGGGACTTCTCGCGCTGGCGCTCGCGCTCTTCTTGTTCGTCGGCTGGTGGTGCCTCTGCGTTGCGACGCTGGGTTGGTATCGCGCGTGGTCCGCGCCCAGCGCGGCGGTCGCGGTGGTGGCGGCGTGGTGGCTGATTCGGCGGCGGCGCGCTGCGCGCGACGGGGTGGAGCCCGAGGCGGGGGATCGCGCGGCTCGCGTGATCCTCGCTGGCGTGATCGCCGTGGCCGTCCTGGCGTGGAACGGCCCGCCGTCCGAATACGTGATCGGTGCCCGCGACCCCGGTGTCTACGTCAACACGGGGATTCGGATCGCGAAGCACGGGTCGATCGGCTTCGACGATCCCGAGCTCGCGTTCTTGCAGCGAGCGGGCCTCGAGGACGCGTTCATTCGCGACCGGCCCAAGATTCGGTACGGCTTCGAGCGCGTGTGGAGCCGCCCCTCCCGCCTGGCCGGCTTCTACATCCGCGAGCGAACCCAGAGCGAGATCGTGCCGCATGGCTTGCATCTCTTCCCGGTGTGGATCGCCATCTTCGCGAGCCTGGGAGGAGTCGGCGGTGCGCTCTGGACGACGCCGCTCGTGGCGGCGCTCGGCGCCATGCTCTTCGCCCTCTCGCTCTTTCGTTCCGTGCGCCCCGCCGCCGCCCTCGTCGGCAGCGTCGGCCTGGTGGCGTGCGTGGTGCAGACCTGGCACGCGCGCGTGCCGTCCGCCGAGGTCTTGTGTCAGGCACTGCTCTGGGCGGGGGCCTTTTGCTTCTTGCACGGTGATGGCCGCGGCGGGTGCGGCTGGCTCGTCCTCGCCGGGATCGCGTGGGGGGAGATTCTTCTCACGAAGGTCGACGGCGCGCTCCTCGCGGGTCTCGTGGTCGTGGCGCTCTTGGCCCTCCGGCCTCGGCACGCGCCCGCGGTCCTCGCGGGCTTCCTGCCGCCGGCGATCCACGGGCTCCTGCACGCGGCCTTCGTGTCCACGGCCTACAGCCTCGACACGCTGGCGATCGCCCTGCACGAGCGCTGGTTTCTGGAGGCGCTCACCGACGCGAGCAGGCATGCGTCGAGCAACCGTGCGGTCTGGGGGGTGCTGGCGCTGCGGCATCCGTGGCTCGTCGTCGCCGCGCTGGCGGGAGCGGCCGGCGTCGCGTCGGCGGGGATGGCCTTCGTGCGCGTGCGGCGGTGGCTGCGTCGGTCCGGAAGGATCACGGCGACGCGCGTGCGCTGGCTCGGCGGTGCAGCGGCGCTCGTGGCGATCGGCGGCGTGGCGCTCTCTTCGTCCGTGAGCCCGCTGGTGCCGATGCTGAAGCTCTACGTGGGCCCCGTGATCCTCGTGGGCAGCGCGCTCGGGCTCGTCGTCGGCGCGCGAGCAGGGGGGACGCCGCGCGCGGTGCTGATCGTCCTGGCGTTCGCGAGCGCCCTCGAGTGGATCGTGGTTCCACAGGCGTTCGCACGCGAGCAGCTCTGGGCATCGCGCCGGCTGCTGCCTGGCGCCTTGCCCGGTGTCTTCGCCGGGCTCGCGTTGCTCGTCGATCTCGTGTCGTGTCGTTTGCGCGATCGACGGGCCCGGACCGCGCTGAGCGTGGTGCTCGCGGTGGCGCTGGTGCTGCGCCTGGCACCCGACTCGCTTCGGTTTCGGGGCACGCGCGAGCTCGAGGGCGCCACCGGTGCGGTCGAGGCGTTGGCGGCGGCGATGCAGCCGAGCTCCGTGTGCTTGATCGATCGGCGCAACGACGGGCCACGGCTCGCCGCGCCGCTCTGGACGTGGGGAGCGTGCGAGCCGTTCCTGGTGGAGTCCTCGCCTGCGGGACAGCTTCGTCCGCTTCCGGCGATCCGTGCGTGGCGCGCTCGCGGCGCTCGCGTCTATTGGCTCGGCGAAGCCAGCGAGCCGCCGGCGACGCTCCTCGCGCGGATTCCGGTGGCCGATCGCGGTGCCGTGGAGTGGCGGTCGCGATGCGTCGAGGGTGCCGTGGATCGAGTTCCCGAGGCCGTGGTCGAGTGCGGCGCGACGCTCGCCGTGCTCGAGCTCGATCCCGCCACCGTGGCGGCGACGACCGGGCCGCGTTGAGCGGTCGCGCTCAGCGCGACGCGTTCCGAGCAGCCGAGGCCGATGGGCAGCCCGGATCCAGCTCCGCCCAGTCGGTGCGGTGTGGGTCGAGGACGCGCAGGCGTACGAGTGCGGCGCAGGCGACGTCCCGCTCGCCGACCTCGTCCGCCAGGCGCACCACCCGGACCCAGGTGGGAATGTGCTTGGCATCGGCCTCGGCGGCCGACCGGTACCACGCGAGCGCGTCGCGGCCACGCCCCGCGCTCTCGTCGAGGAGCCCGAGGTCGTAGAGCACCGGGGCCGGCTCACGGGTCCTTCCCCGCAGCGCGAGCAGCATCTGGCGCGCGCGCTCCGTTTCGCCGTTCGCCGCATACGCCCCCGCCAGCGCCAGCCGGACGGCTTGTTCGTTTCGCGAGCCGGGCCGGGTCGCTGCGTCCTTCTCCTCGAGCAGGGCGATGGAACGTGCGAGGTCGCCGTCTCGTCTCAGCGCCATGGCGTAGTTGACGTCCACCAGGAAGGCGTCGTCGGTGGTCGCGCGTGTCGCCTCGAAGAGCATCACGTCGTTCTGCCAGACGCGATTGCGGCCGAGGGTCGTCATCGCGAGGCCGAGGATGCTCGCCCCGATCGCGAGCTTGCACCCCGTGCGCGCTCGGCCGGACAGGCTCGCGGTAGCCGACACGAGCAGTGATGCGGCGATGGCCGAAAGCCCGATGGACGGGAAGTAGAGGAAGCGGTCCGCCATCGTGAAGCCCATGTCGGCCGGAGAGCTCACCCGGATCAGGTTCGAGAGCGGCGCGAAGGTGGCGAGCGTGCCGAGCACCGCGAGACGCTCGGCGGGGCGCCACCGCGTGCGGGGACGCAGCGCTGCAAACGCGATCCCCGCGGCGCCGATCGCGCCGAGGATCCACAGCGGATCGCTCCACCCGGAGTAGGGATTGCGGCGGTACGCGGTCAGCTCGGCAGGGACGAGAAAGAGCCCGAGGTATTTCGGGAGCGATGCGAGAAACGAGCGCAGGGTCGCGTCCAGGGGCACCCGTGTCATGGCCGGGGGCACCAGCAGGACGCGCACCAGCAGGTAGCCGACGGTGATGGTCAGGTGCGGAAGAATCGCGAGGGACGATCGCCCATCCCGTGGCCGCCGAAGCCAGCGGTCCAGCACCAGAACCACGGGCAGCGCCAGGGCAATCTCCTTCGAGAGCAAGGCGAGCGCGCAGCAACCCGCGGAGCCGACGAGCAACGCGGCGCGCGCGAGTCGGTGCCAGCGCGATTCGGGAGAGGCGCGCGCGCTGGCGCGCGCGTCGTGGATCCCCAGCAACCACACGCTCGCGAGCGCGAATGCGGCGGCGAGGATGTCCGTGCGACCGGAGATCCACGCGACGTTCTCCGTGTGCGCGGGATGCACCGCGAAGAGCACCGCGCCCACGCACGCGACCCGCGGCGCTGCCCCCCACTGACGAAGCGTCGCCAGCACCAGCAGCGCGACCAGCGCGTGCAGCGAGACGTTCGTGAGGTGATACCCGAACGGGTTCGATCGTCCGAGGCGGTAATCGAGCGCGAAGCTGAGTGTCACGACAGGGCGGTAGTACCCCATGTGGCCGGCATCGCCGAAGAAGTCCTCGCGAAAGGCGCCCAATGCTGCGCCGAGCGACCGAATGCGGTGGTCGCTCTCGACGAGGATCCCGTCGTCCCACACGAACCCGTGGCGCAAGGTGCCGAGGTAGGGAACGATGGCGGCGAGCGCGACGATGGCGACCGCGATCCATGGCCGGATCTGGCGTCCGAGCGGGGATGGGCCTGGCCGCATGGCGACGTTGCACCTGCCGAAAATCGCGTGCTAAAGAAATCACCCGAGAGCCATTGCGTCAGATCCGATCGGAGGTGGCGTGGCTCGAGCCAAGCAGCACGCGTTGGGCTTCGTCCTCATGGCCGTCTTGATGACGGGGGCGGCGCTCGCGGTGATGGAGCAGTTCCTGCCCTCGGAGGCCGCCGCCCTCCAGCGTGGCGGCGAGCGCTCCAAGGCGAAGGCCACGACCGCGCTGGTGCGGCGCTACCCGGGCACGCCGGCGGCTGGCACGGACGGCCCGAACGGCCATCAGCGCGCCAAGCCAGGTGGCATGCGCGCACGCCTGGAGAGCGAATGGCGCGACATGGCCGCGCTCTCGTCGTCGAGCAGCTGCACCGAGCAGCCCTGGACCTCGACCACGGTCGCGGACAGCGATTTCGTCGACGCCGACTGCTCGGTGCTGTCGGAGGATTTCGAGGCGGATGCGGGTGGCTTCACCGCTGGCCACGTGCAGCGCCAGCTCACCTGGCAGCGGGTGACGAACCGCGCGGCGACGCCCGGGCATTCGCCGAGCACGTCGTTCTACTGGGGCGATCCCGCGACCTTCAGCTACGGCACGGGATTCGCGGAAGGTGCCACGCTGACGTCGCCTGTCGTCAACACCACGAGCCTCTCGAGCCCTGGCCTCGTCTTCAATCATTTCCTGGACGCCGAGGGATTCTCCTACGACACGGCCAGTGTCGAGGTCTCGACGGACGGCGGCGCGACGTTCACGCCGATCGCGTCGAGCCAGTCGTTCGGGCCGCTCGGCGGGCTGCCGGACGGTTTCACGTTCGGTCGATTTCGCCCCGCGGTGGTGGATCTCTCGGGCTACACCGGGCCGAACACGGTGATCCGATTTGGATTCGTGTGTGACGCCACGGTCGGCTACGAGGGTTGGTACGTCGACGACGTCTGCATCGGTAACGTGACCTCCACCGACACCAATGGCGGTGGCGACACGGATCTGGTGCGTCTCGGCGACAACCTCGTCGGCGCGTTCCAGACCGTGGACGACATCGATCAATATCGCTTCCACGGTGTGGCGGGCCAGGCGGTTCACATCCGCTCCTACCGTGGGCCGCGCTTCTACGCGAGCTTGCGAACCGAGGCGAGTCCCGATCCGTTCGTCGCCGGCTACTCGATCTCCACGAAGCTCCCGTCCACCGGGAACTACGTGCTGACGCTGCGATTCATCGATCAGCCCGATCTCGTCGGCAATCCCTACAAATGGTCGCTCCGGGGATGCGACATGCCAGTCTTCACCGGTGCATTCGACGACGGGTCGGTGTGTAGCTGGACGTCGTCCGTGCCGCCCAAGACGTGTGCGCGCGCGTCCGGTTGAGCCCGCGCCGAACGACCGCGCTCGTCTCGGCACCGCAGCGCAACCGCCTGCCCACGGCTTGACGCCGTTCGAGCGTCTGGACGTAGACTCGGGATATCCCCAATTTTCCGTAGGTCTGCCGGGTTTCAGCGGGTACCCACGCGGGAGTGCTCGTGGTCTCGAGGCCTGACGATCTCGCCGCCGCCTCGTCCCATCTTCGTTCGAGCGCTGTCTCGATCCCGCTCGGGGTAGGCCGCGAGACCCTCGGCGCGCTGGCGCGGCGTCGGCGAGGCAGCCGATGGTGATTCCAGGAAGAGCGGCGCTCGGGAGGGTTGCCATCGCCCTGGTGCTCGCGGTCGCCGGTGGCCGAGCCGCTGCAGGCGAGCTCGCGTCGTTCGACGACGAGCCCGCCTTCGACACCGCGGGGCCCGCCGCCGCGCATGCTGGCCGCACGGGTCTGCGCGTGAACGATCCGCGGAGTCTCGACGCAGGTGCGGCCCCTTCGGTCGTCGATCCGCGCTGCGGCGGCGACACCAATCTGGTCGTGCGTGGAAGCGTTGGGTACGCACCGCCCGGTTGCAGCGACGGATCGGTGATCCGGGACTTCGCCTCCGAGATCACGTGCTCGGGGCTTACGCCGACGGTCACGCGCGAGCACGCGCTGGATCCGGTGCGAGTGGGATGCGAGGACGCGCCGCTCCGACGCTCGCGCGTCGAGCTCTGGGTGAAGGAGAGCTTCACGTTCCAGTACTTCGACGCGACGACCACGGATGCGGCCGGCGATTTCGTGTTCTGCCTCTACAACCCGCCGGGCAACTCGGTGGACCTGTTCGTGTCGTCGCAGACGTGCAGCGATGGCGTGGGCGATCGCTGCGGCTCGCTCGCGGGCGCGCCGACGGAGTTCTCGGTGGTGGCGACCACCTCGACCAACACGATCTACAACGTGAACACCTCCAGCTCGCCGGCGCGCGACGTGTGCACGGGAACCGTCGAATGGAATCTCGCGGACCGCCGCGCGGATTCGAGCGGTGCCGAGCACGTCTTCGATCTGCTCGCGAACGAAGCCTTCGACACGCTCGAGGCGGATGTCGGCTTCGTGAACGACGGCCGGCTCCAGGTGCGCTTCCCGGATGCCTCCACCGGGTTCTCGATCCCCTCGCGCATCGTGCAGATCGCTTCCGGAGATCAGCAGGACGACGACGTGGTGCTGCGCATGTACGCGCTCTACGTGCTCTACCTGCTCTACGGGGGCGTCCCGCCCGCGACCCCGAATTGTCTCACGCACGAGTGGGGGACGCCTTCCAGCTCGGGCTGCGCCTGGGTGCACGGCTGGTCGTACTTCCTGCAAGCGGCGATGCAGCGAGATCGCACGTTCGTCGACACCGCCGCGCCGGGCGGCGAGATCACGCATCTGCGCGATCTCGAGTCCTTGGTGCCTCCCGCGGCGGATCGCAAGGACGAGGGTGCCGTTGCGGCGACGCTATGGGACGTCTTCGACACGCCGCTCGATGCGGAAGGCTGGGATGCGGTGGCGTTCGGATTGGAGCCGATCTGGTCGACGGTCGCGGCGGAGCGGCCCGCCGACGTCTGCGCGTTTCACGATGCGTTTGTGAAGCCTCGCGATCCGGCGACGCCGCTGCTTCCGATCTTCGACCACCATGGAATCCATTGCCCGGTTCGTTACGCGGCCCTCGGCGACTCCTACTCCTCGGGCGAGAACGTGCCGGACTATTTCTTCGGCACCGACACGGAGACGGACCAATGCCACCGCTCCGAGAACGCCTACGCGACCAAGATCCGCACGCCCGGGAATACCGAGACCGTCTGGCAGCTGGCGGTCGGTGATCCGGAGTTCGACTGGAAGTTCATCGCGTGCAGCGGTGCGGAGACGAAGAACGTGAAGCCGTACGCGAAAGGCGGCGTGTGGCGCTTCACGGAGCCGCCGCAGCTCGATCAGGGCGTCGTGATGGACACCACCAACATGGTGTCCATCACCATCGGCGGGAACGACGTTGCGTTCGGGCCGGCGGTGGAGCGCTGCCTCTTCGGCGACTGCACCACCGAGCAAGCGCACCTGCCCTACGGCACCGGAACGTGGCCAGAGGTGCTCGCCGCCCGTGTCGCGCAGGCGCGAACGGACCTCGAGAGCGTCTACCGCGACATCCGGAGCAGCGCGCAGGATGCCGCCGTGTTCGTCCTCAACTATCCGGTTCTGGTGGGCGACGCGAGCTGTCTGGGCACCTTCGGTCGGTTCGGTCTGAGCCAGGCCGAGCGGCTCTTCATCGTGAGCGCCGGCAAGGCGCTCGACGATGCGATCCGCGCGGCGACGACGGCGGCGGGGGTCCAGTTCGTCGGCGAAGTCAGCCAGCGATTCCGCGGCCACGAGGTGTGCGCACCGAAGGGGCAGGAGTGGATCTCGGGCGCGAAGAGCCCGAAGGCCGCGAGCTTCCACCCGAACGAGCGCGGCCAGCTCGAGTACGGCAGGGCGCTGATGTCGTACCTGGAAGCCAAGAGGAACCAGGGCTGGGAGCACGGTTTCCTCTGCAACGGGCTTCCCAGGAATCCGCCCGAAGGCGCCGCTCGGCAACCCGCGGCGATGGCGGTCACGCCATCCGTGCTGGTGGCGCCCACGTGGACGGACCTCGAGGTCTCGGCCGATCCGGCGCCGCCGTGCGTGACGCGCCCAGGTTGGTTCGCGCGGGGCCAGACCTTGCGCCTGCGTGCCTCCGGATTCGCCGCAGGAGACCTCGTGTACGTGCGCGTGAAGTCCCAGACCTTCGGTGTGGTCACCCAGCTCGGCACGCTCCATGCCGACGGTCAGGGTGCGCTCGACGCGTCCATCGCGTTGCCCGTCGACCTCGGTACCCTCGGCTCGCACCTGCTGGACGCCGTTGGCGCGGGTGCGGCGGGCGCGGGCCATCTGGCGTCGACCGAGATCACGATCGCGTCCTCGCCGACGGCGGATGCCGACGCGGACGGGGCACCCGATCTCTGCGACAACTGCCCGCACGCCTCGCCCGCCATCCAGACCGATTCGGACGACGACGGAAACGGGGATGTGTGCGATCCGTGTCCCGGCGACTACGACGACGATCTGGACGCGGACGGAGCGTGCGCCCCGCTCGATCCCTGTCCGTACGATCCCGAGAACGACGGCGACGGTGACGGCGTGTGTGAATCGGAGGACAACTGTCCCCTCGATGGCAACGCCGATCAGGCGGACGACGACGGGGACGGCCGCGGCAACGCGTGCGAGGGCGCACCGTGCTACACCCTGGCCTTGGATTCGGATCCCGCGGAGAGCGGCACGGTCGTCGGCTCGAGCCCCACGTGCGGACTCGCCGATTACCAAGCGGGAACGAATGCGAAGCTGCTCGCGAGCCCGAACGAGGGGTTCGAGTTCGTCGGATGGCTCGGTGACGTCGTTTCGACGGCGAACCCTCTGGTGGTGCCCATCGGTGCGTCGCTCCACGTGATCGCCAAGTTCCAACCGATGAACCCGGAGATCTTCTCGGATGGCTTCGATCTGGGCGATACCTGTGCGTGGACCAGGGCGTCGCCCCCGCGCGTGTGCAACTGATTCGAGCCCTCGCTCGCTCGCACCGCCTCCCGAGCGTGGCGCCATGAGTGCGGGTGCGCGAGGGCGCGCGGTGCGCGGTGCGCTGTTCGCGGCGATGACCGCGCTGGCCGCGCTCGTGGGCGCGTGCTCTCGGCAGCCGATCGGTGCGGTTGGGACGCGGCCGAACGTGGTGCTGGTCACGCTCGATACGGTGCGGGCCGATCATTGCTCGGTCTACGGCTACTCGAGGCCGACCACGCCGGGCCTGCAGTCGCTGGCGCGCGCGGGCACCACGTTCGAGGCGGCGTATGCGCCCATGGCCACGACGTCGCCGTCGCATGCGACGATGCTGACGGGTCTCCATCCTCGCTCCCACGGCGTGGTCAAGAACGGCCTGGTGCTCGGAGCGACGATTCCCACGCTCGCGGAGGTGCTGCGCGGCGCGGGCTACGAGACCGCCGCCTTCGTCAGCTCGTACGTGCTCAACGCGCGCTTCGGGTTGGCGCGCGGCTTCGACCGCTTCGACGACGACTTCACCGGCGCCAATGCCTCGTTCAAGTCCCCGGAGTGGGAGGGGATGACGGTCGAGGGGACCTTCGATCGACGCGCCGACGAGGTGACGAGCAAGGTGGTGGCGTGGCTCGAGGCTCGCGGCACGGGAGCGAAGGGCGCCGCGAGCGCGCCCGCTGCCGTTCAACCGCTCTTCCTGTGGGTGCATTACTTCGATCCCCACGACCCCTACGAGCCGCCTGAGCCGTACCGCACGCGCTTCGCGCCGAGCGCGCCGGCGGCGGATGCGCTGGCCCGGGACGTCGCCGCGTACGACGGCGAGATCGCCTTCACGGACGCCGAGCTGGCGCGTCTGGTGGGCGCGCTCGATCGGGTCCTCGATCCCCGCAACACGTTGCTCGTGGTGGTCGGCGATCACGGCGAAGGGCTCATGGACCACGGTCACATGCACCATGGCCTCATGCTCTTCGAGGAAGCAGTGCGGGTGCCGTGGCTGGTGCGCTGGAGCGGACAGGTTCACGCTGGCGCGCGGGTGGCGGCACCGGTGGGTCTCGTCGATCTCATGCCCACGGTGCTGGCACTGGCCGGCGGCACGTCGGCTCCGCGGCCCCTGCAGGGCGTGAGCCTCGCGCCCGTGCTCACGCGGGGCGCTCCGGCTCCCGAGCACGCCGTGGTGATGGAGCGGCGGCTCTACAAGACGTCGCCGGTGGACGGGTTCACGGTGAGCGGTCCCAAGCTCGCGATCCGGTTCGGTCCGTGGAAGTACATCGAGGCACCCGAGGAAGGGAGCCGACAGCTCTTCGATGTCGCGCGCGATCCCGCCGAGCGCACCGACCTCGCGCAAGCGGAACCGGCGCGTGTCCAGGACTTGGCCGAGCGGCTGGCGCGCTGGCGAGCCGCGACGCCGGTGGGCGAGGCGATGTTGCCCGCGCTGCCCAGCGAGGAAGAGCAGCGCTTGCGCGCGCTCGGCTACACGCCCTGAGCCGGGAGATCGGATGCGGCGCGATACGGCGGACGGTTCCGACGGCGCGGCGCCCTCCGCCAGCGCGTCGGATCGCCGCGATCCGCCGGGGCCGGATGGGTTGGGGACGCGCGGCGGCGTTGCTGCCGAGGCCCTCGTCGGCAGGCGCGTCGTGTGGCGGGAGCGGCTGGCGGCGCTGGTCGTCTTCGCGGTGCTGAGCCTCGGCTTCTTCGCGCCCTACCTGGCACCTGGGCGGGTGCTCTCGCCCATCGATCCCAAGACCGTCTTTCCGTGGTCGCTGGGAGCGACGAGCGGGTCGCCGTCGCCAGCGCGCTCGAACGAGCTGATGTCCGACGCGTTGCTGCTCAGTGTGCCGTGGTGGGCGTGGAACGCGGAACAGCTGCGCGCGGGGCAGCTGCCGCTGTGGAACCCGTTCATCTTCTGCGGCTATCCACACCTGGCGCTCATCCAATCGAACGCGCTCTATCCGCTCTCGTTGCCGTTCAATCTCGCGGCGCCGGTGCGGGGCATCGGCATGAGCTTGGCGCTTCACGTGGCGCTCGCCGGTCTGCTCACGTTCGCGTTCCTGCGGCGCACCGGGCTCGGTCGCGATGCCGCGCTCGTCGGCGGCGCGGCGTTCGCGCTCAACGGCTTCTTCCTGGTGCGTTTCGGCGCGCCGAGCTACGTGTACACGGGCACGTGGCTGCCGCTCTGGCTGCTGGGGGCCGAGGAGCTCGCCGGGCCGGCGCGGCGCCGGCGCGGCATCGCGCTGGTCACCGGCGCCGCGTTCTTGGGGTTTCTCGGCGCCCATCCGCAGGTGTGGACGCTGTCGGCGGGAGTCGCGCTCGCGTACCTGCTGATGCGAGCGGTGGGCGCCGGTTCGGCGGTGTCGACCGGGGAGAGGAGGGGGCGCCCGAGGCTCGTCTCGGCGGTCGCGCCGGTGGTTGCCTTCGCGGTCGCGAGCGCAGCCGGGCTCGCGCTGGCGGGATTCCAGCTCGTCCCGTTCGCGGAGCTGGTCGCGCACAGCCTCCGGGCTCCGGTGTCGCTCGCTTCGGCGGCGCGGGCCGCGTTGCCGGCGGTGGGGATCGTCCAGGCGTTGCTGCCGAACGTGTTCGGAAGCCCTGTCGACGGCAGCTACTGGCTCGACGAGGTCGCGATCCGGCTCGTGGCGCATCCCGAGGCACCCGCCGTTTGGGGGCTCAACGCATGCGGCGAGAATCTGTACACGGGGCTCTTGCCGCTCTTGCTCGCGCTCGTGGCGGTCGTGCGGCCGCGCGACGCGCGCACGATCTTCTTCGCGCTGCTGGCGATTGCCGCGCTGGCGGTGCTGCTCGGGACTCCGCTGCTGACGCTGGTCTACTGGATCGTGCCGGGGTTTCGGTTCTCGCGGCCGGATCGGATCAGCTTCGTCTACATCGCCGCGATCGCGGTGCTCGCGGCGCATGGTTATGCCCGCCTGGCCGGCGACGCGCCCGCCGGCGAAGCGCCCCGCGTCGGCAGGCCACTGGTGATGCTCGCGGTGGTGTTGCTCGCTGCGGCGACGGTGGCGCCCGTCGTCGCCGACGAACGAGTGCGCGGCGGCACGCTCGAGGTCCTGACGCGGATCGGCCATCGGCTGATCGCGGATCCGGCGCTGGTGGGTGCGGCGCTGGTCGAATGCGGCGCCGCGATCCTGGTGCTCGCGCTCGTGGCCGCGGCACCGCTCCGTCCGAGCCTTCGGCGGTTCGCGCTGCCAGCGACGCTGGTGCTCTCGTTCGTGCCGGCGGCGAGATTCGGCTGGGCGTTCAACCCGGCGCAGTCGATGCCGCTGGTGCCGACCACCCGTCTCGAATCGCTGCTGGCTTCCCCCGAGCGGATCGCGCGGGTCCAGGCGCGTGCGGGGCTCCTCTATCCAGCGAACACTCCGCAGCTCGCCCGGATCTTCGACATCCACGGATCGAGCGCCGCCGCCCTCGATCGCTTCGGTCGGTTGGTCGAAGCCGCCGAGCCAGGCGTGGTGGTCGGCGACAAGTACTTCCTCGCCTTCCACTCGTGGTCCGAGCGCACCGGGCGTCTCCTCGACCTGCTGGGCGTCGGCTACGTGCTCGCCGACGCCCCGCTGCCGCTCGAGACGGTGTGGGGTGGGGGCGGCGTGCACGTCTACCGAAACGCCGAGCCGCTCGAGCGCTTCTTCTGGGCGGAGCGGATCGAGACCTACGCTTCCGACGAGGAGGGGCGCGCGCGACTCTTCGAGCCCGCGTTCGATCTCCGTCACGCCGTCTTGGTTCCCGCGGGGCGCGCGAGCGGCCTGCCGCCGTCCAGTGAGCCGCTCGGCAACGACGCGCGCATCCAGATCGTGAGCTACCGAGCCAACCGCATCGAGCTCGCGACCTCGTCGCCACGCGCGGCGCTGCTGGCCTCGAGCGAGGTGGACTACCCAGGTTGGCAAGCGCGGATCGACGACGATCCGGCGCCGGTCGTCCTCGTGAACACGGCGTTCCGGGGCGTCGTGGTGCCGGCCGGCGAGCATCGGGTCGTGCTCGGCTACGAGCCGGCGTCGCTGCGGTGGGGTGTCGCGCTGAGCGCAGCGACGGCGTTGCTCGGTAGCGGCGGGCTCGCGCTTGCCCGGCGAAAGCGAGCGCCTTCGGCATGAAGCCAGGGCAACGGCATTCGGAGGGCGAGGGCCGCCTCGCGGCCGTGCTCCTCGCCGTCGTGTTGCTCGGGTCCCCTGCAGCCTGTGCCCGGTCTTCGGAGCCCGCGCCAGGCGCGATGCCCGCGCCGGCACCGGCTGCGCCTCCCAATCTCGTGCTCGTCTCGATCGACACGTTGCGCGCGGATCACCTCGGCTGCTACGGCCATTCGCTGCCGACCTCGCCCAACCTCGATGCTCTCGCCGCCGAGTCGATCCGCTACGCCGAGGCCGTGTCGCCGGCGGGATGGACGTTCCCCGCCCACGTGGCGTTGCTCACGGGCCGCCACCCGTACGAGCTGGGGTTGCGCGGTGATCCCGCCGAGATTCCCGCCCCGGCGACCACGCTCGCGGAGATCCTGCACCGGCGCGGCTATCAGACGGCGGCGTTCGTGGATTCGGCGCCGGATGGATTCGTCGGCAGCCGCTGGGGCTTCGCGCGCGGCTTCGACGTCTACCAGCACGCTCCGCACGTCACCGGGCTGCCGCCGGTCTTCAAGTACGACGTGCGCGCCACGGTGGCGGCGGCACTCGCCTGGCTCGACACACGCGATCGCTCGCGCCCGTTCTTCCTCTTCCTGCACACCAAGTCGGCCCATGCGGTGCCGCGCGGCGCGGCGTGCGACGATCCCCGTTGCTTCCCCTACGACAAGCCCGAGCCGTACCGCTCACGCTTCCTCGGCGAGGGTGGCGCGCGCTCGTTCAGCTGGGGCGCGCCGGGACTCGGCCACGCGCAGGATTTCTTGTGGGCGCTCGATCACGCGCTCGTCGACGGGCGCGCGTTACCCGCACCGCTCACGCTGCCCGCTGACGCGGCGGACACGCTCGCACGGCTCTACGACGGCGGCGTCGCGTACGTCGACGACGGCGTGCGCCGACTGCTCGAAGGATTGCGGGGGCGAGCGCTCGATGCAGGCACCGCGCTCGCGTTCACGGCGGACCACGGCGAGGCCTTCGGTGAGCATCGGTTCTTCATGCACATGGACGTGTACCAGGAGGTGCTGCACGTGCCGCTGATCGTGCGCCCTCCGGGAGGCGTGCGCGGCGTCGTCGTCGATGCGCCGGTGTCGACGGTCGCGCTCGCGGGCACGTTGCTCGACGTGCTCGGCGCGGGCGACGAGCTCGCCGCGCTGCCACGACTGCCGAGAGCCGGGGACGGCGCGGCGCGGACGGCACCGATTCACGCGTACTACCGGCTGCCGTCGGAGATCCGCTACGAGGCGTACGCGCTTCGCGAAGGTCGCTTCAAGCTCGTTCTTCACGATCCGGGAATCGCAGGCGCGCGGTCCCTCGAGCTCTTCGATCTCGACGTCGATCCCGCCGAGCGCGCACCCGTGCTCGATCAGCCCGAGCGCCTCGCCGCCATGAGTGCCCGCCTCGACCTCTGGCGCGGTAGCCCTGCTGGATCGAGCGATGGGACGTCCTCGCGGCCCGAGGCACCGAACGAGCTTTTGCGCTCGCTCGGCTACGTCGAGTAGCTTCGGCGCACCCTCTCGCGCGGACCCGCTCGGAGCGGACATGGATGCGGCACAGCGCGCTCCCAACTCGCGGCCAAGGCCCGGCGCCGGGGCCCGCGCGCGACTCGTCGCTGGCGTCGTCGGCACCGTGCTCGCGTGCGCGACGTCCGCGCACGCGACGTTCCACCTGATGCGGATCACCCAGGTCTACGCCGGCGACGTCACGCATCCGGACGCGCAGTTCGTCGAGCTGCGGATGTGCACCGCGAATCAGAATCTCGTCGATCAGCACCCCGTCACCTTCTATTCGAAGACCGGCGCGGTCTTGGGCTCGGTTTCGTTCGGCGGCGACCTGGCGCACGGCGCGTCGCAGTCGCGCGTGCTGGTGGCCACGTCCTCGGCGGAGGCGGCGTTCCACGTCAGCGCCGATCTGCGCATGCCGGCGGATCTGGTGCCGTCCGGCGGCAAGGTCTGCTTCGATCCGAGCTTCGGCGTGGATTGCATCGCGTGGGGGAATTACTCGAACCTGCCGGACGCCGCCGTCGGAACGCCGTTCGCTGCAGCCACCGGCCTGTTGCCTGGCGTGACGGCGGTGCGCGATCTCGCCGTCGCTGGCGGTGCCACCACCCTCGAGTGCGCCATCGTCGGCGCCAACGACGACACCGACGACAGCGCCGCCGATTTCGATTCCGGCGCGCCCTCGCCCGGCAACAACGCCGGCGTCGTCGGCGATCTCGACGCCGCGCTCGTGTTCGTCCACGGCTTCGAGGCGGGCGCGCTCGACGGCTGGTCGGCCAGCTCTCCGTAGCGCCGCGCGCTCGCCGCGGTTCGTCGCGCGTCGCAGCGCGCGCGCTCAGCTCGTGGTGGCGGTCGTGGCGATCGCGAACTGGGTCAGGTACACGACGCACGCGAGCACGCAGAGCCAGAGCAGCGACCACGCGACCCGCGGCCAGGGTGAAGGCAGCCGCCGCTCGATCCAGCGCATCGCGGTGAGGACGTACGCGATGCCGATCGGCGCGAGGAACGTCAGGTACTTGGGCTTGATCGCCCAGTTCGGCTGCGCGAGCATCCACTGCCCGTAGACCGCGATCGAGACCGCGACCAGCACGTTGAGCGGCAGCATCGCGCGCCGTCGAAGCGATAGCGCGGCACCCACGGCGCCGAGCACCGACGGCACCAGGCCCAGCACCAGGACGCTCGCCGGCATCCACAGCGCGATCGCACGGCGCGGGTAGCCGGGCGTCGAGACGCCATTGCGGCCGCCGAACGAGAAGAATCCCATGTCCGTCCAGGTCAGCCCGTAGAACGCGCTCGGCACGCTGCGGTAGACGTCGAGCCGGGTCAGCCGTCCGGCGGGACCGTGGACGGGATCCATGGTGGCGAGCACGGCGCGCAGATCGAAGTCCAGGAAGCGGTAACGATCGAGGCGAAGCGAGCGCTGCACCGTGAAGCCGGCGGCAGCGCTACCGTTGGCCACCAGCGGGGTGCCGTGCTCGCGCAGGTTCGCGACGTATTTCCAGCCGCCGATGGCGAGCGCCAGCGCCAGAACGACGAGCCCGTCGCGGATCGCCGTGCGCCGTCGCGGTCGCCCGGCGAGACGAGCGAGCGCGGTGATCTCCGCCGTCACCAGCGCCACGGCGCCGCTGTACTTGGTCGCGAGCGCCAGCCCGCAGAGCACGCCCACGGCGATGGCATTGCGCAGCGTGCGATTCTCGCGACGCAGGAAGCCGCGTGCCAGCTCGACCGAGCACACGGCGACGAGCGCGCACACCAGCCCGTCGGCCTCGATTCCGTAGGACGCGAAGAACGACACCGGCAGGAAGAGGCTCATCGCCACTCCCCAAACCAGGCTCTCGCCCCGCCAACGGAAGAGGCGCAGCAGCCGGAACGTCGCCCAGGTGGAGATGGCCGCGCACAGCAGCGGCACGGCGCTCAGACACCGGATCGACGTTGCCTTCGTCCCCGTTGCGCTGCCGCCCGACGAGATCGCGTGCCCGAGCCATACGAATGGCCAGCCGACGAGGTAAAAGAGCGGTGGGTGATAGCACTGCGAGCAATCGCTCGCGCGCGGCAGTCGGCCGAGCGAGAAGAGCTCGAGCGGTCCCTCGAAGTACGGGTCCCAGGCGTACCCCCAGGGGAAGGGCGAGTGAGCGATCAGGAGCGCGCGAGTCGCGACGGCGAGCACCACGAGCCCCCACAGGCACGCGCGTTCGTGCTCGCGCATCCAGCGCGCGCCGCCGAGGCGCCTCGAATCCGTGCGCGCCGACGCGCGGAGCTCGCGTAGCTGCGTCATGAGCGACGATCCCGCGGTGCCGGCCGAGTCACGCTCGCACGCCGCGCTCGGCCGTCGCCGTCTCGCGAGCGCGCTCGCGCCGCTGCTCGGGTTGCTGCTCGTCTGCTCGGTCCATCTGGTGGTGTCGGCGCAACCCGAGTGGAGCCCGCGGCCCGACGCCGCGCGCTATCTCGCCACGGCGCGTTCGCTGGCGCGCGGCGAAGGCTACACCTATCTGGGTCAGCCGTTCACGCTGCGCCCGCCGGGCTTCAGCGTACTGCTCGCTCCCATGACGGCGTTCGTGGGCCTCGATTTCCGAGCGCTCGAGATCTTCACGGGAGCGACGGCGCTGGTCGCCGCCGCGGCGCTCTTCCTGCTCTTCCGGGCGCGGCTGGGGACGCCGCTCGCCGGCGCGCTCACGCTCTGGTTCTGGTTTCATCCCGAGCGCATCCGGCTGTGTCGCGAGATCATGGCGGACGTGCCGGGATTCGCGGCGCTGGCCATCGCGTTGCTCGCCATCGAGGCGCGCGATCGCAAGCCCTCCCGTGGCCGCGACGTCGCCGTGGGTGTGCTGGTGGCGGTCGCCGCGTACCTGCGCACGGCGCACCTGGCGCTCCTTCCCGCGCTCGCGCTGGGGGCGCTGCGCGCGGCGCCAGACGCGGGCGCGGTCCGCGAGTGTGGCGATTCGAGCGATTCGCGCGCGGCGCTTCGGCGGCGCGTCGCGGGCGTGGTCGCGTCCGTCGCGGTCGCGGCCGCGCTCTACGGGCCGTGGCTCGTCTACTCGGCGCGGGTGGGCTCCACGGCCGAGCCTGGTGGCATCGATTTCGATTCCTACTGGCAGTCGATGAGCCGCGCGGACCCCATCGACACCCGCTCGGGAAGTCTCGGCGTGAGCGGTTGGATCACGCGCGTGGGAGAGAACGCGACGCTCTACGCGGCGCTGGTGGGCAGCGACCTCGGGTCCACGGAGCTCTCGGGCGCCTCGCTCGCGATCAGCGCGGCGCTCGTGGCGGCGTGGCTCGCGCGGCTCGCCAAGCGGCGCAGCGTGCTCGACTGGGTGGTCGGCATCGAGCTGGCCGAGCTGCTCCTCTACTTCGCGCGTCAGTCGCGGCTGCTGCTGCCCGCGCATGTCTTGCTGGTGGCCGTCGCGTTGGAGGCGGTGCGCGATCTCGTCGCCCGCGTGCTGCCGCTTCGGCTCGGTGAGGCGCTGCTGGCGGCCACGCTCGTGTGCGTGACGGTGGGCGAGCGCGGGCCGGATCCCGCCGAGCTCGGCAAGCGAATCGCGTACTACGACCTGGTTCGCATGGCGCGCTACCTGCGGACGGAGACCAGCGCCCGTCAGGTGGTCGCCGGCGATCACGGCGCGATCTACGGACTGCTCGCGGACCGCCCGGTGCTGAGCCTGCGCGCGATGCTGCGGCGCCGCCCCGAGATGCTCGGGGAGGCTCTCGCCCGCAGCCACATCGACGTGTTGGTGGCCGAGCGGGGTGGGGCGCTCGAGGGTTTCGTCAGCGCCGCCGCGGAACGCGCCGGCGCCGTTCGCGATCTCGGCCATTACGCGGTGGTGGCCCTCGAGGCCGCGGCCGAGCGAGCCGACGTTCCGCGCGGACCCGAGAACCCATGAGCACGCCCGACGCGCCTCGAGCTCGCGTGCCGGCCGCGCGTCGCGGCGACTGGTTTCCCTGGCTGCTGGCCTGCCTGGTGATCGTCCGGCTGCCGTTCGCTTGGTCCATGCAGGTCCACGACGACGAGCGCCACTATGCCTACGACGGACTCTGGGTGAAGGCGGATCTGCCCGCCGCGCAGGTGTTCCGCGCGCTGGTCTGGGAGCACGTCCGGCCGCACTCGTTCTACGACCCCGGCCGCAACGAGATCCGGCAGCACGGCACGTCGACGATCGGTTATCCGACCGCCGGCGACCGGCTCGGCACCGTGCCGCGGGCGGGTCATCCGCCGCTCTTCGCGCTCCTGGTTGGCGCGGTGATGGCGTGCGTTCCCACTCCCTGGCTGCTGGCGGGTGATCGGGCGGTGCACGTCGCGCGCACCGTGGTGGTGGCGCTCGACGCGGCCGGTGCGATCGCGCTCTACGTGCTGCTGCGCGCCGCGTTCGGCCGCGCGCTCGCTCGCGTCGTCGCGGCCGTCTACACGCTCTTGCCGTACGCGTCGCTCTTCGGCCTGCTCGCGTACCTCGATGCGCCAGCGACCGCCTTCGTGGTGGCCAGCGTGGCGTTCTACGCAGCCGCGGTGCGCGCGCGGCCGAGCCCGGGCCGCTTCGCGGTCCTCGGTGCGCTCGTCGGCCTCTCGTGGCTGGTCAAGGAAACCAGCCTGGTCGGCCTTCCGTTGCTCGCGTGCTTCGCCGCGATCCTGCCGTGCGCGCTGTCGGCCCGGCGGATGGTCGCATCCGCGCTGCTCTCGCTCGGGGTGGCGAGCGCGGTGTTCACGTGCTGCTGCGATCCGATCGCCTTCGTCGCCGAGATCCGCGACCCGAGCACGCCGCTCTTGGGATCGGTGGTGGGTCTCGATCGAGTCGGCGAGAACCTCCGCACGCTCGCGCATCCCGAGGAGCACCGCTACGTCCACACCGGGCGACTGCGCCAGGGCGCGAACAGTGCGCTCGACAGCCGCTTCCTCGCCGCCTACGACGTGACGACTCCGAGCGTGTTCGCGCTCTTCCTCGCCTCGATCGTCTGGCTCGGGTTTCGCCGCAACTTTCGTCTCGCCGCGCTGGGGGCCTTGCTGCTGGTCTTCCTCGCGGTGACGCCGATCCACGGCATCGTGCGCCGCTTCCACGTCGTCATCCCCTTCGCCGGCTTCGTGATCGCCGCGGCCGTGGCGCAGCTGCGCGTCTCCGGCCCGATCGAGCGCCGCTGGCGAATCGCGTTGCCGAGCTGAGACGCGCTTGCGCGGGCCGCGTTTCACTCGGCGGCAGCGCTGGTCGCGCCGACCCCGTGCATCCAGAGCTGCGCTGCTTTCGGCGCGAAGCTCGCGCTGCAGAGCACCAATCCGGCGAGGAGCGCGATCGCGAGCGCGCGCTGGCGGCGGCCGAGGTTCCGCATCGCCGTCGGGATGTCCACGAGCGCGGCGGCGGCGTAGACGGTCAAGATCGGCACGAGCGGCAGGCGATAGCGGGACGACGCGTTCGCGACGACGTGCAACGCGGTGATCGACGCGATCGTCAGCGCGCCGAAGGAGCGGCGGCGTCGATCGCGTTCGCCGGCGAGGCCGAGGATGGCGAGGCCGACGACCGTCAGGTGCGCGATCACCTGCGTAACCAGCGCGGCTCGCAGCCAACCGAGCGCGGGCGCGTCCGCTGTCCGCACGCCGAGCTTGCGAAACAGGAACGAGTCGGGAGACCACAGTCGCGGCAGGTTGAGGACGAGCTTCCGGACGATCCACGTCGGCTGCGCGTCGGCGATGGCCGCGATGGCGCTGGCGCGAGCGAAGTCCATGCGCGCCACGTCGCCGTCGATGGCGAAGTAGCGCTCACGCCACGCGCGCACCGCGCCCGGCTCGCGGTGGAGCCACGAGCTGCCGATCACGTTCCCTTCGGCGGCACCCATCCAGCCGACGGTGGAGACCGGAACCAGGCGGCCGAGGAGCCGCGCGTTGCGCACGCTCCACGGCGCCACGACCGCGATCGTGACCACCGAGACGAGGGCGATCCGGCGGGCTGCGCGGGCGCGCGCTTCGTTGCCCGTGAGCGAGGCGGCGAACACCGCCAACGCCACCAGCGCTCCCTCCTCGCGCGTGAGGATCGCGAGTCCGAAGAGCAGCCCGGAGATCAGCGCCGATCGGAGCCCAGGCGGGCGGGCGCCTGCCTCGGGGGGCGTGGCGCCGGAGAGCGCGATGGCAGCAGCGAGTGTCACGAGCGCCGTGAAGAGGTTCTCGGACCACAGGAACTGCGAATAGGCGACCAGCTCGGGGTGAACCGCAGCGATCACACCCGCGGCGAGCCCCGCCGACGGGCCGAAGAGCAGTGCGCCCAGCAAGCACGTGGCCACGGGAATCACGCTTCCGGCGAGGATCTCCGCGAGCACCGCGGCGCGGGGTGCCGGTGTGTCGTCGGCGACGGACGCCGTCGCGCCGTCGCTCGCGAGCGCCAAGAACGCCGCTTGCCCCGGTGGCCATTGCGCGGCGGTGCGCAGCGTTCCGTTCCAATGCCCCGCGCCCGACGCGATCGAGCGCGCTGTCGTCAGGTAATGATGCTCGTCGCCGACGAGCCGCGTGGGGCCGATCGCCGCGAACCCCGCGAGCCGCACCGCGAGGGCCACGATCCAGACGAGCGCCAGCCAACGCCACGAGATCGGGGCTGGTGTGGCGGTTCGCGGAGCGTCGCTCATGGGCACGGATCCGTTGGCACGGCGCGGACTCTACCGCAGCCGTCCGCGTCGAGGTCGCGGTGGCCTTCGCGCATCCGGTCGGCACGCCGTTCGCCGTGACGACGCGACGGTCCCCGCCGTGCGAAGCGCGCGATCCGGCGCGCCGGCGGGCGGCAACATCCGTCGACGCCGTCGTCGTCGCCGGACGGGCCGGGATCGGCTAGACCGGGCGCGAATCGGTGCGCCCGCGCGCCATCGGCACCGAGAGACGCAAGGATGGAACCTCGCACGCGGACGCTCTACCGCTGGATCGCGGGTCTGGCGCTCGTGGTGGTGACGCTCGCGGCAGCCTGTGGCGTGCTGGCATCGCGGCTCGCTCGAGCGCGGGCCGCGCTGGCCGAGGGCGATGAGGCGAGCGCGCGGCAGCAGGTGGTTCGCGAGCTGGCGGCGCAGAGCCCTGGGATCTACGACACGTTCGCCGATCCGGACGTGGGTCGGGTGCTGATCCCCAACCTCGACAAGACGCTCGCCGATGGCACGCGGCTCGTCACCAACTCCTACGGCATGCGCGAACGGGCGTACGCGCTTCCCAAGCCGAGCGGCGTGGTGCGGGTGGTGCTGCTCGGCGACTCCTACGTGTACGGCGATGGCGTGAACGCCGAGGATCGCATCTGCGCGTTCCTGGAGCCGTGGCTGCGGCAGCGCTCGCGAGCGAGCGTCGCCGTCGAGTGTCTGCAGATCGGCGTGAGCAGCTGGAACATCCGCGCCGAGGCGAGCTATCTGCGCCGCCAGCTCGCGCTCTTGGCGCCCGATCTCGTGGTGCACGTGGTGGTGCCGAACGACCTGGCGGACTCGGTGAGCGCGCGCGGTTTCGGCGCGCTGGCCGGCTTCAGCTCGCAGCGCTGGGACGTCGCCGGCAGCCTCGTCGCCGGCAATCGAGCGCGCCGCCTCGGTCTGGCACCGGAGGCGGAGCGTCACCTCATCAAGGGCTTCGACTACGAGAGCCGCCATCGCTACGACGAGGCGGCGAGTGCGATCCAGCGTCTGAGGGTCGACCTGGATCGGACGAGCGGTCGCTACGCGCTGCTCGTGCACTGGTTCCAGTTCACCTCGCTGGCGCGCGAGCAGCTCGTGACGCGGCTTCCGGGCGTCGAGCACGCGTATCTGCCCGCGAGCTTCGCGCGTGCCGCGGATCGGGTCGTGAGCGAGCGCAACATCCATTGGAACCGCCACGGAAACGAGGAGATCGCACGGTTTCTCTACGGCTGGATCGTGGCGAAGGGCATGCTGCCGGGGCTCACGCTCGGCGACTGGCCCGAGGCGGCGGAGCTCTACCGCCGCGTCGCCGCCGAGGGCGAGGCGCTCGCCGCCGAGGCGCCTGCGCCTGCGCCGGAGCTGCTCTCGCGGCTCGACTTCGCGGAGGGCAGCAGCGATCGGGCGCGTGCATTCGAGCAGATCCACGGCGGCATCGACGCTGCCGGCCTGGTGAGCCCGTACGCGTCGGTGCTTCTGGCGCGCGCGGGCGGCACGTCGCTCGCGGTGGAGGGGACGGCGCTCGAGCGACCCGAGCTCGCCGAGGTGGAGGTCGAGGTCTTCGTCGACGACGCGCGGCTCGGCAGCCTGCGCGTGGAGCCGGGAAGGCCGATGCGGCTGGCGGGACCGTTGCCGGCGACGGTGCGCGATCGCGACCGCTTCTCGGTTCGATTCGTGGCGCGCGACTGGGGCTATGCGGGCCCCGAGCTGCGCGACTGCGTGGTGTTCCGGCTCGCGCGCGTGGCGGTCGAGCCGTGAGTCGGCGGGCGCGCGCCCCGTCGTGGCCGGCGGGCCCGCGCGCGACCGTCGCGCTGCTGGCGGGGCTCCTCGTCGTCGGTTGCGATGGCGCCCGCGGCGTGCCGGGCACGGGCTGTGCGTCGCGCCCGCGCACCTCGGTGGAGACCGCCGCGGCCCACGAGCGCGCCTGGTCGGTGCAGCTTCACGTCCACGGCTCGTTCAGCGAGGGAGTGGGCAGCATCGACTCCCACAGCTTCGAGGCCAGCGACGTGGGCGCGGACGTGATCTGGTGGAGCGACCACGATTTCCGCATCACCTCGTATCGCCACGCCTCGATCTACGACTTCGAGGACTGGGAAGAGCCGCTCGGCAAGGACGAGCCGTGGGGAACGCCCGAGCTCGTCGAGCCGCGCGTCAGCAAGGGCTTGCTGCGACGGCCCATGGGCGCGCTCACGAACGGCTCGGAGGAGCTCACCAGCGATGCCGCTGACGACGGTGCCCGCAGCCTGCGCGTGCGCGGCACGGGCGACGCGCCGGAGTTCGCCACGCGGCTGATCCCGCTCTTCGCCGCCCGCGGGCTCGTCAAGCGGCCGCTCGCCTCCGACGTCGTGCTCGATCTCTCGATTCGCCCGGAAAGCGCCGGGGCCGACGCGCGCGCGGTGGTCGACATCGCGCTCTCGGAGCACGCGCCGCACGAGGGCGGCGGCATCGCGCAGCATTATCTGCGCTACTTCGTGAGCGACGGCGAGGTCCCGCCGGCGCGGGTGGGCAACACCTACTACGTCCCACTCCGGTGCGCCCCGGGCGCGTGGTGCCGGGTCTCGCTTCCGGTCACGCGCGACGCGAGCGCCGGGTTCCCGTGGGTGGTGGGCGAGGACAACAGCCTCGTCTCCGTGGCGTTCGGCGTGGAAGCGCGGCGGGGCGCCACCGCCGCGGCGCTCTTCGATCGCTTCCGCATTCGCCAGGCGCTGAGCGGCGAGGCGGCGTTCGCGAAGCAGCGCGAGGTGATCGGGACGGTCGCGAAGCGCTATCCACGGCTCGTCGAGCACCAGGGGCTCGAGCTCTCGTACAGCTCGCGCCACCTCAACGTGCTCAGCGCGGATCCGCGGCTCGTCGACTACGATGCGCTGCTCGGGAGCGACGATCTGCGCGCGCTCAACGACCTGGACATCCGCATCGCCACCCGAGGCCGGCTCACCGAGCGCATCGCCCAGGCTGCCCACCGCGCCGGCACCTTGCTCTCGTACAACCACATGTTCGGCGGATCGTTCGAGGGCGCCGAACCCAACACCCGTCGCGAGGCGCTGCTCGCGCGGTTGCTCGAGAACCGTCTCTACGGCGCGGAGCTGCTCGAGGTCGGGTACCGCGATCGTGGCGGCCACGACCTCGCCGATCACCTGTGGGTGTGGGACGAGCTGGCCAAGCACGGCTCGCTGCCGGTCGGCATCGGCGTCAGCGATTCCCACGGTGGCGAGCGCCAACGCTGGCGCACGGGCGCGAACAACTTCCTGAGCTGGATCTACGCGACGTCACCCGATCGCGCCGATCTCGTGGTGGGGCTGGCCGCGGGGCGCGTCTACTTCGGCGACCTGGTCCGCTTCCGCGGCACCCTCGATCTCACCAGCGCCACGGGCTTTCGCATGGGCCAGATCGTGGTCACCGACGCCACCGAGCAAGGGGTGCGCGCGATCGTCGACGGCGCCGTCGAGGGCGACTCGATCGCGTTCGTCGAGTCCGGGCGCACCAGCGCGACCACGCCGGTGACGGCGCCGCCGCGGGCCGCCGTCGAGCGCACCGTCGCGCTCGCGTCCGGCGAGCCGGTCGCCGTGCGCTTCGAGCTGCGCGACTCCGCGGGCGAGCCCAAGGTGCTGAGCAACCCGATCGTGTTCACGAGCGCGGTGCCGAGCGCAGGGATCCCCGGGGAGCGCGCGGCGATCGACCTGGCCGGCGCTCGCTGCACACGCATGACGGGAGTGAGCGTCCGCTCGGCGACGAGCGAGACCTCGAGCGGCGGCGAGCGGATCGTGACCGTGGGGCTCGACGGACAGGGCGGACACGTGCGCTGCGACCTCGCCGAGTTCGGCGAGCCTGCCGCGGTCGAGCTCGTCGGCGTCACCGGGCGCTGGTCGTATCGCAAGCCGGAGCTCCGCCTGGACGATCTCGCTGGCGCAGGCTCGATCGTGCTGCGCTCGGCGCGCTGAGCGTTCGATCGATCGCCAGCGATCCTCGGCCTCGCGCTCGTCACCGCGCCGCGAGAGCGGCGATCACGGCACGTGCCACACGTCGACGGCACACCGGCTCGGGTCGCCGATCGTCTCCTGGAACGCGAACACGCCGTCCCGTGCCGGCGGCACGCCGTGATCGGTGACCACGAGCTCCACCCCGGCGTCGTGCAACATGCGGGACAAGGTGTCGAAGCTCGCTTCGCCGGGCCGAGCGTAGAACGCGTGCGCCGAGGCGTGCCAGATCGTGAACGGCACCGGGTTGCTCACGCCGAGTAAGAACGGAATCTCGCTCGGGCCGAGATACGCCGCGCGCCGTCCACCGAGCCGGTCCGCGACCTCGCGAGCGAGGGCACGCTGCTCGACGAGCGTCACTCCGCGCGGGGTCGCGAGCGTGGCGAGCGCCGCTTCGCCGCGTGGTTGCCACGGCCGCGCGGCGACGAGCGCCAGCGCCAGGAACACCGCGAGCGTCCGGCGTGGCTTGCGGGTCGCCGCGTCGGTGCGCGCGAGCGCCGCGTCGCCGAGCGCGATCAGCGCGAATCCGCCGAACGCCAGTGGAGGAGCGCGAAGAGATCGCCGTAGCCCTGCAGCTCCCACGCGCTGAGCGCGAGGATGGCGAGCTGGCAGAGTCCGATCGCGAGCATCGGCGCCGCGCGTGTGGGATCGCGCCGCGACCGGGTGAGCGAGCCGGCGTAGACGGGAATCCCCGCGAGCCCGGCAGCGAAGAGCCATGGTGGCCGCACGCACTGCTCACCAGCGCCCACCGGCGCGCGGCTTCGGCAGTCACGCCGCCTTGTCCCCGAGGTGTGCTGGGCGAACGCCGCGACCGGTGCGCGAAGCGCGTCGCCGAGCGTGGTGCCACCGCGAAGCCGCGACCACGGGCGCGAGCGCGAGCGCACGCCGGCCACGACGCGCGCGGCGGCCGCGGCGCGGACGTGGCGCTCGGTGCAGAGCGACGCCGCGAGGGTCGCCGCCACCGCGACGGCGCCAATCTGCCGATCGAGAACGGCGATCCCCGCGGCGATCCCCGCCAGCAGCCACGCGCGCTGTGCGACGAAGAGCGCCGCGATCACGCACGCCGTCCATGCCGAGCTTGCAGATCTTGCCGATCCTCTTGAGCAGGAGCTACCGAGCAGGCCTGTTCGAGATAGGCCGCCAGGCCGACGAAGGCGAGGGCAGCGCGGCCGCCCGCGAGATGCCGATGCAAGCAAGAACGCGCCGACGGCGCCGACGCTGGCCAGCGCCGAGGAAAGCCGTGGCGGATCACCGAGCAGGCGGATCGGCACCGACCGCTTCATCGCCAGCCGATGGAGCGCGGCGCCGACCACGGGGGCGAACGGGCCCTTGGGATCGAACGTGTCGCGATAGAGCACGCGGCCGCGGGCCAACTCGGCCGCGTAGTAGACGTAGTAGCGGATGTCGGTCGCGATCGGATGGGTGCGCGCGGGGAACGACGCGAAATGTGCGATCGCCATCATCGCCGCGAGCGCGGTCCAGCGGTCGGGACGCCACACGGCGCGCCATCCGCGCGCGGCCGCGGGAGGATGGCGGGGCGCCGGCGGCTCGCTGAGCGGCTGGTCCATCGCGCGGGTCAATGGGTGTAGCCGAGCGCCTCGAGCGATTCGCGCAGTCGCTCGTTGATCTGGCCGGCGTCGAGGACGCGAATGGGATGGGCGCCGAGCCAGGTGGTGAGGGCGGCGTCGAGCGGGTCGCGGATCGCGGGCCGCTCGGCACTCACGTTGGCTCGCTCCCGCGGGTCGGCGGTGAGGTCGTAGAGCTCGCGGCGCTCGCCCATTCGCAGGTATTTCCACGCCGAGGTGCGCACACCAACCCAGTCTTGCTCGGGATCGAGCGGGCGGATCGGCTCGCCGCCCACCGTGCGGATCGTCGTGAGGCGCTGGTCACGTCGCTCGGCGCTCCCCGCGGGATAGAACGCGCGCTCCACGAACGCCATCGCGTGGGGATCCGCGGCTTGCTCGAAGAGCGTCTCGGGCTCGAAGGGCGGTGGCGCTGCGATCCCCGCCAGGCGCAGGATCGTCGCCGGGAGCCGCCGCAGCTCGACCTGGCCGCCGAGGCGCTGCGCGCTGGCCACCGCGGGCGGGTAGCGCACCAGCAACGGCACCTGGATGGCACCGTCGTAGAGGCAGTCGGAGTGATCGAAGAAGACTCCGTGATCGAAGCATTCCCCGTGATCGGCGGTGACCGCGAGGATCGTGCGGTCGAGGCGATCGTGCTCGCGCAGAAGCTCGATCACGCGGCCGATCTCGTGATCGACGAAGCGCGCCTCGCCCTGGTAGAGCGCGCGCGCTCGGTCGCGCACCGCCCCCGGGACATCGCCGCCATGTTGGCGCGCGACGTCGAGCAGGATCGGCCAAGAGACCTCGGAGAGCGCGCCGGCGGGGCTCGGCGGTCGGAACGCCGCCGGTGGCGCGTACGGCAGGTGCGGATCGAAGAGATGGATCCAGAGCAGGAACGGGCGCTGTTGATTGGCGGCGTTGCGCAGCCAAGCGAGCGCTCGCGACACCACCTGATCGGCGGTCCAGGTCGCCGGCTCGGCGGGAGCCGATAGCTCGTCGAAGCCCTGCGCGGCGCCCGAGGCCCGGTTCAGGTGCACGGCGCCCACGAACGCCGCGCTCGCGTAGCCAGCGTCGCTCAAGACCTCGGCGAGCGTCGTCGCTTGCTCGGGCAGCGCGATCAAGTTGTTCACCACGCCGTGGTCGCGTGGGTAGAGCCCGGTCAGGATCGAGAAATGGGAAGGGCGCGTGTGCGGCATCGGGCACGCCGCGTTCAGGAACTGGGCGCCCTCCGCCGCCACCCGATCGAGGTTGGGCGTGGCGCCCGCGCCCGCACCGTAGCAGCCGAGCGCGTCGGCGCGCAGCGTGTCCACGGTGACCAGAACCACGCTCGGGCGAAGCGCCGTCGCCGGCGCCGGGGTCGGCTCCGCGGCCCACGCCCGCGTCGCGACGGCGATCAGCGTGACCGCGACGAGCGAGGCGACGCGAGGCACGAGGCGCGCCCGCGTCGTGCCGATGCCGGCGGCGTTCTCGGGTCGGGCTCGCTGCCGTCGACGCGTCGGCGGGCGTGGGGCGCGGTGCGGGGTGGGGCGCCGGGCGCGATCTCGATGCGGAAGCATGATCGGGGACTCGCGAGGCGCGTCGTGCCCGCGCCGAGAAAGCGAAAGGGCCCTTCCGTGGGAAGGGCCCTTTCCCGTGCGCCGCTCAGCGCACGTCACGATCGCGATGGATCAGCGGTTCGACTTGAACTCGTCCAGATAGATCGATCCGCTCGCGCCGCCCTTCACGGTCATGGCGCCGAGGCGGACCGTGTCGATCTTGCGCAGGTTGTTCTGGATACCGGTCTTGGTTTCCTTGAGCACGCCGTCGATCGACATCGAGAGCACGCCGTCCGCCGAGCTGCCGTTGGTGGCCGTGGTCAGGTCGAAGTCGAGGAGGTGCGGTCCGTCGGTGATGGCGTACGAGCCCGTATCCGCGGTGCCGCCGTCGTCGGTACGGGGCCGCGCGAAGATCGTGTAGCTGCCGCCGTTGCGGATCATCACGATCACGATCGCGCGCTGCAAGGAGCCGCTGTTGTCCTTGTAGCCGATGAAGAGCCGGATGCGCTTGTGGTTCTGCGCCTCGCCGGGGTCGAAGCTGTTGGGATCGAAGTAGAAGCTGAAGTGGTAGTGGCCCTCGTTGGCAGGCGTGTCGTCCTGAACGTACACGTCACCGTTCGGATCGAGGCTGCCGTCGGGCGTGGCCTGGAGCCCCTGCGAGCTGCCACCCATGGCGGCGCTCGCATTGACGTTCAGGGTCGGCGCGGCCTTCGCGACGCCGCCGATGGCGACGAGCGCGGCGACGATCGCCGTGGTGAGAAATGCAGAGCGCCATTGGGTGTGTGTACGGATCATGTGTTCCTCGCCTCGGAACCGGGCGCCGTCCACCGGCGGCCGTTCAGCTCATCGTACTGGATAGGTTCGAATCATCGCAAGCAATCTCGACGAGTGCAACCGTCGCGTCGGTTGGATCGCGGCCCGCCGGGTCGCGCGGCGACGTTTCCCGTCCGACTCAGGGGCGAGGCGGGAGGACGCCGGTCGGGTTTCCGAGCCGCAACGAACGTCCGCCGGCCCGTTGCGGGGCGTCGGGACCGGCCACGCTGCGCTCGAGAGGAGGTCCGGCGGCGGAGCCACGCGGTCGTTCACTCCCACCACGCGTGCGGCGGGGGCCATTCGTGGGCCGACTCGACGCCTGACCCCTGGCGCTGGGTTCGTCGACCGGCTGGCGTTCATCGCCGACACTCCGCGGATTCGCCCGGTTCCTGAGATCGCGCTCCCGGTTCCGTCATCGAGCCATCCGAAGATCGTGCATGTTCGGTGCCGGCCAGGTCCGCCGCGTCCAGAGCCTTGGTTTCTCGGGGCGGGCGGGCGCCGCTCGGCCACGGCGATGGTGGGCCGACCACCTGCGGCCGGGCGATGGCGCCCTGCTAGACTCGCCGCGCCGTGGAGCCTGCGAGAGTGAGCACAGCGCCGTCGGACCCGACGCGTGGTCGGCCGGGTTCGTTGCGCGCGTTGATCGACGCGCGGACGCTGGTCGCGAGCTTGATCCGTCGCGACATCCAGGCGCGCTACCGTGGATCGTTGCTGGGCGGCCTGTGGGCCTTTCTCCAGCCGCTGGCATTGCTCGCGATCTACACCTTCGTGTTCGGGCGCATCTTCCGGTCGCGCTGGCCCGGCCTGGACCAGCGCGGGCTCGGGGACTTCGCGCTCACGCTTTTCTGCGGGCTGGTGCCGTTCGCGTTGCTGAGCGAGTGTGGGACGCGGGGCCCGTCGCTCGTCACGTCGGTGCCGAGCTACGTGAAGCGGACCGTCTTCCCCCTCGAGATCCTCGCGTTCAGCTTGGTCGGCGGCGCGATCTTCCACGCGCTGGTGAGCCTGGGGGTGCTGGTCGCCGCTTCGCTCGTGATGACCCGCACGCTGGCGTGGACGCTGGTCCTGGTACCGGTCGTCGCGCTGCCGTTGATCATGCTCACCCTCGGGCTCACGTGGTTTCTCGCGAGCCTGGGCGTCTTCGTGCGCGACCTGGGCCTGGTGATCGGCTTGCTGCTCCAGGTGTTGCTCTTCTTGAGCCCGATCTTCTACCCGCTCGAGGCGGTGCCCGAGGCGTATCGCGCCTGGATGCCGCTCAATCCGATGACGTGGACGGTCGAGAGCTTCCGGCGCGTGGTGCTGTGGGCGCAGCTGCCGGATTGGACCGGTTTCGGGATCTGGTCGGGCGTGACGGGTGCGTGGATGGTGCTCGGCTACACCTGGTTCATGAAGACCAAGCACGCGTTCGCCGACGTCCTGTGATCGCCGCCATGCAGCGACGCAACGACGCGGAGCCAGCCGCGGTCACCTTGAACCGCGTCTCGAAGGCGTACTCGAAGTACACCGAGCCCCTGGATCGCCTCAAGGATCTGCTCAGGCCGGGCCGTGCCCGCGCGGCGCTCTTCTGGGCGTTGCGCGACGTGTCCCTCGAGGTCCCGCGCGGCCACACGGTCGGAATCGTCGGTCGCAACGGCTCCGGCAAGAGCACGCTCCTGCAGCTGGTGGCGGGCACGCTCACCGCCAGCGCGGGCGAGGTGAGCGTGAACGGCCGGCTCGCGGCGTTGCTCGAGCTCGGCAGCGGCTTCAACCCGGAGTTCACCGGGCGCGAGAACGCGATCTTCCAGGCGACGCTGCAAGGTCTGCGCGGCGACGAGCTCGAGACCAGCCTCGAGAGCGCAGCGCGGTTCGCCGACATCGGCGATTTCCTCGATCGGCCCGTGCGGACCTATTCGAGCGGGATGTTCGTGCGTCTGGCGTTCGCCGTGGCCATCTCCACGGCACCGGACGTGCTCATCGTGGACGAGGCATTGAGCGTCGGCGACGAGGCGTTCCAGCGCAAATGCTTCGCGCGGATCCGCGAGATCCAGGAGCGGGGCGGCACGATCCTGTTCGTGTCGCACTCGGCCTCGGCGGTGGTGGAGCTATGCGATTGGGCGGTCTTGCTCGACGGTGGCGAGCGCTTGCTCGCCGGTCCGCCCAAGGAGATCGTTGCGCACTACCACAAGCTGCTCTTCGCGCCGGCAGCGCGGCAGGCGGAGATCCGCGAGCAGATCCGCAGCGCCGCGCGCGACGGCGCCGCGGCTCGCGGCTCGCCGAGTGGGGATCCGCCGCCGGAGATGCCCGGCGAAGAGCTCGGCGATCGCTTCGATCCCGGGCTCGTCTCCGCGTCGTCGCTCTCCTACGTGCCGCGCGGCGCCGAGATCCTCGACCCCGAGGTGCGGACGCTCTCGGGGCTGCGCGTGAACGTCCTCACGCGCCGTCGCGAGTACCTCTACACCTACCGCGTGCGCTTCAGCGCGCCCGCCTTCCAGGTGCGCTTCGGCATGCTGATCAAGACGCTCACCGGCTTCGAGCTCGGCGGCGCGGTCAGCCACGCTCCCGCGCAGGGTCTCGATCACGTCGAGCCGGGCCAGATCGCCGAGATCGTGTTTCGCTTCAAAGCCCTGCTCACGCCCGGGGTTTATTTCCTGAACGCGGGCGTGGTCGGCATCGTCGACGGAGAAGAAGTGTTCCTGCACCGGTACATCGACGCGTTCGCGTTCCGCATCCAGCCCGAGGTCGACCTGACGGCGACGGGGAACGTGGACTTCCTGGTCGAGCCCGAGGTCGGGATCGCAGCCGCCGCGAGCGCCGCAGGCGTGCGCGTGCTCGCGGCCGAGTGAGGAGCGGGCCTTGAGGTCGCGCGCCGTCATCGTGCTCGGCATGCACCGCAGCGGCACCTCCGCGGTGACGGGGGCGTTGTCGATGCTCGGGGCGGAGCTGGGTAGCGATCTCGTCGCCGCCAGCCCCTTCAACGAGTCCGGGCATTTCGAGCACGCCGGGATCGTGCGCATCCACGAGCGCTTGCTCGCGTCGCTGGGCCTGGCGTGGAGCGGGCTGGCGCCGCTTCCCGCGGGCTGGACGGAGCGCGCCGAGAGCCTCGCGCTCGCCGCCGAGCTCGAGGCGCTGGTGACGCGCGAGCTGGCTCCGTCGCCGATCTGGGTGGTCAAGGATCCCCGGCTCTGCCGGCTGCTCGCGCTCTGGCGTCCGGTGCTCGCGAAGCTCGCGGTGCGGCCGGCGTTCGTGATCACGGTGCGCGATCCCCGCGAGGTCGCCCGCTCGCTCGAGGAGCGCGATGGGCTGGCGCCGTGGCGCGCGGGGCTCCTCTATCTCGACCACATGCTGATCGCCGAGCGCGAGACCCGGGCCGATCCGCGGGTCTTCGTCTCCTACCACGCGCTGCTCGACGATCCGCACACGGAGATCGAGCGGATCCTCGCCCGGCTCGGCCTGCGCGAGCTCGCGCCGGACACGGCGACGCTCGCGCGCATCCGCGCCTTCCTCGATCCGGCGCTGGAGCGAGCGCGGCCCACGCATCGGGGGGCGCCGCTGCATCCCTGGCTCGAGGCGTGTCATGTGGCGCTCGCCGCCGAAGCCGCCGACCGCGCGAGCGAGGTGCCGCTCGCCGCCGCGCTCGACGCGCTCGCGCCCTCGGTGGCCGGCGCGTGCGCGTTGCTCGGCGAGATGCCGCTCGTCCGTGCGGGCGCCGCCGGCGCGCCATCGCCCGTTCCTTCCGCGGAGCGGGAGAGCGATCCGAGCGAGCCCGACGCGATCCGCGGCCGCTGGGCGGTGCGTGTGCTGCGCGAGGAGCTCGACGCGCGCGAGGCGGAGCTCGCGCGTGCGCGGGGGATTCTCGAGGAGCTGGGCCGCGAGATCGAGTCCGCCCGCGCCGCGCACGCCGAGCGCGATCGTCGTGACGCGGCGCGCGTCGAGGAGCTGGCGCGCAGCGCGCGCGCGCTCGACGCGGCGACGGCGCGCGCCTCCGAGCTCTGCGCGACGCTCGAGGAGCGCGACCGCGAGTGCGCGGAGCTCGAGTGGGCGGTGGAGCCGTTGCATCGAGCTGGCTCGTCGCGTCACCTCTTGATCGAGACCAGCGAGCTGCTGTTCGCCACTCCGCCGTTGACGCTGGGACGCGCCGAGGGTGGCGTGCGCGAGATCACCGGTTGGGTGCTGACGGTCGATGGGCCGCCGATCTCGGCGTTGCGCGTGTGGGCCGGCGCCGAGATCTCGCCCGCGTCGCTCGGTTTCGAGCGCCGCGACGTCGCGGCGATGCACCCGCACATCCCCGGCGCCGCGACCTCCGGCTTCGTCGCGATGACGACGATCCCGTCGCACACCCAGCGCCTGGTCTTCGAGGTCGACCGCGGACGCGGCCGCTGGGAGCGCGTGGCGGTGATCCCCATCGAGCGCACGGGCCCGGAGCTTCGGGCGCACGTCGACGAGCCGCGCCGGCTGCGCCTGGCTGGCCCGCGTCAACGCGTCGCCGGCTGGTGCTTCTGCCCGGGCGACCGCGTGGTCCGGCTCGCGCTCCAATCCGGGTCGGTGCGCACCGACACCCGCTACGGGTTCGAGCGACCGGACGTCGCGCAAGCCTTCGAGGACGTCGCACCCGACGTGCGCTGCGGATTCGACGGCGTGATCCGTCTGCCGACCGGAATCCGTTCGGTGGTGCTCCTGGCCGAGCTGGCTTCCGGCGTGGTCCTCACGCACCCCATTCCGCGGCCCTTCCTGGTGCTGCCGGAATGGGTCGGCGACTTCGGGCGCGCGGTGGCTCGTCGAGTCGAAGGCGCTCGTGAGCTGGTGCGGTTCGCGACCGGGCTCGCCAGCGACTACCGCCGCCGCCGTGGAGGCGTTCCGCCGCTGCGCCGGCTGCCCGCACTGGTGGCGCACGCCGCGCGGCTCTATCGCGAGCGCTTTCGCGTCTCGGCCGGAAGCTGCCTGCCACCCGGTGTCGCGCCGCCGAGGCGCGAGGACGCGTACGCCGCGTGGCTCCGCGTGAACGCGTGGCACGCCGACGCGGCGCGCGAGCTCGAGCTACGGCTCGAGCGCGCTGGCGACGTGCTGCCCAAGATCGCGGTGGTGATGCCGGTCTACGACCCACCGCTCGAGCTGCTCGACCGCGCCATCGAGTCGGTGCGAAGCCAGGTCTACGAGAGCTGGGAGCTCTGCCTCGCCGACGACGCCAGCACCAACCCCGCGGTGCGCGCCTCGCTGGCGCGCTGGGCCGAGCGCGATCGGCGCATTCGGCTCGTTTGCCGCGCGGAGAACGGTCACATCAGCCGCGCCACCAACAGCGCCGCGGCGCTCGCGACCGGCGAGTTCCTGGCGTTCCTCGATCAGGACGACGAGCTCGCCCCGGATGCGCTGGGCGAGGTCGCGCTTCACCTCGCCGAGCATCCCGACACCGATCTCGTCTATTCCGACGACGACAAGATCGACCTCGCCGGCCGCCGCTACGCGCCCCAGTTCAAGCCCGACTGGTCGCCCGAGCTGTTGCTCTCGTTCATGTACTGCACGCACCTGCTGGTGGTGCGACGAGCGCTCTTCGAGGAGCTCGGCGGCTGCCGCGTGGGCTTCGAGGGCTCGCAGGATCACGATCTCGCGCTGCGCGCCGCGGAGCGCGCGCGGCGGGTCGGCCACGTGCCGTTGATCCTCTATCACTGGCGCGCGGTGCCGGGCTCGACGGCGACCAGCGGTGACGCCAAGCCGGCGAGCTTCGAGGCCGGACGGCGCGCGGTCGCCGAGGCGCTCGCGCGCCGCGGGGTCGCGGCCGAGGTGGCGCGGCCCGATTGGGCGGTGGCGGGCGGGCTCGGCATCTACCGGCCCACGTTCGCGGACGACGGCCCCTCGGTGGCCATCGTGATCCCCAGCAAGGATCAGCTGCCGCTCTTGCGCGCGTGCATCCGCTCGCTCGCGAAGACGCGCTACGCGAACTACCGCATCGTCGTGATCGACAACGAGAGCCGCGAGCCGGACACGCTCGAGTTCCTCGCGCACGGCGCGTTCGACGTGGTGCGCATCCCGAGCCCGGGCGGGCGCTTCAGCTTCTCGGCGTTGGTCAACGCCGCCGCACGCTCGGTCGAGGCCGAGTACCTGGTGCTGCTCAACAACGACACCGAGGTCCGTTCGCCCGACTGGCTGAGTCAGATGATGGGATACGCGCGCCTGCCCGGAGTGGGCGCGGTCGGCGCCCATCTGCTCTTTCCCGACGGCCGGACCCAGCACGCGGGGATCGTGCGCGGCTTCCACCACGGGCTCGCGGGCCACGCCTTCAAGCTCACCCGTGCCGACGACCACGGCTACCTCTCGCTCAAGGCCGTGGCGCGCGATTGCGCGGCGGTCACCGGTGCCTGCCTGCTCACGCCGCGCGCGCTCTTCCTCGAGCTGGGTGGCTTCGACGAGGAGCGCTTCGCGGTGGCGTACAACGACGTCGAGTACGGCCACCGCTTGAGCACCCGCGGGCTGCGCACGGTCTACGTGCCGTGCGAGCTCGTCCATCACGAGGGCGTGAGCCGCGGCTTCGCCGACAACCCGCGCGAGGTGGCGGCGTATCGACGGGTGCTGAGCCGCGAGCCCGACCCGTTCCTGAGCCCGCACCTGTCGCGCGCCGGCGAGCGCTTCGACATCCAGCCGCGACGCTTGATCCGCGATCGATCGCGGCGCCTGCGCTTGCTCTGCGTGAGCCACAACCTGAATCACGAAGGCGCGCCACAGCACCAATACGACCTCGCGGTGGCGCTGGGTCGGGACCACGGGATCGATCCGGTGGTGCTCTCGCCGCTCGAGGGGCCGCTGCGCGCCCTCTACGAGCGCGCGGGTATCGAGGTGAACGTGGAAGCGCACCCGCTCGCCGGGGCGGGCGACGCCGCGTCCCATGCCCGTGCGATCGCCCAGTTCGCCGAGCGCTTGCGAGCGTTCGCGGCCGACGTGGTCTACGCCAACACCATCCACGCGTACCACGCCGTGGCGGCGGCCACCTCCGCCGGCATCCCCGTGGTGTGGAACATCCACGAGAGCGAGGGGTGCGCGGCGCTCTTCCGCCATCACCCGCGCCACGTCCTCGACGAGGTGATCCGCTGCTTCGCGTTGCCGTATCGGGTGATCTTCACGTCCGATGCCGCGTGCGACGTCTATCGGTGCCTGGATTCTCGCCACAACTTCACCGTCGTCCACGACGCGCTCGACCCCGAGCGGCTCGCCGAGCGGGCCGAGCGCTGGCCCCGGGACGAGGCCCGCGCGTCGCTCGGCATCGCGGCGGACGACCGGGTGCTGCTGCTGCTCGGCACCGTGTGCGAGCGCAAGGGACAGCTCGACCTCCCGCTGGCGCTCGCTCAGCTCCCCGCGTCGTGGTGGGAGCGGGTTCGCTGCTTCATCGTCGGCGATCGCGGGTTGCCCTACAGTCGCGCGGTGTCGAACGCGATCGCCGCGCTGCCCGCTGGCTTGCGCGAGCGGGTCGCGCTGCACCCCGAGACTCCCGACCCCGTGCGCTACTTCCGCGCCGCGGACCTCTTCGTGTGCACCTCGCGCATCGAGAGCTTTCCGCACGTGTTGCTGGAGGCGATGACCTTCGGTCTTCCCATCGTCACCACGCCGGTCTTCGGCATCCGCGAGCAGGTTCGGGAAAATGTCAACGCACTCTTCTACGAGCCGGGAGAGGCGGCGAACCTCGCGCGTTCGCTGGTGCGAGTGCTGAGCGACGACGAGCTGTGCGCGCGTTTCGCGAGCGCGAGCCCGTTCGTGGGCGCTGGCCTCACGAGCTTTCCGGAGATGATCGAGGCGTACGGCGAGGCGCTGCGCGAAGCCGCCGCGACCGTGGCACGGTGATCGTGGTGCCGGGCACGGATGCGGCGCGCGCGCGCCGAGCGCTCGGTGACGACGTGGCTCCGGGCGGCGTTGCCGTCGTCCCGCGCTGGCGCGTGGCGATCCTGCTCGCCCTCGCGCTCGCCCCGTGCGTGCTCGCCGCTGGCGCCGTGTGGCGCCACGCGGTGAACGTCCCGTACTGGGACGAGTGGGCGATCGCCACGATCTACCCGAAGGCGCGTAACGGCCATCTCACGTTCGCGGATCTGATCGCGCAGCACAACGAGAGCCGGAAACTCTTCCCGCGGCTCGCGTTCCTGGGGCTGGCGGCGCTCACGGGCGGCGACGTGCGGGCACCGATGGCGGTGTCGTGGCTGCTGGCGGCGGTGGTCTCCGCCGGCCTGTGGGTGCTGGCGCGGCGCACCCTGGCGCTTCGCCGGGACGCGGCGCTGGCGCTGTGGGCCGCGGCGAACGTGCTGCTCTTCTCGCTGGTGCAGCACGAGAACTGGCTCTGGGGAATCCAGGTGATCGTGTTCGTGCCACCCGCGTGCCTCGTGACCGCGCTGGTGGTGGGCACCTCGCGCGCCCCGCTGGCCGCGCGCTTCGCGGCGGCGATCGCGCTCTCGTTCGTGAGCACGTACTCGTTCGCGAACGGGATGCTGTGCTGGCCGATCGTGCTGCCGGTGTTGATCGCCCATGGCTGGCGCGGCGGCGACGACGCGCGCGCTCGTCGCGAGCGCGCGGCAGTGAGGCGCTCTAGCGCGCTCTACGTGCTCGCGTTCGCGGCCACGGTCGCGAGCTATTTCCATGGCTTCGTGAAACCCGCGGGGCACCCGAGCTACGGCGAGGTGCTGCGGGCGCCACTCGCCGCCGCCGCGTATTTCCTGGGATGCCTCGGCCGCTCGCTCGCGGGCGCGCGGGAGCGACCGCTCGTGGCGGCGATCGTCGCGGGTGCGGCGCTCGTGGGCTCGTTGGTGGGGCTCGGCGTGCGCTGGTTTCGCGCTGGCGGTGATCGGGAGGCGCTGCGCCGGGCGGCGCCGTGGCTGGCGGTGGCCGCGTATCCGCTCGCCTCGACGGTGCTCACCACGGCGGGGCGACTCGGGTTCGGGGTGGAGCAGGCGCTCGAGTCGCGCTACGCGACGTTCTCGCTCTATTTCCCCATCGCGCTCGCTCATCTCTTCTTCGCGCTCGAGCCCAGCACCGCGCCGGAGGCGGCGCGACCGAGAGTCGGGCGAGTGCTCGCCACGCTCGCGATCGGCGGGCTGGTCGCCGCGGGCGCCGTCACGTCGGTGGGCTCGCTCGACGCGTTCCGCGCCACCCGCGCACGCCGGCTCGAGGCCTCGGCGGTGCTGCAGTGGAGCGGGCTCTTCGTGGATCCGCACAGCGTGAAGGTTCGCCTCTACCCCGAGGTGGACGTGTTCACCCGGGTCGCGCGGCGCTTGGGACGAATCGGCTACTTGTCGCCGCCGCGCCATGACGATCCGCATCTCGACCTCCTCGCCGCCGCGGTGGCGCCGCAGCCGAGCGGCTACTTGGAGGCCGTGGTGAACGAACCGGACGGGTCGACGGTGCTGAGCGGGTGGGCCGTTTTGCGCAGTCGCGCGGCACCCGCCGACGGCGTGCTGCTCAGCTTCGACGACGAGGCGGGGCGTCCGGTGGCCTTCGCGCTCACCATCGATCGCGACGCGCGCCCGGACGTGGCGCGCGCCGAGAGCTGCCCCGGGTGTCGGTACGCGGGGTTTCGCGCCCGCGTGGCCACCGGCTCGCTCGACGCGGCGCGCTGGCGCAGCGTCCGGGCTTGGGCGTTCGACGCGGCGGAGGTGCGCGCGTATCCGCTCGAGCGGCTGGCGCTTTCCGAGTCGCCACGTCGTTCACGACGGCCCCGAGGATTGGCACGCCAATCGCAGTGAGCCTGCAGGCTCGGCACGTGTCGAGCGGACAGGATGCCGTTCGTGCGCGTCGCCGCTTCCCATTGGCTCGCGATCTCGCTGGCATTTGCGGTCGTCGCGACCGCGGCATCGGCAGCGACCGTGGTGCGGGTGCCCGCCGACGCGGCAACCTTGACCGCCGCGCTCAGCCAGGTCTCCGACGGCGGCGTCATCGAACTGGCGAGCGGCACCTACGTCGCGCCGTCGGGCGGCTTCAAGATCTTCAGCGCGACCAAGCGCTACACGGTGCGCGCCGCTCCCGGCGCGAGCGTGGTGTTGAGCGGCGGCGGAACCACGGACGTGCTGCGGGTGATGAATACCCCCGGCACCGGCAGGCCGCTGGTCTTCGAGGGGATCACCATCGCCAACGGCCGGTCGAACACCGCGGGAATCGGGGCCGGTGTGACGCTGGCGAACGCGACCGTGACCTTCGTCGACTGCCAGTTCCTGCAGAACACCTCCGTCACGGTGACCAACGGCGGCGGCGCGATCTCCGTGGGACTCGGGTCGACGGCGTATTTCTCGAACGTGCTCATGAGCGGCAACACCGCCAAGCTCGCGGGTGGGGCGATCCTCGCGTACGAGGGGTCACGGGTCTTCGTCCACGGCTCGCAGCTCATCGACAACCACACGAACGTCGCCGGCCACCAGAACAACGCCTTCGGCGGCGCGATCGCCGTGGTCGACGCGACGCTGCGCGTGACTCAGTCACGCTTCGAGGGCAACGGCGCTGGCTACGCCGGCGGTGCCATCTACGCGCTCGGGTCCTGGACCGATCCCGTCGCCACCCCCGCCGCGGACGTGCTGATCGCCAACTCCACGTTCGTGAACAACGTCGCGAGCCCCGCGGCCGGCGTCACCGCTCCCGGCGCGACCGAGGGCGGCGCGATCCACGGCGAGGACCAGACGACGCTGCGCATCTTCCATTCGCGCTTCGAGAGCAACGAGTCGCAAGGCGGCGGTGCGCTGAGCTGCTACCGCTGCATCACCGCCATCGAGCACTCGATCTTCCGCGCCAACGCCGCGGTGGGCACTGGCTCGGGCCAGGGCAACGGCGGCGCGCTATTCATCCACTCGGACGACGTGAACGACTCCAGCACCAACTCGGGTGCCACCAATCGGCGCGCAGCAACGCTCACCGTGGACGACACGCTCTTCGAGGGCGCCTCCGATGGCGTGGGGAACGGGCGCCTCGGCGGGTGCGTGTTCGTGGGCGGGGACACGTCGCGCGCCTACGGCACCGGCGTGCCCGCGCAGGGCGGCCTCGCGGGCAACCGCGCGCCCGCGGTGCTCAGCGGCGTCGTGTTCGCCGACTGCGACGTCCTCGGCGACTCGAGCCAGGGCGGCTACGGCGGTGCGATCGCCGCCAGCCTCGCCGATCTCACGCTGAGCGACTCGCTGCTGATGCAATCCGACGCGCGCTCCGCCACCTCGGCCGACGCGGCGGGGGGAGCGCTCGCGCTCTTCAGTGACACCACGGCGACGGTCGCGCGGTGCTTCTTCGCGCTCAACACCGCGCGCATGAGCGGCGGCGCCATCTGGGTGCTGGGCGCGAGCCTGGCGCTGGATGGCTCGTACCTGGTCGAGAACTCGCTCACCAACAGTCATTCGGGGGCCGCGATCTTCTTCGCGCCCGACGGCGGCGGAGGACCCGGCGCTCCGCGGAACGTTGCGGGCACGGTCACCGACTGCGTGCTCAGCGACAACACCGGGCCGAGCGCCTTCACGATCCTGGACGGCGATTACACCAATGGTCCGATCAACGCCGTCCAATACGGCGGCAACACGTTCTATCCGGACACGAGCTTCGACTACCTGCATTCGATGGCGGGGACCAAGAACGCCGCCGGCCTCAACGCGTTGGTGGTGAACCGATCGAACGGCACCAGCACGGTCAAGGCACCGACTCACGACAATGGCGGCGCCGTGAGCGCACCCAAGGCCGGCGCGATCTGGGCGATTCCCACGCAGCAGCTGCCGGCGGGAGCGGCGGGCGATTCGGACGGCGCGGCGGAATCCGATCTCGCCTACGCCTGGACGGGCGCGACGCAAGCCACCGTCGATGGACAGGCGCGCACCGGCTACACGGGGCTCGACTCGCGGCCGAGCGTCGGCCAGCACGCGCTGGTGGTGAGCGGCCAGACGGTCCGCGACACCGTGACGGCCGGCGCGCTGCCGGCGACCACGCTGGTCGCGACACCGTACGTGGTCGCGCCTGGTGGCACGAGCAGCCTGGCGTGGAGCACCGATTCCGGAACCTTCCTCGAGGAAGCGATCGACCAGGGCGTGGCGCTCGCGAATCCCGCCGCGTCGGGCTCGACGGCGCTGCACCCCACGGCAGGCACCGTCTATCGCGGCTTCTTGATCGCCGAGGAGGGTGGCGCCGTAGGGCAGGGCTTCGTGGCCGTTCGCACCGGAACCGCGATCTTCGACGGCGATTTCGAGTCCGGTGGCGTCGCCGCGTGGTCGAGCACCCAGGGCGGCTGAAGACCGCGGCGTCCACCCGGCGCCGCGGGCGCCGCTCGCGGCACGTGCGGACGCGACGATCTCGGCGGGCTCAGAGGCCAGGCGACTCGTCGGAGTCGTCGTCGCCGCGCGCCGGGCCGACGCCGAGTGCCTTCATGCGCTTCTGCAGGCCGCTGCGGCTGAGGCCGAGGATCCGCGCAGCGCGCGAAACGTTGCCGTGGCATTCGCTCAACGCCTCCTCGATGAGACTGCGCTCGAACTCGGCGCGCGCCTCGGCGAGCGTGCGGCGCGCGCGTCTTCGCGGCGAGGGTGGCGGCTCGGTCGGCGCGGCCTGCGGATCGTTCGTGGGCGCGCTCGCGGATGGTCGCGGCTGCTGTAGGCCGCGCAGACGCGCGGAGAAGAGCGCGGGCGCGATCCAGTCGTTCGGCTCCGCGAGCACCAACGCGCGCTCGAGCTCGTTCTCGAGCTCGCGCACGTTGCCCGGAAACGGGTAGCCGAGCAGCAGGTCGTAGGTCTCGACCGCGAGACCGCGCACGTTGCGTCGCAGCCGCCGCTCCGCCCGCGCCAGCAGCTGGGTGGCGAGGGCCGGAATGTCCTCGACCCGCTCCCGCAGCGGCGGCAGGCGGATGGGGAAGGTGCTGATCCGATAGTAGAAGTCCTCGCGGAACTGACCCGACCTCACCATCGCGCCCAGGTCGCGGTGGGTGGCGCTGATGAGCCGAACGTCGACCGGGCGCGCCAGCGTCGTGCCCACGGGACGGATGGTGCGTTCCTGGAGCGCGCGCAGCAGCTTCACCTGCATGGCGAGCGAGGTGTCGCCGACCTCGTCGAGCAGCAAGGTGCCGCCGTTGGCCTCCTCGAAGAGCCCCTTCTTGTCGGTGACGGCGCCGGTGAACGCGCCGCGCGCATGCCCGAAGAGCTCGCTCTCGAGCAGCGATTCGGGAAGCGCACCGCAGTTGACCGCCACGAACGGCTGACGCGCCCGCGGGCTCGCCGCGTGGATCGCGCGCGCGAGGCGCTCCTTGCCGGTGCCCGACTCGCCCTCGAGGAGCACCGTCACGTCCGAGCTGGCGACCCGCGCGGCGAGGTCGAGTGCCTCGCGCAGCCCCGCGCTGGTGCCGGCGAAATCCTCGAAGCGCGCTGGCCCGCCGAGCGCGTCGCGCAGCGAGGCAGTCTCGCTGGCGAGCGCCGCGTTGGCGGCGCGCAGCGAGGTGAGCGCCTGTTGCTGCTCGAGCGCCACGCGCCGCGCCGCGAACGCGCGCTCCACGTGCGCCCGCAGCTCGGCGGGGTCCCAGGGCTTGGTCAGGTAGAAGTAGACGTGACCGCGGTTCACGGCCGCGAGCATCCCCTCGAGGTCCGTGTAGCCAGTGAGCAGCACGCGGGTGACGTCGGGATGCTCGCGGTAGACGTGCTCCAGTAGCTCGACGCCGGTCATGCCGGGCATGCGTTGATCGGCGATCACCACGTCGACCGGCTCGCGCGCGAGCACCGCCAGCGCGTCGCCGCCGCTCGCCGCGCGCAGCACCCGCCACTGCCGCTTGAGCGTGAGCTCGAGCGAGTCGAGGGCCATCGGCTCGTCGTCGACGACCAGCACCGTCGCCGGGCGCGGCGCGGGCGATGCCTCGGCTTCCGCCGGATCGAGGGCACGCAGCGGCACGGCACCGCCGCCGGGCGAGTCGCCGCCCTTGCCGTCGTCGAAGGTCGGTGGTTCCAGGATGACGTTGGAAACGTGTGCGCGCATGGAGTGCTCGAGCTTCCGGGTCTAGGCGTTGGGGGCGCAAGGGTTCAGGAGCGGCAGGAGCACGCGCAGCTCGGCGCCGCCCGAGGTCGGCTGGACCACCTCCAGCCGTCCGCCGTGCCGCGCCACGATTCCGTAGCTCACGAACAGGCCGAGGCCCATCCCGGCGGCAGGGGGCTTGGTGGTGAAGAAGGGCTCGAAGATTCGCCCCACGAGAGGGAGCGGGATCCCGGGTCCGCTATCCCGCACGGCGACGGCGATCCAGGCGCGAGGGGAGGTCGTGCCGGCGCCGCCGGGCTCGATCCAGGTCCGCAGCCACACGTCACCGGTGCCGTCGATCGCCTCGATCGCGTTCGCCAGCAGATTGAGGAAGACCTGGCTCAGGTCGCTGCCGTGGCACGGGTAGCGCGGCAGCGTCGCGTACGAGCGGTGCACGCGAATCCGGTTCTCGAGGCGGTGACCCACCAGCATGAGCGCCGCTTCCAGCATCTCGTGAAGGTCGACCTCGTGGCGGTCGCCTTCGCCGGGACGGCTGAAGGAGCGCAGCCGGGCGACGATCGCGCGGGTGCGCTCGGTGCCCACGCGGCAGCCGTCGACGATGCGGCGAATGTTGGTGAGCGCTTCGTCGAGCGAGGCCTCGCGGACGCCGGGCGGCGCACCGTCCAAGCCGCGCGTCAGCCCCTCCAGGTCGCCCAGGTAGTCGTCGAGGATGCGGACGTTGGCGTACACGAACGCGAGCGGGTTGTTGATCTCGTGCGCGACGCCGGCGACCAGCTCGCCGAGCGCCGCCATCTTCGCGGACTGTACCAAGTGCGCCTGCGCCTCTTCGAGGGCGCGGTGCGCGCTGGCGAGGGCCGCCGCGTGGCGCCGCTCGTCGAGCCTGAGTCGGCGCGATTCGAGGGCGCGGCGCACCGCGAGCTCGAGAACCTCCATGCGCTCGACGGGCTTGGTCAGGTAGTCGTAGGCGCCGGCGCGGATCGCCTCGATGGCGTCCTCGAGATTGCCGCGTCCGGACACCAGGATCGAGTGGGTGTCGGGGTGATGGTCGCGCACGAAGCGCACCAGCTCGAGGCCGCTGGCGCCCGGCATGCGGATGTCGGTGAGGACGAGCCCGACGTCGTCCGCGCCGAGCACCGTGCACGCGTCGGCCACCGAAGCCGCCTCGCGCACGCGATAGCCCGCATCCTCCAGGAACACGGCCATGCCGGCGCGCACCGGTTCCTCGTCGTCGACGATGAGCACGATGGGGGACTCGCTCACGCTCGGTCTCCCAATCGTTCGGCGATTCGGTCCGCGAGCGTCGCGAGCCGAGGAATGGGCTTCGCCACGACGTCCTCGGCGTCGAGCCCGAGGCTCTCGAGCGCCGCCGCGGGCAGAAAGCGCGCCGAGCCGGACACCACCAGCAGACGCAGCTCGGGCGCCACCCGGCGCAGCCGGCTCGCCAGCTCGAAGCCGTCCACGTCGGGCATGCGCAGATCGAGCACGCACAGGTCGGGGACCTCGGCGGCGACACGCTCCAGTGCCTCTCCGGCGGTGGCGGCGACGCGGACCTCGTAGCCCTCGTCCTCCAGGTACGAGGCCACCGCTTCGCGGAAGTAGGCCTCGTCGTCGACGATCAGCAGCCGGCGTTTCACGTGCTCGCCTCGGCGGCGGGAAGCTCCAGGACGAAGCGTGCCCCGCCGGATTCGCAGTCCTCGACGCGCAGCGCGCCCCCGTGCCCCTCGGTCACGATGAAGTAGCTGATCGAGAGACCCAGCCCGGTGCCCTCGCCCACGTCCTTCGTCGAGAAGAACGGCTCGAAGACGTGCTCGCGGGCATCGGGCGGGATTCCCGGCCCGTTGTCCTCCACGGCCACGCACACGCGCCCGTTCTCGGCGTGGGCGCGAAACGTCAGGCAGGGACGAAAGTCGGGCTGCGCGCGCCGCTTCGCCGCCAGCGCCTGCGCCGCGTTCTTGACCAGGTTGAGCAGCACTTGCTCGATCTGCTGGCGATCGCAGCGCACGGCGGGCAGATCGTCCGGCAAGAGCCTGCGCACCTCGATGTCGCGCACGTCGTAGCCGCGCGCCACGTCGTATTCCGCCTGGGCGAGCAACAGCGTGTTGTCCACGAGTGCCGCGACGCCCTCGCTGCCGAGCACGGAGCGGCTGCTGCGCGAGAAGTCGAGGAGGTTCTGGACGATGCGCGTGGCGCGGGTCGCACACACGCGGATCAGCTCGGCGTGGCGCGTGATGCGCTGCTCGGCGAGGAAGTGGGCCAAGCGCTCGATGGTCGGCGCGTCGAAGCCCGCGCGCGCCAGCCGCTCGCGCGCGCTCGGCTGAGCCGGATCGAGGCGTCGCTCCAGGATCTCGAGGTTCGAGAAGATCCCGGCCAGCGGGTTGTTGAGCTCGTGCGCCATGCCGGCGGCGAGGCCGCCCACGGACGCGAGCTTGTCCGCCTGGACCATCGCCCGCTCCAAGCGATCGGCGGCGGTCACGTCCTCCGAGATGAGCACCACGCCTGGCGTCCCCGCGCCGGTGATGGGGTGGAGGGTGAGGCGCCGCACCCAGCTGCGACCGTCGCCGCCGGGCACCAGCTCGCGCCGGACTTCCTCGGAGCGTGCGTCGCGCAGCACACGCGCGAAGCGCTCGCGGTGCGCCTCGTAGCCAGCGCCGAGCTCGAAGAGGTCACGCGCCAGCGCCGCGTCGCGGGCGATCCCCGTCTGGCGCTCCGCCTGACCGTTCCAGTAGCGGACGTGGCCTGCCGCGTCCACCAGCACCACCGCGCTCGGCAATCCTTCGATGAGGTTCTCGAGGTCGCCCTTGATGCGCTCGGTCTCCGCGACCTGCGCGCCGAGCGCCGCGCGGCTGAGCCTGAGGGCGCGCAGCGTGCGGTTGAAGGCGCGCGCCGCCGCTCCGATCTCGTTGCGCCAGCCCTCGTCGACCTCGGCCGTGAGATCTCCTTCGCCGGTGCGGCGGATGGCGTCGGTGAGCGAGCGCAGCGGCCACGAGAGCTGGCTCACGAACAGCACGCACACGGCGGTGACCGACCCGGCGGTGAGCAGCGTCAGCAGCAGCACGCTGCGGCGCAGGTCGAGCACGCGCTGCAGATAGGCGGCATCGGGAACGACGATGCCGAGGACCCAGCCGAGCGCCAGCGGATCGGTTTCCGGCGTGGGCCACGCGATGCCGAGAAGCGTCCCCTCGTCGTGCCTCACGGCGCGCCGCTCAGCATCCATCTGGCTCGCCAGCTCGGCGGCGCGTCCGCGCAGCTGCCCGAGTGGCGTCGCCGAGGGCAGGCCGCGCACGACCTCCGCGAGGGGAGTGCCGTCGCTCCAGAGCGCCGCCGCGCCGCCCAGCTCGAGCGCCAGCTCGTCGAGGATCCGGTTCACGGCGGCGAAATCGAGATCGACCACCAGCGTGCCGAGGCGCTCGCCAGTGGCCTCACCGACGCTCACCGCGTAGCGCAACAGCCGATGGCTGCCGTTCTCGAGCAGCCGCTCCGGCAAGCGGGGCGTGGCCACCGGAAGCCGCGCGATCTCCGCGCAGATCTCCGCGAGGTCGAAGGGCGGGTCGCCGGCGGCCGCGCCCCCGCCGCCGCTCGTCACCGCATCCACCCGGGCGCCGGTCGAGTCGACGTAGGCGATGCCGTGGTAGTTGGGCGCCACCGCGAGCAGGTGGCGGAACGACTCGCGCAGCGCGACCTCGGAGGCGTCCGCCGCGTCGGCCAGCCCGTAGCGGGCATTGAAGTGGAAGCTCGCGATCAGCGAGCTACGCGACAGGTTCATGAGATCGGCCACCGGATGGCTGAGCGTCCGCGCCAGGTCGGCGCGCGCCCGGTCCATGCGATTGGCGAGCTCGAGCTGCTTTTGCGCCAGCACCTCGCCCCGCGCCGTCCGATAGGCGAAGACGCCGACCGCCGAGAGCGCGAGCAGCACCGGCGGGAGGACGCCGAGCAGCAACACGCCGCGGATACCGAGCCGGGCGCGCAGGCCGAAGGTGGTCATGGGTACACCCGCGCCGCCTCGCGGAGCATCTCGCGCGGGATCGAGAGGCCGAGCCGCGCCGCGGCGTCGACGTTGAGCACCAGTCGCGCTGGCGCGTCGACGATGCCGATCTGGCCGGCGGGCTTGCCCGCGAGCACCTCGCGGGCGATCTCCGCCGCCCGGGCTCCCACCGCGCGCTCGTCGACGGCGAGCGCCAGGAGCGCGCCCGTCTCCACCACGTGCTCGCTGTGGGTCATCACCGCGATTCGGTGCTCGCTCGCCACGTGCAGCAACAGCGCCAGGGTCTCCGGGTTGACGAGGGTCGAGTCCGGCGGCACCCACAGCGCGTCGACGTTCTCGACGAGACGGCTCAGCACCCCAGCGGCGGCCTCCTTCGACGCGATGGCCGCGGCGACCGGCGTGAGGCCGAGCTCGAGCCCGTCGGCGACCGCCTCGTCGGCGAGCGCGCGGGTGTGCTCGGGATCGAACGGAACGCCGACCCGGCGTAGCGCCGGCATCAGTCGGTGGAGCGCGCGAAGCTGGGTTCGTGGATCCACGGTCTGTCGCACCCCCGCCACGTTGCGTCCGGTGAGCTCGTAGCGATCGGGCTGCAGCACCATCGCGAACACCAGCGGCGTGCCCGGAAGCTCGTGGTGGAGCACGGCCGCCGCCCGCGCGCCGAGGGCGAAGAAGAGCTTGGGTCGATCGGCGGCGAGGCGATCCAGCACCGCGGTGGCGTGCTCCTGGACGTCGGGAAGCGAGGTGCTCGCGACCTCGGAGCCGAGTGTGGCGCGGAAGCTCGCGAGCACGGCGTCGTACGCGACCAGCTCGCCGCTGCGCACGGCGAACACGGCGCTGGTCGCCGCCGCGGCCGGCTCGGCGCGTGCATCGCGCACCACGGCGGGAGGCATCAACAACGCGCCGAGCGCCAGCGCGCGGACCCAGCGCGATGGTCGGCGTGGCGGTGGACGGCACCGGGCCGCCACACTCTCGGCCGCCCCGAGCGTGGCGCGCTTCTTCAAAAGCCCACCGTCATCCGGAGCGAGAGCAGCCGCGTGCCATCCACCCACAGCGGGATGCTGGTTCCGAGCAAGTTCCATCCCTCGAGCGCGACCTCGAGCGTCGAAGGGATCAGCGTCCAGCCGAGACGTGCGTTCAGGTAGCGGTCGCCGGGCCGCGTGGTCGGCTCGCCGAGGAAGCCCGCGAGGATCGGGTAGCGCCCGGCGCCGATCTGGCTCGGAAGCGTCTCGACCTCGGACGTCGAGGTCGCCTGGAAGGAAATCTCGGCATCGAACGGGCGCAGCCACGGCGCCGGGATGGTGCCCTTGCGGAAGTCGACGCCGACCAGCGCGAGGCCGCGGTGCTGGCGGGTCACGTCGCCGATCGCGTGGCTGGGCGCGCCGGACACGAGATCGTGCTCGTCGAGCACGTGTGCCAGCGCGTAGCCGAGCTCCATGCGCAGCCACGCGAGCGGGCGCAGCTCGAGCGACGCCTCGCCGCCGACCACGTGGTAGCTGTAGCGGTTCGCGATCGGGATCCCGATCTGCAGCCGGCCGTCTTCGAAACCGATGGTGTCGGGACGGAAATAGCCTGCGGCCGCGAGCTTGCGAACGTCCTGGAAGTAGCCGTTCACGACCGCCGTGACGCGTCCGTCGAGCCCCACGCCGCGGTAGCCGAGCTCGTACGACGTGAGCGCCTGACTCTCGAGGTCGGGGTTGCCGAGGACCACGAAGTCGAGCGTGTCGAACGGCGGGCCGATGTTCTTGAGGCCCGGGCTCAGATTGAAGGCGCCGTGGAGCCCGAACAGCGACGGGGCCGCGACACCGCGCCCCACGCTGGCCCGCAGCGTGTGTCCTTCGGCCGGCGTCCAGACCAGGCTGCCGCCCGGGAGGATCTCGGATCCGGAGGGCTGGAGCAGCTCGCCGCGGAGGTTGGCGTACGCCGTCAGGTTCGCGCCGAGGTCGATCTCGTCGGCGAGAAAGAGCCCAAGGTCGTCGAGCGCACGGGACTCGTCGAAGAGATCTCCGCGCGCCGAGACGTAGCGGTAGGAGACACCCGAGACGAGCGTTTGCGCGAGCGGTAGGGGCGCGGTGTGCCGGATCTCGCCGCTCCACGAGTCGGCGTGGACCCGCGCGGCCTCGGCGCCGCGCGGCGGGACGACCTCGGTGGCGAACTCGGTCCACGTCCACTCCGCTGCGAGCGAGCCGAAGGGAAGCTCGCGGTCGTAGCTCACGAGCGCGCTGCGCTCGGAGGCGCCGTGGAGCGACAGCGGCGCACCGAGCAGCACGTCCACGCTGCCGTCCGTGTAACCGAGCTCGGCCTCGATTCGTCCGTCGTGGCCGAGATCCAGGGCGCTGCGGCTCGCGACGCGCAACCCCTTGCTCGCGGTGTCGTCGCCGTCGTCCTGTGGCGGGACGACCGAGTCGAACTCGTCGAGCGAGCGATAGCTCACGGAGAGCTTGCTCCACACCGGCCCCAGCGCCAGCCCGTGGACTCCCGACGCTTCGAAGCCTTGCGTGGGGCCGTAAGCCGCGACCTGGAGCTGGGTGCCCTGGGCTTCCTCCGGCGTGCGGGTGCGGATGTCGATCACCAGGTTGAGCCCGGACTCGCCGTAGAGCGCGCCCGCGGGACCTCGGATGATCTCGATCCGCTTCACGTCGTCGAGGAAGATGGGCAACGGCTCGTAGAACACGACACCGAGCCATTCCTGACGCACCGAGCGACCGTCCAGGCGCACCTCGAGGAAGCGGAAGATCGTCATCTCGCCGCCCACGCCGCGCGCGCCGTCGATCGCCGTCTCGCCGGAGCTCAGCACCTCGCGGGAGAGCTCGGGGAGGCGGCGCAGGAACTCGCCCAGGTTGCGGGCGCCGGAGGCGCGGATCTCGTCCGCCGTGAACACGCGGACCGAGCTGGGCGAGCGCGCGATGGGCTGGCGACGCTTGAGCGGCGCGTAGACGAAGCCCTCTTCGCTGGTCAGGTACGCGTCCTCGTCGGCGAGCGGCGCCTCCGCGGGCGGCTCGGCGCGCGCAGCGCGACAGGGTTGCGTGATCGCCAGCGCCAGGCAGAGCAGGGCGCGGCCAACGGCGAATCGCTGACAGGTGTGGTCTGGCGGCAAGGCGGAAGGCCGGACAGGCATCGGGAGAGCTCGTTCCTTCGTTCAGCGCGACCGCCGCACCCCACGCGCGGGCGCCCGCTGGCGGCCCGATCATGTCAGATCCTCTGCTGGGGAAACCCGGGTCTCGGCCCGTGCCCACTCAGCAAATCGGGAACCAAGATGTTCTCTCGCCCATCGCCGTGGGCCAGGGCGTGACGGATCACCGCTGGGCAGCGCGGGAATCGTTGCGTGGGCCGCAACTCGCCCTGCTCATCGACCGGGGCGAGCCGCCGACGATCCTCGTCAGGGCTGCCGACGATGTTCGCCAGAGGTGGCGACGATCGTCAGCGGTTGGCGCGTGGGCCGTGCTGGCGGTGGTGCGCGGAGCGATGCTCGCATCGCGCAGCGAAGCGGCGCTCACCCGGTCCGATGTCTCCTCCGGCATGCGGCGTGCTCGGTGGCTCGGGCGCGCGTCGCGAGGTGGGGCTCGCTCGCCGTTCGAGGCTGCGCGGCCGCTCGCCCCGCCGCTCGCGCCGCGAGTTGCTGTCCGGCCCGTCGTGGCGCCAGACTCGCGCGCCCGCGTCGCACAGGAGGAAGCATTCGTGAAGCAGTCGGCCCGAACGATCGCCGCCGTCGCAGCAGCGGTATTCCTGGGGGGCAGGGCGCAGGCGGGCGCGCCGCGATTCGACACCAGCTGGTCGCCGTCGCTCGGCACGCCCTCGGCGACACGGTTCGGCGACGAGGCCTTCGCGGTGACGATCGATCCGCAGGGGAACGTCTACGCGTTCTACCAGGATCACGCCGAGGACAAGATCGCGTGCACGCGATACTTCTCGAACCGCGCGCTCGACGCGATCGACAGCACCAGCAACAACACCAGCAACAATCCGCGCGGCCCCGGCAAGGTCGCGAAGCCGTTCGTGGCGTTCGCCGGCAACCGCTACCTCTACGTGGCGGGTGCGAGTCACGACGGCCCGGGTGCTGCCGCGGAGTCGTATTGGTACATCATGCGATTCACGAAGGAGCCGTGCGCGCCGGTGCCGTGGAGCGCCAACGCCGGTGGCCTCTGGTCGTCGACCGGAGCGCGCTACTCGGTCAGCAGCAACGGCGCGGCGCTTTACGGTGTGACCAACGGCTACGACGAGATCGACGGGCTCTACGTCGATCCGGACGAGAATCGCATCACCGTGTCGGGGCACCACGGCGTGCCGAACAGCAGCTATGCGCCCGGGGTGGAAGGGCAGGTAGGGCTCGCGCGTTTCGACGGCCGCACGGGCCTACCGATCTGGGCGACGACCTACCACGTGAGCGGCGGCGGATCGAAGGGCCACTACGACGCCGCCGACGGGGCGCTGGCGATCTACGCGAGTGGCGGCGCCCGGTACATCTACGTCGCGGGCCGGCAGGGCGGCGGCGGCATCGCCGGCGTGGGCGCCAAGGCGCTGGTGCTGCGTTACACGGACCTCGGTGACACGCCGCCCGAGGCGCCGGTCGCCGCGACCCCCTGGGCGCATCCGAATCCCTTCCTGGGCCCGGTCGCGACGGCGGGGGCCGTGGTCGACGCGACGGGTGTGTACGTGGGTGGTTACCTCGCCAACTTCTTCGGCGGGGTGCCGAGCGGCAGCTTCGTCCTCAAGTTCGACCTCGGCCTCGCCGCGCAGACCGCGGCGCCCTATCTGCCGCCGGAAGCGGAGTCGCGCTTCACGCGCACCGTCGCGATCGACAACGACCGCGGCCGCGGCTACGTCTACGTGATCGGCGCCGCCAAGAGCGGGGGCTCGGGCGGTGATACGTCGTTGGTGCGGCTCGACGCCAGCAGCCTGATGAAGGACGCGGCCGCAGCACCGAACTTCTGCCACCAGTCGAGCGTCGCGTGCGCCGACAACACCGAGCAGACGCCGGGAGGCATCGCCAAGCTCGGCGACCAGTTCTACATCGTCGGCTTCTCGACGGGATTTCCCGGTTTCACCAACAAGAAAAACCCCCTCCTCTACAGCGCGGTGGGCTTCTGACCGTCGGTCGCCTGGCGTGGCACCGGCTCGCATCGCGTGGGCCTACCCGGCCCCCCCCCGGCCCGTGACGCCGGCCGCGCCCATCGACTGCTTGGGCGGCGAGCGGGAGCGATGTCTCGAGCCCGCCTCGGCCGGCCCGACGTCCCGCTCGGCAGGGCGGTTTGCCCTGGCCTGGCCTCTCACTGCCATGGGCTCGGCCCGAACGGCGGTTCGCGGTGCGACCGACCACGGGTCCCGGGTCATCGCCGGGGCGCGGTCCCCTCACGCCGGACGCCGCACGGCCCTCCACCCGGCCCGGCCCCGTCGCCCGAGTGGCACGGCCGGCGGTCGAACCGCAGCCCGAGCCTGGCCCGCGGACTTGGCAGCGCCTGCGCGTGGCGTCACCCTGGGGCGCCATGACGATTGGCACCTCCGGCCAGAATCCTTTCGTGGCGGGGACTTCCCCTGATCTTCGGGTTGTGCTTCAATCCGCCAAACCGCACCGCGCGCTGTCGTGCCGAGCGCGTTCGGGGGCCTGATGACGCGTTATGTCGCAGGGGTCGTCAACTACAAGACCTACGACGACCTGGCGTCCTGCCTCGAAAGCCTGACCCGTCAGACCATCCCGCCGGCCTGGATCCGGGTGGTCGACGCGGACGGCGATCCCGTCCAGGCAGAGGCACTCGCCAAGCGTTTCCCGACGGTGCGCTGGTCGCTGGTTCCCAACCGCGGTTTTGGCGCGGGCGCCAACCGGTTCTTGGCCGAGGGGCGCGCCGATCCGTATCTCCCCGAAGCCGCGCTGCTGCTCAATCCGGACATCGAGCTCGAGCCCGACTACGCGGAACGCCTGCTGGACGAGCTGCGGGCGCATCGCAGCGTGGCTCTCGCGTCCGGGAAGCTCCTCAGGCCGTGTCGCACGCGCATCGACAGCGCCGGCATCTCGCTTCCTCGTCATCGCCGTCCCTACGATCGCGGCAGCTTTCAGCTCGACCACGGCCAGTACGACGAGACCGAGCGCGTCTTCGCGGTGTGCGGCGCGGCGATGATGCTGCGGCTCTCGGCACTGGGCACGCTCGAGGTGGATGGCGAAGTGTTCGACGAGTCGTTCTTCGCGTACCGCGAGGACACCGATCTGTGCTGGCGAGCCAACTTGCTCGGCTTCGACGTCCTCTACGTTCCCGCGGCGCGCGCCGTTCACCAGCGGCGCTGGAAGCCGGAAAGCGCCGCGTCCCGTCGCGCCATGCCCTCGGCGATCCGCTGCCACTCGTTCAAGAACCACTGCTTCCAGATCCTCAAGAACGAGCGGGCGTCGCGGTTGATGCGGGATCTGCCGGTGGTGGCGGGCTTCGAGGCGGTGCGACTCGCGTACGCGCTGCTGTGGGATCGCGATCTTCTGCCCGCCTACGTCGACATCGTGAAGCAGCTGCCGCAGATGTGGTCGCGGCGACGCGCCATCTTCGCGCGCCGTGCCGCTCGCCTCGGCGAGTCCATTCCCTGCCCGGCGGTGGATGTGCCGGGATTCGCGGCTGAGGTCGAGCTAGCCTGAGCCGCCACCCGGGCGCGCCGGCGAGCGGGCCGGAGCCCGCGCCCCTCGCCAACGATCGAGCGCCCCGGGGACTCGCGATCCGCGAGCGCGCGTGGGTCGCGCTCTACGCGTTGCCCATCTGGCTCGCGGCCGCGACCCTGCCCTGGGGTGGGCTGCCGCGTGCGTGGTGGCTGGGATTCGCCGGCTTCGCGGGAGTGTCCGCCTTCGCTCCGCCGGCGCTGCGGATCGGTGCGCTGGTGGCGGCCGTCGCGCTCACCGGCAACCCGGCGTGGCGTGGCGCCGTCGGCACCGCCACGACGATCGACGCGTGGTTGGCGATCGCGCTCGCCGGCTTGGTGCTGCGTCCCGTCGCGGTCGCGACGGGCGAGCTGCGCGCGGCCCGGCGCGCCGCCGCCTCGCTCGGCGCGTTCCTGGTGGTGATGGCGGCGGCGTGGCTGGTGGCGTGCTCGCGCGAGCTCGACGTCCTGTCGACACCGTTTCGCACCGACCTCGCGGCGGTGCTCGGCGGCATCGGACACCTGGCCGATCAAACGCATCCGCTCTTCGGGCTGCGGCGTCTTCTCGACCTCTACGAGGCGTGCGGCGTGGGCGTGGCCGTCGCCGCGCTGAGCGGCTCGCGGAGCGACCGCGCCGCGCCGCTGCCCCGCACGCTTGCCTGCGTGGCCGGGCTCGCGCTGGCGCTCGGGATCTTCCAAGCGTGGACCGGCTGGGCGGTGGCGCCGTTCGGTCGTCAGCTGCCGGATGGCTCGTGGCAGGTGATCCGGCGCGTCAACGGCACGGCGCCCGATGCCAACGCGTTCGCGGCCTCGCTGGTGCTCATGGGTCCGCCGTTGCTCGCGTCGCTGGCTCGCCTTGGCAAGCGCTGGCCCGCCGCGGCACGCATTGCGTCGCTCGGCGGCGCCACGGTGTGTCTGGGCGGCGTGCTGGTGATGACGGGGTCGCGGGCGGTGCTGGGTGCGGTGGCGGCGCAGGCGGCGTGGTCGGCACGTGGCCGCTTGTCGCCGCGCGCCTGGCGTCACGGGTTGCTCGCGACGAGCGTCGTGCTCGCGGGCATGCTCCTGGCGTTGCGCTCCCTGCCGCCCGACCGCCTGCCGGCGCACGCCACCGTCGCGCGCTTCGTCGCGCTGTTGCGGGGCGAGCCCGAGGCGCGACGGCTGGTGAGCGGACGTCTCGAGCTCTGGCGCGCGGCGTGGCTCGCGGGCGCCGCGCACCCGCTCACGGGCGTCGGGCCGGGGAACCTCTATCGCGCGATGCCGCGGATGTCGCCAGCGCTGCGGCCGCCCGACGCGGCGCCGCTGCGCAACGCGCACGACCAGTTCCTGCAGATCGCCGTCGAGGGCGGCCCGCTCGCGCTCGTGGTCTTCGTGGCGATGGTCGTGGTCGCGTTCCGAGGCCTCGCGGCGCGCGCGGCGCACGATCCGGAGGCGTGGGGAGAGCGCTCGCTCGCGCTCGGCTTGGTGGGCGAGGGCGTGATGATGCTCGTCGGGCATCCGATGCTGGTGGCCGAGCATCTCGCGATCGTGCTGGCCGTCCTCGGGCACGGATTGGGCGTGGCGTCGGCCACGCCGGATCCACGACGTGATCGCGACCCCGTCAGCCGCGTACGCGTCGCGCTCGTCGCGCGGCTCGGGCTCGTCGCGTGTCTCGCGGCGATGGCCATCGCCGTGGCGCGGAACGTCGCGTGGCCGCCGCCGATCACGCTCCACGGCGCCTATGCCGAGGAATGGACGCCCACCGGTGAATCCTTCCGATGGTTGGGGCCGAGCGCTCGCTTGGTGATCGATGGCCGCCGCGTGCGACGCGTGCAGGCCGAGGTATCCGCCGCCGAGCCCGATCTCGCCGTGCACCCCGTCGCGCTCTCCGCGGTGCCCGGCGACGTCGCGGACGCGCGCGTTCAGCTACGCGACGGCGATCGCCACGATCTCGCCGTCACGCTGCCCGCGGGCGCCGGGCGCGGGACGGAGATCGCGCTGCGCTGCGATCGCACGTTCCGTCCCTGCGACGTGTGGACGACCGGCGATTGCCGAACGCTCTGCGCCCGTCTGTGGCGCGTGGCACCGTAGAAGCGCGGCGTCGCTGCCAACGACTTCGCGCTCGACCAGGTGAGCCGGGTGGGGGACGTGGAGCTGCTGCTCGTCGACGAAGTGCCGAACGACAACGGCTCGATCTGCAGCTGGGCTGGCTCCGCAGGCGGTCACTGTCCCTGAGCGCCCCTGGCCTGGCGTGAGCGGAACGAGGACCCGTCGGCCGAGGCTGGAGTGAGGCTCAGCCCGGATTGGGGTCAGCCTCCAGACTTCAGGGCGCGGGACACCACAGCGTGCTGGGCGTGTTGGTGAGATCGAAGCTGGATCCCGCGATCCGCAGCCGAATGGTGTGCGCCTCGCCGTCGCGCAGCCGCGCCGGGGTCCGGAGCTCGAAGCCGTGCGAGCCGTCGCCTTTGCCGGCGGCGAGCAGATCCCCGCGGTAGACATCGGCGGTCTGCGTGATGACGAGGGTCTCGCCGTCGAGCACGTCGACGTCGACGCTCTCGTCCGGACGGCTTGGTTCCCACGCCCAGGCGCGGATGGCGTCGCACCCGGTGTGCTCGTGTACGCCCTCGAAGACCCGCGAGCTGGTGGCGCCGGCGCCGGCAGCGGTGGGGGGCGGCGCAGCGCTGGGGCGCGGGCGGCGCGGATTGCGCGACGTCACGTGGAACACGTCGCGCGCGACGATCGCTGCCGCCATGCGGCTGCCGAGGGCATTCCAGCCGATGGAATCCGGCGAGTGGAGACGCGTGCGGGCGCCACGGCGGGCGAGCTCCGCGGTGAGATCGACGACCTCGATGCCGTGCTGGGCGAGCGCGCCCGCGAGCAGCTCGCTGGGACGGCTGAGCGCGTGCTCGCCGCTGTCGCTCTCCGCTTGCGAGCTCGCGCCGATTCGCTTGCGCACGGTCGGATCGATCTGGGCGGGGTCCGGCGCCAGCACCACGGTGAGCCGTACCCGCCGTCGGTCGGCGAGCTGCTTCGTCTCCACGAGGGGTGCGATGGCGCGGTTCACGGCGTCGGTGAGGCGCGTGCTCGGGCCTGCGAAGATCCAGCTTCGCTCGCGCTCGAGCGCCAGGAAGCGTTCGCCGTCGACGGGCGGCGGGCGCGCCTCGCTCGCGCCGCGCCCGCCGTCACGACGCGGCGCGAGCAACGCGTGGGCCAGGCGGGCGAGATACGAGTGGCGGTAGCGCGGCTGGACGCGATCGCGGGCGGCGAGATCGTCGCCGACCGCGACGAAGACCAGCACGCGATCGGGCGCCGTGGGCAGCGCATCGCGGATGAAGATCGACGGGAGATCGCTCGGCTCCGCCTCCGCCACGCTCCGGTCGAGCACCCGCGCGGGGTGCCCGCCGCGGGTGAGCAGCCGCTCGAGGACGCTCGCGTGATCGAGCGGAGGGGCGACGGCACCGGTCACGGCGGCGTCGCCGATCGTCGCGACGCGCTCGACGCCGGCCGCGCTGGGTTCGCGGCTCGCTTCGTCACGGGGCGCGCGGACGTTCCCCTCGTCCCGGGCGTCGCGCAGCATCGCGAGTGGGTGGACCGCGTCCACGGCGCGCAGCCCACCCTCGAGCGCCGCGAGCACCAGCGCCCCAGCCGCCAGCCCGCGCAGCCACTGCCGACCGCGCCGGATCGGCGGCGCCACCACCGGTGGTGGGCCCGGCGCGGGCTCCGGAGAATCGACGATCGGCTCGATGGGCTCGGTCATGACGGCCATTCCGGCAGCGGTGGGTCGCGTCGAGTGGATGTGCTCGGGGACCCGCTAAGGCGCGGGCGCCGCCCCGAGCGGCGCGGGCCGTCCCAGCAGCCGATCCACCAGCGCCGGCTCGATCCGGCGCATGCGGACGATCGACGAGCGCTCGCCGCGCTCGTTGCGAGCCGGGTTCCAGAACTCCCACACCCGCTCGCCACTCGCCGTGACCTCGAATGCGTGACCGCGATCGGACTCGGCGATCAGCGTGTTGCCGTTGGGAAGTCGCTGGCTCGAGCCGCGGCTCAGCGTGAAGAACCGATCCGGTGGATCGCTGCGGTATTCCCAGACGATGCGCCGCGCGCGCGGATCGAGCTCGACCACCCGCGACCAGCCGCGACCCAATCCGTTGTCGAAGACGAGCACATGGCCCGAGGGTAGCAGTGTCGCGTCGTGGGGACCCATGAGCTCGCCGCGCCCCCAGCTCCACACGATCTCGCCCGTGTCCCAGCGCAACAGCGCCACCAGGTCCTGGTGTCGGATCGTGACGAGCACGTGCGGTCGGTGACGGGCGGGCGCGGGCTGGCCGAGATCGGGCCCATCGGCGAGCCACTGGACCGCGTTCGCGTGGAGCAGGTCGATGGCGCCGGCGCGCCGCTTGGCTACGCCGCCCAGCTCGAGCACGCCCGCACCCCGCAGCGCCGCGTAGAGCGAATGCCGGTCCACCACTTCGCCCTGCGCCGTGAGGCGGGCGACCAGGTTGTCGCGCAGCGGTGTGCCCGCATCGATGTCGCCGGCGGCGCGGTTGGCGACCAGGAGCGTGACGAGCTCGCCCGAGGGAGTGGGCGCGACGTCGTGGTGCACTGCGAGCGGGCGATCCCAGAGCACCTCGCCCGACCAGCCGAGGGCCAGCAGGTGCCGGCTCGCGAGATCGTCGTCGGCGGTCTCGCCCGCAGCGGAGTCGGTGGCTGGGACCACGAGCACGCCGGAGTCGAGCAGCGTGGCGTGGAACCATTTGCCACAACGCTTGGCCGACCAGCGGTGGCGTTCGTGGCCCGCGGCATCGATCAAGACCGCCGAGCAGAGCCGCGGATTGGTGTAGAGGTCGTAGCCTGGGTACGAGCGCGCCGCATCGTGAAGAACGACCCCGTCGCCGGAGGAGCTCGCGGATGCGGAATCGAAGCCGGCGTAGCCGAGCGACCGCAGTCGTTCGATCTCGGCTTCCGGTGGGGCGGAGGGAGCCGGATCCGCGGTCGCGGCGGCTGCGGACCACGGCGCGAGCAACGCGGCCGCGAGCACGAGACCGAGGGGCCGCGCGGCGCGCGGCCGGCGCGAGGGGGTGGGAGCGCGCTTCGGGATCATCCGATCGAGGGCGCGGAGGCGGCGTGGCTGCCGCTTCCGCGCGCGACCGGTATATCCGCGGCGAGGTGCGTCGGTCAGGGGGGCGCGCGAGCGGGTGACGATCGCGCGCGCACCCATCAGGTGAGCAGCTTGAGCGCGAGCTGGCCGGAGACGTTCGCCTGTGCCAGCGCGGCCACCGCAGCCTGCTGGATGATCTGATTCTTCGCCATGTCGCTCGCCTCGCTCGCCACGTCGACGTCGCGGATCCGCGACTGGGCGGCGGCGCTGTTCTCGACCGCCACTCCCAGGTTGCGGATGGAGGTCTGCAGGCGGTTCTGCACCGCGCCAAACGTGGCGCGGAAGCTCGACACGCTCTCCAGCGCGTCGCTGAGCGCGTCCAAGGTGCCGGTGGCGCCGCTTTGCGTCGAGACGCTGAGCGAGGCCAGGCCGAGCGCGCTGGCGGCGGCGTTGACCGTGGTGAGGCTGATGACGTTGTTGCCGCCGGAGTTGAGCCCGACCTGCAAGGTGACGGTGGTCGCGCTGTTGAGCGGGCTGCTGCCCGAGAACTCCGTGGTCTTGGCGATGCGATCGATCTCGGAGCGCAGCGCCGAGAACTCGGTGTTGATCGCGATGCGGTCGTTCGAGCTGAGGGTGCCGTTGGCGCTCTGCAGCGCCAACTCGCGCAGTCGCGTGAGGCTCGAGCTGATCTCGCCCAGCGCGCTCTCGCCCACCTGGATCAGGCTGATGCCGTCGTTGGCGTTGCGGATGTCCTGGCCGTAGCCCCGGTTGTCGGACGCGAGCTTCTCGCTCACGGCGAGACCGGCGGCATCGTCGGCGGCGCTGTTGATGCGTAGCCCCGACGACAACCGTTGCAGGTTGGTGTCGACCCGCTGGGAGACCAGGCTCAGGGCCCGCTGTGCCTGCAATGCGCCGACGTTGGTGTTGACTCGAAGTGCCATGACTGACCGCCCTCCTTGGCTGGCTCGCGGCACCGGCCGCCATCCTCGGCGGCGTGGCGACTGCGCGGATTGGATGTGCTCGGTGCGCGGGCCCTGGGGGCTTGGACGTCCGAGCTACCGATCTCTTCGACGCCTCGCGCGCAGGACTTGAGGCTCGTGGGCGCTCGTGGGCGGGGACGTCTCCTCCGCTGGTGCGCCCGCCGTGGGGCCGAGCACGATCACCGAGCTGGTGTGGACCGCGGGGAGCGAGCGCCGAGCGGCGAGCTCGAGGACGTGGCGCGTGCCCTCGACGTCGATGGCGCGCATCCGTTCCGGATCGGGTGTGCCGAGCTCGTGGAGCGCCGCGACGTGGTACGGGCGCTCACCCCGGCGAATGCGCGCTCGCGCGACCCGCGCGCCGCCGCGACTCGAGGAGCAGCCGCGCGAGCCTGCTGCCCAGGAAGCCGGTGGCGCCGGTCACCAGCACGGTCACGGCGCTTCCTGCGACTCGGCGGCTTCGACCGCGCGCAGTCGCTCGATGCCGAGCACCGTCCCCCAGTCGACGCGGCGCCGCCAGAGCGTGGTGAAGAGCGCCACCAGCGCCAGGTCCACGGCCACCGAGACCCACGGTGGCACCGCGGGCGCGTAGGGCTCGGGCACGATCGCCATGCCGTGGGCGAGGCCGAAGAGCGCCGCTCCCATGTCCCAGAGCGGCGCGGCGACGCACGAGGCGTAGAAGTAGTCGATGCTTCGGACCCACAGGTTGAGGCCGGCCCACGGCGCCACCAAGAGGAGCCACAGGTACCAGCTCGCCAGCGGGTCGCGCGAGCGCCACACCAGCACGTAGAACGGCACCACGGGAAGCACCAGCGCGAAGCCCAGCCAATCCCAGGGGCGCCGCCGAAGCGGACGCAGCGCGACCGCGAGGCCGAGAGCCGACGGCACCACGAGCAGCGCCATCGGCCAGTCGCGCGTCGCCGCGGGCAAGAACGCATTGACGCTGAAGAACGGCGGTGCGTCACCGAGGCGGGGACCGAACGGGATCGGCTCCGAGAACAGGAAGAAGAGCACCAGCGCGAGACCGCTGGCGGCGTCGCGGCGGCGAGCGCGTTGCTGCTGCCGGGCTGCCGGAACCTGCACGACGGTGCTCATGGGGCGACGCTCCACGCCTCGTCGGCGTGCGCGGCTCGCGCGCGAGCGCTCGCGCCGGGACGGGCGAGCGTCATCGTGACCGGGCCGCCGCTGCCGCGCGGGAAGACTTCGAGCACCGCGACGCCCGCCGTCGGCGATCGCCACGCGCTGCGTCGCGGCGGATCGATCTCGACCTGGACGTCGGCGGCGGTCGCGAAGCGCGCCGGCACGCGGATCTCGGTGGGTGCGGCGAGGGCGACCTCGCGGATCTCGAAACGACAGCGATCGGGCTCGCACGCGATCGCGAGCGGCTCGCCGGCCACGCGCGCGAGCTGGGGCCGAGCCAGCTCGTCGAGGAGCTCGGGCGACTGGATCGGCGAGGTGAGATCGGCGGGGTTCCTGCTCAGATTCCAGTACGACCACCCGCAGCGAGCCTCGTCGAACGCGGCGAGCTGGTCGTGGAGGAACGCGCGGCCGCCTTCGACCCGGCCGTCCCACACGCTCCACTCGCCGAACCACAGGCCCCAGCCCAAGCGCGCGGCCTCCGCCGTGGCGCCGCGCACGCCGGCGAGGATGAACGCGTCGTTGCCCGTGTAGCGCAGCGTGGTGGTGACCAGCGGGTCGTAGAGATGGGGCGCGAGCACCAGCCGGCCCTCCGCCTCGTCGTAGGGGCCGAGCGCCGTGGGATAGCCCGCCACCAGCACGTTGGTGCGCACCGGGTTGGGCTCGACGAAGAACAGGTGCGCGCGATCGAGCGGCGCGAGGCGCGCGATCAACCGCCGGTAGAAGGGGTCCAGGTCGTGGCGATCGGCCACGTCGGGCGCCAGGAAGAGCGAGCCGGGGAAGGGCTCGTTGAGCAGGTCGTAGCCGATCAGCGCTGGATGATCGTGGAGCCGCTCGACGACGTGGGCCCAGGCGTCGACGAAGCGCGACAGCACGCCGTCGCGATCGGCGAAGAAGTTGTCGATGGCGCGCAGCAGCGCGGGAGAGGCGAAGTTGAGGTACCAGGGCGAGCGCGGCTCGAACGGCAATCCGTCCGACAGCACCGCCCACGGCGGCGCGCCGTCGCCGGTGAAGGTGCGCGCGTAGAGATCCTGGTGCATGTCCACGACGACGCCCAGGCCCGCCGCTTGCGCCCAGTCGAGGCGTTCGCGAATCCCCTCCAGATAGACGTCGTCGTAGCGCCCCGGCTCCGGCTCGAGCGCCTCCCACACCACCAGCAGCCGCACCGAATCGAGACCCCACGACGCGAGGTCGGAAAAGTCCCGTGGCGACTCCCACGGGGGCAGGAACACGCCGTCCTCGGGCGCGGGGAATTTGTGGTCGTTGGCGTAGTTGAGCCCGCGGGGAATCAACGTGCGGCCGCGTGCGTCGAGAATTGCCCCGTGCTCCACGCGATAGCCCGCGGACGTCGCTGCCGCGGGCTCGCCGCTGCACGACACCGCGGTCGCGACCAGGCCCCCGCACGCGGCGGCGCGCAGCGTGCGCCGTGCGCGCGTGACCGGATCGGATCGGCCCGGCGGCTCAGGCGGCACGAGCGACGAGCCCGGCCTTTCGCCAGCGGCGCAGCGCGGCGGGGCGCACCACGCCCAGCTCCGCGAGGCTCTCGACGGTCGGCGCGAGCTGGCGGCGCAGCATCGCGCGGCGATGCGACGAGCGCAGCGCGGCGTGGAACTCGTCGTGGGCCACGAACCGCTCGAGCTGGCGGCTGTAGGGCAAGGGCAGGAGGCCGAGCCACAGGATGCCGTCCACCAGCCGCTCCGCGACCTCGGCGAGGAGCCGTCGATCGAGCCGGGTGAGCCGTGGCAGCGCCTGCTCGACCCAGTGCCTGGCGAACGCGATGTGGCGCGCCTCCTCCGTGAGATGGGCGCGGCCCATCTGCTCGATGATCGGGTGCAGCAGGCCCGACTCGTTTCGCGCTTGCGCCCGACCGAGATCGTCGCCGGCGACCTCGAGCAGCAGCGTGAGCAGCCAGAGCAGCACCGGGAAGCGCGTCGCGATCACCGGTGTGAGCACCGATGCGACGAGCCCCCAGCGATCGTCGGCGAGCCCCTTGGTGCGGATGTCCGGATTGATCCGGATCCAGGCATTGAACATCGCCATGTGCTGGCACTCCTCGGCGACCTCGTGGAGCATGTAGCGCCACGCCGGGTCGTAGGGGTTGGTGTGCCGCACCAGCGCCAAGAGCGCCTGGTTGAGGATGTGTTCGCCCACGCCCACGTTGCGCAGCGTCTGGGTGGCTTCCCAGCGGGTGACGAAGCTGCGCGCCGGCGGCTCGAGCCGCTCCCAGAGCACCGTGCCGGCGAGGAACGAGAACTCCTCGGGCATGTAGAGGTGCGCATCGTCGATCGGCACCGACCAGTCGATCGCGTCCCACGGATAGCAGCGGCGGGTGACGCTGGCCCGATTGAGCTTCTCGCTGAAGGCGGGGTCGACGTGGACGCGGATCATGGTGCCTCCGGGCGCGGTGCGCGGCTCACACGGAGTCGACGGACTGGACCACGGCGGCGAGCTCTTGGCCGAGCCTGCCGAAGATGCTGAGCAGCTGGCGCTGCTCGTCGGTGGAAAGGCGCGCCACCGCGCGACGGAGCAGGTCCATGGCGGTCGAAGGCACGCGCCGTGCCAGCTCGCGCCCGCGCGGCGTGAGACGGACGCGCACCACCCGGCGGTCCTGCTCGTCGGCGACCCGTTCGACCCAGCCGTCGCGCACCATCCGATCGACGATGCCGGTCACGGTGCTGGCGTGGGCGCGCAGCCGCTCGCCGATCGCCGAGGTCCGAAGCTCGCCGCCCAGACCGTGGAGGATCGTGAGGACCGCGAGCTGCGCGGACGTGAGCCCGTACGCCGCGGATTGCTCGGCGTGCAGCCGTCGCCCTTCGGAGTAGAGGTAGACGAACGACTCGACGATGCGGTCCACGGACGGGCGTTCGGGGGACGCGCCCGCGCGGCGTGGGCGGCGCTCGCGAGCGCTGCCGCGCGCACGACGCCGCGGAGCGCTCGTGGCGCGGGTCGGCGCTGCTTCGCTCGAATCGGGGGGCATGCGCTCCTCCAGCGGGGGACGATCCTGGACTACTTACCACGACAAATGTTCGTACGCTAAGTTTCTCCTCGACCCGATGGATCGAGCCGGCGGCCGTGCCGTCGGCTCGTCACGATGGAGAGGAGCGCGCATGTTCGAGTGGACACCGGAGCACCGCATGGTTCGCGATCTGGCCCGCAGCTTCTGCGAGCGCGAGGTGGAGCCCCACGTCGCGGCGCTGGAAGCGGGCGAGATGCTGCCCTACGCGATCATGCGCAAGATGTCCGAGACCTTCGGTCTGGGCGCGCTGGTACGCGAGGGCTTCGCCAAGGCACAGGCGAAGCGCGCCGAGGGAAAGGCGCAAGAGGGAGCCGAGGTGGGCCTCGGCGGTCGGGATCCAGCGCTCTCCGCCATCGTGGGGATCGAGCTGGCGCGGGTCTGCCCGGGTGTGGCGCTGGCGCTGGGCGCGAGCGTCGGCCTCGCCGGTCAGACGCTGATGGCCAAGGGCACGCCCCAGCAGCAGGAGCGCTGGGGGCTCGGCCTGGTGGCGATGGAGACCATCGGAGCGTGGGGGCTCACCGAGCCCGACACCGGCTCGAACGCGTTCGCGATGCGCACCACCGCGCGACCGGACGGTGACGGCTACGTCCTCAACGGCTCGAAGACGCTGGTCACCAACGCGCCGCACGCCGACGTGCTGGTGGTCTACGCGAAGATCGACCGCGGCGACGACGCACGACTGGTGCACGGCTTCGTCCTCGACAAGGGGATGCCGGGGCTGAGCGTCGGCTCGCCGTTCAAGAAGCTCGGCATGCACGCCTCGCCCACTGGCGAGATCTTCCTCGAGAACGTCCGCGTCGGCCGCGATCGCCTGATCGGCGGTCACGAGAAGGACCCCTCCAAGCGGCAGGCGGTGAGCATCCTCGAGGGCGAGCGCGCCGGCTCGCCGATCCTCGCGCTCGGCATCATCGAGCGCTGCATCGAGGAGTCGGTGCGCTACGCCCGCGAACGCACCCAGTTCGGCAAGCCCATCGGCGAGCACCAGCTCGTCCAGGCGATCCTGGCGCGGATGTACATGCACCGGGCGGTGGTGCGGAACTTCGTGTTCCAGATGCTGTGGCTGCAGCGCGAGGGAAAGCGCTCCATGCTCGATGCCTGCGCGGCCAAGCTCTATTCGGGGCGCGCCGCCACCGAGGTGGCCCTCGACGCGATCCAGCTTCGCGGCGGCCTCGGCTATCTCGCCGAGGGCAACGTGGAGCGCTTCATGCGCGACGCGAAGCTCCTCGAGATCGGCGGCGGCACCAACGAGATCCAGATGCTCACCATCGCGCGCCAGCTGCTCGCCGACGAGTTCCAGCTCGCCTGAGGCGCGCGGCGCCGACGATCGGCTGCCTGAACGCGCCGACGTGACCTAGCTCACGCCACACCCGCCGAGAATCGGGCAGCGTGAGCAACACCGGCGACGGCGCGCGTGGCGAGGCACCCGCAGCCGCGCCCGCCACCCCGCGATCGCGCCGAGCCGACGATGGCGATCTCCCCGCGACCGACGCGCGCGGCGCTCGCGGCGCTGCTGCTCGCCTCTGCGTGGGCCTGCGGCGCGAATCCGTCCCGCGCCCCGGAACGCGGTGCGCTGGCCGTGGTGGCCGAGCCAACGAGCACCGCTCCGCCGCCCATCCCGCCCAATCCCGTCACCGCCGACGCGACGCCCGCGGAGCTAGCGCACGCCGTGTTCTACCGCTATCGGCTGACGGCGGGGCAGCCGGTGCGCGCGATTCTCGTGATGGTGCCGGGGATCGCTTCCGGCGCCAGCGACTTCGATCTGCTGGCGCGCGAGCTCTTGCAGCGCAGCGACGGCGCGGTGGAGGTGTGGGCGTTCGAGCGGCGTCCGAACCGCCTCGAGGATCTCACTGGCCTGGAGGAGGCCGAGCGTGTCGGCAGCGCGCGGCTCGCGCAGGATTACTACTTCCACGGTGCCGAGGTCGCGGGGCGGCGCTTCGCCGGTTTTCTCGAGCAGGCCGACGTTCCGTATCTCAGCGAGTGGGGGATCGGCGTCGTGGTGCGCGACTTGATGGCGGCGATCGCGCTGGTTCCGGCGGAGCGCCGTCGCACCAACGTGGTGCTGGTCGGTCATTCCCTCGGGGTCGTGCACGCGCTCGACTTCCTGGGCTGGGATTTCGATGGCGACGCGACCACCACCGGCGACGCTGGCTTCGAGCAGGTGGCCGCGAGCGTTCTCGTCGACGCGCCCATCTTCGCGTCGCCGCCGAGCCTCGGGCGCGACGAGTACGCCGCCCGGCTCGCGGCCATTCGCGACGGCCGTTCGCCGCGCTACGACGGCTTGCTGCCCATGCTCAATCCCGAAGCGCTCGCCCTCGCCGAGATCGTCGCGATGCGTGCCCATCCGCACTTCGACGACCCCGCGGACTCCACGGATGGGCCGGCGGGCCAGGTCGATCTCGCGGCGCTGCCGTCCACGCCGGGGATCGAGTCGCTCTGGAACGTGCTCTTCGCGCAGGGGCTGCCGGACGCATGGCTCGGTCTGCCACCCACCTACCGGGATCTCGGGCTGACCAACGAGGCGCTCTTGGGGATGATCTTCGACGACGATTTCCAGCCCTGGAACCCACTCCAGGTGAGCGCCGGATTCGTCGATCCCGCCGATCGGGTCGTGCGTCGTGCCTTCCCGCCGATCCCGCTCTTCCTCGATCCCGGCTTCGCCCTCGTCGATCCCGAGGTGGAGTACCGCTGGAGCGATCGCGAAGAGCTGGCGACGAGCGCCGCGGGCCAAGGCAAGCCCGAGCTCACCGATCTGACCCGGCTCGCCGAGGCGCTCTGGCGCGGCCCCAGCAACTACACCGAGTGGTACTTCGCGGCCCGACCGATGCTCGATGGCAACGCCCTCGGATCGCTGAGCACGATCCGGCCTGGGGATTGGCAGTCGGCGGAATACGGCCTGGATCTCTTTCACACCGCGCGCATCGACGTGCCGATCCTCTCGCTCGGCGGCGGCGCGGGCATGGCGCCACGTGCCGAGCTTCACGAGGCCGTCCGCCGCGCGGTCGCCGATCCGGCGCGCAACGGTCGTCCGCGCTCGAGCGACGACGCGTTCCGGGTGCGGATCTTCCCGAGCTACACGCACTTCGACCTGCTCTTGGCGGACGATTCGAACGCGGGTGGGAACGGCGTCTGCGACGAGATCCTGGCGTTCGCCCTCGCGAACACCGAGGGCGAGGTGCTCGTCCCCTGACCGACGACGCCGGCGGTGCGCTCAGTCGAGCGCTTGCAAGCCCCACGGCGGCGACGCGTTCACCAGCCACCCGGCGCGGCATTTCATCCGCACCTGCGCGAAGCGCACGCCGGGCTTGGTGGCCGTCCAGGTGTATTCGCCAGGCGGCACCTGGACGAAGAGGACGCCGCCGTCGTCGCTGGTCTCGGTGAGCGTGGGATCGGGCAGCACGTTCGAGCCGAAGTAGATCGGGCCGTGCTCGGGCGAGAGCGGCGGATCGAGGGTCACGGTCGCGCCGGCCTCGCCGTGGGCGCCTTCGTCGTAGAGCGATTTCCCCACGCGCGTGACGGTGGTGACCATCTGGCAGCGGTTGCGCTCGTCCGGGATCATGCCGATGAGCAACCCCATGCCCCAGTACGTGAGCGGATCCACCGCCTGGAACGTGACGCGGTCCGCGCCCGCAGCGCCAAGGCGCAGGGTGCCGGTTTGGATGCGGTGGTAGCCGGGATGCTCGAGGACGACCGTGGCGTCGCTGCCCACGGCGAGCCCGTCGAACGCGAAGTGGCCGTCGGCGCCGGTGACCAGGCTCATCTCCGGGTGCTCGAGGATCGAGATCGTGGCACCCGGGACCCGCGCGTCCGGGCTCACGTTGAACGGGATCGCGTCGCCGCTGAGCGAGGCGACGCCGCCACCGCCGCCGGTCGATTCGCCGCAGCCCAGCGTCAGCGCGATCGCCATGCTCATCCCGAACGCTCGGGCTCGCTTCGTCATCACTCCACCTCCTTGGGGCGCCGCGTCGTCCGACGCGGTGTGGCACATCCGATGCGTCGCCGCCAGCGGCCCGCGCGGCCCACCCGGAGCGATGTCCAACCGTTGCGGTGCGCCGCGTCTTCGGGAAAGGCTGCTGCGCCGGATTCCGTGCGCTGCACGGTTGGGGGGGCTTCGATGGACCTGGCGGTGTTGAGCGGGGAGGCGTTGCCGCACGCGCTGCGCGCCTTGTTCGGGGTGATGGCCAGCAACGGCGTCGTGACGGAGGCCGAGCGGCGTTTCCTGGAGGTGATCGGCGAGCTGCACGGGAGCCGCGTCGACGTGAGCACCCTCGCGCCGATCGCCGGCGCCGAGGTGGCGCGGGTCATCGAGGACCCGCACCAGCGCAAGCGCGTGGTGCAGCTCGCGCTGATCGCCGCGATGGTCGAGGGCGAGGTTCGACCCGAAGGACGCGCCGCGGTCGACGCCTTGGCCGACGCGCTGGGTGTGGACGAGCGCGGCTTGAAGGTCATCGCGGATCTCGCCGCGGGCCATCGGCTGGCGACCCGCTTCGACATGGTTCGCCGCATGATGGGGAACATCGGGCCGAAAGTGCTCGAGGAAGAGGGCTTCGCCGGGGTGCGCAAGATGCTCGCGCCCTTGACCGGCGCCGAGAACCCCGAGGTCGCGTGGCGCTACAAATCCCTCGGGCTGCTGCCCGAGGGCACCTTCGGCCGCGTCTTCTGGGAACATTGCACGCGCCGAAGATTCGCGTTCCCCGGCGAGAAGGGCGGATTGCCGGAGCGGATGGTGTTTCACGATTTCGGTCACGTGCTCTCCGGCTACGACACCGACGCGCCTGGCGAGATCCAGCAGGGCGCGTTCCAGGCGGGCTTCACGCGCCAGGACGGGTTCACGTTCTTGCTGTTCGCGGTGATCCAGTTCCACATCGGGATCCGGCTGACGCCCGTCGCTCAGGCCGAAACCGGGCTCTTCGACGTGGCCAAGGTGCTGCGCGCGGCGCAGCGGGGTGCAGCGTGCAAGGTGGATCTCGGCGATCACTGGGACCCGTTCTCCGTGACCAGCCTCCCCTTGGCCCAGGTCCGCGAGGACTACGGCATCCCGCCCGCGTGAGGCGGGCGTTCACCCGCGCACCACCTCGAACTCGGCGAGATCGGGCTCACGCAGCTGGCGACGCAGCTCGGCGATCGGCCACGGCCAGAGCACCGGCACGCCGTGCTCGTCCAGGTACCAGCTCTTGCAGCCGCTGACCCACACGGTGCCGGCGAGGGCGCCTCGCAACGACGCGTTGAAGGCGTGTGTCGCCGCGGCGGTCGGCGCCAGGCTCGTCAGCACGCCGCGCCGGAAGAGCTCGATGCAACGCACGATGTACCCGACCTGCACCTCGGAGACGGTGATCACCGAGTAGTTGCCGATGGGGCTGTGCGGGCCGCACACCAGGAAGAAGTTCGGGAAGCTCGGCAGCGCCACGGTGCGGTAGCCGTGGACCCCGTCCTTCCAGAGCTCGTCGACGGTGAGCCCGCTCTCGTTCACGACGCGCATCGGGCGAACGTAGGCGTGCGCGTCGAATCCGGTCGCCAGCACCAGCGCATCGAGCCCGCGAAGCGTGCCGTCGCACGTCTCGACGCCCTCGGGACGGATGCGCGCGATGGGCTCGGTGACGAGCTCCACGTTCTCGCGCTGCATCGCCGGGTAGAACGCCTCCGAGATCACCAGCCGCTTGCAGCCGGCGCGGTAGGTGGGCGTGAGCTTGGCGCGCAGCGCGGGATCGCGGACTTGCGCGAGGTTGCGGCGGCAGCGCCAGTCGATCCACGCCAGCAGCGGCCGATTGCCGAGCAGCGCGTGCGCCCCCATCTCGAAGCCGATCCGCCACAGCTGGTAGCGCAAGCGCAGGAGCCGGGGGTGGCGCCGGAAGCGGGCCCGCGCGGCCTCGCCGAACACCGGGTTCGGCGCCGGAAACACCCACTGCGCGGTGCGCTGGAAGACCGTCAGGCGCGCTGCGATCCGTGCCAGCTCCGGGATCACCTGCGCCGCGGTCGAGCCGGTGCCGATCACGCCCACGCGCTTTCCGCTGAGATCGAGCCCGTCGGGCCAGCGCGCGCTGTGGAAGGCGGCACCCGCGAAGCTGTCGAGCCCCTCGATGTCGGGATTGCGTGGACGGTGCAGGAAGCCGCACGCCGCGATCACGAAATCCGCGTCGTGGGTCGAGCCGTCGCCGAGCGTGAGCCGCCACACCCCGCGCGTGCGAACCGCCTCCACCACCTCCGACCGGAAGCGGATGCGCGGCAGCAAGTCGTGCTTCTCGGCGATGCCGCGGAAATACGCCTGGATCTCGGGCCCGGCGGGATAGCGCCGCGTCCACTCGGTGCCGAGCGCGAACGAGTACGAGTAGAGCAGCGAAGGGACGTCGCAGGTGAGCCCGGGATAGCGGTTCTCGCGCCAGGTGCCGCCCACGTCGTGGGCCTTCTCGAAGATCGTGAAGTCCGGGATGCCCGCGTCGGCGAGCTTGATCCCCGCGAGCAGCCCCGACATGCCTGCGCCGATCACCGCCACCCGCGGCCGCCGTGCGCCGCCCGATGCGCGGGTTCCCTGTGTTTCCGTCATGAGGCGGGTCGCCAGGTGACGCGCGCGGCGCGATGGCGATTCGCACCCGTCGCGGCGCGGACGATCGATCGACGTTCGGGCAAGGTCATGGTGCGCTCCCGCCGCCGGTGGCGAGGGCATCGCGCGCACGGCGCCGCTCGGCCTCGGCGTCGGTCAAGAGCTTGTACGCCGCGTAGTACTTGTAGATGTTCCGCACGTAGGTCGTCGTCTCGAGTCCGACCTTCTCGCCCGTCACGATCTCGACGTTGTTGAACCATTCGTCGGGGTTCAGCCCCCGCTTCGCCGCTTCGTCGCGCATCTGCTGGATGCGCCGGGGACCCGCGTTGTACGCCGCGAACGCGAACAGCGTGCGGTTCGTCTCGTCGAAGCTCGCGTCCCCGAAGTAGCGCGTCATGAGGCGGTCCATGTACTTGGCTCCGGCATGCACGTTGGGTTCCACCTCGACGATGTTGCCGACGTTCATCTCGCGACCGGTGGCTGGCATGAGCTGCATCACGCCGATCGCGCCGACGCGGCTGCGCACCTCTTGCCGCAGCCGCGATTCCTGAAAGCCCTGCGCGGCGAGCATCAGCGGGTCGAAGCGGTACGCGGCACCGTGCCGTCGAAAGAGCTCGATCAGGGCCTCGAAGCGCCGGCGCTCGGCGTCGCCCGCGTTGTTCCGGATCTGCTGGATGCGCTTCAGGTACTGCGCGTGGCGATAGCCGAGCGACGCTTGCTGCTTGCCGAACGCTTCGTCGCAGGCGCGGAAGGCCTCCGCGAGCTCTGTGCTGCCTTTGCGATACGCCCAGCCGATCCGCGCGCCGCTGCGCAACACCGCGTGCTCGTGGACGACGATCGAGGGCAGCACCGTGGCCCACATCCTCGCCTTCCAATCGTCCACGACGATCGTCTCGAGCAGCCCGGCGTTCACCATCTCCATCATGTCCTCGTCCTCGAGCGCGTCCGGGACGAGCATCAGCTCGGCGGGCGGCTTGCCCGCGGCCACGAGCCGCTGATTCAGCGCGACCAGGCTCTCGTAGTAGCTGCTCGAGCGACGCACGTGCACGCGCCTGCCCGCGAGATCCTCGGCGGTCTCCACGGCGGGTGCCCGCGCGCTCGTCACCACCAGCTCGCGGATCTCGGGTTGGTGAGGGAGCACGTGGAAATCGGCGACGTCGAGGCGAGTCTCGGTCACCGTGAGGTTGCCGGCGGCGATGTCGCCCAGACCTTCGACCAGCCCCGGCAGCAAGCGGTCGCGGGTGGTGGGGATCAGGACGACCGTGATCGGTCGCTTCGCGAGCCGCGCCGCGTGGATCCGGTTCAGCTGCTGCTCGAACTCCCGGACGAGATCGGCGGTGACGCCGCGCTCGCGCCCCCTGTCGTTGAAGTAGAGCGAGCGGCTGTACGGGACCAGCACCCGGATCATCCGCCGCTCGAGCATCTGCTCGAAGTCGCCCGTCCACGGTGTGTTGACGAGCGGCAAGGCGCGCGCTCGCTGACTCGTCTCCGGCGTCGCCGTGTGGGCCGCGCTGGTCGCGGGCCCGGGCTCGGCTCGCGCCAGGCGCACGAGCTGGGTGGATACCGCCAGGAGCACGCCCACGAGGCGTGCGAGACGGATGGTCGGCATGGCTGCGCACCTCTCGGATCGACCGCGGTGGGGCACGCCGCAGGCGATGTTACAGGCGGCGCTTCTGCTCGCGCCAGCGCTTTTCGGTCGCTGCGCCGCGAGCAAAGCCGTGCGGTGGAAACGGCGCTATCGCCGCGGGCGCCACGATCCAGGGACGTGGATGATCGCACTCCGAGGCGCGCGGTCGGTGTGGAAATGGAATCGGCCGCGTGGTACGTGTCCCGAACACCCGATCGCGGGCTCCGTCCCGCACTGGAGGTCCGCATGTCATCCGCCGCACGGCGCACCCGCGCAGCGTTCGCGCTCGCAACGCTCGTGACGTTTTCCTCCTCGGGGTGCGAGTCGTTCTCCGCCAGCTCGGCGGCCGTCTCCGACATCGTGTCCAGCCCGATCACCTCGTGGTCGCGATCGAGCAGCCCCGAGATCGCGTATCGCGAGGAGGTCCGCGACTTCACCAAGGCGCACGTGAAGGCGGGCGGCACGGCCGCGGCGCTTCGCCCCGAGATCGGCAAGATCGCGGCGAAGCACGGCATCAGCAATTGGGAGGCGAGCGAGGCGACCTATCGCGGCATCGGCCAGGGGCTCGCGGCGGCCGGCTACTCGAAGACCGAGCTCGACGCTTTCGTGCAGGTGTTGGCGCCCACGGGCGAGCAACAGGTCTGGATCCAGAAGGGCTACAAGGGCTGAGCGCGGTGGCGAGCCGCGTGCGCGCGACGAGCGCGATCGCCGCGCTCGCGTTGGTCGTGACCAGCGCGCCGCGGCTGGCGTTCGCCGCGCCGCTCGACTACCTGGTGATCGAGCCCAACTCGGGTTCGTCGAGCGGCGGCCACGTCGCGCTGCGCGCCGGCGATTCGACTTACCACTTCCAGCACCACGAAGACGGCACGATCCGGCTTCACCGCACCGACTCCGCGAGTTTCGAGCTCACCTACCGGGCGCTCGAGAATCGGGCGATCGAGGCGCTGGGGATCGACCTGGACGCGGACGAGGCGCGCCGCGTCCGGGATCGCTTCGAGCTGCGTCTGCTCGCCGAGACGCACGTGTTCGAGCACGAGGCGAGCCTCGCGGAGGACGAGCGGTTGCTGGCTTGGCTCGCGGGTGAAGCGTCGAGCGGCGCGTCGCAGCCCGAGGCGCGGGCCACGCTCGTCGAGGAGCTGCCGGGCCTTCCCGCCGCCGGCTACTTCGAAGACCGGGCGCCCGCCACGCCGAGCGAGCGGGAATCGCCGCTCGCCGAGCTACGGCGGGCGATCGAAGCGCGGTTCGGTGCCGATGCGATCGCCGAGCGTCAGCAGGCGCTCGCGGCCGCGATCGAGGCGCTGCGTCCGGCGCCACGGGGGGGCGCCGCGGACTGGGTGGCGCCGGGCCGCGTCCGTGCGTGGGAGCCGGGCTTCGCGCAGCGCCATCGAACGCTCGCGACGGCGTGGCTGGCGCTCGAGCTGCTGCGCTCGCCGCGTGCGCTCGCGCCGGATGCGTTGGTGGAGCCGGGCGGGGTCTCTTCGCCGCTGGCGAGCGAGGAGCGCGCGCGCTTGCAGGAGTGGTCGCGTGAGCTGGTGCGGACGCTGCCGCTGCTCTTCTCGTCCCGTCGCGAGGACTGGGGCGAGCCCTTGCTCATCGGTCTGGCGCGACTGCTCGCGATCGACGCCTCGCTCGCGTCCGGTCGACTGCGGGTGCTCGATGCGTTCGCGGACGGGGCGCCGATCGTCCCCGCGAGCGTGACGCGCCGCGCGTCCGCGGTGCTCGCGCGCGTGTCGGAGGAACGTCGCCAGGACCTGGCCGAGGCGCGGCGGCGATTCGTCGCGAACGAACGCCTCGACGAGGCCGATCTGAGCCGCCTCGAGCGGGCCGCGAGCCTGGCCTACGAGCTCGAGCGGGCCGCCGCCGAGGGCGTGCCCGTTCGTCGACTCCCCGAGGTGACGTTGCCGACGCGCGCGGCGTGGCCGCCGGCGGTGCCGATGCCGCGTCTCGGCGCCGACGAGCGCGCCCGCGGACTCGCCGAGACCTCGCACGCGCGCGGCGAGCTCCGCGCGGCGATCGAGCGGGTCTACCGTTACGACCTCTTCGACCGCAATTGCGTCACCGAGCTGTTCCGCACCCTCGACGGCCCAGGCGCCGACGGGCCGACGCGCATCGACGGACTCGTGGACGCGGACGCCGTGGGCGGCTTCCTTCCCGCGGTCTCGGCGCAGCGGGTCGCGGCGGCGTATCCGATCGCATCGCGAGCGCGGTTGCCGTCGTTTCGCGAGGTGCAGCTCGCACGTCAGGGCGCGGGCTCGACGTCGGCGACGTCGCCGACCGCGGCGTGGCGCGAGCTGCGCGAATCGAACGTGTTCTCGGCGCGCTCGTACGCCAGCGGTCGGTTCGACGAGCCGTTCGTGTTCTTCACCTCCGAGCGGGTGGCGGCGCGGCCGGTGCTCGGTGCGATCAACCTGGCCGTCGGGGTGAGCGCGATCGCCGCCGGGATCCTCGCCGCACCCTTCGACGGCGGGGCGGTGCTGCACGGCGGTGTCGACGGCGCGCTCTTCAGCTTGCCGGAGCTGGTGTTCGCCAACGTGCGCAAGGGTTCGTACGCGATCCTTCCCCAGGATTGGGAAGACTGGCCGGGTTGAGGCGGCGCGCGCTGGCGGGTGGCTCGGGCGCGCGCGGAGGACTTCGTGGAGTCGAATCCCCCGACGTTCGACACGGATCGGCACGCACAGCGCCTCACGCGTCGCGCGCTGCTGCGGCTCGCCGCGCTCGCTGGCGCCGGCCACGCCTTCGGCTCGTTCGGGTGCGGGGGCGACGGCCACGCAGCCGGCTCGGGCGGTGCCGACGACGCCGCCATCGACGCGCTCCTCGCCGAGCTTTCCGTGGCGGAGAAAGCCACGCTGGTCTCGGGCGGCGCGCTCACCCTCGCGAACTTCGTCAACACGGTGCTCGCCTACAACACGCGCCCCGTCGTGAGCGGCGAGCTGCCCGAGCGCGGTCTCGAAGGGATTCGTTTCACGGACGGGCCGCGGGGCGTGGTGATGAATCACTCCACGTCGTTTCCGGTGTCGATGGCGCGCGGCGCCACCTGGGACCCGGAGCTCGAGGCGCGGGTGGGTGACGCGATCGGCGTCGAGGCGCGTACCGAAGGCGCCACGCTCTTCGCCGGTGTGTGCGTGAACTTGCTCAGGCATCCGGCGTGGGGGCGCGCGCAGGAATGCTACGGCGAGGATCCGGTGCTCACGGCTGCGATGGGTGTCGCTCTGCTCGGCGGCGTCCAGCGTCACCTGATGGCGTGCGTGAAGCATTTCGCCTGCAACTCGATCGAGGACTCGCGCTTCTACGTCGACGTCCAGATCGACGAACGCGCGCTTCACGAGGTGTACCTGCCGCATTTCAAGGCGTGTGTGGACGCCGGCGCCGCCGCGGTGATGAGCGCCTACAACAAGCTGAATGGCGCGTACTGTGGGCAGAATCCCACGCTCCTCACCGCGATCCTGAAGGACGAGTGGCGTTTCGACGGCTTCGTGCTCTCGGATTTCATCTTCGGCATCCGCGACGGCGTGGCGGCGATGAACGCCGGTCTCGATCTCGAGATGCCGCTCGCCCTCCAGTTCGGGGACAAGCTGGTGCGTGCCGTCGAGGACGGGCGCGTGGCGCGGACGCGGCTCGACGACGCGTGCCGCCGGCTGCTTCGCCAGCAGCATCGGTTCGCGGCCGTCGGCGAGCCGCAGCGCTACCAGCCCGCGGCCGTCGCCGGACCCGAGCACCAGGCGCTCGCCCGCGAAGTGGCCGTGGAAGCGATGGTGCTGCTGCGGAACGAGCCGCCTCAGGGAAGCGCTGCGCCGCTCCTGCCGCTCATGAGTGCGAACCTGCGGCGCGTGGCGATGGTCGGTCGGCTCGCCGATGCGCCCAATCTCGGTGATTCGGGTAGCAGCGAGGTGCGACCGCCGTACGCCGTCTCACCGCTCGCCGGCATCCGCGAGGCTCTGCCGAACGCCGACATCGTGGCCGTTCCCTCGTCGACGCTCGCGGGATACGAGGACGCGGTCGCCGCAGCGGACGCGGTGATCGCCGTGGTCGGCTACACCCACGACGACGAAGGCGAGAATCTGGTCGTCGGTGGCGGCGATCGCCATTCGCTCACCCTGCGTCCCGAGGACGAAGCGCTGTTGCTCGAGGCGAGCCGCCTCAACCCGCGAACCGTCGCGGTGGTGATCGCGGGCAGCGCGATCGTGAGCGAGGCATGGCGCGAGTCGATCCCCTCCATCTTGGTGGCGTGGTACCCGGGCATGGAAGGCGGCCGCGCGCTTGCGGCCGTTCTGCTCGGCGAACGAAGCCCCGGCGGCAAGCTGCCGTGCGTGTTCCCGCGCTCGGCTGCCGATTTGCCGGCGTTCGATCCCGCAGGCGATTCGGCGGTCTACGATCGCTATCACGGCTACCGTCTCCTCGACCGCAACGGCGTCGAGCCCGCGTTCGCGTTCGGCCACGGGCTCTCGTACACGACCTTCGAGCTCAGCGCTCCTGCCGTGGCAGCGAGCCGCGTCCGGACGCGCGATGCGTTGCGGATCACCGTCACCGTGACCAACACCGGCGGGCGCGCGGGCAGCGAGGTCGTGCAGGTCTACGTCGAGCCGCCCAGGAGCGACCTGGACAGGCCGGTACGGGAGCTCAGAGGGTTCCGAAAGGTGCGAGTCGATTCGGGCGCGAGCGCCACGGTGGAGATCGACGTGCCCGTCGACAAGCTCGGGTACTGGGACATCGAGCGCCACGCGTTCGTGGTGGCGAAGGGTGAATACGTGGCGCACGTCGGCACCTCGTCGCGCCTCGCCGACCTGCAGCCCATCGCCTTCACGGTCGTGTGATCGACGTGGCGCGCGACCCGGCCGTGACCGAGCGGGCCCGGCTGGCGGTGCGTGGCGCGGTCCAGGGCGTGGGCTTCCGGCCGTTCGTCTTTCGTCTCGCCGCCGAGCTCGCTCTCGACGGTTGGGTCCAGAACACCGGCCCCGGCGTGCTCATCGAGGTCCAGGGGCGTCGCGAGCGTCTCGACGCGTTCCTGGAGCGGCTGCGAAGCGAGCTGCCGCCCAACGCGTCTCTGCAATCGGTGGAGACGGTGTTCCTCGACCCCGTGGCGCTCGAGGGATTCGAGATCCGCGCGAGCGCCGCGGGCGACTCCACCGAAGCGATCGTGCTGCCCGATCTCGCCACGTGCAGCGACTGCCTGCGTGAGATCTTCGATCCCGCCGACCGCCGCCATCGCTATCCGTTCACCAACTGCACGAACTGCGGCCCGCGCTTCACCATCGTCGAGGAGCTGCCTTACGACCGGCCGCGCACCACCATGAAGCGCTTCGTCATGTGCCCTCGCTGCCAGCTCGAGTACGACGATCCGCGCGATCGGCGCTTCCACGCCCAGCCGAACGCCTGCCCCGAGTGCGGGCCGAGCCTCGCGTGGTGGGACGCGGACGGGCGCGAGCTGGCGCGCCGCGAGGCTGCGCTCGGCGCCGCGGTTGCGGCGCTTCGCGAGGGGTGGATCGTCGCCGTCCACGGCATGGGTGGCTTCCACCTGATGTGCGTCGCCAGTGACGAGCGCGTGGTGGGCGAGCTGCGGCGGCGCAAGCACCGAGAGGAGAAGCCGCTCGCGGTGATGTTCGCGCACCTCGCCGCGCTCGCCGCCGCGTGCGAGGTCTCCGCCGCCGAGACGCGGGTGCTGACCTCGCCGCAAGCGCCGATCGTGCTGCTCAGGCGGCGGGCGGGCGCCGCGGCGTCCGTGGCGGCGAACGTGGCGCCCGGAAACCCCTCGCTCGGCGCGATGCTGCCCGCCACACCGCTGCACCATCTGTTGCTGCGCGATCTGGGGCAGCCGGTGGTGGCGACCTCGGGCAACCGTTCGGACGAGCCGATCTGCATCGATGCCCACGACGCCGTGCGACGCCTCGCGGGCATCGCCGACTGCTTCCTGGTCCACGATCGTCCCATCGCACGACACGTCGACGACTCGGTGGTGCGCGTGCTTCTCGATCGCGAGCTGGTGCTGCGCCGATCGCGTGGCTATGCGCCGCTGCCGGTGCCGATCGCCTCCGACGTGGTCGCAGCCGAGCCGGTGCTCGCCGTCGGTGCCCATCTCAAGAGCACCGTGGCGCTGGCGGTGGGAGCGAACGTGTTCGTGAGCCAGCACATCGGCGATCTCGAGACCCCCGAGGCGCTGGCGGCGTTCCGCGAGGTCATCGACAGCTTCACGCGCTTGTATCGCGTCTCGCCGCGGCTCCTGGCCACGGACCTCCACCCCGACTACCTCTCGACGCAGCACGCAGTCGGCGCCGGCGGCACGCGACTCGCGGTTCAACATCATCTCGCCCACGTCGCGGGCGCGATGCTCGAGAATCAGCTGTCGGGGCCGGTCCTGGGTGTGGCGTGGGATGGCACCGGTCTGGGCACCGATGGAACGAGCTGGGGCGGCGAGTTCTTGCTCACCGACGGCGCCGAGTTCCGGCGCGTCGCGAGCCTCCGTCCCTTTCGCTTGCCCGGCGGCGACGCGGTCGCGCGCGAGCCGCGCCGCGCGGCGCTGGCGCTGCTCCACGCATGCTTCGGCGCGGCGCTCGGCGAGCGCGACGATCTCGAGCCGATGCGCGCGTTCGGCGCGAACGAGCGCACGGTCTTGCTCGCCGCGCTCGCCAAGGGCGTGCGCTCGCCGCTCACCACGTCGGCCGGACGGCTGTTCGACGCGGTCGCGTCGCTGACGGGGATTCGGCAGCGCTCGAGCTTCGAGGGACAAGCGGCCATGGAGCTCGAGTGGGCGTGCGACGCGGACACCACCGATCGCTACACGTTGCCGGTGGTCCCCTGGCGTGGCGAGAGATCCACCGACGCGCCCGAGCGGATGGCAGACTGGGAGCCAGCCGTGCGTGCGCTCGTCGACGACCTCGGGCGCCACGTGCCCGCCGGCGTGGTGGCCGCTCGCTTCCACGCGGGCATGGCGGAGGCGATCGTGGACGTCGCGCGCTGGATCGGAGAGGAGCGGGTGGTGCTGAGCGGCGGCTGCTTCCAGAATCGAGTCTTGACGGAGCGCGCCGTGACGCGGCTGCGGGCCGAGGGATTCCGCCCGTACTGGCACCAGCGCGTGCCGCCCAACGATGGCGGGATCGCGCTCGGCCAGATGGCCGTGGCGCTGCGTCGGATGCGACGCTGAGCGGAAAGGACGATTTCCATGTGTCTCGCCGTGCCGGGCCGGATCGTGAGCATCGAGGGTGACGACGCGTGGATGCGAAGCGGCCGCGTCGATTTCGCGGGCGTGGTGAAGCCGGTGAACCTGGTCTGCGTCCCGGAGGCGAAGGTGGGCGATTACGTGCTCGTCCACGTTGGCATCGCGCTCAACACCATCGACGAGGCCCAGGCGCTCGAGGTCTTCGCGTACCTGAAGACCATGGGTGAGCTCGAGGAGCTCGGGGACCCGCCGGCATGAGATTCGTCGACGAGTACCGGGACCCCGTCGCCGCTGCGGCCTACGCGGCGAGCCTGCGCCGCGTGGTGACGCAGCCCTGGACGATCATGGAAGTCTGCGGCGGCCAGACCCACGCGATCGTCAAGTTCGGCATCGACGAGTTCCTGCCCGCTGCCGTGACCCTCGTCCACGGCCCGGGTTGCCCGGTATGCGTGACGCCGCTCGAGACGCTCGAGAAGGCGATCGCCATCGCCAGCCACCCGGAGGTGATCTTCTGCTCCTTCGGCGACATGCTGCGCGTGCCCGCCACCCGCACCGATCTGCTGGCGGTGAAAGCCGCGGGCGGCGACGTGCGGGTGGTCTACTCGCCGCTCGACGCGGTGCGGATCGCCGCCGAGAACCCGAGTCGCGAGGTGGTGTTCCTGGCGGTCGGCTTCGAGACCACCGCGCCCGCCAACGCGATGGCGGTCAAGCTCGCCGCGCACCGAGCACTCGCGAACTTCTCGCTGCTGGTCTCGCACGTGCTCGTGCCGCCGGCGCTGGAGGCGATCCTCGCTGCGCCGGACAACCGCGTGCAGGGTTTCCTCGCCGCGGGGCACGTGTGCACCGTGATGGGCTTCGCCGAGTACGAGGACGTCGCGCGCCGCCACCGCACGCCGATCGTGGTCACCGGCTTCGAGCCCCTCGATCTGTTGCAGGGGATCACGATGTGCGTGCGCCAGCTCGAGGAGGGCCGCGCCGAGGTCGAGAACCAGTACGCGCGGGCGGTGCAGCGCGCGGGCAACGGGAAGGCGCAGGAGCTGATCCGCGAGGTGTTCGAGGTGGTGCCCCGGAAATGGCGCGGGATCGGCGAGATCCCGGCGAGCGGTCTGGGGCTGCGGGCGGCCTACCGTCGCTTCGATGCCGAAGCGCGCTTCGACGTCGCCGCGCGCAGCGTCGCCGAGCCCGCCGAATGCCGCAGCGGCGAGGTCTTGCGGGGGCTGCTCAAGCCGCCGGATTGCGAGGCGTTCGGCACCCGCTGCACCCCCGAGCATCCGCTCGGCGCCACCATGGTCTCGTCGGAAGGAGCGTGCGCCGCCTATCTCCGTTATCGCCGCCACCGGCCCGACGCAACGCCCCGCGAGGCCCCCGATGGCCGCTGACGACGAGCGCGCTGGCGGAACCGAGTCCGCCGCGCCCGCGAGCGCCGCACCCGCGAGCTTCGCGCTGAGCTGTCCGCTGCCGATCGACCAGTACCCGCGCGTGCTCATGGCGCACGGCGGCGGCGGGCGGCTGATGCACCAGCTCATCGAGCAGATCTTCGTGCGCGGCTTCGGCGCCGAGGCGATGGGACCGCGCCACGACGGCGCGACGCTGGCGCTCGGCTCGCCGCGCGTCGTGCTCACCACCGACTCGTACGTGGTGCGACCGCTCTTCTTCCCGGGCGGCGACATCGGCACGCTGGCGGTGAACGGCACGGTCAACGATCTGGCGATGTGCGGTGCGCGCCCGCGGGCGCTGAGCGTCGGCTTCATTTTGGAGGAAGGTCTCCCCATGGAGACCTTGTGGCGGATCGTGCAGTCGATGGCGGCGGCCGCGCGCGCGACGGGTGTGGCGGTGGTGACCGGCGACACCAAGGTGGTGGATCGCGGCAAGGCGGACGGCCTCTACGTGAACACCGCGGGCATCGGCGTGCCCGTGACCGAGCTCGCGATCGAGCCGTCGAGCGTGCGTCCCGGGGACGCCATCCTCGTGAGCGGCGACGTCGGCCGCCACGGCATGGCGATCATGGCGGTGCGCGAGGGGCTCGCGTTCGAGTCGGAGATCGAGAGCGATTGCGCGCCGCTCGCGGCGCCGGTTCTCGCGCTCCTCGAGGCGGGCGTCGAGGTGCATTGCCTGCGCGACCCCACCCGCGGCGGGCTGGCGAGCACCTTGGTCGAGATCGCCCGCGACGCGCGCCTCCACCTCCACGTGGACGAGCGCGCCATCGCGGTTCGCGAGGACGTACGGGCGGCGTGCGAGATCCTGGGCCTCGATCCGCTCTACGTCGCCAACGAAGGGCGGTTCGTGGCCATCGTGGCGCCTGCCGACGCCGAGCGTGCGCTGGCGATCTTGCGCGCCCATCCGGTGAGCGTGGGCGCCGCGCGCATCGGCTCGGTCGAGGCCGATCCAGCGGCCCTGGTCACGCTCACGAGCGCGATCGGCTCGAACCGAGTGGTCGACATGCTGAGCGGCGAGCAGCTTCCGCGGATCTGCTGAGCGGCGGAAGCATGGTTTCTCACGCGCCGCGAATGGGCCAAGCTGGACCGCGTGCGCGCCTTCGCCCACCGGCGCCACGCGAAACCGAGGAGAACCGTACGATGGAAGCTGCGACTTCGGTGAATCGTTCCCGCAGGCGGCGCCTCGCGCTCACGACGATGGCGGCCGCGACCTGCCTCGCGTTTCCGATCGCGTCACGAGCGCAGCAAGCGGTGGCCGCTCCCGCGCTCACGGCGCTCACGAGCGCGCGCACGGATCTGGTGACCGACTCCGGTCCGGGCCGCAAGCTCGGCCCGGACCTCTTGGCGCTCTACCTGGAACATCGAGATTTCCAGCAGAGCCACGCGGCAGGGCCGTTCCGCTCGGCGAACACGATGCTCGATCTCGACGAGAACGGGGTCGTGATCGACGCGGTCGCCGCGGCGGGTGAGGGCGGGCGCCTGCGCACGCAGCTCGCCGCGCTGGGAATGGGGCAGGTGGCCCGCTACCGGCACGTGGTGTCGGGGCGCATGCCCGTGGCGGCGCTGCTGGCGATGGCCGACGCCAGCGCGCTGCGCTTCGCGCGACCCGCCTACCACACCACCAACACCGGCTCGGTGCTCAGCCAGGGAGACGAGGCGATGCGCACCGACGTGGCCCGCCCGGCGAGCAGCGTGACCGGGGCCGGCATGGTCGTGGGTACGCTCTCGAACAGCTACAACTGCCTGGGCGGCGCGCCGGCGGGAGTCACCTCGGGCGATCTGCCGGCGGGCGTCACGGTGCTGGCGGAGGCGCCCTCGTGCTCCGGTCAGACGGACGAGGGCCGCGGCATGATGGAGCTGATCGCCGACGTGGCGCCCGGCGCCGCGCAGGCCTTCAACACGGCGAACGGCGGCCAGGCGGCGTTCGCCGCCGGCATCCTCGCGCTGGCGAATACCGCGGGCGCGGACGTCATCAACGACGACGTCATCTACTTCGCCGAGCCGATGTTCCAGGACGGGATCATCGCCCAAGCCGTCGACGAGGTCGTCGCCGCGGGTGTCCCGTACTTCTCCTCGGCGGGCAATCAGGCGCGCCAGGCCTACGACGCACCCTTCCGTTCCAGCGGGACGTCGCCGGCAGGATTGCCGTTCGGCTACCAGAACGACATCGGCCACGACTTCGATCCCGGTCCGGGCGTCGACGTCTACCAGAAGGTGACGATCCCGAACGGCACGACACAGATCGTGCTTCAGTGGAGCTCGCCCTACGCGTCCGCGAGCGGTGGGGCCGGCGCGACCTCGGACCTCGACTTCTGGCTGTACCTCGATCCGCCCACCAGCCCGGTGATCGGCATCCACACGGCCAACGTCGGCGGCGACCCGATCGAGATCATGGGCATCAGCAACGGTGGAGGCGCGACGCTGGCGAACATCGCGATCAGCGTGCACCAGGGATCGGCGCCGGCCTTGCTCAAGTACACGTACTTCCGATCGTCGATGGTCGTGAACGAGTACGCCACCAACACCGCGTCGAGCTACGGCCACGCCAACGCGCGCGGGGCGCGCTCGATGGGCGCGGCGTTCTACTTCCAGACGCCGCCGTTCGGCACCAGCCCGGCCGTGCTCGAGAGCTTCTCCTCGATCGGCGGCACCCCGACGCTCTGGGATCTGAACGACAATCCCATCAACGTGGTGCGCCAGAAGCCGAATCTCGTGGCGCCGGACGGCACCAACACGACCTTCTTCGGCGGCTCCGACATCAGCGATCCGGGTGACGGCAGCGACCTCGACACCTCGCCGAATTTCTTCGGCACCTCGGCGGCGGCGCCGCATGCCGCGGGATTGGCGGCGCTGGTGCGTCAGAAGAACTCGAGCCTGCCGCCGGTGCAGGTCTACCACCTGCTCGAGAGCACGGCCGAGAACATGGGCGCGGCGGGAGTCGATTTCGAGAGCGGGCACGGACTGGTGCGGGGCGATCACGCCGTGGAGCGCGCTGCCGATTGGCTCTTCGCCGACGGATTCGAGGAGGGCGACGTCTTGGATTGGGGCTCCTCGGTGCCCTGACCCTCGAGCGCGCACTTCCCGCTCGGTTACCGAGCCCACCCACCGCCCACCCGTCGAGCCGCGATCGAGTCGCGGCTTGGTGTCGCTCGCGACGCCCACGCAATGGGCGTCCGTCGCGCCACGCGGCCGCGCGGCCGCGCGATCGAGCGCACGCGAACGCGGAATTGCCGAGTCAGGCGGCGTGCGCGAGCGCGCGCCCGCGTCGCAGGCTCGCCGACCGCGCGCCTCGGTGCGGTCGCGCCGACGACGCCTGGCACGAGAATTCCAGGCAGATCCGAAGGGGCGCGTCGTCGCGCCATCCGGCGCGCGTCGTGGCCCCGGAGGGGGATGCCATGGATCTGCGCCGCGTCGCCACCGGCCTGGTGATTCTGGTCACGCTGAGCAGTTGCTCGGCGAGTGGTGCTCGCACGAGCGAGCGTTCGCGGGCCGACGAGCGGATCGTCGAACGCTCACCGACGCTTCCGGACCCAGCGAGCGCACCGGACGCACGCGGCAGGCCTGATCGCGAGGCGGCCGCGCGCCTGGCGGTGAATCGCGTCGAGCCGATCGCCGGCGGGCTGCGGCTCTCGCATCCGCGGCGCACGGTGGACTTCACGAGTGACGGCGTGCGCGTGTGGGGTGTGCGCGGCGCGCCCGACTGGCGGTGGACCTTGGCGAGCGTGCGCTCGTCGGCAGGCGCCGAGCTGGTTGCGATCGAGCCCGTGACGCCGGTCCGCGCAGTCGACGGAAACGTCCGCTACGACCGCGGCCGCGTGCGGGAGGAGTATCGGTTCGACACCAACTCCTTCGAGCAGCGCTTCGTGGTGCCGAGCGCGCTACCGCTCGCCGGCGGCGATCTCGTCGTCACGGGAACGATTCGCTCGGGCGGGCGTCACGAGCGCGGCCCCGAACGCTGGCAGTGGCGTGGCGATGGCGCCGAGGTGTGGCTCGGCGACGCCCGGGTCTTCGACGCCGACGGCCGCGTGATCCCGTGCAGCTTCGACGTCTCGGCAACCGCCACGCGTTTGGTGGTGAACGGCGCCGCGCTGGCGAGCGCCGCCTATCCGGTCACGATCGATCCGGAGATCGGTAGCAACGACGTGCGCATCAGCGACATGGGCCCCAACGGCGATCCGGCCTACGACGCCTTCAAGCCGGCGGTGGCGTACAACAGCATCAACGACACCTACGTGGTGGTCTGGGAAGGCGACGACTCGACGGGCGGCCTCGTGGAAGGGGAGACCGAGATCTTCGGCCAGGTCATCACCGCTTCCGGCAGCCAGACCGGCTACAGCGACGTCCGCATCAGCTACGCGGGCGGCACCGGTACCGCGGACTACAAGGCCCACGATCCGGCGATCGCCTTCAATTCCACGTACGGCCAGTTTCTGGTCGTGTGGTCGGCAGACAGCCCCGACGGCGACCTGGTGGACGGCGAGTTCGAGATCTGGGGTCAGGTGGTCGACGCATACCTCTTCCCCCAATACGGCGGGAACTTCCGGATCAGCACCATGGGGCCGGACGGCGACCGCGACTACGACGCGAACCGACCATCCGCCACCTACAACCCCAGCCCGGACGAGTACCTGGTGGTGTGGGACGGCGACACCAACACCGGTGGATTGGTGGACGAGGAGAACGAGATCTGGGCACAGCGCGTGTACTCGACCGGTGTTCCGGTCGGTTCGAACCTGCGCATCAGTGACATGGGTGGAACCGGCGACCCCGCCTACGACGCCATCCAGCCCGACGTGACCTTCAACACCGAGGATTTGGAGTACTTGATCGTGTGGACGGGCGACGACGACAGCGGCTCGCTGGTCGACGACGAGTTCGAGATCTACGCCCAGCTCATGGATCAGTTCGGTGGTGGCGTCGGCACCAACGACGCTCGCGTGAGCGACATGGGCGGCACCGGTGATCCGACGTACGGGGCGTACGCGCCGGCCGTGGCGTACAACCCGAAAGCGAACCAATACCTGGTGGTGTGGCTGGGTGACGACGACGTCGGTGGGCTCGTCGACAACGAGTTCGAGGTGTTCTCGCAGCGCATGGACGCAGCCCTCGGCGGCCTCGGCAGCAACGACTATCGCGTGAGCGACGCAGGCGGCGTCGGCGATGCCACGTACCAGGTGATGTGGGGGCCGGACGTCGTCTACAACCCGATCGACGACGAATACATGGCGGTCTGGTCCGGCGAGGACACCGTCGACGGCATGGTCAACAACGAGTGGGAGGTCTTCGCCCAGCGCATGACCGGCACCATCGTGGGCGCGGGCCCGAACGACGAGCGTGTCTCCGATGCAGGCGGGCTCGGCAACACCACGTACCAGACGCAAGAGGTCGCGGTCGCGGCCAACGCCGCCAACGGTCAGTTCCTGGTGGTCTGGGGCGGCGACGACAACACCGGCACCCTGGTGAACGACGAAGAGGAGATCTTCATCCAGCGGATGAAGGGCTGGTACGTGTTCGCCGACGACTTCGAGAGCGGCAACATCGACAACTGGGGGTCGAGCGCGCCCTGAGCGCGCCCTCGAACCGTCTCTCCCGCGGATCGCGCTGGAGCCCGCGCGCCGGCGGCGCCGCTCTCGGTCGGCGCCGACGGGCGGTGTCGCACCCGCGGTGAAGCGCACGACGCCGTTGGCGCCCGCCGAGCGCAGCCGGTCGACTCGGTGGGGCCCCGGAGAAGTCGCGCCTTTGCTCGGGCGGGGATCTCGCGAGACCCCCGAGAAGACGTGGAGCGAGGATCCTGGCGCGGTGCGAAGCACGACGCGCAGCAGGCTCCTCGCCGGAGCCGGATCGAGACGAGCCGGGGGCGGCCGCGACCGCTATCCTCGCTTGCCGGGAGGCAGCCAGCGATGACGTCCATCGGCACGCCGTATCGTCGCTTCGAGCCGGCAGGCTCGTACGACGCGATCGTGATCGGCTCGGGAATCGGTGGGCTCGCCGCAGCGGCCTTGCTCGCCAAGCACGCGCGCAAGCGGGTGCTGGTCCTCGAGCAGCACTACACCGCGGGTGGCTTCACGCACACCTTCCACCGCAATGGCTTCGAGTGGGACGTGGGTGTGCACTACATCGGCGACGTCGGTCATCCCAAGGCGCCGATGCGCGTGGTGCTCGACGACATCGCTGCCGAGCCGATCGAGTGGGCGTCGATGGGCGAGGTCTACGATCGCATCGTCCTCGGCGACGAGGTCTACGACTTCGCCGCCGGACGCGAGAACTTCGTCGAGCGGCTCGCCGCACGGTTTCCCGGCGAACGTGCCGCCATCGAGCGCTACCTCGACCGGGTCGCGGAAGCGCAACGGGCGGGAATGCTCTACTTCGCCGAGCGCGCCATTCCTGCGCCTGCGGCGGCGCTCGTGGGCGGCCTCATGCGTCGCAAGCTCGAGCGTCTCGCGGCGCGTACCACGCGCGAGGTGCTGGAAGAGATCACCTCCAACCAGAAGCTGATCTCGGTGCTGACGGGCCAGTTCGGCGACTACGGATTGCCGCCCGCGCGCTCGAGCTTCGCGATCCATGCGATGGTTGCCGGCCATTACCTGCGCGGCGGCTTCTTCCCCGTGGGCGGAGCGAGCCGCTTCGCGGCAGCGATCGTGCCGACCATCGAGCAGCGTGGCGGCGCGGTGGTGGTGCGCGCCGTCGTCGAGCGCATCCTGGTCGAGGGCGGTCGCGCGGCGGGCGTGCGCCTCGAGGACGGCCGCGAGCTTCGGGCGCCGGTGATCGTGAGCGACGCCGGCGCGCACAACACCTTCGGCCGACTTCTCGGCGCCGAAGTGCCGGCGCGCGAGCGCGAGGCGATCGCCGGGCTCACGCGCAGCGTCGGCCACATGTGCCTCTACCTCGGGCTCGATCGCACCGCCGAGGAGCTCGAGCTGCCCAAGGCCAATCTGTGGCTCTACCCGGACGAGCATCACGAGCGGAACGTGGATGCGTTCGTCGCCGACCCGGAAGCGCCGTTCCCCGTGGTGTACGTGTCGTTTCCCGCGGCGAAGGATCCGAGCTTCACCCAACGTCATCCCGGCCGCTCGACGATCGACGTCATCACGCTCGCGCCGTATGCCTGGTTCGAGCGCTGGCGCGATTCGCGCTGGCACCATCGCGGTGACGAGTACGAAGCGCTCAAGCAGCGCTTCACCGAGCGCCTCTTGACGCAGCTCTATCGCTGGGTTCCCCAGGCCGAAGGCCACGTGATCCACGGCGAGCTCTCCACGCCGCTCACCACCCAGCACTTCGCGGCCTGGGAGCGGGGCGAGCTTTACGGTCTCGACCACGATCCGCGGCGGTTCCAGGAGCGAAGGCTCAGGCCCCGCACCAGCGTTCCGGGCCTCTACCTCACCGGGCAAGACGTGTGCTCCGCCGGCGTGGGCGGCGCGCTCATGGGCGGTGTGCTCTGCGCCAGCGCGCTCACCAACAAGAACATGCTGTCGGTGGCACAGCGCGCGCTGGGACGCTGAGCGGCGCGCGGTGGTGCGGCAAGAAGCATGGAGGGCCGCGCTCCGTCGCGGCCGCAGGTTCCCGCTCGTGAATCTTGCGGATTCATAGGCGCGCGAGGATGCGCGTGGATACGGAGAACGGGTGATGAGCGCATTTCAGGATCGAGTCGCGATCGTGACCGGTGGCGCCTCGGGGATCGGGCTGGCGGTGGTGCAGGAGCTGGCGCAGCGGGGTGCCCAGGTCGTCATCGCGGACGTCGACGGCGCCAAGGCGGATGCCGCCGCGGCAGCAATCGTCGCCAGCGGCGGCCGCGCGCGCGCCGCGCGGGTGGACGTGGCCGACGCCGTGCAGGTGGAGGAGCTGATCGCCGGGACTTACGCCAGCGATGGGCGGCTCGACTACCTCTTCAACAACGCCGGCATCGCGCTCTTCGGCGAGGTGCGCGACATGACGCTCGCCCAGTGGAAGCGGCTCTTGGAGGTGAATCTCCACGGCGTGGTGCACGGAATCGCCGCGGCGTATCCGCGGATGGTCGAGCGCGGCACCGGCCACATCGTGAACACCGCATCGCTAGCCGGGTTGGTGCCGACGCCTGGCGCGGCGGCCTATGCCACCACCAAGCACGCGGTCGTGGGGCTCTCGACTTCGCTGCGAGGCGAGGGAGCCGCGCTCGGTGTGAAGGTGAGCGCCGTGTGCCCGGGGCTGATCGACACGCCCATCAAGCACTCGCTCACGTGGCTTCACCTCGACAAGGAGAAGATGCTCGCCGATCCGCTCTTCCGCCTCTGCCCCGCGGACGTGTGTGCCCGGGTGATCCTGCGCGGCGTCGAGCGCAACCGCGCGATCATCACCGTCACCGCCGGTGCCGTCGCTTCGTGGTGGCTCTACCGCTTCTTCCCCCGATTCGTAACCGGGCGACTGGGATCGTTCGTCGCCGGCCAGATGCGCGTTCGCTTCGGAAGCCGTCCAAGCTGATTGCCGTCGCGTCAGGTTTCACCGCGGCGCAGCCCGGAAGCGCGGTGATCGAAGGCGTGCGGCGCGCTCGATGAACGGGCGCATCGGAATCGGATGATCACCGAGCCAGGCGAAGTCGAGGATCTCGAGGTAGATGCCGAGTGCGGCGCGGGTGTCGAAGTAGCGGAACTGGAAGCGCGCCAGCGGGCCGAGGCGCACGCCGCCAGAGACCACGGTGACGTGACCCGCGCGTTCCAGGCGTTCGGTGAGCGACGCGAGGCCGCGCTGGTAGACGCCGACGTGGTGAAGAATCGTGTCGGCGTCACCGAGGGCGTCGGCGTAGAAGCGCGTACCTTTCCCCGGACCGAGGAATTCGAGCTGCACGTCGTCGCAATAGCCGAGGGCGAAGTCGAGGTGCGCGCGACGACGCACGCCACGTTCGGTCCAGTGGGGCGGCGACACGCGAGCGCGCAGGAAGGGGCCCCCACCGAGCGCTTCCGCGTCTGCGATGGCTCGCGGTACGTCGCGACAGGCGACGCCGTACTGCGTCGCCGGATCGAGCCCGAGGTCGCGGCGAAACGCCGCGGGCAGCACGTCGTCGAAAGAAGGGAGCGCGAGCGCGGCGAGCGCCGAATGTGCGATGGCCACGTCAGCGCCTGCGACGCGGGGCACGCGTCGGCGGCGTGAGCTCGGCGCGGACCGCTTCCAGAAAGGTCTGTCGCGCGCGGCCGAGATCGCGCTTCGTCCACACCGCGTCGCGAAGGGCCCGGCACCCGTGAAAGCTGGTCACGTACGTCGTCACCCAGAAGAGGAACGACGACACGTTGACGGAGCGCAGCTCTCCGGCGGCGATGGCTCGCTCGAGGAGCTTGCGCAGCTCGGCGATCGCGGCGAGGTGCTCGCCGAGGAACGGTGACGGCCCGTCGGGACCACCCGTGACGTTCTCGCGCACCACCAACGCGGCGATGGCGCCGTGCTCGGCGCAGAAGTCCCAGAAGAGTGCCACGCGCCGGACCAGCGCTTCCGCGAGCGGCTCTTCGTGCATCGGCTCTTCCCACACCAGCCGTGCGACCGCCTCCGCGACCATGCCGAGGGTGGCCGCGTGGAGATCCGCCTTGCCGCCGGGGTAGTGGCGATAGATGGCGGCGGCGCTCACGCCGGCTTCGGCGGCGATCGCCCGCAGCGAGGTGGCGGCGACGCCGTGAAGCGCGATGTGGCGGGCCGCGACCTCCAGCAACCGGTACTTGGTCTTGAGCTTGTCGGCGTCGTGGAGGGGGTGAGTAGTCACGAGGGCTCTTCCTCTCGGCTTGCGAGCTAGTGTTAACAAGTGTTAACTAAAGCGTCCAGTCGTTCACGTCGGGAAGAAGCGGCGAGGGGTGCGTGACGAGCGACCTTGCGGGGCGGGTGGCGATCGTGAGCGGGGTGGCCTCGGGGATCGGCGCCGCGCTCGCGAGCGAGCTGGTGGCGCGCGGCGTCCTCGTGCTCGGCATCGATCGCGACTCGGCGGGTCTCGCTGCGACCGCGGCCCGGCTCGCGAGCCCGACGTTCGAGCCGCTGGTGCTCGATCTCGCCGACTCCCGCGCCTACGGCGCCGCGATCGAGGACCACGCCGCGCGGCGCGGTCGCCTCGATCTCCTCTTCAACAACGCGGGCATCGTGGCCGGCGGCGAGCTCGCCGACATGAGCGAGGCCGCGATCGAGAAGATGATGCGCGTCAACACGTTGGCCGTGATCCACGGTTCGCGTGCGGCGTGCCGCGTGATGCGTCGCCAGCGCCACGGTCACGTCGTGAACACCGCGTCCTCGGCGGGGCTCATGCCGGTGCCCTGGTCGAGCGTCTACACGGCGTCCAAGCACGCGGTGGTCGGCTTCAGTCTGGCGCTGCGCGCGGAAGCGCGCCGCTACGGCGTGCGGGTCTCGGTGGCGTGCCCCGGACTGGTCGCCACCGGCATCTTCGACGCCGCCGAACCGATCGGTCGATACGATTACCGCGCCACCGTCGAGGCGGCGCCGATCCGCCCCATCACGCCCACCGCCGCCGCGCGCGCCATCTTGCGCGGTGTCGCGCGCAATCGAGCGTGCATCGTGTTCCCCTCCGGCAACCGCTTGCTGCTCGGCTTGCGTCGCGTCCTTCCCGCGCTCGTCGACCATCTCACCGCGCGGCAGCTCGAGGCCAGCGCCGTGCCACTGGAGATCGCCCCGTGATCATGGACCTGATCCAGAGGTCGGCGACGCTGCCGATCTGGAAAGTATTCGAGAAGCGCGTGAAGCCGTGGCGCCAGCGCGTCGACGAGCTGCACGAGAAGGCCATCCGCGTAGCCAGCGGCTACGACGATTTCGGCGACACCGACTATCGCGAGCCCTTCGAGATCTTGATGGGCTCGTACGACGACGAATCGCGGTTGCACCCGCTGGGCCGATGGCTCGCCGAGTACCAGGTGGTGGGTCTGCTCACCAACCGGCTGCTCTCGAACAAATGGTGGAAGGAGCACCCCGAATTCCACGCTGTGCCCATCGAGCGCCCGCTCGTCATCACCGGCATCGTGCGCACCGGCAGCACAGCGCTCCACTACTTGATGGGCGCGAATCCGGACACCCAGTGTCTCGAGTTCTTCCTCGCCACCCACGTGCAGCCGCGTCCGCCGCGACACACCTGGCAGATGCGTCGGGACTACTGGGCCGCGCGCGGCGAGCTGGCGATGATGTATGGCCTCGGTGAGGGATTGGAGGCGATCCACCACATCACCGCCGGCGGCCCCGAGGAGTGCCGGCACCTCCTGGCGCAGAGCTTCACGGACGATTGCTTCGAGGTCGGCAACCACGTGCCCACCTACGCGGCGTGGTACGGCTCGCGCGACCACGTGGGCTCGTATCGGCGCCACCGTCGCTTGCTGCAGATCATCGGCGCCAACGAGCGCGGCAAGCGCTGGTTGCTCAAGTATCCGGTGCACATCCGGCACATCGACGCGCTGCTCGAGGTCTACCCCGACGCGTGCATCATCCAGACCCATCGCGATCCGGCGGCGATCCTCGACTCGTACGTGAGCCTCTGCACCCATTTTCGGAAGCTGCAGGAGCGCGAAGCGCCGCGCCGCGAGGTCGCCCTTCACCAGATGGAAGTGTGGGCGGTCGCCGCCGAGCGCGCGCTGGCGGCGCGGCAGCGTCACCCCGATCGCTTCTACGACGTCCATTTCCGCGACTTCATGCGCGATCCGGTCGGCACCGCGGAGAAGGCACTCGCCCATTGGGGACAGCCGCTTTCGGAGGCGGGTCGCGCGGCGCTCGAGCAGCACCAGCGATCCCATCCGCCCGGGAAGCACGGCAAGCACCAATACCAGGGCGTCGACTACGGCATCACCCGCGAGCAGATCCACGAGCGCTTCGGCCCCTACATGGATGCCTTGGGCATCGAGCGCGAGAAGGGGCGGGGGGTGGGCTCGTGAGCTACGTGCGCAAGCCACGCAGCGCCCGGGAGACGGCGTTGGTCGAGGATGCGAACCGGCTCATCCCCACCGGTCTTCGCAGCACCTCGATCCGCAACGAGCTCATGTTCGTGGTGCAGCGCGCCGAGGGGCCGCGGCTCTGGGATCTGAGCGGCAACGAATACGTGGATTATCTGCTCGGCTCGGGGCCGATGGTGCTCGGCCACGCGCATCCCGCGGTGACCGCCGCGGTGCGCGATCGTCTCGCCGGCGGCACCACGTACTTGATCCTGAGCGAGCCGCCGGTGGAGCTGGCGCGCCGGATCGTGGCGCGGGTGCCGTGCGCCGAGCAGGTGCTCTTCCAGTGCTCGGGCACGGACGCCACCGGCTACGCCGTGCGAATCGCCCGCGCCTATACCGGTCGCACGAAGGTGCTCAAATTCGAGGGCGCTTACCACGGCATGGGCGAGTGGTCGCTCATGAGCAACCAGTGGACCCACGAGCTACCCGACTACCCGCGCGCCGTGCCCAATTCGGACGGCATCCCCGACACCACCCGCGAGCAGGTGCTGATCGCGCCGTGGAACGATCTCGACGCGGCGGTGCGGATCCTCGAGCAGCATCGCGACGACGTGGCGTGCGTCATCGTCGAGCCGCTCCAGCGCACGTTCCCGCCGCGCCCAGGATTCCTCGCCGGCTTGCGCGACGTCACGCGCGCCCTCGACGTCCCGTTCGTGTTCGACGAGGTCGTGACGGGCTTTCGCTTGGCGCTCGGTGGCGCGCAGGAGCGCTACGGTGTCGTCCCCGATCTCTGTGCGCTGGGCAAGAGCATCTCGGGCGGCCACCCGATCGGCGTGCTCTGCGGCGCCGAGCGCTACATGCGCTTCGCCAATCCGCTCCGGAAGTTCGCCGGCGAGCCCTACGTCATGGCGAGCGGCACCTTCAGCGCCAATCCCATCTCCGCCACCGCTGCGCTCGCCTGTCTCACCGAGCTCGAGAAACCGGGCGTGTACGCGCGCATCGAATCCACCGGTAGGCGCCTCATGGAGGGCCTGCGGGAAGCGTTCGCCGACGTGGGCGTGCCCGTGCAGGTGACTGGCGAGCCGTCGTGCTTCGAAGCGTGGTTCACCGACCAACCGGTCCACGATCACCGCAGCTCGCTCGCCGCCGACGTGTTCAAGCGCATGCGCTTCACCGAGCTGCTGCTCGAACGCGGTGTCGTGAAGGCGCACGAGAAGTTCTTCGTGTCGGCGGCCCACGGCGAGCGCGAGATCGAGCACACCTTGTGGGCGTTTCGCGACGTTGCGCGCGCCCTCGCCACGGAATGACGAGGACGAGCGCATGCGAGTGCTGGTGACCGGTGCGTGTGGCAACGTCGGAGCATTCACGGTCGGATTGCTTCGCGAGCGCGGCCACGAGGTCGTGGCCTTCGACGTCGACTCGAAGAAGACCCGCCAGACGGCGGCGCGCTTCGCGGCCCCGGGGATCACGGCGCGCTTCGGCGACATTCGCGACGCGAGCCTGGTTCGCGAGCTCGTCGGCGATGTCGGCCACGTGCTGCACCTCGCTGCGGTATTGCCGCCTGTCAGCGACGAGAACGAGGCGCTGGCGTTCGCGGTGAACGTGGGCGGCACGCGCAACCTGGTCGACGCCTGCCGCACCCGAGTGCCGCCGCCCACGATCGTGTTCTGCTCGACGCCCGCCGCGTACGGCCGCAACCGCGAGAACCGCGGCCTGCGCCGAGCCGACGAGCCCCTTCACCCCGAAGACACCTACAGCCGCACCAAGGTGGAGTGCGAGACGCTGCTTCGTGACTCGGGTTTGCCGCACGTGATCTTCCGTCTCGCCGCAGCGCCGCCCATCTCGCTCGCGAGCGTGAGCCCGTTCCTCTTCGAGTTCCATCCCGAGGTCCACATCGAGTTCACCCACCCGCGCGACGTGGCGCTCGCCCTCGCCAACACCGTGGGACGGAGCGATCTGGACGGCCAGGTCCTGCTCATCGGTGGCGGCGCCGCGACGCGCATGGACTACCGGGACTTCTTCAACGCGGCGCTCGGCGTGCTCGGGATCGCACCGCTTCCCCGCGCGGCCTTCGGCGAGCGGATGTTCTACTCCGACTGGCTCGAGAGCGACGAGAGCGAGGCGCTGCTTCGCTATCGGCAGCACGGCTTCCAGACCTATCTCGACGAGCTTCGCGCGCTGGTCGGTCCGGCGCGTCACCTGATCCGCCCGTTCGCGGGACTGGCTCGCGCCTACATGCTCGCCCATTCGCGTCCGTACGCCGAGGCCACCGGCAAGCGCGCGTGGATGCGTGATCTCCACGAGCTCGCGGCGCGACGGCGCAGGCGTCGTTCGGTGTGACCGGCGTGCCGTTCGGTCGGTGGATGCAGGGCGATGAATCGTAGCCGTACTCCGATCGACACCTCGTCACGGGCGCGCCGATCTGCGAGTCGCTTGCATTCACGTGGGTCACCCCGTTGTCGTCGGGCCCCTCGCTCGTCGTGCCGGCGATCGTGACCGTAGTGGTGCCCTGGAAGACGCACTCGGCGAAGCCGTTCTGGAGGCCGACGCAGCGTTACTTCCCGACGTCGCACCGGGCGCTGATGCTGGCACCCGAGATCGTGGCGACGCACGGGTGATCCGCGTTCCAGGATCCGACCACGACTCGATCGCAGGCGGCCGAGTCGTCGTATTCGATCGGGGCGCTGAGGTTGAGGCCGAGGTCGACGCTTGGGAACGCCTGCATGGCCCGGCAGAAGATCAGCTCTCGCTGCTCGTCTCTGAGCGTCATCCGCTGTAGAAGCGAATCTCCTTCACGTCGTGTGTCGGAAAGGCATTCCCCTCGAGATCGTGGCAAGTCACGTCGAGTCGCCGCTCGACCCGGACCACTCGGAGAGGTCGCCGTTTTCGAAGCCGTCGCGGAACACCGAGCGCGGGAGGCAGGCATCGCCCACGCCGTCGTGATCGCCGTCCTCTTGGTTGGGATTTGCGGCGCGCGGGCAGTTGTCGTCGCTGTTGAGGAGGCCGTCGCCGTCGCAGTCGTGGCAGAAGCTGTCACCGTTGGAAAGCAGAACGTCGGGCTTGCCGACATCGAGGCGCAAGATGTCGTCGCGTCCGTCGCCGTCGAAATCACCCACGCGCCAGTGGTCGTCTCCATGGCCGAGCCCCGTCCAACAATCGACGGCGCCGCGCACGAACGCCGTGCCGCTCGAGAGCAACATGTCGGCGCCACAGTTGCCGGCGATGTAGCGAAAGAGGTCGTCCCGTCCATCGCCGTTGAAGTCGCCGACGTACCAGCCGTCATCCCCCTGGCCGAGCCCGGTCCAGCATCCGCCGATCGCTCCACGTACGAACGACGTGCCATCGGACACCAACACGTCCGCGCCACAGATGCCGGATTGGAAACGGAAGATGTCGTCGCGACCGTCGCCATCAAAGTCACCCACGCGCCAGTGATCGTCGCCATGGTTGAGGCCCGTCCAACAGGCGACGGTGCCGCGTACGAACGCGGTCCCGTCGGAGAGCAACATGTCGGCGCCGCAATTGCCGGCGACGTAGCGGAAGATGTCGTCGCGGCCGTCGCCGTCGAAATCGCCGACGTACCAGCCATCATCGCCACGACCGAGGCCCGTCCAGCACCCTGCGGGTGACGTCGACGCCAACGCCGTGCCGTTGGAGAAGAGCACCCGGGCACCGCACACACCCGATTCGAACCGCAGCACGTCCGTCACGGCGTCGCCGGTGAAATCGCCCACGTACCAGCCATCGTCGCCGTCGGTTTCGGAGGTCCAGCCGCTCGGATGGCCGAAGGGTCCGCCCAAGGAGAGCGACACGACAGCGTCGGAGGCGCTGGGCACGGGACCCAAGACGTCGTCTTGGCTGTCGCCGTCGAGATCACCCACTCGATCGGCGGCCTGCACCGCGACGCGGAAGCTCGCGGCGATCGGCATCGTCGAATTCAAGGTGCGATGGTTGTCGCGCTGGTCGGCGATTCCGGTCGCGAAGCCGCTGTAGCTCACGTTGGGGTTGGAGAAACGCTGCGCCCGAGGGCAGCCGAGGGTGCATTCGGTGTCGTATGACATGACCGTGCGGAACACGCCGTTCACGAAGTGTCCATACGACCACGGATAGGACGCCGACGTCGGCGGTTGTACGCCGTTCGCGGGATCGTGCTCGCTCCCGAGATTGTGGCCGTGCTCGTGCGCGAAGCTCAGGTTGCCCACCGCGCAGGTGCGCAACGTGGTCTGAAATGCCAGTGACTGGAACGATGTTCCGACCGAGCGCATCACGTATCCGCGTCCACACGCGTCGGACGTGTTGACGATCAAGCTGACCATGTCCGCGAAGTACCGATTGCGCAGCGCTTGGACGCCTGGATCGGTGCCAACCCAGGCGAGGTCGGAGCTCGAGTTCCCTCCTTCCACGTAGCTCACGAGCGCCGTGTGCACGAGATTCAGCCGTGCGTCGACCTGGCTCGCGGCGAGGGACGTGTTGGCGGCGTCGACAGCGGCTCGAATGGTAGCGCGCATGGGCTTGTCGCCACCCGCCGCATCGCGCGCGGCGGCGGTGTACACAGAGAGCACATCGACCTCGGTGGAGGCGTTCGCCGCAGCTGCGAAACGTTCGGTCGACGAGGCCGGCGGTTGCAGCGCCGGGATCGTCGGCGCAGGCGTGTCGTCGGCCGCACACCGCGGAAAGCGGCTCTGGTCGAGCTCTGCCAAGACCGACGAACCGTCGTTTCGCGGCACGATCTCGTACACACCATCCGTCAGCGTCACGAGCCCGGCGAGTAGACCCTCTTCGACGGTCAGGGTGACGTCGCCGGTGGGCGAAACCTTCGATCCCACGTAACCCCGCCATGTGTAGCTCGTCGGTCCACGCCGCTCGAAGCCTGAGCGAGTGACGTCGAAGGTGGTGCCGTCGGGACGGGAGAGGACGATGTTGGGCGCGTTGGCCGCGAGCGGTGAAAGCTGCAGCGCGAGCGACATCTCGCGAATCGACGCCTCCGAGACAGCAGGACCGCTCGATACGCGTTCTGGAACGAACACCGACGGGCTGACGGCACGCGCGACCTCGACGACGCCGACGAGCTGCGCGAGCAGAAGCCCGAGAATTCCAATGTGACGTGATCTCATGCAGTGACTCTCCTCGCGATGCAGCAGGGCCCGGCGGGTACACCTCGGTTTCGGTTCGTCCGCTGTTGGCACCGGCGATACGGCTCATCGAGGTCACCGGCGACCGGAAGGTATCCGGGGCCATCGAGCCGTGCAGCCGTCAAGGTCAAGAAAAGCAAGCCGCATTCAATCCCCACCCGGTGTCCACAAGAGACCCAGCACCGCTTCGCAGTCATGCGGACGAGGCGGTCCGGTGGGGTCGCTGCGTCGCAGCAGCTCGCGCCGCCCGACTCTCCAGCCCATGTATTCATCGCATCCATCGCATCGTCGCGTTCCGCCATGCGCTCACGCAGCGGGGGATTTCTCCACGGGCACGGTGGTCAGCGTCGTGGCCCGCCGGGACTTCCGGGGGGGGTGTCGCCTGGCTGATCTTGCCCCACAACTCTCGGCTGCGCTCTCGTCGGGGAGGGTCGCGATGGGCACCGAGCATTTCGGGACGCGGGGGAACCCAGTCAAGTCCACACGGCGCCCCACCGTGGCTCCGCTCGGCGGCGTTGCGGTGTGGTTCTGGGAGCCTCCACACGCCGCCGTGACGACGAGCGCGGAGCAGGTGGCGAGCACGCTGCGGGCTCGTGTCGTGGTGGGGATCCTCGGACTCTCGCGGGTGATCATGGCGGTGGAACCTCGAGCTGGACGCGACCGTCGGCATCGAACGAGATCGGCACGTAACGCACCCGCCGCTCGTCGCCGTTCGCCGACGAGACCTTGGTGTGGAAGAACATCAGCAGGTCGTCGTGGGCACCCGCCACGACGCTGTGATGACCGGGGCCGACCAGCGCGCCGCTCGGCGTCGCGGCGAGAATCGGGTTGTCGGGGCGGCGCTGGAACGGCCCGAGCGGGCTCGTGCCGACCGCGTCCCCGATCGCGTAGCTGGGCGACCAGTAGAAGTTGCCCGAGTACATGAGATGGATCCGTCCTGCGTGCTCGATCACGAACGGGCCCTCGCGCACCGCCCCTTCCCAGCTCGTGAGCTGGCCATCGAGGAGCGTTCGCGGCGGCTCGTCGGCGAGGGTCGCGTAGTCCACCATCGGGATCGCCTGGATCACCGACCACGGCACGTTGCGTGAGAGATAGAGCGTGAGCGAGCCGTCACCGCCCGCGTACACGGCCGCGTCGATCGCGTTCTCGTCGAAATCCAGAAACCAGAACGGGCCGTCGGCGAATGGCTTCCGACCGTCGCCGACTCCGCCAGCCCCGTCGCCCACCAGCGGCCCGTCCCGCAGCTCTTCGAAGGGGCCGGTCGGCGAGGGCGAGAAAGCCACGCCGATCCGCAGATTCGCGGTGTAGTAGAGGTAGTAGCCGTCGCGCGCGACCTGCACGTGCGGCGCCCAGAAGTTGCCTTGGTCGTTCCACGAGCCGGGAACCGGCCGCCAAACCAGGCCTTCGTAGCGCCAATCGGCGAGGTCGTCGCTCGACCAGCACTCGAAGCCATCGCCGCTCGAGGTGCCGTAGAGGTACCAGCGGTGAGCGACCTCGATCACGTGGGGGTCGGCCACGATCACCTCGACGTCGGGTGCGTCGGGACGGCGCAGGTCGAGGTAGGTGTAGGGCTCGTAGTGGACTTCGGGAGTCGCGGCGGAGTCGTTCGACGCGCCGCAGCCGAGACCGACCGCGGACGCGGCGACGAGGACCGCCGCGACGAAGCCGCGGACGACGCCGTGACCGATCTCGAAGCGCGGCATCTGCGTCCCTCTCGCCTCTCGATCCATTCCGGCGGCGCCGCGACCTCGCGACCGCGCGGCGTACGATCAATCGAAGTCGGCGTCGATCTCGTGACGGCCCGGTGCGCCGTTCCAGGATACGGCCAACCGGCGCGTGGCCGCATCGAGCCGCGTCTCGGCCGGTGTGCCGTCCACGCGGACGGCAAAGCCGCGAGCGCTCGCGTGCTCGGGTACCGACAGCACGGCGGGGCCTTCGCCACCGCGGGCCTCGAAGGTGATCGTGAGCCGGCGCGCTGCCGTGTCGTAGTCCTGCGCGACCAGCTTGCCGGGCACCGCGAACGCGATCGGCGGCGTCAGTGTGTCGGTGCCCGGCTGGTTGATGATCCAGCGGCGCTCGGCCCAGTCGTAGTCGACGATCGATCCCGAGCCCGGCGGCGGATCGGGGCTGCCGTAGTCCTTCCACTGCCAGAGCGCCCACCCGATCGCACGCCGGGTGAGCTCGCCAGTCAAGGTGTCGATCGCCGGGACCTCCGCAGGCGAGTCGATCGCCGTGGCCCATTCGCCGAGGAGCGGCGCCGCGCCCCACGCCGCGGCCTCGTCGAGGAGCGCGTCGAACGTGCGTTCGAGGGCCGTCGCGCGCTCCGCCGGCTCGCTCGGAAAGGCGTACGGATAGAGGTGCGCCGCATACACGACGTTGTCGTCGGGGAACGGCTGCCGCGGGCCAGGCGCCGTCCAGAAGAGGTTCCGGGTCACCACGTCCGGCTCCAGGAAGTACGCCTGCCGCGGGCTCACGGCGCGCAGCGCCGCCACCATGCGCCGATGGAATTCCTCCAGGCGATCGGCGCCGTGGGCGACGTGGATGACGACCGGTTCGTTCATGGCCTCGTAGCCGATCACCGCGGGCTCGTGGGCGTAGCGGCGCGCCACCCGCTGCCAGACCGGCACGAAGCGCTCCTGGATTCGCTCGCGGTTCTCGAAGAAGGACGCGAACGCCGCGAGCACCGGAATCGACGTGCGTCGCTGATTGCCGTCGCCCGTGCACGGGCACGGGAGATCCGGCCCCGGCCAGAGCGGCCCTTCGAGAAGCGCCGGAGGCGGCGGAACGATCGCCCACAGCGGCGCGCCGTCCTCGCCGATCTCCTTCGACCAGGCGTCCTCGTGGAAATCGACGAGCACGTAGAGCCCGGCGTCGACGAGCCACCCGACCACCTCGTCGAGGCGCGCGAGCGCCGGCCCGGAGAAGGCGCCTTCCTCGGGCTCGAGCCCACTCCAGCTCACGCAGAGCCGCACGAAATCGAACCCGAGGCGTGCGATCTCGCGTGCGTCGTTCGCTTCGAAGGGCGCAACCTGCTGGGTGGGCTTGCGGCCGTCGTCGAAGCTCGCATCGAACACGCCGAACGCCTTCACGTTCACGCCGCGCAGCAGCCGCTGGCGACCGTGGGAGTCGACCAGTCGTCCGTCGACGACGCGTAGCGCGGGCGTCGCGGCAGGGTCCGGCATCGACCGAGGGCCGGCCTCGCACGCAGCCAGCGCCACGTGGAGCGCGGCGAGCGCGAAGCGCCACGCGCCTCTCATTCTCGGCCGTTCACGTCCGCGGTGATGGCACGGATGAGCTCGGTCTCCGCCGCGTCGTACGCAGTGCCGTCGGCACGGAAGACGTCGTGGAACCAGATCGGCGGCTCGGTGGCGTCGGGGTCGGGCAGCGATCCCCATGGCCAGATCGTCTGGGTCTTGCCCGCAACGAGGCCCCAGTGGATGGCGCCCACGCGCTGGTCGCGGAAGAGCGGCAGATGGGTCTGGAAGGTGCTGCCCACGGTGCGCGCCATGTATTCGGTGCAGATGAGCGGGCGATCGCTGAAGCGGCGCAGCCGCGCGATCACGGCGGCGGTGTCGGGCTCGGTGTCGTAGTTGTGGAACGTCGCGACGTCGGAGAGATCGAGGGACGTCTTCGACACTTGCGCCCAGGTCTGGAGGAACCACGATCCGGCCGTGAGCGGCTGGCTGGGCGCCATGTCCCGCGCCCACTGGAAGCTCGCTTCGAGCAGCGGCAGGCAACCGGTGTGGATGTTCGAGTTGCCGGGCTCGTTGAGCAGGTCCCACGCGAGCACGCGGCGATCGTCGCGGAACGCGCCGATCACGCCACGCACGTAGCGCTCGAGCCGCGCGCGCAGCACCGGATCGTTGGCGAACGCGAGCGTCTCTTGCTTGGCCGGGCTCTGCACCCAGCCCGAGTTGTGGACGCCGGGCACCGGCTCCGGCTGGGGGCCGAGGTGCGCCTCGGCGTCCCAGACGTTGTCGAAGAGCACCAACATGGTGCGGATGCCGTGGCGGTCGGCGATCGCGAGGTAGCGATCGATTCGCTTCACGAAGCCTTCGGCGTCCTGGTCCCAGAGCAGGTCGTGAAGGAACACCCGCATCACGTTCATGCCGACGGCCGCCGCCCAGCCGAGCTCGCGGTCGATGGTTTGCGGATCGAACGTTTCAGCCTGCCACATCTCGAGCGGATTGATCGCCGTCGACGGGATGAAGTTGGCGCCCACCAGCCACGGTTGGGCGTCGTACCAGGCTTGGGCGCTGGCGGCGGTCCAGCGGCCGTCGGCGTCGCGCTCGATGGGGGGCAGCGCGCGCGAAGTGGGATCCGAGCCGCAGCTCGCGGCGAGCCACAGCGTGGCGATCAGCAGCGCGCGGCGGGTGCGGCGAATCGGGTTCCGGGTCACGCGGGTCGCTCCCTGGGCGTGCGTCGCTTCGAACGGGTCAAGGGCGAGTGAACGCGAAGCGGATCTTGGCGGTGAGGCCCCGGGTCGCACGGAGCCCGGCGATCACGTCGCGCAGCTCGCCGAACGCGATCTCGCCGAGGGTGGTCGCTCGGCGATCGGGCAGACCGTAAGCGGCCGGCCGGTCGGCGGGGCGCGTGCGGGTGTACGTGCCGAAGAGCCGATCGAAGAGCACGAAGAAGCCGCCGAAGTTCGAGTCGGCCTCGGCGCGCGCGCTCGAGTGGTGGATGCGGTGCGCGGCGGGCGTGTAGACGAGGCCATCGAGGGCGCCGAGCGACCAGCTCATCTCGGTGTGGACGACGAGCTGGAAGAGCGACACGAACCCGTAGAAGAGCGCCGCGACGTAGGGCGGAACGCCGAGCAGGACCAGCGGGATCCCGTACGCGAGCACGCCCACCGGCTGCTCGCCCCACGAGAAACGCAGGCTGTCCAGCATCGTGACCTGCAGGCTGGAATGATGCGGTGCGTGCAGCGCCCAGCCGATGCGCGTGGCGTGCAACGCGCGATGGATCCAGTAGTAGGCGAAGTCCACGACCGTCCACGCCAGCGCCCAGTGCCCGAACGCATCCATCGAAAGCGTCCAGAACCGATACGGCCACACCCGCCAGAGCAGCGGCGCGAGCGCCAGGCTGACGAGCACTTGCACCGTGCCCACGACGACGGCGGTCTGGAGGCTGAGCGCCACGTTCCGCGGATCCCACGACGTGCGCGTGCGCCGGTACCAGAGCGCTTCCAGGACGAGCCACCCCGCCAGCCACGCGGCGCAACCGGCGACCCGCGTCGCGGACGCGATGAACCAGGTGTCGGGACGGAGGTGATCCATGGGCGATCGGTGCGCTGGTCGTGCCGCGCGGGCGGGCGCGGCAGCGCGCGCTGGGCGCGCATGCGGGGCGAAACTATCATCGCTGGCGGGATGGCCAGCAACGTCCGCGCGCAGCGATCGACATGGGCCCGCCTGGGGCTCGTCGTCTTGCTCGCCGGCTGTGGCGGATCGGCCGCGCCGACGGCGCAGGGCGAGCTGCTCGCCGGGAACGTCGACTGGCCGGCGACCCTCGAGCGCGCAGATCCCACCTGGGAGGCCTTGCCGCGCGCGTGGGGCGAGTCGCTCTTCACGGGCAACGGCTTTCTCGGCTCGACGTTCTACGCGGAAGCGCCCGGCAAGCTCGTCTTCGAGCTGGGCGACAACCAGGCCGACGGCTCGTTCCCGCTCTCGCCCAGCATCTCGTATCTGCCGCGGGTGCCGATCGGTCGGCTGACGCTGCGTCCGGTCGGCGCGATCACGAGCTTTCGCGGCCGCATCGATCTGTGGAACGCGGAGGTGCGCGCCACGGTGACGACCGATCGGGGCGAGCTCGCGCTCCGGCATTTCACCGCCGCGACGGAGCGCACGCTGGTCGTGGAGATCGTGGCGAGCGGCGCGGAGACCGGTGCCGCGCTCGCCTTCGAGCCGGAAGCGCCGATCCCCGCGCCTTACGCGATCGCGGGCGATCCCTTGCCGCGGATGCTCGTGCCCGTCGAGCCGTCGGTTTCGCGAGTGGGCACCATCGAGCGCATCGCTCAGCCGTTGCCACTCGATCGCGGTGAGCACGGCACGGCGTGGCAGGTCGTGGAGCTCGCGCCGGGGCGGCGCGTGGCGACGCTCGCGTTCGAGCCGATCCGTGATTCGACGGGTGCCGCCGACGTCGCCGTCGAGCGCGTGCGCGCCGCTGAGCTGCGCGGGCTCGACGCGCTGGTCGCGGAGCATCGCGCGTGGTGGCACGACTACTGGCCCGCGGGTTGGATCGCGCTTCCCGATCGCCGCGTGGAATCGTTCTACTGGCTGCAGATGTACAAGCACGCCTCCGCCACGCGTTCCGGCGGCGTGGTGCTCGACAACCAAGGACCGTGGCTCGCGCCCTCGGGCTGGCCTGGCACCTGGTGGAACCTGAACGTCGAGCTGAGCTACTCGCCGGTGGTGACGGCGGGACGCCTCGCGCAGCTGGATTCGCTCTGCGACTCGCTGTGGGACTACCGCGGCAACCTGGAGACCAACGTCGGTCCATTCGTCCCGCGACGCTACACGCCCATGTACCACGTGGGTCGCACCTCCAGTCACGACCTGGTGAGCGTGGTCGGCATGCAACCCTTCGTCACGTTCGAGCTCGGAAATCTGCCGTGGGCGCTCCGTCGTTGCTGGCAGGGTTACGGCGTCACGAGGGACGACGCGTATCTGCGCGAGCGGCTCGTGCCGCTGCTTCGCGGCGCGGTGAACACCTATCTCTCCGCGATGGTGCGGCGCGCGGACGGCACCGTGTACTTCCCCACGACGTACTCGCCCGAGTACCCGACCTCGCGGCCCTTCTCGATGCCGAATGCGAACTACGCGCTGAGCACGCTGGCGTGGGCGCTCGATGCGCTGCTGTGGGCGAACGAGCGCCTGTCGCTCGACGATCCGCTCGCGCAGACGTGGCGCGAGGTGCGCGGCTCCATCCGCTTTCCGCAAGGCGCCGCGGACGGTCTCTGGATCGCCGAGGGATTGCCGCAGTCCGTCGGCCATCGTCACTACTCGCACCTGCTCGCGATCGACGAGCTGCCGATCCTCGATCCGACCGACGAGCGTGATCGCGCCCTCATCCAGCGCTCCTTCGATCATTGGCTCGCGCTCGGCGAAGAGAGCGCGGATTTTCTCGGCTACGCCCGCGCGTACGCCGCCAAGGTGGCGGCGTCGCTGGGCGACGGGGCCGCAGCCCTCGATCAGCTCGAGCGGGCGTTCGCGTTCTTCCGGCCCAACAGCTTCTACGCCGAGTCCTGGAGTGACGCGGCGATCAACCCGGTGATCGAGACGCCGCTCTCGGCCGCCGATGCGGTGCACCGGCTGGTGTTCCAATCGCGGCCGGGCCTGGTGCGGCTCTTCGTGGGCACGCCGCCCGAGTGGCCGGATGCGGCCTTTCGCGACCTGCGCGCCGAAGGCGGATTCGAGGTCTCGGCGTTGCGTCGCGGCGGCGAGACGTGGCTCGTGGCGGTGCGCAGCCTGGCGGGCGAGACCCTCCGCATCGAGAGCGATCTCGCGGACGGGTTTCACGTGCGGTGGTCCGGGGGACGCGGCTCGGTGGAGCGCGAGTCGTCGCGCGTGCTGGCGGTGGCCATGCCGGCGGGCGCCGAGGTGCTGTTGTGGCGCGGCAGCGAGCCGCCGGTGCTCGATCCGGTCGAGTGGAGCGCCGGCGCCGGCTGGGGCTTGCCGGCGTCGGCGGGGGGAACGTGAAGCAAGCGGGCCGATTGGTCGTGGGCGTCGCTTGCGGCGAGGAGCGTGGCTCGTGAAGCTGACCGGCAAGACCATCCTGATCACCGGCGCATCGTCGGGGCTCGGCCGCGCCATGGCCGTGGAGCTGGCGAAGCGCGACAACGCGCTGGTCGTGACCGCGCGCCGCGAGGCCTTGCTCGTCGAGCTCGCGCACCAGATCGAGGCGAGCGGCAGCCGCTGCTTGGTGCGCGCCGCCGATGCCTCGGATCCGGCGGCGGCGCAGGCGGTCGTGGCCGCGGCCGTGGAGCGTTTCGGCTCGATCGACGTCGCGGTGCTCAACGCCGGTGGCACGGCGGCCCAGCACATGACCGCGATCACCGCGGCGGAGGTGCTGCGCACGATGCGCACCAACTACGACACGCTGGTGAGCTTTCTCTGCCCGCTCGTCGATCACCTGCGCGAGCGCGGCGGGGTGATCGCGTACACCGGCTCGCCGGCGGGCAGCTTCGGGCTTCCCAAGTCCGGTCCTTACAGCGCCGCGAAGGCCGCGGGGCGGATGCTGATCGACACCTGTCGTATCGAGCTGGCGCACACTCCGATCCGCTTCGTCGCGCTCTACCCCGGGTTCACCTACACCGAGGGGCTCGACGTGGCCGAGGTGCCGTCGCGGGCGCTCGTCATCTCGAAGGAGCGGGCGGTGCGCGAGATGCTCGGGGCGATCGAGCGGGAGCGCTCGCACCACATGTTCCCGCGCCGCGTCCGCTGGCCGATCGCCGTGGCGCGTGTGCTGGGCGAGCCGGCGCGCCGCCGCGTGCTCGCGCTGTTCGCGAGACCGGCGACGCGCGAAGGCCTCCCGTGACCCGAGGATGCGTGCGCGTCGTGCTCGCCGCGCTCGCGGCGGCCGGCTGCGGGGAATCGCGATCGGAGCTCCCCTCGATCGCCGCCACGGTCTGTCCGCTCGCGGCGAGCCCCGCGTTCGAGGAGAGCACCGCGTTCCAGGGGGGAATGTTCGGGACGGGCGTCGATGGGTACCCGGTGTTCCGCATCCCGGCGGTGGTCACGACGGCGAGCGGCGTGGTGCTGGCGTTCGCGGAGGCGCGCCAGAGCCTCGCGGATCCCGGCGCCGGTCGCATCGACGTGGTGATGAAGCAGAGCCGCGATTGCGGACGGACGTGGTCGCGCACCGCGGTGCTGGCCGAGAACGGCGAGGGCGACGCGCACAACCCCACGGCGCTCGTGGTTCCCCACGGGGACCGCGCGTCCACCGTGTGGCTCTTCTTCAACCGCCGTCCGGCGAGCCCCGGCGGCGAGCTCGATCTACCCCCGGGTTTCGGGTCGGAGGCCGCGTCGATCTGGGCGACGACCAGCGACGACGACGGAACGACCTGGAGCGCTCCTCGCGAGCTGACCCGCGACGTCAAGGACGAGGGCTGGCGGGTCTCGTCGCTGGGACCGGGACGCGCCATCGTCTCCGCGTGGGGCACCGCGTCCGCGCCGCGCGGCCGCATGATCGTGCCGGGCTGGTACACGCGCGACGAGGTCGAGGGGAGCTGGGCGATGCTGAGCGACGACGGCGGCGCCACCTGGCGGCGAGGCGGCGTGCCCGAGCCCGGCACGGACGAGTCGCAGGTCGTCGAGCTCGTCGACGGGACGGTGGAGCTCGACGCGCGCCGCGCGGGCACGCGCCGGGTTCAGTCGAGCAGCGACGGCGGCGAGACGTGGGGCGAGCCGCGCGACGGCCTCGCGATGCCGCCGGTCATGGCGAGCGTGCTGCGCTACGCGGCGCGCCGCGCCGGTGACGCGCACGACGTCCTCCTCCACAGCGGCATTCTGAGCAACCAGCCGCTCGGTCTGCGTCACGGCGTCCGGGTTTGGCTGAGCACCGACGAAGGCGCGACGTGGGACCACGAGACGCCGATCGAGCCGGGCTTCTCCCAGTACTCGGTGCTCACGGCCTTCGACGACGGCAGCATCGGCCTCCTCTACGAGAGCGCCGGCGCCACCGGGGGCTCGGTGGGGCTCGACATCCGCTTCGCGCGCTTCGATCTCGACTTCCTGGGCGCAGGCGAGCTCGCGCGCGGTCGCTCTCGCCGCTGACCTCTCGCGGGCTCACGCGCCGAGGTGCTGCGCCATGCGCAACGCCAGCGCCATGATCGTGAGCGTCGGGTTGAACCCACCCGAGGTCGCGAACACCGCGCCGTCGGCGACGTGCAGGTTGTCGAGCTCGTGCACGCGACCGAAGCCGTCGACCACCGAGGTCGAGGGATCGCTTCCCATGCGCGCCGTCCCCAGGATGTGCGCGGTCGAGGCGGGCCCGGCTAAGAGCTGGCTCGACGCGGTCCACTCCGCGAGCAGGCCGATCGGAACCCAGAAGCCCGCCGTCGCGCCGGGCGCGGCCTTGCAGATCGCACCCAGCTCCGGGCCGATCGCCTTCGAGGCCGCGATCTCGAAGCGATGGGCGCTGCGTGTGACGCGCGGCACGGGTAGGCCGAACACGTCCCGGATCTCGGGATCGAGGTCCACGCGATTCCCCAGTTGGGGCATGTCCTCGCCGACCATCGACACACCAGCGGTGTGGTTCCGGATCAGCCCGCGTCGGATCAGGTCCTTGAGCGGCTTTCCCCACACTCCCGGCAACGAGGCGTAGAGCTCGGCCTCCTGCAGCAGCAGGAAAGCGCCGCCCACCTCCAGGATCCCACCCTTGAGGTACGGCAGGCCCGCGTCCTTCGCCGCGGAGCCGAGCCGCGGGCCGAGATCCGGCCCCACGAAATCGTCGAGCGTGAAGGTGCTCGACGGGCCGCGCCACGCATGGACCTCCTCTTCGAAGAGCGCGATACCGAGGGTGAAGAAGTGGAACATGAGGTTGCGGCCGAGCTGGCCCGAGCGGTTGCCGAGCCCGTCGGGGTGCGCGGCGGTGGCCGAGAGCAGCATCAGGCGCGCGGTCTCGATGGCCGAGGCCGCGAGGATCACCACGTCGGCGCTGACGTGCTCTTCGCGGCCCCGTTCGTCGCGGTACGTGACGCCCGTGGCGCGCTTGCCGTCGCTGCTGGTCTCGATCCGCTGGACGAACGCGCGCGAGCGCAGCTCGGCGCCGGCCAGCAGCGCTTGGTGAAGGAACGACACGGCGGCATCGCCGCGCGCCAGGATCGGGCAGCCGAAGCCCGAGCAGAAGCCGCACGAGTTGCAGCGCGGCCGGCCGTCGAACTCGCGCGAGTTCACCGCCATCGGGAACGGATAGGCGTGGTAGCCGAGCCGCTTGGCGCCTTCCGCCAGCAGCGTGCCGCCGTACATCGGGGGATTGGGCGGCATCGCGAACGGGCGCGTGCGCGGTGCCTGCGCGAGTGTCGTCGCGGGCATTCGGGCGAGGTCGCCCTGGACGCCCAGGCGAGCCTCGACCTCGTCGTAATAGGGCGCCAGGTCGTCGTAGCCGATCGGCCAGTCGGCGACGTTCGCGTCCGGCACCGGGCCGTGGAGCGAGAGCGCCTGGAAGTCCTGCTTCCAGAAGCGCGGCGTCTTGGCGTCCCAATGCACCGTGCCGCCGCCCACGGTGGTGGGGAGGTTGTTGACGTCGCCGACGAACGAGCGCGCCGTGCCCGCGGCAGCCTCCGCCTGGGTGCGCGCGCTGCGCGGCTCCAGGTTCACGTCCTGGTTCTCGAAGTAGCGGCTGGCCTTGACCTCGTCGTTGCCGAAGAGCGAGCGGTAGCCGGCAGCCGTGCCGAGGCCAGGAAAGAGATTGCGCCCCTTCTCGAGCACCAGCACCGACCAGCCGGCGGTGGCGAGCGCCCACGCGGCGACGCTTCCGCCGGCGCCCGAGCCGACGATGACCACCGAGCGCTGGCTCATCGCGCGACCCGCGAGGAGCGTCGCGACGGGATGGCGCCCGCGTGCCGCAGGCGCGAGGCGGCGAGCGCGCCCAGGAAGCGCTCGACTAGCGCCGCCGCGGAGGCGGCGTCGAGCGTGGTCGTGACGCCGCTCGGTTCGCTCACCTCCGCGTCGTCGTAGCCGCGCGGCTCGACGTCGCCGTCCCAGCGTGCCGCGAGCCATCCGACGCCGTCGCGATTGCCGCCGTACTCGGGTGGACCGTACGTCGCCTCGAGGGTGTTCATCAGCGCCGTGCCGACGAATTCCTGCAACGCGTCGTCGCCGCGGTCGCCGAGCAGTGCGTCTTGCTCGGTGCTCGGGAGCGCGACGAACGCGACGCCGGCGCGCTCGCGCGCACGTACGTCCAGGCGCGCGAGCCCCGCACGGTAAACCTCCTGCAACCCGACCCCGGGACCGGCGAGCTCGCGCTCGGGCAGGCCGCGCGAGCCCTCGATGCGGATGCGCCAGCCGAGCTCGGTCTACGCGTCGAGCGGCACGAACGAGGCGAAATCGTCGTGCGTCGCGCCGGCGCGGTCGGAGAAGGGGCCGCCCGCATGGATCGGCGGGACGCGGAACGTGAACGCGCCGAGGAGTCGGTCGATGGCCTCGGCGGCGCCCGCTTCGACCGCGCCGGGATCGGGATCCTCGGGCGGCCCGGGAATCAGGCGGGCCGTGACCGCGCGCAGCGTCTCGAGCTCGTGGCGATCGAGGAAGCGCCCGCCGTCCGTCGAGCCGCCGTTGCCGCAATCGGGGAGCAGCGCCAGCACGCCGAACGCACCGCTCGCTCGCACGAACGCGCGGCGGCCGATGGCGGAGGTCATGGGCAAGGATGGGGTCCGGCGCGATGCGATCCGCGCGCCAGCGGCACGCCGGCGACACGCGTTCGGCGGCGCCGGCTCAGGGCGAGCTCCCCGACCAGCGCGCGGTATCGCCCGTGTAGTCGAAGCCGTCCCAGAACACCGTCACGGTGTTCGCGATGCACACCAGTCGGGCCGAGCTTGCACAGTTGCCGACGCCACCGGTGGGACTCTCGGACCAGTCGGCGGTGCGTGCGAGCGCGGCGGTGCCGAGGCCCGCGAGCAACCCCGAGCTGGTGGTCCAGCCGTTGCAGTCGTCGCCATTCGAATGCCCGAACGCGTCGGTGCCGCTCAGGAACGTGGAGGAGCTGTCGAGATACGTGCCGACCTCCGTCTGATGGATGGTGGTCGTGAGTGCGCCGTCCACGAGATCGGCCTTCGAGGACGCCACCGCGATGCCGTCGATGCGGCGAAACGGGCCGCTCGAGGTGATGCGCGTGGAGGGTTCGGTGGAGGAGTCCGAGAGCCACGCGACGAAGGAGCTCGGCGCCGGCAGGTGCGCGGCGCTGGCGCGCGCCTGGCAGATCGCGTCGCCAGCGGCGACACCCACCTCCGAGCCCGCCAGTGGATCGTTGCCGAGCTTGGCGGGATGCTGGTCCGACGTCACGAACACGATCGAGCCCGGTGACGTCCAGCTGCTCGACGCGGGATCGCCCGCGCCCATCTCCATGCAGAGCAGGCGTCGCGGCTGGTCGCAGGGCAGGGATCGGACGTCGGTCCAGAGCACCGAGGTACCGAGCCCCGTGCCGAGCTCACCGTTGGTCCCGGCGAGGCTCGACGTCCAGTCGTTGCAGTTGGCGACTCCTCCGATGCCGTCCTTGCCGGTGCCGGTCCAGTACTGCGCGTCCGTGACGTCGGTGAAGAGCGTGAAGTTCTCGTCGGCGAGCGCCGGAAAGTAGATCTTGGGATTGCCGTTCACCACCTCGTCGAGGGTCTCGGTGAAGAGCGTGGCGCCGTTGGAGAGGCGCCACGGCCCGCCTTGCGGGAGCACGCCGACCTGGCCGCAATTGCCTTCCACGGTGCCGGTGAGCCCGAGCACGTTGCAGTAGGCGTCGGTACCGGAGACGGAGACCCAGGCGCGATAGGAGAGGAACGCGGACGCCACCCCCGTGAGGCTCGAGAAGAACGCCGTGGTCTGACAGATCGAGTTGGCGGCCGCGATGCCGGTGAGCCCACCGTCGTAATTGCCTGGCCAGCTCGCGAAGTTGCCGGTGCCCGCCGACGAGGTCACGAACGCGCGGCGGGTGACCGCACCCGCCGGGTCCGCGATGGCGGCCACGATCACGACGGCGCAAACGGCGTAACGGCTCGGCCAACGACCTCGCATCGCTCTTCCCTCGCGCGGCGGAGCGCGCACGCGGTGCGACCAGAGGATCGCCCGTGTCGCCCTTGTCGCTCCAGCACCGTCCGATGGGCAAGCAGCCCGGATGGGCGGCCCGGATGGGCGAGCGCTCAGTCGCTGCCCACGGCCACGAGCGTGATCGTGTCGGCCGTGGGGCGCGCGCGCAGGATCCAGCCGCCCGCGACGCGCTCGAGGGGCTCGGCAGCGAGGCCCGCGAGCGTCAGCGCCGGCTCGCCGTCGCCCGGGATCCACACCTCGAAGGGCGCCTCGCCGGCGTGGGATTCGCCGCGCAGGTCCAGGCGCCGCGTCGCAGGGTCGGAGGTGAAGGTGATGCGCCCCGGGAAGCGGCGCGGATACGGCCGCGACAGCACCCGCGCGTTCGGCTCGACGAGCCCGACCTCGATGCCGGCGAGATTCGCCGGATCCTTGCAGCGGCTCAGCAGCAGGTTGCCGTTGAAGTCGCCGTACGCACCGCTCGGCCACGACACCGCATGGGGGTCGCCGCAGGCGCCGCGCCACGACCACCACGCGCCGCCGACCTGGAACTCGTCCTCGAGCGCGGCGTAGCGCGCGGTGTACGAGCTCGCCGGATCGCCGAACCAGCCCCACTCGCCGGACCAGAACGTGGTGCCGTACGTCGCGGCCTCGCGCCTCGCCTCCTCGAAGCTCGCGCGCAACAAGAAGACGGGTTCCGGGAAGAAGGCCAGATCGGCGGTGATCGACTCGGCGTAGATGTGCGGCGCGAAGACGGTCGAGTCGTCGTCGGTGAAGGGCACCGGAGTCTCGGTCGGCACCGCCGACCACACCGCCGTGGGCTCGAAGAACACGATCTTGCGCAGCTCCGGACGCTCGGCCGAGCGGATCGCGGCCAACGCACGCGCTTGGAACGCCGGCTTTCGCGACAGCACGGTGTACGAGTAGTCGAGTCCCCAGTTGGGCTCGTTGAGCAGGTCGTAGCCCGCCACCGTGGGATCGTCGCGGAAGCTCCGCGCGAGCCACGCCCAGGTGTCGACGAGCTCCTGCTGGATGCCGTCGCGGTCGTTCCAGAAGCTCTCCCACGCGGTCATGACCGCCGGGGAAAGCTCGCGCGTCTGGAAGCGGCAGCGCCATTTGCCGTCGGTGAGGGTCGCCCACTCGGGAGCGCCGTCCCAGCCCTGGTTGGGCGCGAACGGCTCGGGGCAGACCTCGTCCGGCGCCGTGTTCACGAATTTCCCCCATGCGTCCTGGTGCATGTCGAGGATCACGTAGAGCCCCCGCGCGCGCGCCCAGTCGACCACGCGTCGAACGCGCTCCAGGTAGGCCTCGCTGAACGTGCCGCGAGCGGGCTCGAGGGCGCTCCAGTGAACGAGCAACCGGATCGCGCTCATCCCGAGCGCCGCGATCTGGTCGAGGTCGCGCTCGCTCACGCCGGCGGAAGACGGAACCTCGGGGTTGCCCTGGAAGTAGTCGCCGAGACCGATCACCGCGGGGCCGCGCAGCAGCACGGTGCGGTCCTGCTCGTCGCGAATGCGCGCGTCCGCGACGTGCAGCACCGACGGTGCGCCCGGTACGAGCGCTGGGAGCGAATCGCCGCCGCAACCGGCCGCGCTCGTCGCCCACGCAACGTACGCCGCGAGCACGAGCGGCAGCCGGCGCGCGCACCGCAGCGTGCCGTGGTACGCCGTTGCCCGCGGTCTGCGGTCCCCGAGCGAGCCTTGACCGCTCGGGTGGATCGATTGAATCCTGCGCCCATGCGACTCCTTCGGAGGGATGCCGCCGGGCGCGCGCAGCGCGGTGGCGCTGGGGCGGTGCTGGCCGTGGTGCTCGCCGTGGGCTGCTCGGGTGGCGGGCGCGAGACGCTGGAGCAGCAGCGTGGGCGTGCGCTGCGACAGGCGCTCGCCTCGATCTCCGCGGAGAGTCTGCGCGCCCACGTCGAGGCGCTCGCCAGCGACGATACCGACGGGCGGCTCCCAGGCAGCGCGGGGCATCGCCGCGCCCGCGACTACGTGATCGATGCGCTGTCGCGGGCTCAGGTGGAGCGCGGCGGCGTCGACGGCACGAGCTATCTCTACCTCTATCCCTCCGAGCCCCATCCCCGGTACCTCTACCCGTATCCCACGGGCCACGACGTCGTCGGATTGCTGCTCGGCAGCGATCCCGATCATCGCGAGGAGTCGGTGGTGGTGATGGCGCATTACGACCACCTCGGTCGCGATTCGTTCCAGCACGTGTTCAACGGTGCGTACGACGACGTGGCGGGTGTGGCCACCATGCTGGAGCTGGCGCGCGCGCTGCGGGCCAGCGGCTACGCACCCGCGCGCACCGTGGTGTGGCTGATCACCGACGAAGAGGAGTCGGGGCTGCGCGGCGCGCGCGCCTTCGCCAAGAATCCCACCGTGCCGCGCGACGGCATCGTGCTCGGCATCTCGCTCGATCCCATCGGTCGCGGGCTCGTGCCGGGCTACGCGTTCACCGCGCTCTTCGGCCTCGAGCACAGCCCGGCGCTGCGCGAGCGCGTGGAGGCGAGCCGTGCGCGTCTCGGCAGCCACGACGTCTTGATCGCGCATCGGGATCTGATCCCCCACCCTCCGTTCGCGAGCGATCACGATCCGTTCCTGAACGAGGGCTTTCCCGCGGTCTGGTTCGTCAACCCGGGTTTCAGCTTCTATCACCAGATCACCGACGAGCCCGCCACGATCGAGTACGAGGTGCTGCTCGAGTCGGTGCGCGTGCTGGCGGCGCTCGTCGATGGGGTGGCCAACGACACGGAGCGTTACCCGTTCGTGGAATCGCCACCGATCGCCGCCGCCGATCTCGCGGCGTTTCGAACGCCGATCCGTGGCGTGCTGGAGGCGCTGCCCGATCTCGGCCGTTCGCAGCGTGAGTCCCTCGTGGGGCTGGATCGGCGGCTCGCGGCGATCGAGAGCGCGGGCACGTACGATCCCGCGGAGGTCGACGAGCTGGGCCTCGCCGCGATGGCCCAGCTCTTCGCCCTCGGCATCACGAATCCAGGACCCATCCCGCCGACCTTTCCGGCGGGGGCCACGGCGGCCCTGCCGTGACCGCAGCGCGCCGCACGGGTGAACGTCGCGTGCGCTGCGCGTCGCTCGATCACCCGCGCTGGACGAGCGAGATCGGCGCGGCCAGCTTGGCGAATCAGACGAGCGCGCGGGCCGCCATCGGCCCACGGACCGTGCGCGTATCCCAACGGGAGGCACGATGAGCGGCACACACCCCAGGTTCTTCTGGTACGAGCTTCAGACGCGCGACCTCGATGCCGCCCAGGCGTTCTACGGCGCGGTGGTGGGTTGGGGGATGAGCGACGCCGCGCAACCCGGCATGCGCTACACGATCCTCTCGGCGGGTTCCCGTGGCGTGGGCGGCATGATGACGCTGCCGGCCGAGGGGGCGCCAGCGGCGTGGCTCGGCTACGTGGCGGTGCCCGACACGGACGCCGCCGCCCATCGCATCGTCGCTGCCGGAGGCACCCTCCACCATGGTCCCGACGACATCCCGAACGTCGGCCGCTTCGCCGTGGTCGCGGATCCAGGCGGCGCGGTGTTCCAGCTGCTCACACCGTCGCCGCGCGACGACGTGCCGCCCCCGGTGCCACCCACCACGCCTGGCGTGGTGAGCTGGCACGAGCTCTACTCGAGCATCGGTCAGGAGGCGGCGTTTCGCTTCTACGCCGAGCAATTCGGCTGGGAGACGCTCGACCTGATGGACATGGGGCCGATGGGGAAATACCGGATCTTCGGCGCCGACGGCGTGCAGATGGGCGGCATGATGGACAAGCCCGAGAACGTGCCGGTTTCGTCGTGGGGCTTCTACGTGAGCGTCGATGGGATCGACGCCGCCATCGAACGGATTCGCGCCCAGGGTGGCCAGCTGCTGATGGGACCGCACGAGGTGCCGGGCGGAAGCTGGATCGTGCAGGCGCTCGATCCGCACGGCGTCCCGTTCGCGCTGGTGTCCGCGACCCGCTGATCGATCGGCGCGGGGGCCGCGTCACGCGGCGTGGGCCGGGAACGCCGCGACGGGCGAAGGCTCGCTCAGGTCGCCGAGGGGTGTCGCCCACTTGTCGTGGAGCTCTTTCCGCAACAGCCCGTTGACCACGAAGTGGAGCCAGCCGGTTCCCGGGCCGAGGAGGTTGGCGCGCACGTTGCGCGCGCGGGCGAGGATGTTGCGCGCGCTGTAGAACTCGCGCCGGGTCTTCATGAGCTCGTCGTAGAGCGCCTCGGGCGAGAGGTTCCGCGGGCGATACGCGAGCTGGCCGAAGCGGTAACCCGGCTCGAGCCACCAGCGCGGATGGAGCAGGCGGCCCTCGCGCTCGAAGCGCTGGTAGAGCGGCGTTCCGGGGAAGGGCTGCAGATGGTTGAACGCGGCGACGAAGAAGCGCTCTTCCAGGGCGAAGTCCAACGTACGCCGGAAGATGTCGGGAGGATCGGTGTCATAGCCGAACACGAATGTCGCGTAGATCTTGATGCCGTGGTCGCTGAGCCCCGCGAGCGCGTCGCGGTAGTGGTGCGGCCCCTTGTTGAAGGTCTTGTTCATCGCCTTCAGGTTGTGCTCGTCGATCGACTCGAAGCCCACCAGGATGCCGGCGCAGCCGCTCTTCTCGAGCAGCCGAAGCAGCTCGGGGTCGTTGCCGGTGTTGATGGTCGCTTGACTGAACCAGCGCACGCCGAGCGGGATCAGCTCGCGGCAGAGCTCCTTGGTTCGCTCGACGTCCATCGACACGTTGTCGTCCACCAGGAAGATCCACTTGCGACCGGTGGCCTCGATCTCCGCGGCGACCTCCTTGGCCGGCCGCGCTTCGAAGGTCTTCCCGTAGAAGGCCGAGATCGAGCAGAAATCGCATGCGTACATGCAGCCGCGCCCCGACTCGACCAGCGTGAGCGGCAGGTAGCGCTTGTTGGCGAAGATGCTGCGATCGGGCCGCCGCGCGCGCAGCGAGGGACGGGCCGTCGAGCGGTAGCGCGGCGCCAGCGCTCCGCGTGCCGCGTCGGCGACGATCGTGCCCCACACGTCCTCGGCTTCGCCGACGAGCACCGCGTCGGCGTGCTGGGCGGCCTCGTCGGGGAGGAACGTCGCGTGATAGCCACCGAGGACCACGGGCACGCCGCGCGCCCGGAAGCGCGCGGCGATCTGATACGCGCGGCGCGCGGTGTAGGCCTCCAGCGTGATCGCCGCGAGGTCCACGCGCTCGTCGTAGGGGATGGGCTCGACGCGATCGTCCCAGAACACCACCTCGTGCTCCGGGGGAGTGAGCGCGGCGAGGGTCGCCATGCTCAAGGGCTCCATCTTCCACGACGTGACGAAACGCGAGCCGTCGCGGCCCATCGCGGGCTGAATCAGCGCGATCCGCATCGTTCCTCCTCGGCTCGACGGGGCGCCGAGCCACGTCGCTCAACCGGCTTGCGCGATTGGAAGCTCGGAGCGCTCGCCGGCGGCGAAGCGCGCGTCCGAGGCGCCGCCGTGGGGCACCGGTGGCGCGGGTCCGAGCAGGGGCATCTCGAAGCCGCGCGCACGCATCAGCCGCTTCACGTAGAGCCGGTACGTGAGATTGCCCGAGAACGCGATCGGAAAGTTCTTTCCCACCGCCAAGGTGCGCTCGAGGATGGAGCGGATGGCGAAGGTCCGGCGGTAGGTCCAGCGGAAGCCTTCGTAGAGCTCGGCGGGCGACATCAGCTTGGGGCGAAACACGACGTGCATGGTGTCGTAGTCCGCCCAGTCGTAGCTCAAGATTCGGCCCTCCTTCTCGAGGCGGCCGAAGAGCTGGGTGCCGGGGTAGGGCGTGTAGAGCGAGAAGCGCGGAATGTCGATCTTGAGTCGCTGAACCTCGTCGACGGTGCGCCGGAAGCAGTCGGGGCCGTCGTTGTCGAAGCCCAGCACGAAGCAGCCCTGCACGACGATGCCCGCAGCGTGCAATCGGCGCATCACCTCGTCGTAGTTGGCGCCGCGGTTGAAGCCCTTGTGGATCGTGTTGAGCGTGCGCTGCTGGCTCGACTCGAAGCCGATGAGCAGGAAGCGGCAACCGCTCTTGCGCAGCAGCTCCATGACTTCCGGGTCGTCGACGATGCGCGTGGTCGCGAGCCCGCCCCAGGTCTTCCCGAGCGGGATCATCGCCGTGAGCAGCTCCTTGGTGTAGTCGAGGTCCTCGAAGGGGCTCACGTCGTTGAGCGCGAAACGGCCGCGCGGGATGGCGCGGATGTCGCGGATCACGTCGGCGACCGGTCGCTTCTGGTAGCGCTTCCAGACTCCGCTCACCGAGCAGAAATCGCAGGTGTGCACGCAGCCGCGGGTGGCGTGCACCGTGTACGGCATCATGTAGCCGCTCTCGCGCATGAGCTCCCAGCGCGGCGTGGGGATGCCGGTGGCCCACAGCCGCTCCTCCTCGGAAGCAGGCGCGGGCTCGTGGTAGGCGGGCTCTAGGCGGCCGGCGCGGAAGTCGCGGATCAGCTCGGGCCAGGTGCGCTCGGCCATGCCCACCACGATGCTGTCGGCGAAGCGAGCCGCTTCCTCGGGCAGGATCGTGACGTGCGCGCCACCCAGCACCACCGGGATGCCGCGGCGACGGAAATGGTCGGCCAGCGCGTAGCAGCGCCGCGCCGTGCCGGTGAGGACGCTGATGCCGACGAGATCGGCGGGGAAGTCGAGCGGAACGGAGTCGACGCTCTCGTCGACGCACGTGTACTCGACTTCGGGTTGATCGGCGGTGAGCGCCGCGAGCACCGAGAGCGAGAGCGGAGCCTCGCGCGACGACCGCACGCGTCCACCCAGATGAAACTTGTGCATCTGGGCATCGGCCATGATCAGCAGCACGCGCATGCGCGCCTCCACGGCGGGACGGGCGGCACGCTCGCTGCGCCGCACGTCGACCATTCGCAAGCGTAGTTGACATCGAGCGCGGCGGCGCGGGTGCGCCGTGCGGTGGCGCGATGGTACGATCGAAACACACGCGTTCGCTGGGTATCGCTCGCCGGGCCGGCGCCCTCGGGGCCAGTCCGTGGGGAGAGTTCTCGGCCGCTCGCCGCCCGCTGAAGGGGAAGGGAATCTCACCATGCTTCGTGTCCCGAATCGCGCGCATCGCTCGTACGTTCTCGCCGCGTGCCTCGCGTGGCTCGCCGCCGGCTGCGCGCCCACGGTCGAATCGATCGCCCCCGATCCCGCGCAAGCGGGGGATGCGGTGGTGCTCACGGGCACGAGCTTCGGCACGACGCAGGGCGCGAGCCAGGTGCTCTACGACGGCGCGCCGCTCGCGATCACCAGCTGGTCGGATACCCAGATCGACGCGACCCTCCCCGATCCCAAGGCGGACGGCACGTATCCCGTCCAGGTCCAAGTGGCCGGTCAGCTCTCGAACGCCGTCACGCATACGATCGCGGCGCGAACCTGGAAGGTGTTGGTGCCCGATGGCGCGGTCGCGTTCCACGCCGGCACGAGCTGTCCCGCCGGCTGGCAGCCGGTGGTGGATGCGCAGGGGCGCTTCCTGGTCGGGCGCACCGACGGGACGCAGGTGGGGCTCACGGTGGGAGCACCGCTCGCGCAAGGCGAGGACCGCACTCACGCGCACGGCTACGCGACCAGCGTCGACATCGGCTCGACGGGAGTCGCGGGGCTCACGGGTTGCTGCACCGACGTTGGAAGCGACGGCGCGCAGCCGGTGAGCGGCACCACCGCTGCCGCGCCGGCGGGTCCGCCGCGGATCGCCCAGCTCGCGTGTCAGCGGGTCGTCGAAGCACCGCCTCCGACCGTCGACGATCACGCCTTCCCGAACGGCTCGGTGGTGCTCTTCGATCGCGAAGGATGCCCCGACGGCTTTCAGCTCATGGGCGAGGCGAACGGCCGATTCCTGCTGCCCACGCCGATCGGCGGAACCGTGGGAGAGACGGTCGGGACCCCCCTCGCGAGTGGCGAGGACCGCGGCCACTCGCACACGTTCTCGGCGTCGATCGAGGTGCCCCAGCAAAGCCTGGCCGCGGCGAGCGGCAGCAATGGGCGCGCGCCCAAGGGGACCAAGACCTTCTCGGGTGTCACCAGCGCCTCCGCCGCGGGCGTGCCCTACGTCCAGCTGCTCGCGTGCAAGGCCATCGATCGGCCGGCGCCGCCTGCGGGCGAGCCCATCACCGGCGATCCGCTGCCGTCGAAGACGTTTTCGTACTTCGATCTCGATACCTGTCCTGAGGGCTGGACGCGCTCGGGCTTGCACGCGGGCCGGTTCCCGGTGGGATTGCTGCCGCCGGCGGGCGGAGGCGTGCCCTACGAGACCCGCGGCGGCGCGCCGCTCGCGCCCGGCGAGGATCGCCAGCACACCCACACGTTCAGCGGCTCCGTGACCGTTCCCAACCGCGAGGTCGTGCTCGCGCCGGGCTGCTGCAACGACAAGTTCGGGGCGAACGGCACGTTCGGCTATTCGGGCACCAGCAGCGCCGCCGGCTTGGGGATGCCGTACCTCTCGCTGCTCGGTTGTGAGAAGGACTGAGGCCATGCGAGACGAGAAGCGGTGGATGCGCGGCGCGTGCGTGGGTTGGCTCGCCGCTTGGTCGATCCTGGTGGCGAGCGGCTGCCACACCCTGAGCTCGATCGCGCCGAACCCGGCGCCCGCGGGTGCCCTCGTCACCCTCACGGGCTCCGGCTTCGGCACCACGGTCGGGCAGGTGATGTACGACGGTACCGCCCTCGCCATCACGAGCTGGGCCGACGCGCGCATCCAGGCCACGTTGCCGGCCGCCAAAGCGAACGGCGTCTACATCGTCCAGGTGCTCGCCCACGGCCAGCTCTCGAACGCGCTCACCCACGAGATCCGCACGCCCGAGTACACGTTGCAGATCCCGGACGGCACGGTGTCGTATCTGCCGGGGACGCAATGCCCGCCCGGATGGGTCGAGCTGACGGACGCGAAGGGGCGCTTCCTCGTCGGCAAGACCGACGGCACCGTCGTGGGCGCGCTGGTGGGCGACGCGCTCGCCGAGGGGGAAGACCGCGTCCACGATCACGACTACGCGACCAGCGTGAGCGTCCCTGGCACCGGCATCACCGCGGTCACCGGTTGCTGCAACTCGAGCCTGGGAGACGCAGGCGCCTACGATCTCGTGGGCACCACCGACGCCGGCGATGCGGCGCTGCCGCGGATCCAGCAGCTCGTCTGCGAGCGTCGGGTCACGACTCCGCTGCCGGAGGTCGATGATCATCCCTATCCCGCCGACACGGTGATGTTCTTCGATCGCCAGAGCTGCCCGGCGGGCTTCTCGCTCATGTCCGGCGCCGACGGGCGCTTCCTGGTGGCGACGCCAGCGGGAGGCGACGTGGGTGCGGCGGTGGGGGTGGCGCTCGAGAATCGCGAGGATCGCCTCCACGAGCACGGCTTGCGAACCTCGATTCAGCTTCCCGAGAGCTCGGTCGCGGCGCTCGGCGGCCTCAACTTCAACCACGCCAAGAAGGGCGTTTACGACTCGAACGCGTTCGGTCGCACCGAGCCGCAGACGAGCGGGATGCCGTACCTCCAGCTCTTGGTCTGTCGCGCGAGCTTCCGGCTGCCGCCGCCGGCGGGCCAGGCGGTGGTGGGCGACTCGGTGCCGAGCGGCACTTTCGCGTTCGTGAACGCGCTCGCGTGCCCGTCGGGCTGGACCCGCTCGGGCGCGCACGAAGGCCGCTTCGTGCTCGGCTTACCTCCGGGCGGCGTGCCTTACGAGACGCGCGGCGGGCCGGCGCTCGCGAATCGCGAGGACCGCGTGCACGTGCACGGGTTCAGCGGCCAGGTGACGATCCCGAGCCTCGACGTGGCGCTGGTGAGCGGCTGCTGCTACGGGGATACCGGCGCCCACGGCACCTTTGGCTATTCAGGCGTGACCGACCCCGCTGGCACCGGGCTGCCCTACCTGCAGCTGCTCGGCTGCGAGAAGGACTGAGCACGGCCGGGCGATCGCGACGTCGCCGCGACCGCCGCTGCACGAATCACGCGGACGCGGCGAGGCTCGTCACCAGCGAGACGACGTCCTCGGGAGCAAGCTTGTCGGTGCTCACGACCAGGTCGTAGTGGGTGGGCAGCTCCTGCGCGATGCCGTAGAAGCGCTGCAGGTAGTCGCGGCGGCCGTCGTCGTCGCGCGTGATGGCGGTCCGAGCGGCCTCGCTGGATTCGAGCTTGAGGCGCGCCGCGCGCACCTCGGGCGAGGCGGTCACGAGCACCCGCAGCACGTCCGATCGATCCGCCAGCGCCATCGACGCGGCGTGCGCCACGATCACCACCCGTCCCTCCTCCGCGATGTCGTGGATCGCCTGGCGGATCAGCATGCGATGGTCGGACGGAACCTCCGGCGGCAGACCACGCACGCCGTAGTAGTCGTAGTCGAGCGGCTTGCGGACGAGGCCGCCCAGGTTGCCTCGATCCACCGGCGCCAAGCCGATGGCGTCCATCACGCGTCGGATCACCGACGGCTTGCGCTCGACGGACTTGAGCTCGTCCGGGGTGACGCGCGCGCGTTCCGCGGCCCGTTCGATCACTTCCTCGTCCACGTAGCGGAAGCCGAGCCGCTCGGCCACGGCTTGTCCCACGGGCTCGCCGCCGGCGGCGGCAGTCCTCGAGATGCAGACGATCTGGAATCCCACGCTTCCCTCCTCGGATCGGTTGCGCGCGCAACAGCGAAGAAGCTCCGTCAACGGTAGCATCCGGCGCGAAGCGCGACCAAGCGGTTCGCGACGGCGAAGACCGCGGCGCGCGAGGCGCGCGTGCAGCGCGTGCGGAGCCCGCCGAGGGTGCTCGAACCGCTCGTCCGTGTCGCGTGGTCGTGCTCGCGCCGGAGCGCGCCCTCACGGCAAGGACTTCGTCCATGCGCCGAGCCCGCCGTTCGCTGCCGAGACCACCCCCACGGTGTCCGTGTCACCGTCCCCGAGCGTGGCGGCGCGGGCCTCGGTCACCGGTCCCGCGGGATTGGTCCAGTACGCGCTGCCCACCGCGTAACGGCCGTTCGCGAGCGCGACGAGGCCGATGAGCGTGTCGTAGCCGGCGCCGACGATGTCGCCGGCAGTTGCTCCGGTCAGCGAGTTGCCGGCGCTCACGACCTGCGCCGTGGAGGCCGCGCCGTCCACCCACGTCACGGCGCCGACGTCCGGTGTTGCGCCGTCGTCCCAGCTGCTGCTCGCGCGACGTAGTTGCCGTTCGTGAGCGCCACGACGCCGCAGTTGCCCACGCGATCCTGAGTGCTGCCGCCGAAGAGGTAGACGGCGCCGATCCCGTTCGCGACGCCGCTGAACGTCGGGTCCGTGACCACGACGTTGCCGTTGGGAAGCGGCACGATCTGGGAGCCGAACGCACCGCTCCCGGGCGGGCCGACGATGTCGGTCTGCGAGATCGCCGCGGCGTGCGCGTTGGCGACGGCTCCCGCGATCGCGACGGCGGCGAGCCACGCGGCCCACGGCCTACGTCGCGGTGCCGGTGCGAGCTGGCGGCCGTGAGCGCGTGCCGAGGCATCGACGGGCTGTCGGTGTCTGGGGCTCACGGGGCTTCGTGCAAGGGGCGTTTGCCGGTCGAGGCGGCGGGGCGAGGGCGACGCGAGGTGGCCGCCCCGACGCACCACCGCGAGGCCAGATCATGCTCCGAGCCGCCGCCTGCGATCGCGGCGCGATGCGCTGGTGCGGTGGAACGTGAACGCCGCTCGCTTGCCTTTCTCGACGCTGGCGATGGTGGCGAGCAGCGAGCGAGCGGTGGCCGGGTCGTCGTCGAAATCGCCGTGGTGCATCGCGGTGGACGCGAATGGCTCCGCGAGCTCGTTGGGGCTGCGGACCCATGCCACTGCATCGGTCCCCGCCGGGGACGACGAGCGCTTGAAGAGCCTCGCGAGCTCCTTGTCGGCGACGATGTCGCGCTCGAGGCCCAGGATCGGCGACCCGTCGGGTCGCACGAACGGCATGCGAGCCTCCGGCTCGAACGCGTGCGACACCAGGTAGAGCAGCGACTTGTGGTAGATCCGCGCGCAGTCGTCGTCCCGCTCGGCGGCCTCGGTGAGGGTGAAGAGGCGGAGCTTGCGAATCGTCCCCGCTCGCACGCCCGGCAGATAGCAGTCCTTGAAGAGCTGGACCGAGCACGCCGGCGCCCACAGCGTCACCGACGCGAGCGACTGGCCGAGCCCCACGAGCCCGGCGCTGGCGAGGGGACCGCTGACGATCGGTTGCCCGGCGGGTGTCGTGAGCCAGTGGACGACGGGCGCGAGCAAGATGCTTCCCGCGCTGTGCCCCGCGACGTGGATCTCGAGCTTGCGCGCGCTGGCGAGCCCCGCGAGCGTGGTGATGGCGAGCCGCGCCCCTCCGGTGGGCTCGCGCGTCGCCGCCAACGCGTTCTCCTTCATCTCGTCCCAGAGCGCGCGCCCGCCGGCGAGTCGCGCCACCGGTTCGAGGCCATCGTCCACGCGATCGAGGAGGAAGTCCTTGGCCGCGTCGAGCGCGCCCTCGGGACGGCGCGAGCGGACGGCGTCCTCCAGGATGTGGGTCACGGTGCTCCAGAAGTCGGTGCGCCACACGAACGCCAGCGGGTAGACCTGGGCATCCAGCAGCGCTTGGCGATACTCGCCGACGCGCTGGATGGCGCTCGCCGCGCTGGTGAGACCACCGTGCGCGTAGACCAGCACGCGGCGTCTGGGCCAGGCGGCGACGCGCTCGACGAGATCGGTGCCGAGGATCTCCTCGAGGTCGGCGGGCGAGCTGGCGTAGGCACCACTGCGCTCGAGCTGGCCGTCGTTGCCGAGGCTCACGATGTGCGGGCGGAGATCGACGTCGCCGGCGCCCTCGCGGCGGCCCCGCGAGCGCGCGCGCGCCGTGACCGGTACGGGCTCGCCGATCTCGACGGGAGCGCCGAGGCGCGCCACCCACGCGTCGGATCCGTTCGCGAGCCAGTCGCCGTACGTGAGGTGGCCGAAGCCGCGCTTGCCCCAGTCCTCGCCCCAGGAGTTCTGGATCCAGAACCCGGCGCGGTCGTAGGCGACGATCGCGAACGCGTGCCCGCCGGTCGGCTCGTCCTCGAACGGGATCTCGCCGTCCGCGCCCACCTGCTCCCAGCCGCCGTGAACCGTGGCGGTCACGTAGAGCACGCCCACCTCGGTGATGGCCGCGTGCATGGCGGTCAGATCGCGGTGGTTCACGCGGAAGTAGGCGCCGAGCGGACGCGCCGCCGCGTCCCGGAGCCGGGTCGTGGTGGCGACGGATCCGTCGTCGCCCGCGACGTACGGCCACAGCGCCGCGCTGCACACGCCGTGCTTGTGCCAGCCCTTCATCGCGCCGCGGGCGCTCGAGCCGCTGTACGCCTCGCCGGGCCATTCGTCGTAGCGCCGCGCCATCGCGTAGAGCATCCGCGTGCTCACCTCGGCCGGGTCGGGATCCAGGTCGCGCGTTCGCAGCAGGTAGTGCGCGACGGTCGCGAGCCCGAAGCCGGTGCACGCTCCCTCGCGTCCCTGATTCAGGATCGGCACGCGCTGCTCGAGGTAGCGCTCGAGCGGGATCCGCTCCTGCACCTCGACCAGCGTGGGCACGTACATCTGGTCGCGGAAATCGATCGTGTCGGGGCGAGCATCGAGCGTGCGTGGCGGGAGCGTCGGGGCGCGGCTCGGCATCGGTGGGATCCTCGGTGGCGGATCGCCGCCACGTGTGGTGGGTGGATTCGAGAAAGCATCATACTGGTTTCCACCAGTCCGCACGACGATTCCGCGGAGCACGCCTGGCGCGGGCGAGTGCCTGGGGCTGCGGCGAGGATCTCGTGGTGGCGGCGGAGGTGCGGAGTGAGGGACGCTCGATCCGCGCGCTCGACGCCTGCTAGTCTCGGCCGTCGGCGCGCCGCTGGCCGGCGCCTTCCGCGGGTCCGTGTCCGTGCCCGCTGCCGTCGACGCGCGGTCCCCGATCGCAGCAGCGATATCGCAGTCTTCGCCATGCCGCCGGCTCCCTCGCTCGAACACCTGGTCGCGGCGCTCGAGGCCCAGCGCGCGGCGCTCGGCAACGACGCGGTGGACTTCGCGATCGCGGCGCTTCGCGACAGGGCGCGCGTCGAGCCTGCTCGTGTCGCGCCGCAGCCCAGGCTGCGTCAGGTGACGGTGCTCTTCTGCGACATCGCCGGATCCACCGCGATGCTCGAGCGGCTGGGCGCCGAGGAAGCCGCGACGATCATCGGCGCGGCACTCGAGCGATTCGCCGCGGTCGTCACCGAGGCCGGCGGCAAGGTGTTGCGCTTCACGGGCGACGGGCTGAAGGCGATCTTCGGCGCCGACAACGCGCGCGAAGACGATGCCGAACGGGCGGTGCGCGCTGGCCTCGCGATCTTGGCTGCCGCCGCATCGCACGCTGACGAGCTACGTCGCGCGTTCGGGATCAGCTCGTTCGCCGCGCGCGTGGGCATCAATACCGGATCCGTGCTGCTGGGCGCCGGACCCGAGGCGGACAACGCGGCGATGGGCCACGCGGTGCACATCGCCGCGCGGCTCGAGCAACACGCGCCCGCGGGTCGGCTGCGCATCGCTCACAGCACCTGGCTCTTGGTGCGCGGGCTGTTCGAGGTGGAAGCGCAAGCGCCGCTCGAGGTGAAGGGCAGCGCGGCGCCCCTCTCGACGTATCTGGTCACGAGCGCCGTCTCCTCGGCCGATCTCGCCGCGCGGCGCGGCATCGAGGGGATCCGGCCGCCGCTCGTGGGTCGCGACGCCGAGCTCGCGAGACTGCTGGCGACGGTGACGCAGGCACGCGAGACGGCGCAAGCCCACGCGGCGACGGTGATCGGCGACGCCGGCCTCGGCAAGAGCCGGCTCGTCGAGGAGCTCAAGACCCGGCTCACCGGGCGCGCCACGGCCTTGCTCGCGCGCTCGCATCCCACGAGCGTGCTCCAGCCCTACGGCTTGCTCCGTGATCTGGTCGCGCGCTGGCTCGGCATCTCCGACGGTGCGAGCGCCGCCAGCGCGAGAGCCCGGCTCGTCGAGCGCTTGGCACCGCTCCTCGGTGAGCAGGGTGAAGCCGAGGCGCAACGCGTCGGCCAGCTCATCGGCATCGAGTTCCCCGACAGTCCGTTCGTTCGCGGCCTCGAGGGTCGCGCGCTGCGCGACCTGGGATTTCGCGCCTTGCGTCAGGCGCTCCATCGGTTTGCCTCCGACGAGTCGCGCGCGCCGCTGGTGCTGCTCCTCGACGACCTCCACTGGGCCGATGACGGCTCTCTGGACTTCGTGGAGCAGCTTGCCGACGGCGAGGTGTCCGTCGCGCTGCTGGCCTTCGCGCGACCGTCGCTCTCGGAACGCCGGCCCGAGTGGATGCAGGGACGGACCCTTCACACCACCGTGACGCTGACGCCACTCGACGCCATCCACGGCGAAGCGCTGGCCGCGGCGTTGCTCGCGCGGTTGGCGGACGCTCCTCCAGAGCTCCGCCGCCTCCTGGTGTCGCGCGCCGACGGCAACCCGTTCTTCATGGAAGAGCTGGTACGGATGCTGATCGACGATGGCGTGATCGGTGCCGGCGCCGACGGATGGACGTTCTCTCCCGACGAGCTGGCGAACCTGCGCGTGCCGGAGACCTTGGTCGGCGTGCTGCAAGCGCGCCTCGACGCGCTGCCGCCGGCCGAGCTGGCGGCGCTGCAGCAGGCGAGCATCCTCGGTGCGGTGTTCTGGGACGAGGCGCTCGCGGCCCTCGACGCCGGCGCCGCGGCGCTGCTACCGGCGCTCGAGCGGCGTGCGTTGGTGCGAGCTCGCGGGACGAGTGCCTTCGACGGTTGCACCGAGCTCCGCTTCGCCCATCACATCCTGCACGACGTGACCTACGGCACCGTGCTCAAGGCAGCGCGCCGCGAGGGTCATGCACGGGCGGCGCGGTGGCTGGCCGAACGCGTCGGCGAGCGCGCTGGCGAGTTCCTGGCGGTGACCGCCGAGCATTTCGAGCGCGCTGGCGACAGCGAGCGAGCGCTCGATTACTTCAGCCGCGCGACCCGCGACGCGATGGACCGTTTCGCCTACGAAGCGGCTTGGGCGCATTCCGATCGCGCGCTCGCGCAGCCGGCGCTCGAGAGCGACCTCGAGCGACGCTATTGGATCCTCTCGCGTCGCCATCAGATCGGCGACGCCCAGGGTCATACCGAGCGCCGCGATCAGGCGGTCGCCGACATGGCAGCGCTCGCGGAAGCCGCCGGCGACGAGGCACTCGTGGCCGACGTGCTCGCGACACGAGCACTCGACGCCGATCGCAACGGCAGGTCCGGCGAGGCCAGAGCGTTGGCACGGCAGGCCGCGCCGCTCGCCGAGCGCTCCGGCGCGGCGACGGCGGCCACGCTCGCGCATGGGCTGCTCGCGTGGCTCGCCGTCACGGAGCGTGATTTCGAGAGCGCCTCGCGGCACCTCGATGCCGGCATTCCGTGGGCGCGACGCACGGCGCTCCTGTCGAGAGATCGCGGCGGGCACCCCGGCTACGAGCTTCAGCTCAGGCTCATCGGCATCGAGTCGAGCATCACCCAGCGGCGACTGGTCGAAGCCGCGGAACGCCTCGACCAAGCGATCGGGCTGCTCGGCACGGGTGACGCGATCGACCGCAGCTCGCTGCTCTCGCGCCGCGCGATGGTCGCTCGCGAGCTGGGCGATCTCGACGGCGCCGAGCGGCTGGCGCACGAGAGCCTCGCGGTCGTCGACGCGATCGGGGTCCCACGGCAGCAGGCGGCATCGCTGGTCGCGTTGGCGGGGATCGCGGAGCTCGCCGGCGACGCGGTGGCTCAGCGGGAGCGCGCCGCGCGCGCGGTGGCCGCGGCGCGCACCTGCGATGCCGAGGAGATCCTGCTCGAAGCGTGGGCGGTGGAGGCCAGCGCATGGCATGCGCTCGGCGACACGGTGAAGGCGCGTGGGATGCTCGACGAGGCCGTCGCGCGCCATCGCGCCGCCGGACGCGTTCGCGGCCTGCGCGAGACGCTGCCGCGCCTGATCGATCTCGACCTGGCGGGTGGCGACGTCGTCGCCGCGCGCACCCGCGCCGACGAGCTGCTGCGCGAGGCCGCCGAAAGCGAGCTGCCGCCCGATGCGCACGTCGCGGTGTGGCGCGCGCTGGCGATGGCGAGCGATCCGCGCGCGCCGGTCGAGCTCGACCGGTTGCAGCGCGCGCTCGCGCGCGTGCTCGCCGAGCTGCCCGACGAGGCGGTGCGGCAGCGCGTCGTTCGCAATCTCCCGTACTGGCGCGAGGTCGAGCGCACGATGACTGAACCCAGCCCGTGCGATGCCGGGCTCGACGTCCGTCGCTGAGCCCGAACGGCGGAGGCTCAGTCGCGCGTCGCGGAGCGCCCCAGATCGGTGATCCAGCGGGTCAGGAGCGCCACGGCTTCCTCGTCGACGATCGTCGTGCCGAGCGGCGGCATCTGCGACGACGGGCGGCGCGAGCGCATGCGGTAGAGCAGGGCGCTCTCCTCGGGGACTCCGGGCGCCACGAGCCGCACGCGCTCCGCGGGGACGCCCGGCATCGTGAACCGCGCGGGTGCCACGTTCACGGTGGTGCGCTCGGCGGGCTCGGGCGAGGCGGGATCGCCGGCCACGTCGTGGTGCAGCTCGAGCCCGAGCCGGGCGAGCGGGCTCGTGGCGTTATGGCAGCCGCCGCAGTTGGTGGAGAGGTAGCCGAGCGCGGCACGCGCCGTTGGATCGGTGGCGCGGATCCGTGGCGGGTGATCGACCAGCTCGGGACGCGGCGGGTCGAGGAGGTCGGCCTCGACCAGTGAGCGCAACGTCGCCTGCCCGGAGCGCAGCGGTTCTGCGTGTGGCGCCAGCGGATCGCGATCGTCGGAGAGCTGCAACGCGCCGAATCCCAGCGCTCGCGCCGGCGCCGACCCGTGGCACGCCTGACAGTCGCTGTGCGACGGGATGGAGTGCCAGCGCCCCGGCGCGATCTCGCTCGCCCGCGGCACACCCTCCGCGGGCGCGAGCCACGCCTCGCGCTGGTCCTCGTCCCACAGGTAGCTGGCGAAGGTCCAGCGCTCCTCGCCGGATCTCCAGAGCATGCGAGTCTCGACCTTGCGGCCGTTCCACGCGAACTCCTTCCAGAGCTTGGTGCCCACGGGGAGTCGCCAGGCGTCGACGTCGCTCACGTCCACCTTCGCGCCCAGCGGCAGCGCGATCCAGCGCGACTTCGTCGCACCGTCGGTCCAGAGCGGGTATTGCGGCGTGTAGGCGAGATGCCGCGGGTCGACTCGGCCGTCGGCACCGTAGAGGCCGGTCTCGGAGAGCCGCGCCGGCGGCTCGGAGAGCGCGTCTTGTGCGCTGCTGGACCCCGGGCGGACGAGGGCGACCGCGACGGCGAGCACCGTCGTGATCGCACCCGACGCGCGCCGGAACGCGCCTGCTGAGCTCGATCTCATCGCCGTTCTCCCGTGGCGCCCATCACGGCGCGTCGGGTGGATCGATCGGCTGCGGCACGCGGTTGCGGACCGGCGGGATCGAGCGCAGGAACGCGAACAGCGCGCGCAAGTCGTCGTCGCTCGCGTTGCGGTATTGCGGGTAGGGCATCGGCGGCAGGATCGGGCGGCCCTGACCTTCGTGGCGGCCGCTGCGGATCGCCTGGATGAACGTCTCGGCGGTCCACTTGCCGAGACCGGTCTCGGCGTCGGGGGTCAGGTTGGCCGTGAAGCTCACGCCCCACGGGCCGGCGAACGCGGTGTTGGTCGCCGCGCCCGCCCAGCCCCAGGGGCCGGCGCCCACCGCGGGAGCCGCGGGCATGGCGAGGTCCTGCGGGTGTCCCGACAGCATCCGCGACATGTCCGGCTCGGGTCCGGCGGCGCCCATCTTCCACGGCGTGTGGCAGTCGTTGCAGGCCATGATCTTCGCCAGGTAGGCACCGCGTGCGACGTCGCCGGATTCCGCGGCGATCGCCCGCGATGCGCCCAGGGGAGCGCTGATCGCGCTCGCTGCGAGGGTGATTGCGGCGGCCAGGTGACGGGTCGAGACTCGCTGCTTCTTCATCGCTTCCTCCTCGGTTTCGGGTTCGTGTGCGGCGGATCTCGCCGACGCACCGACCGTAATCCCGCGCGGAGGACGCGGTTGCTCAAACTTCCTTAGACTTTTCCTAAGCTTTTCCTAAGCTGCAGCGCGGGACGGGGAAACTGTCGATGAACGGGCCGATCTCCGAGGAGCTGGTCGCCTTCGTGGAAGGCGGGCTCTCGATCACCGTGGCGTGCCGCGACGGCGAGCTGCGTCCGGATGGCGCGCCGGCGTGCGCGGCGCGGGTGCACGACGATCGGGCGCACGTGACGCTCTACGTCCACGAGAAGGCGGCGCCGCCCTTGCTGCGCAAGCTCGAGGAGCACGCGGAGATCGCGGCGCTCTTCGACCGGCCCACGAGCCACCGGGCGATCCAGCTCAAGGGGCGCTTCGTGTCGTCGCGGCGCGCGCGCGTCGCGGAGCGCGCCGAGGTCGAGCGCCAGCTCGCCGGGTTCGTTCGCGAGCTGGAGACGATCGGGATCCCGCCTGCGATGAGCGCGGGGTGGCAGTCGTGGCCGTGCGTCGCGGTGGTGTTCCGCGTCACGGACTGCTTCGAGCAGACGCCCGGGCCGGGCGCCGGCGAGCGATTCGAATGATCCGCCTCGAGAGTCTCGGCGCGTGCTTTCAAGGGCTGATCCCGTCGTGGCTCTGCACTTGCTCGAAGGACGGCATCCCCAACGTGGCGATCCTGAGCCACGTGGACTACGTCGACTCGCGCCACGTCGCGCTCTCGTTCCAGTTCTTCAACAAGAGCAAGCGCAACGTGATGGAGAACCCGCGGGCGCTGGTGCGTCTCTACGACCCCGACACGTTCCAGGTGTACGCGCTCGAGCTGCGCTTCGAGCGCACCGAGACCGAAGGGCCGCTCTTCGACTCGATGCGGCTGCGGATCGAGGCCATCGCGTCGTACTCGGGGCTCAAGGGGATCTTCCGGCTGCTCGGCGCGGACATCTACGAGGTGCTCTCGATCACGCCGATCGAGCACGAGGTGGGGCGGCTGCCCGCCAAGCGCGCTAAGCGTTCGAGCGCGACGGCGGCGGGCGTGCCGTTCACGATGACGGCGCTCAAGTCCTTCTCCGAGCAGCTCCAGCAATCACCCAGCCTCGACGCGCTCCTCGACTCGGTGCTCGAAACGCTGGAGCGGATCTTCGGCTTCCGCCACTCGATGATCCTGCTGATGTCCGAGCGCTCGGACACCCTCGAGCTCTTCGCGAGCCGCGGCTATCCGGAGGGCGGCGTGGGCTCCGAGGTGCGGCTCGGGGAAGGGATCGTTGGTCTGGTGGCCGAGGCGCGTAAGCCGATCCGGATCGCAGGGCTCCTGCGACACATGCTCTACGCCAACGCGGTGGCCGCCAACGCGCAGCGCAAAGGCCTCTGCCCGCAGGACCGGCGGATCGCGTTGCCGGGGCTCGCCGAGCCCTCGAGCCAGCTCGGCATCCCGCTCGTGGTGCGCGACGAGCTGATCGGGGTGCTCTGCATCGAGTCCGATCGATCGTACCGGTTCCACGAGGAGGACCGCGCGTACCTCGAGGTCTTGGGCGGCTATCTGGCGATCGCCATCCAGAACGCGCTCTTGCGCGAGCGCGCCGAGGAAGCCGAGCCGCCCAGCGCGCCGAGCGCCCCGCCGCCGCGTGCGCCGGAGCGCGCCCCCGCGCGACAGGCGCTCGAGGTCGCGTACTACCAGCAGGACGAGTGCGTGCTCGTGGACGGCGAGTACCTGGTGCGCAGCCTGCCCGCGAAGATCCTGCGCAAGATCCTCGACGAGCACCGCACCGAGGGGCGCGTCGAGTTCACCAACCGTCAGCTCCGCCTCGACAAGTCGCTTCAGCTCCCCGACTTCAAGGACAACCTCGAGAGCCGCCTCATCCTGCTGCGACGGCGTCTCGCCGAGCGCTGTCCGGCGATCCAGCTGGTGCCCGCGGGGCGCGGACGCTTCCGGCTCGAGCTGGGGGCCGACTACCAGCTCGTCGAACGCGCGTGACGGGGTGTCGAGAAGGGACGCTCGACACCGCGCGGTCGGCTGCACACGGGTTGCACCGGGCAAGCCACATCGCCCGCATGGTCGGCGCCATACGCGAGCTGCGCCGAGCAGCAGCTCGTGAGCGAGTCGACATCGCTCGCTGATCAGCGACAACCGAGCGCGCCGCGAAAGGATCGCTCGAAGCTCAACACATCGTCGGGGCAGGTGACCGTGCTCCTCGGCAACGGCCAAGGGGCGTACACGCAGTCCGCTTCGTTCGGTGCCTCGCCTTCGCTCGCGCTGGCGACGGCGGACTTCGATGAGGACGGCAATGCCGACCTGGTGTGGCCGAACCCGGCGCTCGAGCGCTACGAGATCGCGTACGGGAATGGCGACGGCACGTTCGACGCCCCCACGGTCTTCAACCCGGCGGAGTCGGTGTCCCCGTACCTGCTGGCAGCGGGGCTCTTCACCCCTGGGGACAGCCACGCGGACCTCGCGGTGGTGGGGCAGGCGGCCACCGGGGAGACGGTGTTCCGGCTCTTCCCCGGGCACGGCAACGGCACGTTCGCGGATTCGAAGAAGAAGGTGATCTCGGCGACCGTTCCGGCGCTGGCGCTGGCGGCCGGTGGCGATGTGGACGGGGACGGGCGGACGGACTTCGCGGTGGCGCTGGACTCGGGTACCGTGCAGGTCGTGCGCAGCATCGAGGCGAGCCCCGGGCTGGAGCTTGGCGCCGCGCTCTCGATCGCGCAGGGCACCAAGCCGCGCTCGGTGCTGATCGCGGATCTGGACAACGACGGCGACGCAGACGTGGCCACGGGCAACTCGGGGTTCTATTTCGACGAGACCGGCTTGGCGCAGGACCCACCGCCGGCGGGCTGGGTGTCGCGGTTCTTGAACGACGGCACGGGTACCTTCGCCGCCGACAGCCCCATCCCCGTGGGCGATTACCCGACGGACCTCGCGTTCGGGGATCTCAACGGCGACGGCTACGCGGACCTGGCGCTGACGCACCTGCCGTACTTTGATGGCGACATCGCCCCGGTGGGTGTGCAGGTGTTGCTCTCGAACGGGGTGGGCGGGTTCCTGGGGCCGGAGGAGACGTTCACGGGCTGGGCTCCGTTCAGCCTGGTGATCACCGACGTGAACGGCGACGGCTTGAACGACATGGTGGACGCGGACGTGGCGACCTCGCAGGTGACGGTGCTGCGGAACTACCTGAACGTGGCCTCGAACGAGCGCGCGCGTCCGAAGGTGATGTTCGCGCGGGAGCGGCCCGCGCCGCGGAAGCGGGTGGATGGGCTGCGGGTGGCGTCGGCGAGCCCGCTCACGGTGACGGACGTGGTGCCGGCGGCGTTTCCGCTACCGTCCACGGTGGCGAACAACCGGCCTTACTGGTACCACAACGACCACTTGGGGACGCCGCAGGTGATGACGGACCAGGCGGGGCTGGTGGTGTGGAAGGGCTACTACCAGCCCTTCGGGGAGGCCACGACGCCGATCGAGGATGTGGTCAACGCGTTCCGGTTCCCGGGGCAGTATGAGGATGGGGAGAGTGGGCAGAACTATAGTTGGTGGCGACAGTTTGCGGGCGACGTGGGTCGCTATCTTCAATTCGATCCGCTGGAGTTGTCTTCGATACAGCCGATGCCGATTTCGCGACCTGCGGCGCTAGCAGCTTATACGTATGGCAGGAACGATCCGTTGACAACTATGGACCTCACCGGTTTAGAGCCTACAACAATAAAAGTTGAGGGCTGTGATCGCGGATGCCTTCGTGATGCAGAAGATCAATATGCCCTTTGCAAGCTCACGGCAAATATCGTCGCTGCTCAATGCGCCGAGTGTCTCGCCGGATGCAAAAAAGCTGGGCCACTCAAGAAGGATTGCGCGCTTGCCTGCTCGCTCACGATGTGCGCTGCTGTGGCAATTATAAGAAATCAATGCAATATTAATTACGATATTGATAAACAGGCGTGTTGCTGGAAGTTTGAGTTTCCATCTTGTACCTCAAGCGGACGCGTAGTCTTCACGGATCCCGGCGGAATTGAGCACCGACCGCCAAAGTGCACTGATGATAAGCCTTGTAAGGCATAGCTATGAATTTAGATAACATTAAACACGATATCAGCGTTCCAGCCTGGCGCCTCAACTCAATATGGGTTGTCGCTGTTGCTGCAGGGCTAACCGTGCCACTGTCGATCATTGGCGACTTCGTCTACGGCCCGGCGTCGAATTCTAATGTTGCGCTTGTGTGCCGCTTTCTTGAGTCTGCGGTTGGCTATGCTTCCGTCGTCTATGTTTTGCTCGATCTCTTTCTTGTTTTTGTTGATCTTCGATTTCGCAGAGTCCCCTGGCGCGTGCTCGCTTCGGCTATGGATGAGCGCGGACCTTGTCTGTTGTTCGCTGCCGTGCGCCAAGGCAGGAGGCGCATCTGTCGGGATGCAGGGTTGCCGCACGCGTCTGAAGGGCATCTCGACGATGTGCGCCAGTCAGGTTGACCTCGTTTTCCAAATTGATGTCAATCATTTTGAGATACAATAGTCACTATTGTCCTCTGAAATTTCGTCTGCAGGTCCAAGGGTAAGTATAATTTTGAATGCATGACTGCCAACGAAGGCGCAACGCATGACTAGGCAACCTTGGTGCGCGCGCACCGCATATAGATATGTGGTTCCAATCTCCTCGTTGTGCGGTGTGGCGGTGGGAGTGGTGGCTGCGACCCAGCTTCAGCACCAACTGTCGAAGAGTATGTGGCTGTTAGTGTCACTGGGGGTTTCTGTTGGCGTTTCGCGGCTCGTGCTTTGCGCGTCCGAGCGGTGGTTTCGTCGGAAGGGGCGAGAAGCGGGTGCCACACACCCTTGAGGCCGAAGTGGGCGCCATACACCTTTGAAGTGGAGCCACCCACGGGGGCGTGCGACATCGCGCGCCCGGAGGGCTTCTTGCCGCGGACGTTCGGTGCCACACACCTTTGAAGCTGCGGACGTTGCCCCATCCCCGTGGGCGATTACCCCACGGACCTCGCGTTTGGGGATCTCAACGGCGACGGCTACGCGGACCTGGCGCTGACGCACCTGCCGTACTTTGGCGGGGACGTGGCACCGGTGGGTGTGCAGGTGTTGCTCTCGAATGGGGTGGGCCCCGGGACGTCCGGTGCCATACACCTTTGAAGTGGAGCCACCCACGGGGGCGTGCGACATCGCGCGCCCGGAGGGCTTCTTGCCCGGGATTCGGTGATTTCGAAGCCCGAGGAGCCACATCAAGCGCTGCGGACGCGCATCCCGTCCACGCCCAGTGTCGCGGAGTAGGCATGCCTCACCGATCGCGCTCGGCATGAGCGAGCGCGTCAGGCGTGCGCCGGGCGGCGCGATCGGCTACGTGGTGTCTTCGACGACGCGTACCAGCGGCCGCCACGGCGGGAACGACCAGCTCGGGAAGCGAACGTCGAGCTCGCCGGCGCGGAGCGCCTCGGCGGCACTCCAGAACGCTCGACGGAAGCTTCGGTAGAGAGAGCGGAAGGTCTTGCGCACGAGGTCGGCGCTCGCGTGACAGAGTGGCCTCGGCGATCGACTCGATCGCTTCGGCCGAGTGCGCGGGTCTTGCCGGAGCACAGTGGCGGCGCCGAGAAATGGCTTGCCGCGGCGCTCGGCGTGGATCGCTCGCTCGCGATTGCGCACCCGATCGATCACGCGCTCGGGCTCGATGCCGATCTCGTGGAGGTCTTCGAGGGGATGGACGACGACGGTCTCTTCTTCCCAGAAATCGTCCGGGCTCACCGTCACGCCGAGCACTTCGTGCCCCAAAGCACCGAGCCGTGCGGCGTTGCGCAGCGCGTTCTCGTAGCGCTGGCGACTCCACCAGCGGAACGTGTGCGCTTGTTCCTTCCCCTCCCGTGCCAAAAGCAGCACACCGGGCCACGCCGAGCTCTCGGGAACGAGGCCCGCGCTCACGGGATTGGTCACGAGATAGAGCAACCGTCCGAGCTCGGCTTCCTTGTCGAGGACGGGCTCGGCGGAGAACCGCCGGTCGAAGACGTGTCCCTCACGGTCGCGGAGCTGATTGACGGCCTTCGCCAGGTTCGTGGCCAGGTAGTGCATGAATGCGGAGAGGTCGCCCCCCGTATCCTTGGCGAGCACGTGCAGGTGGTTGCCCATGCTCACAAACCCGAAGAGCGTCACGCCGGGGAATCGGCGCAACGCTCGCGCGAGCCACAGCCCGACGAGCGCGTTGCACTCGTCGTCGCCCCGCAAGAGCAGCCTGCGTTGGTGGATTCGGTTCGTGACGAACCAGACCGTGTCGGGCCGCAGCCAGCGAAGCGGTCGCGCCATGGCGCACGTACGCGAAGCACCTCGCGTGCCGAGTGCGAGATCGCGAGATCGCTCGAGGATTCACGCCGAGCTGCCGCGGCGTTGCGCCCTCACGTTCACAGTGCCGCGCCCACCGCGGCGCACCGCAGGGCGCGCAAGTCAGGCGGCGCGCTTCGTAGGTGCCTTGATCAACGACTCGGCCGGGATGCCGAGTCCGGTGTGTAGTCGCCGGACCATCTCGAGCGTCAGCGAGCGCTTGCGATTCAGTACTTCGTAGACGCGATTGCGGCTTCCGATGTAGGGCACCAGATCGCGAGGTGTCAGGCCGCGTTGCTCCATGCGGTACTTGATCGCCTCTACAGGATCCGGAAGATCCATCGGGAAATGCTTCGCTTCCCAAGCTTCGACCAGGGTGACGAGCACATCGAGTCGGTCACCTTCCGGTGTGCCGCGGCGCGCGCACATGAGACCCTCGATCTCGGTGAGCGTTCGGCGATAGTCGCGTTTTGTCTTGATCGGTCGGAGGTCCATCGATCTTCGCTCCTCAAATCGTTTGCGCGTCGATCTCGTCGTGTTCCCGGTGTGTGCCGATGAACCGCAGGTACACGACGCGGTACGGGTAGTTGATCCAGACCACGATGCGGTACTTGTTGCCAGCGATGTTGAACACGGCCCGACCATCGCGGAGGACGCTGGCCGAGCCGAAGTCGCGCTTGAGGTCGGCGGGGTTGGCCCAGTCGGCAGCGCGGACCTGGCGGTACCACGCCATCGCTGGATCGCGAGCGTCGCCGTGAGGAGCTCGCGCGAGGAATGCTTTGAGGGTGCTCAGCGCGATGATCCTCACGCGATATGAATATCACGGTCCCAATCTGGGACCAACGGCGGGCGATGCCGATCCTCCCCAGGAAGGTGCGGGTGACGCTCTCGGCCGCGATCCTGGAAGCGTCGGGTAACGTCGACATCCAGTCCGATGCCTCCAACGTCGTCCTCGCCAGCGCCAACCTTCGCGCCCCGGGGAACGGCTCGACCGAGGTGGAGGTGCACGCCAACGGCGGCACCGGCACCATCGACATCCGCGGCGCCACGGTGAACGACGACGACCCGATCTACACCGGGGTGCTGATCGGTGTGGGGAACCCGGCATCCTCGGCCTTCCCGCTCTTCAACCCCACCCAGGAGATCAGCGGCGGGGCCAACCCCAAGCGCGTGATCGTGGACGACTTCAGAGGTCTTGGAGTGGGCGCGAGCGACGACAAGCCCCACGACGCCCAGGTAGCACGCCAGGCAAGTATCGATAGCCCGCTACCGGCTGCGGCGAGCGGCGCGAGGCGCCTCGGCTCACGGATGCGAGGTGGGATCGTTGGGGTCGGTGCCGGCGGCGGTCTCGTCGTCGTCGAGGAAGCCGTCGTCGTCGTAGTCGTGACGGGGCGCGTAGCCGCGCTTCATCTCGACGATGCCCGGTCCGCCGTCGCGGGCGGTGAGGAAGAAGTCGCGGACCTGATCCATGGCGGCTTCCACGGGTTGGCGCACGGTGAAGTCGTGGGCGAGCGGGCGAAAGCGTTCGCCGCTCGCGAACGGGAAGCCGATCTCGTACGAGATCCGTCCCTGCCACGAGGTGTAGATCGTGCCGTGTTCGGCGGGTGAGTACTGAGCGAGCGCACCCGTTACCGCGTTCACGTTTCCCTCGATGCGGGGCCCGCCCGCCGGCACGCCGGGTACGTCGCGATACGACGGCTCGAGGAGCGCGAGGCCGAAGGAGCGCGCCAGCGCCTCGGTGGAGGAATTGGGGATGAGCCAATCCCACATGGCTTCGAGCATCAGGACCGAGCGTGGGCGCGAAGGACCAGACGCCCCCGCGAGCGGCTCGCGGATCGCGTGACGCGCGACGTTGATGGGATCGCCCGCGTCGAGCACCGTCTGCGCGAGGTTCACGAGCGGCGAGAAATCGTCGCGCAGGGCTTCGGGCCGGGCGCCGAAGACGACCGTGAGCAAGGGCTCGACCAGCCCGCCGATGCCGGGCGAGTGGATGAGCAGGTTGACGCCCAAGGCACCGCCGGCGCTGTGGAGGTTGGCGGCGCGAAGCGTGGGCTCGAACGCGACGAAGTTGGCGCCGAGCACACCGCCCAGGCTGGTGCCCGAGTAGTAGAGATTCGCGGGGTCGAAGCGGACGCGGCCGACGCCCGGGATCTCGGCGTCGAATTCGCGCAGCATGCGGGCGAACGCGATGTGATCGACGACGTTCTGGCGCAGGTTGTCGCGGAAGCCCGCGAGGTTCACGAGCGCGTCGATGAGCCCGATTCGCGCACCGTCGCTGTCGCCGTCGTCGGCCCAACCGTCGGGTCCGACGAGGGTGCTCGCCGGGTAGTTGGGGCGCTCGTCCACCGCGCGCGGTGCGATGTCGAAGCCGAGGGAGCGGAAGACCGGCCCCAGCACCGCAAAGGTCTCGGGAGCGATGCTCGTGAGGTCGAGCCGGTCGCCGTGCTGGATCGCGTCGATGGAGGCGACGGCGAAGCCCTCGGCAGCCAGCGCGTTCGCGACGAGCAACAGCTCCTGCGAGCGCTCGGCACCGAGGCCGTGCTGGGCGATCACCACCGGATAGCCCGCCGGGCCCGGCGGCGCGATGGGCAGCACCAGGCTGAACGGGATCTCCCAGACGCCTTGCACCTGCGGCGCGCCGTCCGCGACCACGAAGGTGCCGCCATGGGCGTCGAGGAAGTGCGCGTCCGGCGAGAGGTAGCGCGGCGCGCGGAACCAGGCTCGGGTGACGATCGTGGCGACGTGCTGGTGAGCGCGTGGCTCGAGGCCGGGTTTGTCGTCGGGCTGGGGGCCGAGGAGGGCGTCGAGGGTGGCGCGGCCGCCGGCGCCGAAGACGAATTGTGCATCGAAGCGCGGTGCCGGCGCGGGGATCGCCGGGTCGCCGCTGTCGAACGCGTTGCGGATCGCGAGCAGATCGTCGGCGATCGGCTGCGTGGTGAAGACGGTCGCTGCGGCGATCCCGCTCAGATCGCCGTCCGGGAAGTCGGGCGCGTCGGCGAGCGCCGACGCGAGGGTGTCGGTGAGCGCTCGCGCCTTCGCGCCGCACGGGACCGCGGGCGTCTCACCGGCCAGCAGCGCGGCGAGCGTCGCGGGCGCGGTGAGGCTCGCCGTCGGTCCGCCGCCGCGCTCGCCCCACGCATCGGTGCGCACCACCAGCGCGTAGCGGGTCTTGGGGCGAAGCGGCACTCCGGGCACGGGCAGGATCGACAAGCGGCGGTCGGCTGCGTCCCAGCCCACGACCACCGGCGCGCGCTCGCGGTAGTGGGGCGAGTCGGGATCGGCGACGACGAGCACGATGGGGCTGCCCAGGGCGACGGTCTCGTCGGGTGTGGTCGGTAGCGCGGTGGGATCGAGATCCCCGTCGATCCACACGTAGGCTGCGGCGCTGGTGCCGAACCCGTGTAGCGAGTCGAGGCCGGTCTCGAGCACGCGTTTCGCGACGGCGTTGGCGACGTTCACGCCGTCGATGGCCACCTTGCCGGCGTCGTCGCGGTCGAGATCGCTCGGCCACGGGATCTCGCCCCACGACGGCCGCGCGCGATCGCTCGGCAGATCGAAGCGCGGGATGGGGCCCGGCTCGGCCGCGACCTCCACCTCGTGCTGCGCCGAGTCGCTTCCACCGGGACCGCTCGCCGTGACCCGCACGGTGTAGTGGCCGGCGGCGCGAAACCGGTGCAGCACGTAGCCGCTCGCTCCCGCGATCGCTCGCGAGCCGTCGCCGAACTCGAAGCGGTAGCGCTCGATGGCGCCGCCCGAAGCGAGCGCGTTCACGCCGACCGTCGCACCCGCGGAAGCGAATGCCGGCACGCGCACGCGGGCGATCGGTGGCGCGTCGCCGCGCACGGCGCCGCCGTCGTCCCCACCGCCGCAGCCCGGCGGCGCGCAGGTGAACAGTGCGAACACGGCAACGAGCGCGGCTGCGCGCAACCCGCTTCGCGGGGCCGTGTGCCGACGCCGCTGCGCGCGCCGAATCATGGCGGCGAGTCTCGCTCCATTCCCCGGCCAGCTCACGCCGATGGGCGGCGCGGCGAGATCACGGGTGCGTCATCGAAGGCCGGTGCGCAGGCCGGCGCTCGACGCGGCCACCTCCAGCCGCCGCAGCTCCTGCTCCCAGAACCGCACCGATCCGTCGTGGAAAGCGATGATGTCGCGCGCCGACCAGGGGCTCGAGGAAGGGATGAGGGTCTTGAGGTGCGAGTTGCGGCCGTTCAGCTCGTCGTCCACCCAGTCGCGAACCTTGCGCGCGCTGGCGAGGTGTCCGCGCAGGGACGCGGCACGCGACTTCCACCAAGCCTCGGGATGACCGCCGTAGACACCCGGCCGTGGGTTGGGGTCGAGGGGCGAGAGGGTGAGCGACTGGGTGCCGGAATCGAACGTGTAGTTGAACTCACCCAGGAAATCGACGCCCAGAAGCCCCGCGCCCGTCATGTAGGGGTTCACGACCACCGCCAGGTCGCGCACCCGCGCACCGGATGCGTCGACGCTCTTCACGCGGGTGATCGGCATCAGCGCCTCGCCGGACGCGGTGCTCATCAGCGCGTAGGCGAGCGGCCGGCTCGCGCTGAAGCCGAGGCGCCGGGCGGTCTCGACCGAGATGGTCGTGATGCTCGCGCCGGTGTCGACGAGCATCTTCTGGGGCACGGATCCCTCGAAGACGACCTCGGTCACGACGTGCGGGCTCGAGGTATCGGTCGAGTTGATCACGATCGGCTGCGCTGCCGGTTGGGTACCGGCCGCACCCGCGCCGGAGCCTTCGGGCTCGGGGTTCGATGCGGCGGGGGTGCTTTCGGCGCGGCCACCGACGTCCTTCGCGCCCTGCTGGGCGCCAGGAGCAGCGGCGCGCTTGGCGGGCGCGGGCTCGTCGGCGTGCACGGCGCCGGCTCGGTAGCGCTCCGGGATCTGGCGCTCGTCGGAGACCACGTGGAAATGACCGGCCTCGTCGCGGTAGCCGTAGGTCGCCGCACGCGCGGCGACGGGAGCGAGCAGAGCGAGCGCGGCGATCAGCGCCACGCCGGTGTCGAGAATGCGGCGGTCGTGGTTCACGTGGGTTGCCTCATCGGGAAAAACCAGGATGCGGGACTCTATCCCGCATCGGAGCGCGCGCGCCAGATCCGCGCCGCGTGAGCGGTGTGCGTTCGGATCGCGTCGTGACGCGAGCGCCGCCGCGGTTGCCGGGTTGCGGGCGCGCGACCTCGAGTGAGAATCTGCGCCGATCCGATCCGGCAACGAGCGGTGTGAGCGCGTCGTCGTCCGAGCGCGCACCCGGGAGGCGAGGCGAACGATGCCAAGGGAGGAAGCCGAGGATGCGCGATCGCGCGCACACGCCGCGACCCGCAGTCGCGACGGTGCGCTGGCTGCGCTCGGCCGGTTCGCGTGTGCCGTCTGGATCACGGGGCTCGCGGGCTGCGGGGGAGGTGGAGACGCGCCCCGCCTCGATGGACGAAGCGACGCCGTCTACGCCCTCGCCAACGGCTGCTACGCGCTCGGCGCGGCGGGGGGCGGCGGAGCCGCCGATCGTTTCCTGGCCGCGACCGGCGACGGAGCGGGTTTCGCGTTCGCGGCCGCCGACGCGGCAGCAGCGGCGCGCTTCGTCGCCGAGCCGGCCGATCTCGGCGTGTATCTGCTGCGCGACGTCGACGAGCGCTACTTGATCGCGAGCGACGGCGGCACCCTCGGTCGGGTCGCCTGGCTCGAGTCCGACGTGACGCGCAACGAGGACGGTTACCTCTCGCCGGCGTTGTGGCGAACCGAGCTCGTCCGGGGCGCGCCACGGCGCTTCGTGCTGACCAACGTCGCCGCCGGGCAATACCTCGGCCGGGGCGGTCTCGTCGCCGAGCCGTCGCAGGCGCTGCAAGTCGCGTTCGTGGAGGTGAGCGGCTGCACGCCGTTCGAGGAGCTCACCCTCGACGCCACGGGCGGCGTATCCAAGACCCACTTCGACGACGGCGATCTCTACGGCATCGTGGACGCGCACGAGCACCTGTTCTCGAACTTGGGCTTCGGCGCCGGCGGCGTGTTCCACGGCGCGCCCTTCCATCCGCTGGGAGTCGAGCACGCGCTGGGGAGCTGCGAGCGCTTCCATGGCCCCGGTGGGGAGCGGGACGTGCTCACCTACGTCTACGACGGCGGCGAGATCGACTACGCGAAGCTCGCGCGCGCGGTCCTCACCGGCAGCATCGGTGAGTTCAACCATCACACCGAGGGCTACCCCGAGTTCGTCGACTGGCCGAAGATCTGGAAGACGTCCACGCACCAAGCGCTCTACCACCGCTGGCTCGAGCGCGCGTATCTCGGGGGCGTTCGGCTCATGGTGCAGCACGCGACCACCAACGAGGTGCTGTGCGAGCTCATGAACACCATCGGTGCCCAGACGCCGCGCTTCTCGTGCAACGAGATGGTGTCGGTCGATCGCGAGATCGACGCCGCGTACGCGATGGAGCGCTACATCGACGCCCACGCCGGCGGACCGGGGAAGGGCTGGTTCCGGATCGTGACGTCGCCCGCCGAAGCCCGCCACGTGATCGGCGACGGCAAGCTGGCGGTGATCCTCGGCATCGAGACCACCAATCTCTTCGACTGCTTCCTGGACGCCCGACCCGGGTTTCCGCTTTGCGACGCCGACACCGTGCGCGCCAAGCTGGACCACTACCACGCGCTCGGCATCCGCGGGATCTTCCCGGTGCACAAGCTCGACAACGGTTTCGGCCCCGGCGACGGCAGTCGCGGTTTCCTCGAGCTCGGCAACATCGCCAACACCGGCCGCTTCCCGAACTACACGGACGTCGATTGCCCCGACAACGGCGCGTTCTACGATCACGGCGGCGTCACCTTCGGCGGGCTCAACCGCCCGCGCGAGGACTACCTGGCGCCGCCGGTGATCGAGCCCGGCGCCATCTTCGAGACGCCGCTCAGGACGATCCTTCCCTACGCTGCCGATCTGCTGGCTGGCCCGCTCGAGGGAAACTATTGCCAGAACGCGACTCTCCAGCCGCTCGGCGAGACGCTGCTCCGCGAGATGATGCGGCGAGGGATGCTGGTCGAGGTCGATCACCTTCCGCGCCGCTCGTATCAGCGCGCGTACGAGATCCTGCACGAGTACGACTATCCCGCCGTGGGCAGCCACGGCAGCGACAACCGCGGCGATCTCTACACGCTGGGCGGCGTGTCGATCACGGGCCTCCGCCGCTGCCAGGACACCCGCAATCCCGGCGACGACCCGGCGCGCGACTACCGCGAGCGGATCGCGAGCATCGCGGCGCACGGGCTCTACCCGGCACAGGGCTTTGGATTCGACTTCAACGGATTCGCGGGCGGGCCGCGTCCGCGCTTCGGTCCGGACAACGACTGTCCGCCTGGGCAGGACAGTCCGGTCACGTATCCCTTTCGCTCCTACGCCGACGACGTCGAGTTCGAGCTGCCGCACCTCGGCAACCGAGTGGTGGACTTCGCGACGGAGGGGATGATCCACATCGGGCTCTTGCCGGAGCTCATCCAGGACGCGCGCGGCATCGGCTTCTCGGATGCCGACCTGGAACCGCTCTTCCGCTCGGCGGAGGGCTACCTGCGCATGTGGGAGCGGGCGGAAGCGCGGGCCGCGGCGCTCGCCGGCTGAGCGGGGTCCGCGGCAAGCGCGGGTGCGCCGCGGGCGCAGCGCCCCGCGCGATCCCGCGCGCGGGCCGTCAGCGGGTGAGGCGGTCGAGAAAGACCCGAAACACCTCGTCGGCGACCGCCGGCGGCAGCGCGTCGAGAAGGTGGTTGATCTCGGCCAGCTCGCCGCCGAGCGCCTGAGGATCGATGCCGGCGAAGGCCATCAGCTCCTCGATCTGCTTCGCGTCGAGCGCCGCGAGGTCGAGACCTGCCGCCATGGCCGCGAGCCCGCCGCCGTCGGTCGGTGCGGGCTGGGCGCGCACTTCCGCGACGACCTGACGCAGATCGTCGCCCCACGCGTCCACGCGCTCCGCCACCCACGGCAGGATCGTGACGTGCAGCGTCGGCGGCGAACCGAAGCGGCCGAGCTGTGGGTACATGTGCCAGCCGCGCGCTTCCATGCGATCGGCGACAGCGAACACGTCGGCTCCGCTCTCACCGTCGGCGCCGATGGCGAAGAGCGAGATCGCCGGTTCGCCGACGACGCGCAATCCCTCGATTCCCGCGACGATCTCGAGGCAACGCGCGGTCGCCTCCGCGAGCTTGCGAGCGATCGCCAGGTAGCCGTCGTGGCCGAAGTGCTGGAGCGTGGCCCACGTCGAGGCCAGCGGCCCTCCCGACTTCGAGCTCTGCATGGTCGCGTTCACCACGGCGTAGCCGGGCCAGTTCGAGTAGCAGAAGAACTGGTGACGCCGCAGCTCGGCGTCGCGGTAGAGCACCACGGATGCGCCCTTCGCGCAGAGCGCGTACTTGTGAAAGTCCATCGACAAGCTCGAGACGCCGGGGACCGTGAAGTCGAACTCCGGCACGTCGGCGCCCATCTCGCGCCAGAAGGGCAGCAAGAAGCCGCCGATGCAGCCGTCGACGTGAAACAGCAGCTCCCGCTCCAGCGCCAGCCGGCCGATGGCCGGGATGTCGTCCACGGCGCCGTGCGGGAACGAGCACGCCGATCCCACCAGCAGGATCGTCTGATCGGTGATCGCGGCGGCCATCGCGCCCACGTCGGCGCGGAAGCTGACCGGATCCACCGGAGTCACCACCGCCTCCACGCCGAAGTACTGGCAGCCCTTGTGGAACGCGGGGTGGGCGGTGGCCGGGATCACGAGCGTTGGCCGCGTCACGTTGGGCCGGTGCGCGCGGCACCAATCGCGCGCGGTCTTCACCGCCAGCATGCAGCTCTCGGTGCCGCCGGACGTGAACGAGCCGACCACGTCCGCGCCGCCGCGCACGTGGTCGCGCGCCATGGCCACCACCTCGCGCTCGATCCGCGGCAGGCTCGCGAACGCCGACGGATCGAGGGCGTTCTCCCACAAGTAGAGCGTGTAGGCCTCCTCCGCCACCTCGCGACCTTCACGCGTGGCGAGGAAGATCGACGTCATCACGCGGCCTTCTTCCCACGGCACGTCGCGCGCCTTGAACGCGCGCAGCTCGGCGAGCAGCTCTGCCTTGGGACGACCGGCGCGGGGCAACGGCATGGTGGACCTCCGGAAGGGTGCGAGGACGAGGGCCGAACCCTTCCACAATTCGGCGCGCCGGAGAACCCCGATCCATCGCGCGCGAGCGCCTTCGGGCGCGCCCTGGGAGGATTCGTGCGCCAAGTCGTGCCTACCGTCCACGGCGTGGGTCGCGGGCTCGCGGAAGTGGCGGGCGCCGCACCGCCCACGCAGCGTGGCGCGCGGCGTCAGCTCGCCTGCGGGTGGTGGGGCTCGTGCTGCAGGAACTGGTGCACGAAGGCGATCGCCATGCTGCCTTCGCCGACGGCTGCTGCGACGCGCTTGACGGGGCTGAGGCGGACGTCGCCGCACGCGAACACTCCCGGAACGCTCGATTCGAGCAGGTAGGGATCGCGATGGTGCGACCACCGGCCCGCCTTGACGACGTCGTCCCCCGTCAGGACGTAACCGCGGTGGTCGCGCGCGATGCTCGCTGGGAGCCAAGCGGTCTCGGCCTCGGCGCCGATGAAGACGTAGAGGCCGCCGCACTCGTGTCGGCGCGTGACGTTGCTCGTGCGATCCACGACGTCGATCGCGGTCACGTGCGTGTCGCCGTGCACCGCTCGGACCTCCGAGCTCAACAGCACCGAGATGTTCGCCTTCTTCCGCACCTGCTCGATCAGGTAATGCGACATCGATCTCGTGAGCGAATCGCCGCGAACGATGAGCGTCACCTCGCGGGCGTGGCTGGCGAAGTGGATCGCCGCCTGCCCAGCGGAGTTGCCGGCGCCGATGAGGTGGACGTGGAGGCCGTGGGTCGCGTTCGCCTCGCTGCGTGCCGCGCCGTACGACACTCCTTTTCCGAGGAGCCGGTCGATGCCCTCGATGGAGAGCCGACGCCACGTGACTCCGGTCGCCAGGATCACGGTGCGCGCACGGAGGGCGTCGTCGCCGTCGAGGTAGAGCGTGCGCGCCTCGGGATCGAAGCGCGCCACCGAGCGCGTCACGAGGAGCTCCGCGCCGAGTCGTCTCGCCTGGCGGAGCGCGCGGCTGGCGAGCTCGTCGCCGGAGACACCGCTCGGGAAACCGAGATAGTTCTCGATGCGCGACGAGGTGCCGGCCTGTCCGCCGGGCGCCTCGCGCTCGATGACGATCGTGCGCAGCCCCTCCGACGCGCCGTACACGGCGGCCGCCAGCCCCGCGGGGCCGCCGCCGATGATCGCGGTGTCGTATTCCGCGAGCGCGGGTTGCGTCGCGAGCCCGAGGCGCACCGCGACCTCGCGCGGGGTCGGCCGGCTCATCCGCGTTCCGTCGGCCAGGCGCAGCACCGGGCACTCGTCCGCCGCAGGCGGCGGCCCGGGCCATCGCTTCGGCTGGTCCGGCGAGCCCGGCGCCACCCACTCGAAGGTGATCTCGTTGCGCGTGAGAAAACGCCGGATCTCGCCACACGCGGAATCCCAGCGGTCGCCGAAGATCGTCACGCGCGGTTTGGGCGCCTCGGCGGCGATGCCTTGGAGGCCGCCGATGCGCTCGCGGGCGAGCGCGCTCACGTGCAGCGAGATCTCCGGTGCGGCGGCGACGATCGCGTAGTACTGCTTCACGTCGAGTCGCAGCACGCGGGACGGTTCCGACGCCCGATAGCCGCCTGGGAACGGCGTGCCGAGGGTGAGCGGCACCTCGCCGAAGATGGCGCCCGGCGTGCGCCAGCCGAGCGTGCGCTCGACGCCGTCGACGAGCTTCACGACCTCGATCTTTCCCGCCAGCACCGCGTAGAGCGCGCGCTCGCCGCCTTCCGGCACGGCGAACTCGCCGGCCACGAGGCGGACGTCGGCAGCCATCTCGGCGACGCGCTCGAGGTCCGACGCGCCGAGCGCGGCGAAGAGGGGGATGGTGCGCACGTCGTCAACGGTCAGCATCGGTCCAACCTCCGCGACGTGGGCGCCGTCGACGTGGGAAGGCGGATGCTCTCACGATCGCGCGCCGCGTGGAGACGAAAGCGCCCCGGTCGCCATCGACCGGGGCGATGCGGCAACCGTGCGGCGCCGTGGTGGGTCATCATCGAACGGTGTCGGCCCCCACGCGAGCGATCACCGGCGTGAGGGCGCGGCCGCGGGCCCGCTCGGCCCGCGCGCTTCAGCGCGGCTGCTTGACGATGCGCAGGTACGGCTTCAGCGTCTTCCAACCTTCGGGATACGTCTTCTTCGCGTCCTCGTCGGAGACGGCTGGGACGATGATCACGTCCTCGCCGTTCTTCCAGTTCACCGGTGTCGCGACCTTGTGCTTGGCGGTGAGCTGGATGGAATCGATCACGCGCAGGATCTCGTCGAAGTTTCGTCCCGTGGTCATCGGGTAGGTGAGCATCATCTTGATCTTCTTGTCGGGGCCGATGACGAACACGGTGCGCACCGTCGCGTTGGTGGCGGCCGTGCGTCCCTCGGCGGTGCCGGGCTCCTCGGCGGGAAGCATGTTGTAGAGCTTCGCGACGGTGAGCTGATCGTCTCCGATCATCGGATACTTCACCGCGGCGCCCTGGGTCTCCTCGATGTCCTTCGCCCACTTCTCGTGGTTTTCGACGGGATCGACGGAAAGGCCGATGAGCTTCACGTTGCGCTTGGTGAACTCCGGCTCGATCCTCGCCATGTAGCCGAGCTCGGTCGTGCAGACCGGCGTGAAATCCTTCGGGTGAGAGAAGAGGACCGCCCAGCCGTCGCCGATCCACTCGTGGAAATCGATGGTGCCGCGGGTGGTCTTGGCCGTGAAGTTCGGGGCGACGTCGTTGATGCGAAGCGACATGGTGCTGACTCCTTGCAGGGGTTGAGGTGAACGAGGCTCAGCCTATCGCGTGCCTTGCGGGCCGAGATCGGACTCGATTCGTCGATGGTCGAGTGGAGCTGCGAATGCTCGGGAGCAGGGACGACCCAGCGGGCCGGTACGCCGTGCAGCGAGTCACGGCGACCGCTTGCTCCTCGGCTTCCGACGGCTCGCGCAGCGTACAACGAAAGCCCCGTCGACGGGCGGACCGAGCGCGTCGCGGCCGTGGCCCAATCGCGCCGTCGCGCTGGCCCAGCGCCGAGCACCGGACGAGAACGCCGCCGATCCCCTCCAGACGTTCCAGGGGCTCGTGCCCGCGGGTGAGCGTCACGCCTCGTCGAGGCAGGCGGCGGTGGCGAGGTCCAGCGCCGCGCGGCGCGTCGTCGCCCCGCGCGGGTCCTCGGCGAGCGCGGCCGGCGGGATCCCGCCCGTGACGTCCTCGTTGCGCATCCGGCCGCGGAACCACAGCGTCCGCTCCACCATCACTCGAAACACGCCGAGCATCGCCGCCTCGATCGCCGGACCCGCTGCACCTTCCAGGATGCCGAGCGTCCGCGCGATGGCTTCGAGCGTCGCGAGCCCTCCCGCCCAGGGCTCGGCGCGCAGCCGATATTCGCTGCGACCGGGATCGGGCAGCGTCACGCACGTGAACTCCGCGAGGCCCGGGCCGCGACGCCGCATCTTCTTCGCCTGGTGCCAATTGCCGTCGGGCACGAAGAGCGCGATCGGCTTCTCGCACGACGCGTAGCGAGTGATCGGCACCGCGTCGTCGTCGGGGAAGAGCAAGAGCGGCACTTCGTCGCCGATCCGCGGCGGCTCGATCAAGCGGTGACGCTGCCCGACGATCTCGAGGGTGCTGCGCGTCAGGCATTGCGTCGCGAGGCGGCCGGTGTTGCTGGGCTTGCGCGCTTCCCGGTGGTGGAGGAGGACCGTCACCCGCGTGCGCGTATCGAGCCGGGGCACCCGTGCGCAAATGCAGAGCGTCACGTGCATCCTGCACGTGGGGCAGCGCTCGGTGTGGTTGTCGCGTCGGCTCATCGTCGCTCTCGGACCGCGCGGATCCTCGCCCATCCCGCCGAGGGATCGCGTCGCGCGGACCGGCAACCGTACTCGGATCCCCGTGCTGCCGCGAAGGTGAGCGCGCGTGTCCGCCTGGCTGTGCTTCGCTCGCGTTGCCGCGCGGCCGCGTCCGCGCTGGCGCGCGCCATCCCGTTCCCGGCGCGATCGGGCTGCGCTCGTTCGTGCGCTGGCGAATCGAAAAGGCGCCCGGCGTCGGTCGCCTTCTGCCCATCGCCCGGGCGAGAACGCCCGAGGTGCGGACGTCGTGTTTGCGTGACGTCACTCGCAGGGACCCGGCAGGGACCTCGATCCTCCCCCAGTGCGCGATGAGCGGGATCGCCGCGAGGTGACGAAATCGGTCGTTTCGTCACCGCTGGGTGCGCGAATCGCACCGATGCCGCGGGTCCGCTCGATCGGCTCGCCGAGCCGCCGCCACGGCGGGCGTTGGCAGCGGAGCTGCATCTGCCGCATCCGGGGGTGCCGACCTGGATCGGGACCGGCGGGATCGCAATGGCGCGGGCTTCCGCGCCGGCGCGCGCCGTCGGCCACGACGGTGACGGATCATGAACGAACGAATCCAACGCTTTTCGAGGTGCTTCCGAATCCTCGCGTTCGCGCTGATCGCAGGCTGCGGCGCGTCGGCCGGGCACGATCCGGCGCGATCGCCAAACCCCGAGCCGCTCAGCCCCGCCGACCTCAACCTGATCTTCGTGGTGAGCGCTGACCTCGCCTTTCACGATACCGGGGACATCGATCCAGGGACGGCGAACCTGACGAGCCAGGGTCTTCAGCGATCGCTTGGGACGGCCACGTTCCTCGCGGAGCGAGTCCTCGGCGAAAGAAACGTCACGAGCATCCACGCGCTCGAGCCGACGACCCGCCCGCAGACGAGCGCCAACTACCCGGACATGGCGGCGCTCGGTTCGGTTCAACAGTTCGCGCTGCTCAACCAGATCACGCTGTCCAGCGACGGCCACGGCTCGAACGCGTCGACCGGCGACAGCTACCCGGTGAGCGCGTCGTACGCCGTGGGCTTCGTGCCCGAGGGCGTCGTCGCTCCGACGCTCGCGTGCGGAAATTGCCAAGGCATCGATTTCCGCGACCAAGGGTCCAGCAACGACGCCTTGCTGAGCGGCCTCGTGGCGAGCGGCGTGCCCGGGTATCACGTCTTCGCGGCGCCTTGGGAGACGACGCGCGCGCTACTGGCCCGTCTCGACGAGCTGGCCGGCTTCGACTTGCGCGCGCCTGCCGAATACGAGGGCGCCAACCGGATTCACGCGGTGTCGATCGATGCGTCGGGAAGAGCCAGCCTGGCCACGTTCGACAGCGGGCTGGACCCGTCCCCCAGCTACCCGGAGTTGCCCGGAGGGCCGCTCGCAAGCGCGCCGTGCACGAGCCAGCAGGCGTTCAGCATCACCGTGAACGGTGGACGCGATGGCGTGATCATTCCGGCGCGATCGAACGTCAACCAAGTGCTTCACATCGTTCGTCATGCCGATGCGCATCCCAGCCCGTACTTCGCGGACGGCAACTTCGTCGGCGCAGGTCAATGGCGCGCGCTGGGACTTCCGGATGCGTTGCGCGGCAAGATCGATCCCGAGGTGGTGTACTCGATCGATCCGTCCCAGGTCACGCAAGGAACCGTGAGCGCGTCGGGCGATTCGGTCTGGTCGAACGTTGCGCCAGCGTTGACCGTCGAGCCCTATGCGATCGCCACCGGTTTGCCGTACCAGCTGGTGACCAGCTTCGAGATCTCCGATGCGAGCTCGCCGCAGCTCGCGAGCGAGCTCTTCTTCGACGGCGGCCGATTCTCGAACCGCGAGGTGCTGCTGGCCTGGCAATACGTTCAGATCCCACAGCTGGTGAACGCGCTGCTCGCGAGCCGCGGCGCGACCGCACGGGCGCCCGAGTGGCCAGCCACCGACTACGACACGATCTGGACGGTCACGCTCGATGCCGCCGGCGACGTGACGGTGAGCAACGCGATGTGCGAGGGGATCGACTCCGCCGCGCTGCCAGCGATGGCGCCGCGATTCTGAGCGTCCCTGCGGCGCCCGCGGCGCGCCAGCGCAACGCGTGCGCTTGCGGAGCGCATTGGGAGTGACGCCCGCCGTCAGCGCGCGCGTCGGTCGCGGCTCCCGACCCGCGCACGCGACGAGCCGGCGGCGTCGTTGGCGAATCGGAGGAGGTGTTCTATTCCACCCGTCTCCAGGAACGGGTCCGGCCCACGATGGGGTGTCCCGCCGGGGATGGAGCGCCATGCGTCTTGTCGAACGAGGTCAGGGAATGCGACGACGGAGGACGATTGCAGCGGGTGCGGACGCAGCACCGTCGCGCCAGCGGGCGAGGACAGCCGCTCTCGTCTGCGGCCTCGCGCTGATTCTCGCGAGCGCGACGCTCGGCTGCGGCTCGTCCAGCGAGGACGGGAGCCCCGCCCGCGAGTTCCGCGTGGTGGAGATCGATCCTGCGACGCCGGCTCCGGTGCAGCTCGCGGTGCAGGCGTGCGTCGGTCTCTACAACCGCAAGCACGGCGGCTCGGTCTACACGCGGATGAGCGACAAGGACGCGCGATGGCTCGACGATCTCGGTCTCGACCCCGTGGAGACCGTCGAGCCCGCCCCGTTCCTCGAGAGCTGCATGAACGATTTCCATCGCTGCGTGCGCTACGCGTACGGGGAGCAACAGCGGTTGCTTCCCAACGTGCTGACCGTTGGCGCCGTGCTCGAGGCGGTTCCCCTGGACGAGGGGCTGGACGTGGCCTGTGAAGACGAGGTCTTCGACGCGCGCGTCGAGCTCCGCGAGCGGAACACGCCCTACTTGGCGACCCAGTACGTGTACGAGCGTTACGTCGACGACACCACGGGCCTGGCCATGATCAACCCGGGCTACGATCCCTCGAGCAGCCGCGTGTGGGATCCACCGGTCACGCGAGACATCAGCGCCGCGCTGGTGGACTTCGTCTTCTCGCAGAAGCTCTTCGTCACCTTCCTGGTCAACGGGTGCATCGCGCCCACCGAGGAGCACCAGCTCTTCGAGCAGATCGCCAGCTCGAACCCATGGCCCAAGCCCATCGGTGTCTACGGCTACGCGGACTACTGGCTCGTCTTCGGCGGCTACCTCTTCGAAGCGCAGACCCAATGCGTGTCGTCGCGCAACATGGGGGAGATCGCCACCACCGTGAACAATCTCTCGTTCTTCTCCTCGCGGCGACGGCCGATCGAGGACGGACGCGAGCTCGAGCGCAACGCGCCGGAGGAGGTCGTCTACGACCCCAGCCAGACCTACGTGGCGTTCGTGGTCGGCGACGGCGACAACGTCCAGTACATCCTCGATGCGCGCAGCCGGTGGCTTCGCGATCGTCTCGCGCAATGCGCTCGAGACTCGCAGAGCTGCGCGCCCATCACGTGGACGATGTCGCCCCATCTCACGCATCTCGCGCCCGACGTGCTCGAGTGGTACTTCGCGCAGAGCCGTGAGACCGGCCGCGACTACTTCATGCTTCCGCCCAGCGGGTACCTGTACGCCTACCCGGCCTCGCTCAACGACGAAGACCAAGAACGCTTCATCGCGGGCACGGAGGCCGCGGCCACGATCCTCGGCACCGTGAGCACCGTCGATTGGGAGTGGTTCACCACCTGGCGCAGCGCCGAGACTTCCTTCCTACCGAAGTACGCCCGAACCGGCGTCATCCAGGGCATCTTCCCCGTCAACGTGCCCTACCTGTTGCCGACGTTCACGGGATGGAAAGCGAACCAGACCTTCAAGGTGCTGGCGGGCCCGGAGGGCGGCGAGGTGGCGCTCTTCCGGCCGCGAGAATGGCGCGGTGTCGACGGCAGCGGGACGGGCATCCTCGAACCTTTTTTCTTGCGCCCGGAGGACATGGCGAAAGAGCTCGCCGGATACCCGCGAGGAAGCGTCGCTTACGTGTACATGACGAGCGACGGCGGGCTCGACCTCGAGAATTCCTTCACGGCGATGATTCACGATCTACCGGCGCACGTGCGACTGGTCTCCGCCGATACCGCCGCGCGGCTCGCGATCGAGGCCGCGGGGAGCGGCTCGTAGCCGACTTCGATCGGCACGGCGTGGGGTTCCCGGCTCAGCCTGAGCGCGTCACTCAGGGAACCGTCGCCGACCAGCCGAACGCGCTCTCGAAACCGTTTCCGAAGAGCGGGATCGGCGTGCCCCCGGCCGGAGAGAGGACGAGCTGGTCGAAGTAGCAGAGAAAATCCGGCGCGGCGGGATAGCTGTTCACCAGGTTGGTTTGCAGAACCACCTGCGCCCGCAGTTTGGCCGCCGTGGGCGGGGTCACGCGCGTCGCGAAGAGCTGCCAGATGGTGTCCGGGTCGAGCGTGACGTTCTGGATCTCGGGGAGATACGTGGTCGTGAGGTACTGCGAGCCGGCGCCGACGCAATCGTTGTCGAACCAGTCGACCCACATTCCGCACGAGCCCGTGACGGGTTGCTGGCCCGCCGGCACCGCCATGTGCGCGGCGACGTCGTAGTCGAGGCCGGAGCTCATCGAGAGGCATGCGCTCGTCGCCACCACCGTCGGCGAGCCGTAATTGCCGTTCGATACGAACCCCGATCCCGAGCTCGCGCTGTCGATCGCGTCGAAGCTGCTCCGCGTGAACGAGACCCCCGGGTTTGCCGGTACGGTCCAGCCGGAGGTGTCGCTGTCGAAGTTGCCATTGGCCAGGACGTTGCCGCTGCTCTGTGCGCGCGCCACTGGAATGGCGGCCTGCCACAGCGCGAGCGAGGCCGCGACGACGAGCGCGGCGCGTGTGGTTGCGTTCATCACGATTCCCTCGGGTGATGTGGTCGCCCCGTGAGCGCGGATGCACGCAGGCTCGGAGGTCTCGGCGCGCGGCGCTCGGCGGGCGGCGCGCCAGACTGGCACGGAACGCGCCACTGCCGCCACACCCGCGTGGGGATGCTCGCCGCGCCGGCGAGCCGGGGCGCTACCGCCGTCGCGAGCGCGTTTCCGCGGTCCCCGAGACGCCCGCGCCCGCGCTCGGAAGCGAGTTAGGATTCGGAGGTGGCGATGGCGCCGAGACGAGCCGCGACCGGGCCGAGATCGCGGCGAGACGGAGCCGATCGGGATGGCGACGCGACGGTCGGTGGGGCGGCCAGGGGCTGCGCAGGAGGTGTCATGACGCGGTCCTGGATCGCATGGCCGGTGCTGTGGGCGCTCGTCGGCGGATGCGGAGGGCAGTCGTATTGGCTCGGCCAGTACGAGGGGCACGTCAAGAAGGGGACGGCCATCATCGCCAAGGCGAAGACGGACCACGAGCGCGCCTCCGGCTACACGGAGCGGGCACGCGGATACGGCGAGAAGGCGCGCTATCTGAGGGCCTTCCAGAAGCTCACGCTGCGGCAGTACGCCGCCATCTTCGACCAGGCCGTCGAGGACCACGGCGAGGCCGTGCGTCTCGATCCGTCCAGCGCCGACGTGTATCTCCATCGGGGCCTCACGTATTACGACCGAGGGTTTCCCGCGCCGCCTGACGTGCTGGAGCCCGAGTCCAAGGCGAAGGAATTTCGCGCGCTGGCCAAGGCCGACTTCTCGAAGGCGATCGAGCTCGACGGCCGCAACGCGCTGGCCCTGGACCGGCGTGGCCTGATCCTCGAGCAAGCGAACGACTTCGAGGCGGCGATTCGCGACTACACGGCACTGGTCGCCGTCGACGCTCGTCTGGGGCGCTCGCGGCTCGCCGAGCTCTATTGCCGGCGCGGGGATCAGCACACGATCGCGAAGAAGTACGAGCTCGCGATCGCGGACTACGAGCGCGCCATCGCCTTGGACGCCCCCGCGGACGCCTGCGACTGCGAGCCGTACGGCGCCGTGGCCGCGACCTATGTCGAGGCCGGGCAATACGACAAGGCGTGGGACGCCGTGCACCGAGCCAAGGCCAAGCGGCGCTGGCTGCCGGACGATCTCGTCGCGCGGCTCGAGAAGGCGTCGGGCCGCAGCAAGTAGCGCTCGGCCCGCCGACGTCGCGAGCTGGCTCCCCTTCGTCGCCGGCTTCGAACGCCTCGACGTGCTCGTCACGCCGGTCTGACGCGACCAGCCAGGATGCCGCCGACCTTCTCGCGCAGGCTCGCGGGCGTGTAGGGCTTGGAGATGAAGTTGACCCCCGTCGGGAGCACGTCGTGGTCGGCGATGAGGTTGTCGTCGTAGCCCGACGCGAACAGCACCGGGATGCCGGGCCGCTCCTGCGTGATGCGGTTGGCGAGCTCACGACCGTTCATGCCCGGCATGATGACGTCGGTGAGCAGCAGGTCGATGCTCGCCCGATCGGACGCGAAGAGCGCGCAGGCCTCGTTGCCGTTGGCTGCCTGGATCACGCGGTAACCGGCCTGCAGCAGGATCTCGTGAGCGAGAACGCGAACCATGTCGTCGTCCTCCACCAGCAGGATCGTCTGCCCACGGGCGGCGGGTTCGGGAGCCGCGGGCACCGCTCGTTGCTCGCGGCACGACGACGCTTTCGCCTTCGGCAGGTGAAGCGTGAGGCGAGCGCCGCAGCCTGGCGCCGAGTCCACGTCCATGAACCCGCCCGCCTGCTGGACAGCGGCGTACGCCGTCGCGAGACCGAGCCCGGTTCCCTGGCCCTTCGGCTTGGTGGTGAAGAACGGCTCGAAGACGCGACGCCGGACCTCCTCCGTCATGCCGTGGCCGGTGTCGCTCACCGTGAGCGCCACGTAGCGTCCGGGCGCGACGCCCGGGCGGGTGCTGGCGGCGTGCTCGTCGAGCTCGACGTTCGAGGTCGCGAGGCGCAGCGTGCCGCCATCGGGCATGGCGTCGCGAGCGTTCACGCCGAGATTCACGATGATCTGCTCGAGCTGCGCCTCGTCCATCTCGACCGGATGGAGGTCGTCCGCGAGCGCGGTCTCGAGCTCGATGTTCTCGGGGATGAGGCGCCGCAACATCTGCCGGGAGCGCGCGACGAGGGCGTTGAGGTCGATCGTCCGCGGCTCGAGGATCTGCTTTCGCGAGAACGAAAGAAGCTGGCGCGTCAGGCTGGCAGCGCTCCGAGCGGCGCGCGCGATGTCGTCGAGCTTCCCGTGCATCGGTTCTGCCGGGCCCGTTTGGGCGAGACAGAGCTCGGCGTTCCCGAGGATCGCCGTCAGCAGATTGTTGAAGTCGTGCGCGACGCCGCCGGCCAGGCGACCGACGGCTTCCATCTTCATCGCGTGCTCGAGCTGACCGCGAAGTCGGGCGTGCTCCTCCTCGGCGCGCTTGCGCTCGGAGATGTCGCGGACCAGCGCCAGCACCCGCTGGTTTCCGCCGATCGTGGCGCGTCGCATGCTCACTTCCACCCAGAACGCGCGACCCTCGCGATGCTGGCCCTGCCACTCGAAGACCGGCGTCTCGCCCCGCGACGCCCGCCGGATCCACTCGAGGGCCTCCACCTGGGTGTGCGGCGGTGCGTCGGTGCTCAGATCGCCGATCGCGAGCCGGCAGACCTCCTCGCGCGTGTAGCCATAGAGCTCGGTCACCTTGGGGTTTGCGTCCAGGATGGCGCCGGTGCGCGGGTCGTGGAGGAAGATCGCGTCGTTGACGCCTTCGAAGATCGCGCGTAGCCGCTCCTCGCTCAGCACGAGCGCTTCACGCGCGGCGGCCGCGCTCACCACCTCGTCGACGAACCGCGCGGTCATCACCAGCACCAAGGCGGTGAACGCGTACTCGATCAGGTACACGAAGACGTAGCTGCCCTGGGCCACCAGCGCATCGTTGAGGGCGCCGGCGAAGTAGACCCCCACGGCGACGATCAGCGCGCGGGCACGCCGGTGGTCGCCCGAACGATAGAGCCGCGTCGCCTCCTGGAGCCCCCACACGCCGATGGGGAAGGACCACACCGGCACGAGAATCGCCGGCCAGCGCAGCGACCATTCGGGATAGGTCACCACCAACGTTCCCGCGATCTCGATTCGCTTCACCTGCGTGGAGGCGAAGTCGAGGGCGCTCGTGGGTCCGGCAACGAGCAGCGCGACCCCGGTGGTCGCGAGCAGCGTCTGCACGACGCGCACCGGCCACGTGGGACGCTTGCCGGCGTACGCCAGCACGAAGTCGAGTGCCGCCAGCATCATCCACGGCAGGCACAGGATCTGGAGGTATTGCCACGGCGCGCCTTCCACCGGGTCGGCGGCGGAGTAGAGCATCGCGCACGCGAAATCGTACGCCGCCACGGTGAACGCGACGACGGCGAAGCTCCGGCTCGTCGGGTCCGAGGCCCCGCGAAGCCACGTCGCCAGGAAGATGAGCCCGCTGAACGCAGCCAGCGCGGCCATGACGAGCGGTAAGACGATGGCGATCGGCATGGCAACGGCCCGACAGCGCAGGGTCCGCGCGCGGCGGTCCGGCGGGAAGATCGCATGGTGCAAGAGGTGAGCCACGCGCGTCGTGATCGAGCCACGCCAAACCGTCCGCTCGCTGGACGAGGCCCGGTGGCGAAGACGATCGAAAGCCGCGTCGTGGCTCGCCCGCACGAAAGCGTGGCGTCGGCTCGGCAGCGAGGTGCTGCGTTCAGCGAGAGGCCGTCGCTGCCCTGCTGCGCTGCCGAAAGGTGTGGCGACTTCCGACGACGACCGTGCTCGTTCGTCGCGGGCGGATGCGCCGGGCGCGGGGGCGTTCTGCCCTGCACTTTTTGCCGCCTGACCCGCCGCCGCAACTGCCGCAGGCGGGCGCACTTCCCGTGGCGTGTTTTCGTGGACAGCCACCGAACTCTCTGCAACCATGGGCCGCCCGAAATCGCCGGGTCTTGGGCCGAGTTCCACGCGGGACGTGCTTCGGGAACGCGACGAGCTGCATGCGGTCTGGACCTCTGTCGAGCGAGGTGATTCGGGGAGACGCCGGGGTGTGGGGCGTACGAGGACCTTTCCGATGACTCCGCGAACCGTCGGCGATCGGCAACCAGCGCGCGTCACTCGAGCGCCACGTTGCCACGGGAGCTTGGCGGGATCGGCCCGACGAAAGCGGCTCCTTGCCGCGTCCGGCACGGGCAGGGGCGTCGAACCAACGTTGTTCTCGAGGGGGCGAGCGTTCATGGAAGGTCGGCG
>JAXLQJ010000002.1:0-352021 GCA_046331705.1 bacterium | reverse complement strand
AAGCGTTCGATTCGGCTCACCGTGAACGGGGTGAGCTTCGAAGCCACCGTCGAGCCGCGCCTCACGCTGGTCGACCTGCTGCGCAACGAGCTCGGCCTCACGGGTACGCACGTGGGTTGCGAGCACGGGGTGTGCGGCGCGTGCACGGTGCTGATCGACGGCAAGGCCGTGCGCTCGTGCATCCTGCTCGCGGTGCAAGCCGACGGCGCCAGCATCACCACCGTCGAAGGCCTGAGCCCCGACGGCCAGCTCCATCCCATCCAGCAAGCCTTCATGGAGCAGCACGGGCTGCAATGCGGGTTCTGCACGCCGGGATTCCTGCTCTCGGTGAAGGAGCTGCTCGCGGATCATCCCGATCCCACCGACGAGCAGATTCGCGAGACGCTGGGCGGCAACATCTGTCGCTGCACCGGCTACCAGTCGATCTTCGCGGCGGTGAAGGCCGCGGCGCTCAAGCTCAGGTCGCCGGCCGCGGGCGCCCTCGCGACCGGCGTGGCGCAGGTCGGGTGAGGGAGGAATCCGCTCATGTCCGTCGAGATCCCGAAGACCATCGCAGACCTGCCGAGCAGCGGGGCCAAGTTCGTCGGCACCTCGGTGAATCGCGTCGAGGACCCGCTCTTGCTCACGGGCAAGGCCGAGTTCATCGACAACTTCACGCTGCCGGGTCTGCTCCACTGCGCGATCCTGCGCAGCCCGCACGCCCACGCGAAGATCCGGCTCCTCGACGCCTCCAAGGCCTTGGAGCTTCCCGGCGTGTTGGCCGTGGTCACCGGCGAGGACGCGCTCAAGTGGGCGCAGCCCGGCTACACGCTGCCGGTCGGCTGGGGCTGCCATTGCCTCGCCACCGAGAAGGTGCGCTTCGTGGGCGAGCCGGTGGCCGCGGTGGCCGCCACCAGCCGCTACATCGCCGAGGACGCGCTCGAGCTGATCGAGGTCGACTACGACACCTTGCCGGTCGTCGCGGATCCGTTCGCCGCGACGCAACCGGGCTCGCCGCTCTTGTTCGAGGACAAGGGCACCAACGTGATGCTGCAGCGTAAGTTCACCTGGGGCGAGATCGACGCCGCGTTCGCGAACGCCAGCAAGGTGGTGTCGGGAAAGTTCCGCTGGCACCGTCTCGGCGCCAACCCGCTCGAGACGTTCGGAGTGGTGGCGCAATGGGATACCACCGACGGCACCCTCACCTGCCACGGTGCCTTCCAGTCGCAGTCGCACATGGCCCTCGGGCGCGCCATGACGTTCCTGCTGCCAGCCAACAAGGTGCGCTTCGTCAGTCATCCTCACGGTGGCAGCTTCGGAGGTAAGGGCGGCTTTCGCGGCACCGAGATCGCCGCGATGCTCTCGCGCAAGGCGGGCGGCCGGCCGGTGAAGTGGATCGAGGACCGCATGGAGTACCTGTCGGCGGGCGCGGGCCAGGCGTGGGATCGCCACTACGAGGCGTCGATCGCCCTCGACGCCAACGGCCTGGTCACCGGTTTCGCCGTGAAGCTCCTCGACGACCTGGGCGCCACCGGCGAGAGCTATGGCGCGGTCTCGTGCGCCAAGCCGCTGGCGTCGTTCACCGGCCCGTACCAGATCCCCACCGCCTCCTACGACCTCACCATCGTCGCCACCAACAAGCTGCCCACGGGTGCCTATCGCGGCATGGGACCGCCGCCCCACAACTGGGTGCTCGAATCCTTGATGGACGCGGCGGCGCGCGAGCTTCGGATCGACCCGGCGGAGATCCGACGCCGCAACTACATCCCCAAGGACGCCTTCCCGTACACCATCCCGAGCGGCAACGAATACGACAGCGGCGACTACGTGGCGGCGCTCGATGCCGCGCTGGCGATGTCGCGATACCCCGAGCTGCGCGAGGCGCAGCGGAAGGCGCGCGCGGCCGGCAAGCTCTTCGGCATCTCGGTGGTGAGCACCATCGAGCCCGGCGTCTTCGACTGGAACGCGTACGCGATCGTGGGCGCCGAGTCGACGGGCGTGCCCGAGGCGATCACCATCAGCCTCGACATCCTCGGCAACGTCACCGCGCGGCTCGGTTTCTCGCTGGAGGGACAGGGCCAGTACACGGTGGTGGCGCAGGTGCTCGCCGACTACTTCGGGACGCAGCCCAACGCCATTCGCGTCGTGCCACTCGACACGCTCTCCGCGGCGCCGCACTTCGGTCCCGGCGGCAGCCGTCTGGGTGTCGCGATCACCGGCGCCGCGCTCGGCGCCGCCGAGCGGCTGAAGGCGAAGCTGCTCAAGGTCGCGGCGGTGCTGCTGCGCTGCACTCCCGAGCTGCTGGACCTCCGGGACGGCAAGGTCGTCATGAAGGGCGTTCCGGGTGTCGAGCTGACGCTGGCGCAGGTGGCTGGCGTGATGCTCGCGCGCAGCGATCTGCTGCCACCGGACGTCGATCCCAGTCCCGAAGCGACCTACGCGTGGACCGCGGCGGGCCGCACGCAGGCCGACGATCAAGGCCGCGCCAAGAGTTACCTCACGGCGGCGAATGCCTGCCACGTGGTGGCGGTGAGCGTGGACCCCGACACGGGCAAGGTCGACATCGAGAAGTACTTCATCGCCGACGATTGCGGCACGCGCCTCAATCCCGCCAACGTCGAAGGCCAGACCCAGGGCGGCGTGGCACAGGGCGTCGGCGCGGCATTGCTGGAGGAGTACGTCTACAACGAGGACGGACAGCTGCTGACCTCGACCTTCATGGACTACTTGCTGCCCACGATCTACGAGGTGCCGTTCACGGAGAAGCAGGCGCTCTGCACGCCTTCGCCGTTCGCGCCGCTGGGTGCCAAGGGCTGCGGCGAAGGCGCGATCCACACCACCCCGGCCGCGGTGCTGTGCGCCATCAACGATGCGCTCGCGCCCCTGGGTGCCCAGATCCACGAGATGCCCGCGTCGCCGGTGCGGGTCTGGACCGCGATCCAGGACGCGCGAGGAAAGGCGTGAGCGCGACGTACCCGCGTGGAAGGCTGCGGTCCCTCGCAGCCACGGCTTCGCACCCCGATCGAACGCAACGGACGCGAGGGACCGCGTCCCTCCCCACCTGACCCGGAGATCCCATGGCGACACCCGACTACTTCGTGGCGCTCAGCGAGTGCCACTTCATGAACGAGGAATCGCTTCACGAGATGGCGTATTACCCGCAGTTCACCCAGTGGTGGCAGAGCGTCGACGGCGTGATGCGCTCCTGGGGCGGCGGACGGGAGCTGGCGGGCGGCGGCAACATGCCGGCGCCGCGGGCGCATGCGCTGATCGAGTGGATGGACAAGGCGGGCGTCGACGTCTGCTTCGCGCTGCGCGAATCGATGATGGACGTGTCCGGCGGCGTCACCTGCATGTCCACCAACGCCTTCATCATGAAGGAGATCGCGCCCTACCCCGATCGGATGTACCTCGAGTGCAACGTCGGCCCGATCCTGAAGCGCGGCGTCAAGCACGCCATCTGGGAGCTCGAGTACCTGGTCAAGAACGGCAACGCCAAGCTCTGCAAGGTCTACGTGCCCGAGGACGACGGGCCGCTCAACGATCGGCGGCTGTGGCCGTTCTACGAGAAGGCGATCGAGCTCGACATCGCGCTCACCGTGCACACGGGCATGGCGTACGTGATGCCGCAGCCGAACAAGCACACCCACCCCGAGCTCCTCGACGACATCTGCATCGACTTCCCCCAGCTCAAGATCATCGCGTACCACATGGGCTGGCCGTATCACGAGTGCCTGATGGGACTCGCCGGCAAGCACCAGAACCTCTACTTGAGCCTCTCCGGCATCATCGGCTGGCTCCAGTGCGCGCCGTATCGCGGCTACCACATGATCGGCGAGGCGCTGCAGTGGGTGAAGCCCGAGAAGATCGTCATGGGGCTCGACCTCGCGTTCGACGACATGCCGCGGGTGGTCGATTTCATGCGCACCTTCCAGATCCCGAAGGAGTTGCGCGAGCAGTGGGGCTACAAGGAGATCACCGACGAGATGCGCGCCGGCTTCCTCGGCAAGAACCTCGCGAAGCTCGCCAAGATCGACACCACCAAGCGGGTGAAGAAGGGCTAGGGCGGTCCCAGCGTTCGCTGAAGCGCGCTGCTCCGTCGGCGCCGGATCGATCGTCGCGACGCGGACCCGACGGAGCGGGTCCCCTCGGGAAGAGGACGTGCTCTCGTGCCCACCCGCACCCCCAACCCCACGCTCAAGCTGACGCGCAAGCTGCGCGACAAGGCGTGCATCGTCGGCATCGGCGAGACCACGTACTGCCGCGCGCCGGGCTCGGGCCTGAGCCAGCTCGGCATCCAGCTTCGCGCCGCGATGCGCGCCATCGAGAACGCCGGCCTCACGCCGCGCCAGATCGACGGCGTCATGCCGTTCCCGAACCTCGGCAGCGCCGAGGAGATCGCCGCCAATCTCGGCGTCGAGAGTCTGCGCTTCGCCGCCACGGTGCACATGGGTGGCGCGGCGCCGGTGGCGTCGGTGGCGCAAGCCGCCGCCGCCGTGAACGCCGGCATCGCCACCTACGTGCTGATTCCCGCGGGCTGGAATGGCTATTCGGGACGGCGCACCCGCGAGATCGTCACCGAGACGATGTCGGCGCTACCCGGCGGAGCGATCGCTCGGGACTACTACCTTCCCCAGGGACTCACCGCGCCGCCCCAGTGGTACTCGCTGCTGGCGCGGCGACACATGCACGAGTTCGGCACCACCAGCGAGCAGCTCGGCGCCATCGCCGTGGCGATGCGCAAGCATGCCCAGCTCAATCCGAACGCCGTCATGCGGACGAAGCCGCTCACGCTCGCCGACTACCTCGCATCGCCGATGATCAGCGCGCCCTACCGCATGCTCGATTGCTGCCTGGAAACCGACGGCGCCGCGGCCATCGTCGTCACCAGCGCCGAGCGCGCCAAGGACATGCCCCACAAGCCCGTGTTCGTGATGGGTGTGGCGGCCGGGCAGCCCGATCCCGCGGACGAGATCGTGAGCCGCAGGGACATCTTCCGCACTGGGCTTTCGATGGCGGCGCCCGAGGCTTTCGCGATGGCCGGGGTGCGCGCCAAGGACGCCGACTTCGCGCAGATCTACGACTGCTTCACCTTCGAGGTGCTGCAGCAGCTCGAGGAAACCGGCTTCTGTGCCCGCGGCGAGGGTGGTGCCTTCGTCGAGGGCGGGCGCATCGAGCTCGGCGGCGAGCTGCCCGTCAACACCAGCGGCGGCCTGCTCTCGGAGGCCCACTCGCTCGGCATGGGGCACATCGTTGAAGCGGTGAAGCAGCTTCGCGGCGAGGCCGGCGAGCGCCAGGTTCCCGAAGCGGAGATCGGCGTCGTGACCGGCTGGGGCGATTTCGGCGACGGCTCGATCGCCATCCTGCGCAACTGATCGATCGAGGAATCCGAGACATGAGCGACTCGACCCCCGCGACTCCGCCGCAACCGCTGCCGGTGCTCACCGGTTTCTCGAAGGACTTCTACGGCTTCACCAAGCAACGCGAGCTGCGTTTCCAGAAATGCACGACCTGCGGCACCTGGCGCCACGTGCCGCGAGAGATGTGTGCCGCGTGCGGCTCGTTCGAGTGGGAATGGGCGCGATCCAGCGGCCGCGGCACCGTCTTCACCTGGTGCGTCGTGGAACGCGCCCTTCATCCCGGCTGGGTGAGCGCGCAGCCGTACGCCGTCGTGGTCGTCGAGCTCGAGGAGGGCGTGCGGCTGGTCAGCCAGGTGGTCGACACACCGCCAGCCGAGCTCGCGATGGGCATGCCGCTCGAGGTGGTCTTCGACGACGTCACCCCCGAGGTCACCCTTCCCCATTTTCGCCGCCGATCCGATTGACCCGGGCGGCTGCGAGGGACCGCAGCCCGCCACCTTCCCGTTCGGAGACTCGAGACCATGACCCTCAAGACCCCGCTTCCCGCCACCTTCACCTTCGAGCAGCGCGGCAAGATCGCCATCTTCACGATCAACCGTCCCCAGGCGATGAACTCGTTCACCGGCGAGATGCTCGCCGCCATGGACGCGAGCTTCGCCGAGTTCCAGCGCCGCAACGATCTGTGGGTGGCGATCCTGACCGGCGCGGGTGCCAAGGCGTTCTCGGCGGGCATGGACTTGAAGGAGGCGATTCCGCAGATCACCGAAGGCGACGAGATGGGCTACGACGACCACACCAAGCGTCCGTTCTCGGACGTGTTCAAGCCGATCATCGCCGCCGTCAACGGCCACTGCATCGCGGGCGGGCTCGAGTTCATGCTCGGCACCGACATCCGCATCGCCGCCGAGCACGCCACGTTCGGCCTCGGCGAGGTGAAGGTGGGCATCATTCCGGCCGGCGGCTCGCACATCCGCATCCCACGCCAGATCCCCTGGGCGGTGGCGATGGAGCTCCTGCTCATGGGGCGTCCCATCAGCGCCCAGCGTGCCTACGACGTGGGTCTCGTCAACGCCATCGTGCCCGCCGACAAGCTCATGGAGACCGCGGTCGAGTGGGCCGAGACGATTTGCAGGAACGGGCCGCTGGCGGTGCGAACCGCGAAGGAGATCGCGGTGCGGGCGCTCGCGCTGGAATCGGGTTTCGTCCTGGAGAAGGCCATCGCGCCGCGCGTGCTCAACTCCGAGGACGCCAAGGAAGGTCCGCGCGCCTTTCTCGAGAAGCGCGCACCCCATTTCAAGGGCCGCTGATTCCCCCGCCGGGGCGGCGGGCGGGTTCGCGCGATGGCGCCATCGCGCGCCGTCCCCCCAGCGATTCGGGCGCTTGCCCGTACCGTCCCGCCCGGGATTTCGATAGGATCGGCGGCCATGACCGGGCGGGCCGAAACGCTGGGTGCGCGTTCCGAACGCACGGCCTCGAGCGCGCTCGGGCGAGTCGAGCATCGTGGGCTCGAGCGTTCACTGCGGGCGGCCGCGCAGAGCCTGCGCGGCGCCGCGGCGCGCTGGCGTGAGCGCATCGCCGGGCTCGTCGGCACCGAGCCGCCGAGCCAGCCCGACGATCGCGCCGCGTTTCTTCGCTACGCCAGCGAAGGCACCGCCCGCTTCGGGCAGGTGCTGCTCGTCTTCTCCGCGGGCCTGGCGATCGCGATCGGCCCAACCGACTGGGTCTTCTTTCGCGACGAGCCGGAGATCCGAACCTGGCTGCAGCAGTGGCGCATCGGCTTCGTGGCGCTCGCCGCCGTCGCGTACGTCTTCCTCGGACGGGCCGCGCGCACGCGCTTCGGCGCCCACGCTTACGGCCTGGTGCTGGTGAGCCTGTGCGCGACCAGCGTCTATTGGTTCGGGCGCGCGGGGGGCGCCGACTCGCCGTGGATCCACGAGACGATCGTGCTGCCGGCGTTCACGCTCTGCGCGCTCCTCGAATGGCGCTCGCGTGCGCTGCTGGTGCTCGCGGTGGTGGCCTCGGTCACGGCGGCGTACCTCACCGCGAACCCCGAGTACCTGCACCATCCGCACCTCGGCACCTTCAGTGCCACCACCTTCATGTCCGCGCTCTACAACTTCGGCATCGGCGAGCTGATCTATCGCCTGGTGCGAAGCCACTTCCTTCGTGGCCGCGCGCTCGAGCGTCTCGCCACCACCGACGCGCTCACCGGCCTGCTCAATCGTGCGGCGTTCCTGGAAGCCGTCGATCGCGAGCTGGACCGAGCCGTGCGCTACCAGCGGCCGCTGGCGATCCTGGTCCTCGACATCGACCGATTCAAGGCGATCAACGACACCTACGGACACGCCGTCGGCGACCGCGCCATCGTCCACCTGGGCGGCGTCCTGAGCGGTGTGCTGCGCCGCAGTGACGTGGCGGGCCGTCTGGGTGGCGACGAGTTCGCGGTGCTCCTACCCGAGAACGACGTGGCCGGCGCGCGCGACGTCGCCGAGCGCATCCGCGCGGCCGTGGCCGCGGCCCGCGACCGGCAGGAGGATCTCGCCGCGTCCTACACGATCAGCATCGGCGCCACGGCACGCAGCGCCAGCGATCGCGACACCGCGACGCTCGTGGGTCATGCCGACAAGGCGCTCTACGCAGCCAAGCGCGCTGGCCGCGATCGATTCTCCGCCTACGATCCGGGAACGGCGACGCTGCCCCAGTGACGAGCTGCGCGCGCCATCCGCCGTGCGCGTGCCGCGCGATCCCGCCGCGATGAGCTTCGGCACGCATCCCTTCACGCTGCGTCAGCTCCAGTACGCGGTCGCCGTGGCGGAGACGCTGAGCTTCCGGAAGGCCGCCGAGCGCTGCCACGTCTCGCAGCCGTCGTTGAGCGCCCAGCTCGCCGAGCTCGAGCGCGCCATCGGCATTCGGCTCTTCGAGCGCGACCGGCGGCGCGTGCTCGTGACCGAGCCCGCGCGCGAGATCCTCGAGCGCGCTCGCACGATCCTGCGGGAGACCGACGATCTCTTGGCGTGCGCGCGGCGCTCGAGCGATCCGCTCGCCGGCACGCTTCGGATCGGCGTCATCCCGACGGTCTCGCCCTACCTCCTGCCCAGGCTCGCGAGAGCGCTGCGAGCCGCTCACCCGCGACTCACCGTGATGTGGGCCGAGGACAAGACCGACTCGCTGCTCGCCAAGCTCGACGCCGGCAGCCTCGAGGCCGCGCTGATGGCGCTCGAGGCCGACATCGGCGACGTGGAGCACGCACGCGTCGGGGAGGACCCGTTCGTGCTCGCGGCGTCACCGGGCCATCCCCTGGTCTCGACGACGGCACCCGCAACGGCGGCCGATCTGCGTGAAGCGGACGTGCTGCTGCTGGACGACGGTCATTGCTTCCGTGATCAAGCGCTGGCGTATTGCTCGCGCACGCGCATCCACGAGCTCGCGTTCCGCGCCACGAGCCTGTCGACGTTGGCCCAGATGGTGGCGAGCGGCGCCGGTGTCACGCTGCTGCCGCGGCTCGCGCTGCCCACGGAGACCAAGCGCGCCACACTCGCGTTGCGACCTCTCGCCGAGCCCGTCCCCAAGCGCACGGTCGCGCTGGTGTGGCGGAAGCGCTCGCCGCTCGGCGCCGCGCTGCGCACCCTCGCCGAGACCGCCAAAGCCGCCTACGCAGCACAGGACGTGGAGCCGCGTGCGACGCGAGCCGAACGACATCCCCGAGCCCGAGAGCGGCGTGGGCGCCGAGGCCGGTGACGCCGGATGAGCGCGCGGCGGCGCGCGTGACGCCGGACCGCGCTCAATGCCGCCGGAGTCGATCCCACCACCGCCGCTGCGGTGGACTCGGCACGCTGACCCGAGCCAGCGCCTTCCCCGCCCACGACTGAACGCTGCCGTCGGTGTCCAGCAGCGCGTTCGCGAGTGCCTCGCGAGCCGACGAGGGATCGTGAAGGGAACGGGCGAGATTGTGGGCCGCCGCACGTCGCACGCTGACGTTCGGCGAGCCGAGCAGCAAGGCCGTGGCGCGAACGGACGCTTCATCGGCCGGCGCCGCGAGGCGCTGGGCCACCCGATCGAGATCGCCGAGCTCGGCGATCGCACGCGCATCGAAGATCCGCGCCGCCACCCATTCCGCCGCCCCGGCCCGGCGGTCGGTCACCGACGCGACGTCCCCATCGGAGCCAGGACGCTTACCGGACGCCGCTAGCCCCAGGTACACGTCGAGCGCAGCCGCCGAGTGACGAGCGAGCTGCGCCAAGATCCACGGTGCCTGGCGGCTGATCTCACCCAGGCTTCCATAGGCCGCAGCCCGAAGCCGTTCCAGATGGGGACCTCCGTGGCCCTCGCCTGCTGCCGCGATGCCCACCGCCAGCGCGGCGAGCGGCTCGTCGGCGCTCTCCGCCAGCTCACGCACACGCGCTTCGACCGCCGCGGACGGCACGCGTGGATGACACAGGAGCGCCAGAATCGCGCCGTCACGCAGCGCCGCGTCGCCCGAAAGCGCCAGCTCCACACAACGCTCGGCGGGGATGAGCGGGATCGGCCGGGTGGCGGCCAGCATCCACACGACGCTCGATCGCAGCTCGCGATCGCCGTCACCGAGCGCATCGTGCAGCAAGCGCGCGAGCTGGTCCGGCGCGCGGCCGATCCTGCGCGCCAGGCACGCCGCCGCAGCGGCGGCGGCCACGCGCCGATCGCGATCGTTCACCGTCTCCAGGAGCCGTGCTTCGCCGACGGGATCCAGCGCGTGGATCTCACCCATGCACCACGCGGTGACGAGCCGGATCGTGGCGTCGGCGTCGCTCAAGCGCTCGCCGGAACGCAACGAATCGGCGTTCCCCCACACGTCGTTGTCGAGGTCCGCGCGCGCCGAGTGGCGCAGGCGCTCGAGCTGCTCCGCGCTCTTCACGCTGCGCTCGAACCCCTTCGTCGACTCGGAGGAGTTCGAGCGGCGCACCCACCAGATCCGGTGCTCGACCGAGCGATCCGCACTGCTGGCCTCGAGAACGAGGCTCCGTGACGCCGGCTCGCCGAAGAGCCCCGCGCGGTCGAGGCGCGCCAGCGACTCCGCGGCGCATGCCAGAAACCGCGCCTCCCCCGCCGGCAATCCGGATTCGTGGAACGGCTCGTCCTCTTCCTCCTCCTCGTCCCCTTCCAGCTCGTCGTCCGCGGCTTCCCGATCGCGCGCCTCCGCCTCGGCCTCGGCGTGCTCCCGGACGAGCCGATTGGCCTCGTCCAGCTCGTGGTGGGCGGAGAACCTCTCATCCCAGTAGGTCGACCATCGCGCCGCTTCGGTGGCGAGCTCGAGGGGCACGCGGCCCGAACGCGCCCGGGCCCGCGCGACCTCGCCGAGAAGATGTGGTGCGAGCAGGTTCGCCGTGAAATAGCCCGGCCACGTGCCCGAGAACTGCACGCGAAACAGATACGGATCTCGCGCAGACGGGTGGCTGCTCACCTTCTCCCAGGCGGCACGAATGCCCGCCTCGAAGGCGTCGACCAGCTCGCGCTCCCAGGGATTGTCACCGGCTTCCACGATCACCTCGTCGTTCGGGTGCGGCAGGTGCCCCGAGCGTCCGAATCAGAAGATGACCTGACTCTCGACCAGGGCGCGATAGCGCTCTTCCGTGAGCCCAAGAATCTCGCGGAACACGCGGTCGTTGTCCTGGCCGAGCATGGGGCCGGTGCGGACCGCTGCTGGAGTGCGGCTCATCTTCACGTAGCCGCCGTAGATGGTCTCCTCGAAGCCGAGCGGATGGACGACGTTCACGAACGTTCCGCGCGCCTTCAGGTGGGGATCGTGAAGCAGATCGGCGACGCTCAGCACCGGTGTCGCGGCCACGCCCTGCGCTTGCAGCGCGTTCGCGAGCTCGCGGTGCTCCTGCGTGCGTGTCCACGTGGCGATGCCCTCGTGCAGCGTCTCCAGCGCGGCGAGCCGGCCCGCGAGTGACGCGAGATCACGGGTCGTCGCCCACGTTGGCGAGCCCATCGCCGTGACCAGCGCCTTCCACGCACCGTCGTCCTCGCACGCGATGGCGATCCAGTGGTCGTCGCCCGCGCAAGGAAAGACCCCGTGCGGCGCCGCCATCGCACGTGGGTGCCGATTGCCGAGCGGGCCGCCCTCGCGGCGGTTGAGCTCCCAGTCCATGAACGCAGGACCGACGAGCTGCATCACCGCCTCTTGCTGCGAGTAATCGATGTGCTGGCCCTCGCCGGTGGCGTCCCGGTGATGAAGTGCCGTGAGAATCGCGAACGCGCCGAAGATGCCGTTGAGCGGATCGGAGAACGCGTTCTCGACGGGAATGGGCGGCCCGCCGAGGTAACCCACGAGACTGTCGAGCCCGGTGGTGCTGGTGAGGCTCAGCCCGTACGTGCGGATGTCCTTGAGCGGCCCGGTGAGGCCCGCGGCGGGCATCGAGAACATCACCAGATCGGGACGGACCGTGCGCAGGGTCTCGTAGCCGAGGTCGAGCTCGTTCATGACGCCAGGGCCGAAGTTCTCGACCACCACGTCGCAGGTGGCGATGAGGTCCAGCGCGAGCTGCCGCGCCTCGGGCTTCTTGAGGTTGAGCGTGACGCTTCCCTGGCCCGCCCAGCACGCGTGATTCGAGAGGCTGCGGTTGGGATCGCGGATGCCCTCGCCGAAGGGTGGAAGCTGGCGCGTCATGTCGATGCGGGCGCGCGATTCGATCTTGAGCACGTCGGCGCCCAGGAAGCCGAGGGTTTGTCCGACCACGGGTCCCGCCCAGACCCAGCCGAAGTTCGCGACGCGGATGCCGGAGAGTGGCAGCTCGGCAGTGAGTCCACTCGTCGTAGCACCGGCACTCGACGATGCGGCGAGCGGGGTCGCAGCCGCGTCCGCGGCGATCGCAGCGCTGGATCCGAGGATCTCGCCGGTGTGCTGGCCGAGGCGCGGCGCCGGCCGGCTCGGTCCACCCGGGCTCGCCGGCAGCTTGAAGGGCGCGCCGAGCGTTCGCACGCGCCCGAGGTCGGGGTGCTCGACCTCGACCAGATAACCACGCGCCTTCAGGTGCGCTTGCTCGGCGGCCTCCCCCACGAGGAAGACCGCGGTCACGGGCACGCCCGCCGCCTGGCAGCGCTCCATCACGTCGAACTTCGATTTGTCCGCGAGCCACTCGTCGATGAACGGATAGATCACGTCGGCATTCTGGGCGCGTTGGAACATGTCCTGGAACATGTCGAGCTGCGCCCACTCGGGCTCGCCCATGACCTTCACCAAGCCGTTCCACTGGCCCGGCTCGAGCGCCAGCATCCACACGTGCCCGTCGGCGCACGGCAGGATCGTCGCGGGGGCGCCGAGCGGCATGCCGACACCCGTGCGCCGCTCCCATTTCCCGTCTTGCGCATAGCCGCCGATGTTCTGGCCGCCCACGAACGCGGCGGCGATGGCCTCGGCGCTCGACACGTCGAGGTGCTGTCCTCCACCCGCGCGCTCGCGCCCCATCACCGCCGCGAGCCCCCACGACGCCGCGGTCATGGCGCCGAAGAAATCCGCGGCGAACGTGCCGTGCTCGAGCGGCGCTTCCCCGGGCCGTCCGCAGTAGCGATGGCTGGCTCCCGAGAGGTGGTAGGCGTTGAGGTCGAGCCCCTTCCACCCCGCGTACGGCCCGCTCTGACCGAACGGCGTGATCGAGATCGTCACCAGCCGCGGGTTGAGCGCGGCGAGCCGCGGGTGATCGAGGCCGAGCGCACCCAACGCACCCGGTGCCAGGTTCTCGATCACCACGTCGGCGTCGCGGACGAGGGCCAGCAGCCGCTCGCGATCCGCCGCCGAGCCCAGATCGAGCGCGACGCTGCGCTTTCCGTTGTTGAGGAAGAAGAACGTGCCGCTTCGCTCCGGATGCGGCTCGTCCGCTGGAAACGGGCCCCAGGTGCGCGTCCCGTCACCGCGCCCCGGCGGCTCGATCTTGATCACGTCCGCGCCGTAATCGGCGAAGAGCCGCGCGCAGAACGCCGCGGAAACACCTTCCCCCAACTCGACGACGCGAATCCCTGCGAGCGCTCCTCGGCTCATTCCCCGTCCTTCCTCAGCTCCCCGCGCGCCTGAGTCGCAGGCTGCGGATGGTGCGATCCATGTCGACCGTGAAATCCTGCGCGGTCCCGTCGACCGCCACGCCATCGAGGGGGTCTTCCATCCCGTCGACCGCCCACACGTCCGTGTATCCGGCGAACGCGGTCCGGACCCGAACCGAGCCGCCCGCGCTCCCGTGCCGGATCAGCCGCAGCACCAGGTCCTCGCTGCGATCGTAGGCGCGCTTGAGCGTGCTCACGTCCACGTCCGGGCGATCGACCAGCACCGACGCGAGGCTCGAGGGCAGCGGTCCCGCGTGGGCCTCGCCGACGATCACGCGGAACGGTGCTTGCGCTTCGATCCCGCGGCGGTGGCTCGCGCCGGCGATCCAATCGCCACCGCCGCGAGCGCCCAGCGCGAGCGTGGTCGCGTAGCTGCTGCGATCGTCACCCGGCGGGCCGAGCGCGTCCCAGAAGACGTTCCGCGTGAGCATCACGTCGAGAACGCCGTCCTCGCTGGCGCTCATGCCGCGGCTTCCGCCCGCGCTCAGCCACAGCCCGCCGACGCCGCTCGGCGAGGCGAGATCGACCCACTCGGTGACCGGCCAGTACGTGGGATCGAAGAGCTTGTGACGCGGTCGCTCGATCTCGCCGAAGGGCACGCTGGTGGTGAGCGTCGCGCCCGTCATGCGGGTGCGAAAGCGCGCGACCACCGAGGTGAAGTCGGGTGCCGCGAGCGTGGTGGTGAGCTCCAGGCGATCGCTGCCGGCCCCGAGACCGATCTCGCGCACCACCGGGCCGAGCTCGTTGGCGCCGGTGAGGCGCACGGCGGCGCGCACCGGGCCCCGTTCGAGCACGACGAGTTGTGGAGGGGCGCTCGCGCTACAGCTCGTGGCGATCTCTCCCCACGGCCGACCGACCTCGCTCGCGAGGCGATACGCCCCGCCCCAGTCGCGATACGTGACGACGTCGTTCGACGGGCCGGTGAGCAGCTCGCCGGAATCGCCGCTGCGCAACGACGTGAGGCAATACCCCGCGTCGCGGCGCAGCACCGCCGTGACGCGGCCGTTGGCAAGGACGATCTCGTCGTCGCTCTCCGTGAGCGTGACCGCGGCGCCGAGATCGGCGCGCGGGACGCCGGGCGCGTCGTCGAAGCGCAGCCCGAGGGCGCGGTGGCCGAGCGACGGCACGGGCGGAGACGGAAACGCGATGCGGGCGAACGTGAGCCCGAAATGCTCGTCGAATCGGACCTCGCGAAGCTCCGTCGGCAGCACGCCCAGGACCGGATCCACGACCGACGGTCCTGGGAACGGTGGATCCGGCGACGGCACCTCGACCTCGATCGCCTCGCTGCGTTCCCAGCTCGACGGATTCACCACCACGAGCGTCTGCGGAGCGCCGAGGCTCGACGTATCCACCGCCTGGCCGAGCTCGAACATCGACTGCGCCAGCGCCTTCTCGCCTTCTCCCACCGCCCGCGAGGTCCACGAGTCGAGATCGACGGCGAGCGACGTCGACGTGGTGGTGCCGGTGATCGCGTCGTGGTGGTTCATGAACGCCGAGCCGTCCCAGCCCGAATCGAGCGCGTCGAATGGATACGCCGCAGCGCGCGCCGTTCCCGCGATCGAACCGATCTTCTCGGCGTCGGTGAGCGTTCCGTGCGCGTCTCGCAGGCGGGTCTTGAGCCCGGCGTGGGTCGTGTAGAAGCCGGTGAAATAGGGATTGATGTCCAGGTCGAGCGCCGGCAGCTCGCGGCGGTGCGCCTCGATCAGGCGCGTGTACTCGTCGAACGTGGCGGCGGCGATCCAAACACCCGTCGACGGGTAGCGCTCCGCGTTCCACCTGCGCACGTAGTCGAGGAGCTTGGGCTTCGGCCAGCTGAAGTCGATTCCCACGGGCAGGAACGTGTACGGCGTGCGTCGATACGGCTCCAGGCTCGCCACGTAGGTCGCGAAACGCTCGTTGGTCACGCTCTCGTCGGTGAACGCAGGCGTGTTCCAGTTGATGCCGAATCCGGCGATCGCGTACCACGGGAACGAGAAATCGAGGTCGTCGCCCATCCCGTAGCCGTAGGGAAGCCAGCGCGCCAGCACCTCGGCGCCATCGGGCGCGCGCCAGACGTAGTCCGCCGTGTCGAGGTCGGCGAGCGTCTCGGCCGTCGATCCCGGCGCGATCGGCACCGGCTTGCCCCCCGTCACCTGCCCAAAGGCTCCGCCGTCCACGCGAAAGAATCCCACCGAGCGAAAGCCGAATTGCTCGAGCAGCGACGGCAGCGTCGCCGAATGCCCGAAACTGTCGGGCTGCCACGCGGTCATCGGCCGGACTCCGAGATTCTCCCGCACCCAGGCGATGCCCATCTGCCAATCGCGCATCAGCGACTCGCCGGTGGGCAGCACCGTGTCCGGGCTCGTGAGCCCACCGCCGACGATCCGCAGCGCCCCGCGCGCGGCCGCGGCGCGGATCCGCTCGCGCTCGCCGGGATGATCGTCCCAGTAGCGGCGCAGCCACGCGATCTCCGCGATCGAGTAGCGGTAGTCGGGCTCGTCGCCGAGCAGGTCGAGCGCGGTCCGAAAGATCCCCTGGATGCTCGAGTCGTAGTACCCGTCGTAGGTGTTGAGGAAGTTGAGATCGAGGTGCGACGACTGGCTCACCACCATCACCCGCTCGGCGCCGTCGGGAATGCCGAGCGCCGCGCGCACCTCGCGCTCCGATCGCGCCACCGACGAAGGCGAGCCCGATCCGCCGCAGCCCCACGCCGCCACGAGGCTCGTGAGAGCCACGGCGGCGAGGGAACGAAGCGCGCGGATCATGGGTGTGTATCGAGAGCGATGCCGGCGACGGCGCGCCGAAGAATACGACGTAGAATCCCCGCTGTCCGCACCGATCCACCACGGCACGCGCCATGAGTCGAGCCATCCCGGACCCGCCTGCGACGCCTGCGCTCCCGCTCTCGGGACGACGGGTGGTGGAGCTCGTCGAGCGAAGCGCGGCGACGCATTACGCGGGACGCGTCCTCGCCGAGCTGGGTGCCGACGTGCTGCTGATCGAACCGCCCGAAGGCGCGCCGATTCGTCGGCGCGGCCCGTTCGTGGGCGAGGTCCCGGGGCGCGAGCGTGGCGCTGCCCACCTCTACTTCAACGCAGGCAAGCGCACGCTCACGCTCGATCTCGATCGCGCTGCCGACCGCGACACGCTGCGCTCCGAGCTGCGCGGTGCGTCGATCCTGCTCGAAAGCCTCGCCGCCCGGCGCCGCGAGGATCTGGGGCTCGGCGGCGAGGCCGTGGCGGCGCTCAATCCCGCGCTCGTGCACGTCACGGTCACCGGCTTCGGTACCACGGGACCGCGCCGTCACTGGCACTCGTCCGATCTGGTCGCGTCGGCCACCGGCGGCGCGGCGCATCTGGTCGGCGAGGCCACCGATCCGCCGGTACGCCTCGCGGGCTCGCAGGCGGACGTCAGCGCGTCGATCGTCGCCGTGTCGGGCGCCTTGATGGCGCTCCACCACGCCACCCGCACCGGCTGCGGCCAGCACGTCGACGTCTCCGCTCAAGAGGCGGTCGCCTCCCTCGCCCACATCTGCGGAATCGCCAAGTACCTCGACGACGGGATCGCGCCCAAACGCCGCGGCTCGAGCCTCTTCGCTTCCGTGCCCTCGGGTGCGTACGCGTGCAGCGACGGGCTCGTGTACCTGATCGTCAACCGACCGCTTCATTGGGACGCGCTGGCGCGCTGGATCGCCGAGACCAGCGGAAACACCGACGTGCTCGACCCGATGTTCCGCGGCGCCTCGGCGAATCGCATCGAGCATCGCGAGCTGCTCGATCTGTGGATCGGCGAGCTGGCCGCTCGCTACACCGCCGCGGCGTTCGTCTCCGAGGCCGCTGAGCGGCGGCTCGCCGTGACGCCGGTTCACACGGCCCTCGAGGTCCTCGCCGACGAGCAGCTCGCGAGCCGCGACTTCTGGCGCGACATCGAGCATCCCGAGCTCGGCGGGCTCCGGATGGCGGGCTCGCCGTTTCGCCATGCCACGGAGATCGCCGGCGCGCCGCGCGCGGCGTCCGTCCTCGCGCCGCCCGGTGCGCGCGACACCGCCCGCCCCGCGGCGCGCCCGCGGCCCCTCGATGGCATCCGCGTCGTGGAGCTCACCGCCGGCATGGCCGGGCCATGGATCGGGCGCTGGATGGCCTGGGCCGGCGCCGAGGTGATCCGCATCGAATCGCGCGCCCATCCCGACGTGGTGCGGCTCTACGTCCCGCCGCGCGCCGCCGATCGCTCGCCGCGGCCCGATCGCTCGCCATGGTTCACGGACTGGAACGCCGGCAAGCGCTTCGTCTCGCTCGATCTCGCGAAGCCCGGCGCGCGCGCGCTCGTGAAGCGCTTGGTCGCCCGGTCGGACGTGGTGATCGAGAACATGCTGCCCGAGGTCGCGGGGAAGCTCGGCGTCCGATACGCAGACCTCGCGGCGGAGCGCGTGGACCTCGTCATGCTGAGCACCACGGGCTTCGGCGGCACCGGACCGCAGGCGGGGACTCCCACCTGGGGACCGAACATCGAGGCCGTATCCGGCCTGGCCGCGCTCTCCGGCTTCGCCCACGTACCGTGCTCGATCACCCAGTTCGCGTACCCCGACGCGCTGAGCGCGCTTCACGGGCTGGTGGCGGTGCTCGCGGCGCTCGATCGTCGGGCGCGTACCGGGCGGGGCGGTCACGTCGATCTCGCGCAATACGAATGCCTGGTGGCGGCGCTCGGCGACGTGATGCTCGACGCCAGCCGTTCGGGGCGCGAGCCCGAACGGCGCGGGAATCGCGCGGTGCACGCCGCTCCGCACGGGGTCTTCCGCTGCGCCGGCGACGAACGCTGGTGCGCCATCGCCGTCGAGAGCGACGGCGATTGGAATGGCCTGGTCGAGGCGCTCGGCGCGCCGGCGTGGGCGCGCGATCCGAGCTTCTCGACAGCGGCGGGCCGAGTGGCGCACGCAGACGAGATCGAGGCCTGGCTCGGCGCCTGGACCAGCGCCCGCGACGGGTTCGAGGTCGCGGAATCGCTGCAGGCTGCGGGCGTTCCGGCCGGAGTGGTGAGCACGATCCGGGACCTCGCGGAGCACGACCCACAGCTGCGGGCGCGCGGGTTCTTCGAGCGGGTCCCGCACCGCTCGCTCGGCCACGTGACCGCATCGGCGATTCCACTCCATCTCGGCCTCACGCCCGGCCGCACCGACTTCGCCGGCGGGCTCGTGGGAGCGGACAACGACTACGTGCTGCGCGAGATCCTGCGTCTCGACGACCGATCGATCGCGGAAGCGATCGCCAGCGGCGCCGTCGAAGCGCTCGCCGCCGTCGACACCGCCTGAAGCGCCGCGCTCAGCCGCCCGCCTCGAACACCACCCAATCGAGGGTGCCGGGGATGCGTGTGCGCCCCACGGCGAGCTCGCGGATGCGCGACGATTCTCCGAAGACAGCGCCGTGGACCGGGTTCACGTACACGATCCAGATCGTGCGCGGATGCGCGTCGAGCGATTCGACGAGGGCACGCGCCACCACCCGGACCTGCCGCGCGCCGAACGGATGGAAGAGGAACACGGTGTCCTCGTCCCGCTCGAAACGACGCGTCGTCGCGTCCGCGCTCCGGATGCTCACGTCGAGGGGGTGGCCGAGCCGGAGGGCGGTCTTGGCGAGGTTCTCGCTCGCCGTCGCCGCGAGCGGCGCGGAGAGCTCGACGCCACGCAGCGCGCGGTAGCCCGCCTCGGCGGCCAACAGCAGCGCGCGCCCCTTGCCGCAACCCAGATCGACGAACGCCCGCTCGCGGGCGGCCTGGGGCACGTGCCCGATGGCCGCGCGAAAGAGTGGCGCCGGCACCGGCTGATACTCGCTCGCGGCCACAGCCGAGCGCCCGCCGCGCGGAAAGAGCTCCGCCACCGCGACGCGGCCGTGGGTCTCGGTGCCCCGCACGCGATCGAAGCGTCGCTCCTCGAGCGCGGCACGCGCGGTCTCCATCCAGCCGCGGCGCAGCAACGACTCGAGCAACAGCGACGCGGACGAGGGGCTCTCGGCGGTCATTGCTCGTCTCGCCGCCAAGCACACCGGCCCGCCACGAACGTGGCGGCAACCAGGCCGCGCGAAAGCTCGTCCCGCGCCCTGCGCCAGGGCCGATCGAGGAGGCAGAGATCCGCGGCGGCGCCGGGGACGAGCGCGCGCGGCGCGCCGCCCGGCGCCTCGGGCGCCGTGGTGAAGAGCGCCAGCGCGCGCTCGGGAGTGAGCGCCTCACGGGCGCCGACGACGTGGCCATCCTCGGTGCGGCGATCCACGGCCGCCTGCATCGCGAGCCAGGGATCGGGCTCGCCGAACGGGGCGTCGGTGCCGCCGCCCAGCGGGACCTTGGCCTCGTCCCAGCCGCGACAACGGTAGAGCCACGGTCGCTCGCTCTCCGCGACGTCGACCCGATACGCGTCGCCGCGCTCGCGCACGAAGTTGGGCTGGGTCACGACCGTGAGCCCGAGCTCGGCGACCAGCGCCGCGAGCTCGGGCGGCGCGACCGCGGCATGCTCGATTCGGTCGCCCGACGACGCGCCGGCCTCGCGAAACGCGGCCGCCGCGAACACCAGCTCGGCGCGCGTGACGGCGTGGATCGCGACCGATCGCCCCTCGACGTGGGCCCGCGCGATCGTCGCCACGAGCTCGCCGAGGTCGGCCAGGTCCGATTCGTCGAGCAGCACCTTGAGCGCGCCGCGGGTGAGCTCGGCTCGCGTCGGGTGCGGCAACGACCGAGATCCCATGAGCGTGACTCGCTGCAGCAGCGCGCCGGTGGCGGCTGCGCGCTCGAACCAGTCGAGCTCGACGCGCCCGTTCGTGGGTGTTGCGTCGGTCACGCCGGTCACGCCGCGACTCGCGAGCAACCGCGACACGCTGGCGAGCTCGGGTCGCGCTCCGGCGTCCGGAACGCGCTCGCGCAGCCACGCGTCGAGTCGAAAGAGCCGTCCGGTGGCCCGGCCGCTCGGAAAGCGCTCGACGCCGGGCGCATCCGCTCCGCGGTCGAGCCCGAGGGTCTCGACGAGCGCCCCGCTCACGATCCAGAGCGCTCCGCTTCGATGCTGAATCTGCACGGCTCGTCCCGGCAACCAGCGATCCAGCACGTCGCGATCGAGCGCTCCCGCCACCGACTCGTGGTAGCCGACGCCACGAACGATGCGCCCGGCTTCCGTCGCCGCGGCCGCCGTTCGCAGCGCCGCCACCAGCGCGGACTGCGTTCGCACCTCAGGCGGGCCGCAGCGCACCGAACGTTCCGCGGCGGCGAGCGCCAGCAAATGAAGGTGGTGATCGTGAAGTCCCGGCAGTAGCGCACCACCTGCGGCATCGAGCACGTGCTCGCCGCCGCGTGGCTCGAGCGCCTCCGCGATGGAAGCGATCCGGCCCCGCTCGATGCGCACGTCGACGGGGCCGCGGCCGTCCACCTCCGCGCGCAGGATCAGCACGCACGAATCTCCAGCTCGGCGAGGACGCGCGAGGTGTCCTCGCCGAGCGCGCGCGCCGCCACGCTCGCCACGCGCGCACGCGGCTCGGCCACCTCGAGCGCGCCGCCGGTCCACGGAGGCATCGGCGCGCGCTCCAGCAGATGTCGCGTCACCCCCGCCAGGCTCACGTCGATTCCCACGCCACCCCCCTCCTGCCACGCGGCGAACGCGGCGAGCGCCGCATGAGTGCCGGCCAACGGGTCCGCGATCGCGTCGCCGCAACCGATCGGGCCGTCGAGCCCCGCGCGCACGCCCGTTGCCAACGCCAGCCCGGCGGCTGCTGCGGCGTCGTCGCCGAACGCCACCCAATCCCGCCCCGGTGCCTCACGACCGTAGCCCGTGATGCTCACCCACACGCGCCCCGGGCGACCCCGCACCCAAGCGACGGCGTCGATGCCGAGCTGCTCGAGCGCCCGCGGCCGGGTGCTCTCGAGGATCACGTCGGCGCGCGCGATCAAGCGCGCCAGCAGCGTGCGGTCCTCGTGCTCACGAAGATCGAGGGCGACACACTCCTTCCCGCCGTTCAAGAGATCGAAGAACCCGCGCGGACCGAGGCGCGCGCCGTCCGGACGTCGTGCGCTCTCGAGCTTCACCACCCGCGCGCCGGCGCCGAGGAGCAGATGCCCCGCGAGCGGGCCAGCCCACAGCGACGCGAGATCGAGCACCAGCGGTTCGCGGTGGTTGCGCTCCCCCGCACGCTCGCCGGTCGCGAAGATCGACCACGGGGCCGGCGTGCTCCGCGCCGCGGGCTCGGCGTCCGCGACCGCGAGGCCGAGCCAGCGCGCCCGCTCGAGCAGCGTCGCCTTCTCGCGCACGCTCACGTCGGCGGCGAGCCGCGCCCACGCGCCCTCGTCCGCGAGCACCGTCCCACCGACGCCCGCCCAGCCCTCGGACTCGAGCCACGCCGCGAGCGCCGCCCAATCGTCGGCGCGGGGCAGATTGATCGCGATCCAACCGTCACGGGCTCGCGTCAGGCGACACGTGGCGCCCGGCGAGATGCGGCCGTTTCGTCGGTAGCCGAAGATCGCGGCGCGCTCACCGAGGAGCGCGGCGCCATCGAGCGCGCCGAGCCGCCAGCGCGCGCCGGCGCGGAGCGCGAGCTCCCCGACCACCGCCGCCGCGCTGGTCGCCAGCGTCGCCGGTGCCACGAGCGCCGGCCCATGTCGCTCGCCGGTGAGCGCCATGGCGCCCGAGCGCGCCCAGGCGATGGCGGGGTGCTGGGTGCCAGCCGTCCGCCACTCCCTGCGGGCTCAGAGCCCGGTCGTGCCCATGTCGACGGTGTTGCCCGACTGCTCCCAGTTGCCGCGGTACACGTGTGGACCCGCCGCCGTGAGCCCCCCGTCCACCACCAGCACGGCACCGGTCACGAAGCGCGACTCGTCGCTCGCCAGATAGAGCGCCGCTGCGGCGACGTCCTCGCCGAGCCCGGCCTCCGGCCACGGCTGCGACTGGGCCATCATCGGCTCGAGCGCGTCCTTGTTCCCGCGGTGCACCAATGGAGTGAGGATCGCACCCGGGCAGATCGCGTTGACGCGGACCTTCTTGCGCGCGAGCTCCACGGCGACCGACCGCGTCAGGTTCACGACCGCCGCCTTCGCCGCCGTGTACGCGTGCGGCCCACAGCCGCCGCTCAAGCCCGCCACCGAGGCGGTGTTGATCATCGAACCGCCTTGCCCCTGAGCGCGCAGCACGCGTGCCCCATGCTTGAGACCGAGGAACACGCCACGCACCAGCACCGAGAACGTGAAGTCCCAATCCTCGGTCTTGATCTCGTGGACCTTGCCGAGCGCACCCGGCAGGCCCGCGTTGTTGAACACCACGTCGAGGCGACCGAACTCCCGCGGGGCGAAGTCGATCATGGCGGCGACCTGGGCCTCGTCGGACACGTTGGTCTTGATGAACCGAACGTTTGCTCCCAGGCCCTCGGTGGCGGCGAGGTCCATCGCCTCCTGCGCGGTTTTCTCGTTCAGGTCGCCGATCACCACCTTGGCGCCCTCGCGCAGGAACCGAAGCACGGCCTCGCGACCGATGCCGCTTCCGCCTCCGGTGACGACGGCGACCTTCCCTTCGAGACGTTGGCTCACGTGCGCATCTCCTCGCGCTGGCGGATGGATGGGTGACGAAAGTGAAACATGTTTCACTTCGCCCCGCCAAGCGCCGCCGGGCGTTCCGTCCCATGCCTCCGCGCGCGCGCGCCGGGCCTCGTCGCGCTGCGCGGCGGACGATCGTCGGCGCGGCCCTTACGACGCGCCCGGGTATGTCCGTATACTCTGCGCAGCGCGATCACGTTCCGGGCGCGCCGTGCGACGACGACAGTCGCATCCACCGCCACGGGCCCCTTCGATTCGAGTCCCCCTTTCGCCATGAGCATCCACGTCCATCCTCGTCCGCGCCACGACCACGGCTTCTCGATGATCGAGCTGCTGATCGTCGTGGCCATCATCGCCATCATCGCGGGCCTCGCGATTCCCCAGCTGCTCGGCGCCCGCGAGAAGGCCTGGCGCGCCGCCTGCGACGACAACTACAAAGGGCTCTCCGGTGAGCTACAGAACGAGCTCGACACCGAGATGGCCAAGGCCAACCCGAATGCCGCCACCGACGTTCTCGACCGCGTGGTGCCGCGCCACGCCGACGTGAACCCGCGCAACAAGGCGGACATCGGGTACCAGGACAACGACGCCTGCGGCTCGTTCGTCGCCACGGCCAGCACCTCCTGCCGAGTGTTCCTCTGCTACCAGGGCAGTAACTCGATCGAAGCCCAGCAATACGAGAACGGCGCCATTCGGACCTTCGCGATCGCGGTGCAGTGAGCCCGCGAGCGCGCGACGTACGATTCCCCCCCCGACGAGCAGTGACCGCGGCGAGCCAGCGCGGTCGCCCGCGGCGTCCCGACGCGAAACACGATGCCCCCGCCCTCCCCGACCGAGCCCCCACCCCATCGTCTCGAGAGCGCCATTGCCGGCCTGCGCGATGCGCTCGCGGCTCGGCGCGCGGACCTGTCCGCGCTGGTCGCTCCGCCGGCGCTGGTCGCGGTGGATGCGGGCGAGCGCGCGCTCGCCGATGCGGCCCCCGATCTGTGGCTGCGCGACGCCGAGCGCGAGCTGCTCGCGGAGCTCGCGAGCGACACGGGATCACCGGCGGATTGGCGAAGCTCGGTGGTCGACTCGATCCTGATCCTCGCGCTCTGGCACGAGCACCGCGCCCGACCGCTCGCGGCGGGTCTCGAGGGCGTCACCGGCGCCGCGGCGCTGGACGCGTTCCAGGCCGCGCTGGCCGACACCCGCGAGCAGCTGGAAGCGCAATCCGACCGCACCGACGTCGCCAGCCGTGACGTGCACGAGCTCTTGGCGCGCGCGCTCTTTCGCCTCGAACGCGTGGCCGAGGCCATCGAGCTGACGCGCACCGCCGGTGTCGCCGCGCCGCTCGAGGCCACGCCGCCGCCCAGCGACTCGAAGGCGTTCCCGCGCGAGCCGGGGACGAACCGCGCGGACGGTGCGCCCCGCAAGGGCACGCGCGAGGTTCGTGGCACCGGGGTGACCACCCGGGTCCTCGGCCAGCCACCGGCGCGCGTCTCCGCGAGCGCGCCTAGCGCTCGCCGCACCAGCCGAATCGCGCTCGCCAGCGTCAGCATCGCGGCTGCCGCCGCATCGCTCGGCTACGGCCTCTACGCCTCGCGGGCCTTCCTCGGCGAGCCCGCTCCGGCGGCGATCGCCGAGGCCGCGCTCGAGCCCTTTTTCCCGGGCGCGCACGTCCTGGAAGCCTCCGCGGCGGACAAGGCCCAGAAGCGGGTGCGCATCGAGCTCTCGTCGGAGACCACCCACGCACCGCCAGCCGACCTGCGGCAACGCATGCTGGCGCTCTGCAAGTTCCTGGCGTCGACGCGCTACGAGCGCGCGGTCGTCGTCGACCGGCTCAACCACCCCGTGGCCACCTGGACGGACGGCCGGCTCGAGCTGCAGGGACGCTTCGCCGAGGCGGGCGTCGGCGTTCCCTGAGCCGGCCGGCGTTGCGCGTGTTGCAGGGGTCCGCCGGAGCTCACAGCGTCGAGACCTCGGGCGCCGGCGGGCGCGCGTCCAGCTCGTCCGCGAACGCCGCGCCATCCGGCCAGTGCACGGCGTAGATCCGTGCGTCGTACGGCGTGTAGCGGAACTCGTCGAGCACGCCCACGAGTGGGTCGCGCTCGTGCAGACCGAGCATGAAGAAGCCGTAGTCTTTCCCCCGCGCCTCGTCGAAGAGCGTCGAGAGCAGCAGTCGAAAGACCGCGCGCGGATCGTCCTCGCCGGGATCCACCGACGCGAAGGCCGCGTGAAAATAGTGAAACGGCAGTCCCGGCTTCGGTAACGGCGCGAATCCGAGCAGTCGTCCGGCGAGCCCGTAGAGCGGCCTCAACCACCGCATCGCGCCGCCGTATCCGACCACCACCGTCTGCTTGAAGCGGGATTGATCCCAGCGCGCCATCGTGCCGACCACGCGTCCGCCTCGCAGCGCCACGCGGAAGTCCTCCGGCCGCAGATCCGGCACACGCGGCGAATCACCGGCGAAGTCCGCCGCCAACCAGCGCGGCGCGAACTGGCGCGTCGCGCCGTGCCGCGCGAGACAAGCCACGATCTCGCCGAGCCGCTCGGCGCTGCCGGGCTCGACGGCGATCCCCGGCACCCGCGCGCCCCGCGCGCGCCCCGCCAGGTGAACCGAGAACGTGCGCAGGCGACCGAGGTCGCGATACCTCGGCAGCCCGGCCCGGCCGCTGGCGAGCACAGAGCGGGCCAGCGCGTTGTCCTCGATGATGGTCGAGACGTAGACGGGAACCGGGTCCGCCTCGTGAAGCTCGCGCAGCTTCTGGTAGCCGCGCGCCAGCCAGATCGATTGGCGAACCGCCGGATCGACGCGCAGCCCGCTCAGGTAGCCGATCCGACGCGCTTGCCCGTTCACCCACATCGTGCGCGTCGAGCGCGTCGCGACCCCGCGAATCCGCGCGGGATCGGCTGCGTCGCGCCCGACGATCACTTGCTGGGCGTCGCCCTCGATGCCGACGGCGCGGAAGAAGCTCGGCTCACGATGGAACGCCACCGAGATCCCGCCGGGCATCGCGTTGTCGCGCAGCAACCGGCGCAGCTCGGCGTCGTCGGCGTCGTCCGCCAAGTCGATCCAGATCGACGTGCTCATCGCTGCTGGCCGCTCACGACCGCGCTCGCTGGCCCCGCCGCGCCGATGCCAGCGTCGCCCGCGCGGGTACCCGGGACCGGCGCGAGCATATCCTCGGGCTGCGCTTTCGATCGCCGCGCACCGCTTGCCGCACCCCTTGGCCTGGCATCGCGCGCACCGCTAGGCTTGTGCGCTCCGACCGCCGCGCCAGCCGCGGCCCGAGATCCATCGCATGAGACTCACCCTCATCCATCCTTGCATCGGTCGCGTGCCCGGCCAGCGCTACATCCGCGGCTGGCAGATGGAGCCGCTGCCCGCGGCGCTCATCGCCGGGCTCACCCCCAAGGACGTCGACATCCGCTTCTACGACGACCGCATGGAGCCGATCCCGTTCGACGAGCCCACCGATCTCGTCGCGATGAGCGTCGAGACCTATACCGCCAAGCGCGCCTACCAGATCGCCAGCGAGTACCGCCGCCGCGGCGTGCCGGTGGTGATGGGCGGCTTCCACGCGCGGCTGCAGACCGACGAGGTCATGCGCTACGCGGAGTCGGTGGTGGTCGGTGAGGCCGAGGGGCTCTGGCAAGAGGTCCTGGACGACCATCGTCACGGCACCGCCAAGAAGCTCTACCAGCTTCCCGACCGCCCACCGCTCAAGGGCGCCCGCCCGGATCGCAGCATCTTCCGAGGCAAGGACTACTTGCCGGTGAGCCTGGTCGAGGCGGGGCGCGGCTGCCATTTCGTGTGCGAGTTCTGCGCCGTCACCACCTACTTCCAGCGCCGCCAAACGCGCCGCCCCATCGACGAGGTGGTCTCCGAGATCGCCGACCTGAAGCAGCAAGGCCGCCAGTTCTTCTTCTTCGTCGACGACAACCAGACCTCCAACATCAAGGAGGTCAAGGAGTTCATGCGCGCGCTGGCGCCGCTCAAGATCCGCTGGGTGAGCCAGACCAGCATCAACGGCGCCCACGATCCCGAGTTCCTGGACCTGCTCAAGCTCAGCGGCTGCGAAGGCGTGTTGATCGGCTTCGAGAGCTTGAATCGCGCGAACCTCGAGCAGATGGACAAGGACTTCAACACCATGGGCGGCGGCTACGAGAAATCGCTCGCCAAGCTGCGGGACAAGAAGATCCGTCTCTATCCCACCTTCATCTTCGGCTACGACGAGGACACGCCCGAGACCTTCGCCGACACGGTGGCGTTCGCCAAGCGCCACGGCTTCTACATCACCGCGTTCAACCACCTGACGCCGTTTCCGGGCACTCCGCTCTACGAACGCCTCGAGAAGGAAGGCCGATTGCTCTACGAGAAATGGTGGATGGACGAGCGCTACGGCTACAACAAGGTCCCGTTTCGCCCCCGCAAGATCTCACCCGAGGAGGTCGAGCGCGGCTGTGTCGAGGCGCGCCGCAGCTTCTACACCTGGCCCAGCATCCTGAAGCGCAGCATCGATCCGGTGAATCGCGAGAACTGGTTCATGTTTCGGAATTTCTTCCTCATCAACGGCATCCATCGCGCCGAGGTGAGCCTGCGCAACCACTATCCGCTCGGCGACCGCACCTGGTCGGGCGAGCTCCTGGAAGCGAGCTGATGCGTTCCTCCGCGCCGCTCGAGATCGTCGAAGGAGAGGCGGTGGCCGGCACCTCGATCCGCGGCCGCCTGGTCGCGCGCGCGGCGCTCACCGACGCCGAGCGGAGCGCGATGCATGGGCTGCTCGCCAGCTACTTCGAGGGCGTCGAGGCGCGCGTCTTCGAGCGCGATCTCGCCGCCAAGAACTGGGTGATCCTCCTCGAGGACGAGACTGGCGCGCTGCGCGGCTTCACGACGCTGCACGTTCACCGTCACACCTTCGAAGGCGAGGCGATGACGGTGGTGTTCTCCGGTGACACCATCGTCGATCGCAGCGCGTGGAACACGCCGGCGCTGCACCGAAGCTGGATCGACGCCGTGAACCAGCTGGCCCGAAGCGAAGGCCAGGGCCGGGTGTGGTGGCTGCTGATCGTCTCCGGATACCGCACCTATCGGCTGCTGCCGGTGTTCTTTCGCGATTTCTACCCCCGCCACGATCGCCCCACGCCGGAACCCATCCGCCGCCTCGTCGACGAGCTCGCCGCCGCGCGCTTCGGCGCCGAGTACGACCGCGCCAGCGGGATCGTGCGCTTCGTCGACGGTGCCCAACGCCTGCGCGCGGACGTCGGCGAGATCACCGACGCTCGCGCCCGCAACCCCCACGTGCGCTTCTTCACCGAACGCAACGCGGGCCACGAGCGCGGCGACGAGATGGTGTGCCTGTGCGAGATCTCCGAGCAGAACCTGACCGCCGCCGGGCGCCGCATGGCGGGCATCGCGCCGGTGGCGCGCGCGCGGGCCGCCCGTCGGGATCCGACGACCTGATCCCACCGTCCCCTCGCCTTCCTCGACTCCGCGCCCCGTGATTCGTTCCAAGCTCGTCGCGACCGCCAACGGGCTGGTCACCGCCGGTTGCGCTCCCCACGCACTGGCCTTCTGGCGCGCCCTGCGCTCGCCGCGTCCGGCCCAGGAGCGCACCCTGGCGCGAATCCTCGCGCTCAACCGGTATTCGACGTACCTCAACGAAGCGCGCATCCAGGGCGTCTACGATCTCGCGCGCTGGCGCGCCGCGGTCCCGATCGTTCGCTACGACGAGCTGCGGCCGTGGATCGAGCGGGTCGCGGCCGGCGACGCGAACGCCCTCACCTTTCCCGAGCCACCGCGTTTCTTCGAGCGCACCAGCGGCTCGTCCGGCGCGGTGAAGCTCGTGCCCTACACGAGCGGCTTGCTCGACGACTTCGACCGCGCCATCGCGCCGTGGCTCTTCGACCTCAGCGCGCGTCGTCCCCGGCTTCTCGGCCGCGAATCCTATTGGTCCATCTCGCCGCTGGTGGCGAGCGGCGAGCGCACCGCGGGCGGCACACCCATCGGCGTCGAGGACGACGGCGTCTACCTCTCGCCCCTCACCCGCCTGCTCACGCGCGTCACCCATGCCGTGCCGCGCAGCGTGCGTCACGTCACCGATCTGGACACCTGGCGCTACGTCACGCTGCGCTTCTTGCTCGGCAGCGGGCGCCTCGGCCTGGTCTCGGTGTGGAGCCCGAGCTTCTTCAGCGTGCTCTGCGACGGTCTCGCCGAGCACGGCGTGGACCTGATCCGCGACATCCACGACGGGCGCCTCGCGCACGTCGGCACGATCGATCCAAAGGTGCGCGCGGCGCTGAGCCGCCGGCTGCGCCCCGATCCGGAGCGAGCCCGCGCGCTCTCGGCGATCCTCGCTCGCGACGGCCGCATCGATCCACGCCACGCCTGGCCCAACCTCACGCTGCTGAGCTGCTGGACCGCGGGCGCGTCGGCGAGCGCCGCCCGCGAGCTGGCCGCGCGTTTTCCCGGCACCGAGATCCAAGGCAAGGGATTGCTGGCCACCGAGGGCGTCGTGTCCATCCCTCTGCTCGGTCATCCGGGTGCCGCTCCCGCGTTGCTCTCGCACGTGCTCGAGTTCCGCGCCGCGGGCTCGAACGACACGCGCACGGCGCTGGTCGACGAGCTCGACGCGGGCCAGGATTACGAGGTCATCCTGACCACCAGCGGGGGGCTCTATCGCTACGCCCTCGGTGACGCCGTCCGCGTCGTGGGACGAGTCGCGAAGACTCCCCTCATCGAGTTCGTGGGGAGGGTCGACCGCGTCGTCGATCTCGTGGGCGAGAAGCTCCACGAGGACTTCGTCGCCGCATCGTTGCGCGCGGTGCTGGGCGACGACGCGAGCGCGCGCTTCGCGATGCTGGCGCCCGAGACCACGCCCGCTCCTCGCTACGCGCTGTTCGTCGAGAGCGCCGCGGACGCGCCGACACCCGAGCTCGCAACGAAGCTCGATCGCGCGCTCGCGGCCAATCCTCACTACGACTACGCCCGTCGCCTCGGCCAGCTCGCCGCCGTGGACGTGGTTGCCGTCCAAGACGCCGCACGTCGCTACCTCGCCGGCTGCGCATCGCTCGGCCAGCGTCTCGGCGACGTGAAGCCCACCGCCCTGCACCGCGACACCGGCTGGCGCGCCCGCTTCACCGGCGCCTCCACTCGCCCCGAGCAGGGACGCGGCTGATCGCGGGCCTCAGCGCTCTGCTCTTCCTCTCGGGCCTCAGCGCGTCGTCTACGAGATCACCCTCGTCCGGGTGCTCGGCTACGCGTTCGGCCATACGTTCTACGCCGTGAGCACGGTGCTCACGACGTACATGGCGGGGCTCGCGCTCGGCAGCCACGTGTTCGGCAAGATCGCCGATCGCCAGCCGGATCGCGGGCTGCGCAGGTACGGCTGGGAGTGTGACGGGAAAGCGATGCGGAACGTCCATGGAGCGCGACCTGCCGTCCGCCTTCGCCTTCCGTTCGGTCCGGCGAATGAGTCGATGATCCCGTCGCCGATCTCGTGAGTGAGGGTGTGTACTGGCGCCCGAGTCGATCGACGCACGGCCGGCCTTCCTCAGGACGTCGCGTGTGCTCCGTCGCGAGTGCCGGGGACCCGCCGCATACGCCCCTTCGCATCCAAGCTCTTCGGCACCCGCCCTCGGGCCGCGGGCGCTTTCTCGCCGGCTTCAACCGCTTCGTGGCGATGTGCGCATCGACGCCGCGCTCCGCACCGTACGCTGCGTTGCCCTGCGACCAGTAGCCCGCGTCCACCGTGAGCTGCTGGGACGCCGCACCGCAATTGGCCTCGACTTGCTGGAGCATCGGACGACGGTGCCGCGCATCGGGCAACGGGTTCGTGAGCGCCGGCGCCGCGCCGATCCGCTGCGCGTCGTCGACCGCGAGCTGCGCGTTCTCGCCCTGAACGAACGCCCCGTTCGACGGCATGATCCGGCTCTCGGGATCCGTCGAATTGCGTTGCGCGTCGGGCTTCGGTTCACGGTCGACCTCCGTCTGCACCGGATGAGACTGCAGTGCATCGGGAACCACGGGGGCGAGGTCCGGTGCGCTCCGGCCGGCGTGATCGGCTCTCTCGTTTGCCCGATCCGCTGCAGCCGCGGCTTGCCTCTCGATGCATTGGGCTCGACGGTCCGTAGCCGAATCCGGCGTCCTGCGCCGCGCCGCGCTGCGCGGGCGATCGCTCAGCGCGTCGAGTCGAACGCAGCGGCGCAGCGGGATCGCTCGCTCGCGTCGTCGACGCCGGTGAAGCCGAATCCGTTCCAGCGATAGAGCGCGATGCGGCGCGCGCGCTCGCTCTCCGCGGGCATTGTTCTCGGCGCAAGGAACGACCCGTCCTCGTGGAGCGCGCACAAGAGCCCACTCGGTAGCACGATCGCATCGATCAGGGGCCACGCGAGCCCGCTGCCACGCCATTTGGCGGTGAGCCCGCGGGCCGAGACCGCGTAAACGTAGGGGCGCGGCGCGACTCGCCCGTCGAGTGGCGAGGCGTGCGCCTCCAGGGTGAACAAGAGCTCCGCGTGCCCTTCGTCCGGCAGCGGAAAGGCCTGTGCCGCCAGGAGCGGCGCCCCCCGCGTGCGCCACTCGTTGGCGCTCGCGTCGGGACCGCGCCCGCGGGACCACCGGCGAGCGCGACCTCCAGTCGCTCGCTCCGCACGGGTGTCGGCAACGCGCGAATCGCGTGACCGTCGACCGTCAGCCGCTCGCGCAGCGGCACCGGACACGACGCCAGCGCCGCGCGAACGTCCTCCTCGACACCCACGAGCGAGGGCGTGGTGCTGCGCGGCGCCGCCTCGGTGGCGAGCGCTCCACAACGCAACTCGGCGCCGTCGAGCGAGCAATCCGCGATCCGACCGCGTCGAGTCTCGGGGTACTTCTGGTCGAAGAGGTGGTTTCCGAGCGAGAAGTAGACGGGTCGCCCGGAGACGCATTCGGACGGCTGGACGACGTGTGGGTGATGGCCGAGCACCACGTCGGCGCCGTGCTCGACCAGCCACGTCGCTGCGGCACGCTGACTCGCGTCCGGGGTATCCACCAGCTCGCGTCCCCAGTGAACCGAGACCAGCGTGAGCTGTGCCAGCGCTCGCGCGAGCCTGAGCTTCCGCGCCAGCTCGACCGACGGCAGCGCGTCGATCGCGCCCTCGACGTCGGCGACTCGGTCGAGCGCGATCACCGCGACATCGAGCGAGCCCACGCGCACGAACTCCGGCGATCGCTCGAACGTGAGCGGCAACAGACCCGAATCGGCAACCGCCGCGCGGGTGCGAGCACGCCCCACCGCTCGCAGGTCGGCGCGATGATTGTTGTCGAGCGCCAGCGCGGCGAACCCCGCCTCGCGGACACGCGCCAAGAGCGCCGCCGGCACGGCGAAGCACGTGCCCGCGGCGACGAGCCTGGGGTTGCACTCACCTGGCTCGCCGACCGCTCCTTCGAGATTGCCGCCCACCCAATCGGCCGCGGCAAAGAGACCGCGTAGGTGCCGCCACGGGTCGGTGCCGCGCTCGCGAATCTCGTCGGCCACTTGTCGCGACAACAAGACGTCGCCCACGAAGAGCAACCGCTCGGCGCGCGCCTCGTCGGCGCGCGCCTCCAGCGCCGCGAACACGACGATCAGAAGCGCGGCTCGGGCGCGCATTCGCACGGCGGGCCTCCCACGAACGGCGCCACCCAGCGCGGGCGCGGAACCTTCGTCACTTCCTTCCGCCAGGTCGCGTCGTCCATCGGCGCGTCGCGTTCGACCTCGTAGTAGCCATAAACCGGCCCCTTCACGATCTGACGGCGACCATGGAACGGCACGACCTGGTCCCACTCGAGCGGAAAACCCACGCCGACCAACAGCAGGCCGCCACCCGCGGCGCGACCGTCGGCCACGTCCGCGACGCGCGGCATCGGATCCGGGTTGGAGAGCGCGAGATCGTCCCGCGCCAGACTTCGATAGACGAGCACGTGGTGCTCGGCCACGCGTCCCACGTCGAAGATCTCCTGGTAGTCGGCCGGCGAGAGCTCCTCGCCGAGCACCTCCTTGCGGGCCATGGCGCCGAAGAGTCGCGCCTTCGCGGCGCTCGCCTCGAGACGCTTGCCCAGGCCGATGGCGATCTCGCGCGCGTGGCTCGGGGCGTCGCTCGACGCGTCGCTCGACGCATCCCCGAAGTCCTCCGCGATCGGGCTCTTGGTCCGCGCGAGCGTGGGATCGCGAGCGACGAGCGCCGCCGCGCCCTCGAATAGCCGCGCGATCGCATCGAAGGTCGCGGGATCCGGCTCGACGTATCCACGCGGAGGGTCCATCACGATCGGCTCGAAGCCCCCCTCGCCGCATTCGGCCACCGAGCGCTCGTTGACCAGCACCGTCGCGTGCCGGAGCGTGGCCCACGACGCGAGCCCGGTCTGGAGGCGCTTGGTCTGCCACAGACGCTCGGCCTCGTTGGTCGCCGCGCCGCCCGGGGCCGGCACGCCGCCCGACCACTGCACCGCAAGCGCCCCGAGCCAGGCGTCGTAGAGATCGGTCGACGCGTCAATCGCGCTCTCGGGCCGAGCTGCGGCGGGAGTGCGCGCGGCGAGATCGCGCGCGAGCTGGTCGAGCGTCGAGCCGAGCTGCGGATAGAGCGCGATGACCCCCGACTCGTCGAGCAGCGCGCGGGCGAACGCACTTCCCAGCGCCGCCGCGACGTCGAGTCCGGACGGCAGCGCGCGCGGCCCCTTCTCGCCGGCGATCTGCTCCTCGCTCGGCCACTGCTCGTGGAAAACCGTACGCCACAGCGCCTCGCTGTCGCGCCCCCAGCCCAGCGGGAAGAGCGACGCCGTCGTCGGTGCGTGGCGCGCGTAGCTCGGCGGCACCGCCGTCTCTCCCCACGCCGAGGGTACGCGCGCGGGCGCCTTGAGCTCGCGGTAAGGCGCGGCCCACGCCGTTGCGAGCGCGCGCACGCTCTCCGGTAACGCCGCCAGGAATGCGGCGTCGGCAGCGTTGACGGGAACGGCCGTGAGATAGCGAAACGCCGCGAAATAGCGGCTGCGCTCGGGTGTTGCCGTGTAGTGGCCGCGCGGCGCGAGATCCGCGTAATCGACCTCGATGCCGAGCAGCGCCGATCGTCCGCGACCGCGCGCGGCGAGGATCCGCGCCGCCTCCGCATTCGAGCGGTCCCCCTTCTTCACCGCCGCCAAGGCCTTGAACACCTTGCTCCACTTGGCAGCCGCAGGATCCTTGCTCGCCGCTGCGGCCTTGGAACCGGCGTCCACCAGGCTCCAGAAGGCCGGGATCGCGCGCGACTTCTCGTCGACGAGGAAGAGCCCCTCGTACGCCGCGGCAAAGACCTCCCAGAACACGTCGGTCGTCACCAGGTAGGGCCGCGCGGAGGCCGACGTGTCGAGTCCGCCGCACTGGTAACGCTCGGTGTCGTAGAGCGAATAGAGCTGCGGCGCGGCGAGCGGCCGAAAGAGGCCACCGTCACGGGCGAATCGAGAACGATCGTCGGCCGTGCTTGCGAACATCCACGCGTTGGCCACGTCGCCGAGCGGCATCGCCACGGGAACGAAGGCGACGTCCGTGCGACCGTCGAGGCCGACAAGCGCTCCCACCAACCCGCGACCATCGGGCGTCATCGCAGGCGCGCTCGTGAACGTGACGTCGCCAGCGAGGGTGCTCGAGCTGCCCGCGTCACCCACGAAGAGCGTCACGCCGGGCGCACCGCTTTGCCAGCGGAGCAGGCCGTCGCCATTGGGCGGCACGCTGAGCACGCCGCCGCAGGGAATCGCACTCGTGAGCGCGCGTGCGCTGGTCCACGACTGGCGACCGTAGCTCGCGAGCTGGTGACAGCCCTTCGCGTCGCGCCAGATCATGCGATCGCCCGCCGGATGGAAGGCCTCGGGCTCCGACCACGGCGCGACCACGGCACTCGGGCGCTCCTCCTCGTAACGGGACGCGTCCTTCGGCAACGTGGCGCCGATGACCTGATACGGCTTCGTCCCGTGCTCGGTGAGGGAGCGGATCGCGCCTTCGTGCTCGCGCGCCTCGACGCCGAAGAACACGCGATACTCGCGGGTCTCGGGTTCCCAGCCGGTCACGTAGGGACGCGGCCCGACGAGCAAGGATCGCACCCGATCGCCCACCTCGCCGAGCGTGGTCGCGCTCCAATGACCGCCGTTCTCGGCCAGCGTCACGATCGCGCCGCGCCCCGCGACGTTCCCGGCCACGTAGAGTCGCCGCTCGATCGGATGCCACGCGATGGGCTGGATCGGCGTGCCGTCCGTGGCCTGGCCGCGCGCCACGAAACCGGCGGGCCACGTCACATCCACCGGCCGCGTCGCGGTCTCGCCCGCTCGCCACAGATGCACGGCGGTGTCGGCGTCGTGGGCGAGGAGCAGCGCCACCTCGGGTGAGCTGGGCGAACCCGCGACCGCCTGCACGCTCCAATCCGCGGGCAGCGACGCGCGTGAGGCGATCGAGGGGCTCGCCGTCACGCGGGCGATGGGCAGCGTGAAGGGGTCGTCGTCCGCGGCGTGGACGCCCGCGACGCAAACCGTCGAGCAGACGAGGGCGGCGACGTGCGCGCGCCGGCGCGCGTCACGAGCGAGAAACCGAATCGTCCAGTCGTACGTGCGCACGCTCACCTCCCACCGAACCAGCAGCGCGGATACGCTAGCGCGCCATGTCGGAACCTGGCGCGACGCGTGGCGACGCACTGATCGAGGTGCGAAGCCTGGTGAAGGAATATCGCACCTCGCGCAAGCGCGAAGGGCTGCGCGGCGCGCTCGTCGACCTCTTCCGTCCCCAGCGCGAGATCAAGCGCGCCATCGAGAGCATCTCGTTCTCGATCGAGTCCGGCGAGCGAGTCGGTTACATCGGCGCCAACGGCGCCGGAAAGTCGACGACCATCAAGGTGCTGACCGGCATCCTGCGGCCGACGTCGGGCCACGTGCGCGTCGCCGGGCTCGATCCGCTCGAGGAGCGCAGCCGCTACGTCCATCAGATCGGCGTCGTGTTCGGCCAGCGCACCCAGCTCTGGTGGGACATCGCGGTCATCGAGGCATTCCGCCTGCTGGCGCGAATCTACGGCGTCAGCGACGCAGCGCTGAAGGAGCGTCTCGCGGAATTCGGGGAGGTCCTCGACCTCGGTCCGCTACTTCACATCCCCGTGCGCAAGCTGTCGCTGGGCCAGCGGATGCGCTGCGATCTGGCGGCCTCGCTGCTCCATCGACCACGGATCTTGTTCCTCGACGAGCCCACCATCGGCCTCGACGTGGACGTGAAGGATCGCGTGCGCGGCTTCATCCGCGCGGTGAACGAGCGCCACGGCACCACGGTGCTGCTGACGACCCACGACCTGCGCGACATCGAGGAGCTCTGCGATCGCGTCATCCTCATCGACGAGGGCAAGGTGCTCTTCGATGGCGCGCTGATCGAGTTCAAGCGACGGTTCGCGCGCGAGCGGCGCGTGGTGCTCGACCTGGTCCGCGCCGAGGATCACGCCGCCGCGCGGCGCAATCTCGATGGCTTGCCGCTCACGCTCGACGGCGACGGCGCCGGCTCACGAATCACCGTGCTCTTCGATCCCGACGTGATCGGCCCCGCGGAGGTGGTCGCGCGGGCACTCCAGGGCCCGCCCATCGTGGACCTCTCGGTGCAGGAAGCCGATCTCGCCGACGTGGTCCGCGACGTCTATCGCGCGCAACAACACCGCACGGCCGCCGTCCCGAGCTGAATGAGCGTGCGTCGATCGAGTCGCGTCGCGAGCGGTGCCGGCCGCAGCTCGGGCCCGCTCGGGAGCGCCGCGCGCCGCCCCATGGGCCAGCTCTCGGCGACGACGGCGTGCCGCGCCGCGCGCGGCGTGCTCGAGATCCCGACGGACGGACGACCATGACCTCGTCCACTCCCCGCCATCCCGGCGACGTTCGGCGCCCCGCGCTCTTGCCCTACCTGGACGTGTTCCGGCTCGGGTTCCTCGAGACGCTCGCCTACCGCTCGCAGATCTGGATGCGGCTGGTGCTGGTGCCCCTCACCGCCGCGTTCCAGTACTTCATCTTCGCCGCGCTCTACGCCACCGGCCCCGAGGTGATGGGCGGCCACCGGCTGGCCGAGATCGCCGGCTACGTGGCGCTCATGCAGACGCTGCGCACGCTCTTCGCCAACAACATCAGCATCTTCATCGGCGAAGCCATCCGCACCGGCCAGATCGCGACCTTCCTGCTGCGCCCGCTCGCGTTTCCGTGGTTCGCCATCAGCTACATCAGCGGGCGCGGTGCCAGCCAGGTGTTCACGATGGGGTTGCCCACGCTGCTGGCCTTCGGCCTCGCCGGCGTCCTGCCCGCACCGCCCGACGCCCTCACCTTCGCCGCGTTCTTGCTGCTCACGCTCGCGGCTTTCTTGCTCTACAACCTGGCCTTCACCCTCGCTGGGCTGATCGGCTTCTTCGTGGAGTTCTCCGGCGAGCTCGCCTGGTCGGTGGAGCTGGTCTTGATGTTGCTCGGCGGCGCGGCGATCCCGCTCTCGTTCTTTCCGGCGTGGCTCGAGAACGTGCTCGTGGCGCTGCCGACCAGCTTCATCTATTACGTCCCGGCGGAGGCCTACCTCGGTCGCATCCCTGGACCGTGGCTGGTCGCGGCGGTCGCCGTCGCATGGACCTGGGTGGGTCTCGGCTTCATCGCCGTGCGACGGTTTTACGACCTCGGACGGCGGCACATCTCGGTGCAGGGCGGCTGACGTGGACACGGGCGAACGAGTCGCGAACCCACTCCGACTGAACGAGCCCCCGCCGGCCTCGTTGGCTCGCACGCTCGGCATCATGGGCCACTACATCGCCCAGACCCTCAAGGTGAAGCTCACCTACCGCACCGAGCTCGCCATCTCGCTCTTCTCCACGATCCTGTGGAGCGTCGTGAACCTCACGTTCTTCGTGCTGGTCTTCGGCGAGGTGCCGTCGATGAGCGGCTGGTCGTTCGAGCAGGTGGTCTTTCTCTACGGCTTCGGCCAGTTCACGTTCGGGCTCTTCTCGTGCCTCTTGTTCACGCTCATGTGGGATTTCGGAAATCTCTACCTCGTGGAAGGCCTGCTCGACCGCGTGCTGCTGCGACCGTTCCCGCCGCTGCTCCAGATGATCCTGGAACAGTTCTACCCCTTCGACATGGCGATCATCGTCAAGGGCGCGCTGATCGCCGGCTGGGCAGCCGCCCGCCTCGACATCCCGTTCAGCGCCTGGAACCTCGCCAAGTTCGGCGTGATGGGCGTTTCCGCCGCGGCCGTCCTCGCCGGGATCGCGCTCATCACCACGTTCGCGAGCTTCTGGTGGCTCAACCGCTATGGGCTCTTTCGGCCGCTCTTCACGCTCACCGAATATTCGCGCTATCCACTGCGCGTGTTCCCGAAGTGGATCCAGTGGCTCATGACCTTCGTGTTGCCGTTCGGGTTCGCGTGCTTCTATCCGGCGTCGGCGTTCTTCGAGGATCGCGGCCTCCACGTCTTCGCCGTCGCCACGCCCATCGTCGGCATCGCCCTGCTCTACGTTGCCAACCGCATGCTCGACGCCGGCATCCGTCGTTACGAATCCACGGGGAGCTGAAGATGGCGAAGCCCTATGACTACGTGATCGTCGGCGCTGGCTCCGCGGGGTGCGTGCTGGCCTTGCGCCTCACCGAGAATCCGAAGAACCGCGTGATCCTGCTGGAAGCCGGGAAGCGCGACACGCCCGCCGCCATCCACATCCCCGCCGCGTTCTCCACGGTGCTGCACAGCGAGCGTGATTGGGCGTACCAGACCGAGCCGCAACCGGCTTGTGCCGGGCGGCGCATGTACTGGCCGCGGGGCAAGACGCTGGGCGGCAGCTCCTCGATCAACGCGATGATCTACATGCGCGGCAATCGCGCGGATTACGACGCCTGGGCGGCTGCGGGCTGTGACGGCTGGTCGTACGACGAGGTGCTTCCCCACTTCCGCGCCAGCGAGGACAACCAGCGCGGCGCTTCCACGTACCACGGCGTGGGCGGGCCGCTCTCGGTCCAGGACCTGCGGGATCCGCACCCCTGGATGCAAGCGGTCGTCGCCGCCGCGCGCGAGAGCGGCATCCCCGCGAACGCCGACTTCAACGGCGCCACCCAGGACGGCGTCGGCTTCAACCAGGTCACCCAGCGCAACGGCAAGCGCTGCAGCGCCGCGGTCGGGTTCCTGAGACCTGCGCTGCGCCGGCCGAACCTCACGGTGATCACCGAGGCCCACGCCACCAAGATCTGCTTCGACGGCGCGCGCGCTCGCGGCGTCGAATACCAGCGACGCGGCAAGCGCGAGATCGTCGAGGCGGAGCGCGAGATCCTGCTCGCAGGCGGCGCCATCGAGTCGCCGCATCTGCTCATGCTCTCGGGCGTCGGCCCCAAGGACCAGCTCACCGCCCACCGCGTGCCCGTGCTGCGCGATCTGCGCGGCGTGGGCCAGCACCTCGAAGACCACCTGTGCGTGGCGCTCATGTGGGAAGCCGCCGAGGCGCGCTCCTTGATGGCCGCACAGCGTCCTGCGGAAGTCCTCAAGTACCTGCTCTTCAAGAAGGGCATGCTCACGTCGAACGTCGCCGAGGTCTGTGCCTTCGTGCGCAGCGGGCCGGAGCTCATCGCCCCGGACCTCCAGCTCCACTTCGCACCCGTCTACTTCGACACCAACCTCGAGACCGAGCCCACTCGCCACGCGATCACCGCCGGGCCGGTGCTCGTCACCCCCGCGAGCGTGGGGCGGATCGAGCTCGCTTCCGCCGATCCGTTCACGCCGCCCCGCATCGACCCCGGCTTTCTCTCCGACCCAGGCGAGCGCGATCTCGCTCGCCTCGTCCACGGCGTGAACGTGGCGCGACGGATCTTCGCCCAGCCCGCCCTCGCCAAGCTGCGCGGTGCGGAGCTTCAGCCCGGCGACGCCGTCCGCAGCGACGCCGACCTCACCGACTTCGTGCGCAACAAGGTCTCGACGCTCTACCACCCCACCGGCACCTGCCAGATGGGCATGGGCGCCGACTCCGTCGTCGGGCCGGACTTGCGCGTTCACGGCCTCGACGGCTTGCGCGTCGTCGACGCCTCCGTCATGCCCCGCATCCCCCGCGGCAACACCAACGCCCCCACCATCCTGATCGCCGAGAAAGCGGCCGCGCTCATCGCGGGTGCGTAGCCGCCTTGGGCGTCGCTTCGGACAGGACTCCCCGTCACGTCCGGGTTGGTCGGGCACACGCGCGAAGTCCCTGCGGCGAATCACCCCTCCAGAGCATCGCGAGCGCCGCCCAGGGGCACGATCCGGATCACGCCCAGGTGCACCAGTGCCGGCGTGACGAAGACCTCGGTGAGAACCGCCACGAAGATCGTGCCGGGGAGATAGGTGCCGAGCATTCGGATGGAGAGGTAGTCGCTGGTGGCGAGCGGCAGGAAGCCCACCACCAGGATGAGCGCGGTGGTGATGATGGCGCGCCCCGAATAGTGGAACGTACGCGAGACGGCCTCGGCGACGGTGGTCGCGCGGTGGGCTTCCTCGCGTAGCCGGGTGATGAAGTGGATCGTGTCGTCGTCGGCGATCCCGAGGGCGATCATCATGACCACCATCGCGTCGGAGTCGACGGCGTCGTAGGTGTGACCGAGCCAGCCACCCAGGAAGCAGAGCGGCAGCAGGTTGGGGATCATCGCGCCGAGGCCGGTGCGAACGGAGCGCAGGCCGATGGCGACGACGACGGAGATCGTGAGAATCGAAAAGACGAGACCGCGGGTCTGACCGATGACCATGTTGTCGAGCCAGCCACCCAGGAAGAAGAAGACTCCCCCCACCTGCACGTGGACGGAGTCGCCGAAATAGCTGGGTGCGAGCGAAGCGGCGCGCTTGCCCAGCTCGTTGAGCGCCCGCAGCGGCAAGCCCTCCACGCGCAGCAGCACCTGCGTGGTGCGGCGCTCGGTGTCGAGCAGCCGCGCCACGTCCGCCGGGCTCGCGCCCATCTCGTGAAGGAGCAGGTATTGGGCGATCGCCTCGCGGCTCGCAGGCATGGGGCCGAAACCCCGGTCGGCGGTAGGTCGCGGAATCTCGGGGCGGATGGCGCGATCCAGCCCGTCGAGGAGGTCCACCAGCGAGAGCGCCCGATCGACGCCTGCTTCCCGTTCGAGCGTCGTGACGTACGCGGCGAGCGCCTGCACCCGCTCGGGGTCCACCCAGCCGTCGCGCGCCGGCGTGTCGAGGAGCACGGTGACGTAGTCGGTACCCGCGAAGCGCTCGGTGAAGTACGCGTGATCTCGCCGCAGCCGGCTCGAGGGCGAGAAGCGGTCCATGAACGAGGTGTCGACGCGCACGCCGATGAACCCCACCGCCGCGATCGCGAGGATCACCGCGAAACCACCGATGACGGCCCGCGGATGGCGGCTGGTGAGGCCGTCGCAGAAGGTGATGATGCGCCCTACGAGCCCACCGTGACCGCGCGTGCCCGGCGCCACCGTGTGCGGCACCGGCAGGTACGAGAGCACGATCGGCGTCAGCGCGAGCGACGCGACGAGCGTGGTACCCACGCCCGCGGCGAGGGTGAGCCCGAAGCTCCGCATGAGCGGCGTGGGCACCAGCGCGAGCGAGGCGAAGCCCAGCACGGTGGTGGCGGAGGTGAGCAGGCAGGCTTCGCCGACCTCGGCGGCGCTCGCCACGATGGCGTCGACCTTCGCGCGCCCGGCGCTCAGCTCGAGCAGGTATGCGTTCGAGAGGTGCACCACCTCCGAGAAGCCGAGCACCAGGATGAAAAGAGGTGCGATCGACAGGAAGATGTTCACCTCGGGGTTCACCCAGATCGCCGCGCCGAACGTCCACACGACCGCGATGCCGCTCACCGCGAGCGTGATCGCGATCGGGAAGATTCGGCGGAACAGCACCAGGCCGGTGGCCGCCAAGGCCAGCACCGAGAGCGGCAGCAGCTTGTAGATGTTGCGGTAGGTCTCGTCGACGAGCCCGCCGATCACCGCGACGGGGCCGTCGAGGTGCAGGCTCGCGCGCTCGAAGCCCGCGCCTTCGAACCGATCCACCACCGCGCGGACGAACGCGGGCCCCGCCTCCGCGGGCCGGTGCTCGTCGTCGACCAGCTCGATCAGCACCGCCAGGTCGGTGCCCGCGGGGCTGATCACGATGCCGCGGGAGCGCCGGTCGAGCGTCAGCTCGCGCTCGAGCTGCAGACGGTCGGCGCCGGGGCGACGGGCCTCGTCCACGAAGCGCCGGATCTCGGCGCCCTCCGCGTCGGCGACCACGCGGGTGGAGTCGAGGATCGAGGTGACGCGCTCGACCTCGGGTAGATCCTCGACGGCGCGCACGGCGCGCTCGAGTCGAGTGATCGTGTCGGCGGCAAGCGGCGCGGCCGCAGGGAAGCCCACGACCAGCACCTCGTCGGTGCCGAAGGGGAGCGCGCGCTTGCGGAAGTGGACGAACTCCGAGTCGTCGTCGAAGAAGAGCCCCGTGAGCGTGCTGCGCACCTGCGCCCGCGGCAGCGCTGCCGCGAAGAGCGCGGTGAGGACGGCAAGGCCGAGGAGAACCCAGGCCCGATGCCGCAGCAATCGATGGATGAGCCGTTCCACGCGTCCCCTCGCTCCGCTCGCGCTCGCCGATCCGCGTGCACCGGCGCGAATGCATTCGTGCGCCGGACTCATCGCACGCGCGGCGCATGCGGCGCAAGCGGGCTCTCACGAACGAACGTCCCGCGCGTCGAGAGCGCCGCCCGCGTGCGCGAGAAAGCCCCGTCGTGCCGGCAAGCGGATCGTCTGGGTCACCGCGCGGGAGCACGACCTCCGCCGTCGGGCCTGACTCCGTGCGCGGCGGCGCACGGCGCGATCGACTCGTCACCGGACGCGAACGCCTCGGCGAACCCTCCCGGGGATGTCATGCGACGCTGTCGCTCGCGATCCGGGTCCCGGTCTCGGTCTCGAAGCTCGTCGCCACGGAACCCACGACCGAGTCATGACCGGCGTCGCTGCCGCGCACCACGACCGACCACGGCCGCCGATCCACGTCTTGGCGGTGGGCTCAGCTCGTGCGCGGCGTGAGCTCGATCTGCAAGCCCCCACCCGTCGTGCCGTCGACGCGCACGGTGTGCTCGGCGGTGAGCCGCCAGCGCTGCCAGTCGGGTCCGCCGAGCACGCCACAAGCGAGCGTCGCCAAGACCGCGACGCTCCACGCCAGCCCATCGCCCACCACTCCTCGCAACAGGTGCGGCAACCCGAATCCGAGCGTCAGCATCACGAGGGGCGTCACGAAGACGACATCGAAGCTCGGCACCACGAGCCTGCGCACGGCGAAGCGCGCGGCGAGCCCGAGCGGCGAGCCGTGCCCCTCCAGATATCGCACGAGCCGCGCAAGCACCGCCCAGAGAATCACGAATCCCCCGAGGAACTCCGCGATCTCCCAGACGTCACCCGCCGAATCCTCGGCGGCACGGATCAACACGAAGTACCACCACGCGAGCAAACCGATGGCTCCCAGTCGCGCGGAGAGTCGCCCGACGCGCGGCTTCGCGGCACCCGGCGACATGGCCGCGAGGGAGAGCCCGACCTTGGAGACGAGCTTGGAATCCGGTTCGGATCGCGTAGGCGCACCAATCCCCACGATCTCCTCGAGCGAGCCGCGTAGCGCCCTCCCGCACGCGGCGCTCAGCGCCCCCAGGATGACGAGAACCGCGGGCCGGTTCGGCCACGACAGCACCGCCAATCCGGCGCCCGCGAGGAGCCAGCCCGCTGTCGCAGAACGTTGGAGGCGAAGCAACAGTGCGCCGCCGCACACGTAGGCCGCCAGGAAGAAGAGCGCGGGATCGATGGGCCACGGGTCGAGCGCCGCCAGCAAGAGGTAGCTCGTCACCGAGACCAGGACGAGGTCCTGACGCACCAGCTGGACGGGTCCACACGGCAGCTCCTTGCCGGGGCGCCACGGCGTCGCCGCGAACCACTCGCGGTAGTCGCTCTTCGCCAGCGGGTGGAATCCGAGCGCTCGGAAGAGGCCGTAGTGAATCATCCAGAAATCGAGCGCCCAGCGGCGGAGCGTCGCATCGTGCGGAGGCATCCACAGCACATGCCAGTAGAAGCGAACCAGTCGCGCCGCGCTGGCCGAGGGATGGCGCGCCGCCACGGCGTGCGCGGGCAAGAGCCTCACCCAGAGATCCAGCCCCCACACCACGAGATAGAACGCGAGCGCGAGCCCGACCCACCACCACGCCGGCAGCACCAACTTCAACCAGCGCCGCATGTGCCCTCGAAGTCGAGATATCGCTCGACGGCGTCGTCCGAGTCGCCGGCCGACCATCGCTCGATCGCCTCCTGAAGCGAGGCACCGGCGCGCACGAGCTCACGCAGCCGCGCCGGCGTATCGAACGCCAGCACCGAACCGTCGCCCACGATCGCCACTCGATGAGCCAATCCTTCGACCAGCTCCGGCACCGGCGTCGCGATCACGATGGTTCGCTCGCCTCGCACCGCGAAAGAGCGCAGCACCCGGGTGAGCGCCGCGATCCCCGCGGGATCGAGACCTCCCGCGAAGGGTTCGTCGAGAATCATCACCTTGGCGTCGGTGACGAGCGCCCCGGCTAGCGCGATCTTCTTGCGCTCACCGGTCGAATAGGAGCCGATCGCGGCGTCGGCCTTGTGGCTCAGGCGGAAGAGGTCCAGCACGTGCTCGACGTGATCGAGCAGCCGCTCGTCACCGATCTCCCACAGCCGCCCGACCGCGAGCAGGAACTCGCGCCCGGTGCTGGTACGCGCGACCCAAGGCTCGGCGGGCAGGAACACCGTTCGCTTGCGAATCGCAAGCTCGGTCGCTGGCGAGGAGCGCCGCCGAAGACCGTCGACCACGACGTATCCGGACTGCGGCGACAGCACTCCCGCGAGCACCTTGAGCAGCGTGGTCTTGCCCGTCCCGTTCGGCCCCATGATCGCGACCAGCTCGCCGGTCTCGACCCGCAGATTCACGTCCCGCAGGATGGGCCGGACGCCATAGTGCTGCGTGATACCGATCGCTTCGATCACGGTTTCTCCTCGCGCCGCGGCGATGGTGCCCGATGAGCGCGCGCGCCGCCAAGGGCGACGACGACGGACCGCGGGCGAGCACGAGCGCGCGAGCCGGCCGGAACGCACCACGGCGCACGGCGAGATCGCTCGCGCGCCAGCGCTGCCGCCCTGCCGCGACGTCCGGCGGATCGGGTGCGATGCCGCACCCGCCGTGCCCGACCGGAGCGGTCTACGCCGCCGGATAGAACTGCTGCGCCCAGCGGCGCAGGAGGCCGATGGGGCCGTCGTCGGGGCTCAGGCAAGGCTGCGCGAGGTGCGCCTTGTTCTCCCAGATCGGCGTGTCCTCGGCGAGCTGTTTCTCGATGTCGGCGATCAGCGCGGCACCCACGCCGCGGGTGGCGCCGCGACTGCCGAGCTTCCGGATGCTGAACGAGAACCAGACGTCGACATGCTCGCCGTCGATCGGCACGACCGAGGTCACGAGCAACGTCTCGACGATGCCCTTGAAGCGCACCGCTCCGAACCCGAAACCCCACGAATCCGATTCGATGGCGCCGTCCATCTCGCCCATCGGTGTGCCGAGCTTCATCTTCGATCGCACCCGCAACGCCGGACCGTCCGCCTCAGCGACCGTCTCGGGCAGCGTGAGCGTGCCGTGGACGAAGCGGAAATGCGCGCGATCGACGGCGTTCTCGGCCATCTCCTGCGGCTGAGTGCGGATCTTCCAGCGTCGCTTCTCGAAGGGCGTCCATTCGTCGGCGCCCACCTCCGCCAGCACCGGCACGTGCCACGAGGGCGCGGCACCGGTGGCGTCGTGGAACACCATCACGAGCCCATTCACCTCGCACAGGGGCCACGAGCGCATCCGCGCCTGCGCCGGCGGGCGCACGCTGTACGGCACCTCGACGCACGCACCGTCCGCGCCCCAGCGCCACGCGTGGAACGGGCAGCGCAGGCTCTCGCCCACCACGCGCCCGCCCACGCCGAGATGGGCGCCCAGGTGGACACAGTGGGCGTCGAAGACGCGCGCCGCGCCCGACTCGGTCCGAAACAGCACCAGATCGCGGCCGAAGTAGCGAAGCGCGCGCACGTCGCCGGGCGCGAGCTCCTCGCCGTAGGCGACCTGGTACCAGCCGCTGGGAAACGGATGGAACGGAAACGACCGGTTCATCCGCGATCGGTGGCCGCGGCACCACGGAGGATGAGGTCGGCGGCGAAGCGGACGTGCTCGACGACGTCGTTCTTGTCGCTCAAGCCGCCGGCCCAGCCGACCAACGCGGCGAACCAGATCTGCTGCAGCAGGTGAGCGACCGTGAACTCCTTCTCGCTCGGCTCGTCCACGTCCGGGTCCGCCGGCGCACCGCGCATCGCGGCGGTGATCATGCGCGTGATCCGCGAATGGAACGACGCCACCTTGGCCATCGCCTCGACGTCACCCGAGGCCACCGCGCGGATCACGGCGCGCGCCAGGTTGGGGCGGCTGGTGAGGAGCTTGGTGATGGTCTTGAAGAACGAGGTGATGCGATCGAGGGTGTCCGCGTCGCGGATCGGCTTCTGGGCCAGCAGCTGCTCGAGGCGCTCGGCTTCCTGCTCGAGCACCGCGACCAGGATGTCTTCCTTGCTGCGGAAGCGGCGGTAGAGCGTGCCGAGCGCGACCTCGGCGTGGGATGCGACGTCCCGCAGCCGCACGGCCTCGAACCCGCCGCGCTCGGCGAGCTCGATGGCGGTCGCCACGATTCGCTCCGAGGGCTCGGATCGCCTCCGGTCGCTGGTGCGCGAGCGCGGTGTGCGCGACTTCGAGCTCGTGGCCGTGAGCGCGGCCGGGCGACGTGACTTGGTGGCCATCGCCTACACCTTCCCCTGCAACAGCTCCTTGATCACGAGCTGGCCGTACATGGCGAGGGTGCGAAGGACGCACTTGTAGTCGACGGTGGAGAAGACGGAGTCGGCGAGGCCGAACGGCACCATCGCGGGGATGGGGCCGCGGGCGTATTCGAGCATCCAGCCATGGTCGGGGATGCGATAGCCCTTGACCTTGTTCTTGCCGAGATACGCGTACTCGCCGGGCGTGTAGACCGTGCGCTGAGTCTCGCCCTCGATGTAGCACCACATCTCGCCTTCCATCATGAAGTCCCACACCTGCGTCACGTAGCGACCCGAATGGCCTTCGGTGCCGATCGGCGTGCCGAAGAAGAGCAGGTACTCGCTCAGCGACGCGTGCAGCAGCGTCATCTGCCCCATCGCGCCCCCCGCGTTGTTGAAGATCCAACGGATCTCGGGGTGGATGTGCTTGGGGTAGCGCTCGTAGAGGGCCGCGTGCACCGTGCGGAACATCTGATCGTGCGGCAGCCCGACGGCCTTCTTGGCAATCTCGGCGAGCACTTCGGGGTCGAATACGTAGCCCATGCTTTCCTCGCGGTCGTGGGATCGAGCGTGCGTCGGAACGCGGAATGAAGTGAGTCGCGGACGCGGGCGGCGCGTCAGCGCGCGAGCGGGGTCTCGCCCGTTGCGATCGCCTTGGCCCACTTGAAGTCGGGCTTCCCGCTCGGCTGGCGAACCAGCTCGCTCACCAGGTGAAGCTGGCGCGGCACCTTGTAGCCGGCGATCTTGGTGCGGCAGTGCGCCACCAGCTCCTCGAGCGTGGGCGCCTCGCCCGCACGCGCCTGCACCACGGCGGCGACCCGCTGGCCCCAGCGCTCGTCGGGAACGCCGACGACGATCGCGTCGAAGACCTTCTCGTGGGAGCGCAGCGCGGCCTCGACCTCCTCGGTGAAGATCTTCTCGCCGCCCGAGTTGATGCACACCGACTCGCGGCCGAAGAGCGTGATGGTGCCGTCGGCCTCGATCGACGCCATGTCACCCGGAAGCACCCAGCGCTTGCCGCCGATGGTGAAGAACGTCTTGGCGGTCTTCTCGGGATCGTTCCAGTAGCCGAGCGGGATGTTGCCGCACTTGCCGAGACGCCCCACCTTCCCCGAGCCGGGCTCGATCGGTTCCATGGTCGCCGGATCGAAGACTCCGGTGCGCTCGTCGACGCGGAACCGCGGCGCCGCCGCCTCGCCCGTTCCGGTGCCTTGGTGCCCGACCTCGGAGCCGCCGAAGCCATCGAAGATCATGGCGTTGGGCAGCTGATCCAGGAATTGCTTCTTGACCGCCTGCGAGAACACCGCGCCGCCCGAGCCCACGACGAAGAGCGTCGAGGTGTCGTATTTCCCGGGGTTCGCCGCGAGCTGCTCGGCGAGGGGGCGCGCCATGGCGTCGCCCACCAGCGCGAACTGGTTCACCTTCTCTTCGCCCACCAGCCGCCAGATCAGGTCGGGGTCGAATTTCTTGCCGGTGGGGATGACGATCTTGTCACCCGAATAGAGCGCGATGAACGCCGCCCACTGCGCCGAGCCGTGCATGAGCGGCGCAGCGGGGATCATGATGAACTGCGGGCGCGAGCACGACTTGGGGCCGATCTCTTCGGGCTTCTCGAGCGGCGGTCCGCCGATGTTGCCGCCACCGAGCGCCGCCATGAAGAGGTCTTCCTGGCGCCACATGACGCCCTTCGGCATGCCGGTGGTGCCGCCGGTGTAGAGCACGTAGAGATCGTCCGCGGAGCGCTCGGCGAAATCCCGCGCCGGCGAGGCGGCGGCGAGCGCCGCCTCGTACTCGGTGGAGCCGATCGCGCTCAGGTCCGCGCTCGAGCCGTCCTCGACGTGGAGGAAGACGGTGAGCGCCGGGAACTCGGCCTTCACGGACGCGATCTTCGGCGCGAACTCGCGGTGGAAGACGAGCGCCTTGAGCCCCGCGTCCTTGAACAGGTAGCGCAGCTCGTCCTCGACGTAGCGATAATTCACGTTGATGGGCACGGCGCGGATCTTGTGCGCCGCCAGCGAGCCCTCGACGTACTCGGAGCCGTTGTAGAGATAGAGGCCGACGCGATCGTCCTTGCCGACGCCGCGCGCAGCGAGCGCGTGCGCCAGGCGATTGGCGCGGTCCTCGGTTTGCTGAAACGTGAGCCGACGCGAGCCGCACACGATCGCCTCGCGGTCGGGCACGTGGTCGACGACGCATTCCCACAGATCGGCGAGATTGAACTGCATCGGAAGGATCCTCCTGAAGGTCGCGCGGGCTCAGCCGACGCGAGCCTCACGGGCGGGGGCGCTCGCCGTCGCGGCGCGATCCGCGCTCGCGAGACGGGCGCCCAGACGCGCGAGCTGAACCTTGGCGCTGCCGAGCGTGAGCTCGATGTGCTTCGAGAGCAGGTAGTAGCGGTGCAACGGATAGTCCATGTCGACGCCGATGCCGCCGTGCAGATGCTGGGCCGCGTAGAGCGCCCGATGGCCGCCCTCGGCGGCCCAGAACTTGGCGATGATCAGCTCGTCCGTGGCCGGAAGCCCTTCCGCGAGCCTCCACGCGGCCTGCCACGCCGCGAGGCGCACGGCCTCCACGTCGATGTAGGCATCGCCTGCGCGCTGCGCCACCGCCTGGAACGTGGCGATGGGGCGCCCGAACTGAACGCGCTGGCTCGTGTACTCGGCCATCAGCCGGATGCCGCGCTCGGCGCATCCCACCTCCATCACGCACAGGCCAGCCAGGGTGTGATCGAGGATGAATTCCAGGATCTGCGCACCCTGCTTGGCGTCGCCGAGGAGGTCACCATCCTCCACGCGCACGCCGGCGAGCGTCATGCGGTGATGCGGCTCGCGCGTGGTGAGGATCTGGTTCTCGAGCGTGACGCCCGCGGACTTGGGATCGACCAGGGCGACCACGACGCCGCCGTCGGGCGTGGACGCCGGGACGAGCACCCGCGCCGCGAAGGCCGCCGCCGGGACCCCGAGCTTCACGCCGTCGAGCTTCCAGCCCTTGCCGTCGCGCCGCGCGGTGGTGACGGGTTTGCGCGGGTCGGCGTGGGCACCCTCGATCAGCGCCGCCGAGAGCACGGTCTCGCCGCTCACCACCCCCGGCAGCCAGCGCTCGCGCTGCGTCGCGCTGCCGAAACGATCGATGGGTAGCGCACCCATGACCAGCGTGGGCAAGAGCGGGATCGGCGCCACCGTGCGCCCCACCTGCTCGAGGAGCAGCGCGACGGCGAGAAAGCTCATGTCGCCGCCGCCCACGTCAGCGCGCAGCGACACGCCGAGCAAGCCCGCCTTGGCGAGCTCGTCCCAGAGCTTGCGGTGAAACCACTCGGCGCCGGCCTCCATGGCGCGCAAGTCCTCGACCTTGATGCAACCGTCGAAGATCTTCGCCGCCAGGTCCTTGAGCGCGAGCTCCTCTTCGCTGAACGAGAAATCCATCGTCACCGTCTCCGTGAGCGCTTCCGTGCTCAGCGCTTGCTGCGCGGCATCGCGAGACCGGCCATCGCGATGAGCTCGCGCTGGATCTCGTTGGTGCCGCCGCCGAACGTGAGAATGAGCATCGCCCGATACATCCGCTCCACGTGGCCGCGCACCAAGGCGCCCGGCGAGTCGCGCCGGATCAGGCCCTCGGTGCCGAGCACCTCGAGCAGCAGCTGGTAGACCTCGATGTAGGTCTCGCTGCCGTAGACCTTCACGGTGGAGGCCTCGGCGTAGTTCATGGGCTCGCCGCGGGTCACGTTCCAGAGCTGACGCCAGTTGAGGAGCTTCAGGATCTCGATCTTGGAGCGGACTCGCGCCAGGTTGAGCTGCACCCAGCCCTCGTCGATCACGCGCTCGCCGTCCGGCTTGGTCGTGTCGACGGCCCACGCGAGCGTCTCTTCGTAGAGCCGCTCCATGAGCCCCACCGACATGAGCGAGATGCGCTCGTGGTTGAGCTGGTTCACGATCAGCGCCCAGCCCATCCCCTCGCCCGCCACGATCGCCGACGCCGGCACGCGGACGTCGTCGTAGTAGGTGGCGGTGGTGGTCACGTCGCCCACGGTGTGGATGGGCGTCCAGCGGAAGCCCGGCGCGTTGGTGGGCACGATGAAGATGGTGATGCCGTCGTGCTTGGGGGCCTCGGGATCGGTGCGCGCGGCGAGCCAGACGTAGTCGGCGAACTGGGCGAGACTGGTGAAGATCTTCTGGCCGTTGATGACCCACTCGCCGGTCTTCTCGTCCTTCACCGCGCGGGTCTTGAGCGACGCCAGGTCCGTACCCGCCCCCGGCTCGCTGTAGCCGATGCAGAAGTGGAGCTCACCGCGCAGGATGCGCGGCAGGTACTCGGCCTTCTGCTCGTCGCTGCCGTACATCATGATCGTCGGGCCGACCGTGCCGACGGTGAGCAGCGGGAACGGGTAACCCGAGCGCTGGCACTCGTCGGCGAAGATGTACTGCTCGATCGCCGAGCGCCCCTGGCCGCCGTATTCGGTCGGCCAGCCGATCCCGAGCCAGCCGTCCTGGGCCATCTTCTTCAAGGCCTTCATGTACTCGGGGCCACCCCCCTCGGAGACCGCGACCTCGGCGGCCAACGCGGGCGTCATCAGCTCGGTGAAGTAGGCGCGCAACTGGTCGCGCAGCGCTTCGTGCTCTGGTCTCAGCCCGACGTACATCGGTGCTCCTCGAGATGGGGATGGAGGGGGCTCGCGGGGCGAGCAGACCCCGGTTACGGGGCCATTTCCGCCTGCGCCGCGAGCGAATCGCGACGCTCGAGCCAAAGTAGAACATGTTTCACTTCGGTGCTAGTATCCGTCCTCGCGACGAAGTTGTCTACGTGAATTCGAGCCCGAAGGAGCGCGTGATGCGGATCGCGATCGATTACGACCTGTGCGAGGCCAACGCCGTGTGCTGCCGCAAGGCACCCGAGGTCTTTCGACTCGACGCCAACGACAACCTGCACTTGAAGATCGAGAACCCGGACGAGAGCTTGCGCCCCAAGATCGAGGCCGCGGTGCTCGGCTGCCCGAAGCGCGCCCTCAAGATCGTCGAAGGCTGAATCCCGCTTTCGCGAGCACCCGCGGCGCGTGGCGGCGCGCTCGCCTTCGTCCTCTTCCACGCCCTCGCTCGCCGCGGGCGCCGACCGCTCGGGAAGCCCACGCTCGACGCGAGACCGACGGAGCCCTCATGGACTTTCGCGATTCCCCGCAAGAAGCCGCGTTCCGCGCCGAAGCGCGCGCCTTCCTCGAGAAGCACGCGCCCACCGAGCGCTGGGACTACTACGCCGAGGATCTCGACGACGAGCGCATGCTTCGCCTCTCCAAGGCGTGGCAGCGCACGCTCTTCGACAACGGTTGGGGCGCGATCACCTGGCCCACGGACTTCGGTGGCAAGGGCCTCGGACCGATCGAGCAGATCGTGTGGAACCAGGAGCTCTCGCGCGTCGGCTTGGGTGAGTCGATCTTCGTGGTCGGCATCGGCATGACCGGCCCCACGATCATGGGACACGGCAGCGAGGAGCAGCGAGCGCGCTATCTGGCGCCGATGCTGCGCGGCGACGAGGTGTGGTGTCAGCTCTTCAGCGAACCCGGCGCGGGCTCGGACCTCGCCGGAATATCCACCCGCGCGGTGCGCGACGGCGATTCCTGGGTGGTGAGCGGCCAGAAGGTGTGGTGCTCGGGCGGGCATTTCGCCGACTTCGGCATCCTCCTCGCTCGCACCAACCCCGACGTGCCCAAGCACAAGGGCATCACGTATTTCCTGGTCGACATGAAGACGCCGGGCATCGAGATCCGGCCGCTGCGCCAGATGACCGGCAGCTCCCACTTCACCGAGGTCTTCCTGAACGACGTGCGCATCCCGGACTCCTCGCGCCTCGGTCCCGAAGGCGCGGGCTGGGCCGCGGCCATGACCACGCTCATGAACGAGCGAATGGCGATGGGCGGGATCGAGCGCATGTTCAAGTTCGAGACGCTGGCGGAGCACGCGCGCGCCAATGCGAGCCGTCTCGATCCCGTGCTACGCGACGATCTCGCGCGCCTCTACACCTGGGCCAAGACGCTCGAGCTCTTGAACGCGCGCGTCATCACCAAGATGGGGGCCGGCATGGACCCCACCTCGGAGGCGTCGGTGATGAAGCTCGGGATCGCGCGCGTCGTGACCAAGGCGGCCGACCTCGGGCTGCGGCTCTCCGGCCCCGACGCCGCGCTTCGCCAGGGCCACTGGGTCAACCAGTTCTTGTTCGCACCCGCGCTCCACATCGCCGGCGGCACCGACGAGATCCAGAAGAACGTGGTGGCGGAGACGGTCTTGGGCCTGCCGCGCGAAGATCGCATCGACAAGAACGTCCCCTTCAAGGACCTGCCCCGCGGCGGCGTTCGCTAGTCCTGACCTAGGCGCCTCGACAGATGCGCCGATTCTGTCCGCGCACGAATGGCGCGCGTCGGGCGCGCGCCGCGAACGCGGCGAGGCGACTCGTGGGGTGAGGCCCCTCGAAGACCGCCTTTCGCGGCGCCACGGGCTCGAAAAGCCCCCGGCGACGACATCCGCTGGCTAGCGCGCGAGCAGGTCGTTGATCTGGGCGGCGAGGCGGAAGTCGCGCGTGCTCAAGCCACCGACGTCGTGCGTCGAGAGGTCGATGACGACGTGCTTGTAGACGTTCGACCAGTTGGGATGGTGATCCATGCGCTCCGCCACCAGCGCCACCCGCGCCATGAAGCCGAAGGCCTCCACGAAATCGCGGAACTCGAAGGCGCGATGGAGCTTTCCGTCGCGGATCGACCACCCCGCCGCTTCCCCGAGGTGCGCGTGCGCTTCCTCGTCACTCAGCTTCCGAAGCTCGGCCATCGAGCGGTCCCTCCTCTACGCCGCAGTCTAACGACGCGTGCGGCGCGGCCACGGCTCGAGCGAGGTCGGCTCGCGTTCGTCGTCGCGTGACCTCTGCCGCCACGACCCACGCTAGCAGCGGTGCCCACACCCAGCGCGCCTCCGAGACGATCACGCGCACGCCGCGCGGGCCGAGGAACTGGCCGATGCCGATCGGCGACACCTGGATCGGGCGCCACGGCGCGAAGAATCGCTCGGCGGTGAACGGCCACGCGAACGCGATGCCATGACCACCATTGGTGAACGCATCGAGCAGCCCGTGCGACGCCGCCATCGCGAAGAGCAGCATCCACAACGGGAATGCGCTCACACGCGCGCGCTCCAGGGGCCGTCGTCGCCACAGCACGATCGTGGTCACGAGGCTGGTGACGAGCGCGAACCCGAGCGAGTGGCTGAACCCCCGATGGCCCAGCGCGTGGTCGTACGGGATGCCGAAGCGAAAGGCGACCACGTCCGCGTCGGGCAGGCACGCGAGCACCGCCGCAGCGACGTAGACGGAGCGATCGGCCCGCTCGCCAGCCAAGGCACGGGTCGCGCCGAGCGCCACCAACGAGTGGGTGATCAAGGAAGGCATCGCTGGCCCTCCCTGGACCTCGTCGCCTCCCCGCCCCTCCGTGCCTGCATTACCTTTTCACGCACCACTCGAATCCCTCCACAAGGAGCAACCCGCATGCATGCCTCGCTTGGTCACCGGATCGTCGTGTTCTCGTCGGGCCTGGTCACTGCGCTGGCGATGCTGGCGAGCACCGCGTGGGCCGGTCCGCCGCCCGGGCCCTGCGCCGCAGACCGCGCCAAGCTCTGCGCCGACGTGAAGCCCGGCGGCGGGGGCCGCCTCCAATGCCTCGTGAGCCACGAGAACGAGCTCTCTCCCGAGTGCAAGGCGCACGTGAAGGAGATGAAGGCGCGCCACGACGAGATCACCGAAAGCTGCACCGACGATGCGGAGAAGTTGTGCAAGGGCATCGAGGCGGGCCGCGGGCGGGTGATGCGCTGCCTCGCCGACCACGAGTCCAAGCTCACGGCGGATTGCCGGGCCGAGGTCGAGAAGGCGAAAGCCACCCGCGCCGAGCTGAAGGAGAAGGTCGAGGCGACCAAGGGCGCGATGGAAGACGCCTGCGCCGCCGACGTCACGAAGAACTGCGCGGGCATCCAGAAGGGCAAGGGGCGAATCCTGCAATGCCTCAAGAGCCACGAGGCCACGCTGACGCCCGCGTGCAAGGCCGCGCTGCCGTGAGCGCGGCGGGTGCGACCACCTGGCTGGGCCGAGCCCACGCCCCAGACGGCTCGATTCGCTCGCTGCGCGTCGTGACGAGCGGCGCTCCGCCCACGCCCGCGGATCTCGCCGAGGAGATCGTCGATCCACTCTCCGACCCGCCGGCGCTCCGCCTGTCCGCGGAGCCCGTCGCCGGCGGGTTCACGGCGCCGGTCGGCTCGCTCACGCTCGCGCCGCCGATCCGCCCCAGCAAGATCCTCGCGGTGGGGCGCAATTTCCGCGCGCACGCCCAGGAGCTCGGCAACGACGTCCCCACGGAACCGCTGCTCTTCTTCAAGCCTCCCTCGTGCCTGGTCGGCGATGGCGCCACCGTCGCGCTGCCGCGCGGATTCGAGCGCACCGACATGGAGAGCGAGCTGGTGGTGGTCATCGGCGAGCGCGGACGCGCCATCCCAGCCCACGACGCGTGGCGGTACGTCGCGGGAATCACCCTCGGCAACGACGTCTCCAACCGCGACCTCCAGCGCCGCGACGAGCAATGGACCCGTGCCAAGGGCTACGACGGATTCGGTCCGCTGGGACCGTGGATTCGGCTGACACCTCCCGGCGTCCCCTTCCCGCTCGATCGCATGCGCATCGTGGGCTCGCACAATGGCGCCGTACGTCAGGACTCGTCCCTTGGGCTCATGATCTTCGATCCTGCCGCGATCATCGCCTGCGCCAGCGCCGTGATGACCCTCGAGCCCGGCGATCTGATCTTCATGGGCACGCCCCAGGGCGTGACCGCGCTCGCTCCCGGCGACGTGGTGGCGATCGAGCTCACGGGCGACTGGCCGCTCGCGCGCCTCACCACGACCTTCGCTTGAGCGCGCGCGCATCGGCGGAACCTCCGGCGCGACGCGACGTCGACCTCGACGCCACGTTCCACGCGTTCCGCGCCCGCACGGTGACACTCGGCCCCACGGCCGGTGCGCGCGAATCCTGGCACCGCGGGCGCACGCGTTACGCGGTGTGGGTGCTTCGCATCGACGCGAGCGAGGTGCTCGCTCGCATGGCGCGCATCGCCGCCGCGCTCGCCGACGCGATCGAGCCGGTCGCCGCGGCGGACGCGCACGTCACCACCTTCGTGGCGGGCTTTCCATGCCAGGACCCGCCAGCTCACGACGATGACGTGCCCTGGACGGTGCTCGACGCGCAGGCCGCAGCGCTCGCCAGCGCATCGCTTCGTCCGGTGGAAATCGAAATGGGCGGTGCCAACGCGTTCGCGTCGTGCGCATTCCTCGACGTAAAGGATCCACACCGCACGTTGGCGCGCGTGCGCGACGAGCTGGCCCGTGTGCACCCCGAGGTTCGATTCGCGCCCTACACGCCGCACGTGACCATCGGGCGCTTTCGTGACGTGCGCCCCACCGCTCCGATCGCGAGCGCGCTCCATCCCCACCGTCCGCTGCCGCCGATCCGCGTCACCGTCCGCACGCTCGAGCTCGTCACCTTCGACGCGCATCGCGACGGCCATGCCACGTTGCTCACCGAGCGCCGCGTGCGGCTCGGCGGAACGTGACGGGAACGCAAGCGCCGCAGCGGAACCCGTCACGCGTGACCACGCCGACGGCACTTCCGCGCTACGGCCGAGCGCCACGGACGTCGAGTGACGCGGGGCCGAGGATCCCCGCCGCCATGACCGCATCGCCGCGCCCGGCGAACTGCGCGTACGCGGGGTCTAAGGCGACGCCGTAGCCGACGAAGCGATTGCGCAGCGGCGCCGTCACGGTGATCTCGAGGTCGTTGCGGCCCTCGACGAGCGCGTCGGTGACGTCGAGCTCGAATGGCGGGAGCCGCAGGCGACGCGCGTCGCCGCCGTTGACGCGGACATCGGCCGTTCCCACGACCCAGCCCAGCGTCAGCACCGCGCGCTCCCCTTCGCCCAGCGCTGGCCGATCGATGCTCGTCCTGTAGACACCCGGGCTCGAGCTCACGCGTAGCGCGGGGATCTCGCGCCAATCGGTGAGCGCGCTCAGCTCGGTCGAGAACGATCCGCCGATCACGTCCGGGCCGCTCACCGAGAGCTGCCACGCGCCGAGCGCGGTCCGCCGCCGCGACTCACCCGCCACCACGATCGGCAACGTGCCGTCGGCCACAGGCGCGCCGTCCACGTTCACGCCACACAGCAAGAACCGCGTCTCCCAAGGCGCGAGCGCGAGCCCGAACGCCGTCTCCGCGGCGCTCAGCTCGCCCGTCCATGCGTCGAACCAACGCGGCTCGGCACAATCCGACGCCTCGACGGCAGTCGCGATGGGCTCGCGCGATGCATTCCAGAAGAAGACGATCTCGCCCCCGTCGGCGAGCGCGCGGCGCGCTTGCCGCAAGGCCGTCGCCGGACGCGCGAATCGAAACGGCGATCCGAAGCCGATCGTCTCGAGCGCCGCCATCCCCGCCGCGGGGTCCTCGCTGCGCGCCACGTTCGCGCCGCCCGCGGCGCGGGCGAACGCCGCGCCGACCCGCGCATCTCCGCGGGCCATGTCCCGAAGACCGGGCTGGCGCGCCGGGATCTCGCCCGCGAGCAAGACCGGGATCGACACCTGCGCCAACGCGCCGACGCGCTCGGCGGCCGCGGCATCCATCGTGGGCGCGTCCGCCACCACCACGCCGCGATAGGTCCGCCCCCGAATCGCGACACGCGCGTCGCTGGCGCGCTCGGCGACTGCGAGACTCTCGTCGTTCACCCACGCCCACGTGATGCCGCGCGCGTCGAGCCCCTCGAGCAACGGCCACATCCGTTCCAGCCATGCCGCGCGCGGATCGGTCCCGGAGACACCGAGCAGCCGACCGATCCGATAGAGCTGGTCGAAGCCCGCCCGCGGCTCGAGATCCGGCAGCGCTCCCGTGAAGAGCGTCTCGTCGTGCCCTTCGGTGAACTGGTAGTTCGAGGGGAAGCCGAGCCACGGATAGTAGACGAGCAGGTCGACGTCGGGCGCGCCCTGGCGCAGGGCGTACTGACAGCGCGCGAGGTAGCGATCGAGCTGGGGCTGGTCGCCGAAGAAGGGATCCGTCTCGCCAATGTGGGATGCAAACGTGAGCAACCCCGACCAAGGCGAGGAGAACGGATTCCAACCCGCCTCGCCGTAGCCCCCCTCCTTGCGGTAGGGGAAGCCGTGGAAGACCACCTGATTCACGCCGCTCGCGAAGAGCTTGTCCGCGGCGAGCTTCATCTTCGCCGGCGTGGTCATGAAATCGCGACCCGCCCACGGCATCGCCTCGGCGGAGACCAGGTTGCGGCCGTAGAGCGCGGCGGCCGAGGACGCCATGGCGAGCGCCAGCTCGCTGCCACCGGCGTAGAGCTGCTCGGTCTCGGGCACGTCCACGGCGCCTTGCGCGCGCAGCACGTCGAACGCGGCGCCGTAAGGCTGCGCCCGCAACGCGAGCCCACGCGCGTGGCCGAAGGATCGCATCGTGCCGTACCAGCGCTCGACGAAGAGGTCCGAGACCGTGCGCGACCAGTCGTAGCGCACACGCTCGTCGTCGTCCGAGAACCGAAACGGCGCACCCGCCTGCAGCGCCGCGGCCTCGAACACGTAGTTGTCCGCGCCCGGCACCACCACCGCCGGGAGCCACGGCGTGGGGTCGTAGCCGCGACGGCGGCGGAACTCCTGCACGAAGTCGGCGGTGACGTGACGCTCGGATTTGAGCTCCAGGCTGTCGTCGAAGATGGCCCGGAACGGCGCGCCCCCGTCGAGCGCCAGCCCGGTGCGCGCGCCCAGGTGGTACTCGAGCTCGTCGCGCACGACCGCTGTGTCGAGATGGTCGACGACGTAGCCGGGCCCGGGCTCGGCGACGAGCAGCGGATACTCGCCATCGGGCGCTCGGAAGAAGGCGATCACCTGCCAGCGGCCCGCGGGTGCCTCCCACGCGAGCGTGCCGTCGGTGGAGACGCGCGCGGTGAGGTCCACCACCGAACCCGCGTCGAGCTCGATCGCGTCGGCGAGGTCGAGCGGGTTCGAGGCTCGGCCCCCGCCAGTGACACGATAGGCGAGCACTGCGACACGTTCGGCCCGATCGCCCTCCCAGCGCGCTTGCGGCTCGCCGGCGAGCTCCAGAACCTGCGCGACCAGGTAGAAGATGGGCTTGTCCGGTCGCGCGAGATCGAGCGTGACGGTGCCCGGTCCCTCGACCGCGTCCTCGCTCCAGAGCAGGGTCGCGATCGACGATTCCGGCCGCACGTGCTCGCCGCCCACCGGCCATCCGGAGCCGAGCGTGAGATCGAGAGCCAGCCCGCGCGCCTCGGCCTGTGCCGCTGCCGCCGCCAGGTGCGCGTAAAACGACGGAGTCGCGTACGAGCGCCGGCGGGCGATCTCCGCCGCGTCCGCGTTCGGATCGAGGGCCGCGTCGAACGCCTGGATCTCGGCGCCCGCGAAGCCCGCCGCCGCCAGCACGTCCACCTCGCGCGCGAGCTCCGCGTCCTCGACGTCGTTGCCCGGCCACCACCACCGCACCCACGGCCCGTAGCTCGCGGGCGGATTCACCAATCGTTCGATCGCGAAGCCGGGCTCGGGCGGGATCGGCGAAGCGTCCGTGGCCGGCCGGCTGGACGCGCCCGAGCCGCACGCAGCGACGAGCGCGAGCGCCGCGGCGAGACCAGCGAACCCCGTGCGGCGAGCGCGGCGCGCGTTCGTCATGGCGCGTCCGCTGCGGCGGAGTCCCGCAGCGCACGCTCCTCGGCTGCGAGCTGGTGGAGTCGGTCCATGACCAGAGCCACGGGGTCGGCGCCGTTCGCGTCGCAGCTCGCGAGCAGCTCGCGCGGATCGAGCGGCTCGCCGATCAGCACGTGGATGCGCGCGCGACGCGTCCAATTCTTCCACAACGCGCGGTGCATGCCACCATCGAGACCGTTCATGAAGATCGGGATCAACGTCGCGCCGGCGCGGCGCGCGGAATGGAGCACGCGCTTGGTGGCGGCGCGGGCCGGCAACAGCCGATACGGATCGCCGGTCTTGTTGCGGGTCCCTTCGGGGTGGAAGCCCACCAACGCGCGCCGCCGACCGGCCACGCGGTCGAGGATCCGCAGCGCCTCCACGTCGAGCCGCCGCGCGCCGTCCGCCTGGAAGAACGGCGGAAACATCGTGAGCCCAGCGAAGACCACGTTGAGCAGGAACCCGAGCGGGCTCTCGTAGAAGAAGCGCGCCCGTACCGGGAAGTAGTAGTCACGCCACACTCCGGTGCGCCGATAGAGCACGGCCGAGAGGATGTAGAGATCCCAGAAGGTCAGATGATTGGCCATGACCACCACGGGTCGCTCGTTTGCGATCGCATTCAGGCGGTCCGTGTGGTGGACCTCCAGCACGCGCCCCACGAATCGCCACGCGAACCAGTTGGTGAACGTGTGCACCCAGACCAGGAAGGGAGTCTTCGCCCAGCCGTGGTCGTGGACGAAGGTGACGGCGCGCACCACCGTACGCTCGAGGAAGGATCGCGTCCGTAGCTCGGCGTCCGACCACGCGAGCCGGTCGGCGCGCGACGACGCGAGCGCCGCAGCGGCGATCTCGGGCGGAGCCATGTCGCAAGCGACGGGCGTGCGCGCGGCGCTCACGCGCCAGGCACGAGCACGATCCGGCCCTCGAGACCGCCAGCGCGCACCAGCCGTTGCGCCGCGTCGGCCTGCGCGAGCGGCAGCGTGCGATCGATCAGGAACTCGAGCGGCGCCTCGCGATGCAGCGCGACGATGCCCTCGATGTCCTTCGGCGTGCAGCCGCCCGGCCCTTCGATCCGCAGCCCGTTGACGATCACGAAGCCGAGGTTGAGCGACGCCTGCTCGGGATCGATGTTCCCCACCAGCCCCATCCGGCCGCCCACGGCCAGACTACGCAGCGAGGCGTTGAACGTGGCCTTGCCCACGCATTCGAGAACGACGTCCGCGCGCTCGAGCGACGGATGCTTGTGGAAGGCGCCCTCGCGATCGACGATCACGTCGTGCGCGCCCAGCTGGTGCATGCGCGCGACGTGCTTCTCGTCGCGCACCACGGCGGTCACGCTGGCGCCGAGCCGCGCAGCCAGCTCCACGCCTGCCGCGCCCACGCCGCCGTTGGCGCCGGTGATCAGCGCCCGTTCACCCTTCTCGAGCCTGCCCGCCACCACCAGGCCGCGCCACGCCGAGCCGTAGGTGCAGTGCAGCACGGCGGCCTGCGCGGAGGAGAGCTCCGCTGGCACGGCATAGAGCGCGTTCTCGGGCACCAGGAGATGACGCGCGTAGCCGCCGTCGGCGAGCAAGCCGAGCACCCAGCTCGCGCGCGTGCAGAAGCAGGTATCGCCGCGCGCGCACGCGCTGCAGTTGCCGCAGTAGTCGCGGTGCAAGGTGGCGACGCGATCCCCGACCTGCCAGCGCTGCACGCGGGGGCCGACGTCGACCACGCGCCCCGCCGCCTCGTGGCCAGGCGTGATCGGCGTCTGCAGGAACGGGAAGCGGCCTGAACGATCGATGAGATCGCGGTAGCACACCCCGCACGCCTCGACCTCCACCAGCACCTTGTCGCCGGTGGCGTCCGGCACGGGCTCGTCCACGACCTCGAAGACGAGATCCTTGTCCCAGCCGATCTCCGTGAGTCGCGCCCGCTCGCCGATCGCTCGCATCCGTCGCCGTTTCTCCGTGCGCTCGAGCGCCATCGCCCCCGCAGCGCGCGCCGCACGCTACCATCCGAACGACGCGCCCGGGAAGGCGCCGAGCGCGAGCGCAGAGGCTCCGCAGCGACCGGCGGGGACTCGGGTTCGAGGCGCGCCGGGGCGCACTCGGAGTCGTTGAGGCGCAGTTCCCCTCCGCGAGGGAGCACGCCCTGAGTTGTGAGGTGGCCCCGCCTCGGTTCGGGGTGCGAGTGGTTCGGGGGCTGGGTGACGTGGCGTCGGCGCAACCGCACGGCCCGGTGCGGGCGGTGCCGACGCCGGATTCAGCTCGTGTCCCAGGGCGACTCGGTCAGCCGCGCCAGCTCATCCAGCATCTCGTCGATCAGCCGACTGATCGTGCGTGTGCCGTCACCGCCTCGGTCCCGGCCGTAGCGGCGCACCTGGCGGTAGAGAAACAACGTCAACAGGTTGTAGGCCGCGAAGAACAACCAGTACAGCGCCTCGATCCCCGGACCATCGTGCACAAAGACGTGCGCGAACCGCCACCGCGTCGTCCACTGATGAAACCCCGTGTTCTCGATGTGCCAGCGCGCCCGTGCCACCGACAGCACATCCGCCGACGACAACCGCATCGCCGTGCCCGTCACCGCCATGCACCACGTGCGACGGCCCGCCGTCGGCTCGTCTCGTCGCGTCACTTCGCCGCGAACCACCCGAATCGGGCCGCGGTACGTCATCAACGTCTCGACCCCTCGGCAATCCCACAGCGCGAGTTGCTCACCGCGCGCGCGATCCTCGATCGTCTCCGTCGCCGGCTGACCCGACCACAGCGTCAGCGCCTCCCGCAGCGGCTCGTCCGTCGCCTTCTTCGCGATCACCACCGCCCCCAGCCCCGCCTCCTTCACCGTCGTCAGGAACGGACCGTTCGCGTACAACCCGTCGGCGACCACCACGTCCACCCACGGGTAGGTCTCGGCGATCCGCAACACCAACCGACGCGCAGCCGTCAGCTCACCTTCGTCCTGCGGCGACCCCGACGGCCGCCGATCGCTCGGCAACAGCGGTTCCAAATCCAGCATCAAGTCGAAGCGCGCGTCGATCAGCATCGCCACCACGTAGCGGTGGTAGTACTCCTCGACCTCCACGATCGCGCCCGTCCGATCCTTCACCTTCACCCGACGCACCAAACAATGCCGGCAATGCCGGCCCCGCGACGTGATCGGCTCCCAACCGTCCACCGCCACGTAACGCAGCGCCCGGTACCACCCCTCCCGAAACACCTTGTTCCGTTCGGCTTGCTTCACCATCCCCACGACGAGCGACCGCAGCGTCGCGACGTCCATGCGCCGAAGCACCCGACTGAGCGTGTCGGCACACACCAGCCGTCGGGGCTCGGCTTCCGATCCGATCAACCGACGATAGGGCCGCTCGCGAAGCCGCGGTTCCAGCGCGTTGAAGCTGCGGATGCGTAACAGGCCGCAAAAGAACACCGCCGCGGCGACGTCAGACGACGGGACGATCGCCTGTTGCCGACTGTCGGTCACGGCCTCGAGTCGCTCACGCAGGTCGTAGACCTTCCGACCGTAGGCCACCAGCGCGCGCAACCAGCCGCGGCTGACGGCGGCGAAATCCTCTCCCTCGGCGACGAGGGACGAGCCTCCCGCGTCGCGCTCGACCGCATCTGCCCGCTCAGCGCGGCTCGTTCGGTCCTCCCCGTGGACGCCGTCCGCGCCGCTTCGGGGGCGGCAGCGGGTCGTTGGGCGGATACGGCTTCAACAGCGCGCGCCCAAGCTGATCCGCCAACGCCTGGTGACTGCGAGCCAAATCGATGAGGCGTGCCTGGGTCTGCCGAAAGCGGCGGTAACGATCGACCCCGACCTGGACCTCCACCTCGTCAGCGGCTGGAACGTGGATCTGACGAATGCGTCCATCGTCGCTGCCGGTGAGGTACTTGGACTCGTGAAGCTCGCCCTGGGTGCAACGACACCCGGGTTTGCCACAGCGGCGGGCCCGCGTGCCGAAGCTGCCGCGGACCAAGGGCCCCCGTTCACCGATGAGCTGCTCGAGGTGTCGTTGGTAGTCCTGCCCCAACTCGAGGAGCTTCTGACGCAGGCGGCTGGCGGTCTTGCGCACGAGCCGACGATACGACGGGACTGCTTCTAATAGCAATCATAATATGTGCCAGAATCCGCAACCCCACCAGCCTTGGGAATCTGCCGCACCCATCTCCCTATGATCTCAGCGGCCTATCGGCCGCTGCGGAACCCCTGACTCGGCGCGAATCGCGCCGGCGTGCGAGCGGGCGTGCGTTGAGGCGCTGTGTGCGCCGGCGTACGCTCGCCGCGAACGGGAGGGCGCATGATTCAGATCATCGTGCTGGTGGCGATCTTCGCGATCGCCTGGCTGGTCGTGGAGCGCGGCAACGAGATCTTCGTGCTGTCGGTGCGCGAACGACGGGTGCTGGTGCTTCGCGGGCGGATCCCGCCCGGGTTGCTCGCCGACTTCGAGGAGGTCTTGGTGCAGCTCCGTCCCGCGAAGGCGACGATCCGAGCGGTCCGGGAGGCCGATCATGCGCGACTTCGGGTGCGGGGGCTCGACGACGGCACGGCCCAGCGGTTGCGCAACATCTTCGGCATCCATCCGCTGCGCCAGCTCTCCGCGGCGCCGGCGCCGGTGAATCGGAATCTCGGTCAGGTGCTGGGAATCGCCTGGCTCGCGTGGTTCTTGACCGACCTCGGCCGGCGGTGAGCGCGGCTGGGGCGAGAGGCTCGGAGCGGGGATCGTCGTAGCGCGGAACGAGCGAGGGGCGGCGCCGTCGGCACCGCCCCTCGTGGGCATCGCAGATCGTCGGGGACGGGCCCCGCGGTCTAGGTTCGCGAGCGTGGGCTGTCAGCCATCGCCGCTGTCGTCGGCCCCTCCGCTACCTCCACCCCCGTGATCGTCGCCGCCGTCGTCGTCGCTACCGCCGCCGTGGTCATCGCCACCGTCGTCGTCGCTACCGCCACCGGGGCCCGAGTTGCTGTCGCCGTCGCTGCCGGAGCCGGAATCGTCGTTGCCATCGCCGTCGTCGCTGCTGCCGTCGTCACCGCCGTTGCCGGGCCCAGCGTTGCCGCCGCCCCCGCCAGTCTCGTCTTCGATCTTCACCTTCGTGGCGACGAGATTGCCGCTCGGGTCCCGCGTGCCCTCGATCTCCACCCGCTGGCCCACCTGGATGTCGCCAGCCGAGATCGCGTTGCCGTCGTCGTCGCGGAACTGGGTGCTTCCGGTGATCGCGAAGACCTGACCACCGACGGTGATGGAGCCGCCATCGATGGCGTCGACGGTGCCGCGTAGCTCGACCTCGCCGCCCGTGTCGTCGCCCAGATCCTCGACGTGGATGCGGACTGCGGTCAGCGTGCCGCTTCGCGTCTCGCCCTCGATCTCGACGAAGTCGCCGACGGCGAGGTCGCCGATGCCGATGGGCTGGTTGCGCTGACCGGTCACGACGGTGTCGCTCGCGATCGCGAACGTCACACCGCGTACCGTGATGCTGGCGCTGTCGAGGTTCTCCACGGTGCCGGTGAGCTCGACCTCGTCTTGTCCCACGCCGCCGTCGTCCTCGGCCTTCACGCGCGTGGCCACCACGCCCCCGTCCGCCTGACGCACGCCCTCGACCTCCACCGCATCGCCCTGCTGGAACGCGGACGGCACCGTCGCGGAACCCGTGCCATCCAGCCACACGGTGTTGCCCGTGATGGCGAATGTCACGCCTCCCACGGTGATCGCGTCGGTGCCAAGGTCTTCGATCACGCCACGCGCCTGCACCTCCGACGTCACCGGAACTGGTTGCTGGCTGTCGTCGGGAACGCCATCGCCGTTCGAGTCGTCGAAGCCCGCGTCGTTGCCGTTCACCTGGCCGTCGCCGTTGGTGTCGGGCACGGTCCGGCCGGAGGCGGGGTCGAGCGCCATGCGATGCACGCGCTCGCCGTTGGCGTCGCGGACGTAGCCCGCGAAGACCACGGCGTCCGGTTGGCCGTCGGCGTTCAGATCGGCCAGGCCCAGATCCTCGACGAGCGCGGCATCGCCGTTGGCCGCGAGCGTCGCGGCGAGCGTCAGCGTGGGTGGCGCTCCGCTCGCGAGCGGACGCACCGACGAGGGCAGCGTCAGGCGCAGCGACACGCTGCCGGCGGGAAGACCGTCGATGGTGATCGCGCCGCCGCCGTCGCTGCTGCCGGCACCGAGCGCGCGACCGCGCCCGTCGAGCACCTCGATGCGGACACCGCTCGCGGGGGCGTTGCGAGCGGTGGCTCCGAGCGCGCCGGAGTCGGTGATGCTGCCGATCAAGCGCGCGCCGGCGCTCCCGCCGCTCGCGGGCGGCGGCGTCGTGCCGCCGTCGCCGGGTACGGGCGTCGCACCGCCGCTTGCGCCGCCACCGCAAGCGGTGATCGCGGCGAAGAGCAGCGCGAGGCCGGTGCGCTGCGGCCGGTGACGTGGGCTGGCGTGTCGATCGTCGTCCATCGTTCGTCCTCCCTTCTTGCTTCGCGTCATCCAGGGGGTGAAGGTCCCACGCGCGGTGGGAACCGCTCACGCGTCGATCGGGCGCGCGAGCGGTGCAGCGTCGTGCAGCCGTCGTGCCGCTTGGTGACGGAGGTCACGTTGCGCCGCGGCGGCGGCGATGAGGGATCGATCGCTGCGCGGAACTGGCGCGAGATCGCGTGGTTCGCGTGAGTCGAGCGGGCCCGCGCCGCACCCGACGGTGGTGCGGCGCGTGAGCCGCGAGTGAAACGCGGACGACGTTCCGTTCGCGTTCGGTACGCGCATGTGGCTCAGCGGTCTCGGTCGACGACGATTCGTCAACCGTCGCCGAGCGTGGCGACCCCGAGCGCGCAGCACGCGACCGGCGTGCGCAGCGCGTCAGTCTTCGATCTTGATCTCTTCTGCGATCAGCGTGCCGTCGATCTCGCGCACGCCTTGGACCTCGACCTTTGCGTCGAGGGGGATGGCGTTCCAGTCGACCACCCCGGTGGAGTCGACGATTCGGGTGCTGGCCGTGATCGTCCACACCTCGCCGGCGACGGTGATCGAGTTGCTGGCGATGGCCGTCACCGTACCGGTCACGTCGGCGCTCTCGACCTCGCCCGAGCCATCGCCGCCGGTGTCGTCGCCGCTGCCCGAGCTGCCGCCGGAACCGTCGTCCGATCCAGACCCGCTGCCCGAGCCGTCGTCGCTGCCGCCCGAACCGTCACCCGAACCCGAACCGTCACCGGAACCATCGCCGGATCCGTCGTCGGTCCCGCCGGAGCCGCCGCCGGAGCCATCGTCGGAGCCGCCGGATCCTCCGTCCGAGCCATCGTCGCTTCCGTCGTCCGAGCCGCCACTGGCACCGCCGTCGTCGCTGCCGCCACTTCCGCCGCCGGACGAGCCGTCATCGCCACTGCCGGAGCCGCTCCCCGATCCGTCCTCGCTGCCGTCGCCGGATCCGGTGCCGCTACCGTCGTCGGTGCCATTGCCCGAGCCACTGGATCCGCCCGCGCTGCCATCGTCCTCGCTGCCCGAGCCGCTGCCGCCGCCGCTCCCCGCGCGCGTGGTGAAGCGACTGCGGAACTCGACCGCCAGCGCGCGACCGTCGGTGCTCTCCACGCCGGTGGTCACCACCACGGTGTAGGTCGTGCTGGCCGCCAAGCCGTCGCGTGGTTCGATCTCGATGCGACCCGCTTCCTCGCCCTCGTCCTCGTTCGAGATGCGAATCGGGATCGCACCATCCGGGCCTTCGATGCGCACGGTGGCGTCGTCGACCGTGGCCGGGTCGATCGCCAGCGAGAACCGGATCTCGATCTCCTCGTCGCGCGCGACCTCGGTTGCGCCGTCGCTCGGGTCGACGCGCAGCACGCGCAGCGGGCTGGTGTTGACCTCCTGCGAGTCGGGAACGCCGTCATCGTCGGCGTCCACGAAGTCGAGCGGATTGGTGCTGGGGCTGACGCGCCCTCCCGCCAGCCGCAGCTCGCCGAGATCGATGGGCACGTCCGCGGCGTCCACGAAGAGCGCGCTGGTGTCGGGCGATCCGGCGCCCGAGGCGAACACCACGTCGCCCACCAGTCGGCCGCCATCGCGCGTCGGGGTCGGGCCGTCGGTGACCTCCAGGAAATACGTCTGGTCGACCGGCACCTCGATCGCGACACCCGCCGCGATCGCGCCGTTGACCGCGTTGCCGCTCACCGGAATCGCCTGAAGGTACGGATCGGCGACCGCGGCGAGGCTGCCGTCGCTGGGTCGAGTCGCGGCGATCACGCGCAACGGCGACACCGGGATCGGCGGCAAGCCCGCGCTTCCGCCCTCGCAGCCGAGGGCGAGCGCGGTCAGCGCCGCGAAGAAGCCGATCCAGGCCGTGCGCGCGTGTCGCTGGACCATCATCGGTTCTCCCGCGGGTTCGGCCCGCCGATCGGTTGGGTGCGCGGCTCGTCGTCGCGCCAAGCGCGCGGCTCGTCGGCGCGAGTCGCCGGCGATTGCCCGATGCCGTAGCGCTTGAGCAAGCGGAACATCTGTGCGCGGTCCATGCCGAGCGCGCGCGCGGCCCTGCTCATGTTACCGCTGGCGCGTGCCAGGGAGTCACTCAAGATCTTCCGCTCGAAGGCTTGGACCTGCTCCCGGAAGTCGCCACCGGCGGATGCGTCGTCGTCAGCGGACGCGGCGGGCGCGGTCGCACGCGCTCGGATCGCGTGGAACGCGGGGCTTGCCGCCAGATCGTTCGGCTGGATCACGTCGCCGTTGGCCAGCACCCGCGCGGTCTCGAGCACGCTCGCGAGCTCGCGGACGTTGCCGGGCCAATCGTGGCTCAAGAGCAGCTCGAGCGCGCCGCGGCTCAGCGCGGGAGCGGGCTTGCCGTCGCGCCCGGCGAGCTCGCTCAGGAGGTGGGTCGCGATGAGCGGGATGTCCTCGCGACGATCGCGCAGCGCGGGCAGCGAGAGCACGATGACCTCGAGACGGTAGAGCAGGTCCTGCCGGAAGTTGCCCTTCTCGACCTCGGCCCTCAAGTCGCGGTGCGTCGCCGCGACGATGCGCACGTTCACCTTCACCGGGCGATCGGCGCCCACGGGCCGGATCTCGCCTTCCTGGATCGCGCGCAGGAGCCGCACCTGCATGGTGGGGCTCATGTCGCCGACCTCGTCGAGGAAGAGCGTTCCGCCGTTGGCCTCCTCGAAGAGGCCCGTGCGGGTCTCGATGGCGCCGGTGAAGGCGCCCTTGCGATGACCGAAGAGCGTCGCCTCGAGGAGCGTCTCGGGCAGCGCGCCGCAGTTGAGCGACACGAAGGGCGCCTTGGAGCGGGGGCCGTTGTAGTGGATGGCGCGCGCGATCAGCTCCTTGCCGGTGCCGCTCTCGCCGTAGACGAGCACGGTGGACTCGGTGTCGGTCACGCGATCGACGAGCCTGAGCACGTCGACCATCGCCGGCGAGCGGCCCACGATCCGGTCGTAACGGTGGCGCAGGGCGTTCTCGCGCTGGGCGTGCTCGAGCTGCTGCTCGACGGCCGCGACGCGCGCGCGCTCGGCCTCCGCTTCGCGCGCGAGCGCCTGGTTCTGGGTCAAGAGATCGCGCTGCGCGCGTTCCAGGGCGGCGTTGCGGCGGGCCAGCTCGTCGGCGAGCCGCAGGTTCTCGAGGCCGATCGCCGCTTGATCGGCGATCGCTTCGACGAGCACGCGATCTTCGGGACCGAAGGCGTCGGCCCAGAAGCGGTGGTCGAGATAGAGCGCCCCGACGGTGCCCTTGTCGCCGCGGCACGGCACGCACAGCACCGAGCGCACGCGCAGGTCGTGGACGCTACCCACGCTCGCGAGCCGGGTGTCCGCCATGGCGTCGGGGGAATCGAAGGGCTCGCCGCTCGCGAGCACGCGCTCGGCGATGGTGCGGCTGATGAGATGGCCGGGACGCGCCAGCGTCTCGCGGTCGAGGTTCCGCGCCACCGGGATCTCGAGCGCGGTGCCGTCGTGAACGATCAAGAAGCCGCGCTCGGCCTCGGCGAGCTCGATGGCGCTGTCGAGGATCCGCTCGAGGAGCCGCTGGCGATCGCGCTCGCTGGCGAGGCGCCGATTGATCTCGAGGACGCGCATGAGACGCGCGTCGAGCAGCGTTCGGTTCGCGGCCCGCACGCTGCGCGCCGCCTCGCCTTCCTTGGCGGCGACGCGAGCGGGTCGCTCGATCCCGCCGCCTGCGCCGTCGGGTGCGTCGAGGACCGCCGCATCGAAGCGGCGCGAGCGAAGAAAGAGCGGCCGGTAGCGGTCGGGGACCAGGCGCGCCTGCTCGCGGATCGCCTGGTGGGCGAGGGTGACGAGCTCGTGCGCCTGCCCGGCGGGATCGCCGTTTTCCTCGAGCAATGCGACCAGCGTCAGCGCGGACTCGGCGCGGCCGATGCGCTCGCCCACCTCGGTGAAGGTCGCGAGGGCGAGCCTCAGATCCGCTTCCCGCTCGGGCCGGGTGCGCGAGGCGATGCGACCCCGTGACAGGAACGCGCGGGCGAGCAGGTCGCGGGCGTCGAGGCTGGCTGCGAGCGTCAGCACGTCGCCCAGCGCCGCCAGCGCAGCACCGGCATCGCCACGCCGGCGAGCGGCCTCGGCGACGACGTGGAGCGCGAGGGCGCGCTCGCGGCTGCGCGGCGCGCTCCGCTCGAGCACCGAGCGCGCGGCTCGCTCGGCGTCCTCGAGCTGGCCATCCTCGACGGCCGCGCTGGCCGCCACCAGCCACGGGAAGATGCCGGCGTTCGCGTCCGCGCTCGAGGGCAGCACCGCGCACGCCTCCGCGGCGAGGGCGCGCGCGGCGCGCAGGTCGCCCAGGAACGCGAGCAGGCTGGCGCGCGAGGCGAGCGCGTGGGCGAGCTCTCGCCGTGCTCCCGCGGCGCGCAGCTCTTCGGCCGCTTCCGCGTAGGTCGCGAGCGCTTGCAACAGCTCACCTTGGCCGTGGAGCGCCGCCGCCAGGTTGAGGCGGAAGGTGGCGCGCTCGCGAACGCTCGAGGCGCCGTCCGAGTCGGCGATCGCGTCACGGAAGCACTGCGCGGCGCGCGCGTGCTCGCCGGCCTGCATGGCGAGCACGCCGAGGCCGCTGGCGGCGAGCGCGCGCGCCGGGCGCTCGCTCGTGGCGTCGGGCGCAAGCGCGGCCCGCGCGCGCTCGAAGAGCTCGCGGGCGAGATCGTGCTGCCCCATGGCGGCGTGCGCGTAGCCGCGCTGGACCCAGATCGCGGGTGAGTCCAGGGCTGCGGCGGCGCCCGCGTGCAGGTCGGCGGTCGCCAGTGCTTCGAGCGGCTTGCCGGCGAGGGTCGCGAGCCGCATGCGCATCTCGGCGACACGAGGGTCCGAGTCGGCAGCGACGACATCGAGCGCCGCGCTCGCCTCCGCGACGCGGCCGAGTGCCTTGAGCGCCGCGGCCCGGGCCACCGCCGCGGCCACGCGCTCGCTCGGGGTGGTGGCGGTCGCGCCGGCGCGCTCGGCGCATTCGAGGGCGCTCTCCGGCTCGCCGCCCAGCTCGAGCGCGTGCGCGAGGAAGAGCCAGTCGGGGCACGCGGCGTCCTCGCGCCGCAGCAAGCCCGACGCCTCCGCGAGCAGGCTCGCGGCGCCGTGGATCGCATGCTCCCGCGCGACCGCGTCCCACGAGCGCGCCAGCGTGGTCACGGTGCGCAGCGGCTCGCGCCCGCGCAGCCAATCGCGCGCGATCGCCAGGGGACGGGCCGCGAGCACGCCTTCCTCCCGGGCGCGCGCGGCGCGTTGGTGCCACGCGGCGCGCTGGTCCTCGTCGCACGCCGTGAGCGCGGTCTCGGTGGCGAGGCCGTGGCGCGACTCCCAGCGCGAGTCGCCGCTCGGCGACGCTTCGACCAGGCCGCGCGTCTCGAGGCGACGCAACAGCACGTGCACGTCCTGGGCGGCGCGGTCGATGACGCACGCGATCTCGGCGGCGGTCGCGTTGTCGTCGAGGATGGCGAGCGCGGCGAGCACGCGACGCTCGGGCTCGGGCAGCGCGCGGATGCGGTCGGTGAGCGCGTTCACGCCACGGCCACGCTCGGGCAGATCGCGGCCCGCGGCGCGCGCGTTGACGAGCTCGAGCAAGAGCAGCGGGTTGCCGCCGCTGCGGCGGGCGATCGAGCCGCACGCCGCCGAGCCCTCGTGGCGCGGGCTGACCCAGGCCGCGAGCGCTTCGCACGCCGGCTCGTCGAGGGGACCGAGGGCGATCCACAGCGCCGCGCGCGAGGAGAGCTGCTCGGCGAGGCACGAGCTCCACGCATGGGCGTCGTCCTCGCTCGCCGGGGCGCCGGCGATGCGCGGTCCGAGCGCCGCGGCGTCGGTCGCGCTCTCGACGAGCGCCGCGCGGATCGCGCGTCCGGCGGGCGAGAGCGGGTGCGGCAGCGGATCGAAGACGGTGAGCTCGCCCGGCGCGAGCTCGGTCCGCGCGCGATCGCGATCGGCGTGGACGCGGGCCACCCGCGTACCCTCGAGGCGCGCGCGGGTCTCGATCTCGTCGAGGAAGCGGCTCTTGCCGATGCCCACCGCGCCGTCCACGACCACCAGTCGGGCCTCGCGGGTCGGTGCGGACGCGGCGCCGAAGCCGAGCTGGGCCAGCGCTTGCTCGAGCGCGCGCTCGCGGCCGAAGAGCGGCGCTTGCGCGACGCTCGATGGTTGGGCGGGGGCGGCGGCGTCGTCACTCAGGATGCGCGCGGCGGCGTGAGCGCTCGCGAGGCGCAGGCTCGGGTCGCGCTGGCGCAAGCCGTCGCAGAGGTCGTCGAGCGCCGTGCGTGCGCCGTTGCCGTTGCTGCCGTCGTGTGGCGGCCGCGCGCCGGCGAGCAGCACGCCCGCCGCGTAAAGATCGGTCGCGGGCGAGCGCGGTGCGCCGGACAGCACTTCGGGGGCCACGTATCCGGGCGTTCCGGTGACGGCGCCCGCAGGAAGCCAGCGAGCGAGCGCGCCGGAGAAATCGATCAGGCGCAGATAGGGCGTGCCGTCGCGGTCCTCGAGCAGCACGTTGCCGGGCTGGATGTCGCCGTGGACGATGCCGCGCTCGTGCAGGAACGCGAGCGTGCCGAGGAGCTGGTGCGCGAGATCGGCGAGCGTCGTGTCGGTGAACGCAGGCGAGCGGGCGGGGTCGTGCGCGGGAAAGGTGGTGCCGTTCGACCACTCCTCGACCAAGTACCAGCCGCCGCGGCGGGCATCGTGGCCGAAATCGAAGACGCGGGTGAGGTGCGGATGGTCGAGGGTGGCGAGGAGCTGGAACTCGCCGGCGAGCGCCGCGCGGCAGGCCAAGGCTGCGGAATCGACAGCGGCAGGCGCGTCGTCGCGGGCGGGAGCGGTGATCCACTTGAGCGCACGCAGCGCGTCGCCGTCGGCGGTATCCGCCACCAACAGCGTCGCGCCCGTGCCACCCTGACCGAGAGAGCGAATCTCGCGGTACCGAGCCCCGATCAGGTGCGCCTCCGTGATTGCTGATGCATGCGGACCAGCCTCGCCGGATTCGTGGGGCGTTGGGAATGCCACAGATGTCGAATGAGCAACGAGTTGACCATTGGTCAACGATGATTCGCTCGTCGGCTCGACGTTGGAGGGTGGCACCTGCCCACCGAGCGATGCGGAATCTGATTTGTAAGACATTGTAATCATGATGATTATTGGTCACATCGGGAGAGTGCGGGACGTTGTGGGCTTGTCCTGGGAGGCGAGGATGTTGACGGGAAAGCGCATTTTCCGTACCAGCGAGCTCGGACGTCCCGAGACCGTCCCATGCCGGCAGGGGCGGGGAAGGCGGGTGCAGCCGTGAGCTGGACGCTCGTCGAGGTCGAGGCCTATGCCGGCACGCGCGGAGGCGAGGAGCCTCGGGCGCTGGTCATCGACGGCGAGCGGCGGCGGATCGTCGAGATCGTGGATCGTTGGCTCGGCAGCTCGGCCCACCCCACGGACTCGCCGCAGGATTATTTTCGCGTTCGCACCGATCGGGACGAGGTCTGGCTCATCCGCTACAACCGCATCTTCGGGGCCTGGGCGATCCAGCGCTGATTTGCTTCGAGGGTCGCGCGCGCACGTGGCGCCGTGGCGCCGGCAACGTCAGCGAGCACGAGCGGACTCGCTGCGACGCTCGCGACGGCAGCGCGAGACCTTCGCGCGAACGCTCGCGCGTGCCGTGAGGGCGTCCGTGCTTCGCTCGCCGAAGACCTCGGTCGCGCCGTCGCCGCCGTTTTCGCGCGCCTGCTAGTCTCCGACGCCCGCGGCGAGCTTCCTCGGCTTCGCAGCGCGCGTGCCATGGAAGAGCCGACCGAACCCGTCCGGGTCGCCGACGAGACCTTCGACGCTTCCGAGCTTCGGGAAGCGTGGACGGTGCTCTCCGAGGACGATCGGTTCGAGGGATTTCGACTCCTGCCGCGGGTCGAGGCCGAGGATTTCTTCATGGCGCTCTCGGCGCTCGATCAGGCCGCGCTGCTGACCCGGCTGCCCGCCGACGAGCGTCGCTCGTGGGTGCGGCTCTTGCCGCCCGACGACGTCGCGGACCTCGTGCAAGAGGTGCCGATCGAGGAGCGCGACTCGATCCTCGCCCTCTTGGACGCCGTCACGCGCAAGGAAGTGACGGCGCTCTTGCTCTACGCCGAGGACGAGGCGGGCGGTCTGATGAGCCCGCGTTACGCCCGCGTTCGCCCGGAGATGACCGCCGACGAGGCGATTCGCTACCTGCGGCGCCAGGTCCGCGAGCATCCCGAGACGATCTATTACGCGTATGCGCTCGACGCCGAGCAGCGCCCCATCGGCGTGTTGTCGCTGCGCGAGCTCTTCATGGCGCCTCCCGACAGCCTGGTGGCCGACGTGATGCAGTCGGATCTGGTGCTGGCGAGCGACGACCTCGATCAGGAGGCGCTGAGCCAGCTCTTCCGCGACTCGGACCTCGTCGCCATCCCGGTCGTGGACAGCGACGGGAAGATGAAGGGAATCGTCACCGCCGACGACATCCTCGACGTCGTCGAGGAAGAAGCCACCGAGGACATGCAGAAGTACGGCGGCGTCGAGGCCCTCGACGCGCCGTACCTGAACGTCGGCTTCTTCAGCATGATCCGCAAGCGCGCCGGCTGGTTGGTGGTGCTCTTCGTCGGCGAGATGCTCACCGCCACCGCGATGGGCTACTTCGAGCACGAGATCTCGCGCGCCGTGGTGCTGGCGCTCTTCATCCCGCTCATCATCTCGAGCGGCGGCAACACCGGCTCGCAAGCGTCGACGCTGGTGATCCGCGCCATGGCGCTCGGCGAGGTGCGGCTCGCCGATTGGTGGCGCGTGATGCGCCGCGAGATCGCCGCCGGGCTCACCCTCGGCACGATCCTGGGCGCGATCGGTTTCGTGCGCATCCTGATGTGGCCGAGCCGCGACACGCTCTACGGCGAGCATTACCTGCTGATCGCGTTCACGGTGTCCGCGAGCCTCGTGGGCGTGGTGCTGTGGGGCGCGCTCTCGGGCTCGATGCTGCCGCTGGTGTTGCGCCGTGTGGGCTTCGACCCCGCGAGCGCCTCGGCGCCCTTCGTCGCCACCCTCGTCGACGTGAGCGGCATCGTCATCTACTTCACCGTGGCGAGCTTGCTGCTGCGCGGCACGCTCTTGTAGGGCAGACGTCATGCCGAAGGTGATCACCGAGCGCGACGGCCACGTGCTGGTGCTCACCATCAATCGCCCCGAGGTGCGCAACTGCATCGACGGCGAGACCGCGTCGTTGCTGGAGCGTGCGTGGAAGGAGTTCCGCGACGACGACGATCTCTGGGTCGCGATCCTCACCGGCGCGGGCGATCTCTCGTTCTGCGCCGGCGCGGATCTCAAGAACCTCGACTCGCTCGGTCCCGGCAGGGACGTCTCGTCGCACGCGCGCCGGCGCTTCATCAACGACGGGCCGGGATTCATCGGCTACACGCGACAGACCGACGTCTTCAAGCCGATCCTCGCCGCCGTGAACGGCTACGCGTTCGCGGGCGGGCTCGAGCTCGCGTGCCTCGCCGACATCCGAATCGCCGCGGAGAACGCCGAGTTCGGCGTGACCTGTCGCAAATGGAACGTGCCGCTGGTGGACGGCGGCACGCAGCGGCTGCCGCGGATCGTGGGGATGGGCTTCGCGATGGAGCTCATCATCACCGGTCGCGTGATCGACGCCGCCGAGGCGCGGCGGATCGGGCTCGTGAACGAGATCGTGCCGCGCGGCCACGCGCTGGCGCGCGCCCGCGAGCTGGCGGCGTCGATCTGCGAGCTACCCCAGGGTGCGCTGCGCACGGACAAGCAGGCGGCGGTCATGGGTTGGGGCCGCCCGCTGGCGGAGGGGCTGCGCATCGAGGCCGAGGTGGGCATGGACGCGATCGCCGGCCGAGCGATCCGCGAGGGAGCCGCAGCGTTCGTCGAGAAGCGAAAGCCCCGCTACGAACGCGACGAGTGACGCGGGCGGCGCGTCACGAGGAATCCGTCCGAGCGTGACCGATGAGCAGCGCGTTCCAGGACCATTTCTCGGCCAAGGCCGACGCCTACGCGCGCTACCGACCCGACTATCCCGCGGCGCTCTTCGCGTGGTTGCGGTCGCTGGTCAGCGACCGCCGCCGCGCGTGGGATTGCGCCACGGGCAACGGCCAGGCGGCACTCGCGCTGGCCGAGCATTTCGACGAGGTGATCGCGACCGACGCCAGCGAGCGCCAGCTCCGCCGAGCCCCGCCCCATCCACGGGTGCGCTACGCGGTCGCGCCAGCCGAGCAATCGGGGTTGGAGAGCGGCTCGATCGATCTGGTGACCGTGGCGCAGGCCGCGCACTGGTTCGATCTCGATCGGTTCTATGCCGAGGCCCGGCGTGTGCTCCGCCCCGACGGCGCGCTGGCGCTGTGGGCGTACAGTGTCTGCACCGTCGATCCCGAGGTCGATCGGGTGATCGCCCACTACTACGTCGACGTCGTGGGGCCGTACTGGCCGCCCGATCGCGCGGCGGTCGACGACCACTACCGTTCGCTTCCGTTTCGCTTTCGCGAGCTCGACCGGACACCGGCGCTGTGGATGGAGAAGTCGTGGAACCTCGACGAGCTGCTCGGCTATCTGGGCACGTGGTCGTCCACGCAGGGCTACGTCCGCGCTCGCGGTGAGGATCCGCTTCCGGCGCTGCGGCAGCGACTCGAGGCGGTGTGGGGCGACACGGGCCTCGCGCGCTCGGTCCGCTGGCCGCTCCACATCCGCGCCGGACGGCCGTGAGGCGCGTCGAGGGCGCCGCGTGGCATCAGCGGGATGTCGGTAGCCGCGCAGCCGCCTCCGCGGCTCCCCAGCGCAGCAGCTCCTCGGCGGTGAGCCAGCGCGCGCCGTTGCCGGGATAGCGCCCCAGGTTGAACAGGTTCGACGACAACGGCTCTTGGGTCTCGTCGAACTCCGCGCTCCAGAGCGCCGCATGGTCGGCGACGTGCCAGAGCGTGACACGGAAGCTGACGCTGGCCGGCTGGTCCACGCCCAGATCGCTGCCCTTGCGCTCGCGGAAGCGCAGCACCTCGGCGCTCACCACCGCGTCGGCGGCATCGTGAGCCCGCGCCTGCTCACACGCGGCTGCGGGCTCGAGCGAATCGAGCGCCGCGACGGTGTTTCCAGTGGCCGCCGCGAGGTCACTCGATGAGATCACCGTGATCTTGCGCGCCGCGAGGCCGGTGCGAAGGGCATTCTCGAGCATCTCGCGTGGCTGCTGTGGCGGAGCCGCGTCCGGCCGCGCTGCGGGTACCGCGGCGTCGGCCACTTGGTGGACCGGCAGCACCCCGACGCGCGCGATCGGCGACGTGACCGCGTCGAGCGCGGGAAGCCGGGTCACCTGGATCGCGGGCGAGCAGGCTGCGAGCGAGAGCGGAAGCAAGAGAATCGCCAGGGTCCGAAGCAGGGGATTGCGCATGGTGGCTCGCTCGCGTGAGTGGTGTGAGAGCACGTCGCACGCGCAGTGTAGATGACCCATCGACGTCTGGAACGCGCGATCGACGAACGTGGTCGACGAGGGGAGCGCGTCGGCGACGGAACCTCATCGTTCGCCAGCGGTCACGACGGCGCTCGGGATGGAGGGCAGCGCTTCGTCGCGGCCGCGCCGCAGCGCGCGCTCGTTCCGCGCTGAATCGACGGTCAGGGAGCCTTTGCGCCGACGATTCGGCGCGCATCCGCCACCACGGCCATCACCAGCTCGCGCGGTGGTGCCACCGGCAGCTCGGCGAAGGCCCGCGCCAAGCCGTCGGCGCGGCTCACCAACGCCGCGCGCTCGAGGTCGAAAAGCCCGCGTGGCACCAGGTGCTCGTAGAGCAGCCGCGCCGCGTGTGGAGTGTCGCCGCCAGCGTCGGGGTCGAGAGCGCGCACCGCCGCCTCCATCGCGGCGTGAGCCTGCGCCAGCGCTTCCGAAGGGAGCTCGCTGGCGAGCAGGGTTTCAGCGGCGTGGAGCCGGCGGTGCGCGATCGCCAGCAGCTCGGCTCGGCGCCCCTCGGTGCGGCCGTTTCCGGGTGCGGCGTCGCGCTGGAAGAGAACTTCCGCTGCGGCGAACGGCGAGTCGTCGCCGAGCGCTTGCGTGGCGGCGAAGGCGGCGCGATCGAGAACGGCGACGTTCGTCCGCGCGGCCGCTTCGCTGGTCACCTCGTCGGCGGAGTCGACCACCGCCACCACGCGCCCCGAGCCGAGCCGCACGACGCGCTCCAAGCGATGGCCCAAGAGCTCACGCAGACGCTCCTCGGGTGGAGCGTCGGGGGATGGCTCGGGCGCCGTTCCAGCCGTCGATCCCCGCGCCTCGCCCGGTGGCGCCAGGCGATCGGGTGACCCGGATTCGAGCTCCGCCGCTGCTCGTTGGGAGCGCTGCGCATCGATGGCGGTGCCGGCCGGTTCCGCCGCTCGCGAGGGTCGCGCTGCCGACTTCGATGGACGGCCCGGCGACGCTTCCTCTTCCTGCTCCCCGTTCGCTGCCGGCACGGCCAGCGCCGCGCGTGCCATCGCGAGACAGCCCGAGGGCGTGCCCATCGTTTCGACCGCCGAGTCGGGCAGGATCACGGCCTCGAACAGCTCGCGCTTGCCGCGAATCACCGACTCGAGGCGAGTCTCGAACGAGTCCTCGGCGACCAACAGCAGAACGTGGACGGGATTCTTCTGCCCGTGCCGGTGGACGCGTGCGATGCGCTGGTCGAGCACGGCGGGGTTCCACGGTAGGTCGAGATTGATGACCGTGTCCGCCCACTGCAGGTTGAGCCCGACCCCGCCGGCGTCGGTCGAGAAGAAGAGCTGGCAGTCGGGATCGTCGCGGAATCGCTCGATGAGGGCGCCACGCTTCGCCGTGGGAACCCCACCGTGCAGCCGCACGTAGCCGATGTCGAGCGCTGCGGCACGCTCGGCGGCCATGCGCTGGAACGATTCCCATTCGGTGAACACCACAGCCTTGCGACCGGCCGTCACGCACACGTCCTCGATCATGCGCTGCAGCTCGTCGAGCTTGGGCGAGCCGTCGGTGCGCTTGTCGACCAGCCCAGCGGCGTTGCACGACATGCGCGCGGTCTGCATGTGGCGAAAGAGTTGCTCGATCTCCTCGGGCTTGAGCGGCCGGCGATCGGAGAGCGCAACCAGCCGCGAGGTTTAGTCAAGACGTGTGTAAACGAGGTTAGGCAGCAGCCTTCTCGGTCTCCTTCGTGACGCGCAGTCCATCGACGTATTTTGCCCCTTCCGCAACCTCGGCCAGCAAGTGCGGGTGGTCGAGTCGCCGGAAACTTTTCTCCGCGACCATGAGCAATCGCCAAATCAGTGCGGTCGCATTCGCCACACGCTTGTAGCGCTTTCCTGCCGCCGTCCGCAGGCGCACCGAGGCGAACGGTGACTCCACCACGTTGCTCGTCCGAAGGTGCTTCCAGTGCTCCTTCGGGAAACCGTAAAAGGTCATCATCCGGTCCCAGTCGCGCTTCAAGGTCTCGGCCGCCTTGGGGTACGCCCTCCCGTAGCGATCGACGAATCGATCTCGGAGGCGCTCGGCCTTCGCTCGCGTCTCGGCATACGGGATCTGGCACACCAGTTCCCGCGCCTCGTCTTGCAGCTTCCGCGGGAGCTGGTCGAGCACGTTCACGATCTTGTGGTTCCAGCAGCGCTGCTGCTCGGTCGTCGGAAAGATCTCGGCCAGCGCCGGCCAGATTCCCAGGTGTCCGTCTGCCGTCAGCGTTCGTGGCGCCCGTAGTCCGCGCCGCTTGAGATCGCGGAGCACAGCGGACCAGGATTCCTTCGACTCTCGATGCCCGCTCTCGATCGCGAGGATCACCTTCTGCCCATCCCGACGAGCGCCGATCACCACGAGCAACGCCGCCTTCTGGTCGTCGAGACCGGCCTTCACGTACAGCCCGTCGGCCCACAGGTACACGATCTCGAGATCGGCCAGCGATCGGTTCGCCCAGGTCTCATGCTCCAGCACCCACTTGGCGCGCAGGCGCTCGATCGAGCTCGCTGAGAGTGGCGCACCCTCACCGAGGAGGCCGCGCAGCGCGAGCTCGAAATCTCGCTGCGCCAGTCCATGCAGGTAGAGCTCTGGCAACATCCCCGCCACCGCCTCGGTGCGGCGCTTGAAGAGCGGCAGCACCCGGCTCTCGAAGCGCTCTTCGAGACCGCGCACCCGTGGACGTCGCACGGTCACCGTTCCGGTCTTCAGCGCGACGCGACGCTCCTTGCCGAAGCCATTGCGGTAGCCCTCGGCAGCGTCCACGGCCGACCGGCGCTCCGACTTCTTTCGGCCCAAGAGCTCGGTGACTTCCTCTTCGAGCATCGCTTGGAGAAACTCTTGGATCTTGAGGCGCGCGAACTCCTCGATGTTCTCCCACACGACCGTTGACGCCTTCGACCTGCCGATGCTTCGATCCTCCACGGCGGTGTCTCCTTCCTTGGCCGGGCATGGGGCCCGGTGGTTGATGGCTCAACCGGAAGGCTACGCCGCCTTCACTTCATTTCCACACGTCCTGAGGCTACCTCATTCTGCTCGATCTGCCCCCAATCGATCAGGTCGCCAGGCTGACCGAGGCTGAGGTGTGGGCCAAGGTGAACGAGATGCGACCGCGGGTTCTCGGAGCGCTGCTCGACGTCGTGAGCCTCGCGATGCGCGAGCTTCCGAGGGTGCGTCAGACGCAGCGCAAACTTCCGCGAATGGCTGACTTCGCTGACTGGATTGCTGCGGCAGCTCCGGCGTTGGGGCTGACTTCCGAGGCAATCTTGAGGATCTACGACGAGAACCGCGCCGACGTGGTGACGCACTCGCTCGAGGGCGACGTTGTAGCTGCTGCGGTCCTGGACTTGCTCGCCGTCGAACCTCGTTGGAGCGGCACTGCCACTGAATGCCTCAACCTGCTGGGGCGACACGTCCCCGAGCCAGTCCTCTACTCCTCGTCATGGCCTCGCACGCCAGGGGTTCTCTCCGGGCGCCTGCGTCGCGCGGCGCCCTTCTTCCGGCGCGCGGGGATCCTGCTGGAGTTCACGCGGCGAGGTCGTGCGGGTGAGCGGTGGATCACGCTCAGTCGGGTGTCCGGGTGGTCCGGATGAGCGCCGTGAATCAGACACGGAGTCATGCCCATAGGACTTCCCCTTCCTTGAAAGCCGTAGGCGGTGAGGCGCGGTCGTGCTGTGATTTCAGCGGGTTGTCCTTCACGGGATCCTTTAGCTTGAGCTTGAAAGCACGGCGATGCGGGCCGAGGTGCCGCCCGATCCGCGTCACGCGCACCCTGTGCCTGGGCACGCACCGCGTTGGTACCAGAGCGCGGGCCACGTCGAACGCCACGGTCACGACAGGTGAAGCCGGGTCGCCGGGGGGCACCGAAAGCCGTGCATCGAGCGCGACGTTCTCGCAGGGAAGGACGACACGCTGATCAGGTGTGCGAACTCGGGGGCACGCATGCAAGGTCTCACTGAAGAAGGTGACGAGGGCCAGATCTTCAATGGGCGCGTGGTGCTCGGCCGGTACCCTGGATAGAATCCTTTTCGTTGGAAGGCCAATGGCGAGCACGCGACCAGGGCGGTATGAATCGCCGGTTCCGCACAGCCGCGCTCCTGGCAATTGTCCAGATCACCGCCGGATGCATGGGCGGGATCCTCAGGGGATGCCGTCTGCGCGGCTCGTTTGTCTATCTAGCGGAAGAGCGGGGGCGTGTGTCGTGGTTGTCAGGCACCCCGCCCCGGGACCCGCCAGAACCTTACAGAAGAAATCGTCCGAGCGCTATGGGGTGACCCCGACCGTGTCGAGGACCACGATCACACTGTCTGGTGGTATTACGAACAGGACATGGCGTTCGCTGGCCTTCTCGCACTCGTTGTCGTACCCGTACCGCTCGTACTACCTGTCGGATATCGAGAGACGGTGCTTGAGTTCGAGATGGACATTGGTCGCAGTCGATAATCACTTCGACTCGACTTCTTGGTGCCTGTGTGGATTCGTTGTGACATGCATTCATCCCAACCTGTGGGTGCTTCACGCACAAGGCTGGTTTTGACACTGAGCCGAACTCCTATAAGGCCCCGTCCGTCAAGCGCACACCTCTCCCTAGCGGTTTGTTCTCACCGCAATTCCTCGAGATCTGGCCTGGCGCTTGACGCGACTCTGACTTTGTTTCAGCTCGCACCACGAACGTGGCGCTGCACCAAACACCTATCGAGGCTCAACCCCTCGCGGCGGTTGCCGCGCATCACACGCGGCGGCCTAGAAACCATTTCGTATCCTCTCCCGTCCCAATCAAAAGGTCAGGCTCGAAGCCAGTTCGTTGCGGGCTGGGGAGCAGAACCAGCGAAAGACCATAGTCTCGGTACGGTTCAGTCCGGGGCCGCTGCTGAGCTTCCATGAGAAGGCTCTCCCTTTCAAGTTCACGTCCTTGTTGAGGCGGCGGTGCCCGTTCTTGAGCCTTGTATTCGCGGGTAGATGAACGGTTTCTCGAAGAGCAGTCGGGAAGGCCGACCGTCGCGGGCCGACGATCGAAGGCGGGCGAACCACCGGACGCCACGCTTCCATTCGCACTCGGGTGAGCTCGTTCGGTGAGCTCGGTGCAGGTTGGAGTCCGACTCGCCCTGGTGCTGCCATCTGGGTTGCGGTCTGCCCCGGAGGGGCCCGAGCTCAGCTCGCAGTCACCCGGACGAGGCGGCCGGTGCTGGTCGCCGAGATCGCGCGACCCGCGCCGTGCGGCCTTCCGTTGCTCCATCGGTTCCATCTGGTGTTCGTTTCTCTGAGTCGCCGGCTATGCCGCCTTCTTCTCCTTCTTCTCGACGGTCTTTTCCGGGGAAGGCGGTCGCGCGGGTGGCGCGGGCGTCGGAAACGGCCGGTAGGTTTCGCCACTCACCCACAGGTGCAGCATCACGACGGTCAGTCGCCGGGCGACGCCAACGACCGCTTTCTTCTTGGCGATCCGATCGCCGCTGCCTGCTCGCTGGAGTCCCCAGCGGCGCAAGGCGCTATCTTTGCCGAATGGGCCTAGCGTGTGCTGCGCGCAGGTGACGACGAGCTTGCGCAGGTACGAGTCGCCCGCTTTCGTGATGCCGAGCTGCGGATCGTCCCGGCCGCTTTGTTTTCGCCGGGGGCAAAGTCCGAGATAGGGTCCGATCATGCGGGCGTTCTGGAACCGCGCCGGGTCGTCGACGGTCAAAACGAAGGTGAGCGCGGTCACGGGACCAACGCTTGGAATCTCCCGCAGTCGCTGTGCGTCGGGGAATTGCTCACAGAGCTGCTCGATCTGCCGATCGAACTCTCGGACGGTGCGGGTCAGGTGGCCGATCTGCTCGATGACGGGCTGAAGCACCGCCTGCAGCTCCGCGGGAATCTGCTCCGGCGCCTGGCGTGCGAAGCTCTCGGACGAACAGTGCTTCACGCGACCGCCGACCGGCTTGATGGCACCGCGGACGTGGTTGATGAGCAGAGTGCGCGCGCGGACGAGCCCGTCGCGACTGCGCACCACGGCGAGCGCCCGGGCTCGGTCCTCGCGGCGATGTCGGACGGGACACAAAAGCTTCGGGTCGACCCGCGCGAGTCGCGCGAGCATCTCGGCATCCGAGCTGTCGGTCTTCGTGTCGCTCTCGTAGATCGCTCGGACCCGACGTGGATTCGCGACGAACACCTCGTGACCGAGCTCGACGAGCAGCCGACGGATCCATCGAGAGTGGGTACCCACCTCGAGGGCGATGCGCAGCGGTGCGCGGTGGCCGAATGCTCCCCGGAGCGCCTCGGAGGTGGTGCGCACCCGCGTACGCTCGACCGTTTCGCCGGCGGCGTCGATGAAGCACATCGTCGAGTGGCGGTCGCCGACGTCGAGGCCGGCGGTGAGGGGCGGAAGCGAGGCGGCCTGCGCTTCCGATCCGAAGGACTTCGTGGCACTATCGCTCATGGCTGACCTCCTGTTTGGGCTTCGAGCCCGTTGATCCAACCTTGAGAATCGTTTACGACATCTCGTGATCGGGAGGTCAGCCTTCTCATTCCATCTGGGTTAGCCCGGGCTGAACGAAGGGAGTGCCCCTGCCAGCTGAGTTCCATCTTCATCGCGAGCAGGATGAGGAGGTATCGGGCTTCTCGATGGAGGAGTGGGTAGCGGCCGTGGCCACTACGCCAGGGGTTCGCATCATTGAAGGCGACGCGACCGTTCCACTGCCTGACGGTCGCCGCATCAAGGTCGGCGTCTCCCCAGGAGACGCCGAAGTACTGATCGAGGGCGAATGGACGGCGTCGTTTTGGCGTAGGTCCGACGGCACGGTCACGTTCAACGCGGTCCCCGGCATTGAGAGCGACGACCACGCCACACATCGCGTCGCGAGCGAACTGACGCGTAAGCTCGGCGCGGTGATCCGCGATGATGACTGGGAACTGCGTGAGTGGTGAATTCAGACGTCTCGTGCCTTTCGCATGTAGCTGGCCGGCTCCGCTTTCCGGTGGCACCATGGCCTAACAGAGTGCTGAAGGCGGGCGGTCGCTGCGCGCCCGCCGCTTAGTACTGCGTTAGGCCGACAAGCGACGCTCATGGACGCCGGAGAGAAGAAAGCCCTCGACGATATCGAGAAGTACGGCTGTCACGTCATCCATGTGCTCGAGGACGAGGAGGGGCCCCCCTTCTCCTACTCGGTCGGCGTGCAGAAGACCTCCGGCGTCCCTGAGGTCATCGTGATCGGACTGAAGCAGACGATCGCTCACTTCGTGGTCAATGAGTACAACAGTCGGGTTCGAGCCGGTGAGCGCTTCGCGCCAGGGACTCGACACGAGGGTTTCCTTGAAGGCTTCCGGGTGCAGTTCGAGGTCGTTACGCCGGCCCACTTCGACGACTACCTCGGATGGGACAAGTGGCTCTACGGCGGGAAAAACTTCGAGGTCCTTCAGATCATCTATCCTACAACCGACGGCATTTGGCCGTGGGAGCCGCGCGCGTCTGAGTGGTTCCGGGAGCGCCAGCCGATCTTGAGCGACCACCTGCGAAAGGGCGGCCTAACACCTATAAGGCCCCCGTCCGTCAAGCGGCGGGTGTCAGTTAACGTCAGGTCGTTGGGCAGACAGCGTGGCGCACGAGAAACTCCCCAAGAATGACGGCTGGACGGATGTCGCCTACGAGTTGGGCTCCGACCCTGAGGACAGCGCGCGCATCTCGAAGATCCTCAACGAGGCGTGCCACGTGTTCCACCATCACGCGAGCGGTCTCTGGAAGTCGGAGGACAAAGACGCATATGCGAAGCTCCTCATGGAGGAGATCCGGCGGAGGCCGTCGCTCGTCGGACGCCTTCTGAATACCGACGATCGCGTCGTGAAGATGGTGACCCACCGAGCAGTCGAGCTTCTCAAGGCCGAAGACAAGACCTCACCCTAGAAGCGCTGCCCAACCGGCCGTTGCAGCAGTCGAGCGCCACGCGCTTCCGCTCGGAGTTGGGCTCATGCCGCGACGCCGCGGGCTGCACCCGCGGCCCGCGGCCGTGTTACGCTCGTACGCGACCTTGGCGTTGGCTGCTGAACGGCAGGTCGTTCGACCTGCCTCGTGTAAAGGAATCAACCCGGGCATTCCTCCATTCAAACAATGAGCCGGAGTCCACGATCACTACCCCGATCAAGGCCCCCCGTAGCCGCTGGCCTTCGGGGTTGCCGTGCAGGAAGAGCGTTGCGGCTTCCGAGTAGGCCCACTTGAGGTGAACGTTCCCGATCTTGGCGCCGCCGGTGCCGTGGATCTTGCCCGCGGACTCACGACTGCATTTCACCAGCCGGCAATACGACGCGAAATCCTGCACGCGCGGGAAGCGCTCGATCGTGTGGACCTCGTAGAGGATCGTGAGCGCGAGAATCTTGCCGACGCCAGGAATCGAGCGCAGCAGATGGAAGGCGTTCGGGTCGTGCTCCTTCGCTTGCCGCACCAGGTAAAGCTCGAGGTCGGTAATGCGCTCACCGAGGATCCGCGCCAGCTCGAGGTCGAGCTCGACGCTGCGGCGCACCGTCGGATCACGGAAGTGCTCCGGGACGCCTTCGTGATTGCCGGTGTACGCGAGCCGCGGCCCGGGCGCCGCGAGGTTGTACGGGTGGTGGGTGTTCTGAACGTGGGCGATCAGCTCGGCGCGCCGGGGTACCATCCGCGTCCGTCGACGAAGGAGGGCCCGCGTCGCCCTCATCTTCGGCGGGTAGACGTAGGCATGCGCTATGGCGCCGCCGCGCAGCAGCGTGGCGGTCTCGAGGCTGTCGATGCGATCGTTCTTGCTCTTCCCGCCGTGGATCGCCTTCATGTAGAGGGCGTGGCCGAGCACGAACGGGATGTTCTCGGCGGCGCAGCGGTCGGCGAGCCAGTACCAGGTGAACATGCACTCGGCTCCGACGACGAGCCCTTCGCGGAAGGGCGCGACGGCGCGAAGGAAGGACTCCGGGCTGGCCGGGAAGTCCCGATGAAGTCGGACCTCGCCAGCGCGATCGAGGACACAGAGGTACATCGATCGCGCGTGCAGATCGGTGCCGCAGTAGTGGTCGTGTTGGCCGGTGTAGAATCGCATTGGGCTTCCTCCGGTTGGGGTTTTCGACAGCACCAGCGCCGCAGGTGAGCGCGGTGTTAGGGCCAGTATTTGGCAGTTGGCTGCGGTATGATGTATGGTCATACCGGAGGTTGGAGCCATGCCGAAGACTAAGGTCGCCGTCACGGTGGAGTCGGACTTGCTCGGTGAGCTCGACGCGCTGGTCGAGGCCGGACGGTTCCCGAACCGGAGTCACGCGATCGAGGCTGCCGTCGCCGCGGCGTTGAGGCGGCTTCGGCGAACGCGCCTTGCGGATGCCTGCCGGCTTCTCGACGTAGCGGAAGAGCGCGCCCTAGCGGAATCCGGTCTCGCGGCCGACGCCGCAGACTGGCCGGAGTACTGATTGGCGCGAATCCGTCGCGGCGAGATTCGCTGGGCGTCACTCGATCCCGTACGGGGTCGGGAGCAGGCGGGTGAACGTCCCGTGCTGATCCTGAGCCATGATGTCTTCAACGATCGCTCTGGAACGGTAATAGCCCTCGCCCTTACCTCCCAGCCTCAGCGGGCACCGTATCCACTCACCTTGGAACTCCACGCACCGTTACCAAAGCGTTCTTGGGTGAAGATCAGCCAGATTCGTACGTTGTCGACTGAGCGAATAGGCCGCCGCCTTGGTGAAGCAAGCGCCGAGGAGCTCAGTCTCGTGCTTGAGGGCCTCAATGAAATCATCGGGCCTTAACTACGCGCTGCAGCAGACGGCACCCCGGGACGCGCAGGGTTGATCGCGTGGTAGTCCGTGGCCGCTGCTGAGCGGCGCGCGGCGTCGTCGCGGACCGATGGCTCCGACCGCAGCGGCACGCGGGTCGCGCAGCAGACCAGCCGGGGGAGCGATCCGAGACGGCACGGTGCCCATCGCCAGAGTCTTCGCGACCGGCTCACCGATTCCGCCCTCGCGTGTCGTCAGCCTCGTCGCGCGTGTGTCGCCGCGTGAGGGAACGTGGCAATCTGGAAAGAGATGGACCGACCCGAGGATCCGAGAGGTGTGAGGATGAGCGTGCGAAGCTCGGTTGTTTCGATCCTGGTCACGGCCGCGTTCGGCGTGAGTGACACGGCTGTTGCCGCGGCGCCCGATGCGCTGCGTCGCACGGTCGCGCACGACTTCTCGCAGGATGATCGGAGGTCCCCGGTCGACACGATCTTTGCCGACGACTTCGAAACCATGGACATCGGTGCGTGGGGCGCTTATGCGCCCGCGCCGGTGCTGGCGAACGCGAGCTTCGACTTGGGCCACGTGGCCTGGACCGAGTCCTCCACGTTCTTCCCCGGCGAACTGTTGGTGCAGCAAGGTGACGGCGGCGCCCCGGCTGCGCACACCGGCTCCTGGTTGGCGTGGTTGGGCGGTGCCAACGGGGAGATCGGCGATCTCTCGCAGACCATCACGGTCCCGCCGGGCACGCCGCCGTCGTACCTATTCTTCCGCTACCAGATCAACAGCGACGAGACCAATTGCAGCCAGGTCACACCCGCCGACGCCGTGCGGCTCTTCATCGACGCGGCTGCCGTGGATGGGATCGTGATCTGCTCCAGCTTCAACACGGGCACCAATTGGATCGAGTATTACTTTCTGGCCGATTTTTCGGCGTATGCGGGGCAGACAGTCACGCCTCACATCCAAGTCACGAACGACGGCAACCTCACCAGCAGCTTCTTTCTCGACTCCTTACGTTTCCGCAGTGTCCTGATCTCGGGGTTGTCCGAGGCGAGCGGCCCGATGCGGATTCCGTCGCTCCACGGAGCGGTCCTCGGCGGTGGCACCACATCGCGATTCTGACCGCGAGCGCCGCGAGCACACGCGCAGCGAACGGAAGCGACACGCGTTCGTCGAGCACGGCGCCGGAGCGCGGTGCAGTCACACCACGGCGGTGGATGGCCCCGCGACGAATGGGGCACAATTCATCTTTGGCGCTGACGCGAAACGGAGACGGGCGATGGCGAGGAGCACGCAAACATCTCGGATGAAGAGCTCGTGGCTCTGGATCGGGTTGCTTTTCACGACCCTTGGCGCCGGCCCCGCGGCCTGTCCACCGCTCGCCGATCCGCCTCCCGCGCAGCCGATCGACGAGCCGGGTCCCTACGCCACCGCGAGCTACGAGTACTTCTACGCGACCGAGCACGGCACGGCGCAGTCGACGATCGTCTACCCCACGTCCATGGAAGCAGCGCCTTTTCCCGCGATCGTCATGGCACCCGGTTATTGCGCCATCGCCGCCTGGCAGACCTGGGTGGGCAACCACCTCGCCAGCCACGGCTACGTGGTGCTCACGTTCACCGATCCGACCTTCTGCGGCGCACCGGAATACGGGCAGGACGAGGGTGCCCGGGGAGGATTCGCTGCGCTGGAATCGGAGAGCGCGACTCCGGGCCGGCCGATCTTCGGTCTCGTGGACTCCACGCGGCGCGGGATCATCGGCCACTCGATGGGCGCGGGAACGGCGACCCAGCTCGCCATCGAGGATCCGAACGTTCTCGCTTTCGCCACCATGGGGCTGGGCGGCTTGGTCGACTCGGCACCGCCGTTGATCGAACGTCCAATGCTGCTCATCGCCGGCGATCTCGACTGCCAGGCGGGCTACACCGGTGACATCACGACCTACGAGGCGCTGTATCGCGCCGACAAGCAGCTCATCGTGATCGCGGGTGGCAACCACTCGGGGTTCACCGACGAGGGCTCGCTCGGCGACGTCCTCGGTCCCGCGCTCGGCGATTGTGAGCGCACGATCCAGGTCGAGGATCACCAGCACCGTTTGGCACGCCGGTATTTCACCGCCTGGTTCGACTGGTACCTGAAGGGCGACGCGGAAGTGTTGCCTTACCTGGGCGGCGAGCCGGCGCAGGCGGACCTCGCCGCCGGGTTGCTCACCGAGATGCGCGCGCACATCGCCGGCGGCTGAGTCGCGTCGATCGGCGGAGCGAGCGGAAGGGCCCCGGGCGGGCGGCCGATGGCCGAGAGGAGCGCCTCGTGAACGGATCGTCACTCACGCAGGATGAAGCCTTCGTCGCGCTCGCCAGCGTGCTCGCCCGCTTCGCCCGCGAGCCCAGCGTGATGCGCATGAAGGTGCGAGTTCGCGAGCAGGGCGACAACCAACGGGACGAGGTGCGTCAGCTCGCCGAGCTCACGCGCGCGTGCCGAGAGTCGCCGGCGCTCGCGCAAGCCCTCGCCGAGGCCGGCCTGGGGCGCCTCGCCGATCTCGACCTCCACGCGGTCGCGCCTGGCACGGGGGTGCTCGTCCAGGCCTTCAACCGACTGGTCGAGCAGCGCTGGGAGGAGGAATAGTCCCGCGACCGGTGCGAACACGCACCCCACGAGAAGGAACGAGGCTCATGCAGCGAATCGAGATCGACATGGAGTTCCAGCGGCCGCTCGAGGAGCTCTTCGCTTTGCTCAGCGACCACGAGAAGCTCGGGCCAGTGCTCGGCGCCAAGATCAAGCGGACCCGCGACGGCACGGACTCGCTCAACGGTTTGGGCTCGGTGCGCACGCTGCGCATCGGACCGCTACCGAGCTTCGACGAGACGGTGACGGCGTTTCGGAAGGACGAGCTGGTCGAGTACCGCATCACCCGCGGGACACCGCTTCGGAACCACAAGGGCGTGATGCGCTTCTCCGCCACGCCGAGCGGCGGCTCGCGGCTTCACTACACGATCGAGTTCCGCACGTTCATCCCCTTTCTCGGCCCACTCGTCCGCGCCGGGCTCGAGACGGGAATCCGCAAGGGGTTGTCGCGGCTTCGATGAGCCATCACGACGTGGTGGTGATCGGCGCCGGGGTGGGCGGCGGCGCGGCCGCAGCCTTCCTGTCGCGGGCCGGAAAGCGCGCGCTGGTCGTCGAGGCGACGGCCATGCCGCGCAAGAGCCACGTGTGCTCGGGCATCTTCACGAGCACCTTCACGCTCCTCGACAAGACTCCCGCGGACTACCCCGGGGAGATCCTCGAGATGGATCCCGCCAAGATCCGCATGGTCTTCGGCGGCCGTCGCTTCGGCGCCTTCCCGGAGCGCTGGGTGAAGCCCTTCTTCGACGAGCGCCTCTACTTCGTGCTGCGCGGCGAGCTGGAGGAGTGGATCCTTTCCCTCGGTAGCGCCGAGCTCCGCACCGAATGCCGCGTGGCACCAGGCGACATCGAGCACGACCCCACCGGACGAGCGCCTCGTTATCGCCTGCGCCTCGGGCGGGAGACCATCACCGCCGACCACCTGATCGGCGCCGGCGGACCGAGCTGTCCGGTGCGCCGGCGCTTCTTCCCCGAGATCGGCTTCCGGCGCGACGACCTCGTGCTGCTCAAGGAGGTCGAGCTCGACCACGCCTGTCACGGCGGCGAGATGACGAGCTACTTCTACGCCAACGGCGCCGTGGGATTCGGCTGGGTGTACCCGAAGGGGCGCGACGGACGGCTCACCAACGTGGGCCTCTGCCAGGTTGGAGATCCGGCGACGACCACGTCGATCAACGAGCTCTGGGACGCCTTCGTCGCGACGCTCGTGAGCGAGGGGCGTCTACCGCGTGACTTCGATCGCGAGAGCGCCATCGGTGCCGGCATCCATCTGGCGCAGCCCGATTGTCCCGTGACCACTCACGACGGCACTTGCTTGCTGGTGGGAGACGCCGCCGCGGTGCTGCACCGCGACTTCTGGAACGGGATCACTCCCGCGATCGAGAGCGGGCGTCTCGCCGCGCGGCACGTCGCAGGCGGCGAGCACTACCACCGATCGCAGCTCTATCCCTACCTCTTCCGGCTCACGCGGCGCGATTCGCCGCTCCGGCGCCGCGCTGGGGACTACGTCTTTCGGAAGCTGCTGCCGCGTATCGATCGCTGGCTCGCGCGCTGACGCGACGCCCTGGGAGCGACTCGGGTCCCAACCCCGCGTGCTTCGCGGACCGCGGCAGCGGCTGCGGGTCATGCGCGGAGTTGCGGTCCGTCGTCGTCGGGGCGTAGGGTCGACCGACCGGAAGGCGGCACTCGTCGTGCGCGACCTCCGTCGGCAACACGCGATGAGATCAGCGGCGCTTTGGCAGAAGGTTCGCGGGCCGCTTCCGCGGCGGGTCGTGCGCGCCGTGATGCCGCTCGTCGTCGCCGCATCGGTCGCCAGCGGCAGCACGATCACCGTCGACTCCACCGCCGACGACCTCGATCTGCCGCCGAACGGCAACTGCACGTTGCGCGAGGCGATTCTCGCGGCGAACGGTGACGTGTCCGTGGATGGTTGCACCGCGGGGGCGGGGAGCGACCGGATCGTGTTGCCTGCCGGCTCGTATTCGCTCGGTGTTCTGGGTCGCGACGAAGACGCAGGCGCGACCGGCGATCTCGACGTCCGCGGCGATCTCGAGGTAGCGGCGGTCGCGCCCGGCACGAGCACGATCGACGCGCACTTCATCGACCGCGTCCTCGACGTGCACAGCGGCACGGTGGTCTTCGACGGTGTGCGCTTCACACGAGGGAGCGCGAACCCCGGCGGCGGAGTGCGCAACGCCGGCAACCTCACCTTGGTGCGTTGCCGTGTCGATGCCAGCGGCGCGAGCGGCGCCATCTTCGGGGGCAGCGCCTCCGGTGGCGGAATCAGCAACGGCAACCAGCTCGCGCTCGTCGATACGACGGTCACGGACAACCTCGCCCTGGGAGCGCCGGGGTGGTGCAGCCCCCAATGCTTGCCGTGTTGCGTGCCGGCCGGCGCGGGCTTCGGCGGCGGCATCTCGAGCTCCGGCGTGCTCACGGTCGACTCGTCGCTGATCACGCGCAACACCGCCTCCGACGTCGGCGGTGGCACCGCGGGCGGGATCGGCATCACGGGAGTGGCCACGCTCTCCAACGTGACGCTGAGCGCGAACGTCGGGTCCGCTGCAGGCGGGGAGCTCGCGAGCTCGGGCAGCGTCGCGCTCCGGAACGTGACGATCGTGCGCGATCCCGCGCTGATCGCTTCGCCGGCGATCGCGAGCAGCTTCGAGCTGACGATGGCGAGCTCCGCGCTGGTGGGCCGTTGCCAAGTGAGCGGAAGGCTGGTCTCGCTGGGCGGCAACCTCGAGTCCCCCGGGTCCACCTGCGGCTTGCCGGATCCGACCGACCGATCCGGGGTGGCCTCGGCGATGCTCGCTCCGCTCACCCACCGCGGCGGACCGACGCTCAGCCAGGCGCCGCTCGTCGGCAGTCCCCTGATCGACTGGGGCATCGATTCCGCGTGCGCGACCAGCGATCAGCGGGGTGTGCCGCGACCGCAGGACGGCGATGGCGACGGCGGCGCCCGGTGCGACGTGGGGGCCGTGGAGCTCGAGGCTTGTCCCGGCACCGACACCGATGGGGACGGAGTCGCGGACGTCTGTGACGACTGCGTGCTGGTGCCGAACGCCGAACAGCTCGACGGCGACGGTGATGGCCTGGGAGATTCCTGCGACCGTTGTCTCGACACCGACGGCGACAGAGCTTGCGACGACGTGGACGATTGTGTCGACGTCGTCGATCCGATGCAGCTCGACACCGACGGCGATGGGCTTGGTGACGCCTGCGACGACTGCCCACTCGTTGCCGATGTCAGCCAAGCCGACTGGGACGGCGACGGCGCCGGCGATGCTTGCGATCTGTGCGTCGACGTCGCCGATCCCAATCAGCGCGACCGGGATGAGGACGGAATCGGCGACGTGTGCGATTCGTGCATCGATGCCGACGGCGACGGCTACGGTGTGCCGACGAGCAGCGGCTGCCCGCACTACGGGCTCGACTGCGATGATGCGTCGCCCGCCGTTCACCCGGGAGCCGTGGAGATCCCGTCCAACGGGATCGACGACGACTGCAACGTGCAGACTCCCGGAGGTTGCACGCCGCAGCTCGCGGAGGCCGCCGCGGATTCCGCGCCGCAAACCGCTCGCGTTCCGAGCGATCTGGTTGCGATGGTGCTGACGCTCGCCCTGGGAGTCGCGATGCGGCGGCGCGGGACGGGGGCGCGCCGAGCGGCCGTGCGCTAGCCGCCGGCGAGTGCCGCGACGAAGGCGGCGTGAGCGGTCTCGTCCGCGCCGTAGTACGTGCTGCCCGGAGGATCGACCTCGTCGAGGATGTTGCGGAGATTCCGGCCGTCGGGCGCGGTGTAGTCCTGGGGGACGCCGTGCCGAAGGAAGAAGAGCGCCAGATCCCACGAGCGCATCCGCGCCCAGTGCATGAGCGGCGTCCAGCCGAGCTGATCGCTGCGGGAATCGAGCAGCTTCAGGTTGGCTCCGTGCCGCGCGAGCACCTCGAGCGCGGGCAAGCGCGCGTAGCTCGAGAACAGGATCGGACGGCCGTCCTCGTCGACCGTATCCGGCTTGGCGCCGGCGTCGAGAATCGCGTCCAGCGCGGCCACCGCGCCTTCGTGGCCGACTCCGAAGAGGTGGTACACGAGATCGTGCTCGCTCACCGACGCCTGGGTGCGTCCCGGCGAGAGCGCGTCCATCGCTGGCGGCGCGCCCGCCTTCAGCAGCGCGCGCACGGCAGGCACATGCTGCGCCGAGCCCCAATCCTCGATCACGCGGTGGATCGCGTGACCCAAGAGGGTGTGGCCCACGCGATCGCGGGCCTCGAAATCGGTGGGCTTCTCGACCACGAGTTGCTCGATCGCGGCCACGTCGTCTTGGTCGATGGCGCGCGCGATGCCCGTGAGGTGCGGATCGTCGAAGCGGCCGAACTGCGCTCGCCCGAGCGCCCGATCGAGCTTGCCGAAGATTCCCGAGCCGAATCGCGCCAGACCGAACGCCGCTGGCGCGAGCAAGATCGCGAGCCCGAGCCAGAGCACCTGCGCCGGACCGCCGCGCTGGCCCCACCAGAAGAGTCCGCCGGCGACCAGCACGATCGGCGCGAGCACGATCGCGAAGCCGGTGGCCATGCCGCGCCCCGCCGCGTCGTCGCCCATGTTGCGCTGCCAGAAGAGCATCGCCACGAACGCGGCTTCGAGCGCGAACGCGATCCAACCCAGGATGGTGAGCAGCTTCACGTGGCCTCGCCCTCGCGGAAAGCGCTGCGCCCACGCGAGCGCGCCGCCGAATGATGAGAGGCGCGCGAGCGTATCCGACCCGCGCTTGGCTCGGCGGCACGGACTGCGAGCGGCGCTCTCGACGAGCGCCCGATTCACGCGGGCGGCGAGGGAGGGGCCGATGCGGCGGCGCGGGGTGCGTGCCCGCTGTGCGCCGTCGCGGAGCAGACTGCGCGAGCTCCGCCGGATCGATTCTCCGGCGAAGCTCGCGCACGTTCGCGCTACGTCGTTGTGTCAGAACCCAGTCGCGCTGAAGATGATCGGGTTCTTCTTGGTGGAGTATCCGGAGAAGCCAGTCGAAAACGCGACGATGTAGAAGGTGTCGCCGGTTTGCGCGATGCCGCCCGGTGTCTGCTCGGTACCGTCGGCACAGTTCACATTGGACTGATGACACCAATTGGGCGATGCGACCGTGTCTTTCACGAGATTGCTCGCGTTGAGTCGCACCAGCGACGTGTCGCCGCTGGTGCCCGTCTTCACCGCGCCGATCACGTACACGTAGCCGCGGCCTGCGGAGTTGTCGACGGCGATCGTGCGCGTGAATCGCGACTCGGTCTCGGCGGGAAGGTAAGGCGTGGCGGTCTGCGCGCTGAGGCCCAGGTTGAACTTGAGGACGAACGTGCCGCTCGGGACGCCGCCGAAGAAGTTGGAGAGGTAGCCGCCGACGTACACGCCCGTGGAGTCGACGACCGCACCCGCCGTGGCCACCGGCGACAGGAACGGATTGGAGTGAGCGTAGGGAGTGGCCGTCGTGGGAGCGGACGGCGCCGTGTCGCCGGCATCGGTGAAGCGCGCCACCATCGCCTTGGCGCCGATTCCCGAGATCCCGTTACCGGCCTGACGGCCGGCGATGTAGATGTAGTTGGTGCCGTTGTCGGTGTACATCGCGAGCGCTCCGTCTGCAGCGTCGTAGTGGCCGCCTGCGCCCCCGCTTCCGCTCGGATGGTGCGTCTTCACCCAGATCGGTAGGCCGGTGGAGGCGTCGAATCGGCCCACCGCCGCCTGACCTTCCGCCCCAGCAGCGAGCTGGCTGTTGGCGAAGCCGTGGTGACCGGACACCGTGATGCGAGTCTCGTCGGCATTCACGTACAGCCCGTCGATCTCGTCGTAGCCGTTCGTCACGCCGTACAGAGCGGCGCCGTTGCTCGTGACGGAGTAGCTGGCGGTGTTCCCGCCGCTCCCCATCGTCCCGCCGGCGTCTTGGGTCCAGGGCGCCGGCGCACAGCTCTTCGAGAAACGCATGATGTACCAGTTGGATTCCGAGCCGGAGTACGCGACGCCAGCGGTGTAGACGTAGTTCGTGGTCGCATACGCGACGAACGGCTTGGCCGTGCTGCCCGAGCCGATCGGATTGTTGGTCGTGTTGTTGCTGGAGCTGTTGCCCGAGTCGAACGTCCGATTCGAGAGGTAGCGCCGACAACCAATCTTGTCGACCGCATGGTCCTGCGTGAACGTGAAGATGTAGCCGTTCTGGTCGATGGTGACCGCGAAGGCCTCGTCGGGGAAGGTCACCGCCGATGCAGCGCCGAGTGGATCTTCCCAGTTGGTGTCGAACGACGGACTCCCTGCGCGAGCGGACTGCGAGATGAGCGCCGTGGCGGCGACGGCCGTCATCAGCAAAGGCTTACACCTCATCGAGATCTCCTTTGCGGCATCCTGCCGCGAATCGTGAACGAGCAGCTGCGCACGTGCCTCGAACGTCTCGTCCAGCGGCGTGTGCGGGTAGCGCGTCGTGCAAGCGATGCGCCGCCGTCGTTCAGCGCCTGTGCGGGCCGTGTACACACCATTTGCCGGGCGCGCGACTCGAAGCGTCGTCCGCGCGCCAACGTCGGTCGGGATGCGGCGCGCCGACGTCCGAGATGGGCCTCTGGCGGGTGAACGCTGGCGAATCCGCGCGCAATTTCGTTGGACGCGGCGCGTGCAATCACGCCGCGCGAAGGGCTGCGGCTCGACGCGGCTGGTCGTCAGACGCCCACGCGCTGACGTGGTCGAGTGAGCGCCTCGCGCGCCGTCGCAGGAGCGACGCGAGACGGCACAGACGCATCCTCCCGGAATGGGAGCTGCGGAACATCGTCGGCAGAGTGGCGAAGGTTTTCGGCACCGCCCGTCGAGAAGGGATTCCTCGGTGGGAGCGATGCCGCAATCCGTCGAGCCTCGCGCGTCCGTGCGCCGCGGCGGCGTCGCTCCTGCTCGCCGCGGGCTCACTCCTCCGCGGGAGAGTTGCGCGATAGTACCGGTCATGAGCCTGGCCTTCGCGCTGATGCTCGCGCTTCCCGGCGCGGGCGCAACGGTTGGTGTGGTGTGGATTCGGCGCGCGATGCGGCGTTGGAGCGCAGCAACCGAGGCGCTGGTGAAGCGGCTCGACGATGCATCCGGCGCGCGTGCGCCAACCGCGGCACCAGCCGACCGGGCTTTCGACACGCTTCCCGCGCCCGCTGCGCGCTACCTCCGCTCGGTGCTACCCGCGAGCGCGCCGCTCGCTCGCCACGTGCGCGTCGAGTGGCGCGGCGAGTTCAATCTGGGAAAGCCGGCCGCCGACCGCTGGGTGCCGTTCACCGCGACCCAGGATTTCGTGCCCGCGGCGCCGGGTTTCGTGTGGGCCGCGCGGATGCGCATGGCGCCGGGGCTCTCGGTCGTCGTGCGCGACGCCTTCGTGGGCGGCGAGGGACGAATGCAGGGCGCCGTGCTCGGGCTCGTGACCGTGGTCGACGCGAAGCCCACGCCCGCGCTCGCGACCGCCGCGCTCACGCGCTACCTCGGCGAGACGCTGTGGTTCCCGACGGCGCTTCTGCCCGGCCACGGAGTGACCTGGGAGCCGGTCGACGAGCAGCGGGCGTTCGCGACGCTCGTCGCCGGCGATGTGCGCGCAAGCCTCGAATTCCGCTTCGGCGCCGACGGTCGCGTGGCCTCGGTCTTCACGCCCGAGCGCACCTTCGACGACGGCAAGAACCCGCCCGTCCTGCGCCCGTGGCAAGCGCGCATCGACGGCTACGTGGAGCACGCGGGAACGTGGGTGCCGCGCGACGCCGTGGCCGAGTGGCTCCTTCCCACCGGCCCCTTCGCCTACTGGCGCGGCACCGCCACGTCGATCCAGGTGTGGTGAACCCGAGCCGACGCGATTCGCAACGGCTCGAGATTGCTGCGGGCCCAAGCTCGAGCGGGCCCGAGTTCCGGCCGTTTCAGCGCCTCGTTCGGCGGCTCCTCGCGTCTCCGACGCCTACGCGGCGACCTCGAGGAATACCTCGGGACGGCGATCGGCGATCTCGAGTTGCCGCTGTGCGGCGCCGGCTGGCCTCCGACGACCCCGTTCCCACGGCTCCCGTGTCCGTTCCGAGTTCCCGAGCGCCGCTGCGAGCTCGGCTTGGGAGAGCCCGCTCTCGAGCCGTACCGCCGTGTCGCGCGAGCGCGGGCTCGCCGTTCGCGAAGTCGGCCTCGCCCCACGCGACCTGCGCCCGGCAGCGCGCCGTCACTCGTACTCGATCGCCGTGAGGACATCGAGGCGGGCGGCCTTGCGGCCGGGGTAGTACGCGGCGGCGATCGAGATCGCGATGGCGAGGGTGCCTGCAGCGGCGACGGCGGTGGGATCGACGTGGAAGTCGAGGTGCCAGCCGACGACCTCGAGGATCGCGACCTTCACGAACGGGTAGGCGCTGGCGAGGCCGAGGCCGATGCCGAGGAGCGCGCCGAGCGCGCCGAGGAGCCCGGCCTCGAGGAGCACGGCGCGCACCACCTGCGCGCGCGTCGCGCCGATGGCACGCAGGATCCCGATCTCGCGGGTGCGATCGAGGATCGCCGCGAGCAGGGTGTTGACCACGCCGAGCGCCGAGATGAGGAGCACCACCACCTCGGTGGCGCGGGTCATCTGGAAGCCCTGCACGATCTGTTCACGGATGTCCTTCTTCATCTCGCGCGAGGTGATGATCTGCAGGTCGTATTGGCGGCCGTAGCGCGCGCGGATCGCCGCCATCACGCGGCTCTCGTCGGCGGGGCTCACGAGGTCCACGCTGATCGCGTCCACCAGGTTCGTCTGCCAATCCTTCACGAAGAGCGCGCGGTCCATGTGGATCGAGCCCGTCGGTCCGGCCCAATCGGCGAAGGTGCCGAGGATCGGATAGCGGTGGCGTCCGGAGGGTGTTTCCAGCTCGAGCTCGTCGCCGACGCGTTTCGCGAAGCGGCGCGCGAACGCGTCGGAAACCCCCACACCCTCGCCGCGATGGAGCCGTTCCTCGAACGTCTTCGAGTCGGGTCCGTCGACCATGTCGTAGCGGATGGTGCGCCGCGCCACGCCGAGATCGAGCGACAGCAACATCGTGATCTGCCCTTCGTATGGGATCTGCAACGACCGAAACGGCCGCACGATGCGCACGCCGGGAATCTCGCGCACGCCTTCGATGAGCTCGCCGGGAATGCGATTGGAGCGCGGGCCGGCGACCCGGTTGGAGGCCGAGACGCTCAGGTCGCTGGCGATGTAGCGATCGAGCCAGTCGGAGATGGAGACCTCGAGGCTGCGCATGAGCGTGGCCACGATCACGTACGCGGCGATGCCGACGAGGATCGCCGTCAGCGTCACCGCCGTGCGGCCGGGCGCGCGGCGCAGGTTGTCGCTGGCGAGGCGCCCCTGGATGCCGAAGGCCGCCTCCAGCAAGCGGCCGACGATCGGCACCAGCCATCCCACGGCGGCGGGCATGAGCAGTGCCGCGCCCACCACGCGGCAGCCCATCGCCACCAGCGCGCTCGCGCCGCCCGGTAGCCATGCGCCGGCGAAGCCGGCCGCGAAGCTCGCGGCGACCAGCGCGCCGCCCGCCCAGCCGAGCCTGCGCATGGTCCGCGGATCGACTCGCGCCGGCGCATCGCGTCTGAGCGCCACCAGCGGCGATACGCGTCCCGCCTGGACGCTCGGCACGAGCGTCGCGGCGAGGGACACGCCGATGCCCGCGCCCAGCGCGGCCAATGCGTCGAGACGGCCGAGGCGAAGCGCGCCGATCGTCGACGGCATGATCCAGGACGACGTCAGCCGCTCGATCGCGGGGATGATGGTGCGCGCGATTCCCAATCCGCCCAGCAGCCCGAGCGCGCTGCCGAGGGTCGAGAGAATCGCCGCCTCCACCAGGAAGAGCCCTCGAATGCGCGGTGCGGTGGCACCCAGCGAACGCAGGATCCCGATCTCGCGGCGGCGCTGCACCACCGCGATGCTCATGGTGTTGAACACCAGGAAGACGCCGACGATGAACGCCAGCGCTTGCGCCTGCACGAAACCGAGCTTGGTGGCTCCGAGCATGCTCTGCATCTGCTCGCCGCGACTCTCGGGCCGCTCGACGGTCGCTTGGCCGGCGACGGCCGCGGCGATGCGGTCGCGCGCGGCGGCGATCTCGCCGTCGTCGTCGAGCTCGGGGCGCAGCACCACGTCGATCTGATCGAAGCGTCCCGGCTCGCCGGCGACGCCTTTCCCGAACGCGATCTGGGCCGCGAAGATGTCCATGAGCGCGAGCATCCCGCCGAACGCCTTGGCCGGCCCCGCCTCCTTCAAGATCCCGCGCACCACGAGATCGCGCGGGCCGAGCGCGGTTTGCAGCGCCAGCTTGGAGCCGAGCGCGAGCGCGTGCTCGGTGGCGAAGCCGCGCGTCACGAACACCGAGTCGGGCCGAGACAGGACCACGATCGGGTCCTCCATCTCGCTCTCGCCGGATTTCTCGAGCTCGTAGCTGCGTACCTCGGAGTCGGCCAGGTAATCGACGCCGAAGACCTGCAGCCGTTCGCCGCGTTCGGGACGGTCGAGCACCAAGCCGGAGTCGAGGATCAGCGCGGCCGCGGTCTTCACGCCGGGCACGGCGCGCACGCGTTCGAGGAGCTCCTCGGGGACGCCGGCTTGTCCGTTGCTCACCGAGAGCACCGCGCGCCCCGCGACGTCGTCGACCGAGCCGCGGATCGACGTGAAGACGGCGTCGTTCACCAGCCGCATCGCCACGATCACCGCCACGCCGAGCCCGAGCCCGATGGTGGTGAGCAGCGTGCGCAGCGTGTGCTCGCGCCATTGGGCGAGCGTGACGTAGCGGAGCAGGTTCCAGAGCCTCACGGTTTCCTCGCGGCGGGCGAGCTTCGCGCCAGAGCGCTCGCGAGGGAATGGGCGGCTCTCCCGTGCGATACTGCGCGCCCATCGCTTTCATCTTTCACCGCGCGCCCACGCGACGAGGAACCCGTTCATGCCGATGACGACCACCGCCAGTGGATTGCAGTACGAGGACACCGCGCCGGGAGACGGCGGCGAGGCCAAGGCGGGCCAGACCTGCTTCATGCACTACACCGGATGGCTGTGGGAGAAGGACGCCAAGGGCCGGAAATTCGACAGCTCCCTCGATCGCGGCCAGCCGTTCTCGTTCAAGCTCGGCGTGGGTCAGGTCATCAAGGGCTGGGACGAAGGCGTCCAGGGACTCAAGGTCGGGGGCAAGCGCACGCTCTTGATTCCGCCCGCGCTCGGCTACGGGGCGCGCGGAGCGGGCGGAGTCATCCCGCCCAACGCCACGCTGCTCTTCGAGGTCCAGCTCCTCGAGCTGCGCTGAACGGCGGTTCCGCCGCGGATGCGCTGGCGGGGGCGTGCCATGCCGTTGCGTCGAACGATCGCGCTCGGGCTCGGCCTGCTGGCGCTCGTGGCGTGTTGCCAGTCCAGCTCCTCGCCGCCGGATGGCGTGGGTGGGGTGCCGATCCCCCCCGAGCTCGAGCGACTCGATCCGGCGGCGTGCCCCCCGGCGTACGACTTCGACGGTCGCGGGTTCGATCCCGCGTACGTGCTTCCCAGAGGGGGCGACGCGCTCGATGCGCGGCTGTTCCCCTTGCTCGCGATTCTCGCGGGAGATGCTGCGACTCGCGCTAGCCTCGCCCGCGATCCGACCTGGGCCTCGCTCGCGGAGCGCGCGACCACGGGGGTCGCCACCGCACGGGGCTGCGCCGGCGCGGCGAGCTGTGTGGCCGCCGCGCTGCTCCCCGCCGCCGCCGACGCCGAGGCGGCGAAGCGTGCGTTGATCGAGGTGTCCGGCGCGGAGGCGTTCGCGCTGGTCGGCGATCACGTGCTGCCCTCGGGTGCTTTCATGCGCTTCGCAGGCCGCCCCCCAGCCGAGGTGCTCGCTGGCGCGTGGGACGACGCGTTCGCGCGTCTGGGCGAGCTCGCCGCTTCGTACCCCTTCGCATTGCCCGCCGAGCGGCTGGCGCCGCTCGTCGAGCAGCTTGCGTCGTCGCCCGCTGGCGGGGCGCTCTGGTTCGAGCCTCTCGAGCGACTCGTGGTCGCGGGTTTGCGCGCGGACGGTCGTGACGAGGCCGTGCGCTACGAGCCGCTCGACGACGGCGAGAACGCGGCGGCGCGCGCGCGCATGGCCACCACCCGATGGAGTGCCTACCGCTTCGGCGCGATCGTCGTCCCCGGCCAGGGCCCGGAGGATCCCGAGGTCGCGCTGAGCCCGCTGGGCGCTCAGCGTTGCGACGTGGCCGTGGAGCGCTGGCGCGCTGGCCTGGCGCCTTTCCTGGTGACCTCGGGTGGACACGTCCATCCCGATCGCACGCGCTACGCGGAAGCGATCGAGATGAAGCGCTACCTGATGGAGAAGCACGGCGTTCCCGAGGACGCGATCCTCGTCGATCCGTACGCTCGCCACACCACGACCAACATCCGCAACAGCACGCGCATGTTGCTGCACGACGGGATGCCGCCGGACACCGCGGTGCTCGTGACGTCGGACGTGGGGCAGTCCTGGTACATGGCGTGGCTCTTGAAGCCGCGTTGCGAGCGGGAGCTGGGCTATGTGCCGTGGCGCGGCGGAGCGGCGCTCGGCGCCACGGACGCGTGCATCCGTTCGTCGCCCGAGGTGCTCTACCTCGACGCCAACGACCCGCTCGATCCCTGAGCCGCGCGCGGGCGCGCGGCGGCGCATCGGCGCGCCGCGTGGCGAGCCCCGTATCCGTCGCGCCGGCGACCTTCAGCTCGGGGTCGCTCGACTGATAGCATCGATGGATGACCGCCGCCGTCGCCGACCGAGCGACGCGAAGGCGCGATTCCGAGATTCGAACGATGTGTGAGGTGGGAGATGATCTGCGAGAAGCGCGTGTTCGATCGGTGCCGAAGAGCGCGGCGAAGCCTCGTGCTCGCTGCGTGGTTGGCGGTCGCCACGGGGGCGGCGGCGCAAACGGAGCCGCCCGCGATCCGGGTGGGGCCCTTCCTCCAGCAAGGCACGCCCACCAGCATCTGGATCGTGTGGGAGACGACCTTCGGGGACGAGAGCCGGGTCGAGTACGGCACGAGCGAAGCGCTGGGCCGTGTCGCCCTGGGCGAGGTCGGCCCGGGCAAGGACGCGTCCCGGATCCATCAGACCGAGCTCACCGGGCTCACGCCGGACACCACGTATTACTACCGGGTGTCGACGGCGGGCGCACAAGGGAACCTCGAGCATTTTCGCACCCAGCCCGAGCGCGAGGCGGAGCGCGGCTTCCGCTTCGTCGCGTACTCGGACAACCAGCGCGACGACGCGAACCCGACCAAGCACGGCGAGGTGGTCCGCGATGGCGTGGTCCGCTACGTGAACCAGCACTACGGCAGCGATCTCTCGCGCGAGCTCGCGTTCGTCCTGAACGCCGGCGATCTGGTGGACGACGGCTGGAGGTACGAGGACTGGAAAGGCGATTACTTCGACGAGGCTCAGCCTCTCATCTCGCGCATTCCCGCGTACCCCGTGCTCGGCAACCACGAAGGCACGAGCCCTTACTTCTTCCAGTACTTTCGCCTGCCGGCGAACGGAACGCCCGGCTTCCTCGAGCATTGGTGGTACCACGACCACGGAAACGTCCGGGTGATCGGTCTCGACTCCAACGACTTCTTCCGCTGGCTGCCGGGTCAGGAGACGTGGCTGCAGGGAGTTCTCGACCAGGCGTGTGCCGATCCGTACATCGACTTCGTGTTCGCGGAGCTCCACCACCCGTTCAAGTCCGAGCTGTGGCTGCCGGGCGAGGCCGACTTCACCGGCCGCGTCATCAACCGCATGGAGCGCTTCTCGACCGACTGCAAGAAGCCGTCGATCCATTTCTTCGGCCACACGCATGCCTACTCGCGCGGCCAGAGTCGCGATCACCAGCACCTGTGGGTGAACGTCGCGTCCGCCGAGGGCAACATCGACTACTGGGGTGAGGAGCCCAACGCCGACTATCCCGAGTTCCAGCGCTCCCTTCCCGAGTGGGGCTTCGCGCTGGTGGAGGTCGAGGCGGGCGACGAGCCGAGCTTCACGCTCAAGCGCTTGAGCCGCGGCAACGAGATCGAGCCGCGCGACAACGAGCTTCGCGACCAGATCACGATCCGCCTTCACGCGCGTCGCCCGGAGACGCCGATCGCGCTCGAGCCGCTCGACGTATCCGGTCCGGTGGCGCCGGAGAGTCTGCGCCTCGAAGGCTCGGCTTATGCGCATCCCGACGGCCGCGCGCTCCTCGAGAGCCACTTCCAGGTGAGCGCCGACGGGGACGATTGGTCGAGCCCGGTGGCCGAACGCTGGCTGCGGGTCGAGAACTGGTACGCGCCACCGGGCGCCACCGGCCGCGACGACGGCTACTACAGTGTGAACACCGTGACCGATCCCGACGTGACGCACGCCGACCTCGCCGGACTGCCGCCGAGTACGCAGCTCTTCTGGCGCGTGCGTTACCGAGATCAGGGCTTGGTGTGGAGCGAATGGTCGGCGCCGGCGCCGTTCGCGACCGGGCCGTCCGCACTCGGTCCGGAGCTGCTGGTGAACCCCGGCGCCGAGGACGGCACCACCGGATGGATCGCGACGCTTCCGCCGCTCGAGTCGCTCGAGGCGGGGGCGTGCGCCTCGCCCGCCGAGCCGCAGGCGGGCGCGCGGTTCTTCGCCGTCGGCGGAGTGTGTGGCGGACAGGCGATCGCCGGCCGCGCCATCCAGCTCGTCGACGTGTCGCCGTACGCGACGGCGATCGATGCTGGCCGCGTGTCTGCGTCCTTCGGCGGTTGGGTGCGCGATCGAGGCGGTGACGACGACAAGCCCGATCTCTGGCTCACCTTCCGGCCCGTGCTCGGCAAGGAGCTGGGTCGCACGTCCAAATCGTGGGCGCGCACCGCGGGGTGGAGCCATCTCGGTGACGTGGTCGCGGTGCCGCCGGGCACGCGATCGGTGGAGATGACGATCTGGGGCACGCGACTCGAAGGGCAGGAGAACGACTCGTACTTCGACTCGCTCCACCTCGCCGTGGGGAATGCTGCTTGTCCTGCCGATCTGGACGGCGACGGGCAAGTCGGCGAGTCGGATCGAGGTCTCGCGGCGAGCGGGCTCGGCGCATGCGTGCCGGGCCGCGCGTGCCCGGGTGATCGCGATGGGGACGGCACGGTGGGGGCTGCCGACCTCGACGCGATCGTCGCCGCGTACGGCCCCTGCGACGACTGAGGATGCGGCGGTTCGCGGGCGCTCGCGCTCGGCTCGAGCGCGAGATCGCCAGGCTGCTGAAGCGGTCTGCTCGAGCGGTCCGTCGCCTGCGCTGCGGCCGCGCGATCGGGGCTCACTCCCCACGAGCTCGACCGGGGTGCGCGGTCGCGGAGCGCCCTTCGACGTGCCCGCAGCCCCTCACGGCTCGAATGGGTTCGGCACGATAGTGAGCCACTACTCGTGACGGCGATTCGTTGACGTGCGCCGGAACGCACTGCTAGCGTCGGGCGTTCCGCTTTTCCCCCTCGAGCAACGGGAAGTGACATGAATCAGCCGTTGATTCGGCCGACGATTCCCTCCGTGTTTCGTCCACGCTCGCCGCGATCGGCGGGGTCACGCGCGGTCGTCGCGTTGCTCGTGCTCGGCGCGAGCCTGCTGAGCTCGCCGGCCCCCGCTGCCGTGGTGGCGATCTCGCTGACGCCGAGCTCGGGTGCCACCAATCAAGCCAATCTGAGCCTCTCGCAGACCAAGCCCGGCCCCGCGGGTCCGGTGAGCCAGACGATGCAGGTGCAGTCCACCAGCACGCTGGACGTCTCGTTCGACACCGTCAGCCGGGTGCTCACGCTCGCTTCCGCGACCTGGCCCGGCACCGACATGACCTTCACGTTCGGCACCTTCGTGCACCCGTGTCTGCGTCAGAACGTGCTCACCATCGACACCGCGGATGCGCTCTATCCACCGCGCGGCGTGGTCGATGGCGCCGGCAACTTCACCGCGCTGGTGCCGGTGCATTTCTCGGGCAAGGTCGGGAACAACTGCACCGGCGACGAGGTGCAATACGAGAAGACCGTCGACGTCCCGATGCAGGGAACCTTCAGCTACGACGCCAACTCCGGCGCCACCTCGCTCACCAACCTCTCGTCGGTCGGGAACTTGCCCGCGTTCAAGTTCACGTGGTCGACGTTCGAGTTCCAGCTCACCGGCACCCTCACCGCGAACTTCTCGGGCACCGGTCTGTCCGCTGCGGACTGGTCCGCGCTGGGCACGCAGTCGCTCGCGAAGCTCGGCTACGCCGTGGCGAGCGCCGGCGACGTGAACGGCGATGGGTACGACGACGTGCTGGTGGGCGAGCCCGAGTACGTCGCCGCCGGCAGTCAACGCGGGCGCGTGCATCTCTTCCGCGGCTCGGCCACCGGTCTGGCGACCACGCCGGCGCAAGTGCTCACGGAGCCCGGCGGGCTCGTCGGTGGGTACTTCGGCTCGGCGCTCGCGTCCGCCGGCGACGTCAACGGGGATGGCTTCGACGACGTGATCGTGGGAGCGTTCGGTGGTGAGAGCGGCGGTGGTGTCGCCGGTCACGCGTATCTCTTCCTCGGTTCCGCGAGCGGTCTCGGCACCACCTCGGCGTGGACGCCGAACCTCGGTGGCGCGGTGACCGGCTTCGGCTTCGCGGTGGCCTCCGCGGGCGACGTGAACGGCGATGGCTACGCCGACGTCTTGGTGGGCACGCCGCTCGGCACCCCGCGCGCGTTTCTCTTCCTGGGCTCCGCCGCAGGGCTCGGCGCCACTCCGGCTTGGACGGCTACCGGTGCAGTGGGCGAGCGTTTCGGGCACGCCGTGGCTTCGGCAGGCGACGTGAACGGCGACGGCTTCGACGACGTCGTGGTGGGCGTCCCCTTCTACTGCTCGAATGGCCAGACCAACGAGGCTTCTGGGTGCTGGTCTATCTCGGCTCGGTCGCGGGGCTCGCCTCGAGCCTCGTCTGGACCGCCGAGCCTCAACGGCGCCGGCTGGCCTTCGGCGCGTCGGTGGCGGGCGCGGATGTCAACGGCGACGGCTACTCCGACGTGATCGCGGGCGCGCCTTTCTACTCCAATGGCCAAACGTCCGAAGCCGCGCCGTCGCCGTCTATCGCGGCTCGCCCACGGGACCGCAGACCGGTGGTGCGTGGGGCTACGAGTCGAACGTCGCTGGCGCGGAGCTGGGCTGGTGGGTGGCTCGGGCGGGCGACGTGAATGGCAAGCTCTACGAAGACGTGCTCGTGGGCGCGCCGAATCTGGCCAACGGTCAGAGCGACGAAGGCCGCGCGTACCTCTTCGTCGGATCGGCGACGGGGCTCGGTCTCGCGCCGGCGTGGACGGTGGAAGCGAACCTCGCCTCCGCGACGCTCGGTTCCGCCGTGGCTTCGGCGGGCGACGTCGACGGCAACGGGTACGACGAGATCCTCGTGGGCGCGCCGGGCTACAAGATCGGATCCAACGCCGTGGGTGCGGCGTTCGCGTACTCGCCGCTCGCGGTCGTCGATGCCGACCTCGATGGCTATCCGGTCGGCGAGGACTGCAACGATGGGAACGCTGCGGTGAACCCGGGCCACGCGGAAGTGCCCGGGAACGGTCTGGACGACGACTGCAACGTGGCGACGAGCGATTGCCTGGATGGCGACGGTGACGGCTACTTCGCCCACGGGCGGCCCGTGCGGTGCGGTCGACTGCAACGACGGCAACGTTGCGGTGAACCCGGGCCACGCGGAAGTGCCTGGAACAAGCTGGACGATGGACTGCGCGCAACGCGGCGACGACGGATTGCGCGGATGGCGACGGTGACGGCTACTCGCCCACGGGCGGCTCGTGCGGTGCCGTGGACTGCAACGACGGGAACGCTGCGGTGAACCCGGGCCACGCGGAAGTGCCCGGGAACGGTCTGGACGACGACTGCAACGCGGCGACGAGCGATTGCGCGGATGGCGACGGTGACGGCTACTCGCCCACGGGCGGCTCGTGCGGTGCCGTGGACTGCAACGACGGGAACGCTGCGGTGAACCCGGGCCACGCGGAAGTGCCCGGGAACGGTCTGGACGACGACTGCAACGCGCGATGAGCGATTGCGCGGATGGCGACGGTGACGGCCACCGCCTACGGGCGGCTCAGTGGTGCCGTCGACTGCAACGACGGGAACGCGGCGGTGAACCCGGGCCACGCCGAAGTGCCCGGGAACGGTCTCGACGACGACTGCAACGCGGCGACGAGCGATTGCGCGGATGGCGACGGTGACGGCTACTCGCCCACGGGCGGCTCGTGCGGTGCCGTCGACTGCAACGACGGGAACGCTGCGGTGAACCCGGGCCACGCTGAAGTGCTCCGGGAACGGTCTGGACGACGACCGCAACACGGCGACGAGCGACTGCCTGGATGGCGACGGCGACGGCTACGGAAACCCGGCCTCGCCGGCCTGCGCCCAGCCGCTCCTCGACTGCAACGATACGAACGCGAACGTGAATCCAGGCAGGACCGAGATCCCGAGCAACGGCATCGACGACGATTGCAACGCCGCGACTCCTGGAGGCTGCAACCCGCAGCTCGCCGAGGCGTCGGTGGATGGCGTTGCCCCGGCGTCGTTCAGCGCCGCCATCGACCTCGGGCACTACCTCGTTCCCGGCTGGGTCCTGCTCGTGGCTTCGCGCCGCCGGCGTCGCCGGCACTGACCGACCGCGCGGCGGGTACCGCGCCGCGCGATCGACGCATCGCCCCGCGCTGGCCTCGCCCCGTGCGAGTCGCCTCGCTTCTTGGTGCCCGCGGCGGCGGTGCCAGCGCGGCCCCCGCCGCCGCGACGTCTCTTCCTCGGCCCGTCCTGGCCGCTGGTCAAGGTTCTCGCGGCCACGCCGATAGACCTCCAGGGGTCGGCCTCCTCGCGCCAGGCGGCGCGGCGCCTCGTCTTGGCCGCGGCAGGGCCGAGGGCGGGTCGCCGCGATCATGTCTCGGCGCGGATCGAATCCGTCGCCCCGCGGACCGCACGGCTGAAGCGAGGTGGACATGGCTGCATTGAGTCGGATGACGATGCGCAGTCGGTTGCTGTTGCTGCTGGCGCTGCCGATCGCGGGGTTGGCGTTCTTCTCCGTCAACAGTGCCCTGGACAAGATGGCTTGGTCGGCCGAGATGACCCGTCTCCAGGCGCTGGTCGGCCTCTCGGTGAAGCTCGGAGGCGTCGCGCACGAGATCCAGAAAGAGCGCGGCATGACGGGCGGCTTCCTCGGGAGCAAGGGACAGAAGTTCACGGCGGAGCTGACGGCGCAGCGCAAGGAGTCCGACGCGCGTGTGGAGGAGCTGCGGCAGACGCTGGCGAGCTTCGACCGCCCGCACTACGACGCCTCGCTGATCGAGTCGCTGGACATGGCGGTGCAGCTTCTCGGCGAGCTGCCGGTCAAGCGTCAGGCGGTGAGCAGCTTCGCCATCGCGGTGCCCGACGCGATCGGCTACTACACCCAGACCATCGGCGCGATGCTGCAGGTGACGCGCAAGGCGATGCTGCTCACCGGCGACGGAGCGCTCACCCAGCGCTTGGCCGCGTACTCGAACCTCTCGCACGCCAAGGAGCGCGTGGGCATCGAGCGCGCCGTGCTCACCGGCGTGTTCTCGACGGGCAAGTTCAACGGGGAGTCGCTGGTTCGGTTCCTGACGAACACCTCGGCGCAGGACGTGTACCTGCGCGAGTTCCAGGGCACCGCATCCGTCGAGCAGCGTGAGCTCTACGCGCACGAGGTCGTCGGTGCGGCGGTCGACGAGGCCGCGCGCCTCAAGACGGTCGCCCTCGCGGGGATCGACGGGCGGGATCTCGACGTGGACGCCGAGCGTTGGTTCGCGGCCATGACCGGCAAGATCGATCTGCTGAAGAAAGTCGAGGATCAGCTCGCTCGCGACGTGAGCACGGCGGCTGCCGCGCTGCGCGCCCGCGCCCATCGCGAGCTCCTGGTGTTCCTGGCGATCGCGTTCGGCGCGGTGGCCGGCACCGTGGTGATCGCGATCGCCACCATCCGCAACATCCTCGGCCAGCTCGGCGGCGAGCCGCTGTACGCAGCGCAGATCGCCAGCAAGATCGCTGCTGGCGACCTCACGGTGAAGGTCGAGACGCGCCGGGGAGACGGTCAGAGCCTGCTCGCGCGCATGCGCGAGATGAGCGAGAAGCTCGCGGCGATCGTCGCGGAGGTGCGGGGCGCCTCGGAGGAGGTGGGCAGCGCTTCCCGCCAGATCGCCGAGGGCAACGGCGACCTGTCGCGGCGCACCCAGGAGCAGGCCGCGGCGCTGGAGGAGACGGCGTCATCGATGGAGGAGCTGACCTCGACCGTGACGCAAAACGCGGACAACGCCCACCAGGCGAGCCAGCTCGTGGCGAGCGCCCGTTCACAGGCGGTCGAGGGCGGCGAGGTGGTGACGCGGACGGTGGAAGCGATGCGGGCCATCAACCAGACCTCGAAGAAGATCGCCGACATCATCGGCGTGATCGACGAGATCGCCTTCCAGACCAACCTGCTGGCGTTGAACGCAGCGGTGGAGGCGGCTCGCGCGGGCGAGCAGGGTCGCGGCTTCGCCGTGGTCGCCACCGAGGTCCGTCACCTCGCTCAGCGCTCGGCCACCGCCGCCAAGGAGATCAAGGGGCTGATCACCGACTCGGTCGCGAAGATCGAGAACGGCTCGCAGCTCGTCGACGCCTCGGGCAAGGCGCTCACGGCGATCGTCGAGTCGGTGAAGCGGGTGACCGACATCGTGGCGGACATCGCCGCCGCGTCCTCGGAGCAATCGTCTGGCATCGAGCAGGTCAACAAGGCCGTCATGCAGATGGATCAGATGACGCAGCAAAACGCCGCGTTGGTGGAAGAGGCCGCGGCGGCGTCGATGGCCATGCAGGATCAGGCCGAGCAGCTCCTCGGGGTCGTGAGCTTCTTCCGGATCCGTGATGCCGCCGAGGCGCCGCGCGCGGTGTCCGCCGTGGCGCCCGCGCGTTCGAGCGCCGCTGCGGTGCAAGGCCAATCGCCGGCGCGCCCGCCGAAGGCTGCGACCGTCGCGACCGTGGCGTCGCAGCGCCCGCCGGCGCTCTCCCGCGTCGCGAACGGCAACGGGCACGACGACGGCGAGTGGACCGCGTTCTAGCGCTTCGCGCCCGACTGCGAGACCCGCGGCGACGCAGCCGGTAGCCGCGCGCCGGCGCGCGCTCACACCGATCCGCTCGAGGGACGAGGCACGTTCGTTGCGGTCCCCGGAGTGGGGTGGTTGAATGCCACTCGAGCGCGCGAGTGGGACCGCAATCGCGCCCCACAGCGCTCGGGGGCGGTATGGGCACGCGCACGCGGGTGGTGGATCACGGGGCGCGCCTTCGCACGCAACGATGCGTGGCGACGGGCCTTTGGCTCGTGTTGCTGATCGGCGCGGGCGGCGTTGCCCGCGCGGCCGCGCTCAGCACCACCCTCGGACCGCGGGCACCGGTGCCAAGCGCGGCCAACGGTTACGAGCTCACCGCCACGATCGCCTACGGCGGTTACGTCGCCGAGGTGCCCGCTTCGATGCGCTTCGGCGCGGCGTCGTCGATGGCGCTCAGCCTCGATGCCGCGGCACACCAGGTGACGATCCAGTCGATGATCCTGGACGCCGGCACGGTTCGCATTGCCGGGTTTCCGTTCCACGACGTGCGCCTGGTCTCGCTCTTCTCCGGGCCGATCACGTTCGCGTTCGATCCCGCCACGGGTGCGTTCTCGACGCTGATCTATCTCACCTTGGTCGCCACGTTGCCCGGATATGGCGAGGTTCCGCTCGCGTCGGGCAGCGCGTCGATCTCCGGGACGTTCGAGTACCAAGGTTCGCCCGCGACAGGCCCCGTCACGATGTCGATGACGGCCACCGGCAGCGCCACGCTCAGCACGTACTACTACGTGTCGATCCTGGTGGATGGCGCGCTCGCGGTCGATTTCGTGAGCAACGAGCCGGCCTATCCCGACGGCGAGCTCGAGGGCGCGGTGGCCGTGCTCGGCGACCAGGGCGCACCCGTCCCGGTACCCGACGCGTGGGTCGGTAACTTCGGCCAGGAATCCAGGACGCACGCCAACGGTGCGTTCGGCTTCGATGCGTGGCCGCGCCAGGTCGATCCGACCTGGACGTACGCCGCGATCGAGTGCGGATCGAGCTGGGTCATGGGCAGCTCGATGCGCGCCTCGCTCGCGAACGGTGGCACGACCCAGGTGGGAACGGTCGACCTGACGGGCGCGCCCGGCGCGTTCGAGCCGGCGGCGGGAATCAGTGTCGCGACGAGCACTCCCGAGCTGGTCACGGGGATGTTCGACCAGCTCACCTCGCCGACGGTGGTCATGGCCGTGCGGCGACCGGACGGCACGCAGCGCGTTCGCTTCGCACGCAACACCGGGGGCGGGTTCCAGCTCTACGCCGATGTCGACGCGCAGGGCGACATCCGCCGCGATCTGTTGGCCTCCAAGGGATTCCAGCAACCGATCGTGCTCTACCCGAACGCCACTCAGCAGGCCGTATCCGTCATCTGGGTGCAGCCGAACCTGACGACCGTGGCGGGCCCCTTGCACATCCCGGCGGGTGGGCCCGCCGTCGCGCTTCGCGTGGCGAACGTGACCAAGACCGAGGGGCCCGACCTGCTGGTGGCGATCGAGGATCAAGCCGGTGGCCCGGGGCGCGTGGTGCGCGTCCCCTCGATCACGCCCGGCCAGTGGGGCGAGCCCGAGACCGTGTATCAGGCCTCGGGGCCGATTCACGCCATCGAATCGCGCCCACTCGACGACGATGGGTTCGACGATCTGGTGATCGCGGAATCCGCCACCGGCGCGTGCAAGGTGCTGCTCTCGTCGGGGCCATCGAGCTTCGTCGAGACGCAATCGGTCGCGTGCCCGCTGGACGCGCGAGGAGCGATCGCGCAGGACCTGGACGGCGACGGCGATTGGGATCTGGCCTTCGCCGGGGATGCCGACGCGAGCGGATCCGGTCGAGTCACGGTTCTCTCGAACGACGCGGGGGTGCTCTCTCCCGTGCACGTGGACTTCGGGCGCAACCTCGCGGCGATCGACTCGGCGTCGTGGATCGTGCCGGCGCGGCGCGCCTTCGTCGTCGCTTCCCCCGGTGACGCCACGATCGACGTGGTCGCCGAGGACGGCCACGGCGGATTCGCCGTGGTCGACGGAGTGTCGTCGGTGGTGGCCTCGTCGGTGGTGGCGCAGGATCTCGACAACGACGGGTTCGACGATCTGCTGGCCGTCACCGGCGGCGAGGTGCTGGAACGCTGGCGGAACCAGCTCGTATCCGGCGACGGCGACGGCGATGGGGTCGACGATGTGACCGAGCTGGCACGCGGGCTCGACTGCGCCGATTCGGACAGCGACGGCGACGGGATCGCGGACGGGGTCGACGTCTGTCCAACCCAGGCTGGCGCGAGTCAGGCCGACGCCGACGGGGACCGCATCGGCGACGCGTGCGACAACTGCCCCGACGTCTTCAACGCGAATCAGGCGGACGACGATCGAGACGGCATCGGCAACGCGTGCGAGGGCGGCGTCGTCGGCCGACACTTCACGCCCGATACCGGCGAGACCAACGAGTTCACGTTCCACCTCGGCAACTTCGTCGGCGCGCTCGATACCAAGACCGCGCAGGTGCTGACGACCAGCTTCGTCGATCTGATCTTCGATCCGCAGGCGAATCAGCTCACGCTGCAAGGGCTCGAGCTGGCGCTCTCCGACATGCATTTCTTCGGGCTCTTCAACATCGCGATGATGCACTCGAAGATCGTGCTGGCGAGCTCGGGTGGAGTGCGCACCGTCGCGGTGGATCCGAACACCGGCGAGTTCTCGTTCGACCTGCTGGTGACCGGTTACGACGTCTCGGTGGGAACCCAACCCCAGCTCCCGGGCGGGCTGCTCACGCTCGGCGGCACGCTCTCCGCGGACGGTCACCGGCTCTCGAACGTGTACGCGGGATTCGTCACGACGCCGCTCACGGCGTTTCTGGGGCCCTACTATCTGGTCGGGCCGGGCACGCTCAACTTCGCGGCGCCCTGACGCGCCGCACACGTCGCGCACCGCGCACACGGCGCGCGGCTTGGTCGCCCGCGCGGCGGCTGGGCCGCGGGCGTTTGCCCTCGCCGGCTCGCGATCGATCGTGCTACCTCTCGGAGCATGTACGCGCGATTCATCAATTGGCTCTCGGCGACCAAGTTCGGCTCGTGGCTCGTGAAGCATTTCGCTTCCAAGGTCGATCCGATCCTGTTCCGCGCCACCAACGGACGACTGACGTCGACGGGCGTGCCCACGCTCCCGATGCTCACGCTCACCGCCGTGGGGCGGAAGTCGGGCGAGAAGCGCTCCGTTCAGCTGGCGTATCACCGCGACGGATCGGATTTCCTCGTGGTCGCGAGCGCCATGGGTCAGGAGCGGCATCCGGCGTGGAAGTACAACATCGAGGCCAATCCCGCGGTGGAGGTTCAGGTCCGCGGGGAGCGGTTCGCCGCCACGGCGGTGCCCCTGAGCGACGAGGAGAAGACCCAGCTCTGGCCCGCGATCAAGCGCACCATTCCGCAGATGAACGTCTACGAGGCGCGCACCGACCGCAACATCCGCGTGTTTCGCCTGCGTCGCGCGAGCTGATCCCCACCCCTCTCGATCGGCCCAGCCCGCGCCGCGGCTGCGACGCGGTCGCGTTGCGGTCGCGTCGATTGCGGCGCTCGCTCCGCGAGTGCTACCGTCGCCCAACGGCTCGGAGCGAGCCGTTGGGGGCGTGTTTTCCTTCATTTCGTCGGCGGGGAGGGATGATGAAGAACGGGTGGATTCGAGGTGGATGGATCGGCGTGAGCGCGCTCGCGGCCTCACTGGCCTGGCTGCCGTCGCAGGCGCTCGCCGAGTCGACCGATGGGCCCGCCAACGTGTGCGCGACCGGCGCGACGGTCGCGCCGGGCTATGTCCTGAACACCTTGGGAGTCGGGCTGCCCACCAACCAGATCGCCTTCACCGATCCCGCTACCCGCTGGGGCGAGGGGATGTACATCGCGAACCCGAGCGGCCCGCCCGCCGTGCTCAAGATCAACCCGAACGGCACCGTGGCGCCGTTCACGGTGGATCCGATGGTTCCGCCCGCGGGCTTCGGCGTCGCGGTGGCCGAGGGAGGCACGCTTCCCAACTCGATGTTCATCTCGGCGGGCATCGCCGGCTCGATCGGCAGCGGTGGCATCTATCAGCAGACCTTGGCGGGTGCGGGCAGCGTGTTTCGCCTGCCGAGCTTTCCGGACAACGACCTTGCGCATTTCAAGCTCGCCGAGCTCAAGAACGGCGTGAGCGGCGACACGCTCTCGGCGGTCACCGTGTACATGTGCGGTGGCTTGTGCGCCGCCCTCGACGTCTTCGACTACGACGCGTCCGCGAACCTGCTCGGCGCCTACGGCATCTCGGTGGCCGGCATCGGCGCGCCGGCGTTGCCGAACCACGCCGAGAGTCCCGCGGGCAGCGGCTTCCCGGACCGGGTCTACGGCGCCAACGTGGACGGTCTGGCGAGCTCGTCGGCGTACTTCGCGGGCAGCCTGCTCTCGACCACGTTGCCCTCGACCTATTCGAGCCTCAACGCCTACGTGGACACGGCGTTCGGCGGTGGCGTGGTCGGCTTCGGCAACGACGATTACGTCCTCGCCCTCGCCATGAACGAGAGCGGCGACACGATCGGTACGCGTGTCTATCGGGTCAACCCCTTCGGCGTGGCGCAGCTCATCGTGACCGTGCCGGTGGGCGATGCGATCAGCTACTTCATCGAGCGCTCGGGCGGCCTCGCGTTCGGCCGCGGCGGAAACTTCGGCAAGGATCTCTATTTCTCCGCCGGTGACCTGATCTGTCGGCTCTCGGCGCCGGACCAGGACGGCGACGGCGTGCTGGATTCGGTCGACAACTGTCCGACGGTCGCGAATCCGTCGCAGCTCAACACCGACGGTGACGCCCGCGGCGACGCCTGCGACCTCTTCCCGACCAACCCCAACTGCAACATCGTGCCCGGCACGGACGCTCGCGACGCGGGCATGGCGTGGCCGTGGCTGGCGCCGCTCGCGGCGATCAGCCTGCTGCGCGGGCTGCGGCGTGGACGGGCTCGTCGCGCGGACTGAGCGGCGAAAGCGTTCCGGCTCGGCGAGCCGGCGCCGAAGACGGTGACGGCCTTCCGTGGAAGCGGAAGGCCGTCGCTTCGTGAGGGAGGCAGGATCGATGGTTGGCCACGAAGCGCGCGGTCGTCGCGGCCGCGGACGGCGGGTCGCCGCCGCATTGCTGCTCGCGTTCCTCGCCGGCTGCGCTGGCTCGAACGAGGGCGCACCCGCGCACCCCGCGCCGAGCTGGGACTACCGCGATCCCGGGCTGCCGGCGCGCCTCGACGACGCGCTCGCACGCTGGGCGTCGGACCACGAGCTGATCGGCGTCGCGGCGCGGGTGCTGACGCCCGGTTGGCTCGACTGGTCGGGTTCCACGGGTGTCCAGAGCACGTCCAGCGGCGTGCCGTTCGAGCTCGATACCGTCGGTCGCATCGCCAGCGCCACCAAGCCGTTCACCGCCACCGTGATCTTCCAGCTTCGAGACGAAGGGCGGCTCTCGCTCGACACCACGCTCGGCGAGTTCGTGCCCGACTACCCGAACGGCGACCAGATCACCCTCGAGCACCTGTTGCGCCATCGCAGCGGAATCCCCGAGCTCGAGCTCGCCGATGGCTTCTTCATCCTCGACGTGATCTTGAACGACGACCATTGGTTCACGCCGAAGGAGATCCTCGACTGGACCCATCTGCCGATCCCGATGCTCGACTTCTTGACCGGCATGCTCGTGCCGCGCGAGCCGCTCACCTACCCGGGCGGCGACTATCACTACGCTCAGCCCAACTACATCGCGCTCGGCCTCGTCATCGAGGCCATCACCGGCCAGCCGCTCGCGGACGTGTACCGGGAGCGGATCTGGGAACCGCTCGGCCTCGACCAGACGCGCCTTCCCGAACCCGGTGAGCCACTCGACCCGAGTGGCTACACCAACGTCTTCGGATTGCTGCCGGTGCGCATCCCCGGCACCGTGCTGGTCCAGTCCGGCAACAGCCTGAACAGCTCCGCGTGGTCCGCGGGCGGGTTGATCTCCTCCGCGCGCGATCTCGGCACGTTCTTGAGCGCGCTCCTCGACGGACGGCTCTACTCGGCCGAGAGCCTGGGCGACGCCACGGACTTCCTCGCCACCGATCCCAACGTGCCCCTCGGCGTCGAGGACTACGGGATGGGGCTCGTTCGAGAGCAGGTCGGCGATCTCACCTACATCGGCCACGACGGGGCGTTGCCGGGTGCGGTCTCGGTGATGAAGTACGTCCCCGAGCTGGATGTCGTCGTCAGCGCCGTCGTCAACTCGGACGCGCTGCACGGCGAGCTTCCCGATCTCAAGCAGCGCGTCGCCTGGGCGCTGCGCAACGAACCGCAGCAGTAGCGGGCGTTCCGCTGCAGGGCTCGACCAGCCCGGTCGAGTTCCGTCGCGTCCGGGTCAGGCGCCGCGGCGCTGGACGAGCGATCGGGCGCAGAGCGCCGAGTTGGTGAGCGCGATCGCGACGTGCAGCGCGGCGCCGGGAAGGATCGACTGGGTTTCGAGGGCGAGCCAGCCGAAGACGAAGCCCATGGGCAACGTGCCGAGGATCTCGAGCAGCGGCTTGTCGAGATGGGCGAGGGCGTAGATCGCCGTGTGGATCGCGAGCGCGGCGACCAGCGGCAGCACGTGCGCGAGCGGGAAGAGCAACGCACCGCGAAACAGCAGCTCGTAGCCGTAGAGGTAGACGATCCAGCCGATCGCATCGAGGGCGTGCGCGGACACGCTCCATCGCGACACCCGTGCCTCGGGATAGCGCTCGCGCATCGCGGGCGCGCGTGCGGCGCGCACGACCATCGCGAGGCAGATCGTCGCCGCCGCGGCGAGCACCAGCAGCGCGCGGCCGGTCCACCGCAGGCTCCAGCCGAGCGCGCCGGCGTCGGGAAGCGTCGCCTCGAGCACCAGGAGGCCGGCGAAGCCGAAGAGCAGTCCCGATGCCACCTTCGCGCCGAGCACCGACGCGATCTCGAGCGCGTCGCCGGAGAGTCGTTGGCCGAGGTGACGTCGGAAGAACGACCTCGAGAGCCCGACGGCGCCGATGACGAAGACCACCGTGCCGGCGAGCACGGCCGTGGCTGCGGCATCCGGACCGAGCTGGACGAGCGACGAGCTCACGTGTCGCTCGCGGTGCGCGCGGACGCGGCGACGATCGCCGGCACGCGCGACTCGAAGGTGTGGAGCGGGCGCCAGCCGGTCTCGGCACGGAGCGACGCGCTGTCGCAGAGCCACGACGGAGCGGTGAGATCGCGCACCTTGTCGCGCGTGAGGAACGCCGAGCGCGCCGTGAGCCGCGCCCGCGCTTCCTCGGCGGCGGCCACCGCGCGGAGCAGCGCGACGGGTACCCGCACGGCGCGCAGCTCACGTCCGAAATGCCGCGCCAGCGCCGCGCTCAGGCGTCGCGCCGAGTAGCGCTGGCCGTCCTCCACGAACTGCAGCCGCGGACCGCTCGGCCGACGCTCGACCGTGCTCACGATGGCGCTCGCGGCGTCGTCGACGTCGACCATCGAGAGCGGGCTGTCGGGGCTGGGGGCCACGAGCCAGCCGCGGCGGGCAGCGCGGATCAGCGGCGCGAATCGATCGTCGCCGGGTCCGTAGATCGCCGGCGCGCGCACGATCGTGACCTGCACCGCGCCGCCCATGCGTTCGCCGAACGCGAGGACCTCACGCTCGGCGAGCCATTTGTGGCTGCCGTAGCTCGATCGCGCAGTGCAGGTGGTGGCGGTGAGCGCGGCCGGGCCATTGCCGTCGGGACCGCCCGCCGCGATCGACGACACCAGCACGAGCTGGACGGGCTTTCGCGCGAGGGCGGCGATGGTCTCGTCGATGGCGAGGGTGGTGTCGAGGTTGTTGCGGCGGAAGTCCTCGGCCGTCACCGCGCGTCCGCCTCCCGCGCAGTGCACCACCACGTCGCTGCCATCGAGCGCCGCGGTGAGCGCCGGCGACGCGACGAGCGAGGCACGGCGGACCTCGTCGGCGTCGGGCAACGCGACGGCGCGCCGCACGATCGCCCGCACGCGGAAGCCGCGCGCGCGGAACGTGCGACACAGCGCTCCCCCGAGGAAGCCCGTCGCGCCCGTGATCGCCACCGTGATCGGCATGGGGGCGGGATCTTGCCACAAACACGCTTGACGGCCGCGCGCGCGATCGATCATCCCACCCCATCTCCGGGAGATCGCGATGACTCGAATGGATCGGCGAGGTCTCACGCGCGTGGCCGCGCTGCTGCTCTTCGCTCCGCTCGTCCTCGGCTCGTGTCACCGCGCGCCTCCGGTGGCGCCGGCGTCCGCGCCCGCGCTCGCGCGCGACGTTCGCATCCTGCGCGACGAGTGGGGCGTGCCGCACGTGTTCGGCAAGACCGATGCGGACGCGGCGTTCGGGCTCGGCTACGCGCAGGCGGAGGACGACCTCACCACGCTCGAGGACGTGCTGCTCGCCGCCCGCGGTCGGGTCGCCTCGGTTCACGGCCCCGATGCCGCGCCCATCGACTTCTTCGTCCGGCTGTTGCGGGTCTGGGACGTCGTCGACGCGAAGTACGAAAGCGATCTGTCCCCCGAGGTGCGCGCGGTCTGCGAGGCCTATGCCGAGGGTGTGAACGCCTACGTCGCTCAGCATCCCGACGAGGCGCTGCCCGATCTCTTCCCCGCGCGCGGGCAGGATCTGGTGGCCGGTTTCGTCTTCAAGGTGCCGTTCTTCTTCTTCCTCGACGAGGTCGCGAAGGGTCTCTTCGAGGCCGAACGGGCGCCGGCGGTGAGCGCGCGCAATCCGCTGATCGCCGCCGGCGAGTTCCTCGGTGCCTCGCGGATGCGGGGCTCGAACGCCTTCGCGGTCGCCCCGTCTCGCTCCGCCGATCGTGCCACGCGCTTGGTCGTGAACTCTCACCAACCGTGGGAGGGGCCGGTCGCCTGGTACGAGGCGCACGTGGTGAGCCAGCAAGGCTGGAACATGGCGGGCGGAACGTTCCCCGGAGCGCCGCTCATCCTCCTCGGGCACAACGAGGACCTGGGCTGGGGGAGCACGCTCAACGAGCCGGACCTCATCGACCTCTACCGGCTGACGATCGATCCCGAGAATCCCAACCGTTACCGCTACGACGGCGAGTGGCGCGACCTCGACGTGCGGGATGCGCCCATCGAGGTGAAGCTCTTGGGCCCGATCTCGTGGACGTTCCATCGCGAGGCGCTGTGGAGCGTCTACGGTCCCGTGCTGCGTCTCGATCACGGCACCTACGCGATCCGTTACGCCGGCATGGGCGACGTGCGCGCGGTCGAGCAGCTCTTCCGGATGAACAAGGCGCACACCTTCGACGCCTGGCAGGAGGCGATGCGCGTGCAGGCCATGCCTTCGGTGAATCAGCTCTACGCCGACCGCACTGGCACGATTCACTACGTCTACAACGCGCGCTTCCCGGTGCGATCGACGGCGTACGATTGGACCCAGGTGCTGCCCGGCGACACCTCGGAGACGCTCTGGACCTCCGAGTGGGGCCACGATCGCGATCCGCAGGTGACGAACCCCGCGTCGGGCTTCCTCGCCAGCGCCAACGCCAACCCCTTCCGGGTCACCGCCGATCCGGACAACGCGAAGCCCGAGCTGGCACCGCCGATGGCGGGCATCGAGACGCGCATGACCAATCGCCAGCGGCGCCTGGTCGAGCTCTTGAGCGCCGATACCTCGATCACCGCCGAGGAGCTCGAGTCCATCAAGTTCGACCTCGCGTATTCGCAGCTCTCGCCGATGGCGGAGTTCGTGAGGGCGGCGCTCGAGGGGCCGCCGGCGGCGGACCCGACGCTCGCGAGCGCACTCGATCTCTTGCGCAGCTGGGACCTGCGGACGGACGCGCGCAATCCCGCGGCGGCGCTCGCCATCCTCGCCGCGCACCCGACCTGGCGCGGCGCGCTCGATCCGCTTGCCGCTGCGAGCGCTCCACGGGATTCCGTGCTCGCGGCGGCGCGCGCGCTTCTTCACACCCACGGCCGCATCGACCCACCGTGGGGCGACGTGAATCGGCTGCGTCGCGGCGATCTCGACCTTCCGCTCGACGGCGGCCCCGATGTGGTGCGCGCCATCGAGGGCGATCCGCTGGTCGACGGTCGCTTCACCGCCCACGACGGCGACGGCTTGGTGATGTTCGTGACCTGGGACGCGAACGGCGAGGTCCACTCGAAGAGCATCCACAACTACGGCGCCGCGTCGACCGTGCCGCGCTCGCCGCACTATGCCGACCAGGCGCCGCTCTTCGCGCGCCACGAATGGAAGCCGGTGCTGCTCACCGAAGCGCAAGTGCGCGCGCACCTGGAGCGGGAGTACCGTCCGGGCCAGCCATGATGGCCAGCGCCGCGCGCGCGCCGGTCGGCGCACGTTGCTCCTCACGCATCCGTTCGCGGCGCTCGTGAGGCCCGCTTGGGTGGACGAGGTGAACGCGACGGTGCGCGCGGTCGGGGCCGCGACGGGCACGAACGTGGTCGACGTCGCGACCGCGCTACGCTCACCGCTCTACGTCGAGGTCGACGGCTTCCATCCCAACGCGCTCGGGCACCGGCGGATCGCCGCGCTCGTGTCGCGCGCCATCGGCGCGCAAGCTCAGTAACCGAAGAACGTGCGCACCTCTCCTGTGCACGTGTTCTTCTGGGTGATCTCGTAGACCATGCGCCCCGACGGATCCTTGTACTGGGGCTGGCGCGAGATCGTGACCCAGTTGCACGAGCCGGGCGAGTAGCCGCGCGGTCGCGAGCTGGGTTGGGAATCGCCCGAGCTCGAGCCCGATCCGGAGCCGCCCCGATCGCGACCACCGCCGCTCGCCGAGCCGCCGCTCACGCTGTTTCGCGGCCGCCACCAATCGGCGTGCGCCGCGCTGGCGTCGAGCAGCAGCGCGGCGACGAGGAGCAGCGCGCCCGCGCGCGCCGTCGTCGAGGTTCGTCCGGGAAGGGGAGCGAGAGGATGCACGCGATTCCTGCGCTCAGTCGTAGCTCACCGTGAGGATCGGCGCCAGCCCCGTGCCGAGTCCCAGGTTGCCGCCCGCGTCCTCGAAGCCGAGATCGCCGCCGAACGAGTCGAGGCGCACCTGGAAGAGCGTCGCGCCGTACTCTACTTCCGTCGCGACCAGCGCGGACACGTCGAGCGTCACCGCCGCACCCTCGGCCGCCGCACCGAGGGAGAACGCCACGGTGTCGTAGCCGGCGATGCTGGGATCGCCCGAGTCGAGGGCGTTGCCGTACGGGACCGTGCTCACGTCGAGCTCGATCGTGCCACAGCAGGCACTCCACCAGGCGTTGGTGAGCACCAGGTCCGCCCAGCGGATTCGCGCGTTGGGGGGGATTCGCGAGAGATCGAAGCTCGCGAACGCCACCGTGCCGGCGTCCGTGGTCACCAGTCCCTCGTAGAGGTGGACGAAGCCGCCTGGTTCCACGAAGCCGTCGAGATCGTCGAAGCCCGCGAGATCGACGATCAGCGGGCCGCCGGGAGGCGGCTCCGAGCAGCACGGTCCGTCGTGATCGTCGTCGATGACGAGACCGAGATCGCCGCCGTAGCAACCGCCCGCGCCGGCGACGAGCGCGGCGAGCAAGCTCGCCAGCGCCGTGACGCGCCATCGGTTCGGCATCGACCGCATCCACATCCAGCTCGGGGTCTTCATCGTGACGTTGGTCGCGCCGACGGAATGCCAGCGCGAGCTCCCTCCTCGCTCGCTCCATCCGCAAGTCGAGTGCCCAAGTCGAGTGGCACCGATTCCGTGGCCGGAGTCGCTCGCGAGCCACGACGGGAGCTGCGCCCCACGAGCGAGCTTGCTTGCGAATCCGCGCGCTTGCGCCCGGCGCGCCGGGTGTTCGCACGGCCGGCGCGCGCGGAAGGGCGCGCAGGTGGGCGGATGGATGCGCGGCGAGACGGGCGCGGAGCGTGCAACGAGCCCCGCCCGTGCGCGATTCCTTGCCGCCCGTGTCATCGTCGCTTACACGAGTCCAGGCCGCGATTCCGCGGCCCGTCCCGGTTGGATCGCCGCGCGTGTCCTATCGAAACCGCGTCGTCGCTTACACCGTCGCCGTGGTGCTGGCGGTGGCCGGTGCCTTCTTCTCCGTGCACCGCGCGATGACCGAGCGGCTCTTTCGCACGGGAGTCGACGAGCCGTGGCGCGACCTCGCGGACTCGCTCGCGGCCGACGCGTTCGTGCAGGCGCGCTTGCTGGGCTCGGCCGGAGCGAGCTCGAACCCCGACGCGGCGCCCATCGTCCGTTCGCTCGAGCCCGACCCGCGCGTGCTCGCCTACGTGGTGGTCGACGCGGCGCGCGCCGGGCGGCCGGCGCGGCGCCACGAGGCGATTCCCAAGGCCGCCATCGTCGATCGCATGGGCCGCGCCGGCGCCGATGCGGCAGCGCTCGCGGCGGAGCTCGACGGGGTGCTCGCCGATGCGCTCGCCTCGGGCGCCGATTTCGACGGGGTCGAGACGCGGCGCAAGGGCGACGTGACCCTGCGCGTCGGCACGGTGCCTCTCGCGCGTCCGGTTCCGCCACCCGAGCTGGCGCGCACGAGCGGCCTCGCGCTCGCCGTGCGGCGCATCCTCGACACGCTCTCCGCTCAGGTGCTGGAACGCTACTCGTCGGAGCAGCGCGCGCCCGAGATCGCCGACTCGTCCGCGGAGCGCGAGGCGCTCGACGCGCTGGTCTCGCTGAGCGGCGCGCTCGCTCGCCTGGAATCGCGGGTGCTGGTGCCGGCGAGCCTGGCGGGCGGAGGCGCCGCCGAGCACGGTGGCGCAGTCGAGCTGCCCGAGCCGTTGGCGGCGGCGGAGCGGCTGGTGGACGGGCTCGCGCTGATCCCAGGACCGCTCACCGATCGCGTCGACGTGGATGCCGTGCAGGCGATGAGCCGCGACATCGGCCGCTGGGTCGACGACACCCAGTTCCTGCCGGGAGCCACGGCGCTGGTGGCGGCGGCGTTCGCGTCGCCGCACCTGGCACTCTTCCAGCAGCTCGCGCGCCGCTATCTGTGGGTGAGCGCCTTCCTGGTGGCGGCGGGAGTGGCGCTCGGGATCGCGGTGGCGCGGCGCTCGACCGAGCCGCTGAGCCGGGTCCAAGACGGCATCGAGCGGTTCGCGCGCGGCGATTTCACCCATCGCATCGAGGTGGCGAGCACCGACGTGCTGGCGTCGGTGGCGCACGATCTCAACGAGATGGCGGCCCGCATCGCCGAGGGCGAGCGCGCCCGCAGGCTCGCCTCGATGGGGCTCTTGGTGGGCGGCGCAGCCCACGAGCTCAAGAACCCGGTGCACGCCCTCGACCAAGCCCTCGGCCTCGTGCGCAAGTACCACGAGGAGCTGGCCGCCGGCGCCCTGGCCGACGCCCGCCGGCGCGAGCTCACCGAGCGGATCACGCGGCTGCTCGCGGGTGGCGAGGAGAACGTCGCGCGGATGCGCGCCATCCTCGACGAGATCTCGGCGGTGCAGCGCGTGGGCAGCGATCGCCGCGAGCGCCACGATCTCGCCGCCGACTGTCGCAGGGCAGCGGAAGAGCTCCGCGCCCGCTGGTCGGGCACGATCGAGCTCGAGATCGACGCGCCCCGCGAGCTGTGGATCGAGGCGACGGCGTCGATCGCGCGCATCCCGCAGAACCTGCTCTCGAACGCCATCGCGGCGGTGGACGAGGGCCGCGCTTCGGGGCGAGGATCACATCGCGTGACGCTGCGCTTGGGGATCGAGGGGGACGACGCGGTGATGACCGTCGACGACGATGGGGCCGGCGTGGATCCGCGCGTCCGCGAGCGGATCTTCGATCTCTTCTTCACCACCCGCGAGGTGGGACGCGGCACGGGGCTCGGCCTCTTCCTGGTGCACGAGATCGCCGCGGCGCACGGCGGTCACGCGCGTTGCGCGAGCCCCGGTCGCCTGGGCGGTGCCACCTTCGAGGTGCGCCTGCCCCTCGGCACGTCGGCGGCCGGCTCGGAAGGGACGCGCGCGTGAGCGAGACCGCGTCGCCCGCCGGCGAGGCAGAGGCACCCTCGGACGCGATCCTGGTCGTGGAAGACAACCGCGGTCAGCTCGACGCGCTGGTCTACACGCTGGCGGATCACGGGCTCGACGCGGCGCACGGGGTCGAGATCCTCACCGCCGGCAACGGCCGTGAGGCGCTGGCGATCCTGGAGCGCGAGCGCGCCCGGCTCGCGGTGGTGCTCTCCGATCTCAAGATGCCGGGCCAGCCCGACGGCATCGGGCTCTTGAGCGAGGCGGCGCGATTGGCCCCGCGCGCGCGTCGCATCCTGGTGACCGCCTACGCGGGGGAGCTCAAGCTCGCGGACGCGGTGAACGCGGGTCGGATCAATCGCTTGCTGGAGAAGGGCTATCGAGCCGAGGAGCTGGTGCGGGTGGTGCGCGATTCGCTCGACGAGCACCGCGCGCTCGAAGCGGTGATCCGCGAGAACGAACGGCTGAAGCGCGAGCGACTCGCGCGGATCGACGGCATCGTGGGCACCAGCGCGGAGATCCGGCGGCTGCGCGAGGAGATCGCGCGGGTGGCACGGGTGGCCACGCACGTGCTGTTGCTCGGCGAGACCGGCACCGGCAAGGAGCTGGTGGCGCGGGCCATCCACGACGGGAGCGCGCGCGCGGCGGGCCCGTTCGTGGCGGTGAATTGCGCCGCGATCCCGGAGACGCTTCTCGAGGGCGAGTTCTTCGGCACGCGACGGGGCGCCTTCAGCGGCGCCGTGGATCGCGCTGGCTTGGTCGAGGCGGCGGCCGGCGGCACGCTCTTCCTCGACGAGATCGGCAAGGCGCCCGTCGCGATCCAGGCCAAGCTGCTGCGGTTCCTCGACGCCGGCCGCTTCTTGCCCGTGGGCGCGCGCGAGGAGAAGCGCGTCGACGTGCGCGTCGTCGCCGCGGCCAACGAGGACCTGGAAGCGGCGATCGAGGAGGGGCGGTTCCTGCGCGATCTCTACTATCGCTTGCGCGGCTCGCGGGTTCGCATCGCACCGCTCAGGGAGCGCACGGAGGACGTCCCGGCGATCGCGCGCCACTGGCTCGACCGGTTCAATCGCGACTACTCGCGGGCCGTGCTCGGCTTCGACGACGACGCGATCGCGGCGATGCGCGCTCACGATTGGCCGGGAAACGTGCGGGAGCTCGTCGAGACCATCCGCGACGCGGTGGTCCGCAAGGCGGACGACGGCGCGTTCCTGAGCCCCAGCGATCTGGGGCTCGGCGGTGAGCCCGCCGCCGCGCCCGCGGCGCCGCCGAGCGCGGTCGGTGGCGCCGAGCCAGCGTCGGGCGACACGCTCGCCGACGCGGTCGTGGCGCAGCTAGGCCGGGGGCGAAACCTCGACGAGATCCGCGCCGACGTCGAGCGCGTCGCGCTGAGCCGCGCGCTCGAGGAGAGCGGCTGGGTGATCGAGGCCGCGGCGCGGCGGCTCGGCGTATCGCGCCCGTGGGTCTACGATCGCCTGGAGCGTTTCCAGATGCGTCGCCCGGAGAGCTGAGCCAGCCTCGCCGAGGTCCGACGCTCGCACCACGCTCCGGCGGCGGCCAAGCCGTCGTGCGCCGGGCACCGCGCGCGAGCACGGCGTGTAAACACACTTGACACGCGCCCCCGCCGCGTCACGGGCGCGACGCCGGCTGCCGCGGAAATGCGCGAAAAAGCCCCGCTTCGAGCGATCGGTGGCGCCCGGCGGAGCTGGCACGATTCGTGGAGTCCTCTCGCCCGCAACGCGCGCGTTCTCGTTCGCGTGGTTGCTCGCGGAGGATTCACCATGAAGGTCGAGGACATCTCGGTTCGTCGCTGGAAACGCTTCTCGCTCACGGTGGTCGCGCTGGCCGCGATCCTGGCCGCGGCGCCGCCGCGCACCGCTCACGCTGGCGTCAGCGTCAGCATCGGCGTTCACGCGCCGTTTCGCCCCTTCTTCGCCCCCCGGGTCGTGTACGCGCCGCCTGCCGTCTACGTACCGGCGCCGGTCTACGTTTCGCGCCCGGTCTACGTCACGGCACCCGCGGTCTACGCGCGGCCCTGCCCGCGGCCGGTGCGCGTGTGGGTGGCGGGCTACTGGGATTGCGGTCGCTGGGTTCCCGCGCACTGGGTCGAGCGCTGGCACGATTGAGCGAGTGAGCCGCGGTCACGATGTGCTGCATCGTGACGCGCATCGGCAGTAGGATTGGCGGCCCGTCGCGAGGCGCGCATGGCGCCGATCGCGACGGGCCGCGACCATGACCGAGCTGGACACGAGCGAGCGCCGGCCTTTCGTGGCGATCACGCTGATCGTGCTCGCCACCCAAGCGCCCTATCTCTTCTTCACGCCGGGCAAGCACGATCCGCAGGCCCTGCCGGTCTACGGCTTGCTCGCCGGGCTGCTCGCGTTGGTGCTCGATCGCCCGGCGCGCCTCGCGGACGTGGGCATCACCACGCGCGGCCTGATGCGCGGGGTTTCGTGGCTCGTGCTGGCGCTGATCGCTTGGGCGCTGCCGCTCTTCGTCGGGTGGAGACTGGGCTGGATCGAGATCTCGGACGGCGTCGATCGTGGCGCGCCGGACCTGATGCGCGCCTTCGTGGGGCGCGCCGCGTTGCTCGTGGCGGCGGTGGTGCTCGGCGACGAGCTGGCGTGGCGTGGAGTGCTGCTCGGCGACGCGCGCGCACGCTGGGGACGCGCCCGTGCCATCGCGCTGGTGGCGGTGCTCTCCTCGCTCTATCGGCTGCCGCTGCTCGCGCGGGTGGGCATGATCGACGACGCGTACGCCGGCGGGGAGATCTGGCTGCGCGAGCTGGCGCGGGCGTTGGCGCTGGGGATCCTGTTCGATCGCGTCCGCAACCTCTGGCTCACGGGTGCGCTGGCGCTCGCGTTCTTCGCGTCGCCCGTCTTGGTGCTCGGCAACGCGGAGGACCCGTTCGAGCCGCTCTACTTCTACGCGGGCGACGGGCGACGCTTCGTCGCGGTGACCTGGCTCGCGGACGTGCTGCCGCTGGTCGCGCTGGCGGCCGCCGCGCTCGCCAGTCGCGAGCGGCCCAGGGCGCGGGCGGCGTCGCTCACGGCTTCCGACACAGCCACAGATCCTTGAGCGAGGCGTCGCTGCCGCGGAAGTAGGGGTGCGGATCGCGGCACACCAGCTCGAGGCCGGCGCGCCCGAGCGCGTCCTCGATCTCGGCGCGCGGGTGGCAGCGTTCGTGAACCCAGCCGCTGATCGGCGCCTCGCCGCGGCGGCGGAACGTCACCTGTGCCGCGGCGGAGCCGCGGACCGGGTCGTAGCGGTAGTCGATCTCCACCAACCCGGTGCCGACGTCGATGGTCTCGCGCGGCCCCGACCACACGCGCTCGAACATGCGCTCGTTGTTGGTATCGAAGAGGTAGATGCCTCCCGGGGCGAGGTGGCGCGCGGCGTTGCCGATCGCCGCGGCGGCGCCGGCTGCGTCGGTGACGTGATTGAGGGCGTCGTAGAAGCAGGTGACGAGGTCGAATCGTGCTCGCAGCGTGAAGTCGCGCATGTCCGCGCAGACGAGCAGCGGCCGGGAGTGCAGCTTGTGCGCCTTGGCGCGTGCTTCCTGCAACATCGCGTGCGAGCGGTCGATGCCCACCGCGGCGAGCCCCTGACGCTCCATCTCGATCACGAAGGTGCCGGTGCCGCACGCGATGTCGAGGCAGTTGCGCGGCGCGTGCGCGAGCCGTGCGAGCGCGTCGCGCGTCGCCGTCAGGCAGGCGTCGGAGAAATCGGCTGCCCCGGACCAGTCGTAGAAGCGCGCCAACCGATCGTAGGCGCCCTGGGTGACCGGCCCCGGCGGCTGGCTCGCAAGCCGCGGCCAGAAGCGTCTCACCAGGCCTCGGGCACGAGGTCGCGACGGATGCGGCGCACCGCGGGCGCATGGGCGGCGCGGAAGTCGGCGAACGCGTCGGGCGCGATGCAGGCCGCGAGGATCTCGAGGGAATCGACGATCCGCGGCCCGGGGCGATTGAAGTACGCGTTGCCGTCGGCGAGGTAGACGCGCCCCGCGGCCACCGCGTTCCAGCGATCCCACGGCAGCACCCGCGGCAGGAGCGCGAGCTCGCGAAAGGATTCCGCGAGCGGATAGCCGCACGGCTTGATGAGCACCACCTCGGGATCGAGCGCCTCGAGCCGTTCACGCGAGAGCGTGGGCGCATGGTCGCGCGGCTGCGTGACCATCGGGGTCCCGCCGGCGATGTCGATCAGCTCGGGCATCCACATCCCGCCGACCATCACCGGCTCGAGCCATTCGATCGAGAGCACGCGGGGTCGCGTGCCGCTCGCCGCCGCCGCTCGGGCGGCGCGCCCGCGCACCGCTTCGATGCGCGCCAGCGCTTGCTCGACCACTCGTTCGCCGTCGGCGCGGCGACCGAGCGCCTGCGCCGTGCGCCGCACGTCGGCCCAGATGTCGTCGAGGCAGGTCGGGCTCAGGCTCACGACCTCGATCGAGTCGCGGTGCGCGAGCCGCGCGACGGCGGCGCGCACGTCCTGGATGGACACCGCGCACACGTCGCAGAGGTCTTGCGTCACGATCACGTCGGGGGCGAGCTCGCCGAGGCGCTGGGTGTCGATGTCGTAGACCGCCAGCGCCTCGCGCACCACGTCGCGGACCGCGCCGTCGATCGCGGCGCTCGACGATTGCTTGCCGAACTTGGGGCTGGTGAGCACCGGCAACCCCACCACGTCGCCGGGGTGGTCGCATTCGTGCGAGACGCCCACCAGCTCGCCGCGCGCGCCCAGCGCGCACACGATCTCGGTGGCCGACGGCAGGAGCGAAACGATTCGGTGCGGCATGAGCATCCTCGACGCGGGGCGCGCGGAGTCTACCCGACGCGTTGGTGCCCGCGTACGGCGGCGCCTGCGCGCCCGCGTGGAGGTCGAGGCCCGCGCGCCGGCGCGCAGGGCTCAGCGCGCGTTCGCTACGGCGCCGGGATCGAGCTGCGCGACGGGCAGCCAACGGCGCAGCGCCCGCAGGAGCTCGGGCTTGCGCAGCGGCTTCGCGAGGTAGTCGTCCATGCCGGCCTCCAGGCAACGCTCGACGTCGCCGGCGACGGCATTGGCGGTGAGCGCGACGATCGGCACGCGGCCCGCCTCGGTCGGAATGCGACGGATGGCGCGGGTGGCCTCGAAGCCGTCCATCTCGGGCATCTGGCAGTCCATCAGCACCAAGTCGAACGGGGCGCGGTGGATCTGCTCCACCGCTTCGAGGCCGTTGCTCGCGACCTCGACGTTGGCGCCGCAGTTCTCGAGCATGGTGACCACGATCAACTGGTTGACCGGATTGTCCTCGACCAGGAGCACGGTCGTGAGCCCGCGCAGGTCGAGATCGGCGTCGTCGCTCGCGCGTGTCCCGGAGCTCACCGGCAGCTCCGTCTCGGTTTGCGCCGGCACGTGGAACGAGAACGTGGATCCCGCGCCGCGCGCGCTCTCGAGGACGATGGACCCGCCCATGAGCGTCACCAGCCGCTTGCAGATCGCGAGGCCGAGGCCCGTCCCGCCGTAGCGACGGGTGGTCGACGAGTCGGCCTGGGTGAACTCGCGGAAGAGCCTTCCTTGCGCCTCGAGCGGGATGCCGATGCCGGTGTCGGCGACGGCGAATCGCAATCCCGGTCGCGGACCGCTTCGGTCGCTCGCCAGGGTCAACGTGATCCCGCCTCGATCGGTGAACTTGAGCGCATTGCCCAGCAGGTTCACGAGGATCTGGCGGAGCCGCGCGGGGTCGCCGCGGACCCGCGGCGGCACGTCGTCGTCCACGTACAGGTCGAGCGTCAGCCCCTTCGCCATGGCGCGCACGGCGAACAGGTCGATGGTGGTCCGGACGAGCTCGCGCGGGTCGAATGGGATGGATTCGAGCTCCAGCCGTCCCGCCTCGATCTTCGAGAAGTCCATGACGTCGCTCACCAGATCGAGGAGCGCGTCGCCGCAATGCCGGATGCTCTCGACGTAGTCGCGCTGCCGCTCGTCGAGCGCGGTCTCGGCGAGCAGGTTCGCGAGGCCGATCACGCCGTTGAGCGGCGTGCGGATCTCGTGGCTCATCATGGCGAGGAAGTCGGATTTCGCGCGGCTGGCCGCGTCCGCGGCCTCGCGGGCCGTGGCCAGCTCGCGGTTCGAGCTCACCAGATCGCCGAGCGCTCGCTCGAGCTCGGCGGTGCGCTGCTCGACCTGGCGTTCCAGCAGGATCGCCGACTGGAACATGGCGTACGCGCTGCCGTGCGCGTCGAGATCGTGCTCCACACGCCGCATGAGCACGGTGTTGATCTTGGTGAGCTTCTGGACGCGCCGCTCGAGCTCGGCGATCCGCGTCTCGAGGTCGACGGACATCGCCGGCTCACCGAGGCGCGGGCTGCGCGCCGATCGCGATTCCCGTGAAGGTCTGGTTCACGTGCATCGCGTTGAACTGCTCACCGTAGGTGGAGAAGCCGATGACGCGGTGGTCGGCGAAGAGCTGCGAGATCGGCGCCTCGAGATCGCAGCGCTCCACCTCCAGGCGGCGCAGGATGCAGTCGAAGCCGATCACCAGCTCGGGCGGTCCGATCTGCCGATCGATCGCCGCCATGCCGGTCGCGAGGCTTTCCACGAAGCCCGCGCTCTCGCCCAGCGTGAGCACCACGCCTTCGTCGATGGCGCAGAAGAACGTCAGGCTGCCATCGTCGTTGACCTTCTGGATGGAGCGGACGTAGGTGCGTCCGCCCACCTGCACCACCACCGGATGGGTCGCGAACGCCATCGCGGTGAGGTTCCCAGGCTCGAGGCCCACGAGCCGCGCGTATTCCTCCGCGGCCGGCTCCCCGTTGATCTCGCGGACGATGCGCTGGCTGGGATCGGCCTCCGTGACCACCATCTTGACGGCACCCGGAACGAAGTGCTCGATCTTGAGCGGCACGAAGGGGCGATCCGTCTGCACCAGCGCCACCACCGCGCTTCCGGAGCGAAACGCGCCATCGGCGTAGACCGCCGCTTCGTGGAAGCGCAGCCCGTCGCCCGCCGAGCCCCCGGCGAGCGGAATGTCCCGCAAGGCGCTGCTGGTGGCGCTCACCACGACTTCCTCGCGGGCGGAGAGGCCGTCGATGAGCAACACCGCGAAGGTGTTGCGGCCGGTTGGAGTCACGCCGCCAGCGGCGAGACGATCGCGCAGCTCGCGAACCAGCGCCTCGCCGTCGGCGAATCGGAGCGCGCGGACGTTCGGGATGCACGCGTGCACCACGCGGAAATCCGATGCGGGCAAGGTGAAGCCCACGAGGCCGCCGGCGCCGAGACCGCCGGGCCCGATCTCGCCAGCCGTGGTGCAACCGATCACGCGATCGGCTCGCAGATGTGCGCGAAACGCGTTCGCGAGCACCTCGCGGTCGAGATCGGGGGACGCGAACACCATCGTGCACGCGGCCCCCGCGTCGTCGAGCGCCGCGGCCAGCTCGCGCGTCAGGACGTCGGGCGAGCCGCTGCTCGCGCCGGCGCGGCGAATTCGGGCGGTGGACGCGTTGCTCAAGGCGAGCTCCTGCCGAGATACCTCCTTTGAGGTCGGCATCGGGGCGAGATTCTTGAGCTGATTGCGCGAATGGGTGTGCGTCGCCGCGCGCGGGGCGCCCGCGCGCGGAGCCTTGGTGTGGGACACGAGGCGGGCGGCGTCCGCCGCCCGCCATCCGCCGCGTCGGGCGGTTACCGCATACCGCCCGCGCCGTGAAGGGCGAGGCCGCGAATCATGGTCTCGACGGTTCGCTCGACGTCGGCACGGAGATCCCATTGGGGCGGGATCCAGCCGCGATTCGCCGCGATCTCCAGATCCGTGAGGTTGCCGGTGACGCAGTAGGCGCGGAACTGGCTCTTGTCCACGACGACCTCGGGCAGCGTAGGTGCCGCGCGCGGTTTGCGCGTGGCGATTCGCGAGAGGTCCAGGACGTCGAGGAGCCGATTGGCGGCGGCGTCGCGCTGGGTGAGTGACGGCAAGCCCCAGCGCCACTCGAGGAACGCGAGCGGGCTGGTGTGGTCGAGGATCTCGTTGGAGGTCTGGCCGCGTTTCACCCAGGGGCCGATCGCCAGCGACGGCACGCGGAAGCCGAGCTGATCGAAGCCGTCGCCGGCGCGCTCGTCGGCGGCCTTGGGGGGCGGCACGTGGTCGAAGAAACCGCCGTGCTCGTCGTACGTGAGGAGCATCAGGCTGCGCTCCCATTGCGGGCTCGCGGCGAGGGAGTGGTAGAGGCTCGACACGAAGCCCTGCCCGAGCTGGACGTGGTGGGGCGGATGGTCGTCGGCGAGAGCGAAGGACGGATCGACGATGGATACCTGGGGGAGATTGCCTTGGGCGGCGTCCTCCGCGAAGCGAGCGACCGGCACGATGTTCCGGCCGTATTGCTGGATCCTCTGGAAGTCGATGCGCAGGCCGTTCGCCGAGTCGTTCCTCAGCGCGAGCAGCGCCACGAACGGCAGATCGGTGAAGTAGTAGCGCCACGAGATACCGGCAGCATCGAGCAGGTCGTAGATCGTCGGGATCGCGTACGGCAGCAGATCGTTCGACTTGAGCCCGGCCGACTGCGCGGTGTGGAAGTAGTACCGATTGGGCCACGTGGGGCCCATGACCGACGCGAACCAGCGCTGGCAGAGCGTGAACTCGTCGGCGAGGCCATAGTAGAAGGGCAGCAGCGCTCGATCGTGATAGCCCATGACCTGCGACGCGACCGTGGGGTCCTGGACGTCCTCGAAGTGCTCGGTGACGAAGCCGGAGTTGGCGCCATCCGCGAATTCGTTGCGGCTCGACGACCAGCCGTGCGGCGGGTCCGCCACGCACAGATCGGTGAGCCGAAACGGCGCGACCGGCGTGCCGTCGGGAAGCGCGTTCGACTCGGTGCCCGTGAGCCCGTCGACGGCGCTGCGTCCCTCGACGAGGCTCAAGCTGCCGAAGTAGTGGTCGAAGGTGCGGTTCTCCATCATCACGAAGACGACGTGGTCGATGGGGACGTCCTCGGGCGCGAGGTCGGCGGCGGTGAGCGCGGGCGAGCCGTCGCCGCACGCGTCCAGCAGCGGCGCTGCCGCGGCGAGACCGGCGAGTTTCACGACCTCGCGCAGCGCCTCGCGGCGGCTCAGCGCGTAGTTGCGGACGAGGTGATCGAAGAGCGTGCGTGGGTTCATGCGGTTCTCGTGGCGCGACGATCGAGAGGTCGCGCGACCTTAGCGAGAAAGCGTGTCGCGTTGGAAGCAGGCGTGCATCACGGCGGTGACGAGCGGGTCAGAACCGATACGTCACATACCCCCGAATCTCGCGCGGCTCCGCCGGGTGGAAATGGAGATCGTCGACGCCCTCCGCGGGCTCGTCGAGGGAGATGCGCGACGGGAAGAAATAGTCGATGTCGTGGCTGGTCGAGTCGAAGAGATTGAGCACGTCGAGGTGCAGTCCGAGGTTGTCGTAGGTCCACCCGGCGCGCAGGTTGGTGAGCAACGTCGATTCCGACCGCACCGAGTCGTCCTCGATCAGCGCACGCGGCCCGAAGTAGCGGGTGCGCAAGCTGGCGCTGAGGCCATGGGGTAAGTCGAGCGCCGCGCCCGCGCTCACCACCACCTCCACCGCGCCAGGAATGTGGTCGCCGGCCGGGTCGGAGTCGCGAAACGCGGCGTGCGAGAGCGAGGCGTCGGCATCGAGCGCCAGCCACTCGACCGGCTTCCAGTAGTTCGCGAGCTCGAGGCCGTAGCGGCGACTGGGGCGGCTCGGCTCCGTGGTGCCCGCGTCGCCGACGAACAGAATCTCCGAATCCACGTCGAGCCACCACAGAGCGACGGTCGATTGCAGCCCATGCAGAAGCGCGGTGCGGGCACCGATCTCGGCGCCTTTGGTGCGCACCAGCGGGTCGACCGGGCTCGCCGGCTCGCCCGTCTTGGGGTCGACGCGGATGGTGGTGCCGCGCGCGTCGTTCGAGTGGAAGCCGAGGCCCGCGTTGGCGTAGATCTCGGTGTCGGCCCACGGGCCGAAGACGAGCCCGAGCTTGGGGCTCGCGAGGCCGTCCCATTCGTTGCCGGAGTTCTCCGGGATGCTGCTCGCCACCGAGAAGTAGTAGACGTCGCTGCGCAAACCGACGATCGAGCGGAACCAGTCGGTCCAGGGCGTCTCGCTCTTGGCGTAGAGGCCGAGGCTGGTTTCGTTGACGTTGTCGTCGCGGATTCGCTCCAGGCGCTCTTGCGCCTGCGTGTGGTAGAGCCCGACCTGGGGGATGAAGTCGCTGCGGAGCTGGAGCCCGAAGGTGTTGTTCAGGGCAAAGCCGCCGAGATCGACCTTCAGGTCCTGGCTCGCCTGGCCGCCGGCGATGATGCGCCGGTCGGCCTGCTCGAACTGATCGCCGTTCACGGGATCGTCGAGGAAGTACGTGAAGTTCGAGAACAGGTTGAGCCGGTAGTAGCTCACGTACGCCGTGAAGCGAGAGCGATCTTCCTCGCCGCGCCAGCCGTTCACCGCGAGGATCGCGCGCAGCGTCTTGCCGCCGTCGGTGGGGTCCAGCGTGCCGAGCCGAGAGATGAGCCCTTCCTGGACTGCCCTGCGCGGGATCTGATCCGTCGAGTCCCATTCGGCGCTGTAGCCGAACGCCGAGATCGAGAGCCCGTCCGTGCGATTGCCGAGCGTGTATTTCAGCTCACCGTTGAACTTGGCGAGGTTCTCGGGGTCCTCCCACGGTCCGTCGTAATACTGCGCCTCGATCGCGTAGAGCAGATGACCCTCGCCGAGCTTCGGTGAATCCGCGAGCAGACCGCGCCAGTAGTCGTCCTGACCGATTCCGGCGCTCACGAGACCATGAGGAAGTGCGTTCATCGTTTGGAGCTGCGCCATGCCCGCGGACGAGAAATCACCGACATCGGCGTGATACGGCCCCTTCTCGAACCGAATCACTTCGATGAGCTCGGGGATCAGGAAGTTGACGTCGAGATAGCCCTGCCCGTGCGCGTGCGTGGGCAGGTTGATGGGCACGCCCTCCACGGTGAGCCCAAAGTCGGTGCCGTGGTCGAGGTTGAAGCCACGCAGGAACCACTGACTCGCCTTGCCGGTGCCGCTGTGCTGTGTGGCGATCAGCCCCGGCACCACCTCCAGCGTCTCGCCGGGGCGAAGGAACGGGCGATCCTCGATCTGGTCTTGGCCGACGCGCCCCTCCGAAGCCGCACCGGCCACCCCCACCAGGTTCTCGCCGCGACCCACCACCTCGACCTCTTCGGTCTCGGTGAGGGCTGGCGAATCCGCCACGGCCAGCAGTAGCTGCGGACGCTGGCTTCTCGCAGTCGCAGGCACGCCGCCTTCGGCGCCTGCGCGGGTGGCGAAGACCAACGCCGCGATCGCGACGATCGGCGTCGGCCCGGTGCTGCCAGTCGGCCAGAAGAGTCGGCGTCGTCGAGTGCTCATCGTGATGTCTCAATGTTCATACGCAAGTAATATTCGTAATACGAATACGGCAGCCGGTCCGGATCGCGTTCGCGGATATCGTTGGGTCGATTGTGAGGCAGGGATATTACGATTCGATGATTCGTCGTACCATCGTCCACGATCGCGCCGCAACGGCTTCGCCCGGGCACCGGAGAAGCTCAGGCGCTCTGGCGGTGGACTCGGCGCCCTCGCGCGGCGGACGCGCGATCCGCGTCTTGCCCGCGCCACTCCCGAGCGAAACGCTCATGCTGCGCATCGGTCCGGGCGCCGGCGGCGTCTTCGCGGCCGGCGTGGCGCTCGCGCGTCGACGGTTCGTCGTCGCGCACGGACGCCGCCGAGCCCGCGCCATGGCGCGGGCGTGATAAGCCTTGGTCGCGCTGGGAGGAGGGACCGTCCATGAAGACACGTGCCGCGATCGCGTTCGAACCCGGGAAGCCACTCGTCGTCGACAGCGTCGAGCTTCTGGGCCCGCGCGCCAACGAAGTGCTGATCGAGCTCAAGGCCACCGGCGTCTGTCACACCGACGCCTACACGCTCTCGGGCAAGGACTCGGAAGGGATCTTCCCTTCGATCCTGGGCCACGAAGGCGCGGGCGTGGTGGTGGAGGTGGGGAAGGACGTCCGCAGCGTGAGACCGGGCGATCACGTGATCCCGCTCTACACGCCCGAGTGTCGCGCCTGCGAGTACTGCCTGAGCGGCAAGACCAACCTCTGCCAGGCGATCCGAGAGACGCAGGGCAGAGGCGTGATGCCGGACGGCACCAGCCGCTTCTCGCTCGCCGGCAAGACGATCCATCACTACATGGGGACGTCGACGTTCGCGAACCACACGGTGCTGCCGGAGATCGCCGTGGCGAAGATCCGCGAGGACGCGCCCTTCGACACCGTCTGCTACATCGGCTGCGGCGTCACCACCGGCATCGGTGCGGTGATCCACACCGCCAAGGTGGAGGCCGGCGCGCGCGTGGTGGTGTTCGGCCTCGGCGGCATCGGCCTGAACGTGATCCAGGGCGCGAGGCTGGTGGGAGCGCGGCAGATCGTGGGGGTGGATCTCAACCCCGCCAAGAAGTCGCTCGGCGAGCGCTTCGGCATGACCGACTTCGTGAACCCGAGCGAGGTGGGCGGCGACCTGGTGCCGTACCTCGTGAGCCTCACCAAGGGTGGCGCCGACTACAGCTTCGAATGCATCGGCAACACCAAGACGATGCGTCAGGCCCTCGAGTGCTGCCACAAGGGCTGGGGCGAGAGCGTCATCATCGGGGTCGCGGCTTCCGGTGAGGAGATCTCGACACGACCGTTCCAGCTCGTCACCGGACGGGTGTGGCGGGGCACGGCGTTCGGCGGCGCCAGGGGGCGAACCGACGTGCCGAAGATCGTCGACTGGTACATGGAAAAGCGGATCGAGATCGATCCGATGATCACCCACCGTTTGCCGCTCGACGACATCAACCGCGCCTTCGACCTCATGCACCTCGGCGAGTCGATCCGCTCGGTGATCACCTACTGATTCGGGCGCTGACGCGTCAGACACCGCGTCCAGCCCCGCCGCGCAACTTTCGTCACCAGGCGCGCCGCGCCCGCAACGAAAGTTGCACCGCTCGCCACTTTCGTTGGCAGGTGGCGCCCGCCCTCTCGGCGAATCGCGCAGGATCACCCAGAAATCCGTCGATTCCGCCGATTCCGGCGGGAGGCGAGGGTGGCACCTCGCGTGCAGCCGAGGCCCCGCGAGAGTGAGGCCCGGCGGCGGATTGACCCGCGTGCCGGATTCTGGCACCCAGAGCTGGTGATTTCCCGCGCCTTCTCCCCACGTCATCGCGTGCCCGTTCCCGCGCGTCCACAGCGCGCCGGAGCGCGGCCATCTCCGATTCTCGTCGTCTTGCTCGCGGCGATCGCCGCGCTCGCGGCGCTCGGGATGCCCCGTGCGCAAGCCGAGGAGCCCGCCGAGACGGTCGATGGGCGCAAGCCGGAGGCCGAGCGCCTCGACGAGGAGATGCTGTGGATGGTCGAGGAGGACCCGCTGATCGGCGCGGGCGGCAAGCGGCTGCAACGGCTCTCGCGCTCGCCGGTGAACGTGCAGGTCTTCACCGCCGACGACATCCGCAGCTCCGGCGCTCGGAACCTGGGCGAGTTCTTGCGGCGCGTCCCGTCGGTGCGTGCGCTGGTCGCCACCTCCGCCGACACCCAGGTCGGCGCCGCGCGCTCGGCGAGCGCGGCGGGGTTCCAGTTCGTCGAGGTGCTCCTCGACGGCCGCTCGGTGCGGCAGGACTGGCTCGGGACCTATTTCGAGACCCCGCTGCCGATCTTCTTGGCGGACATCGACAGGATCGAGGTCGTGCAAGGACCCGACGGCGCCATCTACGGCCCCGGCGGGTTGGCGCTGGTGATCGACATCAAGACCCGCGATCCCGCCGACCCGAGCACCCAGGGCACGCTCGTTCAGCTCGCGGGGGGCGGTCCCACGGGGATCGCGGACCTGATGGGCTCGCACGGGTTCTCGATGGGCGCGGTGGCGAGCAAGATCACCGCCGGCTTCACGAACGTCGAGGAGTTCTCGCGGCGCGACAACGTGCTTCCCGACCTCGACGCCACGTCGAGCCATCTCCTCAAGGTCTCGCTGCGCAACGTCCTCGATCTGGAGGACCGCTCGCGCTGGGAGCTCGACGGCAGCTTCACCCACGGTGACGTCGACCTGCTCTTCGGCACGGTGTTCAAGGCGCACGACGCATCCGAGCGCAGCGCGCTGTTGCGCCATCAACGCGAGCTGCTGGGCGGCGAGCTCACGGCGCAGGTGTCGTGGACCGAGTTCGCGTTCGGGCTCGAGGCCGCCGCCATGGTGATCCCGCTCGAGAACACCGCGGATCGCGTGGATGCCGAGCTCCGCCAGACGCTGTCGTTGCCGGCGGACAACCACCTCCTTCTCGGGCTCGCGTACAAGTTCCAGACGGTGGAGGGAGGGCTGTTCCGCGAGCGCGAGTCGCTCGACACGCTGGGCGTGTTCGCGTCCGACGAGTGGCGGATCACGGACGATCTCTCGCTCTCGGTCAGCTCGCGGGTGGACACGCTCCATCCCGCGGGAACGGTCTTCATTCCCGGCGGCGCGCTGGTGTGGAAGCCGGCGCCCGACCACAGCGTGCGGTTCGGCGTGGGGCGAGGTGTCGCGTCGCCCCCGCTCTTCGGGCTCTACGGCCGCTTCGACGTGACGCCGGTCCTGCTGGGAGACACGGCGGCGAACCTGCTGGTGCTGCGCGGCAGCCCGAGCCTGGATTACCAGGAGCTGACCTCGTACGAGATCGGGTATCGCGGTGCCTACTGGGACGGGCGCCTCTACACCCAGCTCGAGACGTTCCTGGAGGACGTCGACGGCATCGTCGGCTTCGGTCCGCTGCTGCCCGAGCCGCCGATCAACATCCCGTTCGCGAACCGCTATTCCTACCGGGCGTTCGGCGCAGAGGCGTCCGTGGACGTGAAGCCAGTGCCGTGGCTCACCGTCGCGTTCGATTACGCGTACATCGACCCGTACGATCAGGCGGATCGCTACGGCGACCTCGACATCGCGGAGGCGCTCGGTACCCATCGCGGCGTCGTGAGCGCCGACTTCAACTTCCGTGTCGCGCGGATCCCGGCGCCGTGGCTACGTGGCTGGCGCGGTCTGGTGTCGTTCGAAGCGACGTCGGACGGCTTCGCGTTCCCGCTGCCCACGCTCACCGCGGGGTCGGTCGTCGACACCATCGTTCCGATCTCCGGAACGAGGCTGCTCAACGCGCGCCTCGGCTGGGAGCTCAGCTCCTATCGGGCCGAGATCGCCCTCGAAGGCTGGAATCTGCTCGACGAGGAGCTGCCCATCTGGGGACGCGGCAACCGGATCGTCGATGCTCGCCTGACGATCGGATTCTGAGGGAAGTCCCGATGCGGTGGGTCGGGATTCGCCACGCGCTCCTGGCCGGGCTCGCCGCGTGGTCGTCGATCGCGGCGCCGCGCGCGCACGCGGCGGACGGTGCTTCGCCGCCGCGCATCGTGGCGGTGAAGTCGAGCGACCTCGCGCTCTACGACGACGTGATCACGGGGTTTCGCGGCGCGGTCGGGGCACGTGTCGACGTGCTGACCTTGCCCACGGAGGGCGGCGACGTGCGACGTTTCGTCGAGGCGCTCGAGCGTTTGCCGCCGGCGTTGATCCTCACGCTGGGCGCGAACGCCACGACGCTGGTGCACCGCGAGCTGCCGGACGTGCCCGTGATCTACGCACGCGTGCTGAATCCCGTGGGCGCGGGCGCCAGCGCCGAGAACCTCACCGGCGTCCGTCAGGTGGTGCCCGCGAGCTCGCAGCTCAAGCTCCTCAAGCGGCTGGCGCCGCGCACCGCGCGTGTCGGCATCCCCTTCGATCCGGATCGCTCGGCGGCGTGGGTCGCCGAAGCCGAGCGTGCCGCTCGCGAGCTCGGGGTGCAGCCGGTGCCGATTCCCGCGGTGAACAAGGGCGATGCCGCCGACGCGCTGATGGCGGCCACCACCGGGGCGGACGCGGTCGACGCGTTGTGGGTGTCGCCGGATCGCACCTGGATCAATCCGGACACCGTGCCGCTCTTGCTCAGGACCGCGCGCGAGCGGCGCTTGCCGCTGCTGGTGCACGCCGAGCAGCTGGTCGGCGAGGGCGCGCTGGCCTCGGTGTACGTGGACGATGGAGCGTTGGGACGGCGCGCCGCCGAGCTCGCGCGACGGATTCTCGGCGGAGAAGCGGCCTCGCAAGTGCCGGTCTCCGACCCGCCCGAGAGCGTGGCGATCAACGGCAAGGTCGCGGCCGAGCTGGGGCTCGCCATTCCGCACGACCTCGAGGCGCACGCATCGAAGGTGGTGCGATGAGCGCCGGGACGCGGCCACCGGCGGCCATGGGCGCGACCGGCCGGCGCCCGGAGACCCGGATCTTGCTCACGATCCTGCCGCTGGTGGCGCTGATGCTCGGGCTGATGGGGTGGTGGAGCCACCGAACCGTGCGACGCGAGGCCGAGCTGCAAGAGCGCGCCGGCATCGAACGAGCGTTGGGCGAGGCCCAGCGCCGCATCGACGGTCTGTTGGCGCGCTCGGCCAGCGACCTCAAGGCGCTCTCCCACAGCGCGCTCATCCAGCGCTACCACTTCGACGTGGTGTTCGGTTTCAACGACGCCGTCGAGCAGGACGCCGCCGCGCTCGAGGACTCGCTGCGCCAGCTCCTGGAGGCGTCCCCCGCGTACGTGATGATCGCTTACCGCGACGAAGGCGGCGGCGTGGTGGCACGCACGCGCCGCGACGCGATGCGCGCTGCTGGCGACGACCTCGAGGCGGCGTTCGCCGCCATCCGCGATGCGGCCTCCGACGAGCTCGAGCCTCCGGTCGAGCGGCTCGTGCCCGGAGGCGCGAGCCAGCTTCGGTTCGGTACGGTGGTGCGCGACGACGATCGACGCCCCGTCGGCAAGCTCGTCCTCGACCTCGACCTGCGCGTGGTGCGCGAGGCGCTCGACGGGCTGCGGCGCGGCCCGCGCAGCGTCGCCGTGATCCTGGAAGACGGGCGCGCGCTTCTCGAGGCACCCGCCGAGATCCCGGCGGCTTGGACGCCAGCGCGCTTGCGGGAGTCGAGCGTCGGCGCGCTGGCGCAGGCGGTGCGATCCGCCGATCCGCTGGTGGTGCACACGAGCGATGCGCTCCTGGGCGGCATCGGCGTCGGCCTGGGACCGAGCTCGCTGGTGAGCGGATGGGCGGTGTTGCTCGCGGTGCCGCTCCAGGAGTTCTTCGGTCGGATCGCGTCGGTGGGGCGCGACACCTTCGTGGTGACCCTCGCCGCGGTGGTGCTGGTGAGCCTGGTGTCGTCGATGGTGGTGCTCAGGATCTCCCGCGAGCTGCGCATCGCGACCACCACGCTCGAGGGCCGCATGGAAGACCTCGCGCGCGCCAAGGGCGAGCTCGAGACGACACAGGCGCAGCTCGTCCAGTCGGCGAAGCTCGCCGCCCTCGGCGAGCTGGTGGCGGGTGTCGCGCACGAGATGAACAACCCGCTCGGCTTCCTCTACGCGAACGTGAGAGTCCTGGCTCGCTACGTCCGCGAGATCGAGGAGATCGCGCGGCGCGGCGCGGGCGCGAGCGGTGGCGCCAGCGACGGCGCGACGGGCGCCGCGGGCGAGGCGTCGTCTCAGGATCGCGCGCGCCTCGACGACCTGAGCGCCAAGGTCGGCAAGCTCATCGACGGGTGCCAGGTCGGCGCCGAGCGCACCAAGACGATCGTCGAGAAGCTCCGGACCTTCGCGCGCGCCGGCGAAGGCGAGATCCAATCCATCGACCTCAACGAGAGTCTCGACACCGCGCTGATGCTGCTCAATCACCGCGTCGACGGCACCAACGTCGAGGTGCACCGCGACTACGGCCGGCTGCCACGTTACGCATGCAGGGCGGGCTCGCTCAATCAGGTGTTCGTGAACCTGCTGGCGAACGCGCTCGATGCGATCGACGGACGTGGCGACGTGTGGATCGCGTCGTGCGTTCGCCCCGCGACGGGCGAGGCGCCGCAGCAGATCGAGATTCGCGTCCGCGACTCCGGGCCGGGCTTGGCGCCGGGGGTCGCGAGCAGGCTCTTCGAACCGTTCTTCACCACCAAGGGCCCCACTCGCGGCACCGGCTTGGGGCTCTCGGTGAGCTACGGGATCGTCCGCGATCACGGCGGCACGATCGAAGCGAGCAATCATCCCGCGGGCGGGGCCGAGTTCCTGGTGCGCTTGCCCGTCCGCGGCAAGACCAACGACGAGGTGCGCGCGTGAGCCAGCCGGACGAGACCGTCTTGATCGTGGACGACGAGGAACGAGTCCTCGACTCGCTCGAGGTGACGCTGGGAGAGCACTTCCGCGTGCGCCGCGCCAGCGACGGCCGCGCCGCGTTGGCGCTGATGGAGAGCGAGACGTTCGCGGTGGTGCTGGCCGACCAGCGCATGCCGGTGATGACGGGGGTCGAGTTCCTGAAGGAGGTGCACGCGCGCCACCCCGACGTCGTGCGGATCCTCTTCACCGGCTACACGGACATCGAGAGCGTGGTGGCGGCGGTCAACGAGGGCCACATCTACTACTACATCTCGAAGCCGTGGGATCCGGACGATCTCGCGGCGCGGGTGCGCCGTGCGCTCGAGGCACGCCGGCTCCGGATCGAGAATCGGCGGCTCTACGAGGAGCTCGCCGCGGCTCACGAGCGCCTCAAGGAGGATTACCGAGCGCTGCGCTTCGAGGTGCGCGAGCGCGAGGAGATCGAGGGCTTCGTCGGCAAGTCGAGTGGCGTGCGCGAGGCACTCGAGCTGGCGCTCAAGGTGGCGCCGGCGGACGTCACGGTGCTGCTGTGCGGAGAATCCGGCACCGGCAAGGAGCGGATCGCGCGCGCCATCCACGCGGCGAGCGGCCGCGCCGAGGGGCGCTTCGTCGCCGTGAACTGCGGTGCGATCACCGAGACGCTGCTCGAGAGCGAGCTCTTCGGCTACCGCCGCGGCGCCTTCACGGGCGCCACCAGCGATCGCAAGGGGCTCTTCGAGGTCGCGAGCGGCGGGACGCTCTTCCTCGACGAGGTCGCCGACATGTCGCCGGCGATGCAGGTGAAGCTCTTGCGCGCCGTGCAGGAGCGGGTGATCCGACCGGTGGGCGCGGTGGACGAGATTCCCATCGACGTGCGGCTCATCAGCGCCACGCATTGCGACCTCGCCGAGGAGGTCCGCGACGGCCGCTTCCGGGAGGACCTCTACTACCGGATCAGCGTGTTCCCCATCTTCCTGCCGCCGCTCCGCGAGCGTCGCGACGACGTGCCGCTCCTGGTGGCGCTGGTGCTGAGCCGCATGCAGAAGAAGCTCGGCAAGCGCATCTCGGGGATCCGCCCGGTGGCGCTCGATCTGCTCTGCCACTACCCGTTCCCGGGCAACATCCGCGAGCTCGAGAACGAGCTCGAGCGCGCCTCGGTGCTGACCGAGCCCGACGGCTGGATCGACGTGAACCAGCTGTCGCCGCGAATCCGCATGGCGCCGACGCAACCCACGCCGCCGATCCCGGCGGCCAACGACGAGGCGGCGGTGCTGACCAGCCTGCGCGACGCCCGCGATGCGTTCGAGCGGCGGCTCATCGATCGGGTGCTCGCCGAGTGTGGCGGCAACGCCTCGCGCGCCGCCGAGCGTCTCGGGCTCTCGCGGATGGGGCTGCAGAAGAAGCTCAAGGTGCTGGCCGAGCGCGCCGCGGGCCGCGTGGCACCGGAGGCGAGCGGCGAGGACGACTGAGCGGTCTCGGGGGGGGCCGTTTCGCGCTCGCGCGCGTGTCGCGGCGGAGCGACGCCGGGGCCCGCCCGCGTGGCCGGGGCATTTCGCGGGCGGCCGATGGACAAAAGAAAAGCGCCCGACCGGATACCGGTCGGGCGCCTTCAGGGTCGATGCACCGGCCGTCACGCGGACGGCCGGAACGTGAGCGTCGTCAGACGGGCCGCACGTTCTGCGCTGCAGGCCCCTTCGCACCTTGCGTCACCTCGTACTCGACGCGCTGTCCCTCGGACAGGGTGCGGAACCCCTCCATCGTGATGGCGCTGTGATGGACGAACACGTCCTTCGAGCCATCCGCCGGGGTGATGAAGCCAAAACCCTTCGCATCGTTGAACCACTTCACGGTACCAACTGCCATTGGTGCTACCTCGATTCGACTTCCGGCACTCCTGGGAGACGTCCGAAAGCTCGACCTAGTTGACCGTCCCATCTCACACCAAAAACGGTGAGCGATGGAGACGAATCGTGTGCGTTGTTCGAAGTGTCCTGCTCCTAGGGGAGCGGAACGAACAGCAGGAAATTATCTGATGGATCTCCGTAATCAAAGCATTTTCGCGAAGAATTTTCCGAGCGGCCGTGGCTGCCGTGACGCCCGTGCGGCTCAGCTCGCCAGCTGGACCGGCGGGAGGACCGCCGGGCCGCTCGACCAGTTGCCCATGTCGAAGGTGGGGGTCGCGTCGCCGGCCAGCATCTGGTCGAGCGCCGACCAGTAGTAGCGCCAGTCCATTGTGTCCGCCGCGCCGCCGATCGTGAGCGGCTGGAGGTGGTCGGTGTGGATGGGCGGCGATTCCTGATCGTCGGTGCGGGCTTCCCAAACGACCCGCGAGGGTGCGCCGGTGAGATAGCCGTGGAGCGTGACCGAGGCGCTCGGCGGCGCGAGCGTGTCCTCGTCGCCGGTCAGGATCACGACCGGCGCGGTGGTCGCGGGCGCCTCGCCGGCGAAGTCCACCAGGACGATCCCCGGAACGGGCACCGGGCCCGAGTCGAGCGCCGGATGCGCGAGCACCAGGCCCACGGGCGCGATCCCGCTGTTGAGCTGCCACACCGAGCCGAACGCGGCCCCGGCCGAGTGGCCGTAGACGTAGAGGTGGTCGAGCTCCGCGCTGGCGCCGAGCGCCGTGAACGCGGTGTTGGCGTTGCGCACGATTCGGTCGACCATCAGGTTCTGATCGAGGTCGTTGAACGGGTTCGAGGTGTTGTAGCTGGGGAACACCACGATGTAGCCCTGATGCCAGAGGTGCTGGATGTGGGCGATGTAGAGGGCGGGATCGCCCGCCTGGAAGCCGTGCAGGAAGAGCACCACCGGCGCCGACGTCCCGTGTTTGAGCACGTTCGGCACGTACCAGGTGACCTTGGTGTTGTCGGTGGGGCTCGCGGCACCGGAGGTCGAGACCTGCGCGGAGGTGGCGATGTAGCTCGCGGTCGACCCGGGCCCGGTGGTGGGGCGCGGCGGCTGACACGACGCGAGGAAGACCGCCGCCGCGAGCACGAGCACGGTCGACGGGCGAACGAAGGACATGGATCGAGCACGGTGTTTCATGGGTGACTCCGGGCTGGGTGGATGGAGCAGGTGAATGTTAAAGACGTTAACATTCCGGCCTCGGCAATAGCCAGCCCCGGCCGCGGCGGGGCGCGGCGCGCGCACCCGCCTCACTCGACGAGGGTGAGCGCGTACATGAGCCCCACGCCCGCGGACATGCAGAGGATCTGCAGCGCGGACTTGCGGGGCTCGAGGTCGTGGGAGAGCTCGGGCAAGAGGTCCGTGCCGGCGACGTAGATGAATCCGCCCGCGGTGAGCGGCTGCATCATCTCCACGAAGCCGTGCGAGCGCGTGCCGAGCAGCAGCGCCACGACCGCTCCGGCGATCGAGACCATGCCCGATAGCAAGTTGAGCCAGAGCGCGCGCGACTTCGAGAACCCGGCGTGGACCAGGACGCCGAAGCGGCAGATCTCGCTCGGGATCTCGTGGAGCACGACGGCCACGGTCGTGGCGATGCCGAGCTCCGTGCTGGTGAGGAAGGACGCGCCGATCAGCAAGCCGTCGATTCCGTTGTGTACGGCGTCCGCCACCAGGTTCATGTACCCCATCGGGTGGATCTGGTGCTCGTCCTCGACGGTGTGGTGGTGGTGCCAGCGCAGGAACTTCTCCAGCATGAAGAAAGCCAGGATTCCGGCGAGCACCAGCAGCGACGCGCGGCGCGCGTTCGCCTCGCTCGCGAACGCTTCGGGCAGGAGGTGGATGAACGTGTCGCCGAACAGCGCGCCCACGGCGGTGCTCACCAGCAGGAACACGATCGCCTTGAGCTTGACCTCGCTCACGGCGATGAAGACCACGCCGACGAGGGAGATCAGGCTGACCAGCGTGACGCTGACGAGGGTGGCGAACCAGATGCCGGCCATGGAAGGAACCGCGACGGCGACGACGAAGCGCAACTCGGTTGCGATTGCCGCGGACTGTAGCGGAGCCCCTCGCGCACGGGCAACCGAATGGCCGGCTCGAACGGTCGCCGCGGTGTGCCGCGCGCGCTCGGCGACGGGCGCTCGCTGGCGTACTCGGCCGGCGCCGGTAAGATGGGAGTCGCCATGATCTCGCCGCAACCTCGCGACGCGCCCACACAGCCGATCGATCCCGTACCGGGTCGCCTCGCGAAGGACGTGGTGCCCGTCTCCATCGCGGATGCGTTGCGCACGCTGGTGCGCGAGCTGACGGGGACGGCGAAGGCGTACGCGCGGATGATCGAGTGGCCCAAGGACGTGAGCTGGAAGCAGGTGACCCTCGCCAGCCTCGATCGCATCGGCTTCGCGATCGTGGGCGTCGCGGTCGCCGTCGCGCGACGCGGTCGTCGAAGAGGCGGGAGAGCGCCGCGCGCGCCGCTCGGCGGCGGGTGAGCGGGTCGCGAGTGTCGCGGTGCTCAGCCTGGGATCTTCCCGTGGGCCTCGAGGTCCCGCAGCGCTTGCGCGGTGAGGATGGCCAGGATCAACGCACCGGTCTCGTTCGGGTGGTACGGGTCGTGGAAGAGCCGTTGCTTGGTGCCGTTGCGCTCGCTGGCGAGTAGCGGCAGTCCCGTCTCCACGTCCTCGAACTCGATGCTCGCGACGAGGTCGCCGGCCTCCGTTTCCACCCGGTCGGGCACGTAGCTTCGCCCCGTGAGCGGATTCGACCCGTGCCCGGCGATTCGCCGCAAGCGCAGGCCGTCGCGTGTGAGGCAGCCGCTCGCATCCACTGCGAACGTCGCTGGCGGACGGCCCAGGATCAGCCGCAAGGCACCGGTCTCGTCCGCGTAGGTGTGCATGTCGTCGAAGAAGGCGTAACCGTCGAGCTTCTGCTCCCAGTCGACGAGCGCGACGCGGCGCCCGTGCGCCGCGGCATCGCGCACGAAGCCCGCCGTCATGTGGGTGAAGCCGCGCTTGAGACGCCAGTAGCTCGCCCAGGGCCGGTCGCCGAGAACCACGAAACGCTCCGCGATCGCATGACCGATCTCGGTGCCGCCGGGTGGCGGCGGGCGCAGCGCGTCGGGGTGGTTGCCGAGCACCAGCAAGGCACCCGCTCGCTCCGCCGCGCCGAGGATCGCCTCCAGCAGCCGGCGTTCGGCCTCGAACTCCTCGTCCGGGGCGCGCTCGCCCGTGTATTCGCGCCGATCGAGCGGTGTGCGCCGGAGCTCGAGGGCGCGCAGCATCCCCGACGGAACCACTCCGACGAAGGTGAGCAGCTCGTAGCCCGGCAGCCACGAAACGTAGCGCTCGAGACCCTGGGGGTTGCGGTAGCTCCTCTCGGTGACCGTGTTGGTGGGCTCCGAGACCACGAGCACGTCGGGCGCGAGCGCGGCCAGCTCGTTCTCGACCATCGCGGCGATCTCGTGGAGCGACCAGCCGTTGACCGAGAAATTGTAGAGTCGGATGGGCGGCCCGCCGCCGACCCGCAAGCGCTCGGGCAACGCCCGTGGATCGCACCGTTCGGCGAGCGCCGTCGGATCGGCCCTGGGGTCGAGGATGAGATCGGCGAGGTACGGAAAATCGTTGCGGGCGCCTTCCGGATCCCGGGGGAGCAGCGTGGCCGACGCGCCGACCACCACGACCGTGCGGCTACCCGGCTCGCGCACGTATTCGCGCTCCCAGTACCCGAGCGCGTTGGTGAGCCCGCGATCGTGGGGCACCATGCACGATCGAACGTACGGCTTCGGGCAGTCGGCGAGCATCCGGCTGCGCGGCGCTCCTCGGATGCGGAAGACCAAGCGGTTGAGCGCCTCGAGCAAGCCGGTGCCGATCGCCATCCCGAGCCCGCGCCGCAGCCATTGTCGGCGGCTGGGGAGCGTCGACGGCGCGGCGTCAGGCGCCACGACCGGCTCCGGCGGACGCGGCGAGCGGTGCTGAGGTGAGCGCGCGATCGCGATCGGGTGTGGTCCGATTCCTGGGCGCATGGCTCGCGCTCGAGCTCGTGAGCGTGCTGGGCGGTGCGGTCTTCGAGGCCACGCGACGCTTCCCGATGACGGCCGATTGCGAGCCGCGCGAGATCACCCACTGCTTCCGCAAGAATGCTATCGCAGGCTCGAGCGCCGTCGAGCGGCTGGTGGCGCGGGTCCGCGGTCGTGCGCCGAGCGGCCATCCGCTCAACGCCCAGGGCTATCTCGGGCCGGATTTCGCCGCCCGCGCCGAGGCCACGGTGCTCACGATCTTCGGCGGTTCCACCAGCTTCCCCTATTGCGATGGCGAGGATCGCGACGAGCTGCGGGTGGCGCTCGAGGACGAGCTCGGCGCGCGTTATCGCCACCGTCGCTTCGAGGTGCGCAACGCGTCCGTCGTGGGGCGCTCGGTGTTCGAGACCCGGTGGGCGGTGCGCTACCTGGCCGAGACGCATCCTTCGCAGGTGGTCTACGTCCAGGAGCCGATCAACTCCATCAACCAGGGACACGACGTCGTGTACCCGCTCGAGCGGCTGCGCGAGCTGGAGGCGCGACCGCCGCGCGGCTGGTGGCTCCACGACCCGCTGGTGTCGGGGCTGCTGCGGCTCACCAAGTGGGCGGAAGCGATCGACGCCGAGCGTGCCGCGCGCCGGATGCGCGCGGAGTTCGGCGCCGACCATCCGAGCCGCTATCGAGACCGCGTGCGGTTTCGCTCGATCGAGGCGGCGATCGACGACCTGGACGCGGCGTCCCGGGAATACGGCTTCACGTTGGTCCTGGGAGTCCTGCCGATGCGACCCGAGCTGCCGGTCACGGTGATCCCCGCCTACCTCCGGGACGCGCAGGAGCAGACACGCGCGGCGCTCTACGACTTGCACGTCGCGGTGAACGGGACCTTCGAGCAGCGTGCGCGCGCGCTCGACATCCCGTTGGTCGACAATGCGACCGCCTTCGAGGAACCGGCGATGGATCGCCGAACGGCGCGCGAGTGCTTCTGCGACTACGTCCACGCGCTACCGGCCGTCAAGCGGATCCAAGCGCGCAACATCGCGGAGCGCGTGGCGACGCTGGTGCCTGACGCCACGCCGCCCTGAGGCGGCCCGCCGATCCCGCCGGCAACGGCTCAGTTGCCGTACATGAAGGGCATCGGATCGCGGCCGTTGATCCGACCGAGCCAATGCCCGAAGGCGCACGCGAGCGCCCCCGCGAGCAGCCGCCTGGCGAGGATGTCGCGCACCGCGCCGCCGGGCCGCCCGCGCGTTGGCCCCGCGGCGGGTGACGCGAGGGCGAGCGCCATGCGTGCGACGAGCGGCACCACGATCGCTCCCGCGGCGACGCCCGGCGGCACGCCGAAGCGTGCTCCGAAGGCGTAGCCGGACACGAACGCCGCGGTCACCGTCGCCAGATCGAGCGCCGCGCCCAGGAAGCGGCGAACGGCGAGGCCCGCGGTCATGGCAAGCGCGGCACGCCCGAGCTCACGCGGCGCCGGGCGACGGCGCGCGGCGCCAGAACACGAGCCGCCGCAACGTGTTGCGTGCCAGCTCGCGGAGCACGGTTTCCATCTTCCGGGTCTCGCGGCCGCGCGCCAGATTCCATGCGAGCCGCACGAGCTTCCCGGGGTGATGGACGGCGGACCACGCGTAGAACGTCAGGTGGATGCGGTATTTCCAGCGCGTGAGCTCGCTCGCCGTGAGGTGCTCGCAATAGTTGTGGGCGGCGTCGAGCGCCTTCTCGTTGGCGAAGAGCGGGGTCTTCAGGAACTCGTCGCAGAGCCGGATGCGGCCCGAGCCCACCAACTCGTCGAAGAGCTCGGTCGAGGGGATCGGGAAGAAGAAGCCGATCGCGAGGTCGTCGACGCCCAGCTTCGCGAGGAGCTTGGCCAGGCGCCGCGTCTCGGCCAGATCCTCCGCGGTGTCGTGGGGAAAGCCGATCACCACGAACACGGTCAGGTTGAGCCCGTGACGAACCGAGGCGCGCACGGCGTCGAGCAGGCCGTCCTCGCTCATCCGCTTCTTGATCTTCTGCCGCGTGACGGCGGAGCCGGACTCCGGCGCGAACGCGAGCGAGCGCCCGCCGCTTCGGCGCAGCAGCTCCGCGACCTCGTCGTCGATCACCTCGCAGCGCGTCCCCGACGGGAACTGCCAGGTCACGTCCAGCCCGCGGGCGAGCAGCTCACGGCAGAAGCGCACGATCCAGTCCTTGCGGACGATGGCGGTGAGGTCCTGGAACGGGAAGTTCCGCGCGCCGTAGTCGCGGACGTAGCGCTCGATCTCGCTCGCCACGTCGACCGGATCGCGCGGCACCCAGCGTGTGGTCCACATGCGCGGCGACGAGCAATACGTACACGAGTACGGACAACCGCGTGTGGCGAGGATCGGGATCGTGAGGCCGGCGTCGATGCCGGTGATGAGCGAGTGCGCGTAGTAGCCGCGCACGTCGAAGAGGTGCCACGCGGGCCACGGAATCTGGTCGACGTCGCGGGTGCGCTCGCGGGGCTCGTTGATCGCGATGCCGTCCCGGCCACGCCATGCCAAGCCCGCGATGGCGGATGGATCGAACGGCCCGCCCGCCAGCGCACCGAAGAGCTCGAGGGCGGTTTCCTCGCCCTCGCCGCGCACGATGTAGTCGATGGGTGCTTCGAGCATCGACTCGCGAGTGAGCCCGGTGAAGTGCTCGCCGCCGGCGACGATCGGCTTCGTGGGATGGGCGTCGTGGATGCGACGGATGATCTCGCGCACCAGCGGCCACGAGAACGACCACATGTTGGTGATCCCGATGGCGTCGGCGCCGGGATCGATCCGAGCCACGATCTCCTCGGGCGTGAGCCCGAGTCGGTGCATCGCGCCGTCGGCGGTGACACGATCGGGCGCCGAGCCCACCGCGTCCAGCACCGAGACCACGTGTCCGGCGCGCTCGAGCGTCGCCGCGACGTACGCGAGCCCGAGCGGCAAGCCCGGCCGCAGCGCGGTCAGCGCGCGCACGTTGACGTAGACCGGCGGGTGGACGAGCTGGATGCGCATGGCGAAGGGGACGGCGATCGTCGCTGAGGGTACTTCTCGCTCGCGAAGCTGAGCAAGGAAACGACGCGTTCTCGCCCGCGCTCGGCTCGCGTGCGTCCTCGCCGCGAGCGCGAACGCCCGAGGGCGCTACGGGCTTTCCGCGGGAAGGCGGATTACGGTAGCCCGATCGATCGCTCGGCGCGCCTCGGTCGCGCCCGGCGTTGACGAGGTTCGCGAATGATCGTCGAGTTGCTCATCGTCCTGACGTTGATCCTCGCGAACGCGGTCTTCGCGGGGGCGGAGATCGCCGTGCTGTCGGTCCGCAAGACCCGCCTCAAGCAGCTCGTCGAGGGCGGCCACCACGCGGCGCGCTCGGTGCTGCGCCTGCGCGAGCAGCCGGAGCGGTTCCTGGCCACGGTCCAGATCGGCATCACGGTGGTCGGTGCGGCGGCGGCCACGCTCGGCGGCGCATCGATCGAGAACCACGTCGCCGCGTGGCTCGCACGGTTCCCGCGGCTCGCGCCGCACGCGGAGCCGCTGGGCTTCGCGATCGTGGTGGCGGGGATCTCGTACCTGTCGCTGGTGCTGGGCGAGCTGGTGCCGAAGAGCTTGGCCCTGCGCGCCGGCGAGCGCTACGCGCTGCTCATCGGCAGGCCGATGCGAGCGATCTCGTGGCTCGCGCGCCCACTGGTGCGTTTCCTCACCGCGAGCTCGGACCTGGTGCTCAAGCCGTTCGGCGACACCACCAGCTTCACGGAAGCGCGGCTCTCGCGCGACGAGCTCGAGCAGCTGGTGGTCGAGGCCACCACCGTCGGCTCGGTGGACCAGCGGGCCGGCGAGATCGCGGCGCAAGCGCTTCATTTCGGCGATCTCACGGCCATCGACGTGATGGTGCCGCGCAACCGCATCCACGCGCTGCCGCGTGAGGCGTCGCAGGACGAGATCCGGCGCGCGCTGCTCGAGACCCATCATTCGCGCCTGCCGATCTACGAGAACGACGTCGACAACGTGATCGGGTACATCACCACCAAGGATCTGCTCTACGTGGCGTGGGAAGGCGACCTGATCGTCCTCGAGGACCTGATCCGTCCGCCGTTCTTCGTCGCCGAGGCCACGCCGGTGGTGCGGGTGCTGCAGGATCTGCAGAGCCGCCGGATCCCGCTGGCGATGGTGGTCGACGAGCACGGCGGCCTCTCCGGCTTGGTCACGTTCGAGGATCTGGTCGAGGAGCTGGTGGGCGAGATGTTCAGCGAGGACGAGCCCTCGACCTCGCTCGTCGAGCGCGTCGAGGAGGGCAAGCTCGTGCTGCGCGGCGACGCGTCGGTGCGCGAGCTGAATCGCGATCTCGACCTGGAGCTACCCGAGAGCGACGACTGGACCACCATCGCCGGGCTCACCATCTCGCTCGCCGGCCGCATCCCGGAGCCGGGCGCGTGCGTGCGCACCGCCAACGGCTACGAGATCGAGGTGCTCGAGTCGAACAGCAAGGTGGTGAGGATGGTGCGCGTGACCCGCCCCGCGCCCACGCCGCGGCCCCCGCCCGACCGCCTCGCCGGGACGGACGCGTGAGCGTGTCCGCCACCGCCCCGTCGCGACCGCCCCGGGCGAGCCTGGGCGACCTGGTGCCGCCGCTCGGGACGGCGGGCTCGGACGAGATCCTCGACCGATTCTTGGGCTGGGTCGCCAAGCGCGGGCTCGAGCTCTACCCGGCGCAGGAGGAAGCGATCCTCGAGATCATGTCGGGCAAGCACGTGGTGCTCGGCACGCCCACCGGCTCGGGGAAATCGCTGGTCGCCGAGGCGCTCCACTTCAAGGCGCTCGCGGAAGGTCAACGCTCTTGCTACACCAGCCCGATCAAGGCGCTCGCCAGCGAGAAGTTCTTCGCGCTCTGCGAGGATTTCGGCGCCGCCAACGTCGGCATGATGACCGGTGACGCGAGCATCAACCGTGAGGCGCCGATCATCTGCTGCACCGCCGAGGTGCTCTCGAACTTGTCGCTCCGGCAGGCCACGGACCTGGCGTTCCCGTACGTGGTGATCGACGAGTTCCACTACTACGCCGACCGCGATCGTGGTGTCGCGTGGCAGGTTCCGCTGCTCACGCTGCCGCGCACCACGTTCCTGCTCATGTCGGCGACGCTCGGCGACACCACCGCCATCGAGCAGAGCCTGACGCGTCTCACCGGCCGCGACGTCGCGCGGGTGGTCTCCGAGCAGCGTCCCGTGCCGCTCGATTTCGAGTATCGCGAGGAGCTGCTCCACGAGACCGTCGAATCGTTGCTGGAAGCCGATCGTGCGCCGGTCTACGTGGTGAGCTTCACGCAGCGGGAGACCGCCGAGCGGGCGCAGGCGCTCACCAGCGCCAAGGTGTGCGGCAAGGAACAGAAGCGGGCCATCGGTGAGGCGCTCGCGGGCTTTCGCTTCGATTCTCCGTACGGCGGCGACGTGCGGCGCTTCGTCTCGAACGGCATCGGCATCCACCACGCCGGGCTCCTGCCCAAGTACCGGCTGCTGGTCGAGCAGCTCGCGCAGCGCGGCTTGCTGCGCGTGATCTCGGGTACCGACACGCTCGGCGTGGGCGTGAACATCCCGATCCGCACGGTGCTCTTCTCGCAGCTCTGCAAGTTCGACGGACAGAAGACGGCGCTCTTGAGCGTCCGCGACTTCAAGCAGATCGCGGGACGCGCGGGTCGCAAGGGCTTCGACGAGCGCGGCTGGGTGGTGGCGCTCGCGCCCGAGCACGTGGTCGAGAATCGGCGCCTCGAGCTCAAGGCGGCGGCGGGCAAGAAGATCGTCAAGAAGAAGCCGCCCACCCGCGGCTTCGTGCCGTGGAACGGGGAGACGCTCACGAAGCTGCGCACCAGCGCGCCCGAGCCGCTCCAATCCCGGTTCTCCGTCACCCACGGGATGATGCTGAGCGTGCTCCAGCGCGACCCGGGCGACCCCGACTTGCCTGGCGGCTACGGCGCCGTGCTCGCGCTGGTGTCGCGCTGCCACGAGAGCGAGCGCGTGAAACAGCGCCTCCGGCGCGACGCGGCCGTGGTGTTCCGCTCGCTTCGCCGCGCCTCGATTGTCGAGCTCGAGCCGCGGAGCTCTGGCCGCGGGCGAGCGGTGCGCATCAGCGAGCGGCTGCAGCCCGACTTCTCGCTGCATTCGACGCTCTCGCTCTACCTCGCCGAGGTCATCGCCGTTCTCGATCCCGCGTCGCCGACCTACGCCGTCGACGTGCTCACCTTCGTGGAATCGATCCTGGAGAACCCGCGACCGGTGCTGGAGCGGCAGATCGATCGCGCCAAGGGCGAGCTGGTGGCGCGGCTCAAGGCCGAGGGAGTCCCCTACGAGGACCGGATGCGCGAGCTCGAGGACGTGAGCTATCCGAAGCCCAACGAGGACCTGGTCTACGCGACCTTCAACGCGTTCTCCGAGAAGCATCCGTGGGTTCGTCAGGAGAACATTCGCCCCAAATCGATCGCCCGCGAGATGTTCGAGACGTTCACCGGCTTCGACGATTACGTCCGCAACCTGGAGCTCGCCCGCAGCGAGGGACTGTTGCTGCGCTACCTCAACCAGGTCCACAACACGCTCACCCAGACCGTGCCCATGGAACGGAAGACCGATGCCGTCCACGAGGCGACGGCGTTCTTCCGGATCATGCTGGCGCGGGTGGATTCGAGCCTGCTCGCCGAGTGGCAGAACCTCCTCGAGCCCGAGTCGGCGCCGGCGGCCGTCGCCGAGCCCGATGCGGCGACTGCGGCGCCAGCGCTGCCCGCCGGCAAGGCGCTCGCGGCCCGGCTGCGGGTGGAGATCTTCCGGCTGGTGGCCGCGCTCTCCGCGCGCGATTGGGCCGAGGCTGCGCGTTGCGTGCGCCCGCCGCGTGACGGCGAGGACCTCTGGGACGAGAAGCGCTTCGAGGACGCCCTCGCGCCGTTCTTCGCGGAGCACGCGAAGATCGTCTTCGATCACCGTGCCCGGCTCTCGGAGTTCACCGCGCTCGCGCGCACCGGGCCGCAGTCGTGGTCGATCCAGCAGACGCTTCTCGACCCGGCGGACGACAACCTCTGGGCCATCCACGGCGAGATCGATCTCACGGGCGACGTGGCGCTGGATCGGCCGTTGATCACGCTGGTTCGCATCGGCGTCTGAGGCGGGCTCACCCGCGCGCCTCGCGTGACGGGCGCCGGCGCATCCCGCGCCGGCGAGTGTTACCTTCGAACGCGCCGAGCGACCGTCATGCGCGATCCCGAGGACACCCGCCGCCAAGCGCCCCGTCCGTTGGCGTTCGCGCGCGACGCGAAGCGCGCCGTTGGCGCCCTGGTGAGGGATTCGCTGGCGCTGGCCACCGCCGATCGCGGCGCGAACGAGGCGAGCGCGCAGGCGGCGATCGCCACCGGGCGGGTGATCGGCATCGCCCGCAAGCCGCGTCATCGGGGGCCGATGGAGATGCTCGATCGCGCCGAGATCACCACCGAGAGCGGCCTGGTGGGGAACGCGAATGGTCGCCCCGGACGCCGCCAGGTGACGGTGCTGACCCGCGAAGGGTGGGACGCGGCGTGCCGCGAGCTGGGACGCGAGGTCGGCTGGGGAACGCGCCGCGCGAACCTCTGGATCGAGGGGATCGCCGTGGCGCGGCGCGTGGGGGCGCGGCTCGTCATCGGCGAGGTGGTGCTCGAGATCACCGGCGAGACCACGCCGTGCTCGCGGATGGACGCGCAGGTTCCCGGGCTCACGAGCGCGCTCACTCCCGACTGGCGCGCAGGAGTCACGTGTCGCGTCGTTCACGGCGGCACCGTTCGCCTGGGCGACGTCGTGGGCATCGCGTCCCCATGACCACCGTTCCCGGCCACGCGCCGGACGACGAACGGGCGAATCCGTATCAGTCGTTCGCGGACGAGACGGCCGCGGGGAGCGCCGCGCCCGCGGCTCGCGACCCGGCGCTCGATCGGCTCGGTGCAGAGGCCGAGGTCCCCGCCGCGGGCCGCTTTCGCTGGCTCGCGGTGATGGTCGGCTACGGTTCCGACTACCTCTTGACCGAGGCCCTCGATCGGATCTGGTGGATGTACGTCGCCGAGCGCGTCGCCAGCGGCCTCCTGTCGCCGCCCAGCGAACGCGCGAGCTTGTTGGTGCTGTCGCTGCTCGGATCGGCGAGCAGCGTGGTCGGTGGCTTCGTCTGCGGGATGCTGGCGAAGGGTGCGGAGCTCGAGCACGGTGTCGTGCAGCTCGTGCTGGGCTTCGCGATCTTCGTGTTGCAGGTGTGGACGTCGAACGGCCCCGGTCTGCCGAGCTGGTACTACGGGCTCACCATCCCGGCGGTCTCCGCCGCCACCGTGGGCGGGGCCTGGCTCGCGCGGCAGCGCCGCTCGCGGCGCGAGCGAGGCGGGCGGTGACCGAGCCGGGCGACGAGAATCCGTACGCCGCGCACCCCCACGCGCTCACGGCGGCGCCGCACCCCAGCGACAGCGGCGCGGACGCTGCGGTTGGATTCCGGCTGGTCGCCGTGGTGGTGGGGCTGGCGCTCGACATCGGCGTGTTCTTCCTGGTGGTGCTGATCGTGGCGCTCACCGTGGTGGAACCGGCGGCGCTCGGCGCCGATCCCACGGTGGCGTTCGTCGAGGCGTTCGCGCGGCCCCCGGTTCTCGTGATGCTCTTCGCCGGGCTCTTTCTCGCTCACGTGGGCGGCGGGTTCGCGGCCGGTTGGATCGCGGGCGGCAGGGCGGGCTGGCACGGCCTCGCGGTCGCCATCGGGTTCACCGCCGTGACGACGTTGCTGTCGCTGGGGGCGGAGGATGCGCCGGCCTCGCCGATTCCCGACTGGCTCAACGTGGTCGAGCTCTTGGCGCGGGTGCCGCTCGCCGTGGTCGGCTGTCACGCGGGCGTGATGCGCAAGCGTTCGCGACTGCGCTGAGCCGGGCGCTCGCGGCGCGGGGCGCAGTTGCCTCGGGAATGCGAATCGGGTTGGCTGCCGCTTTCCGCTCGCGTTCGTTCCGTGTGCGCGGACCCCCGATGCAGAGCTCGCCGCCGAACCCGTACCAAACCTTGCCGGGCGCGTCCTCGCCCGAGTCGCGCCAGCCCGGGGTGCCGCCCGTCGACGATGGCGCGCCGTTTCGCCCGCGGGCGATGGTCGTGGGCTCGGTGGTCGACACCATGGCCACGATGTCGTTCCAGTTCCTGTACGTGATGGTGATGCTCTTCCGATTGGGCGGATCCAGCGGCAGCGAGCACGAGATCGCGGAGACGCTCAAGATGCTGCCGCACCAGCTCACGCTCTACGTGGCCGGCGGCGCGATGAGCGTGCTGGGCGGCTACGTGGCGGGGCTGATCGCGCGTCGCAACGAGGTGCTCCACGGCCTCGGCGCGGGTGTGCTCTCGGTGATCCTCGGCAAGCTCATGTCTGGCCCCGACGGGGGGCTGCCCACGAACGGCGCCGAGGCGGCGATGGTCGCGCTTGCCACGCCGCTCACGATCGCGTCGGCAGCCCTCGGCGGTTACATCGCCCGCGTCCGTGCCCACGCCGCTGCGTCGGCGGGCTGATCTCGGCTCCGCCGCGCTCGGTCAGCGCCGCCGCGCGTAGCGGTCGCGCTCGAAGCGTCGATGGCCCCAGGTCCACTGCTCGGGGTGCTCTTTGATCCGCTCGGACAGCCAGTCGTTGATGAGCTGGACGTAGTACGCGGTGGTGGCTTCGTCGCCGCCGTGGTCCTCGATCTGCATGGGACCTTCGATGGTCCAGACCAGGTTGCCGTCGGGCTCGTAGACGCAGTGGTGGAAGGTGAGCGGTACGCGGTTGGCGACCGCGTAGCGCACCAGGCCGCCGGCGGTCGCGGTGTTCTCCACACCCAGGAAGCGGGCGCGCATCACGCGTTTGCGCGGCCGCTGGTCGCAGAGATAGGCCACGGCGCGGCCGGATCTCCAGATCGCCTCGATGTCCTCGCGCAGGCTGCGCTGGGTGGTCGGGGTGTTCACTCCGTCCACCCGCTCACCGCGGACCTCCGGGGTTTCGAGCAGGCTCATGCCGTAGCGTAGTCGTTTGCGCGCGATGAAGTGATCGGCGACCACGCCCTTGGGCGGCTTGAACACGCCCACGAAGTCGTAGCCGTGGGCGGCGGCGCTGGCGCACATGATCTCCCAGTTCCCGAGGTGCCCGGACACGCACAAGAGGCCGCGTCCCAGCGCCAGTGCGGCGGGTAGCTTCTCGATGCCGACGACGCGGACTCGCTGGGCGAGCTTCGCAGGCGGCCAGTAGACGCTATCGAAGATGAAATCGAGCCCGAGCGTCACGAAGTGGACGAACATCGCGCGGATGATTCGCTCTTTCTCGGGCGCGCTCATCGTGTCGCCGTAAACCAGATCCAAGTTCACGCGTGCGATTCGGCGCTTGTCGCGAAACGTGCGATAGCCGATCCAACCGCAGACTCGACAGAGCAAGCGTCGCAGCGGCTCGCCGCCCAGCCGCAGCCACCACGCGAGGAAGCTGAAGGCGGCGTCCGCAGCGGCGATGGCGCAGCGGTCGCGGAGCGAGTGCTCGAGCTCCCGAGTGGCAGCGTCGGTGGCGCTCCGTCCGACGCCATCGCTTCGCAGGTATCCGGTTCGCGCCGGTTCGGGGGAAGGCGACGCTGCGTTCACGATGGGCGGCTCCGAGTGGCCGGGATGGACGCCGCGCGAGACGGGCGAGCGCGCCGAGCGTGTGCTCGCTGCGTGGCCTCAGTCTGGCATCTCGATGCGGTCGTGGCCGCTACGGTCGGCCGCGGGCACCGTTCGCCGGGGGCTGGCGAGGCGAGCGGAGGTGTCGTTGCACGGACTCGGACGACGGTTGCCGCGTGCTGGTGCGGGGCGCTGCGACGGGAATCGGCCCCGGGGACGCGCCCGCCGCGACTCGGTTCAGGATCCGGCGCATTGGCGCCCGGTGTCGCGGAAATCACGCTCGAGAGCGTCGAGCGCGCCCGACTACACCCAGGCCTCGGAGAGGCCGACGAACGGGATCCGACGCTCGTGCGAGAAGACCCGGAGCGCCTTCGCCGTCTCTCGCGAGGGCAAGCGGCGGATCGCCGAGGGCCGTCTCGAGCAGGGTTGCGGTGTCCGCGTCGCCGCGCGGTGGCTCGCGAACGTCGAGGGCGTTGGCGCGGGCCGGATCGAGGCCGTCGCGGATTCCGTCGCTCACGTCAGTCTCGGTGCTGCTGCCGTCGGATCCGAGAACGAGGATTCGCCCCGACGCTGCCGGCGCCGTCATGGCGCGCTCGATCGACGCCAGGCTCGCGGCGAGCGTGCCCGCGGCGACGGGCCGTCGCACCCACCCGCCCGGTCGCTGGCGCGACACCGTCCGCACCACCCGCGCGTGTCTCGCTCAGAGGCCGAGCGTGTAATCGAGCTCGAGCCAGTAGGTGCGGCCGTCTTGCGGCACCGAGTCCTCGGGAAGCTCGACGCCGGCCGGCTCCGCGTAGCGCTGATCGAAGACGTTGCGCACGGTGAAGCCCACGCCCAGCTCGGGCACGAGATCCTCGGCGCGGAGCGTGAGATCGAAGAGAGCGAGGGTGTCCGTGGTGGCGCCGGCGAGCGTCTTGCGCGACGAGACGACCTCGAGCTCGCCGTTCAACGTCAAGCGCTCGTCGACGAGGGGCGCGCCGGCGAGGACCTTGCCCAGGTGTGTCGGGGAATTCGGCGGCGAATCGTGGGTCGCCTCGTCCTCGATCCGCTGGATCGAGTAGCTGCCGCGCACGCGCCATCCACCCGGCCAGCGGCCGTCGATGGCCAGCGACGCACCCATCGCATCGCTGTCGGCGCTGTTCGCGAACGTGGGCGGGCCGAAGCTCTTGGGCGGCTGCAGCGTGATCAGGTCGTGGAGCTGGTAGTAGTAGCCCGAGCCGACGAGGCGCAGCGCCGAGCCGATCGATTGCTCCACGACCAGCTCGTAGGAGTCGATGGTCTCCGCCGCGAGCGCGCGGCTTCCCGGGGCACGCGGCGCCGCGATCTCGAACGCGCTGGGCGCGCGAAACGCCTGACCGTAGATGGCCTTGAGGGTGGTCTCCTCGAGCGGGGTGAAGACCAGCGCGGCGCGCGGGCTCAGCCGCCCGGAGACCGTGTCGTCCGAGTCGTAACGAAGCGAGGCGTGGAGCGCGAGCGTGGGCAGGATCGCGAGCTTGTCCTGAGCGTATGCGCTCCAAATCCACGGCTCGCGGTCGGAATCCTGAAGCTCGCGATGGATCTCGACGAGCGAGTCGCGAGTCCGCTGGTCCAGATACCAGGTGGTGGTCGCGCCGAGCATGATGCGGTTTCGATCGAGCGCGGTCGTCTCGACCGCCACCTCCGATCCCAGGCTCTGCGCGCGCGCCCAGTTTCGGTTCGTGACGTGGTAGGTGCGCCCCGTGAACGGCCACTCGATCCCCAGCCAACCGTCCGCGGTGTGGTCGAATTGGTCGAAGAAGACGCGAGCGGAGAGCTGCCAGGCGGGGGAGAGCTCCGGGGTCATCGACACATCGGCCCAGGTGAAGGCGTCCTCCGTGGTGGTCCGGTCGGAGGGGAAAGCACTTCCGAACGGCGCGGTCGGGACGGTCTTGGTGCGGGTTCCGTGGCCCGCCATCGCCTGGATCCCGGCGAAGCTGCCTTTGCCGAAGAGGTCGAGCGCGCGGCCGTCGTCGGCGTCGCGAGCGACTCCATCGCTCGACTGGTAGCCGACGAGGTCGGGAACGAAGAGGTGCGGATCGCCCGCGCTCGACGCGTAGGCGCCGGTGGCGAGCAGCTCGGCTCCGCCCGCCCAGCGAGCGCCAGCGGTGGCGCGCGCGTCGTAAGTCGACTGGCTGCCGATCCCGCCTCCGGCGGAGATCCCCTGGACGTCGCGCCCTCGCCGCGTGATCACGTTCACGACGCCGAAGAAGGCGTTGGTTCCATAGAGCGACGCGCTCGGGCCCGGCACGACTTCCACGCGGTCGATCTGGTGCACGTCGACGGGGAACTCGTCGCCGACTGGTGCAGCGCCCCAGACGCCGTCGTTGATCCGGTGGCCGTCCACCAGGAAGAGAAGTCGGCTGGTGTAGTCACCGGGGGGCAAGAAGCCCCTCACGCCGACGTGCGTGTAGACGCGGTCGTACGAGGTGAAGAAGCCCGGAACGCTACGCAGGATCTGTCCCAGCGTTCGATAGCCGTGGCGACGGATCTCTTCGGCCGTGATGATCGTGACCGCGGAAGGAGCGTCCGTGGTCGGCTCCGGTCGCTTGGAGGCGGCGTAGACCTCCGGGATGGCTTCGAGGAAGAGTTGCTCGGCGTAGCGGGTGGAGCTCGGCGCTGCCTCGTCGAAGCCCGCCTCGCCCCGAGCCAGCGTGGAGCATGCGAGAGCCAACGCCAGCGCGACGGCGAACGGCCACGGCTGTCGCGCAGCCGACGAAGCCGTGCGCCCACGCGTCGAGGCCGAAAGCCGCACCAGGGCTGTCTCCGTGTGCCCGCGAGGTCGTGACTGGAGCGACGAAGCGAGTGCGTGCCGGATCAGAGCAAGTCGCGCGCCAGCCGCCCGTCTTCCCCGAGCCCGCGCCAGCGTCCGTCGAGGTGCGCAAGATCATGGCGTTTCTCGCGAGAGCCCGCGGCGCTGTGTCCGCGCTTGCCGCGGGTAGGTCGGATTGGACCATCGCCGTTGACCGCACGGCGTTGCCGGCAGCTGACCATCGGCAACCCGCTGAGCGCAGCGACGCGCCTACGGCTCTCCAATCGGGCGACCAGCGCCTCGGTCTCCACGCTCGCCGTCGATCTCTCCGCGAGCCGGCAGGCGAGCCGCGAGCGAAGCGAGGCGCCTTGGGGGTGGGACCCGCCGCGGCTTTGCCGCGTCGGGCGGGGGGCTGGCCCAGCCCCCCGCTACAACAAATGCGCCGCCTTGATGCGCAGGTACTCGTTGATGAGCTTGGCGTCGAGCTCGCTGGAGGGGACGTCGAGGCAGAGCACGCCGCTCGCGCGAACTTGGTCGATGTTGCGTCGCCGCCATTCGAGGATCTCGGTGGCGGCGGCGCGTTGGTAGAGCGCTTCGTCGCCAGGCTCGTGGCCGTGGGCGAGCGCCTCGAGCGCGGGATCGCGGAGGAAGACCACCAGCGGCAGATGGCGACCGCGCATGGGTCGGAGATAGCGCTGGATGGCGCCCAGGCTCGCGTCGTCCACGACGTGGCTGGCGAGGATGAGCAAGCTGCGTTTGCGCAGCCGGCGCTCCAGGAACTGGAACGCCGCCTCGTAGTTGGAGGCCACTACCCGCGGGAACTTGTCGTGGGCGAGGTGGATCAGGCGATTGAGCTGGTCCGCGCCGGCGCGAGGCGGCAGGTAACCGTCGAGGCGATCGGAGAAGACCAGCATGCCCACGGCGTCGCTCGACGTGAGCGCGATCTGCGCGAGCATCAGGCTCGCCTGGAGCGCGTGATCGAGGTGCGAAGGCTCGCCGGCACCCGCGCGCATCATCCGGCCGCAATCGAGGAGGAACACGACCGACTGGTTCTGGGTTTGCTGGAAGGTCTTGGAGATGAGCCGATCGCGCTTGGCGGTGGCCTTCCAGGCGACGTGCTTGAGCTCGTCGTCGGGCTGGTACTCGCGCAGCCGCTCGAACTCGGTGTCGCCGCCGGGGCGTTGCACGCGGTGGATGCCGAGCAGGCTCACCAGATTGCGCCGCGCCAGCAGCCGGTATTCGGTGAGGGCGCGAAGGTCGGGATAGACGCGCACGCGGCTCTCGCAGCCGATGCGCAGGATCCGGTGCCAGAGGCCGAGGTTGCTGGTCGCGCGCACGAACACCGTGCCGAGCACGGCTTCGCCGCGCTCGCGGAGCTCGAGCTCGTAGGTGAGCGAGGTGCGCGAGCGCGCCGGCAGCTCGAGGCGCTTGGGCAGCTCCCGGACGCTGCTCGCGTCGGGGCGGTCGTCGTTCACGTCGACGACGAGCGGGCGCGCCAGCCGGTTGGTGAGCGTGAGCGTGACGGGGTGGAACCGGCGCACCGAGACGACGTGCGCCACGCCGCGCTCCGCCGTGACGTCCGCGGGGCGTGGCAGCGAGAGCCAGTCGAAGAGCAGGAGCGCGCCCAGGACGCCGTCGAGAACCAGCACCGCGACCTTGGTCTCGGGCACGAAGAGCACCGCGATCGAGAGGATCGCCGGCGCGAGCGCGATGCGGACGGTGAGGCGGCTCGGGCTCATCGCGCGCGCGGCACCTCGACCGAGTCCCGCACCTGCACCAGCACCGCGTCGACGTCGCGGCCCTCCACCTCGGCTTCCGGCGCGAGGATCACGCGATGGCGCAGCGCCGGCAGCAGCAGCGCCTGGATGTCGTCGGGCACGACGTAGTCGCGGGCGTCGAGGAGCGCGAGCACCCGAGCACCCTTGAGCAGCGCGATCCCGGCGCGCGTCGAGGCACCCTGGATCAGGTCCGGCCAGGTGCGCGTGGCGCGCACCAGCTCGCTCGCGTACTGGACGAGGGGTGCTTCGACGGTGACGCGCCCGGCGAGGTCGCGCAGCGCGGCCAACGCTGCGGCGTCGAAGATCGCCGTGAGCTGCTCCAACTCGTCCTCGGGGGCGCTCCCCGGCGCGATCGCGCGTTCCAGCACCTTCTGCTCTCGTTCGGGTGGCAGGTAGCCGACGATGAGCTTGAACATGAAGCGGTCGAGCTGGGCCGCAGGCAACGCGTACGTGCCCTCGGATTCGATGGGGTTCTGGGTGGCGAGGGTGAAGAACGGCCAGTCGAGCTTGAACGTGCTGCGGTCGACGGTGACGCGGCGCTCCTGCATCACCTCGAGCAGCGCGGCGTGGGTCTTGGCGGGCGCTCGGTTGATCTCGTCCGCGAGCAGCACGTTGGTGAAGATCGGCCCCGGGTGGAAGTCGAACTCCCGCGACTTCATGTTGAAGACGTGGCCGCCGGTGACGTCCGACGGCATGAGGTCGGGCGTGAACTGGATGCGGCTGAAGCGCGCGTCGATGAGCTTGCTCACCGCCTTGGCCAGGAGCGTCTTGCCGAGGCCGGGAACGCCCTCGATGAGCACGTGGCCGTCGGCGAGCAGCGCCGCCAGCACGCCTCGGACGGCTTCTTCCTGGCCGACCACCACCCGCGCCAGCTCGCGCTCGAAGGTGTGGATGCGATCGGCGAAGTCTTGAATCGTGAGTGGCTGCGTTTCCATCGGGAGTCCGATCTCAAGAGCGAGCGCGGCGGGCGTGCTCGGCGAGCAAGTGTTCGACGTAGCGGCGATCGCCCGTGCGCTCGAGCAGCTTGCCGTAGGCGCGCACGTGCTGGGTGAACGGGGCGCCGGGATCCTCGGTGTCGCCGCGCGGCCTGCCGAAGATCGGCGCCTGACTGGCGAGGTAGAGCAGCGCGGCGATCAGGAAGTGGAGGAAGACCCAGCCGAGCGGCGGCCGGAACAGGAGGTCGAGAGGGCTCAACCCGGCGGGCGGACGATCGCCCCAGAACCAGGCGCGGGCCGAGCGCGAGCTCTGGCTCGGCTCGTAGAACGCGATGCGCCGCTTGTCCCCCAAGCGATCCGCGAGCCGCGTGGCGAGGGTGCGATGGGGGGCGCCGAGCAGCGCGTAGTTGAGCAGGAACGAGCCGTTGTGCACGAGCACGATCTCGCTCGTGCCGCCGTCGCCAGCGGGGAAGCGGCGCGCCAGCACCAGCGGACGCTCGGCCGAGCCGAGCCACACGGCGTCGGCCTGGGGCGTGATCCGCTCGCGCAGCGCGCGCAGGCTCTTGGCGCCGGGGGATTCCGGCGCGGGCGCCGGAGCGTCGCCGTCCTCGGCCGGCTCGTCGCTCGGCTCGTCCACGCGCGCGTCGCTCTCGTGGCTCGGCGCGGGCTCGATCGCGGACGGATGCCGGCTCAGGTAGACGCGCGCCGCGCCGGGCAGCGCCGCGGCGAGCGGCGTCTCGGCGTCGAGCGGAGCGGCGAGCGTCGGCGTCTCGGCTCGCCCGACGGCCGCGAACGGATACGGCGCCCAGCTTTCCGAGCTCCTCGCGCTCGCGTACTCGGCGACGTGGGTCGCTACCTCGTCGCGGAGCGTGCGCGATCTCTCCGCGCGCTCGGTCTCCTGGGTGGTGCGGAAGTGCTCCGCCAGGTCGTCCCACAGCTGGAGGTCGGAGTCGAAGTCGTTGGCGACGTAGACGATCTGCCGATCGGAGCGCGCGCCCAGCCACTCGGCGGCCTCCTCGGCGGTGGTCCAGGGGACTCCGTCGGGGTCGCGCTCGAACCAGACGACGACGTTGGCGTCGTCGAGGAAGCGTTGCCGGAAGCTGCCGACGCGTTTCACGACGTGGCCGCGCTCGGCGAGCAGATCGAAGAAGACCCGTGTGCCGTTGATGCTCGCGTCGGTGCTCTTGCCGTAGCGGCGATCGAGCTTGGGAGTCGCGCACGCCGCGGCGAGCAGCAGCACCAGCGCGAGCGCCGCGCGGATCCGTGCGAGCCGGCGACTCACGGCGACGCGCCCGGCACCGCCGCCACGAGCTGGCGATGGTCTTCGCGAAAGCGCTCGAACGACTCCCGGCTCGCGGCGCGACCGCCGTAGAAGACGCGCTCGAACTCGCGGATCGAGCCCGAGAAGCTCCGCCGCGCGGGCTCGGCGCCGGAGAGCTCGCCGAGATGGTGGCGGTTGGTGCGACCGGGCGCGAGTCGGATCGCGTGGGCGCGATCGAGGATCAGGAGCTGGCCGTTGAAGAGGCAGACGGTGGCGCGCGTGAAGTCGCCGCGCGCGGCGGCGTCCTCGGCGGCCGCGAGCCATGCGTTGGGCTCGATGCCCAGCGCGGGGTCGACGAAGGGCAACGCCTCGAGCGGCCGCGGCGGCTCGGTCTCGGCCGCGGGGGCGCGCTCGCGCCGCGCACGCCGCGCAGAGCGGATCACGTGAGCGAGGATCGCGAGCAGCGTGGCGAACGCGATGAAGTCGAGCACCCACACCAGCCAGCTCCACTTCCGAGCGCCGGCGTCCGGCTCGTCGAGCTCGTGGCGAAGGCGCTCGAAGCTGGGTCCGTCGCTGGCGGCGTCGTACCAGTCGTAGTCGTGCTCGCGGAGCGCGCGGCGGACCTCGAGCTGGCCGCGGTCGGGTGCCGTCGACTCGGCGGCGCGCGCGCTGGACGGGACGCCGCCGCCGGCGCTCGCCGTCAGCACCGCGGCGCACGCCAGCGCCAGGGCGATGACACGGACCGTGAACCTCATGGAGCCGCCCCTTCGGCGGTGGCAGCGTCCACCCCGCGCGGATCGCCCAGCGGCGGCTCGTCGCCGAGCCGAGGTGCATCGCTCGCCGAACGCCGCGGCGCGAGCAGCGCCTCGATCGCGCGTGTTTCGAGGAAGAGGTCCCAGCCCTCGTTCACCGTGCGCAGGTTCAAGTAGAAGAGGAACTTGGCGGTGGCCAGGTAGACCTGCGTGAGCAGGATCGACGCGACGGCTGGCGCGATTCCCCCGCCCAGGGGCCACCACACCACCGGTTCGCTCTCGAAGATGAGCCGGAGGAAGACCCATACGCTGACGATGCTCGCCACCGCGGCCGCCCCGAGGAACAGGTGGTGCACGAGCTGCTCCTGGCAAGCGGCGCCGAAGCGACGGCGCAGGTGCGCGAGCCGCGTGGTGGCCGCCGCGCCGTCGAGTCGTTCGAGCAGCAGCACCTCGTCCACGTGGTAACGCGTCACCCAATCCCAGAGAACGCCCACGATCGTGAGGGCGAGCAGCGCCCGTCGCGCCACCAGCCGCGCGATGGCCGGCAGGTAGCGGCGCGTGTCGCTCCACACCCACGTCAGCGGCACGCGCTCGGCGAACATCGCGTGGCCGCAGAGCACCACCACCGGCGCGCGGATGGCGGTGGCGGCGATCGTGCACCCGACGAAGGTCGCGTAGAGGGGGACCACGTCGAGGGTCTTGACCAGCGCCCACACCAGCGCGGTGGCGGGGATCACGAGGACCGCGCCGAGGATCGCGAACGAGCGCGCGTTGCGCTTGATGAACAGCAGCGCCAGGTCCAGCACCTCGGTGGGCGCTCGCTCGCGGATGCGCACCCGCGCGTGCCGGACGTTCATCGATCGCCCCGCTCGGTGCGCCCGCCGCGCCCGCCGAGCACCGCCACGTAGGTCACCAGCAAGGTGAGCGTGACCAGGAACATCGGCAGCTTGAAGGCGATCGAGAACGGAAGCGGCGAGAAGAACGCCTCGATCAACGCCGCGCCGAGGAGCAGCACGCACGCCGAGGTCACGAGCGCCACCGAGTCGAGGGCCGCGCGACGGAACGACGCGGCACGCGACCAACCCTGGGTCCGCACCAGCGACAAGCCGAGCTTGAGCCCGGCTGCGCCGGCGAACGTCACGGCCGTGAGCTCGAATGGCGCGTGTCCGATCACGAAGGACAAGAAGTTCTCGCGGTAGGCACCGGCCAGCATGTAGCCGAACGCGGCGCCGATGGTGATCGCGTTCGAGAGCAGCGCCGCCACGCTGCCGACGCCGAAGAACGCGCCATAGGCGAAGCAGCGCAGCGCCACGGTCATGTTGTTGCGCACGTAGAAGCCGGACATCGAGAAGCTCTCGTCGAGGCTCCGGACCTCGCCGAGGTTCGAGTACATCGCATCCAGGCTGGCGCGCGAGTCCTCGTCCAGGACCAGATCCAGCCAGGCCGGCGACACCGTCGCCAGCGCGTACGAGAGCAGTGCCACGCCGAAGAAGACCGCGAACGCCACGCGCAGGTGCGGATCCCGGCGCAGCTTGGCGGGCACCGTGACGAAGAATGCCTCGCGCCAGCGCTGCCAATCGACGGTCTCGAAGCGATAGAGCAGCGCGTGGGTTCGGCTCACCAGCCCGTGCAGGTAGCGGACGGTGGTCTGCGGTTTGCCTTCGGCGATCGCTTGCGAGAGATCGCGCGAGGTGGCGCGGTGCAGCCGGCAGAGCTCGGTGACCTCCTGACCACGAGCGCGACGCGCGCGGCGCGTGCCGAGATCGGCGACGAGGCGTTCCAGCCGGCGCCACGACGGCGCGCCGTCGCCCAACGCGCTCGAGTCACCTGCGCTGGCGGGCGCGCTGGGTCGGGTGGCGAGCGGGCGGGTCATCGCTCCCGCCTGCCGCGCTGCCGCTTCGCGGTGCCCGCCGCATCCGTGGCAGCTGCGGGCGCGCCCCAGATCGAATGGTGCAGCGCCGCCACCAGCAGATCCGGATCGGCGTCGCGCTTCCACCCCGAGCGCTCGGCGATCAGCGCGACCAGCGGCTCGACGAGCGTCCGCCGCAACGCCGGCGTGAGCCGGTCGCGTCGCCGCACGTAGAGGTCGACGGCCTGCTGGACCTCGCGCAGCGCCTTGACCTCGTTCGGAATCCACTTGAGCAGCGGCTTGAGCTCGTCGAGGGAATACGGCAAGGGCGGCGGCGGGGGAGTCGTGTCCTCGCGGATCACGATGGTCCCCGCGGCGACGTCGCCGAGCCGCTGGAAGTGGCGCCCCGCCAGCATGAGCACGCCTCCCACGCCGTAGGCGAACGGCATTTGATCGGCGGGCCGGAGCAGGTTGCGCAGCAGGCTCTGCTGCCACGAGAGCGGCGTGCCGTTCGCCGAGATCACCCGCAGCGAGCACACGCGCTTGCCTGGCGATTGTCCGTCGAGCAGCACCTCGCAGGTGACGAAGTAGAAGTACTCGAGCAGGAACATCACCACCAGCAGCATCCCGACTCCGTAGCCACGCAGGAGCTCGAGCGGGATCATGAGCACCACCAGCACCACGAGGCGGATCATCCCGTCGACGAAGTACGCGATCGACCGCGCGGCGGGTCCGGCGAGGCGCAGCTCGAGAGGCACGCCCTCGGGCGTGATCACGGTGAAGACCGTGTCGATGCGCGCTTCGTCCCGATCCAGCCGCGCGACACGCGGGGCCTGGACCTCGCTGGCGGTTGCTTCGGGCCGGAGAACGCGAGCGGTCACGTTCGATTCGAGAAGCGGCGTGGGATCGTGAGCGGCTCGCGCCGTGGATGCAGCGTCACGAGCGTACCATCGAATCCCGCCACACCTCGGCAGCGACGCGCTCAGCGGCGCTCGAGGATGCGGCTCAGGAAGGCGCGGGCGCGCTCGGTCCGCGGCGCGGTGAAGAACTCGGCAGGCGGCGCGACCTCCACCAGCTCGCCTTCGTCCATGAACGCGACGCGTTTGGCGACCGCCCGCGCGAAGCCCATCTCGTGCGTCACGACCACCAGCGTCATGCCCTCGCGCGCGAGCTCGGTCATGACCTCGAGCACCTCCTGGATCATCTCGGGGTCGAGGGCGGAGGTGGGCTCGTCGAAGAGCATGATCCGGGGCTGCATGCACAGGCTGCGCGCGATCGCCACGCGCTGCTGCTGGCCGCCCGAGAGCTGAGCGGGGTACTTGCGCGAGTGATCCGCGAGCCCCACCCGATCGAGCAGCGCGCGCGCCTGACGCTCGGCTTCCGCGGGTGCGAGCCCGCGGACCCGGACCGGCGCGAGCGTCAGGTTCTCGAGCACCGTGAGGTGCGGGAAGAGATTGAACTGCTGGAACACCATGCCGACCTCGCGACGCACCGCTTGCAAGTTCCGGACGTCGCGATCGAGCGTGATGCCGTCCACCACGATGGTGCCGCGGTCGTGCTCTTCGAGGCGGTTGACGCAGCGGATCAGCGTGGACTTGCCGCTTCCCGACGGGCCGCACACCACCACCGTCTCGCCCGCGTCGACGGCGAGCGTCACGCCGCGAAGCACGTGGTGCGTGCCGAACCATTTGTGGACGTCGGTGAGCGTCAGGATCGGGGCGCTCATGACGCGGCGTCTCGCGGCGAGATCTCGAGGGTCCGACTCAGCTTCGAGAGCGCGAAGCAGAACGCGAAGTAGACGGCGCCGACGACCACGTAGCCCTCCAGCACCGCGCCGAGCCAGCGCGGGTCGCTCATCGCCGACTTGGCGGCGTTGGTGAGATCGAGCAGCCCGATCACCACCACCAGCGACGTGTCCTTGAAGAGCCCGATGGCGGTGTTGACGAGCGGCGGCACCACGGCCCGCAGCGCCTGCGGCATCACCACGAAGCGCATCGTGCCGAGGTAGCCGAAGCCCATCGCGCGCGCCGCCTCGAGCTGTCCGCGCGGCACGGTGTTGAGCCCCCCGCGCACGACCTCCGCGAGATAGGCCGCGGCGAAGAGCACGATGCCGATCTGCGCGCGCACCAGCTTGTCCAGGTTCCAGCCCGGCGGCAGGAAGAGCGGCACCATCACCGAAGCCATGAAGAGCACGGTCACCAGCGGCACTCCGCGCACCAGCTCGACGTAGGCCGTCGCCAGCACGCGCGGCACCGGTAGCTCGGAGGTCCGCGCCAGCGCGAGGATCACGCCAAGCGGGAACGCGAGCGCCAGGCCGACGGTCGCGAGCAGCAAGGTGAGCGGCAGCCCGCCCCAGCGATCGGTCTCGACCGGTGCGAGGCCCGCGAACCCGCCGCGCAGCAGCGCGGTCGCGAGCGCCGCGCTCGCGAGCCATGCGTAGGCGAGCGCCGGGCGGCGCAGTCGCGGGATCGCGGTGGCGGCGAAGAGCACGATCACGAGTGCGGTGGCGAGCGCGGCGCGCCATTGCTGCTCGTAGGGATAGAGCCCGAAGAAGATGAGCCGGGCCTTGTCGCGCACGAATGCCCAGCAGGCTCCGTCGCGGGCCTGGCAACCCGTGATGTCGTCCGCCGTCCACGTCGCGTCGAGAACGCCCCAGCGCACCAGGCGGTAGGCGAGCCAGCCGAGCCATGTCGCGAGCAGCGCCGTGAGCGCGAGGTCGCCCCAGCGCCGCCGCGCAAGGCGGCGGGTGGCCGGGAGCGGATCGCTCGCCGGGACGTTCATCGCGCCACCACCCAGGGCCGCGAGCGTTCCCAGCCGTTGGCGAGAGCGGAGAGCGCCAGGCTCACCGCGAGATACGTCGCCATCACGATGGCGATGCCCTCGACCGCCTGCCCGGTCTGATTGATGGTGGTGTTGGCGATCGAGACCAGCTCCGGGTAACCGACCGCCACGCCCAGCGAGCTGTTCTTGACCAGGTTCAGGTACTGGCTCGTGAGCGGCGGCACGATGAGCCTGAGCGCCTGCGGAAGGACCACCCGCCGCAGCGTGGTGCCGCGCGCGAGGCCGAGCGCCCGCGCGGCCTCGATCTGCCCGCGCGGCACGGCCAGCACACCCGCCCGCACGATCTCCGCGATGAACGCGGACGTGTACGTGACCAACCCCAGGATGAGCGCCACGAGCTCGGGCGAGATGCTGGCGCCGCCCTCGAAGTTGAAGCCCGTCAGCGCGGGGCGCGCGAGCGCGAGCCCGCCGCTCGCATCCCACGTGGGCAGCGGAAAGAAGACGCCTCGATTGCAGAGGTAAACGCCCGAGAGCGGCGTCAGCGCCGCGCGCGGCCCGGGCAGCAGCTCGGTGATCGCGCCGTACCACACGAAGAGCTGGAGCAAGAGCGGCACGTTGCGCAGCGTCTCCACCCACGCGCTCGCGAGCCGCGCCGCGAGCGCGTTGCGCGACAGTCGAGCCAGCCCCACGGCCACGCCGAGCACGGTCGCGCCGATCAGGCCGATCGCCGCCGCCTTCGCGGTGTTGGCGAGCCCGACGGCGAGCGCGCGCGCGTACGAGTCGCTGGGGTCGTAACGAATCGGGCTTTCGCCGATGTCGAAGGACGCCTCCCGCGACAGGAAGCCGAAGCCGGTGGCGATGCCGCGCTGCGCGAGGTTCACGTGCGCCTGGTGCGCGAGCAGCGCGCCCGCGCCGATGACGGCCACGAGCACCAGCGCTTGCGCCGCCGCGGCGCGCCGCTTCACGTCGCGAAGCCAGCTCATGTCGCGAGGCGACTCCCGCGCGGATGCTCGCTCACAGCGCGCTCGCGGCCCGCGCGAGCGCCTTCCCGGGCCAGACCTCGATGGGCTCGCCGTGACCCGGGATGATCCGCGCCAGGTCCTCGCGCCGAGCCAAGCTCTCGAGGTGCGCGCGCAGCGCCTTGCGATCGTCGACCAGGAACCAGCGCGCCACCGGCGGGACCTTCGGGCCTCCGGTGGAGCCCAGCAGGCCGTAGACGCGTCCGGCGAGGCCGCCGAGCGGCGCCTGGTTGAAGAACAGGTCGTTGAAGACGAGGGTGGCGCGCGTGTGCTCGGGCCCGCTCTTCGCGATCAGCACGCCTTCCTGGCTGCCTTCGAGCAACGCCGCCTCGAGCGCCGGGTCACGCGGCAGCAGCTCGTAGCCGCCGTCCACGGCCACGCGTCGCTCGACGTGAATGCGTGCCTTCGGCGGGCACACCACCTTCGCGTGGGGGTAGCGCTTCTTGTACGCGGGCGCGTCGATGCGGTGGCAGCGGTTCGGCACCACCACGAACGCAGGCTCGCCCCACGCTTCGAGCTGCGCCATCGCCGTGGGCGCGAGCGCGATCACGCTGTGCAGCACCAGCCGTCCGTCGGAGAGGCGCACCACCGTCATCGTTCGCCTCAGCGGGATGGGCATGCCGGGGATCTCGCCGCCCACCATCCACAGATTCGACTCGAGCGCGCGGATCGCGCCGTGCGGGTGGATGCTCCAGTCGCGCTCGCTCGCGGGCGTGCCCTTCTGGGACTCGCCTTCGCCGCTCATCGCGTCACGACCTTGCGCGTTCCCTCGAGCCCGACCAGCACCGCGCTCACGCTCCACAGGCTGCGCGCGAGCTCGTCGTCGAGCGCCTTGCCCGACGGCGCGGCTCTCTTGCGTCGCACCCAGTAGAGACCGGTGTTCTTCTCGCCTTCGGGAGCCGAGGCCAGGAAGACCGAGGTGCGCGCGCCTTCCGTCGGCGGGATCATGAAGAAGCCGGCGACGTCCATCGCCCAGCCCGGAACGTCGTTCCGCGCGAAGTTCGAACGCACGACTCCCGGGTGCAGGCAGTTCGCCGTGACCCCGGTGCCCGCGAGCTTGCGTGCCAGCTCGCGGGTGAAGAGCACGTTCATGAGCTTGGTGTTGCAGTACTGCAGCCACCCGTTCCAGAGGCGCTCGCCCTGCAAGTTGTCGAAGCGCAGCCAAGCGAAGCGATGGCCCTCGGACGCGACGTTCACCACCCGCGCCGGCGCGCTCTTCTCGAGCGCGCCGCGCAGCAGCGTCGTGAGCAGGAACGGCGCCAGGTGATTCACCGCGAGCTGCATCTCGAGACCGTCCACCGTGAGCTGGCGACGCTTGAGGTAGGCGCCGGCGTTGTTGACGAGCACGTCGAGACGGTCGTGGTGGCGCAGGAACTCGGCGGCGGCGCCGCGCACCGCGGCCTGCGAGGACAGGTCCGCGACGATCAGCTCGACGTTGCCCTTGCCGCCGAGCTGCAGCACGTCCTCGCGCGCAAGCTCGCCCTTGGTCCGGTCGCGGCACACCATGACGACGTGGGCGCCCAGCTTGGCGAGGCCGATGGCGGTCTCGCGGCCGATGCCTGCGTTGGCGCCGGTGACGAGACAGACTTTGCCGTGCATCGTTTCCATGGCGTTCACCCGCGTCCCAGTCGAGAGCGCCGCTACCCTCGAAGCAAGCGCGCGAAGCGCTTGCCCGGGGTAGCGATGTTGCTGCGGGGCTTTTTCGCTCTCAGCTCGCCGCGGCGAAGCCGCGTCGGGTCCCACCCCCAAGTCGCCTCGCTTCGCTCGTCGGCTCGCCTGCCGGCTCGCGGAGAGATGGACGGCGCGCGTGGAGACCGGGGCGCTCGGCCGGAGTTCGTCGGTCAGCGGGGGCTTTTCGCCTTCGCCCGCCGGGGTGGCGAAGGCCGTCGGGTCTCACTTTAAGCCGCCTCGCTTCGTTGTCATGCTCGCCTGCCGGCTCGCGGAGAGATGATGGCGCGCGTGGAGACCGGGGCGCTTGCCGGGTGCTTGCCGGCTTCGCCGGGGCTCTTCGTTTTCGCCGTCGCGGCGAAGCCGCGTCGTCCTAATTCCCCAAGTCGCCTCGCTTCGCTCGTCGGCTCGCCTGCCGGCTCGCGGAGAGATGGACGGCGCGCGTGGAGACCGGGGCGCTCGTCGCTCGATTGGAGGGCCGTCGGTCCCTCGACGGCCCAGACGATCTCTGGGTCGGATCCCCACCCCCAAGTCGCCTCGCTTCGCTCGCGTTGGTGCCAGCCATGCGCGGGTCGCGGGCTTGCGCTAGCATCCGGACGTGGCGCCGATGGGACGCGCCGTCGCTGCGCGGGCGGTCATGGGATCCACGCTCTTCCACGGGCGATCGAAGCAACGGCCGAGCTTCGCGCGCCGGATCGCGTCGGCATTCGCCCTCGCGGGGATCGCGCTCGTGTCCATGGGAGACACCTGCACGCACGTCGACATTCCCACCCGCTACCCCATCGTGCTCGCCCACGGCTTCGCGGGATGGAGCGACATCGGCGGCTACACGTATTTCTACGGCGTCGAGGAGCACCTCGAATCCCTCGGCTACACGGTGTTCGCGCCGGCGGTCTCACCGGTGAACGGCATCGACGTGCGCGCGCAGCAGCTCAAGGACGCCATCCTCGCCGAGTTCCCGACCGGCAAGGTGAACCTCGTCGCCCACAGCATGGGTGGCCTCGACGCGCGTCACATGATCACGCATCTGGGCATGGCCGATCACGTGGCCTCGCTCACGACCATCGCCACGCCGCACCACGGCTGCGTCATGTCGGACATGGGCGTCGGCAACATCCCGGGCGCCACCCAGGAGATCATCGACTGGATCCTGAACTTCTGGGGGCTCGACTGGGACGCGGTCATCGAGACCACCACCGAATACGTCGAGGAGACGTTCAATCCGACGACTCCCGACATGCCGGGCGTGGCCTACTACTCGTACGGCGGGAACGGGCTCTACATCCTCAACTGGAAGCTCGTGTACTCGTACGCGAAGACGCTCGAGTATCAGGGGACGAACGACGGCATGATCGGCGTGTCGTCCGCGCAATGGGGGACGTACCTGGGAACGCTCGACGCCGATCACTTCGACGAGGTCGGTCAGCCGCCCGGTGCGACCGAGTTCGACCACCTGGCCTTCTACGAGCGAATCGCCCGATTCCTCTACACCAACGGCTTCTGACGGCGAGCGGTGGTCGAGTCGGCCGCCGATCGCGCGCGCCGGCGCCGCGCGCGCCGCGTTTCACATCGCTTCGGCGATCACGCGCAACGCCTCGGGGTCGCGCGTGCCCACCAGCATCGTGGTGACGGGGCTCTCGCGCCACGCCTGCAGCCGGTCGCGAATCCGGTCGGCGGGTCCCAGCAGCGCAATCTCGTCGGCGAGCTCGTTGGGCACCGCCGCGACGGCTTCCTCGCGCTTTCCCGCGAGGAAGAGCTCCTGCACCTTCTCGCCGGCCTCCGCGAAGCCGAGCCGCCCGACCCAGTTGAGGTGGAAGTTCTGGCTCTTGGCTCCCATGCCGCCCAGGTAGAACGCCAGGTACCACTTCATGTAGGTGAGCGCTTCCTCGAGGTCGTCCTTCATCACCACCGTCACCGGGCAGGCGATGTCGAAGCCCGGACGCAGCTTGGCCATCACGTCCGGATAGATCTTTCGATACGGCGAGTAGAAGACCGGCAGCCAGCCGTCGCCGACCTCGCAGGCCATCTCCACGTTCTTCGGCCCTTCGGCGCCGATGTAGATCGGGATCTCGCGCCGGAGCGGGTGGACGATCAGCTTGAGCGGCTTGCCGAGCCCGGAACCTCCCTCGAGCGGGAGCTGATAGTGCTCGCCCTTGAACGTGACGGGCGCCTCGCGGCGCAGGATCTGGCGAACCAGCGACACGAACTCGCGGGTGCGGCCGATCGGCTTCGGAAACGGTTGACCGTACCAGCCCTCCACCACCTGCGGGCCGGAGACGCCGACACCGAGGATGAGGCGGCCGCCCGAGAGGTGATCGATGGTGGCTGCGGTCATGGCGACGCACGCCGGCGTGCGCGCCGAGATGTGCATGATCCCGGTGCCGAGCTTGATCCTGGTGGTGCGCGCGCCGATCCAGCAAAGCGGCGAGAAGCAGTCGGAACCGTAGGCCTCGGCGGTCCACACCGAGTCGTAGCCGACGTCCTCGGCGTGGCGCACGAGATCGATCGGGTCCTCGGGGCCAGACTGCCAGTAACCGAGCATCAAGCCGAGCTTCACGCGGCACCTCCCACGTCGATCCACGACCAACCGACGGTGAGTAGAACGTGTTTCACTTGCGAGCCACGAAGTGGCCCAAAGCGCCCGGTAAGTCAACTCGCGGATGCGTGCGGCGACGGGCGTCGAGGGGCCGCTCGCGCGACCGCCGCGGGGCAGCGGCGTCGCGCGCTCAGTCGCTGGCGCGGTTGGGGCAGGGAACGAGGTCCTGTTGGGGCTCGAGCGCTCCGGACTCGATCACCGCCGCGACGATGCGCTGGTTCGCGAGCGCGCTCTGACGGCGTCCGCCGGGGTCGGCCGAGAGCGCCGCGGGACGACCTCCGAGGGCGACCAGCGGCGCGAACGGATCCACCACCGGGATGCCGTCGTCGGCGAGCGTGCCCAGCGCCGCGTAGTAGCGCGCGAAGGGCGTGTGCTCGAGCTCCTCGCGCGTGCCGACGCCCACGAGCAGCGGCATCACCACGATCACCAGCCGCGACTGTTGCCGGCAGATCTCGCCGGCGAGGCCGAGCAGCGCCTCGCGGTTCGCGCGCCACAGCGGCGAGCCCGCCGAGAACGCTCGCTCCACGCTGCTCGCGAGCGCCGTTCCCGTCGCGTTCCAATCGGGCAGCTCGCGCCGCGCCCGCGCCTGACGCAGACCGCGCACCAGCGCCAGCCGATCGGACCAGCCGCGCGGCGCCAACGTCCGGGTGGGGACGAGATCGTCCGCCGCGTAGCAGAGCACCACCACGTTGGGCCGGTACTCGCGCACCTTGGCGCGCCACAGCTCGGACTCGCGCACGAGGTCGTAACCCGGGACGGCGAAGCTCAGCACCTGCCACGGTCCGCCCGCCCGGGCGCGCAGCTCTTGCTCGAGCATCCCCGCGAACGTGGACTCGTAGGGCAGGTCCTGGCCGAACGCCTGCTCGTCGCCCAGCACCGCCACTCGCCTCACCGCCGTCGAGCTCTCGCGGGAGTGGAACGGGCCTCGGTAGCCCGCCTCGTTGATGGAGATCGAGACGTTGGACGGCAGGTCCACCCGCGCTCCGGGCGCGAGGCGCCAGCCCAGCCGCGAGTTGGAGGCGGCCTCGAAGAGCGTCACGAGCTTCGGGTCGACGTCGGGCGGGTGCGGGTCGTCGACGCGCGCCGCGCGCAACCCGACCTCCACGAGCGCCAGCATGCAGAGGATCGTCGCGGCGACCTGGGCGGCACGCACGCCGATCGCCCGCAGCGCGGCACCGCGCGGCCGGGGCGTCGGTGGCGCCCCGGCGTGGATCCCCTCGAAACGAACCGTACCGCCTTGTCCCGGCAGTCGCGCGCTCAAGCTACTCCCCGAGCGCCGTGTGACGGATCACTTCCTCGACGGTCGTCACGCCGGCGCGGGCTTGCTCGAGGCCCGCGATGCCGAGCGGCACCATGCCGTCCTTGCGCGCGCGCTTGCGAAGCTCGGCGGTGGTGGCGCCGTTGGCGATCATCTCGCGCAGCTTCTCGGAGACGGTGAGCACCTCGAAGATGCCGACGCGCCCGTGATAGCCGGTGAAGTTGCACGACGTGCAGCCGGTCCCGCGGACGAAGGTGGCCTTCTCGATCTCGCTCGGGGTGAAGCCGAGCCGGAGCAGCGTGCGGGGATTGGGCTGGTCGGGGACGCGGCAACGCGGGCAGACCTTGCGCACCAGGCGCTGTGCCACCGCCAGGTTGAGCCCCGAGGCGATCAAGAAGGGCTTGATGCCCATGTCGCGAAGGCGCGCGATGGCCGTGACGGCGTCGTTGGTGTGCACGGTCGCGATCACCAGATGGCCCGTGAGCGCGGCGCGCACGGCGATCTCGGCGGTCTCCTCGTCGCGGATCTCGCCCACCATCATCACGTTGGCGTCCTGGCGCAGCATCGCGCGCAGCGCCGACGCGAAGGTGAAGCCGGTCTTCTCGGAGACCTGCGATTGGGCGATCCACTTGAACTTGAACTCGATGGGATCCTCGATGGTCATCACGTTGCGGCTCGCGTCGCGGCTCTCGTGAAGCACCGAGTAGAGCGTCGTGGTCTTGCCCGAGCCCATCGGGCCGGTGAAGAGCGCCAGCCCGTTGGGGCGGCTCAGCTCGCGGCGGAAGCGAGTCTGATCGTCGCGGAGGATCCCCAGGTGGTCGAGCGAGAAATCGAAGCGGCAGTGATCCTGGACGCGAATCGCGACCCGCTCGCCGCCGTACACGGGGAAGACCGCGACCCGTAGCTCGATGGGCTGATCCTTGAGCCCGGTGATGGTGATGTGCCCGTCCTGCGTGAGCCGGTGCTCGGCGATGTCGAGGTTGGCGAGGATCTTGATGCGCGAGAGAACGCGCGGGTAGACGTCGGTGGGCAGGCTCAGCACGGTGTAGAGCAGGCCGTCGAGGCGGAAGCGCACCACCACCTCGTCCTCGAAATGGTCGAAGTGGATGTCGGTGGCGCCCACGGCGACGGCCTTGGTGAGCAGGTTCTCCACCAGCTTCGCCACCGACTGCTCGTTCATCATCGCGTTGATGGGGAACTTGAGGTCGCGGACGAAGCTCAGGTGCCGTTTGCGGATCTCCTCGCGCGACAGACCGTAGTGCTTCTCCCAGAGCGCGAGGATGATCCCGTAGTCCGCGGCCACGGCTCGGATCCGGCGGGTGGTGGCGAACTCGAGCTCCTTGATCGCCGGGTGGTCGTGCACGTCGGCCATGGCGAGCGTGAGCTCCTTCTTCTCCGCGTTGAGCAAGAGCGGCATGGCGCGGTGCTTGAGGAGCAGCGCGATCGGGACCGCGGCGCGCGCTTCCGCCGAGATGTCGACGTCGAGCAGGGCGCTCGCCTTGGGCTTGTCCGACTGCGCCTCGCCGCCGGCGGCGGCGGGGAGCTGCTCGGCGAGGCATTCGAGCACCGCCTCCTCGGTGATCAATCCCAGCTCGACCAGGTTCTCGCCGAGGCGGCCGAAGCTCGAGGCCTTGCGCTGCAACCCGGCCATGAGCCCGGCGGCATCGATGAGCCCGTGCTCGAGCAGGATCTGGCCGAGCGGGCGGGTCGCGCCACCTTCGGCGGGATCCGGAAGCGCGGGCACGAGTCCGGGCGAATCGCTGGGGCGACTGGGATCGAGATGGACGACGAGGCTGCTCATGGTGGCTCCAGTCGGGGGTTCGACACGTCGCCTCCCGGCGGCGGCGCGCTCGCGCGAGCCTTCCCGACTCGCACCGGACGCGCGCGCATCGAGAAGCGCGCGGATGCCTGCCGCGCGCGGCTCGGGTGGGGTGGGCGACTTGTCGTGATAATCAACGCACGAACGATCGTATCGCCGTATCGCGATCGGTGTAAACGAGATTCCGTTCGTGACAATTCGACTCGCGCCGCGGACGCGCCGGAAATGCCGCGAACGAGGCGCTGCGCCGCGTTTCGGCTCGGGTGATTCCGGCGGATCGAGCGGCGGGCCCGGGCGCGCGCGGGCGCAGTCGCCGCGGGGCACGCCTGCGGCGAGACTCCCGAGGGGCGCGCTGTTACCCTCTGCCGTCCTCCCCTCGACGCAGCCGGGCCCGAGCCCGCCAGGAGAGATCGCGCATGAAGCTCTACACGTTCCCGATGTCGAACAACGCCATGAAGGTCGTCGCCGTCATGAACCAGCTGGGACTGAGCTCGGACTCCGAGTTCATCGACCTGTCGAAGGGCGCTCAGCTCGCCCCGTCGTTCGTGCAGAAGAACCCCAACCACATGATCCCCACGCTCGAGGACGGGGACTTCGTGCTGTGGGAGTCGAACGCGATCATGCAGTACCTGTGCTCGAAGAAGCCGGGGAACACGCTCTACCCGGCGGATCCGAAGGTGCAGGCCGACATCAACCGGTGGATGTTCTGGCAGCTCGCGCATCTCGGCGCGGCGGTGGGGACGGTGCAGTACGAGCGCATGGTGAAGGGGATGGTGGGCGGCGGACCCGCCGACGACGCCTTGGTGAAGCCGGCGCTCGAGCGCTATCAGCGCTTCGCCGCGGTTCTCGACGGGCATCTGCGCGGGCGCGAGTGGATCGTGGGCAAGGACGTGACCCTGGCCGACTTCGCCGTGGGCTCCTGCTTCATCTACGCCACCGCCGCCGAGCTCCCGCTCGAGCCCTATGCCGAGGTGCGTCGCTGGTACGCGAAGCTCGCGGCGCTGCCGGCGTGGTCGGGTGCGACTCAGGTGACGGCGGGCTGACGTGGAGCTGGGACGGTCGCGTCCGTCACGTATTGGCTCGATCGTGCTGCTGGCGGCCGTCGCCGCCAGCAGCCTCGCGCACGCCGCGGACCCCGGGGTGCGCGCGGAGCTCAGCCGTGTGCTCGGCGAGGGAAGGCGCGCGAGCGGCGCCGCGGGAAAGATCGACGAGCGGCTGCGGGCGGCGCTGGCCGGGCGGGGTAGCGCGCGGGGAGCTGGCGCGGCGCGCTTCGATGCGGCCGATCGCGTGCAGGTCTACGTTCGCGCCGCGGGCTCGGTGGATGCGCTCGCCGCCACGCTCGTCGCCGTCGGCGCCACCGTCGAGCACCGGAATCCGCGCGCCGGCTTGGTCCAGGCGCGCGTCCCCGCGAGCCGATTGGCGGAGCTCGCCGCGCTCGCCGACGTCGAGAGCCTCGCGCCGCCGAGCTACGCGACGGTGCGCGCCGGGAGCGTGAGCACGGCGGGCGACGGGGTGTTGCGCGCCGAGGAGCTGCGGGCGCTCGGGGCGAGCGGCGCCGGCGCGCGGGTGGGCGTGATCTCCGACGGCGCCAACGCGCGCGCTGCGGCGATCGCGAGCGGTGACCTGCCGGACGACGTGACGGTGCTGAGCGAGTGCGATCCCGCCGTCAGCCAGTCGACCTGCAACGAGGGCACGGCGATGCTCGAGATCGTCCACGACCTCGCGCCGGACGCGCGCCTCGCCTTCTGCAGCGGCCTCACGACGCTCGCGTTCGTCGATTGCGTCGCGGAGTTGCGCGAGCGGTTCGGCGCCAACGTGATCGTCGACGATCTGGGCTTCTTCGGCGAGCCCTATTTCGAGGACGGCGCCGTCGCGACGGCGGTGCGGGAGGCGGTCGCTGCGGGCGTGGTCTACGTGTCCGCCGCGGGCAACGAAGCGCTCGATCATTACGAGGCCGAGTTCGTGGGCGCGACGGACCACTTCGTGGACGACGCCGGCGTGCCGCTCGCGGAGCAGGATTTCGGTGCGTCGCTGGGAGGCGCCAGCGACACCACGCTGGACGTGACCGTCCCCGCGGGCGGCACCTTCAACGCCTTCCTGGAGTGGAACGATCCGTTCGGCGGCTCGGCCAACGATTACGATCTGGTCCTTCTCAACGCGGACGAGGACCGCATCCTGTTCGCCAGTCAGGCGCGTCAGACGGGGCGCTCCGACCCGTTCGAGGCGCTGGCGTTCACGAACCCGCTCGGCCGCGCCCTCACGGTCAAGCTCGCGGTGGTGAGGTTCGCCGGTGAAGCGCGCCGGCTGGAGCTCTTCCTCTCCGGCGACCTGGCCTCCCACGAGCACAACGTCGCCGACGGGAGCGTCGTCGGTCATCCGGCGGTCGCGGGCGTTCTCGCCGCCGGCGCGATCGCGGCAGGCGACCCGGGCAACGACGACATCGAGTCGTTCAGCTCGCGCGGTCCGTCGCTGATCTATTTCCCCGCGCAGGACTCGCGGCCCAAGCCGGACGTGGTCGCGGTGGACGGCGTCGCGGTGACGGGGGCGGGCGGCTTCCCGACGCCGTTCTACGGCACCTCGGCGGCGGCGCCGCACGTGGCGGGAGTGGCGGCGCTCGTGATCGGCGGCCTCCACACGCCGAGCGAGGTCGGCGCCGCGCTGCGCGCGAGCAGCGTCGATCTCGGCGACACCGGCTTCGACGCGACCTACGGGTTCGGGCGCGTGGATGCGCTCGCTGCGGCGACCCGGCTCAACGTGCCGCCGAACGCCGTGATCGAGACTCCGGCGAGCGACGTCACCGTCGAGGTCGGGAGCGCGGTCTCCTTCGCGGGCAGCTGCAACGATCCCGAGGGGCTCGACGGGCTCGCGTTCCAGTGGGATTTCGGCGATCCCGCGATCGCCCCCAGCACCGCCGCGAACCCCGGCAACGTGAGGTTCGATCACGTCGGCGCCTTCGTGGTGCGGCTGCTCTGCAGCGACGGCCTCGGGGCCGCCGACCCGAGCCCCGCCACTCGCGAGGTGACGGTGGCGGCGCCGCGCGCGAGACACGGCGGCGGTTGCGCGATCGCGAGCGAGCCGCGCGAGTCGCGGGCAGCCGCCGCGTGCACGTTCGCCGGTGCAGCGCTGCTGCTCGCGATCGGTCCACGGCGGCGCATGGCGCGCCGTTGACGCAAGCGCTCGAGCGCCGCCGTCGCGTCGCCCGCGTGGCGATCTCGGCGGTGGCGACCGCGGCGATGCTCGGGTTCGTCGCGTCGCGCGTGGGCGTGCGTCGCCTGGGAGAAGCGCTTGCCCTCGTGGACCCCGCGGCCGCCACGCTGCTGGTGGCGTGGAACGCGATCCTCCACGCGCTCGTGCCGGCGGAGAAGTGGCGCCGCATCCTGCGCCACCTGGGCTTCGAGCTCTCGCTTCGCGACACGCTGGTGATCTGGCTCGGGTGCCAGCCGCTGCGCTTCACGTTGCCGCTCAAGTCGGGCGAGATCTTCAAGGTGGTCTATCTCGAGCGCGTGCACGGCGTGCCTCCGGCCGTTGGCGCGTGGGCGGTGCTCTTCGACAAGCTCGCCAACATCGTGGCGCTGGTGACGCTCGGCGCCGCCGGCTTGCTGTGGGCGCCGCTCGGTGGACGAGCGAGCGTCGCGATCGTGGTGCTGCTCGCGCTCGGGCCGTTGTTGCTGGCGCGGGCCGCACCTGCCTGGCTGGCGCGGGCGCTCGAGCGGATTCCGGGCAGGCTCGGGCGATTCGTGCGCGATCTCGTCGGCGCGGTGTCGCGGCTCTCGGTCGGGGTGCGGCTCGGCTTCCTCGGCGTCTCCGCGCTCCAAGCGCTCGCCGAGGGGGTCTCGTTCGCGCTCTGTCTTCACGCGCTGGGAGCGTCGGTGCCGCTCGTCGACGCGCTGGTGCGCACGCCGCTCGTGATTCTGCTCGCGAACCTGCCCGTCACGCTCTCCGGCATCGGCACGCGGGAGCTCGGGATGCTGCTGCTCTTCGCTCCCTACGGACGTGCCGAGACGCTCGCCGCCGCCGGGTTGGTGCTCTCGTTCGTCGGCCCCGTGCTGCTGGTGCTGCTGGGAGCGCCGTTCGTGGGTCGGTTCTTCGCGGCCACGTTCGCGCGCACCGCGGCGACGGGCGAGGCGCTCGAGATGGAGTCGCTCGATGCGTCGCCGCGCGCGTGAGCAACGCGCGAGGCTCGCGTGAGCCCCGCGTGAGTCCCTTGGCACCCCGCGAACGCGGGCGGTACCATGGCTCCAGCGAAGAAAAGCGTGCTCGAACGCACGCTCCGGATTCCCGCCACACGCATTCATCATGAGTGAAAACCAACGCCCGCCCGAGATCGAGCGCGACGAAGAGCTCGCGCTGCGCGAACGCGCCAAGACCCAGAAGCCGCGCCTCTACAAGGTGCTGCTGCACAACGACGACTACACCACCCAGGAATTCGTGGTGCACCTCTTGATGGAGGTCTTCCGCAAGGACTTCACGGAGGCGACCGCGATCATGCTGCACGTGCACACCAAGGGAGTCGGTGTCGCGGGCGTCTACATCCGCGACATCGCCGAGACCAAGCTCGAGGTCGCGACCAAGCTGGCACGGGAAGCGGGCATGCCGCTCCTGCTCACCATGGAGGCGGAGTGAAGCCATGAAGCTCTCGCCCGAGCTCAACATCGCCGTGAACGTCGCGATCACCGAGGCGGCCTCGCGCGGCCACGAGTACGCCGGCCTCGAGCACCTGCTCTACGCGCTCTTGCACCACGACAGCGAGACGGTCGAGATCGTCCGCCATTGCGGCGGCGACGTGGGCAAGCTCAAGGAGAAGCTCTCGCGCTTCCTCGATCAGTCGATTCCCAAGGTGCCCGACGGGCTGCACGTCCAGCCCGATCCCACCGCCGGCTTCAAGCGGGTGTTGAATCGCGCCGCCGCGCACGTCGACAGCTCGGGGAAGGACCTGGTGGGCGGGAAGAACGTGCTGGTGGCGCTGTTCGCCGAGCGCGACTCGTTCGCGCTCCACTTCCTGCAGGAGCAAGGCATCGAGAAGCTCGACGTGGTGAGCTACATCTCCCACGGCATCTCGAAGATCGAGCCGGACGAAGGCGGCTTGCCGACGCCGGCCGGCGAGCCGGGCGAGGACGAGGCAGAGGCCGGCGGCGCGCGCCGCCAGGACCCGCTGGAGGCGTTCTGCGTCAACCTCAACCAGCTCGCCGCCGACGGCAAGATCGATCCGCTCATCGGCCGGGAGAAGGAGATCGAGCGCACCGTCCACGTGCTCTGCAGGCGGCGCAAGAACAACCCGCTCTTCGTGGGCGACGCGGGCGTGGGCAAGACGGCGCTGGTCGAGGGGCTGGCGCTCAAGATCGTGCAGGGGAAGGTTCCCGAGCCGCTGCGCGACGCGGTCATCTACGGCCTCGACATGGGGGCCGTGCTCGCGGGGACGCGCTACCGCGGCGACTTCGAGCAACGCATCAAGGCGGTGCTCAAGGCGCTCGAGCAGAAGCCCAAGGCGGTGCTCGCGATCGACGAGATCCACACGCTGATCGGCGCGGGCTCGGCGAGCGGCGGCGCGATGGACGCGTCCAACCTGCTCAAGCCAGCGCTTCAGTCGGGCTCGCTCAAGTGCATCGGCATGACCACGTACCACGACTTTCGCAGCTATTTCGAGCGCGACCGGGCGCTGGTGCGGCGCTTCCAGAAGATCGAGGTGGGTGAGCCGTCGGTCGAGGACGCGATCGCGATCGTCGAGGGGCTGCGGCCCAAGTACGAGGAGTTCCACGAGGTGAAGTACGGCCGCGCGGCGATCCGCGCCGCGGTGGTGCTCTCGGATCGCTACATCCACGATCGCAAGCTGCCCGACAAGGCCATCGACGTGCTGGACGAGGCCGGCGCCGCGGCGAAGCTCAAGGGACGCAAGGGCGGCCGCATCGGTCCCGGCGAGATCGAGGCCATCATCGCGACGATGGCGCAGATCCCGCCCAAGCGCGTGTCGCGCACCGACAAGGACCGGCTCAAGAATCTCGAGGACGAGCTCAAGTCGGTGGTGTTCGGGCAGGACCACGCCATCGACCTGCTGGCCGGCTCCATTCGCATGTCGCGCGCCGGGCTGAGAAGCCCCGAGAAGCCGATCGGCTCGTTCCTGCTCACCGGCCCGACCGGCGTCGGCAAGACCGAGGTCGCCAAGCAGCTCGCCGCGATCCTCGGCGTCGAGTTCCTGCGCTTCGACATGAGCGAGTACATGGAGCGCCACACGGTGTCGCGGCTCATCGGCGCGCCCCCCGGCTACGTGGGTTTCGATCAAGGCGGGCTCTTGACCGAGGCCGCGAACAAGACACCGCACGCGGTGCTGCTCCTCGACGAGATCGAGAAGGCTCACCCCGACGTCTTCAACATCCTCTTGCAGGTGATGGATCACGGCACGCTCACCGACAACAACGGACGCAAGGCCGATTTCCGTCACGTGATCCTGCTCATGACCTCCAACGTCGGCGCGCGCGAGATGGCGCGCGGCTCGCTCGGCTTCGGCGAGCGCGCGCTGGGCAGCGCCGAGGACAAGGCGTATCAGGACCTCTTCAGCCCCGAGTTCCGCAACCGTCTCGACGCGCGCATCCCGTTCGCGGCGCTCACGCCCGCGACCATGGGGCGGATCGTCCAGAAGTTCGTGAACGAGCTGGTCGCGCAGCTGGCCGAGCGCAAGGTCACCATCGAGCTCAGCGACGAGGCGCGCGATTACTTCGCCGAGAAGGGCTTCGACCCGATCTACGGCGCGCGGCCCTTGGCGCGGGTGATCCAGGAAGAGCTGAAGCGTCCCCTGAGCGAGGAGATCCTGTTCGGCCACCTCGAGAAGGGCGGCCACGCGCTGGTCGACTACGTGAGCGGCAAGCTCGTCTTCGACTACGGGCAGCACGACGCCGCCGACGCGACGGATACCCCGGCGGGAGAGAGCGGCGAGGCGGACGACCCAGCGGAGCCGCCCACCGCGCCGCAGCACTGAAGCTCGTTCCGGGTGGAGCCCCTTCGTGGGAGAGCCAGGGGCGCCGGAGCGCGGCGCTCAGCAGCTCCAGTCGACGGCGTCCAGGAGTGCGCGCAGGCGTGCTTCGTGGCGTGGGTTCACCGAGCCCACCCAGGCGACGCGGCCTTCGAGGTGCGCGCGAAAGTCCGGGTGATTCGCCCGATTCTGCGTCGCCGGGCCGTGCCGGACGCAGTTGGTGAGGATCGCCTCGAGGCGGTCGCGTTCGTGGCGTGCGACGTTCGGGCGCGCGTTGATCGTGAGCCCCACCAAGCGCTGGCGCGCGCTGGAGCGCAGAACGCGGGTCTTGCGCAGATTGGGACGGAATCCCTCGTCCGCGATGATCGCGGCGATCCGCGGCAGCAGCCGCGCGGCGCCGCGCGCGAGCTCGGAGTCGCCCGAGAACGCCAGGTCGTCGGCATAGCGCGAGTAGCGGCCACGGCATTCACTCGCCAGGGCCGAGAGCCGCACGTCCATCCCGAACGCGCAGAGGTTCGCGAGCGCCGCGGACGTGGGCGCGCCCTGAGGGAGATGGGCGCTCGCGAGCCGACGCGCGGCCCGCCAGCCCTCACGCTGTCGAAGCGGGTGGGTGCCATCGCACGGGTGTGCGGCGGCGTGGCGTGCGCTTGCCTCGCGCGCGAGCCCCGGCGGCGCGCGATGGGTGGTGAGGGCGGTGAGCACGCGGGCCACCTCCTCCGGATAGCCGGCCGCGCGAAACACGCCGTGGACGCGACCTGCGGCGATCGAAGGGAAGAAGTCCTCCACGTCGACGCGGATCACCACCGCGCGGCCGGCGTGCAGCGACGCGTGGCCGAGCGCCGAGTGCCCGCGGCGAAAGCCGTGCGCGGCGACGTGGGGTGGGATGTGATTCAGGATCTCGGCGAGGATTCGTCGCTGGATGGCGCGCAGCCGCGGTCGCGGAATCTCCAGCAAGCGCCAACCACCCGAGCGTTTGGCGAGCCAGCGGTAACGATAGTGGCGCAAGCCGGGGCTCGACGAGCGCGCCGCCGTGCCGCGTCGATCGGCGAACCAGTCGAGCTCGGCCGGCGTGACGCCGAGCCACGCCGCCAGCGCGCTCGAGGTCGCGATCGTCGGAACCGGCCAGCGCCTCGCCTCGGCCATGGCGGGCTCGTCGATCAGCCGATGGCGAATCGCCGGTAGCCGCGGCGGATCGAGCCGTGCCCGGATGCGCTCCAAGCCGGGTGCCAGGAAACGCGCGAGCGAGTCGCGCGCATCGCGGGGCGCCGCGGGATACGTCCGGAGCACCGCGCGAAGCACCGGATCGAGCCAGCGGACCCGCCGATCGAAGAGCTCGCTGGCGCGAGCGCGCAAGGCGAGCAGCGTCCACTCCCCGGCGAGCAGCGCGTCCGCGAGCGCCTTCGCCGCGTGGTCGGCGCCGTTCATGCGGCGGGTGCGCGGGCGCGTCGCCCGGGGTGCGCGAGAGGCGCGGCGGCGCTTCCTCGACGAGACTCGTCGTGCGCGATGAGACGTGCGTGCGGCTTGCCGCGCGCACTTGGCATCGCGCGATGGGATGCCCAGGTGGGATTCATGCCGCGGGGTAACCCCGCGGAGGCGCCTCGTGCTCGAAAGCGCAGGCTGCCGGCTCGAGGGAGCGCCGCCGCGCCGCCATCCTATACCAGGGCGACGGCGCGAGAAGCGAGTGCGTCAGGGCGAGTCGGCGGCGTCGTTGTAGAGACCACCGCATCCGTTGCCGTCGTAGTAAACGCCGATGCTCGCGGTGTAGTAGTCGCCCGAGTTCCAATCCTCGATGCTGCACGGCTGCGCGGGCACCCCGAAGCCAGGTGCGGAAAACGAGCAGTAGCCGACGTGGGTCGACGAGCCGCCGTAGTTGACGCGGTAGAGGTCGACCCAGCCGTCGCGCGGGCCGCCGTTGCACGTGTAGGTCTGCGTGACGATGTGACTGTGTCCCGTGTAGCCGACCGAGATGTCGCCGTGGCAATCGCAAGCGACGAACGACGACGGGTAGGGCAGCGGTGGCGGGCACTCGCCGGGCGAGGCCGCCAGGCCCGTCGCGAGCAAGAAACCTGCGCCGAGACTCTTCATCCAGTTCTTCGAACGTCCCATCGATCCCCCCTGATTGGTGTGGTGAACGAGCGCTGCTGGTTCGCGTGGAACGGGGGCTTCGCAAGGCGAGTGCCATCGACGCGTTGACGGTGGCGCGCGACATTTCGTGAAATTCGCGCACGGATCGCATCCGTGCGTTGGCGCCAACGCGCACCGCGGTTGGCGCGGCACGCGTCGGCGGGACGACGGCGTCGCCGCCGAGTGAGGGAAGACCCACGCTCGCGGGCCTCGCGACGAGGCCCGCGGGCGCGGCGAGGCCTCAGGCGGGCGCGCAATCGCACCGCTCGCCGCAGCCACAGCGCGGGCCGCAGCAGCAGCGCGCGGGCTGGCCTTCGGTTCGTGAAGGGCGCGACGAGGCCGCGGTCTCGCCACAGTGGCGATCCTCGCCGTGGCAGGACGCGCAGCGGCAACGTGAGGTGGTGGTTTGGGCGTTCATGGGCGTCTCCGGAGCGGGGCTGGATGGTTCTCGCGACCGACCATTCGGGCGCCGACCTCGCCGGGCTCCGACCCTGCTGACGCACGACACGCTCGCCCCTTACACCCGGCCGAGCGGCGGCGCGACTCAGGTCGAGGGATGACAGCGCTGCGGCGCCGCGTCGCAGTGGCAGTCGAGGCAACCGTGGGTGGCGCAGGTTCCACAGGTGCGCTCGAGCTGGCGCTTGAGCGCTTGGCGTGCGCGGTGCAGCCGGACGCTCGCGTTGTTGGGCGAGATGCCGCTCGCCGTCGCCCAATCGCGCACGCCGTGACCGTCGATGTCGACGCTGCGGATGGCGTCCGCGTACTCGGGCTTGAGGGTGTCCACGAGACTCGTCACGCACCGGCACACGGTGTCGAAGAGCTCCCGATCCTCGGGGGGCTCGGGCTCGGTGGCCGCTCGCTCGAGCGCGCGCCGCTCGCTGTCGCGACGCCGGACGTGATCGACGAGCGCGTTGCGCAGCAATCGGTAGAACCAGGCGGTCGCCGCCTCGCCGTCGCGGAGCGTGCCGGCCTTGTCGATGCTGCGCACGAACGCATCCTGCAGGATGTCCTCGGCGATCGCCCGCGAGCCGACGCGCCGCTCGAGGAACGCCAGGAACTGGCGGTGGTTCTCGACCAAGACGCGCACCACCTCGGGACTCGCTGGCTGGTGCGGGGTCGATCGGTCGTCGTCGGGCTCGCTGGCGTTCATGGAGAGCACTCGGGATTCGGCTCGTCGTCGGCTTGCTTGAACGGCGAGCGCTCGGCGAAATAGCGCATCTCGGCTTCCATCGAGCGGGTCTCGCGCGGCAGGTACTCGGCGATGGCCTCGGCGAGCCCGGCATGACGGATCCAGTGGATGCTGTAGGTGGGCGCGGGCAGGAGCCCGCGCTTGAGCTTGTGCTCGCCTTGTGCGCCCGCCTCGAAGCGCTCGAGCCGGTGCTCGATCGCGAAGTCGATGAGGCGGTAGTAGCAGAGCTCGAAATGCAGCGCCTCGAAGTCGTCGAGCGCGCCCCAGTAGCGACCGAAGAGCTGTTTCCCCTTGTGAAACGCGAGCGCCCCGGCGACGGGCTCGTCGCCGCGCGACGCGAGCGCGATCACCACGCGATGGGGGATGGTGCGGCGCAGCTCGTCGAAGAAGCGCTGGGTGAGGTAGGCGATCGCGCCCTTGCGGGCCGTGGTGTCGGTGTAGAAGCGAAAGAGCGCCGACCACTCGGCGTTGCCGAGCTCGGTGCCGCGCTTGGTGGCGAGGGTGAGGCCGGACTCGGCCGCCTTGCGTCGCTCGCGCCGGACTTCCTTGCGCGCCGCGGAACGCATGGCGCCCAGGTAATCGTCGAAGCTCGCGTAGCCGGCGTTGGTCCAGTGGAATTGATACGTGAGCCGTGCGAGGCAATCGGGTCGGACGGCCAGCGCCGCGTGCTCGGCGGCGGAGAGGAAGAGCCAGTGGACCGACGACGCGCGGATCTGGTCGGCCACCGCGTGGATGCCGTCGACGAGCGCGTCGACGACGGGGCCGTCGGTGGCCGCACCCTCGACCAAGAACCGCCGGCCCGTGGCGGGCGTGAACGGTACCGCGGACACCAGCTTCGGGTAGTAGCGGATGCCGGCGCGCTGTGCCGCCGAAGCCCAGCCCCAGTCGAAGATGTACTCGCCGTAGCTGTTGCTCTTCACGTAGAGGGGGGTCGCGCCCACCAGGCGGCCGCCGCTGCGCACCAGCACGTGCACCGGATCCCAACCGGTTCCGCGGCCGACGCTGCCGCTCGCCTCGAGCGCCGCGAGAAACGCGTGCTCGACGAACGGATCGTCGTCGCCGGCGAGCGCGTCCCAGGACGCGGCGTCGACCGCGGCGAGCGACGTCGCGACCTCGACGGTCAAGGCGTCGGCGGCCGGCTGGTGCTCGGGAGCGCTCTTCGTCACGGCTCGCCAGGATGGGGGTGCGTTCTCCGTTCCGCAAGCGCGTTGCCGGGACCGAATGCGGGGCGCAGCGAATCGAGTCGATCGGCTCGCTCACCGCGCGGATTGGTTGACAATGAATTGAACGATCAATTAATTATGAAGGGCTCGCAGCGAGTGGGTGAATGCATGGCGCGACCGGTGAACGCGGATGCCGAGGCGACTCGGCGCAAGGTGCTGGAGGCGGCGTCGGTGCTCTTCGCCGAGCACGGTGTCGACGGCACCTCCATCCGCGACGTGGCGCGCGACGCGGGTGTGAGCTTGGGGCTGGTACACCACTACTTCGGCAACAAGGACGCGCTCTACCAGGCGGCGATCGCGGCGATGTACGCCGAGCTCGATCCGTTGCAGCGCGAGCTCGATCGGGCGCTCGACGACGGCGGCGATCTCGCCGCGCTGATCGATCGCGTGGTTCGCGCGGGCTACCGCTTCGTGTGCGCGCACCGTCCGCAGATCCAGCTCATGATGCGCACCGTGATCGACACCGGCGAGGTCGATCCGCGCTGGCGCGCCGCCAAGCAGCTTCCGTTCCTGGAGCGCACCTCCACGTTGCTCGAGCGTCTGGTGGGGCGGCCCGCGAGCGAGATGCGGCTCGCGGTCCAGAGCCTCACCCATCTCGCCATCCGCTACGGGCTCACCTCGTCGCGCGAGCTGGCGCTGGTGGTGGGCTCGCCCACCAAGCGCGACGCGGCGCGGGAAGCCGTCGAAGATCACCTCGTGGAGCTGGCCTTGCGGCTGCTCGACGTCGCACCGACCCCACCGGCGCGTGGTGCCGCACGCCGCACCCACGCGCGGAGAACGACCGATGAATGAGCTCGAACACCGCGCACCCGCGCCTTCCGCGAACGGACGCTCGACCCTCCCCGTGACCACGCGATTTCGCCTGGGCGACGAGGTCACGCCCGAGCAGCGCGCGTTCCTCGACACCCACGGCTTCCTGGTCTTCGATCAGGTCGCGAGCGCCGACGAGGTCGGCATGATCACCCGCGAGCTCGAGCGCATCGAGCGCCAATGGCTCGCCGAGGGGCGCACGCGGGTGAACGGCATCCCGGTCTTCTTCGGCAAGAACGAGAAGGGCGAGCGCTGGATCCAGCGCTTCACGTTCTCGTCGATGTTCTCCGAGGAGATCCGCCGATTCGTCCACGATCCGCGCTTCGAGCCCATCCGCAAGCTGGTGGGGGAGAGCGCCCGGGTGGGAGACGGCGAGAAGGACGGCGTGGTGGTGAACCGCTACCTGAACGTGCGCGGCTCGATCTACAAGCGTCTGGGCTGGCACACCGACGGGCTGCGCGACGTCTTCTACGGCCGCATGCCGGTGCGGATGCTCAACGTGGGGCTGCACCTGGACGCGTGCAACGCGGCCAACGGCGGCTTGCGCATCATCCCCGGCAGCCACACCCAAGGCTTCTGGGACACCTGCTTCCGCAAGCTGTACTTCGTGAGCCACGACACCGATCCCCAGGAGATCTGCGTCGAGACCCAGCCGGGCGACCTGACCGTCCACGACGGACGCACCTGGCACCGGGTGGCGCAGTCGCAGGCGACCGGCGTCGCGAGCTTGCGCCGCTCGATGTACGTGCCGTATCTCACCGGTCCCTACGAGCCGAAGAACGATGCGAGCAAGACGCCGCCGTACCACTACCTCGGCCAGGCCATGCGCGCGTTCCAGTCGCTGGTCGGATAGTCCGCGCGTGCCGTGATCCGCGTGCACAGCGCCAAGACGCTCGCCGAGCTCAAGCTGGCGCAGGACCACCTCGCGGCGTACGGCATCGCCAGCGAGGTCCGCAACCAGTTCAAGACGGCGGCGCTCGGCGATCTGCCGTGGACGGAGACGTGGCCCGAGCTGTGGGTCGCCGACGAGAGCGACGCGGCGCGGGCGCGGCTCTTGCTCGCCGTGGTCCACGAGTCACCGGATCCGCGTGGGCCGCCCTGGCGCTGCCCCCGTTGCGCCGAGAGCGTCGATGCCGACTTCGCGCGCTGCTGGAACTGCGAAGCCGAACGGCCGGCTTGATTCCGATTCCGCGAGCGCGCGGCTACCCTCGGAAGCATGACGCTCGGCCACCTGATCCCCATTCTGCAGTTCGCGGTCGGGCCGGTGATCCTGATCTCCGGCGTCGGGCTCTTGCTGCTGTCGATGACCAATCGCTTCGGCCGTGTCATCGACCGCGCCCGCGAGCTGACCCGGCAGCTGCGCGTGGCGGAGTCGAGCCATCGCGCGAGCGTCGTCGCTCAGCTCCGGATCCTGATGCGCAGGGCGCGGCTGGTGCGCGCGGCGATCGCGCTCGCGGGCCTGAGCGTGCTGCTGGCGGCGACGTTGGTGATCGTGCTCTTCGTGAGCGCGGTGTTCGACTTCCAGCTGGCGCAGCCGATCGCCGGGCTCTTCGTTTGCTGCATGCTGGCGCTGATCGGCTCGCTCGGGTTCTTCATGAGCGACATCAACCTGTCGTTGCGGGCGCTGGTGCTCGAGGTGGGATCGCTGGCGTCGGGTGCCGGCGCGCCGACCGACCCGGCGTGACCGCGAATCGACGCTTCCGGATCGTCTCCCGCCGAGCGATTCCGCTGGCCGAGCGAGCGCCGACCGTGACCACCTCCTTCGCGCGCGCGTTCGAGCTTGCGTGGAGCGAGCCGACACCCGAGGGGCTGTGCGCGCTGCTGCACCCGGACGTGGTGCTGCTGCAGCCACACCGTCCGCCGATCCGCGGCCGCGAGCGCGCGCTCGAGGACTTCCGGCGGCTCTTCCGCTGGCTTCCCGCGCTGCGCGGCGCCATCGAGCGTTCGTGCGGCGCCGCCGACCTGGTGTTCATCGAGTGGCGCATGCTGCTGCCGGTGGGGCGCGAGGAGATCTCGATCCCGGCGGTGGACCGGTTCCGGCTCGCGGGGGAGCTCGCGATCGAGCGCGCGGTCTACTTCGATCAGCTCGCGCTGGTGCGTGCCATCGCCGCGCACCCCGTCCTCGTGCCGGGCTACCTTCGCTACCGGCTGGGCGTGTGAACGATCCCGCGGTGCCGAGGAGGCGTGCGATGAGCCCTTGGGTCTACCTGGTGATCGCGATCGTCAGCGAGGTGGTGGGCACCTCGGCGCTCAAGGCCAGCGACGGCTTCACGCGCCTCGCGCCGTCGCTCGCGGTGGTGATCGGCTACGCGATCGCGTTCTTCTTCCTGTCGCTGACGCTGCGCACCATCCCCGTGGCCGTGACCTACGCGGTGTGGTCGGGGGTGGGGATCGCGCTCATCGCGCTGGTGTCCTGGCTCGTCTACGGCCAGACGCTCGACGCCGCGGCGCTCGGTGGCATCGCGCTGATCGTCGCGGGAGTGATCGTGCTCAACGTGTTCTCGAAGACCGTCGCGCACTGAGGCTGCCCGAGCGGTGGCGCACCCGCGCCGCGCTCATGCGGAGGCGCGCGACGCGAAGCGGCGATCGGGAACCAGCCACAGCAACGCCACCAGCACGTACAGGCCGCACGAGATCCACGCGTTCAGGAACGCGAGCGGGATCGCGCTCGCGTAGAGCAAGGCCGAGACCTTGCCCTTGGCATCGTTGCCGACCGCTTCGGCCAGTCGCGAGCCGGGTCCTTGGTCGGCGATGATCGTGGTCTGGAGGATCAGCCAGGCCAGCGCCGACAGAAAGAGCACCCCGCCGTAGACCGCGGTGGGCAGCGGCGCGAAGTCGTGCTCGCCCGCCCACGCCGTGGCGAACGGGATCAGCGAGAGCCAGAACAAGAGGTGCAGGTTCGCCCACAGGATCCCGCCGCTGATCCGCTGCACCAGGTGGAACATGTGGTGATGATTGTTCCAGTAGATCCCGAGGTAGACGAAGCTCACGACGTAGGCGGCGAAGACCGGCGCCTTCTCGCGCAGCGCCAGCCAGTCGGTGCCGTGAGGAGTCTCGAGCTCGAGCACCATGATGGTGATCAGGATGGCGATCACCCCGTCGCTGAAGGCCTCGAGACGTCCTCGGGTCATGGCTCCTCCGTCGGGCCGGTCTGGGCGACGTCGGCGGCAGGGTAGCGACGCGCGCCGCGTCCGCGAAGCGCGCCGGGCTCGAATCCGCCTCGCCGCCGGGGAGTCGCAGTCGCCGGGTTACACTCGCGCGATGGCTCGCCGCTGCGAGCCGGCGGGCGCACCGCGCCGCCGACACGACGAGGAGACGCATGGCGACGATGAAGCCGACGCCCAAAGACGAGCTGCACCGCGCGGTTTCCGTGCTCCAGGACGGCAAGGGGCGCTGGGCGCGCTTGGGCGTGCCCGCGCGCATCGACCTCTTGCAGCGTTGCCTGAAGGCCACGTCGGAGAGCGCCGCGGGCTTGGTGGCGGCCGCCAACCGGGCGAAGGGGATCGCCGACACGGACCCCGCCGCAGCCGAGAACTGGCTCGGCGGCCCGATGACGACGCTCCGCAATCTGCGCCTGCTCGCGATGGTGCTCGACGAGATCCGCAAGCACGGCCGGCCGCGCCTCGAGGCCAAGCAGCTCTCGCTTCGTCCCGACGGCCAGGTGATCGCGAAGGTGTTTCCGCGCGAGCCGCTCGACCCGATGCTCTTCCCCAAGCTCTCGGCCGAGATCTGGATGGAGCCGGGCGCGGCCCGCGACGAGGTGATCGGCGGGATGGCGTGGGCGTACCAGCAAGGCGACGTGGCCGATGCCGGCAAGGTCGCGCTGGTGCTGGGCGCCGGCAATGTCGCGAGCATCGGGCCCATGGACGTGCTCTACAAGCTCTTCGTCGAGAACCAGGTCTGCGTGCTCAAGATGAACCCGGTGAACGACTACACCGGACCCTACGTCGAGCAAGGCTTCCAGCCGCTGGTGGACGAGGGCTATCTGCGGGTGGTCTACGGCGATGCGGACGAGGGCGACTTCCTGGTTCACCATCCGGGAGTCGACGAGATCCACATGACGGGCTCGGATCGCGTCCACGACATGATCGTGTGGGGACGACCGGGTGCGGAGCAGGACGCCGCGAAGAAGGCCGGCAAGCCGCGCGTCACCAAGCGCTTCACCAGCGAGCTCGGTTGCGTGACGCCCGTGATCCTGGTGCCCGGCGAGTGGAGCGACGCCGAGCTCTCGTTCCAGGCCGAGAACGTGGCGACCATGCTCAGCAACAACGCCTCCCACAACTGCAACGCGGCCAAGGTGCTGGTCACCCACGCGGGATGGCCCCAGCGCGAGGCGTTTCTCGCTCGCCTGCGCCAGGTCCTGGGAGCGCTGGCGCCGCGCCTCGCCTACTATCCCGGCTCGGAAGCGCGCTACCAGCGATTCGTGTCCGCGCATCCCGAGGCGGAGCGGATCGGGCAAGGCGCCGGGGCGCGGCTGCCGTGGACGCTGGTGACGGGGGTGGACCCGGCCAATCGCGACGATCCCGCGTTCACCACCGAGGCGTGGTGCTCGGTCCTCGCCGAAGCGCCGCTGCCCGCGAGCGATCCGGTGGACTTCCTGCGCAAGGTGACGAGCTTCGCCAACGACACGCTGTGGGGAACCCTCTCGTGCTCGATCGTGGCGAGCCCCAAGACCCTCGCCGATCCGGCCGTGGGCGCGGCGTTCGAGGAGTCCGTCGCCGCGCTGCGCTACGGCACCGTCGCCATCAATCAATGGGCGGCGCTCGCCTACGGCTTGGTGTGGACGACGTGGGGGGCCTTCCCTGGTCACACCCTCGACGACGTGCGCAGCGGCATCGGCGTGGTCCACAACGCGCTCATGTTCCATCGCCCGCAGAAGACCGTGATCCGTGGACCGTTCACGATGGCACCGAAGCCGCCCTGGTTCGCGACCCACAAGGGTGGCGCCGAGCTGGGGAAGAAGCTCGCGGCCTACGAGGCGAAGCCGTCGCTCACGAAGATTCCGGGCATCGCGGTGGCCGCGCTGCGCGGCTGAGCGCTGCCGCGACTCATTCGCGGTGGGTCGAGTAGGCGCGCCGTGCGTCGACGCTGAGCCAGCGATCGTCCTCGGCGATCCACGCGGTGAGGGTCTTGCCCCACACGCAGCCCGTATCGAGGCCGCGCAGTCGTGGGCGCTCCACCCGGCCGAGCCGCGCCCAGTGGCCGAAGACCACGGTGCGCCGCTCGGACGGATGACCGGGGAGGAACTCGAACCAGGGCCGATACGGCACGCCAGGCGGTGGCCAATCGGCGGCGGGACGCGAGCCGTCCTCGGCGCAATAGCGGACCGTCAGCGCGAAGCGGCGTGCGTGCTCGGCGGCCTCGCCGCGCAGCGCTCGATCGAAGTGGCTCGCGAGCGAGCGGCCCTCGGCGCCGGCACGCGTCCACGCCGGGTGCAGGCCCGCGTGCACCAGGATCACGTCGCTCCACTCGCGCACCACCGGTCGCGCCGCGAGCCAAGCGAGCAGCGCCGCTCGATCCGGCGCGGCGAGCACGTCGTGGAAGGTGTCGCGCGGGCCGCTGGCCCGCTCGCCCGCGGCCACGCGCAGCAGGTGGGCGTCGTGATTCCCGAGCACACCGCCCGCGTCCACGCTCGCCAGGAGCCTCAGCACTCCCAGCGAGTCGGGGCCGCGATTCACGAGGTCGCCGACGGGGTGGAGCTCGTCGACGCCCGGCTGGAACGCCGCGAGCTCGAGCAGGCGCTCGAGCTCGTCGCGGCAACCTTGGATGTCGCCGACGAAGATGCGTCGCTTCAATTCGTGTACTTGAGCGACAACGCCTCTTGCGCGAGGTCGTCGAAGCTCATCTGCTTGGCGCGCTCCGCATCGGACGAATCGTAGAGCGTCGCGATGAAGCGTGGATCGACACCGAGGAGCCGCACGATCGCGGGGCCGAGGATGGGGCCCGCGACCGGATGCTCGAACAAGAGCCGCATGCGGTCCAGGAAGCGCGGGAACGGGCGGTCGAGGACGCCGTCCTTGAGCGACAGGAGCTGCATGCGCTTGAAGGCTTCCTTGATGCGCTTGCCGGACGGATCGACCAGGTCCATGGGCTCGAAGAAGACGCTCTTGAAGAAAGGGCGCGCGTAGTAGAAGAGGCCGGCGAACGCGGCCCACGCGCGCAGTTGCTCGCCGAGCGCGCGCTTGGGCTCCTTCTCGAGGTCCGCGAGGTATTCCTTCGAGGCGTAGTACTCGGTCATGTGGAAATCGATGGCGATGTGCCGCGACTCGTCGCGGTTGATGAGGTCCATCGCCTGCTGGCTCATGTCGTCGGCCACGTAGTCGTTGATCGAGCGCAGCAGCGCCACGTCCAGGATCAGCTCGCCGGTGGTGATGTAGACCGTCGCGATCTCGGGCGACAGGAAACGGATGGTGCTCACGAAGTGCGGATAGAAGCGCGTGAGCGCCGGGTTCGGCAGGTACGCCTGGAATTTGTGGACGTCGTAGTAGTCGGCGAGCATCTGCGCCGCGTGGGCATGGCGCACCTCGTCGGTCACGAACGTCGCGAAGATCTCGCGCAGCACCGGATCGGTGGTCTTGCGCCGCTGTTCTTCGAAGAGTGCCCCGGCCATGCGCTCGATCCCCGCCATGTCGGTGAAGAGCTGGACGATCGCGATCTCGTCGGACTGGGAGAGCTTGCGAGGCGGCTTGCTCCAGTCGAGATCGCCCACCTTCCACTGATCGCGCTTGCACATCTCGAGCATGCGTTCGAGCTTCATCGGGCCTCCTGGATCGACGAGCGGCGTCCGCTCCGAGTCTCGCACGCGTGGCGTTTCATCGGCGACCGGGGCTCGTGTTGCGTGCGGCACCGCCCCGGGCGGTATCGGCGGACGGAGGCGGCGCGGTCGTTTCCGCGGCGCTCGCCGACACCGCCGGACGCGCGTTGCGCAGGTAGTGCGTGGCCGCACCGAGCAATCCCGAGAACCACAGCAAGCCGATCAGCAGCGATCCCATCCCGCACACGACCGAGACCCACAACAGGGTGTTGCGGCGTCGCTCACGCGCCTCGCGGATGCGGCGCGCGGACGCGGCGCTCTCGGCGCGGTTGCGCAGGCGCGTCATTCGCTCGATCTCGTTGGTGCGCGCCTCGCGCGAGCGGGTGAGCTCGAGCTGCTTGAGGCGCGCCTCCTCGCCGGCGCGCTCCAGCGCCTTGTCGTGCGCGTCTTCTTGCTCGCGCATGGTCTGGGTGTGGCGCGCCGCATCGACGCGCATGCGCAGCTCTTCTTCCTCGATGCGCGCCGCGTGGTGCGCCCGCGTCACCTCGAGCTCCGCCTCGGCCGCTTGCTTGCGCATGGTCTCGGTGGCGAGCTCGCGGGCGGCGACCTCCAGGCGTTGCGCGCGGTGCTCCGCTTCGCGTTCCAGCACCCGCAGCTGCGCCGCCTCGATCTGGACGAGCGTTTCCTCGAGCGACCGCGCGAGCTCGCGCTGGCCGTGCTCGAGCCCCATCAGGCCGTGCGCGAGATCCCGCGCCAGCTGATCGATGCGGGCGTCGGTGGCGGCGTGCCGCGCGCGCGCCTCGTCGTCGGAGGCGTTCGCCGCGTCCGGCTCGCGTGTCGCGACGGCGCGCCGGATCTCGTCGAGCTGCGCCCCCCACGTCCGAAACCGCTCGTCGATTCGGCGCTCCAGCTCGTCGAGCAGCTCGGCGGGAACGCGAGCGGCGTCGCCGGAAGCCTCGCGTCCATCGCGGGACGACGCGGCGCCGGCGCGCGCGGGCTCGATGGCCACGGCGGAGCGGTCGCGGAACTCGCCGGAGGCGCGTGGATGCTCGAGCGTGGTCGGATTCACGCGCCGGCGCAGGAACCGCAGGCGCCCCTCGATGTCCGCGACCTCGAGGGTGAGCTCGCTGCGCTTGGCGAGGCTGGCGCGCAGCGCTTCGTCCGGCAGTGCGGCGATGCGTGGGTCGTTGCAGACGGTCCGCGCCAGCTCGACCAGCTCGCGATCGATCGGCTCGGGCACCTTGAGGTCACCCTCGATGGCCTCGCGTGCCTTGCCCGTCTCGCCGCGCTTGCTCCCCAGCAAGCCGCCGAGCAGGCCGTCCGACCCCCGGGACTTGCGCCGCCCACGGGTGGCACCCTCGACGCGTTCCAGCTCGAGCGCGGCGATCCTCGCGAGCACGTCGCCGCCACCCGCTTCGCTGCACTCGGCTCGGTGCGACGCGGCGAGCACGTGCCCGAGGGTTCGGTCGCACGATTCGAAGCGAATCTGGAGGGCGCGCAGCCGGTTTCGAAGCCGCGCCGCCTCGGTCTCGACCTGGGCGGCGGTGTAGTCGGTGTATTCCGGGTAGATCCGCGCCGGCACCGAGGCGTCGCCGCTGCCTTCCGCGGGAGGCGCGGTGGCGGTGCCGGTCATGGCGTGGGCGCTCGCGGCGACCGCTGGCGAGGACCCTCCGTCGGGGGCCGCCGAGCCATCGTCTCCGCTCGCACGCGGAACCGGCGGGGCGGCGGGCGCGGGGGCTCCCGATGGCGCGATGGACCCGGTGACGTCCTCGAGATCCACGTGTTCGCCCTCGTCCCTCGCGCGCGACCCGGGCCGAACCCGGTAGCGCGGCGAATTCTCGCACATCCGCCCTTTCGCGAGGCGAGCCGGCGCGCCCGCGTCGCGACGCGTCCGGGCGTCCGGCCCTCTCGCCATGCGCGCCGACGTCGAGCGAAGGTGTGCCCATGCCGACGACTGGCGCACGTCGCGCCCGCTCCCCGCTGCGCCGCGCGATCCGTGTCGCGAACTCGCTGACCGCGGCATTCGTGGTGCTGGCGCTGGCGACCATCGTGGCCTCGGCGGGGAGGCCGCCGCCGCTTTCGGCAAGCGTCAAGGCGGTGCAGCTGCTTCCCGACAAGGGCGTGGTCGTCTACGGCACGCTGCGCGGCACGTTCGGGCCGTTTCGGCGCGGATTCGGGCAGCTCGTCGGTCCACCCGCGCTCGATCTGGTGACCGAGGACGGGCGCTATCTCACGCTGCCGGATCGCATCGAGGAGTCGATCGGACAGGGAATCCTGTGGCCGTTCCACTGGGCGCGGACGGAGATCTGGTTCTCCGAGCGATTGCCGCCGGTCAGCGGGTTCGCGAGCATCCGGGTGCGCATCCAGGACCGGCTGGGCAATCAGCGCGTCTCCGACGACTATCCGCTAGCGGGAGGTCCAGGCTCGCCGGAGATGGTGCCCGACGACGTACGCTGGCTCGCGTTGCCGGGAATCGTGCTGGGCGGGACGGGATCCCCGTTGATCGCCGACGAGGCGACACTCGAGGCGCCGCGGCGGTAGCCGCGCCGGCGCGGTCGCCCCGGCGCCGCCGGCGCGGCGGCTCGCACGCCAGCGGGGGCGGGGCGATGCGCGGCGCGTGCGCGGCTCAGCCCGGATCGAGGAGCGATCCGAGCGTGCTCGCGTCCTCGGTGCCGCTGAGCACGGCGCGGAAGCTGTAGCTGAGGGTCGCGACGCTGCCGATCTCGAGCTCGGTCGTCGCGATCTCTCCGTCCGCCACGACGATGAAGCCGTGGGCGGGGACCACGTCGTTGTCGGCGAAGGTCGTGTTGCCGTCGACGTTCACCTGGCCGTCGTCCGCTTGCAGCGTCGCCGCGTCGCGAACCGTGCCCACGATCCGCGCCGATTGCGCTCGATCGATCGTGCCGTCCTTCAGGATCAGCATCACCGCGCGGCGGCCGTCGGAATGGAGCACGATCTCGGTGATGCCGCCGTCGCTCTGCTGGGTGACGAAGTCGTAGGCGACGTTGCCGAAGTCGCGCGTCAGATCGGGGACTCGGCTGCCGGCGGCGTGGTCGTCTCCGCCGCAGCCTGCGGCGCCGAGGGCGAGCCCGGCTGCGGCGAGAGGCGCGAGCACGGGACGGTTGAACCAGTGAACGATGGACATCGGGCTACCTCCGGTGGAGCGGCGCGCGCGAAGCGGCGACGCCCGGCTCGAGCTCGAGACGCTCGACGCGAACCGATTTCGCGCCGAGCGAGAGTGACGCTGCGTCAGTGAACGAGGTGGCGCGAATCGAGGCGACGGCGAGTCGGCGCGTGGTCGGCGGCGCGGGCGCTCGCGGTGGCCGTGGGTCGAGCGAGCATGAAGGCGCGGATCAGGGGGCGGAAGGTCTTCACGTCGCGGGCGTTCATCGAGAGGATCCGACCGTCTTTCAGCTCGACCTGGTACATGGCGTCGCCTCCTTGGCTGCGGGGTGGTGACCCCTTCTCAAGGCAACGCGGATGCCAGCGCGCCGCGCGCCCGGCGCGATGCTGCAACTCCCCGCAACGCAAGCACAAAGCGAGCTCGGGCGCGCGCGATCCGCGGCCCTCGTCGCGGGCGGCGTCTCAGTGCGTGGACGCATCGGCGCCGTGTCCCGCCGATGCGTGTCTCGGCGATGAGACGGCGAGACGATCGCCCGCGGCAACGCGTCAGTCGAGCGCGAGCACGTACTCGACGGCGTCGGCGAGCGACACGAACTCGCGATCCGGCGCCGGTGCGTCGCGCGGATACCCATCCACGGGATCGGTCACCAGCAAGGCGCGCGCGAACGAGCCGGCCCGCGCCGCCGCGATGTCGGAAGCGGCATCGCCGATCATGGTGGCGGCACGCAGGTCGAGCCCCAGCTCGGTCGCGGCCCGCTCGAAGAGCGCGAGCCCGGGCTTCCGACAAGCACAGCCCTCGTTCGGCGCGTGCGGGCAGACGTAGATCGCGCGGATCTCGCCGCCGGCTCGCGCGACGAGCTCTCGCAGGTGCGCGTGCACGCTCTCGAGGTCCGCCCAGCTCATCACGCCGCGCCCGATCCCGGATTGATTGGTGACCACCACGGGCGTGAGCCCGTGCGCGGTGAGCCGCGCGATGGCGGCGAGCGCGCCGGGCAGCGGCTCGAGCTGCTCGGGGCGGCGCACCCAGTCGCCGACCCGGCGACGATTGATGACGCCGTCGCGATCGAGGAAGACCGGGCCGCGCATCATCCGCCCGCGGGCGAGCGCAGCTCGAGCTCCGAGATCCAGCGCCAGGTGCGCTCGATCCCCTGCGCCAGCGACACCCGCGGCGCGTAGCCGAAGCAGCGGGCGGCGGCGCTGACGTCGAGGACGTTCCAGGGGACGTCGACCGGCCGCGCGGGCTCGTGGACGACGCGCACGTCGCGGCCGGATGCCGCGCGCACGTGAGCGACGATCTCGTTCAGGCTGGCGCCCACGCCGGCGCCGAGGTTGAACACGCGCACCGGCTGGTCGTCCGGCTCGAGGCTGCCGAGCACGCCGCTCGCGAGATCCCGGACATGGACGTAATCGCGCACGACCTCGCCGTCCCCCCAGATGCGAATCGGCTCGCCGATCGCCGCGCGGTGGAGGAAGACCGTGATGGCGCCTTGCGCCGCGCGCGGGTCCTGGCGCTCACCGTACGGATTCGAGCTGCGCAGGATCGTCGCGCGAAAGCCGTGACGCCGAGCGAACACCGCGACGTATTTCTCGGCGGCGAGCTTGGTGACGCCGTACGTGGAGATCGGCTGGGTGGGGTGGGACTCGGGGATCGGCGCCCGCGAGGTGGGGCCATAGACCGTGCCGCCCGAGGAGAAGAACACCATGTGCGGGACGCGGTGCCGCAGCACGCCTTTCAGGATCTCGGTGGTGAGCTCCAGGTTCGAGCGGATGTCGAAGGTGGGATCGTCCTCGGCGCTCTTGGGAACCGTGCACCACGCGAGATGAAGGACGGCGTCGATCCCCGCGAGCGCGACGTCGAGGAGCGCCTCGTTGCCGACCTCGCCGTATAGGTGCTCGACCTCGGGCGGATCGGGGCGGAACCGCTCCGGCACCCGGTCCAACGAACGCACGCGGTGGCCCGCGGCCAGCAGCTGGTCCTTGAGGTGCGAGCCGATGAACCCGCTTCCGCCGATGAGCAGCACGTTCACGCGGGCAATGATCTCGCGGTCTCTCGAGGTTGTCGGCTACGCCGTGGAAGTTGCATGATGAGCCGCGCTGCGGGACGAGGTGCCGTACCCGCGGCGAGCGGATTGCGATCCTATCGCATCGAGCGATGATCCCCAGCACCGGTCGTGGCGGCCCCCGCATCGGGCGCGAATCCCAAGCGTCAGCGCGGTGGGGGCATCGCGCGGGTGGGCTGCTGGTCGCTGCGCTGCTGTGCGCCGTCTCGGGCTGCACGGTCCTCAACCGCTACATCCCGATCCAGTCGGCACCGCCGGAGGTGTCGTCGGCGGGCTTTCGTCTGCCCGCCAATGGCCGGATCACGTCCACGTTCGGCATGCGCGCGTTGCTCGGGACCACCCGCATGCACAAAGGCATCGACTTCGAGGGCGAGTATCTGATCGGCCCGGTGTTCGCCGCCGCGGACGGCGTGGTGACGCTGAGCCAGACCAGCGAGACCTACGGCGAGTGGATCGAGATCAAGCATCCGAACGGCTACTCGACGCGCTACGCGCACATGGTGTGGCGCCACGTCTCCGCGGGATCCGAGGTGAAGCAAGGCGACGTGATCGGACGATTCGGCTCCACCGGGCGTTCGACGGGGACCCACCTGCACTTCGAGATCTTGCGTGGTGGCGCGCAGATCGATCCGCTCCCGCTGATGCCGCGCGCGCAGGTGGTGGGCAACACCGGGCGGGCCAAGGCGGATGCGGCGGCGGCGCCGCCGCCGAGCGGCGCCCCGAGCTCGCCGTCCGCCGGTGCGAAGGGCGGTGCGAAGCCGGCGGCCCCCGCCAAGGCGCCAGCGAAGAAGGGGAAGAAAGGCGGTGCGCCGCCAACGGCGCAGCCCGCCGAGCCGGCTCCGCCGCCGGCCGCCGTCGCGCCACCCGAGCCTGCGCCGCCGGCCGCCGAGCCCGCGGCAGAAGAGGGCATGGACTGAGCGCGCGCTCCCTGTACTGGCGTCACGGGTTGTGGCGGATCGACCTCGCGCTCGCACGCTCCTGGGCGCTGGGGCGGGCGTTCACGACGTCGCTCGCCGAGCGCCCGGGCGGCGGTGCCCGCGGCGTGAGCCTCGCTTACGGGGAGACGCCGTGGCCGGCGATCCACACGATCCTCACCCGGGTGAACCTCGCGGCGGCGGACACGTTCGTGGAGCTCGGCTCGGGCACCGGACGCTTCGCGTTGTTCGCGGCGCGGCTGACGGGCTGTCGCGCCATCGGGATCGAGCTCGTCCCGTCGTTCGTCACGCGCGCGAACGCGATCGCCCGCGGGTTCGGGCTCGAGCGCTGCGAGTTCCGCGCGGCGGATTTCTTCGACGTGTCGTGGCGCGAGGCCGCGGTGGTGTACTGCGCGACCACCACCTTCGACGAGGCGACGCTCGCGCGCTTCGACGAGAAATGCGGCGAGCTCGAGCTGGGGGCGCGCGTGGTCACCGTGACCCAGCCGCCGCGGGTGCGTGGCCTCGCGCTCGAATGGATGGACGTGCTCGATTTCTCGTGGGGGCCCGGCACGGTGTTCGTCCACCGTCGCGGACCGGCGCACGCGCCCACCTCGCGTTGACCCCCTGAAACCGATGCAACTATGCTCGCGCCGCTCCGACGGGTCCGATGGTGAGTCGACCGCGTCGTTGCCGCGGAGGTGCTGCGTGGCCGATCAGCGAACGTCGACGGCGGGTGCTCGTTTTCTGCGCGCCGCCGGTAGTCTCTTGCTCGTGGTGGCGTGCGTCGCGCTCGCGAACGTCGCGCACGCGAAGATGTACAAGTGGGTGGATGCCGCCGGGAAGCTGAGCGTCGGCACGTCGCCGCCCCCCAAGGATTACCAGTGGGTCGACGAGCGCGGCGTCTACTACAACGTGCCGGTGGTCAACGGCCGCGAGCTGATCTACATCGGCACCGCACCCGACAAGAAGGTGGAGACCCACGGGTCGCTGCGTCGCTCGCGCGGCTTCGGCGCCGGCAGCAAGGCCGCCTGGGATGCCTCGCTGCTGCGCTCCGCCGAGCCCGTGCAGGTCGGTCTCGGCGACCAGTTCTTGCCGATCGAGGGTGCCGACCGCGTGGTGATCGGCGTGACCGGGAACGTGATCAAGGAGAAGGACTGCCTCGCCGTGGACCTCGACAACCGTGGCGACGGCACGCTCACGGATCTGCGCGCCGCGTTCGCGCTCTACACCAGCAACGTCTACATCGGTCAGCGGGTGGTCACGGTCGCCGAGCTGCCGAAGGGCACGAAGTCGGTTCAGGTCTGTGAAGGGCAGGGGAAGGTCTCGTTCGCCGACGGCATCGCGCTCGACCACATGACGTGGAAGGCGGGCGGCGTCCAGAAGAACTGGCCCTCCGACACGCACTGAACCGAATCGAAGCTCCGCGCGACCCCTCGTAGTCCCAGGAGAGACCTCGTTGGATCCAATCCGGCACGTCGAGCAAGAGGAAACGGTGGACCTGCACGGCCGCCGCGAGGAGCTTCGGGCGGAGGTCGCGAGCTCGTTCGCGATCGACGGCGACGCCGTGGTGTTGGCAGGCGTGGTGCGTGTCGGTCCGCGTGGTCTCCACCTGGTCGGGGACGGCGGCGCGACGCCCGCCAAGCGACGCATGGCCGAGCTCACCAGCCGGTTGCGCGATCTCAACGACGGCTTGGGCGTCTCGATCGCCGACGAGCGGCTGGCCGCGCTGGCGAGCGAGCAGGGCGGGCACGCGATCGTCGCCGCGCGCGTCGATGCCGCGAGGCAGTTCGGCGAGGCCATCGATCGGGCGCTCGAGGCGCTGGCGCTGTTCGAGGAGACGCCCGCCGTCGAGGTCGACTTCGCGCGACTTCACGGCGTGCTGGTCGAGCTGGCCACGCTCGCGGCGGCGCCGCTCGACGCGCCGCTCACGGCGACGCACGTGACCGAGCTGACGTTCAGGCTCTGAGCTGCGCTCGCGCTCGCGTAAATCGCAGGCGAGCGCTCACGGCGCGCGCAAGTGCGCGTGCTCCGCGTAATCGATGATCTGGTAGCGGCCCGAGGCGTGGACCTCGACCTGCGTGATCGAGCCGTTGCGGATGTACGGTCGCCGGACGGAGTTGCGGATGCGCGCCGCCGGATCGGCGAGGAAGTTCGCGAAGAAGTAGATCAGGTAGCCGTGCGAGAAGATCGCGATCGAGTCGCGCGGACCGTGGCTGGCGCGCAGGTGGCCCAAGAACCGCACCAATCGCTCCACCACGTTCATCGGGCTCTCGCCGCCTTCCGTCTCGTCGCGCAGCCAGCGCGTCCAGTAGATGGGTAGCAGCACGCTTCCCACCAGCGCCGCGCGCGCGCGCTCGGGCACGGGTAGGCGTTGCGCCGCCTTGAGAAACGGGGCGGCGCGCGATGCGCTGCCGAGCCGTCCGCAACGGATCTCGGCGATGTCCTCGTTCTCGCGGACTGGCAGCGCGAGCGCGTTCGCGGTGAAGTCCGCGGTTTCTCGCGCGCGCACCAGCGGGCTCGCGTAGATCGCGTCGACCCCGATCTTGGTGAGGTGGCTCGCCACACGGCGAGCTTCGTCGCGGCCCCGCGCCGTGAGCGGGCCCTGGTGCTCGGCGTTGAAGAAGCGGTCGATCATCTCGTGCTCGATGACCGAGACCGGGGGGAACTCCATCTCACCGTGGCGGATCCAGTAGAGGCGCATGCGCGGGTCGTCGGGGGCGCGGGGAGGGGGCGCGAGCTTGGCGGAAGCGATCAGCTTACTCGCATCGCCGGGTGGGTGTGACGGATGGGGCTGGCGGTTGCTCGGCGACGGAGCCGGAGGCAGAACGGGCGCCTGACCGAGATCAGGCGCCCGTTCCTGGGACGGTGGGAAGCGGGACGATCAGAAGTCCATGTCGTCCATTCCGCCCATGCCACCCATACCGCCCATTCCTCCCATGCCGCCCATTCCTCCCATGCCACCCATACCGCCCATGCCGCCGTGACCGTGACCATGGCCGGCGTGACCGCCGCCCTTCGCCGGTTCCGGCTTCTCGACGACCGTCACCTCGGTGGTGAGCAGCAATCCGGCCACGCTCGCGGCGTTCTGGAGCGCCGCGCGGACCACCTTCGCCGGGTCGATCACGCCGGCTTCGACGAGGTCCTCGTACTTCTCCTTGAGCGCGTTGTAGCCGTAGCCGCCCTTCTCGTTCTTGATGTTCTCGACCACCACCGGCGCGTCGGCACCGGCGTTGCGCGCGATGGCGCGCGCCGGTTCCTCGATGGCCTTGGCGAGGATGTCCACGCCGTAGTGCTGATCGCCATCGAGCTTGAGCTTCTTGACCGCGGCGATGCAGCGGATCAGGGCGACGCCGCCGCCCGGAACGATGCCTTCTTCGATCGCCGCGCGGGTTGCGTTGAGGGCGTCCTCGACGCGCGCCTTCTTCTCCTTCATTTCCATCTCGGTGGGCGCGCCGACGTGGATCACGGCGACACCGCCGACCAGCTTCGCGAGGCGCTCCTGGAGCTTCTCGCGGTCGTAGTCCGAGGTGGTCTCCTGGATCTGCATGCGGATCTGGGCGAGCCGGCCTTCGATGGCGTCCCGGCTGCCGGCGCCGCCGACGATCGTGGTGTTGTCCTTGTCGATCTTGATGGTCTTGGCGCGTCCGAGATCCTGCACGGTGACGTTCTCGAGCTTGAGCCCGAGCTCTTCGGCGATGACGTTGCCGCCGGTGAGGATCGCGATGTCCTGGAGCATGGCCTTGCGGCGATCGCCGAAGCCCGGCGCCTTCACCGCCGCGATCTGCAGCGTGCCGCGGATCTTGTTGACCACCAGCGTCGCGAGCGCCTCGCCGTCCACGTCCTCGGCGATCACCACCAAGGGCTTCCCGAGCTTCGCGATCTGCTCGAGCAGCGGCAGGAACTCCTTCATGTTCGAGATCTTCTTCTCGTGAATCAGGATGAACGCGTTCGAGAGCACGCACTGCATGCTGTCCGGATCGGTCACGAAGTACGACGAGAGGTAGCCGCGGTCGAACTGCATACCCTCGACGACGTCCAGCGTGGTCTCGAGGCCCTTCGCCTCTTCCACGGTGATGACGCCTTCCTTGCCGACCTTTTCCATCGCTCGCGAGATCATCTTGCCGATCTCGGGGTCGTTGTTCGCCGAGATGGTGCCGACCTGCGCGATCTCCTTCGGATCCTTGGTGGGCTTCGAGATCTTGCGCAGCTCGGCGACCGCCGTCTCCACGGCCTTGTCGATGCCGCGCTTCACGTCCATCGCGTTGGCGCCGGCGGCGATGATCTTCAGGCCTTCGCGGAAGATCGCCTCGGCCAGCACCGTCGCGGTGGTGGTGCCGTCACCGGCGTCGTCGTTGGTCTTGCTGGCGACCTGCTTGACGAGCTGGGCACCCAGGTTCTCGAACTTGTTCTCGACCTCGACTTCCTTCGCGACCGTGACGCCGTCCTTGGTCACCGTCGGCGCGCCCCACGACTTCTCGATCACGACGTCGCGACCGCGCGGCCCCAGCGTGGCCTTCACCGCCTCCGCCAGCACCGCCACGCCGCGCAACACTGCGGCGCGCGAGTCGTGCCCAAACTGAATGTCCTTGGATCCCATGTGTTCTCTCCTCCTAGCGTAAGTGTCCAGGTCGACGAGGTTCTTGGCTCTTCAGCCGTTTCGTGCGAGCTGGCGCGGAACGGATGGACGCCCACGCGCCGGCGCACCCGCCGGGTCGCAAACGAACCCCTGTTAGCACTCCGAATCGGTGAGTGCCAGGAATCTTATCCACGGATTCGTGCCCGTCAACCGTCTCGACGTCATGAACCGTGCCTGCGATTTCCCGCCGGCGAGGGATCGGTGGCCCGAGCGCGTCGAGCCGCGGAAGGGTGGCCCCGTGGAACGTTCCCGGCGGATCGGCGCAACCCCCGCGACCCGGCAAGCTCGCGGGATCGCGACGGAACCGGCCCGCGATCCGCGGCCTCGGCGGCGCGCCGTGGAGCCGGGATCGCATTGACGCGGCCCGGCCTTTCGATCATCCTGCGCGCATCGAGGGGCGGCGCTGGCCGCGAGGGTCGCGTCTTCCGTCTCGCCAGCCCAGTGCGCGAACCCCTGGCTCCATCGGCCCGTCACCCGGCCGATTCATAGAAGGTCCGCAGATCCCCCAACGCTCAGCGAACTCATCGCCCGCGTATCCGGTGCTGCCACGGAGCGGGGCGAGCGAACCTCCATGCACCCACCGACTTTCGTGATCGCGACCGGAGCCGCCGGCCAGAGCATCGTGAGCTTGCTGCGTCACGCGGGGCTCGACGCCAAGCTCGTGATGTTGATGCTGTGCGTGTTCTCGGTGGCGAGCTGGGCGGTGATCCTCTGGAAGTGGCGCGAGATTCGCGCGAGCCGGACGCAGGGTGTCGAGTTCGTGAAGGTCTTCTGGGAAGCGCGCAGCCTGAGCTCGATCTACGATCAGGCGCCGCGCTTCACGCACGCGCTCGAGGCCGAGGTGTTTCGCGCGGGCTACCGCGAGCTCAAGGCGCTCGGCAGTCTCGGTGGGCCTTCGGCCAAGCAATCGCTGGTGGAAGCCGTGCGCGTGGTGGGTCTCACCACGGTGGAGCGCGCGCTCGACGCATCGATCAGCCTGCAAGTGCGCAAGCTCGAGCGCGGCCTGGGGCTGCTCGCGACCACCGCCAGCGCCACCCCGTTCATCGGTCTCTTCGGCACGGTGCTCGGCATCATCCGCGCATTCCAGGGAATCAGCGCGGGTGCCGCATCCACCGTTCAGGCGGTCGCACCGGGCATCGCCGAGGCGCTGATCGCGACGGCGGCGGGCTTGGCAGCGGCGATCCCGGCGGTGCTTTTTTACAATCTGTTTCACAATCAGATCGGATACCTTGCCGGCGAGCTGGAAGGGTTTCGGACGGAGTTTCTGAATCTGGCTCAGCGGCAGGTGTTGCGCGACGCGCTCACGAGCGAATGAACCTTCTGCGCCGGATCCCCGCTTCCTAGCGAACGAGCGCTCGCCGCGCGCCCGTCACGCGTGACCGACCATGTCGATCCAGCTCAGTCGTAGCCCTGCGCGAGGCCGCGCGCAGATGGCCGAGATCAACGTGACGCCGTTGGTCGACGTGATGCTGGTCTTGCTCATCATCTTCATGGTCTCGGCGCCGATGCTGGACATCAATCAAGGAGTGAAGGTCGACCTGCCGCAGACCAAGCCCGCGGAACCGATGACGACGGACACGCGCGATCCGATCGTGATCACGATCGATCCCAAGGGCACGTATTTCCTGCTGCGTGACAGCAAGCCGCAAGACCTGGATGGCCTGGTGCAGTTCGTCCAGACCGCTCGTCAGAACGACCCCAAGAAGGACGTTTTTCTGCGGGGCGACGAGAAAGTCGACTACGGCAAGGTGGTCGCGCTGATGTCGGCGCTCAAGGACGCCGGCGTGACGGGTGTCGGGCTCGTCACCATGCCCACGACCGCCTCGGCGGCAGCGACGACGGGGAAGAGCGAGAAGCGGAAGTGATCCCGCGGACGAGCGCGCTCAAGGATCGAGTCCCGCGCGGGCTTCGCCTGGCGTTCGCGATCTCGCTCGTGCTGCACGCGGCCGCCATCGCAGCGCTGGCGATCACTCGCAGTAACGAGGCGTCCTTCTTCTCGCCCCCGCCGGTCATCGGCGCGAGCCTCGTCTCGCCGGAGGAGCTGGCGGCGATCGAGGGCGGCGGCAGCAAGCCGTCTGCGCCTTCTGCGCCCGTTGCGCCACGGCCGCCCGAGCCGAAAACCGCGGAGACACCGCCCCCCGATCCACCCAAGCCCGTCAAGCCACCCGAGCCGCCGCCGAACGCCATCCCCATTCGCGAGGAGAAACCGGTCAAGCCGCCGGAGAAGCCCAAAGAGCCCGAGAAGCCAAAGGCGCCCGAAAAGCCACTCCGCGACGCCAAGGCCGAGAAGCCGAAAGAGACGAAGCCGCCCGAGCCCAAGAAGCCGGAGAAGCCCGAGAAGCTGGTGGACGCGGACAAGTCGAAGAAGCCCGACTCGGCGAAGGAGTCGCCGGCCAAGACGAGCTCCGCCGCCAAACCGAGCAAGCCCGCCGACGTGACGACGACACGCCCCAGCGAATCGGACGTTGCGTCGATGGAAAAGCGCATCCAGGAAATGGCGGAGCGCGCGGCGAAAGCCGGCGTGGAGACCGGCGTCACGTGGGGCGTCGAGGGGGGCACCGGCAAGGTGCCGGCGGATGCATGCCAGGCGGCGTTGGCCCAATACGGCAGCGAGGTGATCAAGAAGCTCCGCGCCAGCGTCAACTATCCCGATCAGCGCCGCGGTCTCACCGCGCTCATCAAGCTCGAGATCGCGAAGGATGGATCGCTCGTGAGCCAATCGGTGGGTACGTCGAGCGGAGATCGATTGTTCGACGAGTCGGTGATCGCGGGCCTCAAGAAGGCGGCACCGTTCGAGCCGCTGCCCGCTTGCTGGCAACGGTCGTCGTTCGCGGGCGCCATCGAGTTCGTCGCTGAAGGGGGATCTGCAGGATGAAACGACCTGGGCCTCGAGTCGCGAGAGCGCGTGGCATCGTCGTGGGTCTGCTCGCCGTCTTGGCGACGCTCCGTGCCGGCGCGGCGTTTGGCCAAGCGACGAACGACGATGCAGCGGTGACACCGTGGCGAGTCTCCGTCGAGGGCGGCGCTGCGTGGCATTTTGCGCACGCGGCATGGAAGGTCGGGCCTGGGCTTTCGCCCGGCGACCCGCAGCTCAAGAAGATGCACGACCTCCTGGTTCGCGATCTCGAGCTTTCCGGGTTCTTTCACTGGATACCCGAAGGCTCGTACGCGGAGGACGCGCAGGCGGCACCGGTCGTCGACGGCGAGATCGACTTCGCGCCTTGGCGGACGCTCGGCGCGGATTTCCTCATCAAGGCGACCGCCGAGCAGAGCGGCGGCGCCTACGCGCTCGAGCTCAGGCTCCACAAGGTGCCCGACGCGCGGCAGATCCTCGGTAGGAAATACCAAGTGCCGCCCAGCCAGCTGGCAGCGGCGGTCCACGATTTCGCGAACCGTGTGCTGGAGGCGACCACGGGCAAGATGGGCGCGTTCGGAACGCGCATCGTCTTTTCATCGACGCGCGGCCACGCAGGTCGCAAGGACATCTTCGTCATCGACACCGACGGCAGCAACCTCACGCGCCTCACGTTCGACGACAAGATCGCGATGATGCCGGATTGGTCGCCGAGCGGAAGCTCGATTCTTTACACGTCGTATCGAAGCTACAAGCCGGACCTCTGGATCCAAGACGCGGCCACGGGGCGCCCGAGCCTGATCGCGAGCGGAGGGCTGAACACGGGCGGTGCCTTCTCGCCCGACGGCCGTCGCGTCGCGTTCAGCAAGGACGGAAACATTTGCATCATCGGTGTGGATGGGTCCGGGTTCACCAAGCTCACCTCGGGCGACGCGCTCGACGTTTCGCCATCGTGGTCGCCCGACGGTAGCCAGATCGTCTTCGTCTCCGATCGCGCGGGGCGTCCCCAGCTCTACTTGATGAACTCGGACGGATCCGGCCAGCGCAAGATCTCGACGATGGGGATGGACCACGGTTCGCCGAGGTTCTCGCCGGACGGTCAGATGATCGCGTTCGAGGCGAACCCGGGCCCGTGGCGGATCTACGTGATGAATGCCGACGGCTCCGGAGTCCGCAGGGTCAGCGACGGGCCAGGATCCGACGAGCATCCAAGCTGGTCGCCGGACGGCCGCACGCTCGTTTACAGCTCGGGTGGTGGCGGCTCGTCGAGCCTGTTCTTGGTGTCGGCTCTCGGTGGGAAACCCGTGAGGCTCACCGATGGCCGCGCCATGGACCTGCAGCCCGATTGGGGACCGATGCAGCACGCGCCGTGAGGCGCTCGGTGCTCGCGACGCGAGGCTCACTGCACGCGTGTTGGTTTTTCGGTCAAGGAATGGTCAGGAGGCGCTTGGTTGCATTGACGTGGTCGCGGCTTCTCCGGTAACCCATGCATCGAGCTCGACGAGCACCGCGCACGGACGGCGGCAAGCGGCTCGGCTCTCGGTGGCAACGAAGATCCGCACGATGAAAAGGGTGACCGCGCTGGCTTCCGAGGTGGAAAGCATCGCGCGGCGCTGGTGACGGCCCACGACGGTCGTCGAGGAGATGTCGGAATGAGCTTGCGGGACGAAGTGAAGCGTCTGTGCTGCGTTGGTTCGCTGGTGCTGGCGGTGGCGGGTGGGTGCTCCAAGGAGCAGCCGGCTCAGCCCCCCGACATGTCGCCGCCCATCTCGTCGACCACGCCCACCACGCCGTACAAGGCGTCGCCGATGGTCTCCTCGACACCGTTCGACACCGAGGGCGCCGGTCGCGGCACGATCGATCCGCCGGGGCTCGCGCGGATCTATTTCGACTACGACTCGTCGACTCTTTCCGCGGATGCGCGCGCCACGTTGCAGGAGGACTACCAGACGTTGCGCAGCACGCCGTCGCTGCGCGTGGAGATCGAGGGCCACACCGACGAGCGCGGCACCAACGAGTACAACATGGCGCTCGGCCAGAAGCGCGCGGGCGCGGTGAAGAACTACCTGGTGCAGCTCGGCATCTCCGCGTCGCGGATCGAGACGATCAGCTACGGCGAAGAGCTGCCGGCGGTGGTGGGGCACGACGAGGCGGCGTTCTCGAAGAATCGACGGGCGCAGTTCCGCGTGCTGGGTCAGTGAGCGCGCGCAGCTCACGGCGTCCTCGGTGATGGCCGTGGGCTGACAGGACCATCCACAGCATCTATCCTCGCCGCGTCATGAACGAGCGCATACGGTTCGACACGTCGATTCGCGCGATTGCCCGTGGGGCGCGCGCGCCCCGCGTGTGTGGGACGTTCCTGCTGGTCGGAGCGCTCGCGGGCTGCGTGAGCAAGGCCGAGTACACCTCGCTGCTGATGCGCGTCGATCGGCTGGAGGCCGAGCGCGCGGCCCAGTCGAAGGAGCTCCAGGAGATCCGCACTCGCAACGCCGATCTCTCCGCGGACTCCGAGCGCCTCAACTCGGACCTGCGCGCGTTGCGCGGCCAAGTGGACGAGCGTCGGACGCCGAAGGGGCGCCTCGACGACCAGCTCAGCGACGCGTTCAACGAGCAGGTCATGGCGCAGCTTCTCGAGGTGCGTAACCGCGTCATCGAGCTCGAGACGCGCCTCGGTGTGAAGCCACCCGATGCGGGCACGTTGGCGCCGGTCGGGGTGACCCCGATGCCGCCGTCCCCCACCGCGACGGCGCCCACACCCGTGGCGCCCGCGGTCCCTGCGCCAGCCGCGACCGCACCCGCGGCGCCGGTGTCGCCAGCGGCGCTTCCGCCATCCCAGCAGTTCCAGACCGGCTACAGCGCGCTCCAAGCGGGTCGCTACAAGGATGCGCGGAACGCGTTTCTCGCCTACTTGGCCGGCCGCCCGGACGAAGATCTGGCGGATGACGCGCAGTTCTACGTCGGCGAGACGTTCTACAACGAGCGTCAGTTCGAGTGGGCCTTGCCCGCCTACGACAAGCTCATCAAGAACTATCCCCGGAGCGACAAGGTTCCGGCGGCGCTGCTCAAGCAGGGTCTTTGCTTCGCGAGCCTCAACTACACCGGTGATGCGCGGGTGGTGCTGCTCAAGCTCGTCGATTCCTATCCGTCGACGGAAGAGGCCCGCATGGCGCGCGAGAAGCTCAAGGAGCTGGGCGGCTCGGCCAGCCCCCGCGGCTCGCGCTGAGCGCACACCCGTCCGCGGGTGCGCGCGGCGGTTCCAGGCGAGCTGGTGGCGGCCCGATCGCGTAGAGCGAAGACGACGCGGGAAGCAGGGCGCGGACGCGGCCGGCGCCCGGCGACGGAGCAGACGGATCTCTGGCGGCGCTCCAAGCGTCGCGGTCTGATCCGGCGCGTGCTGCCGTACGTGGTCCTCTACGGGACGGCGCTCGCGCTCGTGTGGGGATTCTCGATCTCGCAGGACATCATCGCGCGATTCGAGGGACAGCGCTTCCGTCTGCCGTCGCGCGTCTACGCCGAGCCGCCAGTCCTCGCGCGCGGCCTCGAGGTGACGCGCTTCAAGATCCTCGACCGGCTGGTGAACGCCGGGTATCGGCGCGTCGATACCACGCCCGTTCGCTCGGGCCAGTTCCACGTCCAGCCGGATCGGGTCGAGATCGGGGTGCGTGCGCTCGCGTACGGCGATCGCAAGCTGCCCGCGTACCGCGTCGTGCTCACGCTCGACGACGGACGCGTGACGCAGGTCGTCGCTCCCGATCGCAAGGCCACGCCGCCCTACGTGCTCGAACCGGAGGTCGTGAGCGGCTTGTTCGAACGGGTTTGGGAGGAGCGCGAGCTGGTGGAGGTCGGCAAGGTCCCGCGCGCGCTCGTCAACGCGATCGTCGCCACCGAGGACACTCGCTTCCTCGATCACGCGGGCGTCGACCCGATCGGGATCGCGCGCGCGCTGGTCGCCAACCTGCGCTCCGGTTCGGTGCAAGAGGGCGGCAGCACGATCACGCAGCAGCTGGTGAAGAACCTGTTCCTGACTCCCGAACGCACGCTGTCGCGCAAGGTCCGCGAGGCGGCGATGGCGCTGGTGCTGGACGCGCTCTACGACAAGGACGAGATCCTGGGCGTGTACCTGAACGCCATCTACCTCGGGCAGCGCGGCGCCATGGGCGTCTACGGGGTGGGCGAGGCCGCGCGCTACTACTTCGGCAAGCCCGTCGAGGACCTGAGCCTCGGCGAGTGCGCGATGTTGGGCGGGCTCATCCGGTCGCCGGGCCGCTACGATCCTTTCCGGCACCCGGACGCGGCGCGCGAGCGCCGCGCGGTGGTGCTCGACCGCATGGTGAAGACCCATCGGCTGAGCCCCGAGGAAGCGGAGCGCGCCGCGCGCGAGCCGCTCAGCCAGTCCTACGCTCCCGGTCCCCCCGAGGGCGCCCCCTATTTCGTCGATCTGCTGCGCGACGAGCTCGAATCCACCTACAGCACCAACACGCTCAACGCGGGCGGCTTGCGCGTGATGAGCACGCTCGATCCGATCCTCCAGCACGAGGCGGAGCGCGCGGTAGCCGAGGGGTTGGCGGCGCTCGAGAAGCGTCGCGACGAGCACCATCCCGAGGGCGACCCCGCGCGACTGCAGGCGGCGTTGATCGAGCTCGACCCCGACACGGGCTCCATCCGCTCGCTGGTCGGCGGTCGCGATTACCGGAGCGCGCCGTACAACCGCGCGGTCAAGAGTCGCCGCCAGCCCGGCTCGCTCTTCAAGCCGTTTCTCTACGCGTGTGCGCTCGCGGGACAGCGCGACTTCCATCCCACGCTCGCCAGCGAGGTCGAGGACCGCGAGATCACGATCCGCTACGATCGGCAGACGTGGCGCCCCACCAACTACGACGGCGAGTATCGCGGCGTCGTGCCGCTTCACGAGGCGCTGGCGCTCTCGCTCAACACGCCGGCGGTCCGGATCTGGCAGCAGGTCGGGACGGCCGCCTTGCGCAAGCAGCTCGAAGCGGTCGGCTTCGGCGGCAAGCTGCCCAACGTGCCGTCGCTGGCGCTGGGTGCGGCGGAGGTGACTCCGCTCGACGTCGCGCGCGCGTACGGCGTGCTGGCCTCCGGTGGCCTGCGCACCTCTCCCACCACCGTGCGCTCGGTGGTGGACGCCAATGGCCGCGTGCTGACCCGCACGCGGCCGCGGGCGACGCGCGTGATGGATCCCGAGATCGCGTATCTCGTCACCTGGACGCTCGAGGAGGTGCTGCAGACGGGGACGGGAGCGTCGGCGCGGACGCTCGGGCTCGATCGTCCCGCTGCCGGCAAGACGGGCACCACCGACGACTTCCGCGACGCCTGGTTCGCGGGCTACCTGCCGGGCCGCGTGGTCGTCGTCTGGGTGGGCCGCGACAACAACCAGCCGGTCGGGATGGTCGGGGCGAAGGCGGCGCTACCCATCTGGGTCGATTACGTCACGCACACGTCGTGGTGGCCGGCGGACGAGTTGGAGGCGCCGCGCGGGATCTCCTTCGCGGAGATCGATCCGGAGACGGGCTTGCTGGCGACCGCAGCGTGCCCGCGGACGGAGCGCCTGCCCTTTCTCGAAGGCACCCAGCCGAGCCGTACGTGTCCGCTGCATCCGACGCTGCTCGACAAGGTTCGCGGCGACGACGAGAGCGCCGCGGGTGCGGGTCGCGGATCGCGTGATGCGGCCCCGCCAAACGGCAGCCGGTCCACGAGCCCCAAGGAGCGCGACGACAGCGCCTGGGACTGGATCAAGGGGATCTTCTGAGTCCAGCCGCGGCGCCGTGGCGGCCGCGCGCCGAAGCCACGTCGCTCGTTCGGTTCAGCGTTTGCGGCCTCGCTTGGCGGTGCGCGCCGGCTTGGCTGCCTTGGAAGCGGCCCGTGTGACGCGCGGCTTGGGCGCGCTCGCCCGCTTGGCCGCACTCGCCGGCCCAGCGCGCCGCGCGGGTTTCGCCGGCGCAGCCGCTGGCGTGGCGCTGCGCACCCGCGCCACCGCCTGCTTCCACCCCTCGTAGAGCTCGGCGGCGCGCGCTCGCGCCATCGCCGGCTCGAAGCGACGATGGGTCTCGCGCACTCCGGCTACCTCGCTCGGCGATTTCCAGAATCCACTTCCGAGCCCCGCCAGGAACGCGGCGCCGAGCGCCGTGGTCTCGATCACGGTGGGGCGGTCCACGGCCACACCGAGCACGTCGGCCTGGAACTGCATCAGGAAGTCGTTGCGGCAGGCGCCGCCGTCGACGCGTAGCTCCCTCAGGTCGAGCCCGGCGTCGGCGATCATCGCATCGCACACGTCCTTGGTCTGATAGGCGAGTGACTCGAGGGTGGCGCGGACCACGTGCTTGCGGTTCGCGCCACGCGTGAGCCCCACCAGCGCGCCGCGGGCGCCCATGTCCCAGTACGGCGCCCCCAGCCCGACGAATGCGGGAACCATGTAGACGCCCGCGGTGTCGTCCACCGCGCGTGCCAGTTCCTCCGACTCGGCCGCGCTCGAGATCAGGCCGAGCTCGTCGCGTAACCATTGCAGCGCCGCGCCGGCGATGAAGACCGACCCCTCGAGGGCATAGGCGGGGCGCCCGTCGGCGTCACACGCGAGCGTGGTCAGCAAGCCGCGCTTCGAGTGCACCAGCTCGGTGCCCGTGTTCATGAGCAGGAAGCATCCGGTTCCATACGTGTTCTTGCCCATGCCTGGCGACCACGCACCCTGACCGTAGAGCGCCGCTTGCTGATCGCCGGCGACGCCGCTGATCGGTGGCGTGCCGCCCAGCCCGAGCTTGGCGCTGACGCGCCCGAACTCGCCGCTCGACCGGCGCACCTGGGGCAGCACCGCGCGCGGCACGCGCAGCACGCCGAGGAGCGGATCGCTCCAGTCGCGCTCGTGGATGTCGTAGAGGAGCGTGCGCGAGGCGTTGGTCGGATCGGTGACGTGGCTCTCGCCGTCGGTCAGCTTCCAGATCAGCCACGAGTCGATGGTGCCGGCAGCCAGCTCGCCAGCCTTGGCGCGCGCTTCCAGAACGGGGTTTTGTTCGAGCATCCAGCGCAGCTTCGTTCCGGAGAAGTAGGCATCGAGCACGAGGCCCGTCTTGCGACGGAATAGGCGCTCGCGTCCCTCGGCCTTCAGCTGGTTGCAGAGCTCGGCGGTGCGCCGGCATTGCCACACGATCGCGCGATGCACGGGCCGCGACGTGGCGCGATCCCAGAGCACCACGGTCTCGCGCTGATTGGTGATGCCGATGGCGTGCACGCGCGAGAGATCCGCGTCGGCGCGCTTGAGGCACTCGCGAAGCGTGGTGAGCGTGCTCTCCCAGATCTCGTCGGCGTCGTGCTCGACCCAGCCGGGGCGCGGATAGTACTGGGTGAACTCGCGGTACGATTGCGCGACCTGGCGTGCTCGTCGGTCGTACGCAATGACTCGCGTGCCGGTGGTTCCCTGGTCGATCGCAAGGATGAGGTCACCCATCGTGGCTCCTCTTCGCATGGCTATCGCGTCGCGTCGGCTGGACGCGCCCCTGGGGCGCGTACGCCGCGACGGATGAAACGATTGGTGGGGATCGGTGGTGCGTCGGGGTGCCGGTCAGCACGTCCCAGCACCCGGTCAGGAAGCGGAGCGCGGCTCGAGCAAGTGGCGGATCGCGGGGGGGACGAAGACCCCGTCGATCGGCCACTGGCGGAGCTCGGTGGCGAGCAGATCCACCTTGTCCGACGTGGGCATCTTGCGGTCGAGCAGGATCATCCAGCGATCCCGCAAGCGACACGAGCCGCCACGCGACATGAAGCCCTCGGCGCGGATGTGGTCGTGAACCACCTCCACGCCGACCTGGCGTGCCACTTCTTCGAGCGTATCGAGGAGCTGGATCTCGGCGCTTTCACGCTCCGAGATCCGCTTGGTTGGGCGAGCCATGCTGCGCCGACCATACCCGCGCCGGACCGCGACTGGCAATTCCCAAACCTGCGTTTCATCTCGGCGCATGACCCCGCGGGATCGTGGCGTGGCGGCGAGGAGTTGGCGCCGCATGTGCAACATCGGCTCGGTGGTGCGTCGGGCATGACCCGGATCGCGCCCCGACGTCAAGCCATAAGGTGTCGAAATCAATCGAGTTTTGCCGGACGCGATGGCGGAAGTCTTGCTTGACATGCCGAAATGGCGACTGATAGCTTGACGCTAACCGCGTCTCAAAGTTGCGCTCTCGCTCCCGCACCGCTCAGTCATGACCACGACCAGCCGCACGCCGCGATCCATCGACGAGCTGCCACAGCGCAGCCGCCGGGTCCTCGAGCTGGTGATCGAGACCTACATCGCCTCGGGTGAGCCGGTGGGCTCGCGAACCCTGACTCGCGCGCACGGGCTCGACGTGAGCCCGGCCACGGTCCGAAACGAGATGATGGACCTGGAGGACGCCGGGTTGCTGTCGCATCCGTACACGTCGGCCGGCCGGGTGCCCACCGAGCACGCGTTTCGCTGGTTCGTCGAGACGCGCATGGCGGATTACACCCTGAGCCGCGCGGATCGCCAGTCGCTCAACCAGGTGACGGCGAGCTCGGAGGGTGGGCTCGCGGCGTGCTTGCGGGACGCGTCGCGGGCGTTGTCGCGGCTCTCGCGTTGCCCGGGGATGGCGGTGGCGCCGATGCTGGGCGACGCGGTGTTCCAGCACGTCGACTTCGTGCGGCTGCGGCCCGCGGAGATCCTGGTCATCTTCGTGTCGTCGACGGGCGTGATCGTGAATCGCATCGTGCGCCTCGACGAGGACGTCGCCCAGACCCGCTTGAATCGGCTCACGGAGCTGCTCTGCGAACGCCTCACGGGAGCACCGCTCGACCAGGTGCGCGACCGTCTGCTGGACGAGCTGGCCCGCGACCGCGAGCTGATCGATGATCTCTCGCGCCGCATTCTCGCGGTCAGTCGCTGCGTGTTCGAGAACGAGGGTCAAGGCGAGGTGTTCGTCGAAGGCACCTCGAGCCTGCTCGCGCACCGCGAGTTCAGCGAGCCCGAGCGAGTCCGGGCGCTGATCGAGGCGCTGGAGGATCGGGAGCGGATCGTGAACATCCTCGATCGCGCGCGCGTCGCCGGCGGTGTGTGCGTCTCGATCGGCTCGGAGGCCGGGATCGACGGAGTCGACGATCTGGTCGTGGTGTCGTCGCCGTATCGACGCGGGCCTCAAGTGATTGGCTCGATCGGAATCCTCGGCCCCACGCGGCTGGACTATTCGCGAATCATCCCCATGGTCGAATACACGGCGCAGCTCATCAGCCGATTCCTGGAACCGCGCTAGTCGCGGTGCACCGTTCGCCGTCCGTTGCGAGCGGACGGGCCGCCGCCAGGACGCGTACGAGCACCATTCGCAACCCTTGCCAGGGAAGAGAGGCTGTCCTTGTCGGAACGAGATGCCAGTCGCAACCCGCCGTCCAACAACGACGACGCACCGGGCATCACGCAGGAGCCCGGCGCCGAGCCCGCGCCCGCCGGCGGCGCTGGCGAGGATGGTGCCCACAAGTCCAAGGCCGTGGCCGAAGCGGCCGCGCTCGCGGAGGCGTTCCTCGAGCAGCTGCGACGTGGCGACGCCGGCATCGGCGAGGAAGCGGGCTCGGGTTCGGAGCCCACGCCGGACAAGGGACAGTCGGAGGATGCCGAGCTCGGCAAGAAGAAGGGCAAGAAGGTCCCGGCCAAGCTCCTTCAGCAGCTCGAGCGCCACTTGGCCGAGGTCGAGAAGCAGCTCGCCGAGGCCAAGGCCGAGGGTGAGAAGAGCTACGAGGCGCGGCTGAGGCTTCAAGCGGATTTCGAGAACTATCGACGCCGCTCGGCGAAGGACAAGGCCGATGCGGTTCAGTACGCGCAAGAGGAGCTGCTCCGGGAGATGCTGCCGGCGATCGACAACCTGGAGCGCGCGCTCGGCGCCGCCTCGCAAGCCAACGACGTCGCCTCGATCGCCGAGGGCGTCAAGATCACCCACAACCAGATCCTGCACACGCTCGCGAAGTTCGGGGTGGAGCCCTTCTCTTCGGTGGGCACCGTGTTCGATCCCCAGTTGCACGACGCGATGACCCAGGTCGAGAGCGGTGACGTGCCACCGGGACACGTCGCCAGCGAGTACGTGAAGGGCTATCGTTACAAGGACCGTTTGCTCAGGCCCGCGATGGTGGCCGTCGCCAAGGCGGCACCCAAGCCGGCTCCCGATCGCGTCGCGCTCGGTGGGCCGGCGCCCAAGGTTTCGACCCGAAATGGCGAGGATTCCTCGGACGATGACTGACGGAGGCAGGTGCCGAGGCCGCCGCCCGGGCTCGTCGGTCGTGGCCTCGCGCGCGTTGCGGGGACGTCCGAGCTGAAGCACGCGCCGGGGCGGCCGAGTCGCGTTCCACGCGTCGCGGTGGCTCGCTGGCGGGGACCATCGTAGGATCGGAAGACGCCGTCTTCCGGAGGGATCGAGGTGGGGTTGCACGAGCCGATACTCGGCATCGATCTCTCCGATCGCCAGCTCGCCGGCGTGGTCATGCGCGGCAAGGGCGAGCGCATGCAGCGTCTGGCCGCCACGGCGTTGGAGGGGCCGGCGATCGTCCACGTGGACGCCGCCGGCTTGGTTCGCGTCGGCCACGATGCGCGCGCGCGGTCGGTCTCCGATCCGGACGGGGCGGCGGCTCGTCTCGTGCATGCGCTGGGGCTCGCGCGCACCGTCCCGTCCGACGACGCGGCGTTGCTCTCGCTGCCGCAGCCGCGCCTCGACGCGACCGGGCCGCAGCTCGGCATCCGGGGCGCGGAGTGGAGCGTCACGGCGTTGGTCGCCTGCTTGCTCGCGCGGCTTCGTCAGGGAGCCAGCGATTGGATCGGACGCTCGATCGGCGTCGCGTCGATCGCTTATCCGACGTGGTACGGCGCGACGGCGCGCGAGCGCGTCGCGTTGGCGGCGCGCGCCGCGGGGTTCGAGCAGGTGCACACGTTGCCGGCCGCCGCCGCGATCGCCACCGCGCTCCACGACTCGGGAGCGCGGGGAACCGTGGGCTTGGTGGAGCACGAGAGCGCGAGCGTCGGCGCGGCGCTGATCGATCTTTCCGACGAGGCGATCGAGCTCGAGCGCATGGGCGGCAGGGTGGCTGGGCTGGGCGACGATCTTCTCGTCCGCATGATGCGGTTCCTCGCCGCGCCCTTCGAGGGCGAGCTGATCCTGGATGCCGGCATGCGGCCGCGATCGGTGGCACGGCTGCGCGCCGCGTGCGAGGACGGGCTGGCGCGTCTGCGGTCGCAACCCAAGGTGCCGACGCGGGTGACGGTGCCGTACCTGGCGCTCACCGCCGCCGGCCCGCGCCACCTCGACGTCGAGGTCGACGGGGATCGGCTTCGCGAGCTCGCGCGGCCGTTGCTCGGCGCGTTCGAGGAGGAGCTGGCGTCGGTGCTCAAGGGCACGGCGCCGGATCGGGTGTCGCGCTGGCAGGTCGTGGGCGGCGCGCCGTCGATCACGTTCGTCGCGCAAGCGCTGCGCGCTCGCGCGGCGCGCGAGGTGCGGATCGACCCGGACCGCACGCCGTGGGGTGCGGTGGGTGCGTGTCTTCACGGAGCCCGCCGCGAGGGCGACGTCCCGGACGTCTTCCTCTTGCAGGTCGCGCCTCACGCCATCGGCGTCCGCAATCCCGACGGCGGGGTGCTGCGGTTCGTCGATCGCTTCGCGCCGCTGCCGGCGACGGTGAGCGGGCCGTATCCGGTCTCGGCCCTCGGACGGCAGCCGGTCGAGCTCATCGAGGGCGAGGTCGACCGGGCGGAGCTCGGAGCCTCGCTGGCCTCGTTCCGGATGGCGTCCGATTCCGGCCCGCGGAACGACTTCCGTCGGGTCGAGCTGGTCGTCGAGGCCAGTACCGACGGGCGGCTCGCGGTGGGCGTGCGCGCGCCGGGCTCGCTCGAGACCGCTGCGCTGGAGCGGCTGGAGGGCGCCGTTCCCGCGCTGGCGGACATCACGCACGAGCTGGATCGATTGCTCGAATCGCAACGCGGCCACGAGGGGTTGTTGCGCGCCCGTTGGATGCTGGACGGGCAGCTGCTCACCACCGCGCGCATCCTGGGCGAGGGACGGCTGCGCGGAAACGCGGCGTCGGAGCGTGATCTCGGCGTGGCGATGGAGCGCGCTCGCAGCGCGCTCGCGAGCGCCGATCTCGAGCGAATCCAGCACGCCGCCAGGGCGCTCGCGCCGTGGCTTCGTTCGTCGGCGACGCCGGAGGTGCTGTCGTCGTGAGCGCGGCCCGCGATTACTACCAAGTGCTGGGGGTGTCCCGGAACGCGACGCCCGATGACCTCAAGAAGGCGTATCGCCGCCTCGCCCACGAGTGTCATCCGGACAAGAATCCCGGGAATCCAGCGGCAGAGGAGCGCTTCAAGGAGCTCTCCGAGGCGTACTCGGTGCTCAGCGATCCGCCGAAGCGGGCGAACTACGATCGCTTTGGCTCGGCGGGTGGCCCCTTCGGTGGTGCCCGTCCGGGGGCCGGCCCGCAAGGACCGGGCAACTTCCAGGATCTCTTCGGCGATCTCTTCAACGACATCTTCGGTGGCCGCGGCCCGGGCTCGCAGTCACGCGGCGAGCGTGGCACCGACCTGCGCTACAACCTCGAGATCACGCTGGAAGAAGCCGCGTTCGGCACGGAGAAGCGCGTCCGTGTGCCGCGCCGCCGGCCATGCGCCCACTGCAATGGCACCGGCGCCGCGAGCGCCACCGGCTCGACGACGTGCCCGAGCTGTCGCGGTTCGGGGCAGGTTCGCCTGCAGCAAGGCTTCTTCAGCGTCTCGAAGCCCTGCACGCAATGCGAGGGGCGAGGACGAATCGTGCGAGATCCGTGCTCGCGGTGTCAGGGCGCGGGCTCGGTGAAGGCGCGCCACGAGCTCAAGGTGCGCGTGCCTGCGGGCGTCGAGCACGAGAGCCGGCTCCGGCTGCAGGGCGAGGGCGAGATGGGGATCGCCGGGGGCGGCGCCGGCGATCTCTACGTGGTGGTGCAGATCCAGGAGCATCCCCAGTTCAAGCGCGAGGGTGCGGACCTCATCTACGACCTGACGTTGACCGTCGCGCAGGCGGCGCTCGGTACCGAGGTGCAGATTCCCACGCTCGATGGTCCGATCCGCATGAAGACGCAGCCCGGGACCCAGCCCGGGCGCATCTATCGCTTGCGGAACAAGGGGATGCCGTCGGGCAGCGCCGCCGGCCGCGGCGATCAGAAAGTACGCATTCGCGTCCACGTTCCCGACGAGCTGAACGCCCGGCAGCGCGAGCTCTACGAGGCGCTCGCGCGCGAGGATGGGGCCTCGCCGCCGGAGGATCGTGGGTTCTTCGATCGCGTTCGAGACATCTTCGAGTAACGGAGCGACCGTGCCGGCGAGCCTGGCGCGCCCGAGGATCCGGTCTTGCGACTCATGCAGCGTCCCGACGTTCCCACGCCAAGCCCCGGTGCGCTCGCGCCCGGGCGCGTGGTGTCGGTGCGCGAGCTCGTGCGGTCGTATCAGGAACACCGTTCGCGGCACCCGAAAGGAACCTTCCGTCTACCGGTCGAGGTGAGCGGCATGGCGCGCACGCCCGCGGCCTTGCGCTCCGGCATCGATTCGAGCCCGTGCATCTACTACGAGTACGTCGTCGAACGCCTCTGGAAGCGCAAGGCCCGCGACGGCGCGCTGCCGCTGCTCGGCGACCAGGATTCCTCGAGCGGTCAGGACGTGCTGATGGCGAAGCGCCGCTCGTGCGGCATCTTCTGGCTCGGCGATCGGGACGACGAGGTGACCGTCGATCCCGAAGGCGCGCAATTCGAGTCGGAGACCATCGTCGAGCGCTTCGAGCGCATCGGGCTCGCGAGCCAGACCGAGGCCAAGCTCAAGGTCAAGGAGTTCCCTTACGTGCTGACGGCCGATCTCGATCGTCGCATGGACGTCCAGACGCTCGGCTTCAAGTTCATCGAGCGCGTCATCCCGCTCAATCGCGTGGTCGTGGTCCGCGGGCTCGCGACGGACGAGACCGGCACGCTCACGTTACGCCGCCATCCGGGGGCGCACCCGCCGCTGGTCGTTCGGATCGAACGCTCTTGACGGGTTGCGCCGCGGCACCCTCTTCGGGCTCGACGATCCGATAGGTGCCGCTGCGCTCGTCGCGCACCAAGCCGATCAGGCCCTTGTCGCGCGCGTTCTCGAGCAGCCGCTTGAAGGTGCGGAAGCCGAGCGCGCGCTCGTCGAAATCCGGCTTCTTGCGCAGCATGGTCTGCTTGACCATGGAGCTCAGGATGACCTCGTGGCTCGCCTTCATCGCGTCCACCGTCTCGACGAGCAGCGTGAAGACCTGGCTCGGGTCGTCGTCGATGCGGCGCCGCTCGCGTTGCTTCTCTTTGATGCGCACCAGATCGTCGTAGTAGACGAACTCGTCGCAGGTGTCGGCGATCAGCGTCGAGGTGGACTTGCGTACGCCCATGCCCATCACGAAGCGGTTGTACTCGCGCAGCTTCGAGATCAGCGGCGTGAAGTCGCTGTCGCCCGAGACGATCACGAACGAGTCGATGTAGGACCACTTCCACGCGTAGTCGAGCGCGTCCACCACCATCTTGATGTCGGCCATGTTCTTCTGGCCCTTGCGGCGCGACGGTAGCTCGATCAGATCGATGCCGTGGTCCTGGAAATCGAACTTGTAGGCCGTGTACCGACCCCAGTCGGCGTAGGCCCGCGACACGATCACCTTGCCTTTCTCGCGCAGGCGATTCAGCACCAAGTCCACCTGGAACTTGCCGAGCCCGGCCTCTTCGATGCCGCGCTCGATGTTCTCGAAGTCCACGAATACCGCGAGCTTGGGTTCCATTCATTTCCTCGGTCGCCGAGAGCGCGGGGCGCGAGCGGTCGATCGGTGCGCGCGTACGCTTCGAAGCTGCATGCGATGCCGCTCGGCTGAAGGGCGCGGGGGGATGGGTGCGGCGTCGGTGTCGACGCCGCGCAGGCTGCGCATCTCAAGCGAGACGTGAGGACACGCGCGCGCCGCGCGCCGCTCGTCGCCGTCGTGCCGGAGCGCGCTCGCGTCCATCCTCACCGGCGGGCCGCGTGGCACGCGACCGGCGACGAGGCGCGGCGCGTTCGCGGCCGTTGGCCCGCTCCCGGGCGGACGCGCCGCTGCTTCGCCCGCGCCTCGAGAGCAAGCCGTGGTCGGAGACGAACTTCTCGATTCGCAGCCCCACCAGGTCCGGGTGCTCGAGCTGTGCCACGTGGGTGCCGTTCGGGATCACCAGGATCTCCGCGCCGGGGATCTGGCGGTGCATCTCCCACGCCACGGAAGGGGGCGTGAACGGATCCTTGGCGCCGGCGACGATCAGCGTGGGAACGTCCACGTGCGGCAACAGGTCCTCTGCGCTGTGCTCGCCCATGCGTCGCACCACGGTGAGCAGAAACTCCGTGTTCATCGAGAACACGTGCTCGAAGTACGCGTCCATCGAGCTCCACGGGGCGAGGTACCAGTGGACAGCGCCGGCGCGTGCCACCAGCTGCGGGATCGGCGTGCGCTTCACGACGTCGGCGATCTGCCGAACGAGCTCGTGATGCCGTCGCACCTCCCGCAGCATCGGGTCGTAGAACGGCTCCAGGAAGTCCTTCCCGTAGAAGGTCCGGTAAGGCCGGCCGTACGTGCCGCAGATCGGAACTAGCCCGCGGATACGCTCGGGAAATTGCCGATAGGCCTCCAGGATCACCTGGCAACCCATGCTGTGGCCGATGAGCACGGCGTCCTCGACGCCCGTGGCGTCGAGGACGCAGCCGAGGTCGCGGACGTGGTCCCCGATCGCGCAGGCCTCGAGGTCTCGCGGTACCCCGGATCGTCCGTGTCCGCGATAGTCCCAGGCGATCACCCGGCCCAGCGTGGCCAGGTGCCGAATCAAGAATTGCCAGTAGGGGCCGATGGTGCAGACGACGCCATTGCAGAGCACGATGGGGGCGCCGCTGCCGTACTCCTCGACGTGGAGCTCGGTTCCATCGTGTCCGTGGCAACGTCGAATGCGCGTGGGCTCCATCGTTCGCGTCCTCAGGGCCTGGGTGGACGGTCGATGGTAGCGCTCACGATCGTCACCGCACAACCGACGCGTGGCGTGGGATCGCTCGCGATCCGCAACCGATCGCCAACGGCGCCGGGGCTAAGCCGAGGGACGATCGCTGCCGCACCCGGCGCGTTCGCGCGCGGTGCGGCCTGACGTGGGTGAGCGCCTCGAGGAAGAGCGAAGCGCGGCGTTCACTTCTTGCGGTGGCGCATGCGGGCAAGCAGCTTCTTGTACTTGTGCTTCCGCATCTTCTTGCGCCGCTTCTTGACCACGCTACCCAAGGAAGCCTCCGAGCCGGGCGATCCAGTGGCGCCCACGACCCGATCGGATCGGACGCCGAAGCCTCGGCAAAGCACGCAAACCTAGCATGGGCCCCTGGTCGTGAGAAGGCCCGAAGGCGCTTGCGGCCCGGCGCGCGAGACCGCGCCGACTGCCTCTGGCGCTCGAGCCGTGGCACGGGCGTCGTCGCTTGCTCGACCGCGACGGCGCTCGTACCCTGGAACGCGCGAATCGAGATCGAACATGAGCACGAACGACCCCAAGGACGTGGATCGAGCCCATCCGAGCTGGCTCGGGACCCAGCGGCAGCGCGCGTCGCACATGGAGTCGGCCGAGTTCGGCCGCACGTTGCGCGGGCTGCTGGACGGACTCGAGATTGACATCTTCGAGGAGGAGTGGCAGCAAGTCACGATCGTCAACCGCGCCAAGGAGCTGGCGCTGGCGGTCGGCCTCGATGGTGGCGATTTCTGGATGGCGCGACGCGAGCTGGAGGAGTTCTACGCCCGCAAGCGTCGATTCTTCCTGGACGAGGACGAAGGCGAAGGCGAGGACTGATCGGGTTGGCGCGGCTGCGAGCGGCGCCTCACTCGGTGTCGAACTCGAGCCCGTAGAGGTGGCCGTCGTACGACCCGAACACGATCAATCGACCCCACAGCGCCGGGCTGGAATCGACCCAGTCGTCGGTGGAGAAGCCCCAGCGTTCGCGGCCGTTGTTCACGTCGAGCGCGTGCACGCGGTTGGCGAGCGTGCCGAAGAGGACGGTGTCGCCGCTCACGGCGGGCGACGAGTCGATGCCGCCCTTGGCATCGAAGACCCAGCGCTGCTCGCCGCTCAGCGCGTCGATGCAATGGAACTTCCCGTCCTCGGACCCGAACAGGACCTTGCCTTCCACGACCGCCGGCGACGACCGGATCTTGTCCTTGGTCTCCACCGCGTAGCGCCGCTTGCCCGTCTTCATGTCGATGGCGTAGAGGTTGCCGTCGTGACAGCCCACGAAGACCATTCCGTGGGCGATGGCGGGCGTCGAGTAGATGCGGTTGCGGGCCTTGAAGCGCCACTTCCGTGAGCCGTCACGGGGATCGAGCGCCAGGATGTAGCCGGACGCCGATGCCACCACCACGGTGTCGTCGGCTAGCGCAGGCGAGCTCCACACGCGCCCGCCGGTGGGATGGCTCCACAGCACCGCGCCGTCCTTCTCCGAGAGGCAGTAGAGGTTCTCGTCCCACGAACCCACGAAGATGCGCCCGCCCTTCACCAGCGGCGAGCTGGTCACCGCGCTTCCGAGCGGCGCGGTCCAGCGCGCCACGCCGACCTTGCGGTCGACGGCGTGCAGGTTCTGGTCCTCGGATCCGACCAGCACCAATTCCCCATCGATGGCGGGCGAGCTCAGCACGGCGCCGCCCGTGCGATATCGCCACACGCGCTTGCCGGAACGTGCGTCGACCGCCAGCAGCGCGCCGTCCTCGAGGCCGATGTAGACGGTGTCGTCGTCGATCGCGGGCGATGACCACGTCACGCGACCGACGCGCAGCTCCCAGCGCACGCCGGTGAGACGAACCGGATTCATCGCGGCGACTTGGCCGCTGCGCTGATGGTTCCCGCGGAACAGCTTCCAGGGAACCTTGATCTCTTCCTGCGTGAGGACCGTGGTCGTGGTCGGCGAGGCCATGGATGCTCGACGTTCGTCTCGGTTTCGATCGTGGCGTCGACGGATGTTACATCGGCTGCATGCGGAACGGTACTCTTTCGATACACGCGCGTCGCAGGCGTTTCGGGAGATCGGCCAGCGCCGAGCCCGCGAGCCACGCGGGCCAGACCCCGCAGCGGCGCCCGATCGCGTGGGCAACGCGTTGCCACGGCGCGTAGGCGTCGAGTCCACGCTCACGCCCGGGCGCGTCGAGGCGAACTGCCGGAGGCGCTCCGCCAAGCCCGACTCGATCTCGGCGGCGAAGCCGAAGCGCGGCCAGATCGGCGAGTCACCGGCGAAGCCGCCGCGCCGGATGACGGCGCCCTCGCCGGGCTCGTCCCAGAGCCGGACGCCGGGGACGAGCTCGATCGCAGCCGGCCGCGGGTGCAACGCATCGACGAGGGCGAGCGTTCGTGCGAGTGAGTCTGCCGACTCGTCGAGCCCGCCGATCGCAACCTCGAGCCGGATGGGGATGGCGCCGCCGATGCGCTCGAGCGCGCGCGGAAGCGCATCGCGCTCGGCGGCGAGCCGAGATGGGCGCGACACCTCGCCGCTGGCCGGCGCCGCGAGCCGCAGCCGAATCGCGCGGGCGCCGCTGGCGCGCAGCAGCGCGACCCGCTCGCGAGTCGCGGCGCGCGCCGCGAGCTGGATCTCCGTGGCGAGCGGCGCGCCACGGCTCGCCAAGGTCTCGAGCAGCTCGTCGTCGTGGGCGGGATCGAGCCCCACCGTCAGGCCCGCGAGCAAGGCGCGGGAAACCGAACGCGTTGCGGCGAGCGCGCCGAGCTCGTCCGCGATCTCGGCCGCGGGTCGCCGCGCCGGAACGCCGCCCCGATCCAGCACGATCGGCACCACGGCCGCAGCCGACGTCCGCCGGTACGGCGAGTAGTCGACGAGGTCGTGCGCTGCCGAGCACGGGATGGGCAGCCCGTGGGTCGGTCGCGCGGCCGCGGTGAAGCTCTCGTACGCGGCACCGGTCCAGCGGATGGCGCCGGCCACCTCGGCGCGATCGTCGCGTCCGCCGACGGCTTCGATCCAGCGCGCCGCCTCCGCCACGTCGCCGCCCTGGAAGCCGTGCGCCAGGCCCAGGTACGTGAGCACGTCGCGGGCGCACTGCGTGATGCCGAAGCCGCCTGCCACGATCGGGGCGCGGCTGGCGGCGCGGATGCGATCGATCACCCAGCGGATTTGCGGAAGGAACGTGATCGAGTGGAACGCGCACTCGTTGTCGAGGTGCGCGACGCCGATGCCGATGACGTCGGGCTCGAGCTCGCCGATCGCCGCGGGGATGACGCGGCTGCGGTTCCAGACGAAGGCGAGATCGAGCAGAGCCACTTGGGCGCCACGCGCCCGCAGCGCCGCCGCCAGCCACGCGAGCCCGCTCGGAACGGTCGCCGTCGGGTGATGGAAGAGGTGGGGGTGGACGAGTAGGACGCGCATGCGCCCGCGCCACCATACGCTAGATTTGCGGCGCCATGGACCCGCAAGACGATCGTCGCGCTCGCCCTCAGGATGCGCTGCCGCAGCTCGACATCCTGCGGCAGATCTGCATGGAGGGCATTCCTCACAACCGCGAGCTCGGGCTCGAGCTTCTCGACGTGTGGCCCGGCGGCGGGCGCATGCGATTGGCGTATCGCGAGGACTTGGTGGGCAATCCGATCACGGGGGTGTTGGCTGGCGGCGTCATCACCGCCTTGCTCGATTCCACGTGCGGCATGGCCGTGATGGCAGCGCTCGTGAAGCCAGCGGCGGTGGCGACGCTCGACCTTCGGATCGACTACCTGCGCCCCGCCACGGCGCGCCAAGCCGTGCTGGCACGCGCGGATTGCTATCGACTCACCCGTCACGTCGCGTTCGCACGCGCCGTCGCGTATCACGACGATCCGGACGATCCGATCGCCTCGGCGACAGGCGCCTTCATGCTCACGCGGCGCCCGCGGAGGCCGGCATGAGCGACGCCACGCCGCGCCCCACCGATCGCGACGCGCTCGCTACCACGCGACGCTGGATCGAGCGCGTGGCCGAGGCGCGCCGCACGCGCGCGCCGATGCTGCTGGTCGCGGGCATCCCGTACGCGCGATTTCTGGGTGTGTCCGCGGAGCTCGAGGACGAGGACCTGATCGGACGACTCGCGTTCAGCGAGCGGCTCATCGGCAACCCCGTGCTTCCGGCATTGCACGGGGGAACGGTGGGCGCGCTGCTCGAGATGACCGCGTTGGTGACCGTGGCCTGGCGCGTCGAGGGGATCGGCGTGCCGAAGATCATCAATCTGACCATCGACTACCTGCGTTCCGCGCGTCCCGAGGACGTCCGCGCGCAGGGCTACGTCACCAAGCAGGGTCGCCGCGTGGTCAACGTGTTCGTGCGTGCGTGGCAGCGCGATCCCGAGCAACCCATCGCCTCGGCGAACGCCCACTTCCTGGTCGATGCGCCGGGCGCGGGTGGCGCGCCGGGATCCGAATAGCGGGCGCAGCCCTTCCAGGCTCAGTTGATCTGCTGGCGGCAGCGGTCCAGGAACTCGCGATTCCGCGGCGTGTGCGGTTGGATCGCGAGCGCGCGCTCGAAGGCCCTCGCCGCGGCCAGGAAATGACCCAGCTCCATCTCGCACAAGCCGAGGCCCTGCCAGGCCCCGAAATGCGTGTCGTTGAGGCGCAAGGTCTCGAGGCACTCCGCGCGGGCGTCCTCGTAGCGACGCATCAAGAACAGCACGGTCGCGCGCTTGTTGTGCGCCTCGGCGAAGTCGGGATGCGAGCCCAGCAGGTGCTCGAAGACGGCGAGCGCCTCGGCGAAGCGCTCGACGCTGAGCAGGGTCGTGCCGTACTCGAGCCGCCGCCGCGCATCCGGCCCCTTCTCGTCGAACCAGCGCTCCCAGAGCTCGGCGGTGGCGCGATCCCGCGCCGTGGGGTCGTCGAGGCGCAGCGTGGCGAGGAGGGTTGGGACGTCGGCTCGCGTCAGATCGTCGGCCATGGTGATGCCAGTGTACGTCGATCGGCGCGGCCGCGGCCCCCCGTCGGCGGCGTCGACGTTCGGTTGCTTCTGCCCCGGGGCGCGCGTATCTTCGAAACGCGATTGGAGCGCCGAGAGCGGAAAGCGCCGAGGGCCCAGGACGCGCGCGCGGCGTCCATCGTCATCCGCGAACACTCCGGTCCGCGATCAGCGAAACTCGCGATGGACTCGAGGTCGAGCGCAGCCTTCCTGGGCGACCGACCACGATCGGCATCGACGACGCAGGGGCCGTTCGAAACGCGACGCTCGCCCCGACGAGGTTTCTGATGGGTGTACGGGCCGCTGCGCTCGAATTCATCTCGATCACCGACGGCACGGGAGCCCGGCGCGAGCTGCTGCGCTATCCCCGCCGCGTGGTCTCGCTCTCGCCCACCATCACCCAGACGCTCAGCGATCTGGGCCTCGACGACGAGCTGGTCGGCAATGGCAAGGGTGGTGGCCAGCCGCGGGGCGAGCGCGTGCGAGGCTTGGAGCGACCGCAGGTCTCGAAGGACCTGGATCTGCAGCGGGTGGCCGACCTCATGCCGGACCTGGTGCTCGCCGATCTCGAGCACAACCGCGCCGAGGATCTCGAGAAGCTCGGCAGCAAGGTGCCGCTGTTCGTCGTGCACGTGAAGACCGTCGAGGAGGCGGTGGCCAACCTCGAGACGCTGGGGATTCTCGTCGATCGCGAGGAACAGGCGGCAGCGCTGGTTCAAGAGATCCGTGCCGAGCAGAACGTGAGCAAGCTGTGGGCGCGCGGTCGGCCCCGGATCCGGACGGCGTGCTTGGTCTCCAAGGACCCGTTCGCCGCGCTCTCGGCCCAGACGTACGCGAGTGATTTCCTCGCGCTGCACGGCCTCGACAACGTGTTTCCCGCGAAGGGCGAGCCCGTGCAGGCGATCGAGCTGGCCGACCTGGTCAGCGCCAGCCCGGCGCTCGTGCTGCTGGCCAGCGATCCGTTCCGATTCCGCCCCAAGCACCGCGAGGAGATGCTCGAGCTGAGCGACGTGCCCGCCTGTCGCGACGGCCACGTGGTGCTGGTCGATGGATCGCAGATGCTTTCCGCCGGCTCGCGCATGCGCCGGGCCTTCGCCCAGATGCGCGAGATCGTCGACAAGCTCGCCGCGCCTGCTGCCGGGTGAGCTCGCCCCATCGCGGGGCCTGCGTCGCCGCTTCCCGTCACGGCGAAGCCGCGCGATCGACGGCGTGCGTCGAGACGCGCGCCCGCCGTTCGCGGGCCGTTCAGGCGTGGCGTTCGGGCTGGAAGGCCAGCAGCTTGGCGCCGTGCTTCGAGCCGAACGAGACGCGCATGTGGCCGCGATCGACGACGTCCACGACGCGACCCATCCCGAAGAGCGGATGGAAGAGCAGCTCGCCCGGGCGATAGGTGAAGTCGCGCGAGTAGATCCGGAAGCCACGCAGGTACGGGTGCGCGAAACGAATCTTCTCGTGCTCGGCGCGCGCGTTGACGTCGGGATGGAACTGGCTTTCCTTCTGGATCAGATCCTTGATGCGGTCCTTGCGCTTCACCATCTGGACCACGCGCTCCTGCCAGTCGAGCTTGGATTCTCGGCGCGCGGCGTGGACCCGCGCCTTGATCTTCGCCGTGTAGGTGCGTAGCGCGCGCTCGAAGCGCAGCACCAGTTCCTGCGCCTCGACGATCTTTCCGGCTTGCACCAAGGCTCTGCCGCGCTTCTCGGTGCGGTCGACGAGGAAGTCCATGGCCGCGTCGCACGCCGGACCGAGCGCGCCGAAATAGCGCCGGCAGGCGTTGTAGATCGGCCGGCTCACGTCCTTCAGGTCCGCGTCGCCCGCGGCCAGGAAATCGACCAGCCGCTCGAGCAGCTGCTCGCGATCCATGTAGAGCGTTTCCGAGCGCGTGCGCTCGCGAATGACGGCTTCCCACTCGTTCGAGCCGACCATCTCGAGCAACACGCTCTCGTCCTCGCCGTGCTCGCGCAGGATGTCCACCATGCGCTTGAAGCGACTGCGCGGAAAGCATTGGATCTGGCCGTTGGCGTACGCCTTGAGCGTGCGCGGGTTCAGGTCGAGCGCGCGCGCGGCTTGGCTCCGGTTCGGAAACGCCGCCGTGAAGTGCTGGATCAAGCGCCGGATGCCCGGCGTGATCTCGAACATCACGTTGTCGATCTGGCTGCCGTTCTTGGATCGCACCTCCACGGGCCAGCGATCCAGGCCGGTTCTGCCGAAGACCTCGACGACCTGCTTGCGCGGCACCCGCCGCTGGATCTCGCTCGTCATCGCCAAGTAGATCGGGTACGCCATGTTGTTGCTCTCGGTGGCGTACTTCGCGATCGTGTCTTTGCCGACGCCCACCGCGCGACCAGCCTCGCGGTAGTTGGGAAAGAGCGAGATGTAGAAGTGGAAGACTTTGCGCAAGCGCTCGTCGATGACGACGATGCGGTCATCCACTGGCTTGGAGCGACTCGGATTCGCTTTGACCCCAGGCATCCGTGATCTCGTCGTGGCTGCGCGCGTTGCAGACGATGGCGTCGGTTGGGCAGACCGCGACGCAGGCGCCGCAGTCGAGACATGCATCCTTTCGGATCAGGTACTTGCGTGGTCCTGGCGCGATCGCACCGACCGGGCATTCCCGTGGGCAGGCGTCGCAGCGGATGCAGTCATCCGTGATTTGGTGGAACACGAGAACCTCTTTTCAGCCTCCCGGGACCGCGCGTCAGCCCGCGCGTCCGTGGCGAGTGAAGTACCCGTAGCATCGAAGCGCGACGCAGCGGCCGGCCGACGGGGTAGTTGCACGCGTTGCGACTGACAATCATTTTCGATGCTACCGACGCGTTTTGACCCGTGTCAAGAGATCGCCGTGGGAAAGTGCAAGTCGGTGTTGCGTTTCGCGGCACACGTTGCCGAGGGCGTCACGCGTCGCTCAATCGCGGGGAATACGGAGCAGCTGGTTGGGTTGGATGGTCGGTCCGCGCAGCCGGTTCTCTTTCTTGAGATCGGTGACCGAAGTGCCGTACCGAGATGCGATCTCGACCAGGGTCTCGCCGCGTTTCACCTTGTGCGTCACGGGTTTGCGGGGCTCGGCACGAGCGCCCTCGGCGCGACTGACGCGCGTGTCGCGCTCGGCCTTGGCCACCGCTGGGGGCGGCGCGGCGGGTAGGGTCGGCGCCGCTTCGGCGGCGTCGTCGATCCGAAGCGTCTGACCCGCCTTGATCTGACCGTTCTTGCGTAGCCCGTTCGCGGCTTGGATCGCTTGCGCGGTCGTACCGTAACGTGCGGCGATGCTCGAGAGCGTCTCGCCCCGCGCCACCAGGTGAGTCTCGGTGCGAGACGCCGCAGGCGCGGCCGAGGCCGTGTCGATCGGCTTCGCCGACGCGGCGGCGCGGGCCGTGGACGGTGTCGAGCTGCGCTTGGCCACGAGCCGAGGAGCCGCGTCCGCCGGTTGGCTCGGCTGGCTCGCCGACGGGGTCGATTCCGGCTCGGCGAGCGCCACGACCGAGAGTGTCGTTTCCGGCGTGTCCTCGCCGGAGCCGGCCGTCGGCACGCGCAGCCGCTGACCCTGCCGAATGCGCGACGACGGTCGCAGGCCGTTGGCGCGCAGCAGGTCGTTCGTGGGGACGTCGTAACGCGCCGCGATCTGCGAGACGGTCTCGCCGCGCGCGACCACGTGCGTTCGGGTGGAAGTGGCTGGGGCGCTGGCGGTCCGCACGGCAGGAGCGGCGGACTCGAGCGCGGCCAGGAAAACGCCTCGCGAGCCCTCGGGAACGCGCAGCCGGTAGCCCGCCGGCAGCGGGTACTTGCCGGCGAGGACGCCCGAGGTCAGGCCGAGGTTCAAGTCTTCGATCGAGTCGACGCTGGTGCCGGTCCGATCGGCGAGGGTGCGAATCGAGATCGGCTTCGACACCACCAGCTCGTCGAACGCCAGCGCGGCATCCGGGACGACACCCGGGAAATGGATGGCGCGGTTCTCGTAGACCGAGACCGCGGCGAGGAACTCGGCGTAGAAGTTCCGCGAGGCGAACCCGAACGAACGAGAGTCGTAGTTCCAGGCGATCACGCCGAGGTCGGTGGTGCCGAGCTGGCTCGCCGCGCGCGCCATTCCCGCCGCGCCGTGGTTGTACGCCGTCAGGGCGAGCGGCCAGCTCCCCAACCGTTCGTAGTTGTCCGCCAGCAGCCGCGCGGCGCCGTCGCTCGCGGCGAAGGGATCCCAGCGCTCGTCCAGCTCACGGCGAATGCGCAGGTAGAGGCGGCCGGTGGAAGGCATGAACTGCCAGATGCCGCCGGCGCCCACCTTCGAGCGCGCGCGGTCCTGGAACATGGACTCGACGAAAGGCAGCCGCGAGAGCTCGATCGGCAGCCCGCGGGTGCGGAAGATGCGCTCGATCTCGGGCATGTACCGGCCCGAGCGGCGGATGGCGCCTTCGAACTTGTCGGCGAGCCCGGTTTGCGCGCGAAGGCGGTCGACGGCGGCGAGGTATTTGCCGTCGCCGCCGCTCACTCGCCGGAACATCGTCTCCACGTCGCGGCGCTCGGAGGCGCTGATGGTGGCGCCGGGGCTCGGTGATCCGGCCAGATCCCGCAGGATGTCGGCGTAGCTCGCGAGCGCGCGCTCGACCCTGTCCGCGCGGCTCGAGGCCTTGGCGGCATCCGAGATGTCCTGGCGATCGAGCTCGCTGAAATCGAGCACGGTGTAGACGATGTCCAGATACACGTTGTCGTGGATGACCACGCGATGGCTGTCGTAACGGCTGTAGACGTCCGTCCAGAACAGGACGTTCGCTTCGAGCTGCGGCGGCGCCGGGAAGAGCGCCGGATCGAGCGGTCGCGACGCGCTCGCCGTCCCGCCGGCGAGGCCGATCAGGATCGCGAGCACGACGGCGATCCGGCGCGCCGCCTTGCCGCCCCGACTGCGGGTAACCCCGGTGAGCCGGGTGAGCATGCTGGTGGCGCGCAACCTTGCGATCGGCTGCGGCGTGGGCGCGGCGAGGCGAGAGAGGAGGGCCACCGAAGGCATCGCGCGAGCGACCCGTGGAAGCACGAGTCGCGCGCAAGTTACCAACGCGGACTCCTCACGTCAAAGACGATCCTCGGCGGCCCCGCGGATCGCGCGTGGCGGCACTCGGCGGCCGGTGGTGGGGTCGGCTCGCTGCGGACGGACGTGCTATAAGGGGCGGGATTTCGCGTGATTTCCTGCATTTCGCGGAAGAAGCGAACGAGCCCCGCTCATCGTCGAGCTTCCACCGCGCACCTCGCGAACGCACCGTCGTGATCAAAGAGCACGAATCCCTGCTGCGCGGCGCGCACATGGTGCTCGACGCCGTGCTGCTGGGCCTGGTGTTCGGCTGGGTCTACGCCGCCCAGAACTTGGTGCGCGTCGAGCTCCTCGCGCCCGACGTGCCGGCGCTGCTGGCGTTCGAGGCGTACCGCTGGGTGATGCTGACCGCCACCGTCACCTGGGTGATCGTGCTGCACGTCACCGGTGGCTATTACTCCTATCGATCCGCGTCCTTCGGCTCGCTGGTCGGCATGCAGCTGCGCACCGGCATGGCCGTGCTGGGGATCCTCGGGTTCACGCTCTTCGCGCTCAAGGATCCGACCATCAGCCGTAGCCTGATCCTGACCTTCGTCGGGGTCGGAGTCGTGGCGCTCAGCGTGGAGCGGGTGGTCGTCAAGCGGCTGCTCGAGCTGATCCGCAGCCGGCACTACAACCAGCGCTACGTCTTGGTGGTTGGGGCCGGCGCGCAAGCGCAGGAGCTGGTTGCGTCGATCGAAGGGAACCCGGGGCGGGGCTATCAATGCGTCGGCTGCCTCGCGCCCGACGTCGCGGACGCGGCGGAGCGCGGCCTCGAGACGCTGGGCTCGTTGGACGACCTGGAGGCGGTCCTCAAGTCGCGGCCCGTGGACGAGGTGGCCTTCCTGCTCAACGACCTGGGCACGGCCCGCCTGACGGAATGGCTGCCGATGTGCGCGCGCGAAGGAGTGAAGGCACGTCTCTTCTTCCTGCCGCCACCGCTCGACTCGATGGACAACTACCTCGAGACGCTGAACGGCATCCCGTCGATCTCGTTCGGCATTCCGCCGTCGCGCTACTGGCAGCTCCTCGTCAAGCGCGCCATCGACGTGGTGGTGGCCAGCGTCGCGCTGGTGGTGACGTCGCCACTCGCCTTGCTCGCCGCTGCCGCGATCCGGCTCACGAGCCCCGGCCCAGTGTTCTTCCGCCAGGTACGGTACGGGCTCAACAAGCGACGCTTCACGCTGCTCAAGTTCCGCACCATGGTGGTCGACGCCGAGCATCGCCGCGGCGAGCTCGAGGCGCTGAACGAGATGGACGGGCCGGTGTTCAAGATCCGCAACGATCCGCGCGTCACGAAGGTGGGTCGCGTGCTGCGGGCGACCTCGGTGGACGAGCTGCCGCAGCTCGTCAACGTGTTGCTCGGCCACATGAGCCTGGTGGGACCGCGCCCGCCCATTCCCAGCGAGGTCGACGCCTACCAGCCTTGGCAGCGCCGCCGGCTCAGCATGAAGCCGGGGATCACGGGGCCGTGGCAGGTGAGCGGGCGCAACCAGGTCGATTTCGAGCGCTGGATGCACATGGACATGGAATACGTGGACAATTGGAGCCTGCTCAAGGATCTCGAGATCCTGCTCAAGACCGTGCCGGCGATCGTGCGCGGCACCGGGGCGTGGTGAATCGATCGCGGCGGCGCTGGCCTCGCGACACGGAGGAGCATTCGATGACGATGACGAGGAGCTGGCGGCGGGTCGTGGTGGCGGGAGCGTGCTGCGCCGTGTTTCACGGCGCGGCCACATCGAGCCGGGCCGAGGAGGGATCCGGTGCCGAGTGGTCGCGCGAGAACACGGTCACCGGCTCGGCCGGGAATTCCTGGTCCTCGACCACCTCGGGCTCGGCGCAACGCACCGAGGACGGCCGCACCACGAGCAGCTCGACCTCGGGCACGACCGCGGCGGGTCGCTCCGGCACCATCGAGCGCGAGGGCACCGTCACCCACAACGAGGACGGCACCACCACGTACTCGCGCGACAAGACCTACACGAATCAGGACGGCAAGACGGTCAACGTCGACAAGGACGTGACCGTCACCAAGGGCGAGGACGGCAGCCGCTCGTGGTCGGGCGACGTCGAGCGCACCGGCCCCAACGGCCAGACCCAAGGCGCCGAGCTCTCGGGCAACGTGCAACGCGGCGAGGACGGGACCACCTGGAGTCGCGAGCGTCAGGGCGAGGACGCGCAAGGCCGGAGCTGGTCGCGTAGCGAGACGGGCGGCGCCCAGGCCACCGAGGACGGCGTCGAGTGGCAGCGCGATCGCGAGGGGCAGGGACGCGCTGGTCGCGAGTGGGGATCCGAGACGAGTGGCTCGGCCACTCGCGACGGCGAGGGCCGCTGGGACTGGAAGAGCCACACCGACGGTCAGGGCAATCAAGGCGGTGGCTTCAGCACGGATCGCAGCGGCTGGCGACAGCGCGACGGTGGCAGCGTGAGCGGCGGTCGCGAGCGCACCGTTCATCGCCGGCGCGGCGGTGGCGGCTGACGACTCGCCGCGCTCATCCGCGCCAGCACGGCGCCGCCGGTCCGCGCCAGCACGGCGCGTCACGCGGTCGCGGTCGTCTCGCGGGTGTGCGGTTCGTCCACGAGGCCCGCCTCGGCGACGGCCACGCGGTCGCGACCTCGCTGCTTCGCGCGGTAGAGCGCCGCATCCGCCAGACGCAACAGGTGCTCGAGCGAGGTCGCGCCGTGGGCCCCTCGCTCGGCCACGCCGATCGACACCGTCGAGAGGACGCCGTCCGTGAGCTTGGCTGCCGCCCTGCGGATGATTTCGGCGCGAGCGTGTGCGGCCTCGAGCGGCACCTCGGGTAGGACGAGCGCGAATTCCTCCCCGCCGTAGCGCGCCGCCAGCTCGTGAGCGCCTTCGATGTGGCCGCGCAGGACGGCGGCGATCTCGCGCAGCCGCCGGTCGCCCGCGGCGTGCCCGAGCCGATCGTTGAGCACCTTGAAGTGGTCGGCGTCGACCATCAGCAGCGACAGCGGTCGATCGAGGTGAATGGAGTCGGCGAAGGCGGTCGCGCCGAAATGCTCGAGCCGCCGCCGGTTGGCGAGCCCGGTCAGGTCGTCGTGCCGTGCTTGTTGCTCGAGCCGCGCGTTGGCTTCCTCGAGCTCGCGGGTTCGCTGTCGCACCAGCGCGTCGAGCGCCGCGTTCGCCCGCAGCAAGGCCGCGGATCGCCATCGAACCACGCCGGCCACGAGCAGTCCGAGCGGAACCAGCGCCAGCGCGGCCACGGCGGGCCGCTGATACCAGCGCGGTAGCACGCGAAACGCCAGCGTCGCGGGCTGCACCTCCTGGGCGCCGGCCACCATGGCGATCGCCTCGAACCGGTAGTCCCCGGGGGGCAGCGCGCCGAGCTCGCGGTCGGGTTCGTGGGTCGCGGGAGTCCAGTCGTCGTCGAGGCCGACCAGGCGCGTGCGATAGCGAACCTCGAGCTCGCCGGTGGGGACCGCATACTCGAAGCGCATCCGCCGGAACGGCTGAATCGCGAGCGGCTCCGTCGAATCCAGCGCCAGCGGCTCGTCGATGCTGCGTGCGCGCACGACGACGGCCCGCCGCAGCCGCGTGACGAGCCGTCCCACCGCCGCGCGCGGACGGGCGGGATCGAACCGCAGCAGGCCGCGCTCGGATTGGATCAGCAGCGTGTGCTCGGCGCCGCAATCCGCCCCCAGAATGCGCCGCGCGGCGCCGTCGAAGGGCCGCACCTCGCTCCAGTCGCGAGCGTTCGGAGCGCGCGTGAAGAGCTTGGTCGAGGTGAGCGCGAAGCTTCGTCCGTCGGGACACGTGAGCGCCTCGCCGGAGAGCTCGTCGAGCATGGTCTGCGGCAGGCCGTCGCCGGCGCGCACTCGCCGGAACTCGCCGTCGTCGAGCACGAAGTAGCGGTCGGCGTCGCGGGCGAACACGCGCTCGCCGATCTGGAACACCCAGGTGGAGGGCGTCGCCGGCGAGGCGCCCGCCAGCGGACGCGGCTCCCAGCTTGCGATCCGCGCGCCGTCGGCCGCGAGCTGGAAGCGGATCAAGCCGCCGCGCATCTGCCCCGCCCAGAGCTCTCCGTCGCGCCCGCGCGCCAGCGAGCTCAGGCCGACCGGCGGGCCACCGCTGGTGTCCGTGACCCGCCAGCCCGCGCGCTCGTGGCGCACGATCGCGAGCCGCTCGTCCTCGATCGCGTAGAACAGGTCGCCTTCCGCGGACGCCGGTTCCACGCTCCACACGCCGACGTTCTCCAGCACCCGCTCGAAGCGTCCCTCGTCCCAGGCCACGAGCCCGTCGCCGCCCGCGATCAGGATGCCGAAGGGAGTCCCCTGGATATCGGTCACCTCCGCGAGCCCGGTGTCGACGTGCTCGAACGAGAGCCGCCCCTCGCCGTCGGTATGCGAACGATAGGCACCGGTGGTGGTGGCGACCCAGGTGGTATCGCCGAGATCGGCGCTCCCCTGGATCGTGCCGCGCAGACCGAGGGACGAGTCGTAGAGACTCCACGCCGAGCCGAGCGCGATGCGCAGCATCTCGCCCTCGGTGGCCACCCACAGGAAGCCTTCGCGGTCGATCGCCAGGCCCGAGATCGGCAGCTCGCTCACGCGGTGTACGTGGCTCACGTCCAGCGTGGGAGTGAGCTGGAAGACCTCACCCGAGTCGCACCCCACCGCGTAGCCGCCCTCCGGCAGGCTCACCGCGCGGAAGCAGCGCGCCTCGCCGAGCCGCTGGCTGCTGGGGGCCTCGAAGCGCTCGACGGACTCGCCGTCGAAGCGGTACCAGCCGCGGTCACGGCTGAGCAGGTAAATCCTGCCGTCGGGTGCGGGAACCGCTGCCGAGAAGACCGGGCCGTCGGGGCCGAGATCCGCGGGGCCGCGGACGTCGACGTAGCCCGCCGGGGTGAGCCGCGTGAGCGGGCCGCGCTCGTGCTGAACCAGCACCGTATCGCCAGCGTGCGCCGCGGCGACGATGCGTTGCCCCGCCGAGAAGCGCCGTCGCGCCCCGTCCGCGCCCAGCAAGAAGGCCTCGGAATAGGCGATGAAATAGACGCCGTCGCGTGTGCTCGCGGTGCGGAAGACCTCGCTGATCGAGCCCGCTTCGCGATCGCGCCGGAACTCGTCTTGGAGCGGGGCGAAGCGCGGCGTGCCGAAGCGGTCCTCGTGCAAGCGACCGAACTGATCGAACGAACCTAGGAAGATCTGGCCGTCGGCGGTGGTCGCGATCGAGCGCACCTCGAGATGGCCCGGGAGCTCGACGAGCTCCCACTGGCCGCCGGCGAAGCGCATCAGCCCGGCCGTGTTCGCGACCAGCACCTCCCCGGCCGCGTCGACGGCCACACCGTAGTTGTATGCGTCGCCCGGCAGATCGGCGGCGCCGAAGCGCGCGACGTAGGGGTTGCCCGGGGCGGGCGCCGCCGCGCTCGCCGAGGCGCGCGCGAGCAGCAGCGCGAAGGCACAGCCGCACGCCAGCGTCGGGCCGACGAGTCGCGCGGCGCGCCGCTGGCGCCGGCTTCCAGCTCGCTTGACCCGAGGCTCGATCGATCGCACCGAGGTGGAGTTAGCAGAATCCATGCCCGTTTGGATCCGCTCGGCGCGCTGGGTGCGATGCGCGTGCTCCTCGACGCGGGTCGCGAGCTCGGGTGCGGCGCTCGCGGCGCTCTCGCCGAGGCGCAGGCCATCGCATAGCTTCAGCGCCACTGCACCGCCGCGCCCCCGAGGCCGTCGACGGGGCTGATCGCGAGCCTTCGTGTCCGAAGAGACCCGCCGCGCCCTCGTGCCCTTCGACGTGGCACTCGCCGACCTCGGCCTCGCCGCCGAGGTCTCGGTGCACCCGGTCGCGAGCGGTTATCCGTCGCCGCGCCGCATCAATCCCGTGCTGATCCGCGATGGCGCTCGCGCGCTGCTCTTCGAGGCGCCCGCGGCGCGGCCCGACATCGTCGCGGAGCTGACCAACGCGCTGGTGCAGGCCGACGTGGCCGAGCTCGACGCCGTGCTCGTGACCCATTGCCACGGCGATCACGCCGGCATGGCGGGTGTCGTCGCGGGCCTCGGCCGCGCGCCCGGCGAGCGCGCGCCCATCCACGTCCACTCGGCGGGCTACCGCTTCTTGACCCAACCGGCCGCCTCGTACTTCGACGAGACCTTCCTGATCTTCCAGGCCCGCGCCCAGTTCGGCTTGATCGACCTCTCGACCTTCACCGGCACCGCGATGCTCGAGCATCCGCGCCGCGCGCCGTATGCCCAGTATTTCGCCCGCACCCCCAAGGCGGCGCTGCGCTTCGTCGACGAGGGACGGTTGCCGCCGGGGTTCGTCGCGCTCGCGAGCCCCGGGCATTCCAACGACTGCGTGCTCTACCTCGACACCGCGCGCGGCGTGGTGATCCCCGGCGACACCATCATCTGCGTCGGGCGCGTCGAGGAGCCCGCGAGCCGCGACTTCGTGGTGCCCATCTTCACCGTGATGGGGCAGGGCTACTCGCGCGGCTTCGAGAGCTATCTGCTCACGTTGCGTCGAATCCGCCGCTTCTTCGAGCGCTTCGCCGTGCGCGTGGTGCTGCCGCCGCACGGCCGCTTCGCGGTGGTCGAGCCGATGGCCTGGGTGCGCTTCGCCGAGCGCTACTTCGAGGGGCTCTACCGCATCTTGCGCAACGAGTTCCTGCACGCCGACGGCCCGGCGCCGCGCCGCGAGCCGTTCACGGCGGCGGATCTGAGCCCGCTCGTGCCGCAGGCGCACAGCCACACGGTGTCGACCCCGAGCCACGTCTTCGGGATGCTGTGCGCGCTCGCGGACGAGGGCTACCTCACGCTCGCCGAGGACGTCACCTCGCGCCGCATCACCTTCGCGCTCGAGGAGATCCCGCCCGCCGACTACCTGACGCGCCGGCTCGCCGAGGACCCCGGCCCGCTGCCGATCTTCGGCGCATGAGCGCGCGCGGCGCGCGCAGCGTTCAGAGCAGCCCGGGAACGATGGCGCGACGCTCGGGCGGGTAGTCCGGGAACTTCTCGCGGTACCAGCGGTGGTTGGCGATCGCGCGCGGCACCAGGTTCGCGGCGCTCCAGATCACGAACACCACACCGCCGCGCGACCACGTGAGGATCGCCCAGCCGGTCCACTCGATCAGCTCGCCCAGGTAGTTGGGCGCCGACACCCAGCGGAAGAACCCACCGTAGGGGATCTTGTAGCCGGTCTCGCCGGGCTTGCGCAGATTCCGCGTGATCCCGTCGGAGTGGTAGTTGATGGCGAAGCCGACGGCGAAGAGCACCAGGCCGATGGCGAAGCGCGGATCGCTCAGCCAAGTGGCGGGATAGGGCTCGCGCAGGTGGAAGAGCCAGCGCGCTTGCAGATAGGCGTTGCCGACGTTGAACACGATCGCGCTCGCCACGATCGAGAGCGGCATCTGGGGTTGGCCGCCGCGCAGCCGGAACGGGAACACGAAGGTGCGGTGGACGTAGTGAAACTCCCAGATCAGCAGGAAGATCCCGTACGGCACCAGCGCGCGCCGGTCGCTCACCAAGAACAGGATCAGCGGCAGGAAGACCACCGGCGATTCCATGATCATCCACGCGGCCGTGCGCTCGATCATCGGCCCCCAGCCGGCGCGCGCATGGCGCCCGTAGGGAGCGGTGAAGAAGAACAGCGAGACGAAGGTGAACGCCGCGAGGCCGAGCCAGATCCAGACCACCCACATGTAGAGCTGATGCTCGGTCATCGATGCCTCACGTCTTGGTTTCGAGCAGGCCGGCTTCGCGCAGCCAGCCGTAGGTGTCGGCGACGCTCGTGGCGAGCGGGCGCGGTCGATAGCCGAGCTCGCGGGTGGCCTTCTCGTGACTCACGTTGGGATTGCCCGCGAGCGCGTGCAGGGACTCCTCGGTGAAGAGCGGGCGCGTGCCGGAGACCTTGGCCCACGCGACGGCGAACGGCGCTCCGGCCCTGGCGAGCCAAAGCGGCGACGTGAAGCGCGGCGGTCGGATGCCGGCGACGTCGCGGCAGAGCCCGGCGAGCTCGCGCACCGGCCGGTACTCGTTGCCGAGCAGGTAGCGCTCGCCGGTGCGGCCTCTCTCGGCGGCGGCGATGGCGCCCTCGGCGACGTCGCGCACGTCCACGAAGTCGAAGCCGCCGGCCACCAGCGCCGGTAAGCGCCGGAAGTGGAGATCGACGAGCACCTGACCCATGCGCGACGGCTTGAAGTCGCTGGGGCCGAGGATGGCGGTGGGATTCACGATCACGGCGTCGAGGCCGCGCTTGATGCCCGCCTGGACCTCGCGTTCCGAACCGGCCTTCGAGAGATCGTAGGCGAAGGCATGTCCTTCGTCGGCGAGCGGGCGCCCTTCGTCCATCGGCACGTCGTACGGATCGTTGCGCAGCGCGTGGACCGAGCTGAAGTGGACCAGGCGCTTCACGCCGCGCGCCAGGCAGGCCTCGACCACGTGGCGTGTGCCGAGCACGTTGGTGCGGTGCACCGAGCCGTCGGGGTCGCCCTCGATCGAGACCTTGGCGGCGAGGTGGAAGACCCAGTCGACTCCCTCGAAGGCGCGCTGCACCTGGTCGGCGTCGAGCACGTCCGCGGGCACGCGCTCGACGGCGAGGCCGTCGACGGCGCGGGTGTCCTGGTACACGATCGCGCGCACCTGGTGGCGACGCTCGAGGAGCGCCCGGACCAGGTTGCCGCCGACGTGTCCGGCGGCGCCGGTGACGGCGACCTTCATGAGTGGACCTCGGGGGGCACGCGCCTCGGGGCGCCCGGCGGCGAGCCCGGCTCCGGCGCGGTGACGGCGGCGGATTGAAACGCGTTCTAGTCGTTCCGTCCAGCCGAGCGGAGCGCGATCCGGTCGGTCACGAACGCGTCGATGAGCCGGCGCGCGATGCTGATCGGACCGGGAAGCGTCGGCAGATCGTCGACGTCGTACCAGCGCGCCTCGTCGAGCTCGTCGCCGTCCGGCCGCACCTCGCCGCCCGCGTGCCGCGCGAAGAACCCCACCATCAGCTGGTGCGGGAACGGCCACGGCTGGCTCGCGAAGTAGCGGATGTCGTCGATCTCGAGCCCGACTTCCTCGCGCACCTCGCGCCGGAGCGCCTCTTCCAGGCTCTCGCTCGGCTCCAGAAAGCCCGCGATCAAGCTGCGCATCGCGCCGCGGCCGCGCCGATGCGCGAGCAGCAACCGATCGCCCCCGTCGTGGATCAGCACGATCACGCACGGGCTGACGTGCGGGTAGGTCACGTGGTTGCAGCCGCCGCAGCGCCGCCCCCACTCGCCCTCCACCGGGCCGGTCGCGGCGCCGCAGAAGGCGCAGAAGCGGCTCGCTCGCTGCCAGCGCACCAGCTGGTAGGCGTAGCCGGCGACCGCGTAGAGGTCCGCGGGCAGATGCTCGAAGAGGGTGCGCAGGTCCATCGTCCGCAGGCCCTCGTCGAGGTGCGCATCGCCGGGGACGCTGCCCGCGAGGCAGCTCACGCCGTCGAGGCGCCCCAGGTGGACGATCTCGCGGACCTCGGCGCCGAGACCGCAGCCGAGCGCGTCGCCCGTGAGCAGCTCGACGGTGGTGCCGCACTCGCTCACCACCAGCTCCTCGCCGCGAAACACCAGCCAACGAGCCGCGCCAGCGGCGGGGAGGGTGGGCGGGTAGGCGCGCTCGAAGCGCCGGGGCAGGCTCAGGGTCATGTCCATGGGGTTGCTCGCGGCGACGATCGACGGGTCGCGCGCGAGTAGGATACATGCGAGGCCCGGGCGCGGTTCGAGGTGCGCCGCCGATGCGGAGGGCGAGCGATGCGAAGGTCGATCGAACGAGAGAGCCTCCCCTACCGACTGTGTGTCGGCGTGGTGCTGATCAACCGCGCGGGACGGGTCTTCGTCGGCCGGCGCATCGACCAGAACACGCCCGCTTGGCAATTCCCCCAGGGTGGCATCGACGAGGGCGAAGAGCCTTGCGCCGCGGCGTTGCGCGAGCTGGTCGAGGAGATCGGCACCGACGCCGCCGAGTTCCTCGGCGAGTCGGCGAGCTGGTACGACTACGACCTGCCCGACAAGCTCCTCGGCAAGGTGTGGAGCGGTCGCTATCGCGGTCAGCGTCAGAAGTGGTTCGCGATGCGCTTCACCGGCGGTGATTCGGACATCGATCTCGAGACCGATCATCCCGAGTTCGCCGCCTGGAAATGGGTGCCGATCGACGACGTGCCGGCCTTGATCGTGCCGTTCAAGCGCGCCGTCTACCAGCGCGTCGTCGACGAGTTCCGGCACCTGGCGAAGCCGCTCAAGAAGGCGCGGCGACGGTGAACGAGGAGCTGACCCGCAAGCTCGAGCGCCGCCGCGCGTCGCAGCGCGCCGACGCCGTCGCGAACGTGCGCTCCGAGCACCGCAAGCTCGCCGCGTGGTTCGCGCTCCAGTGGCTCTTCGCGATCGCGGCCGTGCTCGCCTTTCGCAGCCCGGCGCCCCTGTTCGACGCCGTCGAGCCGCGCCTCGCTGCGGGGGCGCTGGCGGCGGTCTCGATGATGTTCGCGCTCGCCGGTCTGGGTGCCGGGGTTCGGGTGGCCCGCGCGCTCGGCTCGCGCGCCACGCTGCTGTGGGCGATCGTCCTCTTCGTCCCGGGGCTGAATCTGCTCGGTTTCGGCGCGCTCTCGATGCTCGTGAGCGAGCACCTTCGAAAGGGCGCCGCGGCGTGAACCGACCGCCGACCCTCACCACCGCGCGGCTCGTGCTGTTCGTGCCCAAGCCCGCCGACCTCGAGCGCGTGCTGGCGTTCAACGAGCGCAACGCGGAGCACTTCGCGCGCTTCAGCCCGCCGCCGCACCAGGGCTCGCTGGCGGAGGCGGTGGCGCGCCGGGTCACGAGCGCCGAGCGCGACCACCACGAGGACCGCGGTCTGGTGCTGGTGGCGGTGGCGCGGGAGGATCCGCGCGGGCCGGTGCTCGCCGAGATCCAGTTCTCGAACGTGGTGCGGGGAGCGTTCCAGGCGTGCCATCTCGGCTACAAGCTCGATGGAGCTTGCGAGGGGCAGGGCTTGATGGCGGAGGCGCTCACCGCCGCGATCGCCTACGTCTTCGAGGAGATGAGGCTCCACCGCGTCATGGCGAACCACCAGCCGACCAACGAGCGCAGCGGTCGGCTGTTGCGACGGCTCGGCTTCGTGGTCGAGGGCTACGCGCGGGACTATCTGAGGATCGGCGGCGCGTGGCGCGACCACGTGCTCACGTCGCTCACCAACGAGCGCTGGGTTTGCGCGGAGGACGGTTCCAGCGGTTCCAGGCCGCCGATCCGGTGAGGCAGCGCCGCGCGGGTCGGGGGTCTGTCGAGAGCCCCGAGAGGACGTGGTGTGAGGAGCCTGGCGCGGCGCGAAGCACGACGCGCAACCGGCTTCTAGCGACTCGGCGGCGTGAATCCGACGGGTGGCTGGTCGCGATCGAGGACGAAGAAGCCGAACCGGACGGTGGTGAAGCCCAGCGCGATGGTGGCGAAGCCGAGCAGCACGTCGGGATCGCTGGGATCGGGCTGGACCAGGTAGTCGCGGATCAGCCGCTCGGGGTTGACCCGGCTGTTCTCGCGCACCCCGTAGTCGATCAAGAGCGCGTTGGGGTAGAGCCGGTGCCGAGCGCTCGCGGACACCGGCGCCACGTCGTAGAAGCCGTGTCGCTTGGGCATCCCTTCCGACGGCTTCGCGAGCCAGGGCTCGTGGAGCTCGTTTTGCGCCACCAGCACGTTGTAGCCGTGGCAGCACCCCGCGCCGGCGCTCTCGTCGGGGCGCAGGTAGAAGCCCTTCTTGAACTTCTGGAAGCCCAAGAGCCCGGTCACGGCGGGGACGTTGAAGCCCCGGAACTCCCAGCCCACGAGCGCCTCGATGCGCGGCGCGCGTCCCCCGCGCATGCGCAGATCGAGCTCTACCTCGGGCAGACGTACGAGCTGTTGCGCGGCGATCCGCACGGTGAGTTCCTCAGGCGCGTGGCCGGGTTCGGCACAACACGAACCAGTTGGGCATGGGGTCTTGGCCCTTCTTGTAGGCGCGTCCGATCACGACGTCGTCGCTGACCCAGCGCAGGAAATCGACCATGCCACCATAGACGAACTGGCTCACGCCCACGTCGTTCGGCTTGATGGGCGGCCACGCCGCGGGCTTGGACTTCGGCACCTGCAGGTAATCGACCGCCAGCTCGCCGGGGCGAGCGTCCCACAGATGGGTCACGTAGTACCCGGGGCCGACCACCGGCCCGACGCTCGAGTTGTTGTAGCCGCCGATCGTTCCTTCCTGCGTCTTGTAGAAGACCTTCTGGAAGCGGGTGAACACCGGCAGCGAGTTCTTGCCCTCGAACGGGTAGGGATCGAGCGGCTCGGCGCTGGACGGCAGGAGGTAGTCGAGGTCCAGCGGCTGGCTGTGCTCGGCGATCTGCCAGAGACGCTCCTGGGCGCGGCGGTCGAGGGTCATGCACTCGAGGATGCGCTCCGAACGGCTCAGACCGTCGAGGTGCTTCGTGACTTCGGCGAGCCGCACGCCCGGGTTGGCGAGCAGCTCCTTCAGGGTCGTCATGAGGGTCTTCCTTTCCTTTTCTGGCCGATCGCGAGTGACGCGCTCAGCCCGCCATCGCGCGGATCTCGTCGGCGGTGAAGGCGCGCGGCAGCCGCGCGCCCATCTGGCCGACGACCTTGGCGGCGGCATGGGAGCCGAGCCGCCCCGCCTGCTGCCAGCTCAAGCCGTGGGTGAGCCCGTAGAGGACACCCGCAGCGTACATGTCGCCGGCGCCGGTGGTGTCGACGGCCTGGGTGTGGACGCCCTCGATCGGGAAGACCTCGTTGCCGTGCATGAGCAGCGAGCCATCGACGCCCAGCGTGAGCGCCACGTTGGTGGCGTGGCGATGGATGGTGCGCGCGCACTCGATGGGATCGTCCGTGCCCACCAAGGCGTGCGCTTCTTCCTTGTTCGCGAAGAGGAGGTCCACCGGGCCGCGGATCAGCTCCCAGAAGAGCGTGCGGCAGGTGCCGATCACCCACGCGTCCGAGAGCGTGAGCGCCACCTTCACGCCGCGCGCCTTGGCGATCTCGATGGCCTTGAGCGCCGCGGCGCGGGTCTCCTCGCCGGGGAAGAGATAGCCCTCGACGTAGAGGTACTCGGCCTGCGCGATCTCGTCCGCGGGCAGGTCCGCGGGGTCCAGCTTCGACGAGATGCCCAGATGCGTGAGCATGGTGCGCTGTGCATCGGGAGTGATGAGGATGACGGAGGTTCCGGTGATGCCCTCGGCGGCGGGCACGGGCACCGCGATCCCGAGGTGCCTCAGGTCGCTCACGTAGAACTCGCCGAGATCGTCGTTGCCGGTCTTGCACGCGTAGGCGCCGGTCCCGCCCATGTGCGCGACACCCACGACCGTGTTGCACGCCGAGCCGCCCGAGCAACGCGAGACCGAGCGGTCGGCGAGCGTGCCCAGGATCTCCACCTGACGATCGGCGTCGACCAGGGTCATCAATCCCTTGGCGACGCGGATGTGATCGAGGAACTGATCGTCGATCTTGAGCTGCAAGTCGACGATCGCGTTGCCGACACCGAAGACGTCGTAGCGCATGCGGTCACTTCCCCTTCCATCGCGGTGGGCGCTTCTCCAGGAATGCGGCGACGCCCTCGCGAAAATCCTCGGTCTCGAAGCAACGCCCCAGCATCTGCTCGAGGTAGGGCAGCGCTTCCTCGAGCGCCATGTCTTGTTGCGCGTAGAAGGCCTCGAGGCCGAGGCGCAGGATCGCCGGGCTCTTGGCCTTGAGCTTCGCGGCCAGCGCGTCGACCGCGGTGTCCAGCTCGGCGGCGGGCACCGCGCGGGTGATGAGACCGATCCGCTCCGCCTCGCGCGCGTCGATGCGCTCGCCGAGCAGCACCAGCTCGAGGCCGCGCTTGCGCGGCACGTTGCGGAAGATGTTGGCCATGATCATCATCGGAAAGAGGCCGACGTTGATCTCGGGGGTCGCGAACTCGGCCTTGTCGGAGGCGATCGCGAAATCGCACGCCACCATGAGCCCGAGACCGCCGGCCATGGCGTGGCCGTTCACCTTGGCGATCGTGGGCTTCGAGTTCCGCGCGAACGCGAGATTGAGCGCCGGGAAGCCGTGCTTGATCTCGACCGTCTCGCCGTCGCCGTCGTTGCCGCCGCCGCCCATCATCCCGAGGTCACCGCCGGCGCTGAATCCCTTGCCGGCCCCGGTGATGACGATGACGCGCACTTCGTCGTCCGCCCGCGCGCACTCGAGCGCGTGGATGATCTCGTTGATCATCAGCGGGCTGATGGCGTTGCGCGACTCCGGGCGGTTGAGCGTGATGGTCGCCACCTGGTCGGCGGTCTCGTAGCGAATCGTCCGATAGTTCATGGCTCGGTCCTGGTCGGGGCTCGCCCGGGGGGCCCTTGCACCGCCCGGGGAAGCGCGAATCTATAGCACTCGCCGCCCCGCGCGGCACCGGGTTGCGCGGGTAGCCTGCGCACCCCGCCCGCACCGCGCCCGCCCGGACCGAGGCGCGACGGCGCGCGCGCGGCGGCCGCCCGCGTCCGCCAGCCGCCTCGCCGCGCACTCGGATCGCGTGGCACGCTGCGGTGCATGACGCTCGGAGACGTGGAAAAGGCCTTCACCCCGACCTCGCTGGGGCCGCTTCGGCTTCGCAACCGCTTCATCAAGACGGCGACCTTCGAGGGCATGTCCCCGAACGGCGTTCCATCCGAGAAGCTCGTCGAGCACCACCGCGGCATCGCCGCGGGCGGCACCGCGATGACCACGGTGGCGTATTGCGCGGTGGCGCACGACGGTCTCACCTTCGAGCACCAGCTGTGGATGCGTCCCGAGATCGTGGCTCCGCTGCGGCGGCTGACCGACGCGGTCCACGGCGAAGGTGGGCTGGCGGCCATCCAGCTCGGCCACGCCGGTTACTTCGCCGACAAGCACGTGATCGGCGGGCGTCCGATGGGCGCGTCGCGGGCCCTCAACCTCTACGGGATGAGCGTGTGCCGCGCGATGACCGAGGGCGACATCGCGCGCATCGTCGAGGATTTCGTGACGGCCGCGCGCCGCGCCGTCGAGGCCGGCTTCGACGCCGTCGAGATCCACGTGGGCCACGGTTATCTCTTGAGCCAGTTCGTGAGCGCCTTCACCAACCGCCGTCGCGATGACTGGGGAGGCACGCTCGAGAAGCGCGTGCGATTGCCGGCGGAGATCGTGAAGCGCGTGCGGGCCGCGGTCGGCGGTCGCGCCGCGGTGCTCGTGAAGATGAACCTCGACGACGGCTTTCGCGGCGGGGTCACCCACGACGACGCCGTCGTGGTGGCGCGTGCGCTGGAAGCCGCCGGCGCCGATGCGCTGGTGCCGAGCGGCGGCTTCGTGAGCCGTACGCCGTTCTACATGCTGCGTGGCACGGTGCCGGTGAACGAGATGGTCGCCGTGCAGTCTGGCGCGCTCAGGCGCGTGGGGCTCAAGCTCTTCGGGCGCATCGTGGTGAAGGAGTATCCGTTCCACGAGAATTTCTTCTTCGAGGGCGCCAAGCGCGTCGCCGACGCGGTGCGCATCCCGGTGGCGTTGCTGGGCGGCGTCAAGACCGTCGCCGGGATCGGCCGTGCGATGAGCGCGGGCTTCGAGCTGGTGTCGATGGGCCGGGCGCTCATCGCCGAGCCCGATCTGCCCAAGCGCTTCCAGGCTGGGCTCGCCACCGAATCGCGCTGCGTGCCGTGCAACCTGTGCGTCGTCGAGATGGAGAAGGACGGCGTGCGCTGCGTGCGGCTGTGAGGCCCGCGGTGCGGGGGCGCTCGTGAACGGCCGGACGCTCGTTCGCGCCGTGCTCGTGCTGGTGGTGCTGCTGGGCTTCATCGTGGGCCCGGGGATCTGGAATCGTTCGCTGGTGCTTCGTCACGCCGCCGGATTCCGGCGCGCGGAGCTCGTCGTGACGGGCTCCGCGTGCACGGGTGGTCAGCCCGAATACGACGCCCAGGGACATCGCACCGGCACCTCGCCGGTCCACTGCACGCTCCGCGGCACCATCGACGGCACCGAGCAGGAGCTCGCGAGCGACGCGGCCTCGATCGCCGCGCACCCGGTGGGCTCGCGGATCTCGGTGTGGTTCAACCCGGAGCTGCCCGCCACCGGGATCAACCACGACAGCTTGCGGGTGCGCTGGGGCGACGTCGACGACGTCGGCGCGTTCGAGCGGCGCGCCGTCCGCACGCTCGCCTGGATCCTGGTGTTGCCGGCGATCTTCACGATCCTGCTCAACGTCCTCGTGCGGCGCGCCGAGCGGTTCGGTGCCGTGGCCGGCGCCGCCCAGACCTTTCGCATCGTGACGATGAGCCGGCAGGTGGCCGCCGGCGTGCCGATGATGGCGGTGGGGCTCGCGTTCCTGTGGCTCCAGGGGCAGTCGGTGGCCTGGGGCGGCGTGGTGTTCGGCGGGCTGCTCGCGGCGGCGGGAGCGTTGCTCGCGTCGTGGCAGGTGATCGAGATCGATCGCGCGGCTCGCACGCGCTCGCGCTTCCGGGCGCTCGGACCCCTGGCATTCGCGCGACGCACCGAGGCGCTGCCCGCCGGCTTGCGCGTGGGCTGGGCGAAGCGCGCGCTGGCGTCGCCGTCCGATCGCGGCGAGTGGCTCGTCGAGCTTCGTGGCGGGGAGAGCGACGAGCAGCTCGGCGCGGGACGGACGGTCGAGGTTGCGCGCGATCGCGCCCGCGATCTGGCGGCGTTCCTCGCAGTGGCGCTCGAGGAAAGCCCGGCGGTCGGGGCGGACGAGATGTTCCCGGGCACGCTCGACCCCGACCCCGACGACGCGGCCGGCGACGGTTCGGGTGACCGCCGCGAGCCCGCCCTCGACGTCCATTCGCTCGCGCGCTTGCCGCCCGCGCCCGAGCAGCTCGCGATCTGGAAGCTGGCGCGCGCCGCGCCGGTGCTGCTGCTCTGCGCCGCGGTCGCTGGCGTGGCCCTGGTGCCGTCGATCGGGGGACGTGTCGGCAGGGCGGTGGTCGATCCGCTCACCGGCATGCCCGCGTTGCGCAACCTCGGGCTCGCGCTGATGTCCCGCGACCGCTCGGACGAGAACGTGCTCGTGCTGCTGCGTCTCGCGAATTGCCTGGACCCCGCCGTCGAGCGGCCGGTCGTGGTGGCGGCGCTCACGGCGCTCGGTAAGCTCGGCGGCGAGCCGTTCGCCGCGGAAGGCGACCTCGACACGGCCATCGTGTCCGCGAATCGCTGGGCCGCCGCGCGGCTCGGCCGCAGCCTCGACGCCAATCTCGGGGTCCTCGGTTGGTACGAGCCGCACCCGATCGTGAAGCCGATCATCGAGCGGATCGCGGGGCTCGATCGCAACGATGCCTGGGTCGCGTGGGATCATTTCGGCGCCGGCGTGCTCGTCACGCCGTCGCAGTTCGTGTGCGCCGCCGGTCCCGCGCTCGGCGATGCGCGGCGCATCCGCTTCGCCATCCAGCGCGGATCGTTCTCGGGCTATTCGGCGGGAACGCCGCCGCCGTTCGAAGGGCAGCCCGTGCCGATCGAGGAGTATTTCGGGGTCGCCCTCGCGGACACGGTGGGCGGAGCGCTGGCGCTCGAGCTCTGGACGCGCCAGGGAGTCGGCGACGACGTGTTCCCCGAGGATTTCGACACGTGGTGGAGCGAGTGGGCGCGCGCCCACCGCTTGCCGCCGCTGCCGCCGCGCTGGACGGTCCCCTGACGGGAAGCGGCGGTCGCCGTCCGGCAGGCAGCGGGAGCGAGCGCCGGCGCCGCTCGGCGTCACTCCGCGGTGCGGAAGAGCCGATCCCAGATCGGAGTCAGCGACGCGAAGTTGCCGGCCTTCATGTGCCGGTGATGCGCGTCGTGCTTGCGCGCCATGAAGCCAAACGGCCGGAGCGCGCCGGGCAGATCGAGCCCGCAGTGAACCAGGATGTTCATCTGCGAGTACACCAAGAAGATCAGCCCGAACGCGTGCACGCTCACCGGCCCGACCAGCCAGGTGCAGAAGGTGAGCAAGGCGAGACCGGCGAGGGTCTCGATGGGATTCAGGTAGAGGCTGTCGAACGCGATCGGGTACTTGGCGCGGTGATGGACCGCGTGCACCTCGCGCAAGCCCGGCCACGCGTGAAACGGATAGCGGTGCAGCAAGTAGTAGAGGAAGTCGTAGACGACGAGCACCGCGACCGACTCGAACGCGAGCCGCGCCAGCGACGGGCGCGCCGCGTAGAAGAGCTGGTGCTGCAAGGCCAGCGCGAGCAGGTACACGAGTCCCGACGAGAACAGCCCGTTGAGCCCGATCCGCAGCGCCACCGGCCAGCCCTTGAGCTTGCGCGCCTTCTCTTCCCGGATGCGGATGTTGGCGCTGATCGGCGAGTAGAAGCCCCACACCACCGCCCCCATCGTGAAGGCGGACATCACCATTCCAATCGTGATCGCGACGGCGACGGCGACCGACATGCAGAGCCTCCCGCTCAAAAACCAGCATTCCTAAATTCAGAATCACTATTACCGGCCCGCCGATCCAGGGTCAAGGGCGCAGTCGGGCACGTGCGAGCAGGGTGATCGAGGTCACGGGTGGTCGCGCGGGTGAAACGTATGCTCGGCGCTCGCGCGCGCGAGGCGCGCGACCGCGGGCGGGGGGAACGCAGATGGCCTTTCACGGGAAGCTCGCCTTGGTCACCGGCGCCGCCAGTGGCATGGGGCAACTCTCCGCGTGGCGGTTGGCCGACGCGGGGGCCACGGTCGCGGCGCTCGACGTGAACGAAGAGGGGCTCGCGCGCACCGCCGCCGGGCGCGCCAGCGTGCGCACCTATCGCTGCGACCTCGCGAATCTCGACGAGGTGCGCGCCACCGTGGAGCGCGTCGGCGCGGAGCTCGGCGCCGTCGACCGCGTGACTCACGCGGCGGCGATCATGCCCACGGCGCCGCTGCTGACCATGCCGGTCGAGACCATCCGCCGCGTCATGCGCATCAACTACGAAGGCACCCTCCATCTCGCCACCGCCACCTTGCCCGCGATGGTCGCGCGCCGCGCGGGCGACTGGATCTTCTACGGTTCGCTCGCGGGCCTGGTGCCCACTCCGCACCTCGGCGCCTACAACGCCAGCAAGGCGGCGGTGAACATCTTCGCCGAGGTGTTGATCCACGAGAATCGCGGTAGCGGCGTGCGCATCCTGCTCGTCTGTCCGCCGATGGTGGACACGCCGCTGCTCGAGCAGGCGATCGAGGGATCCAATCCGCGTTCGATCCAGATCGGCATCGAGCAGGGCCGGCTGGCGAAGCCGGAGCGCATCGTGGAGCTGGTCGAGGAAGCGCTCGAGCGCGGCGACGAGATCGTCTTCCCCACCGGCGAGGCGAAGTTCTTGCTCGGGCTCCGGCGCTTCGCGCCCAAGCTGCTCTGGAAGCTGATCGAGAAGGCCGAGGCGTCCTGACGGCACGGCTCGCGCGCGCGGCTCAGATCCCGGGAAGCTCGGCGGCGAACGCCGTGGAGGCGGGATCGCGGGTCTCCAGGTAGCGGCCGACGCGCTCGTCGAGCCGGTCGACCGTCCAGCGCGCGTCGCTCGTGAAGGTCTCGAGGACGCGCGGCGCGCCGATCAAGCAGACCTGCGTTCCCCACGCCAGGAACACGTGGGCGTTGATGCGCCCGGCGGCAGGCGACGCGAGGTACGCCACCAGCGGCGCCACGTTGGCGGGGTCGTAGGTGTCGAATCCCTGCTCGGGCTTGGCGAACAGCGCGCCGAGGCTCCCTTCGCTGTTCATGCGGGTGCGTGCCCGCGGGCACACCACGTTGGCCGTCACGCCGTATTTCTCGCACGCGTGCGCGGTGGCGACGGTGAGGCCGACGATTCCCGACTTCGCGGCGGCGTAGTTGGCCAGCCCGGCCGGTCCGAACAGGAACGCCTCGGACGCGGTGTTGACGATGCGCCCGTAGACCGGGCCACCCGCGACCTTCGCCTGCTCCCTCCAATGCGCGGTGGCGAATCGCGAGGTGCAGAAATGGCCCTTGAGATGGACGCGGATCACCGAGTCCCAATCCTGCTCCGACATGTTGAAGATCATGCGATCGCGGCTGAAGCCGGCGTTGTTCACGAGGACGTGCAGATCGCCGAACACGTCGACCGCCCGCGCCACCAGCGCCGCCGCGTCGTCCCAGCGCGCGACGTCGCCGAAATGGGCGATCGCCTCGCCACCGGCGCGCTCGATCTCGGCCACCACCTCGCGTGCGGGGCCCTCGTCCGCGCCCGAGCCGTCCCCCGCCACGCCGAGGTCGTTGATCACCACGCGCGCGCCGTGCGCGGCGAGCGCCAGCGCTTCGGCGCGTCCCAGCCCACGTCCCGCGCCCGTCACGATCGCGACCTTCCCTTCGAGCGGCCTCGCGTTCGTCGTCATCGCCAGCTCCTCCGCATGCTCGGGTTGTCGAGGTCCTCGCGTGGTTCGACGCGGTCCGCTGGTCGGCGCGGAAGCTCAGATCCGTTCGAGGATCGTGGCCGTGCCGATCGCGCCGCCGCAGCACATCGTGACGAGCGCGGTCCCCTTGCCGGTGCGCTCGAGCTCGTGGAGCGCGGTGGTGATCAGGCGCGCGCCCGTGGCGCCGACCGGGTGGCCGAGGGCGATCGCGCCGCCGTTCACGTTCACCGTGCTCATGTCGGGAGCGAGCTCGCGCGCCCACGACAGCACCACGGACGCGAACGCCTCGTTGATCTCCACCAGGTCGATGTCGCCCAGGCTCATGCGCGCCTTGGCGAGAATTCGTCGTGTCGCATCGATGGGGCCGTCGAGGAGGAAGTAGGGGTCGGAGCCGACCACCACTTGCGCCCGAATCCGCGCCCGCGGTCTCAGCCCGAGCGCCTTGGCGCGCTCGCCCGACATCCACAGCACCGCCGCCGCGCCGTCCGAGATCTGCGAGCTCGAGCCGGCGGTGTGGACGCCCTCGTCCATCACCGGCCGCAACGCCGCGAGCCCTTCGACGGTGGTCGCGCGCACGCCCTGGTCGCGATCGACGACGCGGGTCTCGCCGGTGGGTGCGCCGTCGTCGCCCATCACCGGTGCCGTCACCGGCAGCACCTCGCGCTGGAAGCGGCCCTCGGCCCAAGCCGCGGCGGCCTTCGCTTGCGAGTGCGCGGCGAACGCGTCGACCTCGGAGCGCGTGATCCCGCGCTTGCGTGCGATCCGCTCCGCCGCCTGGAACTGGTCCGGCGACAAATCCCACGGCCACGCCAGCGGCTGGAAGTAGCCGGGCCCGCTCATGACGTTGGCGCCCAGGCCCACGCGGCTCATCGACTCGACGCCGCACGCGATGCCCACCTCGATCGCGCCCGCGCTCACCAGCGCCGACACCAGGTGGTTGGCCTGCTGCGACGAGCCGCACTGGGTATCCACGGTGCTCGCGCCCACGGTGAAGGGCTTGCCGCTCGAGAGCCACGCGTTCCGCGTGACGTTGCAGGCTTGCTCGCCGGCCTGCGTCACGCAGCCGCCCACGATCTGCTCGACGTCGTCGGGCTCGACGCCGGTGCGCTCGAGCACGCCGAGCTGTGCGCGGGCCAGCAATTCCGCGGGGTGCAGGCCCGCCAGCCAGCCGTTGCGCTTGCCGCGCGCGATGGGGGTTCGCACCGCTTCGACGATCACCGCTTCCGGCATGACGTTTCTCCCTCTTGCTGTCGCGTTGGCGTGGTTGGCGGCTGGTTGGCGGCGCCATCCCGAGCGGCTCGGGGTGCTTGCTCCGAGGTGGCGCGCTCACGCGGTCTTGCCGAGGATCATGGCGCTGGTCGGAACGCCCACGCCGGCGGTGACCAGCACGTGATCGTTGCGCCGCGGTTGATTGCACGAGGTGCCGCGGATCAGCCGCACGCCCTCGTTCACGCCGTTCATGCCGTGGACGTAGGCCTCGCTGAGCTGCCCGCCGTGGGTGTTGCTCGGCAGGCGCCCGCCGATCTCGAGATTGCCGCCGTTCACGAAATCGCGCGCTTCGCCGACCTTGCAGAAGCCGAAGCTCTCGAGCTGCCACAGCACGATGGGCGAGAAGGCGTCGTAGATCACCGCCGCGTCCACGTCGTCTGGGCGCAAGCCCGAGACGTCGTAGACCTGGCGCGCCACCAGGTCCATCTCGGGCAGCCCGGAGATGCTCGGCCGATAGAAGCTGGTCATCACTTCCTGATCGGCGCACGAGCCTTGCGCGACGCCGCGAATCGTCGCGGCGGGCTGGCGGCAATCGCGCGCGCGGTCGGGCGTGGTCACGATGCAGGCGCAGCCGCCGTCGGTCTCCTGGCAGCAATCGTAGAGACGCAACGGCTCGACGATCAGCCGCGACGCCTGGTGCTCGGCGATCGAGAGCGGCTTGCCGTGGAAGAACGCTCGCGGATTGCGCACCGCGTGCTTGCGCGTCGACACCGCGACCCGCCCGAAGTCGAGGCTGGTGACGCCGTACTCGTGCATGTAGCGCTGGGCGAACATCGCCACCCAGCTCGCGGGCGTCATGAGGCCGAAGGGCATGTACCAGCTCCAATGGATGAGATCGGAGGTGGTCGGCCCGTCGGCGACGCCGGAGCTGTAGCGCTGACCCGAGCGGCCGTTGAGCGCGCGGTAGCACACCACCGTGCGCGCCGCGCCGGTGGCGACCGCCATCGCCGCTTGATGGACCACGCCGACCGCGGCGCCGCCGCCGTGGGGCACGCGGCTGAAGAACGTGAGGTCGCGGATGCCCACGGCACGCGCCACCTCGATCTCGTCGCTCGAGTCGAGGGTGAACGTGGTCATGCCGTCGACGTCGGAGGGGCGCAGCCCGGCGTCGTCGAGGGCGGCGGCGACCGCTTCGCTGGCGAGCTGAACCTCGGAGCGCCCCGAGTTCTTCGAGTAGTCGGTCTCGCCGATGCCGACGATCGCGGCCTGATCCCTCAACGTCGTGGGCATGCGTGGCTCCGCTCGCTGCTCGGTGCGCGTCCGGACGGGAGCTGCGCCGTCACGCGGCGTCCTCGGGCAGCAGCAACGCGACCGTCGCGGTCACGTGGTTTCCCCACGAGTTCTTGCCGGTGACCTCGACCTCGACGGAGCCGCGCGCGTCGTCCTTGCTCTTGACGACGCCCGACATGCGCATCGTGTCGCCGGGCAGGTTGGGCGCTCCGAGCTTGATCGCGACGCCGGTGAGCCGCGCGTTCGGCCCGGCCCAATCGGTGACGTAGCGCCCCACCAGGCCGTTGGTCGTGAGGATGTTCATGAACACGTCGTTCAAGCCCTGCGCTCGGGCAGCGGCCTTGTCGTGGTGAACGGGCGTGAAGTCGTGCGAGGCGAGGGCGCCTGCGACGATCAGGGTGGTGGTGACGTCGATCGCCAGCTCGGGCAGCACGTCGCCCACGTTCACGTCGCGAAGGCGAAGCGCGCAGTCGTTCATGCGAGCACCTCCGGGCCGCGGGTCACCAGATCGCGACCGAGCCTCGCGAGCTGCTCGGTGGCACCGCCGAGGCTCAGCTCGAGCGCCTTCGACCACAGGAAATAGCGGTGGATCGGGTAGTCGAGGTCGGCGCCGATGCCGCCGTGGAGGTGCTGCGCGGAGCTGGTGACGCGCGCTCCGCCCTCGGCGGCCCAGAACTTCGCGACGGCGAGCGCGCGGGTCGCGTCGAGGCCGCGCGCCACCCGCGTCACCGCCTGCCAGGTGGTCCAGCGGATGCACTCGACGTCGATGAAGCCATCGGCGGCGCGATGGCTCACCGCCTGGAACGAGCCGATCGGCACGCCGAACTGACGCCGCTCGCGAACGTAGTCGCGGGTCAGCTCGAGCGCGCGCTCGCAGACACCCAGGTGCACGGCGCAAGTCGCGGCGAGCGCGTGCTCGTGGAGCCAGCGGCTCGCGTCGTCGCCGACGGGCGCCGCCGTGCCGAGCAGCGCGTCGGCGTCCACGCGCACGCCCGTGAGGGCCAGATCGGCGATCGGCTCGCCGCTCGAGCAGCGCCGGCGGCTCGGCTCGACGCCGGCGGCGCTCGGCGGCACCACGAAGAGACCGACGCCGCCTTCGGTGCGCGCGGGCACGACGATCGCGCTGGCGGCGGCGATCGCGGGCACCTGGCGCTTCGAGCCGTCGATCACCCAGCTCGCGCCGTCGCGTCGCGCGCTGCATGCGGGGCGGAGGGGATCGGACGATTCGCCGTCGACGAGCGCCGCGGTGAGAACGGTCCGGCCCGCGGCGAGCGGCGCGAGCAGCTCGGCGCGTTGCCGCTCGGTTCCAAAACGCGCGATCGCGAGGCCCGCCAGCGCGAGCGACGCGAGCGCCGGCACGGGCGCCACGGCGCGCCCCACCTCGACCAGCAGCAAGCTCAGCGCCTCGAGACCGCCGCCGAGGCCGCCGTGCGTCTCGGGAACGCCGATCCCCAGGAGGCCCGCGTCGGCGAGCGTCGACCAGAGCGCGTGATCCATGCCGTCCGCGCTCGCCAGCGCCGCGCGAATCCGCGCTGGCGTGACCTCCCGTTCCAAGATCTGGCGGGCCAGCGCCTGGAGCGACTGCTGATCCTCGTCGAGCGCGAAATCCATGGTCAGCCCGGTGCGGTGGTGTCGGGGTGGAAGAACGGCAAGCTGAGCTCGGGATCGACGGCTTCGATGGCGAGCGCGACCCGCAGCCCGATGCGCACGGCGCGGGGCTCGATGCCCGTGAGGTTCGCGATCAGCCGGGTGCCTTCGTCGAGCTCGACGAGGGCCACGATGAGCGGGTACTCGTAGCCGGGCACCTGCGGGTGGTGCATCACCACGAAGCTGTAGACGCTGCCGTGGCCCTTCGAGGAGAGCGCGTCCCATTCGAGCGAACGGCACTCGCCGCACATCGGTCGCGGCGGATGGCGCAGGTGGCCGCAGCTCTTGCAGCGCTGGATGAGCAGCTCGCCGCGGCGGATCCCTTCCCACCACCACGCGTTGTCGTGACCCAGCGCGGGCCGCAGCCGCCGGGGCTTGACGGGCGCGCCCGCGGCGTCGCGCTCGCTCGCGGCAGGGGGCGCTGCGGGCTTGAACTTGAGCACGCGGAACGTCATCCATCCCACGCGCTCGCCGTCGTCGTCGCGGAAGGTGGTGCGCGTGTCGATGAAGTAGCCGATACCGAGCGCGGTCGCCTTCTCGCCCGAGATCGACTCGATGACGGTGGTGCCGGTCACGCGCTCGCCCAGGTGCAGATAGCGGTCGTAGCCCTGCTGGCAATTGGTGGCCACGACGCCGGTGTAGCCGTGGCGGTCGAGGAGCGCGTGCAGCTCGCGCTGCTTGTCGCCGGGGCGCGCGACCCCGCTGGCCATCTCGATGCCCGGCAGCACCCACGCCTGCAGCATGGTGGGCGGAGCGACCACACGGCCGTGGACCGACGCGGCGGCGGCCGCGGGGTCGGTGTAGATCGGGTTGCGATCGTCGAGGGCATCGCACCATTGGCGGATCGTCGCGGCTTCCACCACGTCGCGGGCGATCTCCGGCGGCCCCGCGGCGATGCCCGCGAACCCCTTGAGTCTCGTCTCGAGCTGCTCGCGATCGGATGGGGTGGCGGCCATGTTTGCCTCGTCAGCCTCGCGACCTCGGCAGGTCGAGTCCCGACCACGCGATGAGATCGCGCTGCACCTCGTTCACGCCACCGCCGAAGGTGAGCGTGGTGGCGCCCCGGTACGCCTGCTCCAGCAAGCCACCGAAGAGCGCTCCGGTCTCCCCTTGGGGAACCAGGCCGGCGGCGCCGGTGATCTCGAGCAGCAGCCGGTAGCACTCGCCGAAGAACTCGGTGCCCATCACCTTGAGCGCGGAGGCCTCGGCCATCCGCGGCACGCCCTCCGACATCGACCACGCGGAGCGCCAGTTGAGGAGCTTGAGCGCCTCGAGCTTCGCGTAGACGCGCGCCAGCGACAGCTCCACCCACGGCGCCGAGGCGATCGGCGCGCCGTCGGGGCCGCGCGTGCGCCGAGCCCATTGCCAGACCTCTTCGAGCAACCGATCGGCGAGGCCGGGTGCTGCGAGCGTGATGCGCTCGTGATTGAGCTGCGCGGTGATGAGCTGCCAGCCGCCGTGCTCGGGGCCGACCCGGTTCGCGATCGGCACGCGCACCTCGTCGAAGTACGTGGTGTTGGTGCGTTCGCCGCCGAGCGTGTAGGTCGGAGTCACCGAGAAGCCGGGCGTGCTGGTGGGCACCAGGATGATGCTGATGCCCTTGTGCTTCGGCGCCTCGGGATCGGTGCGGGCGGCCAGCCACACGTAGTCGGCGTCGTGCGCGTGGGTGGTGAAGACCTTCTGTCCCTGGATGACGTACTCGTCACCGTCGCGGCGGGCTTGCGTCTTGAGTGAGGCGAGATCGGTCCCCGCGCCGGGCTCGGTGTAGCCGATCGCGAAGAAGAGCTGGCCTCGCAGGATTCCCGGGAGCAGCCGTGCCTTCTGGTCCTCGGTGCCGTAGCGCATCAGCGTGGGACCGACGGTGTTCACCGAGATGACGGGAAGCGGCGCGCGCGCCCGGTAGGTCTCGTCCCAGAAGATGAGCTGCTCGATCGCGGTCCGGCCCTGGCCGCCGTATTCGCGCGGCCAGCCGATGCCGAGCCAGCCGTCCGCCCCCATGCGTCCGACCACCTCGCGGAACACCGGACCGCCCACCTCGTGCCATTCGGCGTCGAGGGCCGCCCGCAGCTCGGGCGTGAAGAGCTCGCGGTAATAACGCCGAAGCTCTCGCCGCAGCGCGTGCTGTTCCGGGCTGAGCTCGAAGTCCACGCCGTGCTCGCTCCACGATCCGCCGCGGATCGCCTGTGCCGCCGCCGTCCGTCCGCGGCGCGTCGGTTCGATTAGAACACGTTCTACTTGCATCATGGAACAGCGCCGCCGGCTGAAAATGTGACGCCCGTCACCCAGCGCTTCGATCGCTCGAAATTCTCGCCGCGCACCGTCTCGTCGCGCCGTGAGCCATTCGAAAAATATTTCATCGTTGCGTGCTGCAGGTCACGCAAGTTGCTTGCGCACCTGAAATACCGTCGAGTAGAACATGTTCTACTTCGCATGCGGTGGAATCGAAACGCGAACGTCGTGACTCGAATCCGCACCCAACCGAGACCTTCCGCGCGACTCTCCGCGACGCGCTCGGTTCACGCGAAAGCAACCTCTGCGAGCTCGTCGGCGCTCGCGCCGACGCGCCCGGGCGCGCCTCGTCGCGCTTCGCCCACTGCCCGGAGCCACGCATGGCATCGATAGAGAAGACCCGCGAGTACCTGCGCGAATCGGAGTCGCACGCGCACTATTCGAGCATCGTCGAGTTCGCGCTCACGTACTTCATCGCGAAGGCCAAGAACGACGGAAACGAACGATTCGCGGCCGAGCTCCAGCAAGCAAAGGACGAGTACCACCACGATTTCCAGCAAGCGATCGCGATCACGGAGTACGTCTACTCGGAGACCTTCACCGACGAAGAGCTCGACGACCTCATCTTCCTCCATTCGAATCCCGCGCTCAGAAAAGCGCGGGCGCAGACGGCGCAGATCATGAGCCACATCCTCGAAAAGTATCTCGAGGCGATGAGTTGAGGCGCGCCGATCGAGGCCGGTCGGGTTTTCGAGACACGAGCGAGGTGGACGAACGATGCTGATGCGATCGACGGGACTCGGCAAGGCGGAGCTGGTGGCGGAGATGGTCTCGCTGAAGGCTCAAGGCGATTACCTCATCATGGAGATGCAAACGACTCAGCCGGTGCGCTGGAAGATCCGCGGTGCCGTGAGTCGTCAGGACATCCTCGTCATTCTCAAGGCGATGCTCACGATGTCGGTGGTGTCCTTCGTGCTGCGCATCCGCGCGTGGTTCAAGCCGCCGATCCATCCCGGCGATTTCTGAGCTGCGTGGCACAAGACGCAGGGGAGTCACCGTATCGATCGACAGGCGGATGACGAGAGAAGGGAGTCCGGATGGCCGACGCGGCGTTCGACGCGGTGATCGTGGGGGGCGGCAACAAGGCGCTGTTGCTCGCGATGTACCTGACGAAGTACGCCGGCATGAGCGTCGGGATCTTCGAGCGCCGTCACGAGGTCGGCGGTTGTCTCGCGACCGAGGAGACGTCGGCCCCCGGCTTTCGCGGCAACACGCACGCGAACATCATCCTGCCCTGGTACTACGCGCCCGTGTGGCGCGACTTCCCCGAGTTCTGGGACTACGGCGCGCAGTGGGATCAGCACACGTGCGCGGACGGCTTCGTGTTCCGGGACACCGAGAGCTGTCTCGCGATCTACAGCGTCAAGCACGATCCCACCCAAGAGCGGACCGCCAACGAGATCGCCCGCTTCTCGGAGCGCGACGCCGATACCTGGCGTCGGCTCGCCAAGCTCACCGAGACCGACGAATACCTGCGGGTGCTCGTGGACGCGTTGTTCAAGCCCGCCGACGAACGAATCTCGGGCGACGTCATGGAGCGCCAGGCGATGCTCTATCCGACGCTGCTCGAGAACGGTTTCACGCCGGACACGTTGACCATGAAGGCGAGCGGGCTACGAGCCGCGCAGGAGTGGTTCGAGTCTCCCGAGCTTCAATCCTGCATCCTGCGTTTCGCCATCTCGTCGGTGGTCGACATCAACGAAGCGGGCACCGGCATGACCACGATGGGCATGGCGGCCACGCTCCCGACGATCGGTTTCAACCGCGGCGGCACTCACCAGATCGCGCACGCGGCTCATCAGATCCTCATCCAGAGGGGCTGCCGGTTCTTCACCAGCTCACCGGTCAGCAAGGCCATCATCGAGAATGGTCGCGCCACCGGGATCCGTCTCGCGGACGGCAGCGAGATCGCGGCGCGCAAGATCGTCGTCAGCACGCTCTCGCCGCACCAATTGATCTTCGATCTGATCGGCGCGGAGCACGTGGACGGCTTGCTGCGCCGGCGCGTCGAGCTGTTGCAAGACACCTTCGGCTGCCTCATGTGGTACAGCTTCGCGGTCCACGCGGCGCCCAAGTACAAGGCCGAGGCGTTCAACCCGGACATTCACGAGTGCCAGTGGCTCGGGCTCCAGCCCGATCCCGACCCGATGCACCTGGCGCGCGAGTGCTGGTACCAGAAGCTTCAGAAGTTCCCGCCGCTCGAGGACTACGCGCCGACGGTGGGCTGTCACAGCCTCGTCGATCCGAGCTTCGCGCCTCCGGGAAAGCACGTCGTCCAGAACGAGCAGCTCGGACCGCCCGCCACGGCGTTCAGCGAGCGGCAATGGCTCGAGATCAAGAAACGCTACGCCGACGAGCTGATCACGATCTGGCAGGACTACGCGCCCAACATGACCTGGGACAACGTGATCGGCGTCGATACGAACTGCTCGTTCGATCACCGCCGCATGAAGAACCTCGGTCCCAACGGCACCATGGCGGGCGTCGATCGCTCGCCGTTCCAGACCGACGAGAACCGTCCGACGCCCGAGCTCGCGAACCATCGCACGCCGATCGCCAACCTCTATGCCACGGGCGGCGCGTGGCACGTCGGCTCGAACGCGGGAGCGACGGAGGCCTACAACTGCTATCGGATCATCGCGGCGGATCTGGGGCTCGCGAAACCTTGGCTCGAGCCAGGCAAGGAAGAGCCGGACTCGCTGGTCGAGCAGATCAAGATCGTGAAACGTCGGGTGCAGGCGAACGCCCGACCGCGGGTCGCGTGAGCGTTTCGCATCGATGGCAAGCGCGAAGCCCCGCGAGGGCGCTGCGCGCCGCGCGCGAGAGGCGCGCGTGAGGCGCGAGTGAGGCGCGAGGGATCTCATGACGCAAGTCTACGACGTGATCGTCATCGGAAGCGGTCCGAACGGGCTCGCCATCGCGGCGTATCTGAGCAAGGCCGGGCAGAAGGTGTTGCTGCTCGAAAAACGTTTCGAAGCAGGAGGAGGCCTTTGCACCGAGCAAGTGACGCTGCCGGACTTCTATCACAACACCCACGCCGTCTACATGATGATGGTCGACTACGCGCCGGTCTACTCGGACTTCGAGTTCGAGCAGCGATACGGCGTTCGACACATCCGCCCCGAGCTTCAGGTCGCGATGCCGCTCGCGGACGGGCGAGCGCTCTGCATTCACCACGACGTCGAGCGATCGTGCGCTTCCATCGCTCGGTTCTCGAGACGAGACGCGGATACTTACCGCGACATGCAGCGTCGCTTCGGCGAGCTGATGACTCACATCCTGGGGCCGCAGACGTACGTGCCGATGGACGCGGCGCCGCTCATGGCGGCGCGGGCGGAGATGACGGAGCTCGGCCGAGCACTCTCGGAGTACACGGAGAAGACGCCGGAAGAGATCGTCTGCGAGCTCTTCGAGAACGAGCACGTGCGAACGCTGATGCTCTACATGGCGTGTCATTGGGGGCTCGACTATTCGCAGTCGGGCGTCAGCTACATGGTGCCGATCTACTTGAATCGCATGGCGAATTATCGCCTCACGGTGGGCGGTTCGCACCGCGTGTCGGGAGCGCTGCTGAAATCGATCTTCGAGCAGAAGGGTCAGATCCGAACCAACGCGCAGATCGCTCGGATCGTGGTCGAGAACAACGTCGCCAAGGGCGTCGAGCTCGTGGACGGGACGCGCTACGCGGCGAGCAAGGCCGTCGTGAGCACCATCGACACCCATCAGACCTTCTTGAAGTACGTGGGCGAGGAGAAGCTCGACGAGGAGTTCGTCGAGATGCTGCGTGTGTGGCAGTGGGAGAAGTGGAGCCTGGCCGTCCAGCACTTGGCCCTCGCCGAGCAGCCGCATTTCACCGCCGCGGAGAAGGAGCCGGAGATCGACGACGCGTTCATCTACGTCCTCGGTTACGAGTCGCTGGCGGATCTGAAAAGCCACTGGGATGCGATGGGGCGGGGCGAGATGCCGGACGCCGCGGGTTTCAACTGCTGCTTTCCGAGCCGGCACGATCCGTTTCAAGCCCCCGCGGGGAGAGCCTCGGGACTGATCTCCCAGATGGCGCCATTCGAGCTGGCGAACGGGGGATCCGAACGTTGGCTGAATCGAGCGTATCGAGAGGAGGCCGCCGAGCGGCAGCTCGCCGTGCTTCGTCGGTACGCTCCGAACCTCACCAAGGATGCCGTGTTGTGGACGTATCTCACGACTCCTGCCGACCTCCAGAACAAGTTCGCGAACATGGTGCGGGGTAGCTACAAGCAGGGTGCGTACCACCCGCTGCAGATGGGCTACCTGCGTCCGAACCAGGAGTGCTCGCAATATCGAACGCCGGTCAAGGGGCTCTACCTCGGCGGCGCGAGCGCGGCGCCCGGGGGGATGGTGATCTTCGGGCCTGGCTACAACTGCGCGAACGCGATCGCCGAGGACTTCGCGATCGCGAAGTGGTGGACGGAGCCCACGTACGTCACGGCGGCTCGAGAAGCGGGCTACGTCTGACGGGCGCCGGGGCGGTCGATCGGTGGGGTGACGGGACGAGTCTGGGAGGCTTCATGGCCAAGGACGAACGGTTCGACATCGTGATCGTCGGCGCTGGGCCGAATGGCATGACCACGGCGGCGTACCTCGCGAAGTGCGGCCTGAGTGTGTGCGTGCTCGAGGAGCGCACCGAGTGCGGCGGCGCCTGCGAGACGCAGGAGCCGATCCCGGGCGTGCGGATCTTTCCGCACGCGATGCTCATGTACGCGTCGCCGGCGCCGGGCTTCCAGCAGCTCGAGCTCCACAAGCACGGTTTCCGCATGAATTGGTCTCCCCACGACGTGCTCACGGAAAACACCGACTTCGCCTGCACGGACGGCTGGCGGCCCATCTCCGACACCGACAAGCTCGGCTGGGCGAAGCTCGGCGGGTTGTTGGGGTCGCCGCCCTTCACCCGCGACCTGATGCGCGCGACGTTCTGGTGCCCGCCGCACCCGCCGGAGGTGGAAGTCACGGACGACAACGTCCCGTACATGCAGGTCTACAAGCAGCACCAGCCCGACATCTGGACGCACGAGCTGCGCGAGATGACGATGCTGGATCTGCTCGACGAGCACTGCGAGACCGAGCACTTCAAGACCGCGATGGCGTTCGCGGCCTGGGCGTCGGGGGCGGCGGGCCACTGGGAGGGAGTCGCGATCCCGGCGGTGACGTCGGTGCAGCTTCTCACCCTTCCGAACACCGGGAACCGCAGCATCCCGCGCGGCGGTCTGCACGGCTATTTCCACGCGATCCATCGCGCTGCGGTGAGCCACGGCGCGATGGTCCGCACCTGCTGTCCGGTGGAAGAGATCCTGATCGAGGATGGTCGTGCCATCGGCGTGCGGCTCCGCGAGACCGCGGCGATGGGCGGTCGCACCATCCGCGCGAACAAGGCGGTCATCGCCGCCGTCGACGTGCACCAGGCGTTCCTGAAGATGGTCGGCCCGAAGCACCTGGATCCGGGCGTGATCCAGAAGATCAAGGACGTGAGCCTCAAGAACCAGACGCTCTACGTGTCGGTCTTTCACACCAAGACGCCGCTCCGGCTCAACGCGAAGTTCGCCTCCCACGCGGACTCGAAAGGTATCGGCGCGGGTCCGGCGCGCACCCCGCAGCTCGGCGTCTATCCGTGCGACTCGCGCGAGATCTATTACGAGAACGTCGCCGACGTGGACGGGCACAAAGGGCAACCCGTGGTGCCGGCGGAGCGCGTGATGTGGTTCCACGCGCCGCCGCAGACGTTCGATCCCACCGACTGCCAGGCGAGCTATCGGCGCGGCTACGTCTCGAACGCCTTCGAGGTCGCGGTGACGTCGCCGGACCTCCACAAGGAAGGCGAGGACGCCCTCGATCGCTACAAGGCCGAGATGGATGCGTACATGCGCGCCGCGTATGGCCAGATGGTGGACGGCCTGGACGACGCGAACCTGATCCACCACTGGAGCGCCACCGGTCGCGACGTCGAGTTCCGCAACACCGGGCTCATCGGCGGCACCTGGTGCGGCAGCCGCCACGACGAGGATCAGCTCTGGACCAACCGCCCGATCAAGGAGCTGGCGCGCTATCGCACGCCGATCGAGGGCCTCTACCACGCGCATCAGACCTCGGGGCACCCAGGCGGGCTCTGCCTCATGGCGATCCCTTACAACCTCATGCACATCCTCATCGAGGATGGCATCGCCGAGCCGGGCGACTGGTGGTACGCGTCGCCTTGGTACATCCCGCAGCAAGGCAAGATCTCCGCGAAGCGCGGTTGAGGCGAAAGGACGAGGCTCGGCCATGCCCAAGTTCAACTACACGTCCGAGTTCGAGTTCGACCCGTCCGATCCCTTCGGACACATGCAAGAGGAGTTTCCGAAGCGAAGCGAGTTCGACGTGGTCATCATCGGCGCTGGACCGAACGGGCTCATCGCCGGCGCCTACCTCGCGCAGGCGGGCTTGAGCGTCGCGGTGGTGGAGCGCCGCTTCGAGGCCGGGGGTGGGCTCGCGACCGAGGAGAATCTCTATCCCTGCTATTCGTCGAACCCGCACGTGCTCTACCACATGATGGTGGACTACATGCCCGCCATCCGGGACTTCGGCCTCGACGGGCCGGCGCTGACCTGGATCCGGCCGAATTGCCAGACCGGGATGGTGTTCGACGACGGCCGCTCGATCCTGCTCGCCAAGATGGCGAACGACACCAAGGATTCCTTCGCGAAGTATTCGTTCAAGGACTCGGTGAGGTTCGGCAAGGTCATTCGCCAGTGGCGCAAGATCGTCGACGAGATCATCGCGCCCGCGACCTACATCCCTCCCATGGCGCCCATCGAGATCACCATGGCGATGCAGCGCACCAAGGTCGGCCAAGAGATGCTGGAGCTGGGCGAGAAGAGCGCGCTCGAGCTCATCACCGAGACCTTCGAGCACGACAAGGTGCGCGCGCTCTTGCTCTACGCGAGCTGCATGTGGGGGCTCGATCCTCGCGAGACGGGCCTCGGTTTCATGGTGCCGTTGATGATCGATCGCGCCATGAACAAATGCTACTGCTACGGCGGCTCGCACAAGTTCGCGAGCGCCCTGGGACGGCAGGTGCTCAAGGGGGGCGGGCTGATCCTGGAAGCCGCCACCGTCGACAAGATCCTCGTGGAGAACGGCCGCGCCGTCGGCGTCCATCTCTTCCACGAGGACCGCGAGCTGCGCGCCAAGGTGGTGATGTCGACGCTCGATCCGCACACCACCTTCCTCGACCTGGTCGGCGAGGCTCACCTCACGCCCGCGCTCAAGGACTCGGTGAAGGGCTGGGCATGGGACAAGTGGAGTTTCAACACGCTTCACATCGCCGCCAACGAGCGCCCGAAGTACCGCTCGGACGACCCCTGGATCGATCAGGCCTTCGCCACCGTGGTGGGGATCGAAGGCGTCGATTCGCTGCTGGCGCATTGGGGGAACGTGGCCCAGGGCAAGCTGGATCTGAATGCCTTCGGCGGACATTCGACCTGCGAGAGCCAATTCGATCCGACGCTGAGCGACCGGCCCGGGAAATACGTTTCGATGTTCCAGCTCCACGCCCCATACGATCTCGAGGGCGGATGGCTCGCACGTCGCGACGAGATCCAGCGAGCGATCCTCGCCAAGTGGTGCAAGGCCGCGCCGAACCTCACGCCCGAGAACATCGTCAGCCGCTCGATGGAGGACCCCGAGGACATCGAGATCCGCTTTCCGCACATGCGGCGCGGCTCGATCAAGCACGGCGACTATCGACCGCTGCAGATGGGCTATTACCGCCCGAACGAGCACTGCTCGAGCACGCGCACCCCGATCGAAGGTCTCTACGTGTGCGGCGTGTCGACCTATCCCGGCGGGCTCGTGCTGGGCGGGCCCGGATATCTGGGCGCCAACAGCGTCGCCGAGGATCTCGGCGTCAGGAAGTGGTGGAAGCCCACGTCCGAGATGGACCGCTACATGAAGACGTATCTCGCGTGACGATCCGGATCCCGGACGCGCGACGAGCGGAGGATACGACCGTGGCCAGGGACGAGATGCGCGAATCGCTCGCGGCGAGCTTCGATCGCCACGCGAACGAAGAGGGACGGATTCTCGAGACGTATCGGGAGCTCGCGGAGAACCTCGGCGAGGATGCGCTGGGCAGCCTCGTGAGTCACATCCTCACCGAGGAGGAGCTGCATCATCTGCTGCTGCGCACCATGGCGAGCTGGTTGCGCGAGCCGCGGGAGGCGTCGCCGACCAAGCGCCACAGCGTCGATCGGCCGAAGCTCTTGCAGCTGACGCGCGAGCTCCGACGGCACGAGCGCGAGACGATCGATGCCTGCCACGAGTTGCGCTCGCGGATTCCGGAGGAGGGCGGCACGGTGACGCGGGCGTTGCTCGAAGCCATGGCGCTCGACAGCGAGAAGCATCACCGGCTTCTCGGTGCCGTCGAGGCGATGCTCGAGGGCTGAGGCGGTCGCGAGCGCGGGGGCTCGCTCCCGCAGGTCGACGCGTTCACGGAGGCACGGATGACGACGGGCGAGACCTACGACGTGATCGTGGTGGGGGCGGGCTTCGGTGGCAGCGCTTGCGCGGGGTTGCTGGCGCGTCGCGGTCTCAAGGTGCTGCTGGTGGAAAAGAACGCTCGCGCCGGCGGCAAGGCGATGAGTCTCACCAAGAACGGATTCACGTACACGGCGTGGGTGGTGATCGGGGCGCCGGTGATCGACAACCTCTACGAATCGGTGGCCCGCGAGCTGGGGGTCGAGGATCTCGCGGAGCTGGTGGCGCCCGGTCACCAGGGGGCCATCTACCGCTCACCCGCCGGGACCCACTCGCAGCTCCCCGACATGCCCGTCGGCGAGACCGACCCGATGGTGATCTTCGATTGGCTGGGCGTGAAGGAGGAAGACCACGGCACGGCGATCGCGATGTTCGCCGAGATGACGATGATGCCGCCCGAGGAGATCGAGAAGCTCCACGACGTGAGCTTTCACGACTGGATCACCGCGCGCGGCGTGCCGCGCTCGCTCTACGCGTTCCTGGTGAGCTTGTGCTGCGACGGCATGTTCATGGTGCCCGTCGATCTTCTCGAGGCCGCCGAGGCGATCCGCAGCCTCCAGGCGATGTTCCTGCGCCACGGCGGCATGTTCTGCCGCGGCGGGTTCGGCAAGGTCGCGGAGGCGTATTGCGAGGCGGTGCGCAGGAACGGCGGTCGCGTGCTCATGAAGGCGCGCACCGAGCGCATCGTGGTGGAGAACGGCCGCGTCACGGGCGTGGTGACGAGCCAAGGCACCTTCGAAGCGCCGATCGTGGTCAGCAACGCCGGGCTTCAGCCGACCGTGGTCAAGCTGGTCGGCGAGGAGCAGTTCCCTGCCGATTACGTGCGCCGCATCCGTGAGCTGGTGCCGTCGTGGGCGTTGCTCGGCTACCGCTATTTCCTGAAGCGTCCGGTGATCGAGGTGCCGTACGGAGTGGTGTTCTCGGACGACAGCCCGTGGAGCCTGGAGCGGCTGCGCTCGGCGGCGCAAGGCGAGGCGTCGCGCGAAGGCGTGGTCTATTACGAGGTGCCGTCGAACTACGATCCCACGGCCGCGCCGGAAGGGAAGCAGATCGTGCTGTCGGGCTCGTTCTGCCCACCCAGCCCGCAGCTGACCGCCGCCGAGATCGAAGCGTGGGCGGCGGCGGGGGAGAAGGTCCTGTTCGACGCCTTCCCCGGCTTCGCCGACGCGATCGAGGACAAGGAGCTCTACACGCCGCGCGACGTCTCCAACCTCACCCGCGAGTCGGTGTTCCACGGCCAAGGCGGAGAGACCATCGGCCTCGGCCAGGTGGTCGGTCAATGCGGCCCCAGCAAGCCCTCCATCCGCACGCCGATCGAGGGGCTCTTCATCGTCGGCTGCGACGCCGGGGGCACCGGCGTCGGCACCCAGCAGGCGATCGAGTCGGGCATCCACGTCGCCGCGGCCGTGCTCGAGCACCACCACGCCGCGGCGCGCGCGGCGTGACGGGACCCGCCCCGTGCAGGGTCGCGGTCTGTCCGCGGAGGAGGTGCGGCGGCTCTACACCGAGAAGACCGACCTCTACCATTGGTTCTTCGCCGATCTGCTCGGTTACGGCCCGGGAATCCGCGCCCTCTTGGCGCACGAGCTGTGCCTGGGCTCGGGCCAGCGCATCCTCGACGCGGGATGCGGAACGGGAGTGGTCACCCGCGGCGCGCTCGCAGTGATTCGCGCCCGCCGGCTCACGGGCATCTCGATCGACGGATTCGATCTCACTCCGGCGATGCTGGCGCGGCTTCGCGACTGGCTCGCGGCGAACGACGCCACCAACGTCCGGCTCACGATCGCCAACGTGCTGGCGCCCGACGAGCTGCCTCCCTCGTGGAGCGGCTACGACGTGGTGCTGTCCTCGGCGATGCTCGAGTATCTCCCCAAGGCCTCGCTGGCGACGGCGCTCGGTCATCTCCGCGCTCGGCTGGTCCCGGGCGGCCGGCTGCTGTTCGCGATCACGCGCCGGAACTGGCTGATGGCGCTGCTCATCGAGCGCTGGTGGCGCTCGAACTCCTATCGGCGCGCCGAGCTTCACGCGATCGTGCGCGCGGCGGGCTTCGAGGACGTGTCGTTTCGGCGGTTCCCGTTCCCCTATCCCTGGCTCAATCTGTGGGGATGGGTGGTGAGCGCACGCAATCCGCTCGCCGCTGCGTGAGCGAGATCGCGTTCGCCGCGGCGCTCGAGCCCGCGGTTGGCGCGAAGCTCGCACCTCGAAACGCGTGCGCCGTGCAGCCGACGGTGAGTCGCTGGCGCCGCCGGCCCTCCCGCCGCGCCGACGATCCACGAGCGCTCACCATGCGTGCGCTGGATCCCCATCTTCTCGAAGTCGTCTCACCGGTTCGCGTGCAGCTCGCGTCGGCTACCATCGACCTGCCGATCGCCCATCGGGACGTGGAGGCACTGAGCGAGCTCGCCGATCGGATCGGGAAGGTCGAGACCGTGCGCTCGCTGGTGTGGCGAGCGTGCGGCCCGTTCCCTCCCGATGCGGCGCTCTCGGCGACGGCGGAGTGCGTGGCCGCGGGTACCGCCGTCGAGGTCTGCACCCGCGCGGAGCAGCGGGCTCACGAGGCGTAGGGCAGCAACGCCCCGCGCGTGAATTGCTGGGAATCGGCGCGCAGGTACGCGAGCACGGCCGCGGCGGCGACCATCCCCGACGTCGCGGCTTGATGGGTCCCCATGCCCGCCGCGCCGGCGTCGGTTCCGGCGAGATAGAGCCCGGGCAGCGGCGTCGCGTTCTTCGGCTTGTGTCGCCCGCATTGCCCGACGACCTGCCCCAATCCCACGCACTCGCCGCCTTGCCCCGGGAGCACGGCGTGCCGCGTGGCGGCGGAGATCTCGGCGGGGCCGTCGGCTTCGCGGTCGACGACGGCGCGCCACGCGTCCGGGTAGACCCGCTCCATCATGGCGTCGACGCGGCGATGGAGTCGCTCGATCTCCGCGGCCTTCGGGTCCGGCGAGCAGATGGTGCCGCTGATCACGCATTGACGGCCCGGTGGCGCCATCGTCGGGTCGAACACCGCGGGCACCGTGAGGAACACGATGACCTCGTCGGGATCGTGTCCCGCGCTCACGCGGCGCGCGCGTTCCAGGTCCCACCAGCTCTCGTCCGAGTAGAGCATCGCCATGCCCGTCTGGAAGACCGGTGCGTCGAGGAAATAGCGGACGCTGGCCCACCCCCATCCCGGCTCGAGGGCGCGGATGCGCTTCACGTAGCCGGTCTCGAAATGCGCGGGGCCCACCAGCTCGAGGACGGTCGGCTGGATGCCCGCGCTGCTCACCACCGCGCGCGCCCGGATGGTGCCGTGCTGGGTCTCGACGCCGGTCACGCGCCCGTGCTCGACGCGGATGCGCTCCACCCGGTGCGCGTTGCGGATCTCACCCCCCATGCCGCGAAACGCCGCCGCGAGGTCGCCGAGGACGCGCCCGAAGCCGCCCCGGTAATAGCCGCCCGCGCCGCGCAACGCGATGTCCTTCAGGATGCGCACCTGCTCGGAGGCGGCGACGCGGTCGATGGGCTCCGCCAACGACGCGTTCGCGTGCATCGCCATGTAGCTGTAGAGGCGCCACGGCACGCGCAGCTGCGCCTGCAGGTAGTCGTGCATGCTGACGTCGTCGAGCGCTTCCAGCTCGGGCCCCTCCAGCATCACGAGCTGCGTGAGCATCGAGAAGGCCTCGAGCCGCTCGCGTTCGTCGAGGCCCCAGAGGTCGAAGAGCGGAGTCGGGTCGTCGCCGGTCTGGGGAGCGACGAGGGTGCGGTACGCCGCCTCTTCCCGCGGCCGATACGAGAGCGTCGCCGCCGTGAGCGGGATCGGGCGCAGGCGCGCCGTGATCCCGAGCTCCTCGAAGAGCGTCGCGAACGCGGGTCCACGCATCGGTACCTGGAGCTTGGGACCGAGCTCGTAGCGGTAGCCGTTGCGGGACACGGTGACCGGTTTGCCGCCGATGCGCGAGTTCTTCTCGAGGAGCAACGTGCGTACGCCGCGATGCGCGAGCGCAGCCGCGCAGCTCAGGCCGCCGGGGCCGCCACCGATGACCACCACGTCCGCTTCGTCGTTCGCCATGGCGCTCTCCTGCTCGCGTCGGCGTCGCTCGGCTCGGCAGGGGTGTGGAGCCGCGTCGAGTGGCGCCGAACGTACACGCCGACGAGTGCCGGAAGCGTGACGGACATCACGAATTCGGGGCTGTTTCGTGCCTTCGCGGGCCTGGTTCGTCATCTTTTCGCGACAAAGCCGCGCCGATCTGGTGCGGTGCGTGGCGGCGGAGCCATGCTGGTACTTGCATCGCTCGCGACCGGCGACTGCGCGCTCGCGTGCGCCGCTCCGGAACGATTCGGCCGGGGCGTCCGTCCGAGTCGATCGCCAGGATTCCGATGAGCTCCGACGACCTCGCACCCCTCGGCCGCGCCCAGCGGATGCGCACGGCGTCGGTGGCCCTCGCCGTCATCGGGGTCGTTTCGCTGGCGTTGCGCTTCGTGTCGCTGGCGGTGGTCGCCGCGCATTTCGGGGCCGGCGTCGACACCGACGTGCTGTTCCTCGGCCAGCTGCTTCCCGTGATGCTCGGCTTTCACGCGCGCTCGGTGCTGCACCTCTCGCTGGTCCCGAAATTCGTCGCGACCCGCAGCGGCGAGGGACAGGCGAGCGCGTGGCGTCTGGCGACCAGCTTCGCGAACCTGGCGCTCGGATCGCTCCTGCTGCTCGCCGCCGGTTACGCGCTCGCCGCGCCGCTCGGCGCGCGCTGGTTGCCGGGGCTCGATGCGCACGCCGTCGGACGTTTCGTGCGGATCACGCGCATCGTGACGCCGGTGATGGTGCTCTTCCCGGCGTTCGCGCTCGCCGAGGCGTTGCTCTACTCCTACCAGCGCTTCACCACCGCGGCGCTGGCGACGCTGCTCCCCAGCGCCGGCTTGATCGTGGGGGTGGTGGTGCTCGCGCCGACGCTGGGAGTCGATGGCGCCGCGTGGGGTCTGGTCAGCGGATACGCGGCACAGGCGTTGATGGTGCTGCCGCTGCTCGCGCCCTACCACCGTCACCTGCGACTGCGGATCGAGTGGCGATCCGAGGCGTTGCGCGAGGTGCTGCGGCAGGTGACGCCGACGGCGATCTTCTCGCTGGCGGTGGTGGCGGGCTTCGTCGTGGCCTCGTTGCTCGCCTCGCGCCTGGGGCCGGGACGAGTCGCGGCGTTCCGGTACGGCACGTCGGTGCTGATCGTGCTGCCCACGCTGGTGCAGGGCTCGCTGGTGTCGCCGCTCTATCCGCGCATGGCCGCGCTCGCCGCCGCCGGCGACACCGCCCGCTTGCGCGAGCTGGTGGTCACCTTCGTGCGGATCGCGAGCGTGGTGCTGATGCCGATCACGGCGCTGGTGATCGTGCTGCGCGAGCCGATGGTGGGCGCGCTCTTCCTGCGCGGGCGATTCACCGCCGAGAGCGCCCGGCTGACCTCGCAGGTGGTGCTCGGCTTCGCGCCGTGGATCGCGGCGATCGTGCTGAATCAGGTGCCCACCTATCTGGCGATGTCGCTCGGCGAGGCACGTCGCGTCGCGTTCATGGTGGTGACGCTGCTCGCGCCGATGACCGCCGTGGGCTACGCGCTGGCGCGCTGGTGGGACGTGGGCGGGATCGCGCTCGCGTTCAGCATCAACGCGTGGGTGTCGCTGCCGCTCTTGCTGCTCGTCCTGCGGCGGCGGCTGGGGCGACTGGGCATGGTGGCGCTGGCGCGTGCGAGCGTGCGACCCGCGTTCGCCGCCGCGCTCATGGCACTGGCGATCGTTCCGTGCGAGCGATGGGTCGCCCGCTGGCTCGCCGCGCACGGCTCCCTCGCCGGCTTCGATCTCACCTCGCTCAGCGTCGCCCACCTGATCGAGACGTCCGTGTTGGGGGCGCTCGGCATGGCGTGTTACCTGGTCCTGGCGCGGCTGCTCGGCATGCCCGAGCTCTCGCGGCTCGGCGAGTGGCTGCGCCAGCCGCCCATCCCGCCGGCCGGACCCACGCCGGCGACCGACGCCGCGGGCGTCGCGCCCGACGCATCGCGCGAGCCGAGCGAGCGGGCGGTGGCGCTTGCCGACCCCGCCGATCCCGCGCCTGCTGGAACCTCGCGGGCCTTGGCACCCACCAAGCCCTGATCGCGCTCGCGGCAGCCGGCAGCGCCGCCGGGTGCGTGCCGCCCCGCCGCGCTACGGATCGGCCGGTGCCGTCGATCCGGACCGGGCGCCGCCGCTCGCGTTCGCGAGGTGCTCGCCGACGACCTGGGCGGCGAGATAGCCGGGGCCGCCCAGGATCATGCCTCCCGGGTACATCGAGGCGCCGCCCAGGAAGAGCCCCGGGACGGGTGTGGCGCTGCGCGAGCACAGATCGTTGGGACGGTAGTAGCCCATCTGAAGCGGTTTCAGGGCACCGTGCTTGATCGAGCCGCGCTTCATGGTCGTGAGCTTGCGCTCGATGTCGACGGGAGTGTGGTGGCGCCTGAGCACGATCTCGCCCAGCTCGGCGTGACGCGCGAGCAGCGCCAGCGCCGAGTCGCCGAACGCGTGCGCGCGTTCCGGCCACGCCGGATCGTAGGCGACCACCGACTCGCCGCGCAGCACCGCGTGCCCGGGCGGCGCCATCGTCGCGTCGAAGCGACTCGGAACGGTCACGTGCATCCACTCGCAGCCGTCGGGATGGCCGGCGTCGACGTGGCGCAGGTGCGCGATCAGCTCGTCGTCGGTGTCGATCCCCAGGAACACGATCATCGACTCCGCCACCCGTGGGTCCGCGGCGGCGCAGTGGAAGCGCACCTCGCCGCGCACGCCGAGGTGCAGCCCGAAGAGCGAGCGCTCCTCCCATTGCCAGCCATCCACCGAGGACCGCAGATCCTCGGGCAGCGCGACGCCGCGCAACAGCTCCGCGAAGGTCTGCGTCGGATCGAGCGTGGACACGACGGTCCGCGTCGCGAGCCGACGGCCATCGGCGGAGTCGACGGCGGCGACGGTGCCACCTTCGACCACGATGCGCGTCGCCTCGCACGCGTCGAGCACCGTCCCGCCCGCGCTCACGAACGAGCGGTAGATCGCCGACGAGAGCCGATGCGAACCACCCTTCACGAGCCCCGCCGCGAGCATGCGGCAGAGGTAGAGGGGGAAGAGGAACCCGAGCGGCTCGTCGAGGGCGAGCCCCCACATCGCCGGGAACGCGAGCAGCGCCATGCGCACCCGCGGATCGGCGAAGCCGAAGTGGTCGAGCACCTGGATGAACGTGAGCTCCGAGAGCTCGGCGAGCCGCTGTCCGACGGGGGTTCGCCCCAGCGCCACGACCTGGTCGAGGCCCGGCCGCGGCAGCTCGTAGGTCATCGGCACCAGGTACTCGTCGAGCATCGGCTGGAACTCGTCCCACATGCGCAGGTAGCGGGACGCGTCGGCGGCGCAGAGCGCCTCGATGGCCCGCGCGGTCTCGCGTGGATCGCGGGTGAAGACGAGCGCCTTGCCGTCGCGGAGCGCGAACGACGCGACTGCCGGCGGGTAGAGGTAGCGCACGCCGAGCGCCGCGAGCCCGAGATCGCCGTGCGCGGGCATGCGCTCGCCCATCAGGTGGTAGACGGCGTGCAAGTTGAAGCGGAAGCCGAAGTACTCCTCGGTGTTGAGCCCGCCACCGGTCTCGTGACGCCGCTCGAGGAGTGCCACGCGGTGGCCGGCGCGGGCGAGGTACGCGGCGCACATCAAGCCGTTGGGTCCACCACCCAGCACGATCGCGTCGTACGACGGGGAAGCGTTCATCGGCTCACCTCCGTGCCCGATCCCGGGTGCCATCGCTTCGCCACGCCACGGTTGAGCGGGATGTCGCCGACATTCTGGAGGAACCACAGGAACGGCGGGTTGCACCACCAATCCCGATCGCGGCAGCCCAGATCCTCGGCGACCTCGCCGGCGGCGATGCAGCCCGTGGCGAGGTGGGTCGCGCCGTAGGGATGGATCGAGTTCGAGAGGTAGAGGCCGGGCAGGAAGCTGCGCGATGCGCCGCCCGCGACGATTCCCGGCAACGGTCGATTCCGCCCGTACTGCTCGGGGACGGCGCTGCCGCCGATCATGTTGCCGCGGATCGCCGAGGGATTGGCGTTCTGCTGGTCGAGCGGCGTGTTCACGTGCCGCTCCAGGATCGAGCGGCGGAAACCGGGTGCCAGGGCCTCGAGCCGCTCGGTGAGCGCGTCGGCGAGCGGCTCGGCGAGCGCGCGCCACGCGTCCCAGCCCGCGAGCCGCTGGCCGCGCCAGCGGCGCGGGCAGGGAGGCACGCTCATCCACGCGAAGAGCGTGTGGCAGCCGGGCGGAGCTTGGGAGGGATCGGCGCGGGTGGGGATGAACCAGCCGCCCATGACGTCGTCGGGGATCACGCCGGAGAGCAAGCGCGTCAGCCCGGAGCGCATCTCGTCGAGCGTCTCGCCGCCGAGGTAGCCGACCCACGAGCGCTGGATCGCGGGATCGTGGTGGGCGGAGGCGAATTCGGGGTCCCCCGAAAGCGCGAAGTGGACGCCGAGGAGCTGCGGATCGTCGTAATCGAATCCCTTCACGAGCCGCGCCCGCTCGCTCCCGATGACGTCCTCGCCGAGCAGCCAGAGGAAGGTCGGCACCAGCGTGAGGTTGGAGACGACCACCCGAGCCCCGATCGTCTCGTTGGGAAGCAGCGCGTCCGCCGACAGCCGGATGCCGCACGCCCGTCCGTCGCGCACCACGATTCGCTCGACCGGGCAGGTGGTGAAGATCTCGCCGCCGTGGGCGATCAGGCTGCGCACCAGCGCGTGGGTGAGGGCGTGTGATCCGCCCCGCGCCGTGTGCACCGGCATCGGCGAGAGCCCGGCGAGGCTCAGCACCAACGATCCGACTCGGCGATGGAGTGGCCACTGGCCCGTGAACTCCCCGAGCGCCGCGGGCAGCGTTCGCACCGAGTCCGATTCGAAGAGCACCTCGAGGACCTCGAAGCCGTTCATGCGCAGCGCGTCCTCGCCCGAGAGCGGCACCGCGAGACGACCGAGCAACGCGTCGTCGAACGCAGCGAGCCGGTCGAGGGTGGCCGCGCTCGGCAGCGAGTAGAGAAGCTCCTGATTCAGCTCGAGCACCTCGCCCGCCTGGTCCGTCATGAACGCGGCGATGGCGCGTTGCACCGCGCCATCGCGGGGCGAGGCGCGCGAGATGCTCGCCTCCGTGAGCGCCGGGTCGAGCGCTTGCACCACGTTGGTGCCGTCGCCGAAGGTCTTGGCGAAGAGCACGTCCGTGCCGAGCAGCTCGAGGCCGTGGCGCGCGAGCTCGAGGTCGCCCATGGCGGGGCTCAGCGCGGGGACCAGCCACGCGGCGTGGGTGTTGTGCAGGAAGCCGGGAATGCCCAGCTCGACGGTGTCGCAGTGCGCTCCGCACTGGCCGCGCGCCTCGAAGACCGCGACCTTCTGGCCCGCGCGGGCGAGGTACGCGGCCACCGTCAAGCCGTTGATGCCACCGCCGATCACGACCACGTCGAAGTCCCGCATCGCCGTCTCCTCGAAGCGCCGCGATCCCCGTCGTAAGTTGACAGGTGTAAAATTGTGATCGAGTCATGGCTCCACCTCTGCGATCTCGATCACATTCGCGCGCGCGTCCCCGCCGCTCGGCCGCCTCGGCTTCGGCCGCGGCCGCGGCGCGCTCCGCGCCGGCGCGCCGGCGCCTCGCCCCCGAGGAGCGGCGCGCGCAGCTCGTGCGGCTCGCCGCCGAGCTGATCACGCGACGTGGCGTGGACGCGGTCCAGTTCGCCGAGCTGGCGGTCCGCGCCGGCGTCACGCGGCAGCTGGTCTACAGGCTCTTCGCATCGCGCCGCGCGCTGCTCGTGGCGGTGCTCGAGGATTTCGTGCGCGACGTCGAGGCACGCTTCGCCGTGGGCGTGGCCGCGACTTCCGCGGCGACCCTCGAGGACGCGACGCGTGTCTTCGTCGAGGCGGTCTGCGATGCCATCGAGGCCAACGGCGCGGGCCCCTGGGAGCTGCTCGGGGGGCACGCTCCCGATCCCGAGCTCGCGCTGCAGGGGCGCAGGCTGCTCGATCGCCTGGTGTCGCCGTGGCTCACCGCGATCGGCGCCGCGACGGGCGCGACCCCGCTCGAGGTCGCGACGGTGGCGCGCATGCTGGTCGCCGCGGGACGCGCGGTCCTCGAGCAATGGTGCCGCCGCGCGCTCACCCGCGAGGAGGCCGTGCGCTACACGACCCGCGGAGTGAGCGCCTTGCTGGAGGCCTTCACGGTGGCGCCGCGCCGCAAGTGACTTGCGGCACGGAATCGCCGCGGCGCGCGGCGGACGATCGGCCGTCGAACGCTCGTGCTCGAGCTTCGCCCGCGGCGGAGACCGCGGCAGCGGTCGCGGCGTGCGGGGGATCCATGATCGAGGTCGCGTTGGTCGTCCATCTGCTCGCCGTGTTCGCCGCCATCGGCGGTGCCCTGGGGCAGGCGGTCTTGCTCGCGCAGGCGCGAAAGAGCGTGGATCCGGACCGTGCCGGCGCGCTGCGGCTGGCCGCCTTCGAGCCCACCCGTCTTCTCGAGGCACCCGGCATGGTGGTCGCGGTCGTGAGCGGCGCGGCGCTGAGCCACCTTCAGCATCAGCCCCACGGCTGGGTGATGGGGCTCAAGCTCGTGTGCGTCGCGTGGCTCGCGCTGGCGGCGGTGCTCGAGCTGCGGGCCACCCGCACCATCGCCGCCTACGCCACGGCGAGCGGCGGCAGCGAGCTCGAGGCGCGCCGCGCCTGCGAGCGCCAGCTCGATCGCATGGGCAAGGTCTCGGCGCTCGCGACGGTGGCCGTCGTGGCGCTGAGCGTGAGCCTCTGAGCGCGGCACCGAGCGATCGCCGTGCAGGTGCTCTTCGTCGCTCGTAGCGCGTTCGACGAGTCGCCGGTGCTCGCCGAGACCTCGGCGGCGTTGCGCGCGCGCGGGCACCGTACCGCGCTGCTCATCGAGTCGCAGGAGCCCGCTCTGTGGACGCTGGCGCGCGACCTCCGGCCCGATCTCGCGGTGGTGCAGGCTTCGCTCTTGGCGCGGGAATGGGCGCAGCGCACGGCGTTTCGCGCCCGCGCGGTGCTCGACGTGCCGGTCGCGCTCGTGGGCAGCTATCCGACCTTCTTGCCGGAGCAGTCGCTCGACTCCCACGCGGACGTCGCCGTGGTGGGCGATGCCGAGGACACGCTTGCCGAGCTGGCCGAGCGCCTCGAGCGTGGCGACGGGTTCCGGGACTTGCCCGGGAGCGCGAGTCGGGTCGAAGGCCGCGCGGTCCGCAACCGCCCGCGTCCGCTGCGCATGGACCTCGACGCGCTGCCGCTTCCCGATCGTGACCTCTACTGGGCGCGCTATCCGGGCATGCGCGCGTTTCCGTGGAAGCGCTTCCTGGCGGGGCGCGGCTGCCCGTTCTCGTGTGCGTATTGCTATCAACCCGCGCTCAGGCGCGTGTACCACGAGCCGCGCGAGTGGGTGCGCGTGAAGAGCGTGGCGCGCGTGATCGAGGAGTTGCGCGACGTGGCCGCCCGCGCGCCGCTCGGCCACGTGCACTTCGGCGACGACGTGTTCGGCGCGCGCGCCGAATGGGTCGAGGAGCTGGCGGATCGCTTTCCGAGCGCCGCGCGCGTGCCGTTCTCCTGCCATCTCGCCCCCGAGCTCGCCTCCGAGCGGACGATCCGCGCGCTGGCGCGGGCCGGCTGTCGCGCCCTCGGCATCGGCATCGAATCCGGTGACGAGCAGCGCCGCCGGGCCGTGCTGAATCGGCGCGCCAGCGACCAGCAGGTGATCGAGGCGGCGGCGCGGATCCGCGCCGCCGGCATCGCGCTGGTGACCTTCAACCTGGTCGGCTCGCCGGGCGAGGGTCCCGAGGACGTGTGGACGACGATTCGCTTCAATCACCGGCTGCGCGCGGATTTCGCGCGTGTCACGCTCTCCGTGGCGTTGCCCGGCACGCCGTTCGGGGAGCGCGCCGTGGTCGCCGCGGGCGACGGCGCCGCTCACACCGAGCGCGAGGTGAGGAACCTCTACCACCTCTTCGGGCTGGCCACGGCGTTCCCGTGGAGCGCGCCGCTGGCGCGGCGCTTGGCGCGGCTGCCGGTGGCGCCGTTCGCGGTGCTCGGGAGCGTGGTGCGGATGTGGAAGGAGCGCGCCACGTTCGGCGTGCCGTTCCTCGCGGGGCTGCGCTACTTCCTCGAGTTCGGGCGGCCCGACCGTCGCAGCCACGCGTTCGCGGCGCTGCCCTGACCCGTGTTCGACCTTCTCCTCGCCGCGGCACCGCGGCGACGAGGAGCGGCGCGTGAACGCGCCGCTGGCGTCAGCGGTAGTCGCCGCTCAGCACGAAGCCAGCCCAGTAGCTCGGGTGCGGGTAGTAGCTCATGACGTGGAGCTGCGCCTGGCGAAGCGACTCGGCGCGCGGCTCGTGCACGAAGTTCCGGTAGAAGTGCTTGACCAGGATCGCCGTCGAGACGTCGGAGACGCGCCACAGGCTCGACAGCAGGCTGTGCGTGCCGGCGTAGAGGAACGCGCGGTTGAGGCCGATCACCTCGTCGCCGGCCTCGACCTTGCCGAGACCCGTCTGGCACGCGGAGAGCGTGACCATGGTGGCCTTGAGATCTAGCCCGAAGACCTCGCGGGCGAAGAGATCGCCGGCGGCGGCGTCGCTCGAGCTGGTCGCGAGCTTGAGCGCCGAGGCGAGCGGGTTCACCGGATCGAACTCGCCGTGCGAGGCCAGGTGGATGACGTCGTACTCGCCGACGTGCGCGAGCAGCCATTCCTTGGTGGCCTTGGCGCCGGTGAGGATGTCGATCTGCGGATACGTCCAGGCGAGGCTCTTCACTTCCTTCTCGGCGAACGGCAGATCGAAATCGCGTGTCCCGAGATCGGGATTGCCGATGGCCAGCACCTTGAGCGCCCCGCGCGGTCGACCGGCGTCGGGCTTGACCGTGTAGGCGAGGACGCTGGCGCTGGCGCTCATGAAGATCGGGTGGTGCTGGATCAGGTACGGGGCGGCCGGATCCTTGGCGTCGGCCAACGCGGCGAACGACAGGTAGTGAAGGATGCCGTGGGGCACGATCGCGAGGGTGGCGTCCTTGGGGATGCGCGCCGCGATGGGCCGGATCAGCGCGTCGTAGAGCGCTTGCGACTCCGCTTCCACCGGCTCCACCTTCTGGATCCGGTCGCGGAAGCCGAGCACGCGCTTCTCGAGCTCGGCGCGCGTGAGCGGCGTGCGCGCCACGTCGAGGGAGTCGTTCCGCACCACCCACACGATCACCTCGCTCTTCGCGACGAAGTACGCGAGCAGCGTCACGTCGGGCGCGAGCAGCGCTCTCACGCCCGCGACGTCGAGCGGCGACACCGACACGAAGCTCGAGAGCGCCGGGTCCTCGAGCTGGATCTGGGTGAGCAGGTCCTTGCGCTCGCTCTCGGCGGCGGCGAGCGCGCGGTCGCGATCGGCGCCGGCCGGCTGGCTGCGCACCTCCTCGACGCGCACGTCGAGGGCGCGCACCTTCGCGAGCAGCTCGCGGCTCGCCGCCTTCGCGGGCGCGAGCTTCTGGTTGCCCAGCAGGTCGATGAAGCCGCGTGCCCGCGACCGCTCCGCGACGTCGAAGGCGCGCGCCACCTCGCCGCGGTCGAGGAGGAGCCGGATCAGGTCCTCGTAGAGATCGACCTTGTTGGTGATGAAGCCGTTGCGCATCTCCTCGATCTTGAGGGCCGCGCGCAGGCTCTCCACCAGCTCCACCGCCGCCTCGAAGCTGGCGCGGGCCTCGGGGAACCGGCCTTGTTCGCGCTCCGCGCGGCCGCGGCCCCAGAGCGCGCGCCACTCGACCTCGCGCACGCCCAGCTCGTGCGCCAGCGTCGCGGTGTCGACGAAGGTCCGCTCGGCGTCTGCGGGCCGCGCGAGCGCGAGCTGGGTGTCGCCGAGGCTCACGAGCGCCTTCGCCTCGTTGACCCGATCGCCGATCGAGCGGCTCACGTCGACCGCGCGGGTCAGGGAGTCGAGCGCGGCGTCCAGGCGACCCATGACGAGGTACGTCATGCCGATGTTGCGCAGGTCGTAGCCCTCGCCCCAGCGCGAGCCGATGGCGCGATCCACCGCGAGCGCTTGGTCCAGCTCCTCGAGCGCCGCCGCAGGCCGGCCGGCGTCGCGGTGGATGATCCCGAGGTTGTTGTGGACGGCGGATACGTCCGTCTTCTCGCCCAGCTTCTCGGCGAGCGCGAGCGCCCGTTCGGCCTCGTCCAGCGCCGCGTCGAAGTCGTTCAGGCTCCATCGCACCAACGCGTTCAGGTTGGTCGCCAGGAACGCCTGGCGCGGCGCTGAGGCCGCCTCGGCCGCTTGTTCCGCAGCGCGGATGTCGGCGAAGGCCTCGCCGTAGCTCGCGGAGAGCCAATGCGCTTCGGCGCGGTAGGCGAGCGCCTTGGCGACGAGCGCCTTCTCGTCGGAGTCCCGCGCCGCCTCGAGCCCTTCGTCGTATTGCGCGATGGCGCCGGCGAGATCGCCGATCGCCACTCGCGCGAGGCCGATCTCCAGGGTCGATTCGATCCAGCCCGGGACGTCGCCTGCGCTCTCGAGGATCGCCTGCGCCTTGCGGAAGCTCGCTTCCGCGTCCGCGTAGCGATTGAGCCGCACCAGCTGGATGCGGCCGATGCGGCGAATCTGGCGCCCTTGGCCCTCGGAGGCACCGCTCACCTCGTCGAGCGCCAGCGCGGTGCCGAAGGTCTCGAGCGCGCGCTGGTAACGCCCGGCGCTCTCCTCGGCGATCCCTTGCACCGCGAGCGCCTGGCTCTTGTCCGCGACGCGTCCGAGCTTGGCCCATAGCGCTGCGGTCTCGCCGAGGGCGGCGATCGCGCCGTCGAAATCCTCGGCGCGCGAGCGGAAGACGCCGAGGTCGAAGAGCGCCTGGGCGAGCGCCGCCGGATCGCCTTGCTTGCGCGCGTCGGCGACGGATTGCTGCTGGTAGCGCGTGGCTCGCTGCCATTGGCCGGCGCGGGCGCAGGCGTCGGTGAGCCGGTAGAGCATCTGCGCGCGGTCGGCCGGGCGATCGAGGATCTCTTCCAGGCTGAGCGCGTCGGCGAACGCGTCGGCCGCGTCCTTCCAGCGCTCCTCTCGATACGCGCGCGCCGCCTGGGCGACGAGATCGCCGTAGCGCTCCTCGGCGAACGCCAGCGCCTGGTCGGCGTCGAATCCCACCGCGCCGTAGAGCTCGAGCGGAGTCGTGGGAGCGCTCTTGCGGGCGCTCGCCACCGCCTCGCCCACCGAGGCTTCGCCGAGCGCCGCCACGACGCGCTCGCGGGTCGAGGCCTCCGGCGCGATCACGACCGACGGGAAGCCGGCGGCAGCGAGGACCTGCACGGCGGCGTCACGGGTGAGCGACGACGCCTCGATCGCCTGCGCGAGCGCCACGCGGCGGCGCGCCGGCTCGCGCACCAGATCGTCGAGGGTGAAGCGCTGCAGCCGGCCCGCACCGAGCGGGAGCGCGGGGCGCAGCGCCAGCGGGTCGCTGCCGCCGGTGAGCGGCGTCGCGATCTCGACGATCGATTTCCCAGGGAGCTCGCGCAGGATGCGCTCGCGATCCGCATCCGCGCCCGCGATCTCGGTCACCTCGGGTGCGACGGGCCCGGGTGTGCGCTCGGCGGCGATGCGCAAGCGGCCCTCGCGCAGCACGTTGCGCGCATCGAGCGAGGCGGCGAGGTGTGCGAGGCTCAGCACCCGCGCCGACGGTACTCCCACGGGGATCGCGCTCTCCCACGGCAAGCGGACCAGCTCGGCGCGTGGTGAGAGGTAGAGCGCCGTCGGTCTGCGCCCACCGAGCCCCGCGGCGATCACCGCGCTCGCGAGCGCGGCGTCGTCGCCGGTGCGCGGCACCTCCACCGCGTCGAGGCGCGCGGCGTCGAGGCGGAACACCCGGACGATCGCCGAGCGCGGCACGGTCACCGGCGCCAGCACGATCTCGCCCTCGCCGAGCCGCGCCTGCAGATCGCCGGGATCGAGAGGCTCGCGGGCGAGCACGCTCGCGAGCACCTCGCGCTCGCGCGATTTCTCCTCTTGCGGCGGCGAGCCCACGGCGGCGGCGAGCGCGGCATCGGGCGGTCGCGGCGGCTCGGGCGCGAGCCCCGCGCCGACCACGTGTGCGAGGGCGATCGCGGGCGCGGTGTCGAGCAGCGTGAGCGCCTTCGACACCCGTCCCTGGACGACGGCACGGCTGGCGAGCCTGTCGAAGAGCGCATCGAGCTCGCCGGCATCGTCGACCTCGAGCGTTCCCGGGGCGAGCGCCTTCACGAGCGCCGCCGCCGCTTCCAGATCGGCGGTCGCGCCGTCCTGGTCGTCGCGCGCTCGTTCGCGCAGCGCGCCGCGCTCCGCGAGCACGCGCCAGCGTAGGTCGTCGTCGGCGCCGTCGCGCAGCCCGCCCAAGGCGACGTCGAGGGCCGCGCGCGCCGCGCTGGCATCGGCGGCGACCCGCAACCCCAGCCGCGCCCGGTTCACCGCCGAGATGGCCCGCGCCCGCGCGATCGCCGGCGGGTCGTCCGGTCGTGGCGCCCCGAGCACCGTGAGCGCCTGGTCGAGGGCCGCGCGCGCGCGATCGAGCGCCGCGGCATCCCGCTCGGCGGCCGCGAGACCGCTGCGCACGCGCTCCGCCACGGTCGCTCGCGAGCCTGCCGCCGGTGCCGCGGGCTCGCGCGCGATGCCGGCCCGCACGATCTCCGCCTCGGCGTTCCACGCTCGCGCCACGAGCCAGCGGCGCTCGGGATTCGTGGTGGCGTTGGACGCCAGCTCGCGCACGCGCTCGGCGTGCGCGACGAGCGCTGCTGCGCGGGTGTCGTCGAGGACGCTCGCCGGGGCCTCGCCGGCCAGGCGCGCGAGCTGCTCGATACCCGCGACGGCGCCTGCCAACCCGACGTCGCCCAGGGCCTCGCAGAGCTCGAGCGATCGGGTCAGCGCGCCAAGCGCCTCGGCGGGCTTGCCTTGCGCCAGCCTAAGCGCGCCGATCTGCTCGAGCAGGATCGCGTGGTCGATGGCGGTGCCCGGGTTACGGGCCGCGTCGCGTGGCTCGAGCGCGGGAAGCTGGGCACGCTTGGCCGTCAGCGCCGCGACGCTCTCGTCGACGTTGCCCGCATCGCGGTGGATGCGGGCGACGAAGGTGAGGAAGAGGCGCCGGAAGCCCGCCTCGTCGAAGCCGGTGGCGGCGGAGGACGACTCGCCGGCCAGCGCCACGTTCACGTTGGTCACGGCGAACCCGGTGCTGCTCTCGCTTCGCGTGGCGCGCGTGCCGAGCTTGGCGAGCGCCTCCTCGTGACGCGCGAGCGCCTCGTCGAGCAGCGACCAATCGGCGCCGCGCACGCCGTTTTCCGCCTGGAACGTGAGATTCACGGCCAGGTTCATGAGCGCCCGGAAGGCGTTGGACTCGTCGCCGCGCCGCCGGCTGATCTCGAGCGTCTCGCGATAGGCCTCCACCGCCTCGGTGCGCCGGCCTTGCTCCTGGTAGACGAGGCCGAGGCTGTCGACCAGCTCGTAGATCCGCGCCTCGTCCTTGCGCGGGCGCCAGAACGCCAGCGCGGCGAGCGCGTGGCGCTCGGCCTCGTCGAGGTGCCCCGTGCGGTGGGCCGCCTTCGAGAAGCTCGTGTGGAAGAGCGCTTCCTGTTCCTCGACGGCGAACGGCCGGCCCGAGGCCTCGCGCGCTCGGTACGACTCGTACGCGCGCAGATCGTTGCCGAGCTCGAGATAGACGTTGCCGAGGTTGAGGTCGAGATCGGCGCGCTGACCGGGACTCATCGCTTCGTTCGAGAGCGCCTGCGCGGCCTGGTACTTCTCGAGCGCTTGGTTGAGCAGGTCTTCCTTGCGCTCGGTCTCCTGCGAGCGGATGCCCGTCTTGGCCAGCACCGAGCCCACGGTGGCGTCCATCAGCTCGCGCGCCAGGCTCGGCTCCTCGACGCGGTCGGCGCGGGCCTTGAGGACGAAGCCGAGCGTCTGGTGCGCGTACGCGTTGCGCGGATCGAGGACGATGGAGCGCCTGAGCCACTTCTCGGCGGCGTCGAGATCGAGCGCTTCGGGGTAGGTGAAGACGAGCCCGAGCGCGTACGCCGCCACCGCGTCGCTGGGGTTCTGCTCGAGCTGCGCCTCGTAGTGGCTCTGGATCTCCTTCAGGCGCCGGGCGCGGACGTAGGCGTCGACGAGCCCGCGGTGCGCTTCCACGACGCTCGGGTCGTACTTCACCAGGCCGACGAAGGTGGCGATGGCGCTCTGGGGATCGCGTCCCTTGATCTCCGCTTCGCCCTTCTCGACCGCCGCGCGCACGAAGCTCTCCCGCGCCAGCTCGTAGGCGCGCTCGGCTTGCGGCACGTCGCGTTGGATGAGGCGGTACTGCTCGAGGGCTTCGTCCCAGCGCCCGGCAGCGTAGGCGAGGCTGGCGAGCCGGAAGCGCGCCTCGGCCACTTGCGCCCGATCCTCCGGGAACTCGGCGGGAACGCGGCGATAGACCTCTTGGGCGCGCTCGGGGCGACCGGCCTCCGCGTGCGCCCTGCCGACCTCGAGAAGCGCGCGCGCCGGCAGCACCGGCACCGCCTTGCGCTCGGCGGCGAGATCCACGAGCCGGGCGAGACGCTGCGCCGGCTCGAGCACCGTGGCGTCGCCGAGGACCGCGGCGATGGCGCGGTCGGCGGCGCGCTCCGCCCAGGGCGCCACGTCGCGATAGCGGGTGAGCAGGTTCACGTCCGAGCCGACCAAGCCCTGTGTGTCCGAGACCGATTGGTAGACGCGCCCGCGCTCGAACGCCGCTTCGGCGGCGAGGGCGGGAAACGTCTGCGCCGCGGCCTCGGCGGCGCGGAAGTCGTCGAGGGCGGCACCGCGGATCCCGCGCGAGAGATGGTGGCGGCCGCGCTCGATCGCCGCGCGCACCTGGATCTCGAGGGTGCCCGGGAAACGCCGGTCGATCTCGGCCAGGGTGGCGAGCCCCGCGTCCAGGCGTTCGTCGAGCGCGTGCCGCTGGGCGGGCGCCGAGAGATCGTCCTCGGCGTCCTCGCGGCGGATCTTCACCAGCTCCACCTCGGCGCGGGCTCGCGCGATCGCTCCCGGCGCGGCGCTCGCCACCAGCGCCTCGAACGCGCGCACGGCCTCGCGGCGCTGGCCGGCGAGGAGCTCGAGCTCGCCGATCCGCTCGCGCGCTTCGTCGAGATCGTCCGCGCTGGCGGCGCTCCCGGCGGCGAAGGGACGCAGCACCTTCGCGTAGCCGAGGATGCGTACGCGTGGGTCGAGGCCCGGCCGCGCATCGAGGGCGCGGGCGAGACGGAGCTGCTCGGCGGCGCTCGCTTCCTCGCGCACCAGCCCTGCGAGCGGTATCTCGACGACGTCGAGATTGCGGCCGCGGACCGCGAGCCGATCGGATGCCATCACCACGCGGCTGCCCACGACCCGCGGGAACGCGTCGAAGTAGTCGTCGGGAGTGAGCGGGATCGGCGTCGGCAGCGAGGTCTCGGTGAGCTCGGCGAGGCGGCTGGTGTCGAGGTCGAGGCGTGCGATCGACGCGTCGTCGTCGGTGCCGATGCGGCCGTCGTCGTTGGTGTCGGTCGCGAAGCGGGCGTAGACCACGTGCAGGCCGTCGGCCGAGACCGCGGGGCTCGCGTCCAGCGCCGGGCCGGAGGTGAGCTGCCGCTCGGCGCCGTCGCTCGGCCGGATGGCCCACAGATCGGTATCCGCGGGATCCGAGCCGCGCGCGGCCGCGTAGATCACCCACTGGCCGTCCGGCGTCCAGACGGCGTCGTGGCCGCCCGCCCAGGTGAGCCGCCAGCGCCACGCGGGCTTGGTGGGATCGAGGATCCACAAGTTCTCGAGGCTCTCGTTCTTCCAGCGCGACGTGTAGACGATCGAGTCGCCGTCGGGCGACCACGCGGGCTGGCGGTCGGCGGTCATGCCGTCGGTGAGGCGCGTGAGCATGCCGGCGCGCTGCCAGACGGCGCGCTCGCCCACCAGCTCGGCGAGTCCCGGCACGGGCGGCAGCCGAACGACGTAGATGTCGCCGTCGGGATCCTCGCGTTGCGACGAGAACCCGATGCGCTCGCCGTCCGGCGACCAGCACGGATCGCCGTCGTCGGCGGCGTGGAACGTGACCTGGATCGAGCCGCGGCCGACCCCGCCGCCGAGCGGCTTCACGAAGAGGTCCTTCTGGCCGTCGCGCTCGCTCACGTAGAGCAGCTGGCGACCGTCCGGCGAGGGCTGCGGCAGGAAGTCGTTGGCGGTGTGGCTGGTGAGGAACGACGCGCGCTCGAGGCCGTCGATCTCGGAGTGGACCGGCGCGCCGCTCAGCGTCTCGCCCGCAAGCTGGCCGGGCGCCGGCGCGCGCGCGCCGCTGCACCCACCCGCCGACGCGGCGAGCGCGAGCGCCGCCACGAGCGTGCTCGCGGCCCAGCGCCGCACGTTCACGAGCCGCCCTTCCGGGTCCAGGCGCCGCCGGCTTGCTCGACCCACCAGCCGGGCTGGGCGTTCTCGCGATTCACGTCGGCGAAGATCTTGCGCACCTCGCCGAGGTCCGATTCCGTGAGATCGGCGTTGGTGGCGATCACGCGCCGCATGAGCACCAGCCGGTCGGCGTTCTCCTCGCCCAGCAACGCCTCCGCGAAGGCGCGGTAGCGCGGGTCCTGCTCGGTCTGGGCGCAGGGACGCGCAGCGACGCCGCCGTCGACGCTCTCGCCGGCGCACCCTTGGCGCATCAGCTCGACGAGATCGTCGCGGTTGAACTCGCGACTCTGCGCCGCGCGCAGCGCTTCTTCCTTGCCCGTGGCGAGCGGCGGCGGCTTGGTGAGCCTGCCGTTGGGATCGATGCCGCGCACCGAAGCGACCAGCAGCAGCTCGTCGGAGAGCTCCTCGTAGGTGCCGCGCACCTGGTTTTCGAGCTGGGTGCGCTGGTCGAAGACGTTGACGTTCACCTTCACGTCCGGGATGAGCAGGCTGCAGCCCGTCGTGCCGGCGAGGACGGCGAGCGCGGCGAGCCGTTTCCACGAGCGCGTGCGCGGGTGTCGTTGCACGATCACCTCCGGTGCCGAGGGAAGGACATGCACGGCCGAGCGTAGTCTACCCCCGCGCGGCCGCCTCCTTCGCGCGTGGGATCGAGCCCCGTCGCGTCAGCCTCGCGACGCGTCGCGCAGCGCGGCGACGCGCTCGTCGATCACGCTCGCCTCGGCGTGCTTGCCGAGGCTGCGGGCCACCTGCGCCAGCCGATTGAGCGTCGACGCCAGCGCGAGCCCGCCGCCGTGGCGCTCCTCGATGGCGAGCAAGCGCACGAGCAGCTGCTCCGCGTCGGCGAGCTTGCCGGTGCGCAGCGCGATGCTGGCGAGGGTGTCGAGGGCTTGCTCGATGCGCGGGTCCGCTGGCGGCACGGCGGATTCCAGCAGCGCGAGCGCCCGACGGGCGTGGGGCTCGGCGAGCGCGTGCTGCCGGGCGGCGCGAAGCCGAAGCGTCACGCGGTAGAGGAAATCGGCGAGCGCCAGCTGCGCGGCTCGATCGCCCTGGGCCTCGCCGAGCGCCACGCGTCGTGCGATCAGCCCTTCGCTCGCCGCGAGATCGCCGGCGCGGATCGTGAGCACGGCGAGCTCCTCCACGCACGCGGCGAACGCGGGGGCGTCGTTGCAGCCGGTGCTTTCGCCGCTCGCGATCGCCGCCTCGAGGAGGCTCCGCGCGCGCGGCCCGAGCCCTGGCTCGGCTGTCGCGCGCCGCGCGAGGGCGAGCGCCCGGCGCGCCCGCCAGCGCCACCACCCGTGGGCGAACGGTCTCACCGCGCGGTCGCCTGGCGCCGGTCGGGCGTCCGCGCGTCGCACCCTCGGCGAGCGGCGCGACGGCGAGGGTAGCGCCCCTGCTCGAGAAGCCCCGCGGCGAGAACGTCGGCGAGCGCGAAGGACGGGATGCTCGATTCCCCGCTCAGGAGCCTTGGATCTGCACGAGGGCGAAATCGGCCATCTGCGCGACTTCCTCGTCGGGGTCCTTGAGCAGCTTGCGCAGCTCGTTCACCGCGCCGCGCGCCGGCGAGCCGATGATGCCGATCGCGTTGAGGACCATCACGCGGACGCCTTGGTCGGGATCGTGGAAATGGGCCATCAAGGTCGGGATCGCTTCGATGGCGTCGACGCCCAGGTTCGCCACGTCGTTGGCGGCCTTGTGACGGATCGCCGGATCGGCGTGGTCGAGGTCCGCGATCAATTGAGCGAGCTCGGCCGATGCCATGCGGGTCTCTCCTCGTGCGACGCGCGCGGCGCCGATTGCGGGTCGAAGCGGGACGAGTGTTGTATCCCGCGTCTCGTTCGCGCGGCTACGTGCGGACGGGTCGCGGTGCTCGCTCCCTGCAGCGTCGAAATGTGCTAATCCGGCTGGATTTCCACGCACCGCGTCATGGCGGCCGAGGCATTCGGGCGTCCTGAGCGCGACCGCCATCTCGGCGAGGAGCGAACTCCCATGAGCGATCGTCCCGTCAACTTCAATCCCGGCCCCGCCATCCTGCCGCTCTCGGTCCTGGAGAAGGCGTCGCGCGCGGTCCTGGCGCTCGACGGTGTGGGCCTCTCGGTCCTCGAGATCAGCCACCGCTCGAAGGAGTTCGAGGCGATCAACGCCGACGCGATGGCGCGCGTGAAACGACTCTTCCAGGTTCCCGATACCCACGACGTGCTCTTCTTGCAGGGCGGCGCGAGCGGCCAGTTCGCGCAGATCCCGTTGAATTTCCTCGGCAAGGATCAGGTCGGCGCGTACGTGCTCTCGGGCGCGTGGTCGAAGAAGGCGCTCGAGGAAGCGAAGCGCCTCGGCAACGCGGTGTCGATCGCCAGCAGCGAGGCCCAGAACTTCTGCGAGCTGCCCTCGCTCGACGGTGTGGCGGTGCCCGCCAACGCCGCTTACGTGCACACCACCTCGAACAACACGATCTACGGCACGCAATGGCCGACGCTGCCCGAGTTCCCCGGCCAGCGCCACGTTTGCGACATGTCCTCGGACATCTTCTCGCGGCCCGTGGACGGCGGGAAGTTCGCCCTCATCTACGCCGGCGCGCAGAAGAACGCCGGCCCGTCGGGCGTGACCATCGTGATCGTCGAGAAGGCGTGGATGGCGTCGGCGCCGAAGACCATTCCCACCATCTGGCGCTACCAGACCCACGCCGACAACCAGTCGCTCTACAACACCCCGCCGACGCTCGGCGTGTACCTGGTCGGTCTCACGCTGGCGTGGATCGAGGAGCAGGGCGGCTTGGCGGCCATCGAGAAGGCGAACGAGGCCAAGGCCAAGGTGCTCTACGACGCGATCGACGGTTCGAACGGCTTCTACCGAGGAAGCGTGACGAACCGCGCGCATCGCTCGCGGATGAACGTGACGTTCTTGCTGCCGAGCGAGGAGCTCGAGAAGAAGTTCCTGAAGGAGGCGGACGCGCTGAAGCTGGTGGGCCTCAAGGGCCATCGCTCGGTGGGTGGGCTGCGCGCGTCGATCTACAACGCCATGCCGCTCGCGGGCGTGGAGAAGCTCGTCGGTCTGATGGAGCGCTTCCGCAAGGCGAATTGATCCCGGGCCGCCGAGGTCGCGGCGGGCCCGGCGCTCGCGCTCGCAGGATCGGAGGCGTCGCGGTTCCTCGCGACGCCTTCGCTCCTTTCGGCCCTTTCGGCGCGTCCCGCGAGCTCGCCGGGCATCGCGCCGGGCGCGCTCACGGGAACATCGCGAGGATCGTCGCGGCGACGTTCTCGGCGAGGATGCGGTTGCCGCGCGCGGTGCCGTGACCGAAGTCGCCGGCGAAGCGGTTCTCGAAGATCGCGTCGTAACCGAAGCGGTCGATCGCATCCTTGAAGATCGCCTCGTCGTCCACCACCGCCACGTCCGGCGCGTCGCCGAGCACCGCTTCCAGCAGGTCCCGCGGCCGAGCCGGATACTGGACCGCGACGTGCCGCACGCCGCGCTCGTGGAGCGTGCGCGCGATCCAGCGGTAGTTGGCCACCGTCGCGGGCAGGATGCTCGCGAGCCGCGCTTGATTGGCGCGCGCGAGGTAGCGCGCGGCGGTCGCCGCGTCGCCGAGCGCCTGATACGAGCGAGCCGCCTGGCCGTAGGCGCGGTCGTTGCGCGGATTCACGGCGATCAGGCGATCCATCGCCCCGATGGCCTCTCGGTACTCGGCCTCGGCCCAGTGGCAGTCGGCGAGGCGCAGGTACGCTTCATCCGTCGTGGGGCTGGCCGCGATCGCCTCCTCGAGGGTCGTCTCGCATTCGGCGAAGCGGTGCTGCTCGGTATAGGCGATCGCGAGATCGATGCGTGGCCACGGATCGCTTGGGGCGAGCGCGATGGTCGCGCGGTAGACCGGCTCGGCGCGGTCGTAGCGGCGGCCCTCGCGGTAGCAGTTCGCGAGCGAGAAGCCGATCTCGGCGTCGCCGGGGTCGAGCGCCCGCGCTCGTTCCAGGGTCGCGCCCCCTTCGTCGAATCGCTCGAGCCCGCAGAGCAGCTCGCCGAGGCGGAACTGGGCGCGAGCGTCGCCCGGGGCCAGCGACACCGCGCGCCGGAGCAGCGTCTCGGCCCGCTCGGGCTCGCCGCGGTTGAGCACCCGGTACGCCGCCGCGGCGAGCTCCCGGGGATCGTCGGAGGCCGTCGGGTCGGGCCCGTCGCCGAGCTCGCCGCCGAGCGCGCGCCGATTCAGCTCCTGCGGGTCGGGCTCGCTCGACCCCGCCGTCGTCGACCTCGCCGCCTCGGCTGTCACCGGCGTGGGCCGCGACGCCAGGGTGCGCACGCGGCTCGCGACCACGCGCGCCAGGCTCACCACGCGCAGCGAGCGCACGCGGCGCCCGGCGCTCTCGTCGGGCGCGTGCGACGGATCGAAGATCGGCATCCCGGGCCGGTCGTTGATGCCCATCATCGTCACCACCGCCTGCGGGCGGTAGCGTTCGAGGTTGAGGAGGAGCCGCGAGGCGATGGTCGCGGTGTCGCGTCCCGGCAGCCCTTCGTTGAACACCCGGAATCGGCGCCCGCCGCCGCGCTCGTTCAGCACCCGCTCGAGCTGGCTCGGATACGAGTCTCGCCCGCCGTTGGCGGTGGTCGATTCACCGAGACAGACGATGCGGACGGCGTTCTCGTCGGCGGGGGAGAGGCCGAACGCGCGGTTCTGGTGAACGCGATAGGCGAACCCCGCCGCGCGCAGCGAGACCTCCACGATCGTGAGCGTCGCGAGCGCGACGAACGCGAACGCCACGCACCGTCGCCGCCAGGGCGACGTGGCGAACCCGGCCGACGCGGAGGTCGAGCCTCGAGCTGCTTGCGGTCCGATGGGCATTCGCAAGCAGCAGCTTGGCTCGTGCTGCTCGTTACGTCGTCGGCGCCTTCTTCTTGCCGCCGCCGAGGAGCTTCTGAAGGAAGCCCACCACGCCCAGCGCGGCCACGATCACGACCTTCTTGAACGCGATCAAGAGCGCGATGAGCTTGCCGCCGAATTTCGCCAGCAAGCCCACCTTGGCGACCTTGAGCGCGGCGGCACCGGCGCCGCCGGCGATGAGCGCCGCGAGCCCGTACTCGGCCACCTTGTCGTTGTTCGCCTGGAAGTCCTGGTAGCGCGACCCGACCTTGAAGGTGGTCGCGGCCAGCAGCGTCGCCGCCTCGGGCTTCGAGTTGGTCAGGTTCGAGGGATCGTCGATCAGGTTGAGCGAGGCGACACCGCGGCGCCCGAGGACGCGGGTGTTGAAGTTCACGATCTCGTGGCCCTCGGAGCGCCCGTGAACGGCCCACACGAGGTGGTGCACGTCGGCGTGATACGCGGGCGGCTCGTCCCAACCCACGACTTCCACCGCGGGGATGCCGCGCTTCTGGCGCTGGCGGTTGGCGGCTTCGGTGCCCTGGCGGATCGAGTCGAGCAGCTCTGCGGCGTCGAGCTTCGCGGCGTCGTCGTCCTTGACGTATCCCTCGTCGTCGTAGGTCACGGTGACCAGCCACTCGGATTCGCGCTTGGTCACCAGCGCCACCAGGCCGTCGCGGCTCGGGTTGCCCATCCGCTCCATCAGCTCGCCGGCCGTCGGTTGCTCGAAGAGCGCGTAGCCCTCGGGCAGATCGATCACGAGATCGTGGCCGAGGTCCACCTGCTTGGGGCCGAGGACGGCCTTGGAGAAGACCGATTCGCCTGCGTCGCCTTGCTCGGCTTGCTCGCCCTGCGGATCGCCCGCATCGGGCGCTTGGGCTCGCGCCGCGGGCAGCCAGGTGAGAAGGAGCAGCAGCGCGACGAGGTGCAGGCTCATCGCAGAAACGAGCGTCGTATGGGTTCTTTTCATGGTGGCGGGACGCTACCACGCGGCGCGTGTGGGAGAGGAGCCCTCGAGAAGCTCTTTTTCGCGCCGCGCCACGCGGTCAGCGCAAGCGAACCTCGATCGCGTGGGCGCCGGCCGGCACGGCGATCCACGTCGAGCCCGAGGCCTCCGCGTCTGCAACGTAGCCCGAACCTGCGGCCTCGAGCTCCGCGAGGCTCGCTCGCTCGGGCAGCGCGACTTGGTCGGCGCTGACGCTCGTGACCCGCGCCGCGACGCCGAGCACCTCGAACACGACGCCGTTCGCGAGCTCGTCGCCAGGCGCGTAGTCGAGCCTCAAGGCTTCCGCCGTGAGCGATTGGGCGAGCCGCGTGGAGTCGAAGAGCACGATCTCGCCGGACTCCCCTGGCTCGGCGGGCGGCGCCACGCGGGGATACAGCACGCCGGGGGTGGTCGCGTAGGAGTCGACACGGGTGGGATCGGTGGTGGGCGCGAGGGTGTCGATGGTGGGCCTAAGCAGCGGCACGATCGCGCCTGCGCGGATCCAGAGCGGCAAGCGATCGAGCGGTGCCTCCACCTCGATGCGAGCGACGCCGTGGGTGGGTGCGCTCGTCCACCAGTCGAGCCAGGTGCCGGGCGGCAGCAGCACCGAGCGCTGGCGGGCGCCGCGCGCGACGACGGGCGCCACCAGCAGATCGTCGCCGAACAGGTACTCGTCCCAGGGATGCTCGCCGAGCTCCGGGTAGGCGAGGCCGACCGGGCGTTGGATCGGGCGTCCGTCCACGGCGATGCGCCGCGCCAGCGTCCATTCGTAGGGGAAGAGCCGCAGGTGCAGCCGGGTGTAGAGGCGGTAGAGGTCGAGGACCTCGGCGTCGAAGCCGTTCTCGGCGGTGGGCTCCCAGGCGACGTCGTTGGTGCTGGTGCCGATCTGCATCACGCTCGAGAGCGAGGTCTGCTCGAACCACCGCACGAAGACTTCCTTGTCGGGTGGCGAGTGGCGATAACCGCCGGTATCCGAGCCGTAAAACGGGAACCCCGAGGGGCCGAGCGTGAGCCCGGCGATCATCGACGCGGGCAAGCCGCCCACCGAGCTGTAACGCTCGCCGTCGCGGTCGCGCGCCGCATCGCCGGCGCGCGCGAACGTCGCATCCAGGTCGCCGGGCCAGATCACGCTCGCGTTCACCTGGTCGCCGTAGGTCGCGTGACGGCAGAGCAGGAATCCTCCGCTCTCGGGCAGCGTCTCGGCGTAAACGCGGTGGTAGAAGAGCTGGAAGGCCGCGTGCATGGTGCGCTCGTCGCTCCCGTCGGCGAAGTTCCACTTGTCGCGGATGCCCAGCGCGCCGGGAACCACGTCCTCGCCGTAGTCGAGCTTGAAGCCTTCGACGCCCGCGCTGGTGTAGCGGCGGATGAGGCTCTGCCACCACGCGAAGGCTTGCGGATTGGTCAGATCGATCGGCCGCCCCCAGCCATTGAAGAGCAGCCCGCTGCGCGGCGGGTAGTAGCGGTTGCGCGTCGCGAGATCGCGTAGCTCGCTCGTCGCGGGGTCGGATTCGTCGAGGTACGGCGTGTGCCAGAGCGCGGTGCGGAAGCCCAGCGCGTGAAGGCGGGCGATCATCGCCGCCGGGTCCGGGAACTGGGGCGCGTTGAAGTCGAAGGTGTTGACCCCGGTGGCGTAGGGGCGGTCGATCCAGATCGCCGAGTGGGCCAGGTCGAGGTCGCGGATGCGCTCGGCGTCGCGCTCCACCTCCGCCTGGTCGCGATTCTCGTCGCGCCAGAGCCACGGCCCGAGCGCCCACGGCGCCGGCAGCCGCGGATAGCCGGTCACGTCGTAATAGCGCTTGGTGACGTCGAGCGGCCGTTCGGCGGCGAAGAGATGGAACGTGAGCCCGGCGCTCGATGCGGCACCGGTCCCGAACGTGGCCGTGACGCGATCCGACGCCGCGGCGGCGACGTCGAAGAGCCCGGGATGGCGGTTCTCGACGAAGAGGCCCCAGCCGCGGGTGCCGATCACGAACGGCACCGGCACGTGGACCTCGTTGTAGAAGCTCTCGAGCGCGAGGCTCCCCTCGAGCTGCATGGCGCGCACCTGGCCGCGCTGGTCGACGGTGTCGAAATGCTCGCCCAAGCCGTAGAAGCCTTCGGTCGAATCCACCCGCGACGCGATCCGCAGGAACGCGATCGGCGGACCGCTCGCGCTCGGTGTGAAGCGGGCTTCGAAGCGCCCCGGCGCGCGCGCTTCCACGTGCAGCGTGGCGCTGGCACCCCGTTCGTACCCCAGCGCGACGGTGAAGGCCGACGGGGACGCATCGCTCAGCGACGCCGAGGTGGGCGTGAGCCAGGTCAGGCCCGCGGGCTGGTAGAGCGGATTGCCGAGCCAGTAGGGATCGTAGTTGAGCTGATCGTCGATCCGATCGACGGCGCCCAGCGCGAGCGCATCGCGGGGCAGCTCGAGGAGCACGTCGTTGCCGCGAGCGAGCGTGAGCGTCGCCGACGTCGCTTCGAAGCGGACGCGCGCGGTATCGTCGCCGACCGCGACGCCGCCGCGCGCGAGCCCCGCGCCGTTCTCGCCGTCACAGCCCAGGGCGAGCGCGAGCCACCACCCGATCGCGGCGCCGAGCAGCGCTCGCCGCGCGCGAGGTCTTTCCGCTCGCGCCGATCTCATGGAAGGCTCCTCTATCACAACTCGTTTCGGGGGGAGCCATGTCCGATCAAGAGATGCAAGCCGAGCTGGACCGCCTGCGTGCCGAGAACGACGCGTTGAAGCGCCGCAGCCAGAAGGGCCTCTCGCTCAAGGTGAGCGAGAAGGGGGCGCTCTCGGTGTACGGCCTCGGGCGATTTCCCGTGACGCTCTATCGCGAGCAGTGGGAGAAGCTGCTCGACATGGCCGACGACATCCGCTCGTTCATTCGCGAGAACGACGCGACGCTCAAGAAGAAGGAAGGCTGAGCGCCGGCGAGACGCCGGCGAGGCGGCGCACCGCGATCACCGGCCGCCGCTCGGCGCACGGCCGCGCGCCGAGCGATCGCGCTCGGACCGGCGTCGAGTCGGCGGCGTTGCGCCGCGCCACCAGCGGTGATCGCGGTTCGTCGCGTACGCTGCGGGGGTCACGCGGGCAACGCCCGCGGGAGGGGATGGAGAAAGCGAATGCTCTACCTGCAGATGGCGCTGATCGGGTTGGCGGGTGGGATCGTGTCGGGGCTCTTCGGCGTCGGCGGGGCGGTGGTGATGATCCCCGCCATGGTGTTGATCGCGAGGATCGATCAGCACACCGCCAACGGCACCTCGCTGGCCGCGTTGCTTCTGCCGGTCGGCATCCTGGGCGTGCTCGAGTACCACAAGCGCGGTCAGGTGAACCTGGCGTTCGCCGCGCTGCTGGCTGGCGGGATCCTGGTGGGCGTGTTCCTGGGCGCGAAGCTCGCCGGGAAGCTCGACGACCTGGTGCTGCGCCGCGCCTTCGGCGTCTTCCTGATGCTCGTCGCCGCGCGATTGCTGCTCACCAAGCGGTGAGCCGTCGCACCCCGCGCCCGGAATCGAAGCTCGATCCGCGGCCCCCGCGGCTATGCGACGCGGTTGCGCGCTTGGCCGCGCAGGAAGGCGTGGATGTTGTCGGCGATCTCGTCGACCAGGCGACGGCGGGCCTCGCCAGTGGTCCAGGCGACGTGCGGGGTCACCACCAGCTGGGGCAGCTCGCGCGCCGCGAGCAGCACTGGGTGATCGGGCGGCGGCGGCTCGCGCGAGATCACGTCCAGCGCGGCGCCTGCGAGCGTTCCTGCGCGCAGCGCGGCGATCAACGCCGCTTCGTCGACGAGCCCGCCGCGCGCGGTGTTGACGAGCCATGCCCGACGTTTCATGCGCGCCAGGCTCGCGCCGTTCACGAGCTCGCGAGTGGCGGGGGTGAGCGGGCAGTGGAGCGAGAGGATGTCGGCGCGCGTGAAGAGCTCGTCGATGGGCACTCGGCCCAGCGGGGGCGGCTCGACGGTTCCGGGGCGCGCGGCCACCAGCACCTCCATGCCCATGGCGGTGGCGATCCTCGCCACCGCCTGCCCGATGGCGCCCAGGCCGACGATGCCGAGCGTCTTGCCGGCCAGCTCGACCCGCGGCCAGCCGAACACCGTGAAGATCGGGCTTCGTTCCCACGCGCCGTCGCGCACGGCGTGGTCGAAGCGCCCCACGCGCGCCGCGAGCTCGAAGATCAGCGCCATCGTGTGCTCGGCCACGGACGCCGTCGAGTAGCCGACCACGTTGGCGACCGCGATCGCGCGCTCGCGGGCCGCGGCGAGGTCCACGATGTCGACGCCGGTGGCGGCCACCGCCACCAGCCGCAGCGAGGCGGCCGCGGCGGAGGTCAGGACCTCGGCGTCGAGCCGCACCTTGTTGGTCACCACGATCGAGTGGCCGGCGATCCGGCTCGCCACCTCGTCCGGCGCCGTGACGCCGTGGAACTTGCACGGGTGACACTCCGCGAGGACCGCCAGCGAGCCCGTTGGCTCGCCGAGCGTCGCGGAGTCGAGGAAGACGATCGAGGGGGCGCTCGCCATGGTCGCGTTTCCGGGTACTTCGGTTCGCTTCGATCCGGAGCGATAACGTAGCGCCTTTCGAGCGCAGCCCCGGTCCGCCCTTCGTCCCACTCGGAGCTCGTCCGTGACCACTCCTCGCATCGTGGCGATTCCCGGCAGCCTGCGCCGGGACTCCTTCAACCGGAAGCTGGTGGCGCTGGGCGCGGCGGCGCTGCGCGAGGCGGGCGCCGAGGTCGACGTCGTCGACCTCAAGGAGCTGGCGCTGCCGGTCTACGACGGCGACATCGAGAGCGCCGGCATGCCGGCCGGCGCGCTCGTGCTCAAGGACCGGATCGCGGGCGCGAGCGGGCTCTTCGTGTCGACGCCCGAGTACAACCACGGCGTTCCCGGAGCGCTCAAGAACGCCATCGATTGGGCCTCGCGCGGCGGATCGAACCCGTTCCAGGGCAAATGGGCGGCGCTCACCAGCGCTTCGCCGGGAGGATTCGGCGGCATGCGCGGTCTCGCCGCGCTTCGCCCCACGCTCACGTGCCTGGGCGCCTATCTCTTGCCGCGCGAGCTCAATCTTTCGCGCGCCGGCGAGGCGTTCCGGGCCGACGGCTCGCTGGTGGACCGAAAGACCCACGACCAGCTCGTGGCGCTGATGACGGCGCTGGTGGAGCGGCTCCGATGAGCACGAGCAGGCGACGGGTGAGCGGCGCCTCGCGGCTGATGGCGATCACGGGGATCGGCGGCTTCATCGGCAGGCGCATGGCCGAGCGCGCTCGCGAACGCGGCTTTCGCGTGCGCGGGCTGGAGCTCGACGCGGATGCCGCGCGACGTGTCCAGCAGGCCGGGTTCGAGACCGTGGTCGGCGACGTGAACGAGCCGGCCGCGGTACGGGCCCTTTGCACCAGCGCCGCGGTGGTCTTCCACACCGCGGCGATCGTCGACGAGGGCGGCGATTGGACGCGCTTCCGCCGCGTCAACGTGGAGGGCACCCGTCACGTCGCGAGCGTCGCCCGCGATCACGGCGTGTCCCGTTTCGTGCATCTCTCGTCGGTGATGGTCTACGGCTTCGACTATCCGCGCTACGTGAGCGAGGACGGGCCGCTGCGCGGCGAAGGGAACCCGTATTGCCAGACCAAGATCGAGAGCGAGGACGCGCTGCGCGCGCTGCATCGCGCCGGCGAGTTCGAGACCATCCTCATCCGTCCCGGCGATGTCTACGGCCCCGGCTCGGTGCCGTGGGTGGTGCGGCCGCTCGAGCTGATGCGGCGGGGGCTCTTCCTGCTGATCGACGGCGGGCGCGGCATCATGAACCACGTGCACGTCGACAACCTGATCGACGGCATCTTCCTGGCGCTGGAACGCGAGGCCACCGGCCAGGCGTTCACCTTGACCGACGGCGCGGAGACCACCTTTCGCGAGTACTTCACGCGCCTCGGCAAGCTGGTCGGACGCAGCCGGTTTCCGTCGTTGCCGGCGCCGGCCGCCAGGCTCGCCTTCGCCGCGATGGCGCGCACCGCCAAGGCGCTGGGGCGCAAGCCGATCGCCGAGCCCGAGGCCATTCGCTTCGTCACGCGCCCCCATCCGTACTCGATCGAGCGGGCGCGCTCGTGGCTCGGCTACGAGCCGCGCATCGGCCTCGACGAGGGCATGGCCGAGCTCGCCGGATGGGCAGCGCGCGGCGAGCTTCGATAGCCTGCTCGGGATGACGAACGATCCCTCGTTCACGTCGCCGACCGCCCCGCCTGCGCCGCCCCGGCACGGTTGGGTGCGAAGCCTCGTGCTCTACGCAGGATTGGTCGGTCTGCCGTCGCTGGGCGTGGCGGGCATCGTGCGCGTCGGCGAGCGCATCACGCCGCCGCTCTCGGTGGGCGGGCGCTGGGACGTGACGGTCGCCCAGCGTTCGCCGTCGGACGCGGCGTGCGCCGGGCCGCTGGCAGGCGGCACCCCCACGGCGCTCGTCGTGGCTCAGTCCGGGGGCCGGGTCACGGTGGCGCTCGGCGAACCGACGCAGGCGACGGGCGACGGCGCGCTCGCCGGGGTCCGACTCGCCGCCACCCTCGCCGCGGCGCCGAACGGCACGGTTCACGCCGACGGCTGCGACGCCTCCACTCCGCTCGTGCTCTCGGCGTCGATCGACGGCGACGGAAGCGCTCGCCGCATGACGGGCGAGCTCGTCCGCCCGGGTTGCGCGAGCTGCGCGCCGGTTCCGTTCCACGCGGCGCGCAGCGTCGAGCCCAAGCGCTAGACTCGAGTCGAATCCATGCACGCCGTCCTCACGTTGCTGCTGCAGGTCGGGGTGATCCTGGCGGTCTCGCGGCTGGTCGGGCTGTCGTTCCGGCGCATCCAGCAGCCGCAGGTCATGGGCGAGATGGTGGCCGGCATCCTGCTCGGCCCGTCGTTCTTCGGCTGGGTCGCGCCGGCGCTCTCGGCCCAGCTCTTCCCGCCCGCGAGCCTCTCCGCGCTGCAGGCGCTCAGTCAGACCGGGCTGGTGCTCTTCATGTTCCTGGTGGGGGTGGAGCTCGATCCGAAGCTGCTCCGTGGCCGCGGCGAGACGGCGGTGCTCACCAGCCACGCGAGCATCGTGGCGCCGTTCTTCCTGGGGTCGGCGCTGGCGCTCTACCTCTATCCGCGGCTCTCGGACGACAGCGTGCACTTCACCGGCTTCGCGCTCTTCATGGGCGCGGCGATGAGCGTCACGGCCTTTCCGGTGCTGGCGCGGATCCTGACCGAGCGCAACCTGCTGCGCACCAAGGTGGGCGCGGTCACGATCGCGTGTGCGGCGGTCGACGACGTGTCGGCGTGGTGCATCCTCGCCGCGGTGGTGACGCTGGTGCGCGCCGAGTCCGCGCCCAGCGAGCTGCCGCTCACGCTCGGCGGCTCGGCGCTCTTCGCGCTGGTGATGCTCACGGGCGTGCGGCGCGCCGTGGCGCGCTTCGAGGTGCTCTACCGCAATCGCGGGCGGGTGATGTCGCAGGACATGATCGCGGCGCTGCTCTTGCTCATGATCGCGTCCGCGTGGACCACCGAGCGCCTCGGCATCCACGCGCTCTTCGGCGCCTTCCTGATGGGCGCGATCCTTCCCAAGGACGGCGCGTTCGTCCGCGACCTGACCTCGAAGCTCGAGGACCTGACGGTGGTCTTCCTGCTGCCGGTGTTCTTCGCGTTCACCGGCTTGCGCACCCACATCGGGCTCATCCAGGGCGCCGAGATGTGGCTCGAATGCGGGCTGATCTTGCTGGTCGCCGTGACGGGAAAGCTCGGCGGCTCGGCGCTCGCGGCGCGCGCCACCGGGCTGAGCTGGCGCGAGGCTGGCGCGCTCGGCACGCTCATGAACACCCGCGGGTTGATGGAGCTGGTGATCCTCACCATCGGCCTCGACCTCGGCATCATCTCGCCGGCGCTGTTCGTGATGATGGTGTTGATGGCGATCATCACCACCTTCATGACCACGCCGTTGCTCGAGTGGATCTACCCGAGCCGCCTGATCCGCCAGGACGCGGCGGAGGAGGAGCCGACGGGCGACGCGATCCTGATCCCGATCTCGTTGCCGGCGGCCGGGCCGGAGCTGCTCCGGGTCGCCGAGGCCGTGATCCGCAAGCCCGATTCCGCGGTCTACGGCCTTCATCTGATGCGCGTGAGCGATCAGTCCTTGCTGGACGCGCAGCGCGGCGGACGAGCGGAGTTCGAGCCCCTCGAACCGCTTCTCGACGCGGCGCGCGCTCGCGGTCTGGACGTGCACCCGCTGGAATTCGTGAGCCGTGACCCGGCCGCGGACATCACCGCGGTAGCCCACGCCAAGGGCGCCCGCTTGATCGTGATGGGCTGGCACAAGCCGGTGCTCGGCCACAGCATCCTGAGCGGCACCGTGCACGACGTGATGCGCGACGCGCGCTGCGACGTCGCCGTCTACGTCCAGCGCCATTTCGGGCCGTGGCGGCGGGTGCTCGTGCCTTATCTGGGTGGGCTCCACGATCGCGGCGCGCTCGAGCTCGCGCGGCGGATGTCGCGCAAGGCGCTCGACGATGCCGGCCAATCCAAGCTGGACGCGGTCGATCGCCACATCACGATCCTGCACGTGATCCCGCCGGGACGGCGCCCAGGCGACGAGTCGGCGGGGCTCTCGGCGGCGGCGAGTGCTTTTCGCGCCGAGCAGCTCGAGCTCAAGGTGGTGGAGGCCCGCTCGCCGCTCGACGCGGTGGTGGCGGAGGCGCAGCGCGGCTACGACCTGGTGATCGTGGGCGTCGCCGAGCAATGGGGGCTCGAGCCGCGGATGTTCGCCCGTGAGCACGAGCGCCTGGCGGCGGAATGCCCGGCCTCGCTCTTGATCGTCCGCAAGTACCGGGCGCCCGGCGAGCGGACCGACGCCATCAGCCGAGCCGGGCTGCTCGACGCGGACACGCCCGCGCCGGCGAGCGCCGCCTGAGCCGGACGCAACCGCGCGTCGATCCGCGCGCTACCGGGCCGCTCGCCGGCGCGGTAGAACGGGCGCCGCGATGGTCACCTTCGACGACATCCTCGCGGCGCGCGATCGTCTGCAGGGACACATCCACCGCTCGCCGCTCGAGTTCACCGAGGCGTTGTCGGCGCTCACCGGCAACCGCGTCTGGCTCAAGCTCGAGAATCTCCAGCGCACCGGCTCCTTCAAGGACCGCGGTTCGCTCAACAAGCTGCTGACGCTGACGGAGGCCGAGCGTGCGGCGGGCGTGATCTGTGCGTCAGCGGGCAATCACGGCCAGGGCGTGGCTTCGGCGGCGCAGCGCCTCGGGCTGGTCGCCACGGTCGTCATGCCGGTCGGCTCGCCGCTGGTGAAGGCCACCGCGTGCCGCTCGTTCGGCGCCGAGGTGGTGCTCTTCGGCACCAACTACGACGAGGCCTGCGGCGAGGCGCGGCGGCTCGCGACCGAGCGCGGTCTCACCTGGGTACACGCCTTCGACGACCCGGTGGTGATCGCCGGTCAGGGCACGGTGGGGCTCGAGATCCTGGAACAGCTTCCCGAGACCGAGGCGATCGTCGTGCCGGTGGGCGGCGGCGGCCTGATCGGCGGCATCGCGCTGGCGGTGAAGTCGCTGAATCCCAAGGTGCGCGTCTACGGCGTCGAGACCGAGCGCGTCGCATCGATGGAAGCGGCACTCGCCGCCGGCAAGATCGTCGACGTCCCCGGCGGGCGCACCCTCGCCGACGGCATCGCCGTGCGCCGCGCCGGCGAGCACACGTTCCCGCTGGTACGCGATTGGGTCGATGGCATCGCCACGGTCGACGAGGAGGAGATCGCGAGCGCGATCTTGACCTTGATGGAGCGCGAGAAGACGGTCGCCGAGGGGGCCGGCGCGACTCCGCTCGCGGCGCTCGCCAACCGCAAGCTGGCGCTCAGCGGACGGCGCGTGGTGCTGGTCGTCTCGGGCGGCAACATCGACGTGAACATCCTGTCGCGGATCATCGAGAGGGGCTTGGTGAAGGATGGTCGGCTCATGCGGATGATGGTGCGCATCCCCGACGTTCCGGGAGCGCTGGCGAAGCTCACGACGCAGGTGGCGGAAACCCGGGCCAACATCGTCGAGATCCACCACCAGCGCGCCTTCTCGACCGCCGAGCTCGGCGAGACGGACGTCGAGCTGACGCTCGAGACGCGCGGGCCCGATCACATCGACGAGCTGCGCGCGCTGCTCACGGGCGCCGGCTACCGTGTCGTGCCGAGGGCGTGACGACCATGGACGATCGAACGATGGATGGCGCGCTGGCGCGCGGCGCCACGGCCGAGCAGGCGCCGGGCAAGCACCGTGGAGCGCTCGGCGCGCTGCTGGCGGTGATCGTGGCGGTGCTCGCCAAGGGCAAGCTCGCGCTCTTCTTCTTGCTCGGGAAGATCAAGTTCCTGCTGCTCGGCTTGACCAAGCTGGGCTCGCTCTCGTCGATGGCGCTCAGCATGTGGTTCTACGCGCTGACGTGGGGCTGGAAGTTCGCGGCCGGGCTGGTGATCAGCATCTACATCCACGAGATGGGCCACGTGGCCGCGCTTCGGCACTTCGGGATCCGCGCCACGGCGCCGATGTTCATCCCCGGCTTCGGCGCCTTCATTCGCCTTCAGCAGCCGCTCACCAATCCCGTCCACGACGCGCGCAGCGGCCTGGCCGGGCCGGTGTGGGGGCTGGCGGCGGCGGTGAGCGCGTACGTGGTGTATCGAGTCACGAACCAGCCGATCTGGGCGGCGATCGCCGGGTCGGGAGCCTGGATCAACCTCTTCAACCTGATCCCGGTGTGGTCGCTCGACGGCAGTCGCGGCTTCCGCTCGATGTCGCGCGGCGAACGCTGGCTCGCGGCGTTCTTCGTGGGGGCCGCGTTCGTCGCGACTCGCGAGACGTTGCTGGCGGTGATCGCCGTGGTCGCGGCGGTGCGCTCGTTCCGCACCAATCCCGAGGAGGTCTCCGATCGGACCGGCACCGCGCTCTATTGCTGGCTGATCGCGACGCTCAGCCTGCTCGCCTACGTGGCCCACGCGGGGGCGCCGCGCGGGCACTGAGCCGAAGCTGGCGGAGGGGTGGCTGCGGCTACCCGTCGTAGCCGGCCACGATGTAGTCGATGGCGCCTTGCAGCACCGCGCGCCAGGCCCGTTCGGTGGGCGCGTCGATCTCGGAGTCGAGCTCTCGAACCGAGTCCAGGAACGCCGTGCGCCAGTAGGCGTAGAGCCGCGGCGGGATGTCCAGCATCGCGCGGGAGTGCGTGTACCGGACGCGCTCGATCGCCCACGTGCCCACCGGATCGCGCTCGAAGAAGGCGAGGATCAGGTTCATCGCGTGGTGAAGGATGCGCTTTTGCTCCCGCATGTTGGTGCGCTGGAAGCGCGCGACGATGTCCGGGCTCGAGGCCATGAGCCGCTCGTAGAAGCGGCCGAAGAGATCACCCGCGCGCAGGCTGCGCTCGAGGCTCGCGAGCACGCTCTGGACCTCCACTTCCCCCATCCGCCGGCCGGGGCGCGCGAGCACGGCCGTGGGGGCGCGCGATTCGGCGGTCGCGGCCGTCTGTTCGCGGTCGCTCTGCCCATTGCCCGAGGCGCGTGCCGCGAGGTTGCGCTCGAGGCGCAGGTATTGAGCCAGCTCGGCCGCCGTGGGCCGGTCGGCTGGATCCTTGGCGAGCGCTTGCTGCAAGAACGCGCCGAGCGTGGGCGTGGTGTCCGCCCGGAACACCCGTAGCGGCAGCGCGTAGTCGCGAACCTGCGCCGCGAAGACCTCGTGGGCGCCTGCGTCGGGCGGCAGCTCGAACGGCAGGCGTCCCGTGAGCAGCTCGTAGAGCACGATGGCGAGGCTGTAGACGTCGGCTCGTCCGTCGTAATCCGCGCCCAGCACGCGCTCGGGCGACATGTAGGCCGGTGTGCCGGATATGCGCCGGCTGGCGGGGTTCGAGTCGTCCATCGGATCGCCGAGGATCGAGCGCGAGAGCCGCGCGATGCCGAAATCGATGAGCTTCACCTGGAGCGGGTCGCCGTTCACCTGGTGCGCGAGGATGTGGCTGGGCTTGACGTCGCAGTGCACGATGCCCGCCGCATGCGCCTCCTCGAGGAGCTCGGCGACCGGGATCACCAGCGAGACCGCCTGCGCGATCGATACGGGTCGTCGCGAGCTCGCCCAGACGTCGAGCGGCGCTCCGGCGACCTCCTCCATCACCAGAAAGGGGCGGTCGCCCTCCGCGACGCCGTAGTCGAGGATGCGGACGGCGCTCGGGTGCGCGAGCCGTCTGGCGGCGTCGATCTCGCGGCGGAACGTGTCCAGGTGGAAGTAGCCATAGGGCCCGTTGAGCACCTTGACGACCACCCGCGCCCGGTCGAGCTGGTCCTCGGCCCGGAACACCGAGCCGAAGGTGCCGCTGCCGATGTGCTCGATCACGCGATAACGGTCGGCGAGCGAGCGATCGACGAGGTCGAGGGGCGGGCTCATGGAGACGTCAATCGCGTGTGCGGTGGCGGCGCGTGCCGGCTTCGCTCGCGAGGCGCGAGCGCGGAGCGCCGGCGAGCGGTTGGAGCGAGAGGCGCGGCCGGGGCGGCGGCGGTCCCAGCCGCTCGGCGTCGCGGATCAGCAGATGGCGCGGGCGACGCTCGAGGACGCCGTTGGCTTCGAGCTCCGCCAGCACGCGGATGACGACCTCGGGCGCGGTTCCCACGGCGGCCGCGAGCTGCGCGCGGGTGACGCCGTGCTCGAGCTTGAGCCCGCGAGTTGTCCAGGTGCTGCGGCGATCCACCAGCATCGCCAGATGCCGATTCAGCCGTTCGGAGACGGTCTGCATCGCCAGGTCCTCTGCCCAGCGCGCGAGATCGCCGCGCTCACCGGCGAAGCAGTCGACCACGTTGCTCATGCGCGCGACCTCGGCGCACACGTACTCGGACCAGGCATCGCCCGAGACCCGGACGTACGTCGTCGGCGCCAGGCACTGGGCGGAGAACGGGCTCGCCATCGGCGAGCACGGGGGCGCGAAGCAGAAGCAGTCGCCGTCCGCCAGCGTCCAGAGCACCAGCTCCCGCCCGCTCTCGTGGGCTCGGAAGAGTCGGACCAGGCCCTCCCGGATGACGAACGCGCCGGCGACGCGGTCGCCCTGGCGACCGATCACCTTGCCGACGCTCGCTTGGTGCCGCTCGGCGTGTGCGAGCAACCGCTCGAGCGCGGGTGCCCCCACGCTCTGCACGCATGCGAGCGCGCTGGCCATCCCGCTCGGGTTCGTTGGGCGAGCCATGAGGACATCCGCTCAGAAGACGTCCGCAAAAGCTAACAAGGATGGGGAGGGGGGGGAATGACTTTAGTTAGCTCCCCTCGCGGCGGCGTCGCGCGTCCGCCCCGAGCCGGCGCCGAGACGAGTCGCGGGCTTCAGCTGCCGCGCCACTCGAAGTGGACGAAGTCGATCAAGATGGTGGCGAAGAGGGTCAGCGCTCGCGTCCCGGGCCGCAAGCGCGCGGCTCTCCACTCGAGCAGGTAGGTATCGGCATCGGTGAAAGTCTCGATGCCGAGGCCGCGCCATTTCTTCTGGATGGAGCCCACCTCCTGCCCCGCCTGCTCGAGCAGGAAGGTCCACGGCCGAAAGAGCGGGCCGACGATCACGAGCACGGTGCGGTCTTGATGGTCCGCCACGCGGTAGACGCGGCGCACGAACGAGAGCTGCTGCTCGACCCTGCCCAGCGCGCGGCCGTCGGCGCCGACGACCTCGAGATCCGAGAGCCACCAGCGCCACGGGCGCACCAGGGTCGCCACCGGCGTGCCGTTGGCGCGGATCACTTCCATCCGGAAGGGCCGGCGCGCGCGCATCAGCAGCCGGAGCAACACGGCGAGGGCGCCGGTGTTCACCTCGGTCGCGTGGAAGAGCAGGGCGCCGCTCGCGTCGTGGACGTCGTAGCGATTGGCCTTCTCCCAGCCGGTGACCACCTCGCCCCAATCCTTGCGCTGGCGCACCACTAGGCGCGGCTGCGCCGCAAGCTCCTCGTCGAGGGCCGCCAGCGCGCTGGTGCCGCGCGCCACCGGGGGCCGCTCGTCGGTGGGCTGGCTCGAAGCAGCGGTCGGCGCGTCGATCTCGAGGGGGATGGGGCGGTCGTCGTTGCGCATGATCGAAGCCAAGCGCCAGCGCGCCGTCGGCGGCAAGCGCGGGCGGCGGGCAGGGGGCGCCCGAGGTGCTACGCTCCGACTCCACTCTCCCACGGGAGGAGTCATGGCGAAGCGAGTCGATTTCGGGAAGCTCTCGGTTCAAGACGCGTACGACCTGGCGATTCTCGTCGAGGACGAAGCCCGCGAGCGTTACGAGGAGTTCGTCGAGCAGCTCGAGCTTCACCACACGCCCGAGGCCGCCGAGTTCTTCCGCCAGATGGTCGTGAACGAGACCAAGCACGGCGAGTCGCTGGCGGTGCGCCGCAAGGAGCGCTTCGGCAGCGCGCCGGCGGTGGTCACGCGCGACATGCTGTGGGACGTCGAGGCACCCGAGTACGATCAGGTGCGGACGTTCATGTCGGTGCGCCAGGCGCTCGAGGTCGCGCTCGCGGCGGAGATCAAGGCATACGAGTTCTTCGGTGCGGCGCTCGCGCAAATCGCGGACCCCGAGATCCGGACGCTCTTCGCCGAGCTTCGAGAGGAAGAGCAGAAGCACCAAGGAATGGTGCGTGGGATCCTCGCCAAGGTGCCGCCCGATTCGGGCGACAGCGCCGATCTCCACGCCGATCCGCCCGTCGCGCACTGATCGGCCGCCGCGGTTTCGGCTGGCCGGTCAACCGGGGGCCCCGTTCCCGCGGACCGGTGATGCCACGGTGGATGGGCTCGGGCGGTCGGATTCACACGGCTGGTTCGCCGCCCCAACCGAGCGCGCGGGCCGCGCCGGCGATTCAGGGATGTGCGGCGACCGTCGAGTCGGCAGACGAGCGCCGTTCCGGGACGGCCACGTAGCGGGTGCCGCCCCCCCGCGGCTGGGATGGCTTTCGCAGGATCACGATCCCCAGCGCGGCTGCGACGACGACGAGAGCGATGGCCGTGAACAAGGTGGAATAGGCGGGGTATTGGCCTGCCGCCACCCGGCAGATCATCGTGACGTAGAGCGGCGGGTAGACCGCGCCCCAGGTAGAGCCCGCGTGTTCCGAGTTGGCGCGTATGGCACCGCCGCAGCGCGGGCACGCGAGCACCGAGTTCCAAGCGCAACCCTGCCAGAGTCCATGCGCCGGGTGCCAGCGAAGCAGCCGCCAGCGCAACCGAGCACGGCAGTGGGGACAGGAATCGTTCATGGCGATCGCTCCGTGAATCGCTGCCTGCCGTTCGTTGCAGGCTCGACTCTACACCGCCTCGCCCGGGACGGGATCCCGTCCTTTCGGCCGCCGCGCGCGGCGCGCCTGGTTCGGGGAGCCGCACCAGCGAGTGATAGCCTCGTCCCGTCTCGTTTCCCGAGGAGCATCATGACCGAGCCCGTGTTGCGCGAGCTGAGCGATGGCGTGCTGCTGCTCACGCTCAATCGTCCCGAGAAGAAGAACGCCTTCAACGACGCCCAGTGGAACGCGTTTCGCGACGCCCTCGACGAGGCGCGCGAGGACCGCGCGGTGGCGTGCGTGGTGGTGACCGGCGCCGGGAAGGACTTCTCGGCGGGTCAGGATCTGGCCGCGTTCGGCGGCTCGCTCGACTCCGGGGACGACGGCAAGGTGGGTGGCTACCCGGGTTGCGTGCAGGCCCTCTACCGCTTCGACAAGCCGCTCTTGGCGGCGGCGCGCGGCGTGGGGGTTGGAATCGGTGCCACGTTTCTCTTCCATTGCGACGTCGTGTACGTGGGCGAGAGCGTGCGGCTGCGGTTGCCGTTCGTCGGCCTGGGACTCGTTCCCGAGGCGGCGAGCAGCTACTTGCTGCAGGCGGCGATCGGCCCACAGCGCGCCGCGGAGCTCTTCTTCTCGGCCGAGTGGATCGACGCATCCAAGGCGGTGTCGCTCGGCATCGCCGCGCGCGCCTATCCCGACGAGGAGCTGCTCCCCGCGACGCTCGCGAAGGCGCGGGCGATCGCCGAGTTTCCGGTGTCGGCGCTGCAAGGAACCAAGCGCACGCTGCTCGCATCGCGCGCCGCCGGCGTCCAAGCGGCGCACCACGCGGAGCTCGAGGGGATGGCGGCGCTCGCTGGCTCGCCCGAGAACATGGAGGCGATCGCCGCGTTCCTGGAGAAGCGCAAGCCCGACTTTCGCCAATTCCGCGAGCGTTGAGCGATGCGGCCGATCGGGGAGGTCGCGCGCGAGATCGGGCTCGGCCCCGACGATCTCGTCCTCCACGGCGACGCGATGGCCAAGGTGCGCCTCGCCGCGCTCAAGCGCCTCGAGTCGCGCGCATCCCGCGGCGCGATCGTGCTGGTATCGGCGATCAACCCCACCAAGTTCGGCGAGGGAAAGACCACGGTCGCGATCGGCCTCGCGCAGGGATTGCGCCGGCTCGACCGGCAGGTGGCGCTGGCGCTGCGCGAGCCCTCGCTGGGACCGGTCTTCGGCATCAAGGGCGGCGGCACGGGCGGCGGGCGCTCCACGGTGGAGCCGTCGCAGCGCATCAATCTGCACTTCACCGGCGACCTGCACGCGATCACCGCCGCGCACAATCTGCTGGCGGCGCTGGTCGACAACGCCGTCAACTTCCGCGGCGAGATCGAGCTCGAGCATCGGCAGGTGCTGTGGCGGCGCGTCCTCGACATGAACGATCGCTTCCTGCGCAAGATCGTGATCGGCCTCGGCGGCCGCGCGCACGGCGTCCCCCGCGAGGACGGCTTCGACATCACCGCCGCGTCCGAGGTGATGGCGATTCTCTGCCTGGCCCGCGACGTCGCGGACCTGAAGGCGCGCTTGGGGCGCATCCTCGTGGGCTTCGATCGCGCGGGCGCGCCGGTGAGCGCCGCGCGGCTCGGCGCCACGGGTGCGATGGCGGCGTTGCTCGCCGACGCGATCCTGCCCAACCTCGTCCAGTCGGCCGAAGGAGTTCCCGCGTTCGTCCACGGCGGACCGTTCGGCAACGTCGCGCACGGCTGCAACAGCGTCATCGCGACCCGTGCCGCGGCGGCGTCGGCCGATCTGGTGGTGACCGAGGCTGGCTTCGGCTTCGACCTCGGCGCCGAGAAGTTCTTCGACATCAAGTGCCGCGCGGCGGACCTGTGGCCGAGCGCCGTGGTGCTGGTGGTCACCGCGCGTGCGCTTCGATTCCACGGGGGCGACACCGATGGGAAGGCGACCGGCGCCGCGGCGCTCGCTGCGCTCAAGCACGGCCTCGCCAATCTCGACCGACACGTGGCGAGTGTCCGGGTGTTCGGCTTCGAGCCGGTGATCGCGATCAACCGCTTCGCCGCGGACGCGGAGGCCGAGATCGCGACCATCGAAGCCGCGTGCGGCGAGCGCGGATTGCGGGTGGCGCGCGCGGCGCCGTTCGACCAAGGCGGCGCCGGCTGCGAGGCGCTGGCGCGCCAGGTTGCCGCGGCGCTCGAGCGGGCACCGTCGACGAAGCACTTTCTGTACGCGCTCGAGGACGACCCCGCCGACAAGATCCGCGCGGTGGCGCGCACCATCTACGGCGCCGACGACGTGAGCTTCACCAAGCAGGCGGCGCGCGATCTGGAGCGGGCGCGGGAGCTCGGCTTCGGCGGCTTGCCGATCTGCATGGCCAAGACCCAGAGCTCGCTCAGCGACGATCCCCGCCAGGTGGGGCGCCCGTCGGGCTTCGAGCTGCACGTCGAGCAGGTGCGGATCGCCGCCGGCGCGGGCTATCTGCTGCCGCTCACCGGCGAGATCGTGACGATGCCGGGGCTGCCGAAGCGTCCTCACGCGCTCGACGTCGATCTCACCGACGACGGCGAGATCGTGGGGATCTCCTGAGGGTGCGCTCGGCGGCGCACGGCCCTCCCCCGCCTTGCCGGTGGTCGCGATGGCTGGTGCTTCCTGGACGGCATCGAGGGAGCGCCCTTCGTCGGCCGCCGTTCCGAGCCGAACGGGTGCCCGTGGCGAGGATCGTGCTCGTGCCGACGCTCGAATGGTGTTCGTCGAGGTGCGGATGGGCGGCTCGCGTGGACCTCGCGCCGCTTCCGGGGTTCGGTGTGGCCCTCGCCCGAGGTGCCGTCTGAGCAACTCGGTCTCGCCACGGCGTTGGATCGCGGCGGCGCTGAGCGCGGGTGCGACGAGCGTGGTGGCGAGCGCCGCGCTCGCGGGAACGGTGGTCGGCTGGCGCATGGACGGCACGGGGGATTTCCCCGCGGCCCAGCCGCCGATCGAGTGGTCGCCGACTCGCAACGTGGCGTGGGTCACGTCGATGCCGGGCCCGAGCAACGCGTCGCCGATCCTGGTCGGGGATCGGCTCTTCGTGACGGCGGAGCGGGACACCGTGCTGGCCATCGACGCGGCGAGCGGACGAGTCCTGTGGCAGCGCGCGAGCCGGGTCGAGGACGCGGTCGAGGCGCCGAGCCCGGCGCCGTCGGCGCTCGAGATCGTCGGGGAGGAAACGCGGCGGCAGGCCTCGCTGCGCGATCTCGAGTACGCGCTGACGCGGCTGCGCCAGCAGCTCGGAAACGCGGCGGGCGACGCCGCGCTCGACCAGCAAGCGCGCGCGTTGCTCGCGAAGGTGAACGCCGAGCGCCACCGCCTGGCGTCGCTGGTACTCGCCAAGCCCGAGGGCGTCACCGAGGAGACGGGCTACAGCACGCCCACTCCCACGAGCGACGGCGTCGCGTTGTTCGTGGTGTTCGGCACGGGAGTCGCCGCGTCGTACGATCTCGACGGGAATCGCCGCTGGATTCGCTTCGTCGACCACGTGCTGGCGCCGGATGGCGCCGCGTCCTCGCCGGTCCTGGTGGGCGGCAAGCTGCTGGTGCTGCTCAACGATCTGATCGCGCTCGATGCGGCGACCGGCGAGATCGCGTGGCGCGTGAACGTGCCCGCGCGCCCGGGCTCGCCGATCGCGTTCTCGATCGACGGCGAGCCGGTGGTCGTCGTGCCCAGCGGTCAGTGCGTGCGCGTCGCCGACGGCGCGGTGCTCGCGAGTGGCCTCGGCGACCTCGCGTACGCCTCGCCGGTGGTGCGCGACGGCGTGCTCTACATGATCCAGGAGCCCGCGCGCGCCTTTCGCATTCCCGCGCAGCGGGCCGAGCACCTGACCTTCGAGCCGCTCTGGACCACCCACATGAAGGGCGAGCGCTACTACAGCTCGCCGCTGGTGGCCGAGGGGCTGATCTACGCGATCACGCGCGGCCAGATTTTGAGCGTCGTGGACGCACGCTCGGGCGAGGTGACGTCGACGATGCGCCTGCGGCTCGGCTGGACGGGGGCGGCGGACAGCGTGTTCTCGAGCCCGGTGCGCGCCGGGCGATTCGTGATGGTGAGCGGGTTCAGCGGCACCACCGTGGTGCTCGAACCGGGCCGATCGCCGCGCGTCGTGGCGGCCAGCTCGCTGGAGCGGTTCCGCTCGTGCCCGATCTTCGCGGGTGATCGCATGTACCTGCGCGGGCAGCAGAAGCTCTATTGCATCGCGGGAGTGGCGGCCGCGAGTCCCGGTGCGGGCGCGAGCACGGGCGCGCACGGAGCGCCGCCGTGAAGGTGCCGGAGTGGATGTACTGGGTCACCTACCTCGTCCTGCCGATCCTCGCGGCGCTCGTGGTGGCGGCGAGCGAGCTGCGAGCCGGGCAGGGAACGACGATCGGACTTCGGCTGAGACGAGCGCGCCGCGCGAGCGGGCTCGCGCTGATCGGCGCGGCGCTCGTGCACGTCTTCGAGCTGATGCAGATGGGCGGCGAGCTGAGCGGGCTCGGCTGGTTGCTGGTCGGTGGGACCTTTGCTGCGCAGGCGGCGCTCGGGGTCGCGCTGGCCGTCGCCGCGCGAGCGACGCCGACGCGCGTGAGGCGCGCGGTCGAGCGGGGGCTCGGTCTGGTGGTGCTCGCGTCGTCGGTCGCGATGGTGCTGGTCGCGGCGCAAGTGCTGTGGATCTTCGGATAGTCCGCGGGCGCGTGGAGCACGTCGCGAACGAGTCGCGGTGGGTGCGCGAGCTCAGGGCAGCGAGGACGACCAGCCGCTCTCGTCGCCGGTCTCGAACCGGTCGACGAACACGTACGAGTCGTCCTTCACCACCCCGGCGGCGCCCAGGATCGCCATGGTCGACTGCGGCACCGGGAACCCGCTGGGGTCGAGCCGTTCGATCGAGATTTCCGCCAGCGTGCGGCTTGGATCGGCGTTGAAGCGGATGCCGAAGAGGGCGACGTCGTGGACCGGCGCGTAGGTCCAACCGCCACCCTCGGCCGAGTGCTTGTCCAGCCCGTCGATCAGGTAGTAGGTGGTCGCACCGTACGGTTGGCTGAACGGTCCATCGTAGAGCCAGTCCTCCAGGAACACCCCGATGTAGCGCGTCGGCAGATCCGACGTATAGCGCAGCTCAACGATGAAATCCGCGAAGCCGCCGCCGCTCGTCCCGAAGAGATGGACCTCGTCGACCGGCGCGTTGGGGACGTCGATCACGTACGCATCCGCCGTCGGGCCGGTGATGTGTGCGTTCAGGCCATTGTTGGCGTTGGAATACGCGAGCTGAAACGCCGGGTGGGTCTCGTTCGCGGGGAAGAAGCCGTCGTCGGGAAGCCCGGGCTGTGAGCCCGAGCAAGCGCCGAGCGTCGCCGTGGGAATGTGCCACTTCACGCCGAAGGCCGCGAACTCGAGCCCATCGTGGACCTGGTCGCGGTCGGGGATCGCGCAACTGCTGGCGTTGGCGACCACGTCGCCGTTGAAGTGCGAGGTCATGTCGTAATCGAAGACCTCGCGGGCGATCGCCGCGGTGGCGCCGAAGACGTTCAACACGCCTTGGTCGTTGTCGGTGCGCGTCAGGCTGAACGACTCGAGCACTCGCGTCGGATCGGCCGGAAAGGCGCGGCCGAGGATCCCCGGATTGTTCACGTCCTCACAGACGAGAACGCCAGATCCGTCGAGCTTCGCGCGGTCTTGCCCGTGAACGAGCTCGAAGAAGCCGGGTGGCGTGGGGTCGAACCACGAGGGATAGGCGATACCCGCGAAGGAGTCGGGTGCGCCCGTCCGGTAGTTGAGCTGTACCGTCAGCGACGTCTCCCACGCGCCGGTGGCGTAGAGGTAGAGCGTGTCGTAGTGAAGGTCGGGAACCGGAACGGTGATCGTGCCGCTGGTGTCGAACGTCTGCCAGGCGTTGAGACCGTCGTTGGCCTGGTTCCACCCGAGCTGTGCGTCCGGGTGCGAGGCCGTGGCGGGGAAGAACGCGTCGTCCGGCAACCATGGGCCGCCGCAGGCGGAGCCGCCCGCCGAGGCCGTCGCGAACGACCACTGTCCCTCGATCGATCCCATGGTGGTGTCGAACGCGCCGGTCGTGCCGTTCACGACCACGTCGGCGTTGAAGTAGGGCCGGAAGTTGACCTGCACGGCCGAGGCTGCGGTCGCGGGACTCACGCCACACGCCACCAGCGCTGCCGCGACCAGGGCGCAGATCCATCGGTGCGTCGGCAGCTCGTTCCATCGGACCCATCGCTGCATGGAACCTCCCGTCACGCTCCGACGTCCTCGGCGAGTCGTTCGGAGCGCTCGTGCGCGGCCGCGAGCGAGCTTGCCATACGAGAGGCGCTCGCGGGCAGTTGCCGCAGCGCGAACCCTCGATTCACACGTCGCTCGACCAGGGGATCAGCTTGCGCCCGTCCTGACCGAGATTCGGATCGATCTCGACGGAGATCCGAGCGTCGCGGCCGAAGAGCTCGCGCAGCGTCTCCTGGAACGCGTCGCGGGGGATGGGCATGTCGGGCAACGGCCGCAGCCGCAGCACCAGCGACCCGTCGGCGGATTGGTGAAGCTGGTGCTGGACGATCGGCGCGAGCGGCCGAATGCGGCGCGCCACGTCCACCGAGCCCACGCGCGATCCGTCGGCGGCGCGAAAGGTGACCGGTGCGCGTCCTTCGAGATCGAGGATCGCGCGGGCGCGGCGCCCATCGGGTAACGCGACCGTCGCCAGACGGCCGTGATCGCCGGTGCGATAGCGCACCAGCGGCAGGAACGGGTTGCGTCCGCCGGTGACGGTGATCTCTCCGCGCTCGCCGTCGGCCACGCGCTCGCCGTGGGCGTCGAGCGCCTCGACGAAGAGATCGGGACACAGCACCACGTGCCCGTCGAGGCCGGGCAACGACACCGCGATGGGCCCGGTCTCGGTGGTCGAGTAGAGATCGACGACGGCGGCGCCCCACGCCGCGCGCAGCGCCGCCGCCGCCCCGGACGGAAGCCCCACGGCGCTCGACACCACCACTCGCGGCCGCACGGGCAGCTCGAGGCGCAGCATCTCGGCGAGCGTCACCGGTTCCGACGCGACGAAGCGCGGAGCCATCTCGGCCAGGAACCGCTCGCGCCGAGCGACTCCGCCGGCCCAGTCGTGGGCGGCGAGATTGGCCTTCACGAACACCGCACCGGCCCAGCCGCTCAGGGTGGTGGCGAAGACGTAGGTGCTGCGCTGATGGGTGACGTTGAGCGCGAAGGGCTCGCCTTCGCGCGGCGCGAGGGTGACGCCGTGAAGCGCCGCGGCTCGCTCCAGGTGCGCCAGGTTCTGCACCATGGCGCTCGGATGGCTGGGCACGATCACCGCGTGCCCCGTGGTCCCGGAGGTCGAGTAGACGATCGCGTCTTCGAGATCGAGGTCGTGCGGGACGAGGTCCTCGATGCGTCGCGCGATCGTCTCGCGGTCGGTGGTGGGCACCGCGCGGAAGTCGCGCCGCGCGTCGAAGCCGCGCGGCAACCCGTCGAGGAGCCACAGCCGGCCACGGAGCGATTCGAGCCACTCGGCGATCGCCGCCGACGGCTCGCGGCCGTCCTCGAGCGGCTGCTCGACGAGCGTGCGTCGGAACGAGCGCAGGCATTCGAGCTCGCGCTCGCCGACTCGATCGCCGAGAGTCTGGTTCCAGCGCGGCGCGTCCACGTGCTCGAGCGTGCGCACCAGCCCGCGCCACGCGCCCTCGGTGATCGCTGGCGCTCGCGCGCGCCATTCGGCGGGGATGGACGTCATCGGCGGCTCAGTCCTCGAACGTGGTGCGGGCGGCCTTGCGGCGCTCTTCTTCTTCCTGGGCGCGCAGCCGCGCCAGCTCGCGACGGCGCTGCTCGCGCTCCTGGTCGCGGGCGCGGGCCTCGCGCAACAGCTGATCGCGGCGCACCGAGTCGAGCGCCGCGAGCCGATCCTCGGCGATCGCCGGGCTCTCGCCTGCGGGCGCGATGCCGAGCGCCTGCAACGTCACGCGGACCAGCTCTTCGCGTCGCTCGGGGTCCTCGACGAAGGCGCGCGCCACCACCAGCTCTGCGAGCAGCGCGGTCCGCTCGCCGAGGAGCGCCAGCAGGGCGTGCGCCTCGACCCCGCGGAAGCACTCGTCGTGGAGCAGCCACGAGGCGACCAGCACCAGCTCCAGATGACGCCGCGCCTTCGCCTGGTAGGCGAACGCGGCGAGCTCGCTGGCCTCGAGGGCGCGGCTCGCCCGCTCGCGGAAGAGGTCGCCCACCACCGCCTCGATCCGCACGGCCCTCGGCTCGGCGGGATCGACGGAAGCGAGAAAGACGGGCGGCGCTTCCGCGAGCCGGGCCGCGAGCCGTGCGACGTCGGCGGTGGTCATGGCGAACCGCCGAGCTCGAACTTCCGGCGCGCGAAGGCGCGGGCGAAGCTCACCAGCTCCTCCTGGCTCGCGACCACGTGCGGCTCGAAGCCCGCGGCCGCGAGCTTCTCGAGCCAGGGCGCGTGGTGGGCGGCACCGTCGAGGCGTAGCACGGCGGTGGCGCCGCCGCCCGCCCGTTCCGTTGCGCGGCGCGCGAGCTCCCAACCGTTCCGTGTCCCTTCGATCTCGCCGAAGAGATCCGAATCGCTCACCACCAGCACGTGCGCCGGCCGCGTGCGCCGCGGCGCCGCGACGAAGGCCTCGACCAGTCGCGGCAACCCGAACGAGGCACCGGTGCCCAGGTAGTCGGTGAGCACGCCCAGGAGCTTTCGTTCGTCGCGTACGAAGCCGTCGCTCGCGGTGAAGGTGCCGGCGCCGTGCCATTCCCCCGAGAGGCAGGCCATCACCCGCGCGCCGGCGCGCAGCGCGCTCAACGTGAGCACGACGCCGGCCAGCACCGGATACGAGAGCTGCGCGGCGGGATTGCCCATCGAGCCCGAGCAATCGATGCCGACGTAGAGATCCGGCACGCGTCGTTCGGGCTCGCCGCCCTCGGTGGTGCCGAAGCTGCGCTCGACGGTGGTGAGGCCGGGGATGACGACGGGACTGCGGATCAGCGTCTCGTTCCAGTCGATGCGCTCGAGCGGCGAGCCGCTCTCCCACACCTCGAGCCCCTCGGGAAGCGGATCGCCCGCGCGTTCGATGCGCTGGCTCGGGAACGGGATCACGTGCGGCATCGCGAGCTCGCGATAGTAGCGGCCGACGAGGTCCTTGGGCTCGCGCGTCACGCCGGCGGCGCGCATCAGGTCGAGCCACTCCTGGGGGCCGCGGGTGACGCTGCGCCCGTCGGCGCGGCCGTCGCCGACGAGCGCACGGCCGTTCGCCGCGGACGAGTCGGCGCCCGTCGCGTCCTTGCCGCGCGCGTCCCGCTGGTCTCGCGCCGCGGGCTTCTCGCCGCTGCCGTTGATGCGCTCGTCGTACATCGGGTGGCGGACGCTCGCCGGGTCGAAGTCGTCGCGGGTGAAGCCGTCGGGCACGCGATCTCCGGCGCCGACCCCCACGGTATCGAGCCAGGGCGGCAGCCCGCCACGCTGCTTGGGAAGGTCGGGCAGGTAGCGCTCGACGAGCAGCGCGAACGACGCCGCGCCGTCGAGCCAGCGATCGCGAAACACGCGCACCAGCCGCGCCGCCAGGTCGGCGTCGATGTCGATGGCGCTCGTCACCGGCGCGGTGAGGGCGCCCTTGGGCAGCGCCCAGAGCCGCTCGTAGGTGCGGGCGTAGAAGCTCCACAGCTCGCCGGCATCGTCGCTCTTGAGGGCGGCGTAGACGGCCGCGACGTCGGCGGCGCCGCTGCGCTGGAGGCGATCGTTGAGCAGCAGATCGGTGTAGAGATTCGCGACCAAGCCGGCGTGCGGGCTCAGCTCGGGTGGCAGCGTGCGGCGGATGCGATCGAGCAGCCGCACCTGGTCCTCGAGCGTTCCCGGGGCGTGGACGTAGTGGCCAACCTCGTGGGCGAGGATCGCCTTGGCGTGACCGACGAGGTCGCGCTCGACGACCTGGCGCAGGCTGACGACGATGCGGTCGTCCTTCATGCGGATCATCGCGAACGAGCCGACGAGGCCCTCGCGCTGCTCGTCGTCGGGCGTCTTGCACCAGATCGGCGGCGGCAGGCGCGTGAACGGGCTGAGCGCGGTCAGCGCCTCGGGCCACGCGGCCTCGAAGCGCGCCTCGGCGTCCGCGATGGCGGGGCTGGCGTCGCGCGTCGCGCTCGCGCTCATGCGCCGGCCTCGGGCAGCCAGCCCAAGATCACGAGCTGGTGGCTGTCGGCGGTGGTGATCGCCGCCATGCCGTCCGCGGATGCGACCGACGTCGCCGCCGTGAAGCGAGCGAGGAGCGAGGCGAGCGCACCGGCCGGCATCGCGTCGAGGTGGCAGATCGGGGGCGCGATTCGTCGCGATTGCGTGGGCTCCTTCGCCGAGGCGGCCGCCCGATCGCGTGCCCAGGGCGCGGGGATCCAGCGTGCGCCGAACGCATCGGCGTGGACCTCGACGCAGGCGTCACCGTCGCAAGCGACCAAGCGCCCGTCGATCGCCGCTGCGCGCGGCGGTACGCGAAACGGTCCGCCGAATCCCACGAAGCCGCCGAGCCGTGTCGCGACCGCGGGCACCAGTGGCGTCGCGGGGTGGGCGAGCGGGGCGAAGCGCCGCTCGGGACGTGGATCGATCTCGTCGGCGTCGAGAACCCGGCGCCGAAACGCCGCGTCGCGAGCCAGCGCGCGCGCCAGCGCCGCGGAGCGCGCCTCGGCGAGCCCGCCGCGCCATGCCAGGACCAGCCCCGCATCCAGGATCTCCGCACGGTTTCCGAGCGCTGGCGCCAGCGCCGCCAGCGCCGAGATCCACTGGCACGCGCGCCGCGCCGAATGCGCGCTCGAGCCGCTCGTAGCCGTTGCCGAGCGCGCGCAACAGCGCCGCCGGCGCGGCGTGCCAGTGGTTGCCGAACGCGGGCAGCGCGCTCGCCAGCGTGCGCTCGAGGTCGCTGGCCTCGCGTTCGCCGATCCAGCCGCGCGCGAGGCCGACCAAGCCGAGATCGAAGAGCGCCGCGGCGCTGGTCTCCGCGGCGGCGTCGCCGGCGGACCGACCCGCCGCGTCCACCAGCGGATCGACGGTGTCGCGCAGGTAGCGCAGGAAAGCCGCGGCGTCGATCCCGCGCCCGCGGCGCGTGAAGCGCTCGTTCCACGCCTCGCGGCGCGCGTCGAGCACGGCGCGGAAGCGCTCGCTCAGCGGCTGCGCAGCCATGCGCGGTAGTTGGTGTAGCGCTGGTGCAGGTACTTGAGCGCCAGCACGTCGTCGAAGAGGTGACCGTAGAGCTTGCCGCCGTTCTCGATGTCGCGCAGCGCGCGCTCCACCGCCGCCAGGCGCTGATCCACGGCGCGTTCGTCGACCCCGTCGAGGCCGCGGTCGAGCTCGACGAGAAGCTCGCGCACCGGGTCGCGCCGGTCGCGGCCCAGGCGATCGTGCTCGGCGCAGGTGCGATCGAAGAGCGCCCGGATCCAGCTCACCAGGTCGGAGCGCAGCGCGGCGTTCTCGGGCGCGTCGAAGAACGCCGCCTCGCGGTGCTGCACCAGCTTGTCGTGGAGGACGAACGGCAAGATTTGGCGCACGTCCTCGAACGTGACCTCCCGATTGCCGCGGAACCAGGCCATGGCCTTGGCGAAGGCGAGACACGTCATGAGCGCGCGTACGGAGAGCCCGTTGCGGGTCTGGGCGCCGGTGATCGCGGCGTCACGGGCGTCGGCGAAGCTCTCCCAGGGCACGGCGGTCACCTTGATCGTGTCCTTGGTCATGTACTCGAGCTGGCGCGCGGCGGGCTCGAAGAACTCGAACTCGGCTGCGAAGAACTCCATGCGTCGCAGCAGCGGCTCGGGAATCGGCACGGCGCGGATCGCGCGCTCCATGCGATCGAGCTCGGCGGGCGTGAAGACGATCTCGGGCGGCAGCACGTCCTCGGGGCGGAACCCGCCCTCGATCCGCTCCAGGAGCTCGCCCAGGAACCGCGTGTTGAAGTGGAGCGCCTTCACCACCACGTCGATGCGGTCGCGCAGCGCCTCGATCACCTGGTAGGTGCCGCCGCCGGCATCGTCGTTGGCGGTCAGGTACCAGGCGGCGGGCGGGCACTCGAAGACCTGGTCGTAGAGCTCCGCGTAGTCGTCGGCCATCACCGTCAGCAGCGCCGACTGCGTTCGCGTGGGGATGCGGTTGTACTCGTCGATGATCTTGACCCGCATGCCGAGCCATTTGCGCCACGCGATCTGGATCTCGTCCATCGTCTTGGCGGAGACCATCGAGGAGGGCAGTGGGTTGCCGAGTAGGTCGGCGATGGTCATCTGCGGCTGGCCGTGCTGGATTCCTTGCTTCATCTCTCGTGGCGAGTAGCCGGCGAGGAGCCCCAGCAGCGTCGCGATGGCGGTCTTGCCGCGCCCCGGCCCGCCCACCAGCAAGCAGCGCCGCCGCACCGCCAGGTTGAGCAGCGGCAGCAGCACGTAGCTCGAATAGCTCTGCGCGGTGGGCAGCGTGAGCCGCGTCTTGTGCTCGCCGAGGACGAAGACCGGCGGCGCGGTGGCGAGGAACTCGAGGTCGTAGAACGGGCTCAGGATCGCGTGATTGACGATCCAGAAATACGCCTGGCGCAGCTTTTCCGAGAGCTCGAGGGCGCCGGCGTCGCGCGGCGTCTCGTCGCCCAGCGGGCCGGAGTAGAGATCGGCGACGTCGAAGGGCCGCGGTCCCTCCGTGGCGCGCGGGTTCGTGGGGGCCTGGCTGACGTGCTTCACGGATTCCTTCATCGACCTCGTCCCCCTGGATCCTCGTCGGGTTCGGTGTTCACCCGAGCGGTGCCGCCAAGCGCCAGCCGCCCGCGAGCGCTTGGTCGATCGCCGCGAGCGCGGCCGTGACCCGCTCCGGGCCCGTGCCGCGCAGCCAGCGCCAGCTCCGCGCCGTCGCGTCGAGGCGCTCGGCGAAGCGTCGCGTCATCCATCGTCGCAGGTGCTCGCCATCGCGCAGCCCATCCTGCACGAACGGCACGTCGGCGTCGTGGGTCACGAGGTAGAGGTGGCGCGGCGCCGCGTCTCCCAGCGCCTCGGTCGCGGGCGAGCGACTGCCCAGGTAGCGCTCGTGCCACACGCCGGTGGCGAAGGCATCGGTATCGCAGATCAGCACCGGGCCACCGCGCCGCGCCGCCGCGCGCTCGCGCTCGGCTTGCGCGCGAGCGATGGCGACGAAGTCCGCGGTCGTCCAGACGAGGCTCGCCATGGCCGCGACGTCGCCCGACTCGGCACCCTGCGCGGCGAGCTTCGCGATCGTGGCGTCGCGCCCGATCTCGGGCACCCATTCGGTCCCGGCCCAGGCACCACCGCGCGCGGCGAGGCGTGCGGCGAGCTCGGCGGCGAGCGTGGTCTTGCCCGTGGATTCCGCGCCCACCAGCACCACGCGCCACGCGAGATGCTCGCGCACGCACGCAGCCAGGGCATCCCAATGGGCGATCGGATCGGCGCGCACCGCGCTTCCCGAGACCGGCACGCGTTCCCGCCCCGGATCGATGGCCCGGTGGCGCGCGCCCAGGCGCCTGCCGAGCTCGTCGCCGTAGCGCTCGGAGGTGAAGACCGTGTCGATCGGCTGGTCCGTCACGGTGGCGGCCGCCGCGCGCATGAGCGCCACGTGCGCGTGCCACACGGCGTCGCTCTCGAGGTCGATGGGATGCTCGTCGGCGATTCCCGTGACCGTGACGTTGGTCTCGGCGGCGTGGATCTCGCGTAGCCAGCTCACGCGGAACGCGAGCGGGATCGACTCCACGCGCGAGGCCATCACGACCACGGTCACGCGCTCTGCCGTCTCGGCGGCGGCGCGGATCAAGAGCGCGTGCCCCGCGTGCGGCGGGTAGAACTTGCCGATCACCAGGCCGTGGCGAGGCTTCACGCGCGACCCTCCCTCAGCGACCGCGACCACGAGCGCAGCCCCGCGACACACAGGACCCCGAACAGCACGTAGAGCGCCGCAGTGGGATAGAGCCCGCGGCTCACGTAGAGCGGGACGCTGATGACGTCCACGGCGATCCAGACCCACCACGACTCGACGAGCTTGAGCGCCTGCCCGTAGGTCGCGGCCAGGCTCAGGGTGAGCACGCTCGCATCCGCCCACGGCACCGGCGAGTCGGTGCGGCGCGTGAGCCAGGTGGCGACGGCGACCGTGGCGAGCGCGGTGAGGCCACCCAGGATCCAGCCTTCGCGGTGTGTCGTTCGTCGCACCGGCGTCGATACGTCGCTCGCGCCGGGGGCCACCCAGCGCCACCAGCCGTAGCAGCCGAGGGCGAAGAAGATCCCTTGCAGCGACGCGTCTCCGTAGAGCTTGGCGTCGAGGAAGAGCACGGCCCAGAAGACGTTGTTGCCGAGCCCGAGCGGCCAGTTCCACACGCTCTGCCGCGCCAGCAGCCACACGCACAGCCCCCCGGTCACGTCGCCCAGGAGCTCCGCCCAGCTCACCGAGACTCCCGCCACCGTCAGCGCCGCGCTCTGCAAGCGCGCGATCGGATGCAGCCAGTCGATCACGCGCCCGACGCTAGCAGGCTGCCGGGTGGATGGCAGCGGCATGCCGCTTCCGCGCGCCGGGACGGGTCTCGATCGCGCGGCGCCGGACCGCGACGGCGCTCACGGATGGGACGTGGACCAGGCGGAGAGGCCGCCGCTCTCGAAGTCGTCGCAGAAGATCGAGCAGGCGTCTTGGGGTGCGAGCACCGTGCCCCAGTCGCCGGCGATGAGCGGCGTCCCGTCCGCGGACGCGATCGACCAGAGATCGGCCTCGGTCGGCGTGCTCTCCTCGCTCCACGAGGCGCCGCCGTTCACCGTGGCGAGCACCGTTCCCGCGGCACCCGCCACCAGCGCCTCGCTGGCGCCGGTGGCCCGGACGTCGTGAAGCTCGACGCTCACGCCGCTGGTGCGGTGTTCCCAGCTCGCGCCGCCGTTGGCGGTCACCAGGATCACGCCGTCCATGCCCACGGCGTAGCCCCGCGTGGCGTTCGCGAACGCGATGCCGAGGAGATACGAGTTCACGCCGGCGGGCTCGCTGTGGACGGTGCTCCACGATCGCCCTCCATCCGCGGTCTCGAGGATCCGGCCGATGCCCGCGGCGGCGAAGCCGTGATTCGCATCCTGGAACGCGAAGTCGAAGACGCCGCCGGTGCCGAGCCCGCCGTTGCTGGCCATGTTCCAGGTGAAGCCGCCGTCGTCGGTCCAGAACACGCCGTAGCGAGTACCGGCGATGCCGTCGAGGGCGCTCGTGAAGCGCAGCGCGTGGCAATCGAGGGAGCCGTTGCGCACGGTCCAGCTCGCGCCGTCGTCCGTCGATGCGACGAACGCGGACGAGCCGCACGCGTAGAGCGTGGTGGCGGTGGCGCGCACGATCGATTCGAGGGTGCTGCTGCCGAGGCCGCCCTGGGTCGTCCACGTCGCGCCGCCGTCGGCGGTGTGGTGGATCGCGCCGGTCGGTCCCACGGCCCAGCCGTCGCTGGCGCTCTCCATGCGCAGTGCGCGGAAGGGGTTGGCGGTGCTCGCGGCGAGGTCGTCCCAGCTCGCGCCGGCGTCGTCGGATCGCAGCAAGGTGCCTGCGTCGCCAGCGGCGAGGAGGGCGCCGCCGGCGGCGAGCGCCAACGCGCCGATCCGGTCGGGCTCGGCGAGGGCGGTGTCCTGCCAGCTCTGGCCTCCGTCGCTGGTGGCCATCACCCTGCCGCGGCCGTCGTTCGTGAGCAGCCGCATGCCGCCCGCCCAACCGTGGAGTGCGTCGGCGAAGACGAGATCCTCGATCCACGTCTCGGTGAGCGTGGCGCGCGGCGACCAGGTCGCGCCGCCGTCGAGCGAGCGCGCCACCGCGACCGGCGATGCTAGGTAACCCGTCGCTGCGGTGGGGAACGAGATTCCCGTCACCGTGCCGGTGGGCGACGTGTAGACCGTCGTCCAGCTCGCGCCCCCGTCGACGGTGCGTGCGAGCGAGAAGTCGGCGCCCGTGCCTGCTGCGTGCCCGATCAGCGGGGTCACGAACTCGATCCCGGCGAGCGCCAGCCCGGGAAAGGAGAGCGCGGTCCAGCTGGCGCCGCCGTTCGAGGTCGCGAGCACGCCGCCCACCGCTTGTCCGGCGAAGCCGTGGCTCGCGTCCGCGAAGGCGACCGAGGTGAGCGCCACGGGATGGTCGGCCACCACCGTCGACCAGGTCCGGCCACCGTCGCTGCTTCGCAGCAGCACGCCGGCACCCACCCAGCCCGCCGGTAGCTCGCCGCTCACCCACACGCGCTCGTCGTCTTGCCAAGCCACCCCGGTGGCGTCCGCGGGCGTGCCGAGCGATACGAAGTGGAAGCTCGCGCCGCCGTCGTCGCTCCAGGCGGCACCGCCGCTGCTGCCGGCGGCAAGCACGCGTGCGCCCGAAGGCGAGGCCGCCGCCGCGGCGAAGTCGGTCGCGAACGAGCCGCGATGGCGAAACTCCCACGAGGCCGGGTTGCGCGCGTGGGCGGCGGTCGCGACGGCGATCAGCCACACGGCCATCCACCGAGGCACTCGCGACCTCCACTCGATCCCGGGGAACCCGCCCTCTCGCGCTTGCACGGCGTGCGCCGGAGCGACCCGCGCGAGCGACGTCGGCACCCTCGCCGCCGGTCGAGGATCACGACGCGGCACGAAGGTCGCACTCACCGAGGGCGCGAACCGTGTGCCGCAGGCGGAGCGCGCGGGATCGCAGGAGGAAGCGGCGAGAGACGGCCACGATCGACCACCGTTCCGACGCGCGCGGGTCGTGGCTCGTCACCGCACCGTTACGCTGGTTCGGCACGGCGGCCGGTCTTGGAATTCCCCATCGCAGGCTGCGTGAGGCGAGAGCATGGCGACCAAGAGCGACCGGAACGGAGCGCGAGCATCGAGTGGCCTGGCGCTGGTGCTCTCGGGCGGTGGCGCGCGCGGCGCGTATCAAGTCGGCGTGCTCAAGGGCTTGCTGGCGCTCGGCCTGGGTGGCTCGGGGGAGAGCCCGTTCCAGATCCTGGTGGGCTCGAGCGCGGGCTCGATCAACGCGGCGATGCTCGCCGCCCACGCCGATCGCTTCGAGGACGGGGTGGCGGCGCTCGATCGCCTGTGGAGCAAGATCCGCGCGAACCAGGTCTTCCGCACCGACGTGGCGTCACTGGGCGGAATCGGGCTCAAGTGGGTGCGCGACCTCACGTTCGGCGGCGTGCTCGGGCACGTGGCGCCGAAGGCGCTGCTCGACACGGCGCCGCTCAGGAAGCTCCTCGCCAAGAACATCCCGTTCGCGCGCATCGATGCGAACGTGGTGGGCGGCGCGCTGCGGGCGCTGGCGATCTCGGCCACCAACCTCTACACCACCAACGGCGTGGTGTTCGTCCACGGCAGCAGCGAGGTGCCGCTGTGGAAGCGGATCCGACGCCACGTGGAGCGCACCGAGATCGGCGTCGAGCACCTGATGGCGTCGAGCGCGATCCCCGTGTTCTTCCCGTCGGTCGAGATCGACGGACGGCATTTCGGCGACGGCTGCATCCGCAACACCGCCCCGCTCGAGCCCGCGATCCAGCTCGGCGCCGAGCGAATCGTGGCGGTCGGCGTTCGCGAGTCGTCTCCCCGGCTGGAGACGCCGCAGCCGGAATCCGCGCCGCCGCCCACGATCGCGCAGATCGCCGGCGTGCTGCTGGACGCCGTGATGCTGGATTCGATCGAGGTCGACGTGGACCACGCGCTGCGCGTGAACCTGAGCGTCGCGAGCCACGGCAGCGCGCCTGCCGACCCCTTCCGCGTGGTGAACGTGCTGTGGCTGAGCCCGAGCCGCTCGTTCGGCGAGATCGCGACGGAGCTCGCCGGTCACATCCCGGGGATCGTGCGCTACCTGTTGCGCGGCCTGGGCGGCGACGAGGCCACCACCGAGCTCGCGAGCTATCTACTCTTCGACGCGACGTTCTGCTCGCGGCTCATCGAGCTGGGTGTCGAGGACGTGAAGCGGCGCGCCGACGAGGTGCGCGCGTTCTTCGCCGCCGAGCCGAGCCGCGCCGCACCTCCCGAGCGGCGGCGCTCGTCGGCGGCGTGAGCGCAGCTCGCCGCGGCCCTCGGCGCGCGCGCGGCTGCGTGGGATGATGCGGCCATGGCGGGTGGCCAGCCCACGCTCGAGACCGCGCGCTTGATCTTGCGCCCCTTCCAGGCGAGCGACGCGCCGGCGGTCCAACGGCTCGCCGGCGCCCGCGAGATCGCCGACACGACGCTCGCGATCCCGCATCCCTATCCGGACGGCGCGGCCGCGGAATGGATCGCGACGCACGCGGCTCGCTTCGCTGCTGGCACGCTCGCGCCCTTCGCGGTGGTGACGCGCGCCGACGGGTTGCTGGTTGGAGCGACGGGGCTCGCGCTCGTGATGGCGCACGCCCAAGGCGAGCTCGGGTACTGGATCGGTCACGCGGATTGGGGCCGCGGCTACGCGACCGAGGCTGCACGCGCGCTCCTCGACTTCGGCTTTCGCGGTCTCGGCCTCCACCGCATTCAGGCGCGCCATCTCACGCGCAACCCCGCCTCGGGGCGAGTGATGGAGAAGCTCGGGATGCGCTTCGAGGGCATCCATCGCGGGGCGGTCCTCAAGTGGGGAACCTTCGAGGATCTCGCCCAGCACGCGATCCTCGTGCACGAGTGGCTGGCGAGCCTCGCCGCACCCGCGCCCGCCGCGCCCGGAGCCGCGGACGCGGTCCGCGGTCGCGATCCGCGCTGAGCGCGCGAGGCCGAGCGCTGCCTGCGGGCCTTCGCGGGCCGCGTCGACCGCTCGAGGTCGCCGGATGCCGGTGGGAACGGACGCGTGTAGCTTGGCGCGCGCCATGGATCGGGATTCCCGCTCGGTGCGCCGAGGCACCCGTGCGCCGCGCGCTGCGTGGCTCGTCGCCGCGCTGCTGGTGGCGACGAGCGCGCGCCGCGGCGAGGCGTGTCCCGACGGGGAACGCGCACCCAGCTCGCGCTGGAGCGTCGCTCGCTCCGAAGGTGCGTGGTGGCTCGTGACACCGTGTGGCGAGCGCTTCTTCTCGATCGGGGTGAACGGTCTCGACGGCGGCGAGAGCCAGGCGCTGCCGTCGGACGCGCCCGGCTATCGCTGGCAGGCGTTCCACCCGCGTTTCACCGACTGGCTCGACGAGGCGCGCGGGCGCTTGACGCGATGGGGCTTCAACACCGCGGGCGCGGTCGCGCCGCCTGCGGCGACGACCGAGCTGCCGTCGATCCCGAGCCTGTGGCTCGGCGCGTCGGCGTCGTTCCACTGGGTCGATCCGTTCGACCCGGAGCTGCCGGAGCGGCTCACGCGGAAGGCCGAAGCGCTGGTGGCACCCCACCGCGGTCACCAGCGGCGCATCGGCTACTTCACCGACAACGAGGTGGGGTGGTGGGGCGGCGCGCTCTTCACGTTCTACTCGAAGCAAGCGGCCTCCAATCACACCAAGCAGCGCTGGCTCGCGGCGCTGCGGGAGCGCTACGGCGAGTCGTGGGAGCGCTTCAGCGCCGATTTCGTGGCGCCGGAGGGCGTCTCCTCCTGGGACGAGCTGCTGGCGGCCCAAGGCAAGCCGACCCGCTTGCGACCGGGCAGCCGCGGCATCGATGCGGTGCGCGCGTGGACCGGGATCGTCGCGAGCCGCTACTACGAGACGATGCACGCGGCGCTCGCCGCCGCGGATCCGGACGCGCTCGATTTCGGCGACCGGTTGCCGATCTACTACGACCCGATGGCGGTGCGCGCGATGGCGTCGCGCGTCGACGTCATCGCCACCAACTACAACCTGGATGCGCCCGATGGCTGGGTCGCGCGCTACTACTTCGAGGGGCTCAGGCGGCTCGCTCCCCACAAGCCGGTGCTGGTTTCCGAATGGTTCTTCGCCGCCCACGAGAACCGAAGCGGCAATCGCAACAACGGCCATCTGCTCACCGTCGACACCCAAGCCGAGCGCGCCCGCGGCGCCGCCCGCGCGGCGCGGAACCTCGCCGCCGAGCCGAACGTCGTGGGGCTGCACTGGTTCCAGTACTACGACCACCCGCCAGGCGGCCGCCCCGCCGACGGCGAGGACTACGACTTCGGCCTGGTCGACGTGGCGAATCGGCCGTACGCGGGACTGACGCGGGCGTTCGCCGAGGTGAATCGCGCGCTCGTGGGCGTCCATCGCCGCGCCGGGCAGCGCGGCGCCGGCGTGCCCGCGAGCGCGGCCGCCGCGCACCTCGGCGCGCTGCCGCTGCCGCACGTGACGATCGACCCCACCGATGGGCACCTGGGGGATTGGCCGAAGGAACGCGCTTGGGTGCGCGATCTCGACGCGCCCGCACCCGAGGTGCCGTTCGGCGATGTCTACCTGGGTTGGAACGAGCGCGGTCTCGCGCTCGGTCTGATCGCCATGGATTACTACGACCCCGCGCTGCTGGCGTTCGAGGGAGCCTTTCCCGTCGCCGAGGCGTTGCACCTCGACGTGGGCGTCGATGCGGGCGCGGGACCGCGCCGGCTACGGTTGTCGATCGTGCCGCCGCAGGTCTTCGTGAAGAAGGCCGCGCCAGCCTTCGAGCCGCGCTTGTGTCGGGTCGAGGGGGACGGCTGCGCGCCGGTGGACGGCGCGCGTCTGCGCTACGCCGGCTCGGATCAGCCGCGCTATCGGGTCGAGGCCGAGATCCCGTGGGAGGCGTTCGGGGTCGCCACCGCGCCTCGCGCGCGCCGGCTGCGGGCCGCCCTCGCGCTGACCGCGTTCCATCGATCGCGCTGGATGTCCACGGCAGCGCGCGAGCCCGACGCGCTCCTCGCCGACGCGCCGAGCTGGCCGCTGGTTCGGCTGGGGCCCGCGGACGCGCGGGTCACCGCGCGTTCGTCGACGGCGCGGTGATCGACGGCGCTCGCCCGTCGATCAGCACGCTCGCCACGAACGCGGCGACCTGGTCGCGGACCTCGGGCGCGCCCCAGATGTTGTCGTGCTCCGCGACGGTGCCGTCGAGGTAGCGCTGGTACTGGACGAGGCCGAACGTGGTGCCGTCGGGACCGTTCGCCTGCACCGGCGAGTCCGTGTCGACGAGCCCCGGGACGGCGCGTGCGACGGGCACGAGCAGCGGCAGGTCGATGGATCGCGCCAGCGCCTCGTTGCTCTTGTTGTTCACGACCTGATCGTTCATCACCTCGATCGAGAGCACCGAGCGCGCTTGCCGCGGGCGCGTGGCCAACGGTGGGCCGTCGCGCAGCCAGCGAGCGAAGGTGAGCGGATCGCCCGGCGCGAAGACGCTCTGACCGACCGCCATGAGCGTGAGCACGTCGGAGACCGGCAGGTTCAGCAAGTCGGCGATGCCGGCGATGGTGCCGAACCCGTCGCCGCCGGAGTTGAGCGGCGGGAAGCCGAAGGCGATGTCGGTCCAGGTTCCGCCGCCCACCAAGAGCGCCGCGACCCGGACCGACGGATCGACGGTGCAGAACATCGACCCCAGGATCGCGCCGAACGAGATGCCCACGTAGCCGAGTCGCGAGCCGTCCACGTCGGGCTGGCCGTCGGGTGCTCCTTCCGGCAGCACGTCGAGGTCGCCGAGGTTCGTCTCGACGGCGCGCGCCAGCTGCACCAGGTCGGCCACCGTTTGGCGCGCGTTGTCGCGCCCGCCGGGAATCCAATCGACCGAGAGGAAGGCGAGCGCCGGGATCAGCTCGCCGGTGAAGCGCGATCCGTGCTCCACGAAGTCGATGGCGACGGTGGCGATGCCGCGCTCGGCCAGCACGCGCCCGATGCCGCGCATCTCCTCCTTCGAGCTGTTGATGCCGTGACCGAAGATCGCGACCGGCGCGTGGGACGCGTGACGCGGCAGGGCCACGATCACCTCGAGCTGGGTGCGCGGCGCGGGGATCGGCACGCGGGCGAAGCGCGCCGGGTCGAAGGTCTGGTCCGCGCGTCGGTACTCGTAGGCCTGGATGTGGCCGTCGACGAAGAGCGTGGTGTCGTCGCTGTGGCTCGCGTCGATCCCGTCCATCGCGAAGCCGGCGGGCACGACGTCGGCGGTGGCGATCTCGGCGTCGACCAGTCGCAGCAGCCCGCCCGCCGACGCTTCGTCGCTCGCGGTCGTGAAGACGGTGGCGGCGGCGATCTGGTCGCGAGCGAGCGCGAGCGGCCGCGCGATCGCTTCCACGCTGGCGCGCAGCGCGCGGCCGTAGTCCGCCAGCTCGGCGGGGACGCCGCGAGCGGAGAGCAAGGCCTGCATCGCGGGCGAGCGCCCGAACGAGCCACCCTCGGCGGTGCGCAGCCGTCGGGTGATCACCAGCGCGTAGCGCGTCGACGGCGCGAGCGGCCGCAGCGCGCGCAGCATGAGCATGTAGCGCGGCGGCTGCTGCGCGACACCGAGCGGCTCGAGGATGGTCAGGAACGGCACCGGCTCGCCGAAGCCGGGTGCCGCGGGGTCGGCGACGGTGAGCAGGATGCTCGCGGCGGGATCCGTCGAGCCGGCCGGGTCCGGCAGGCTCGCTTCGTCGGGAGCGGCGCTGAGCGCCACCATCATTCGGCCATCGACGTCGAAGCCGTCCATCTCGGTGTCGCCGGCCAGGCCGACGAAGACCGGGATGGGCTGGGTGTCGACGGCGATGCGCCGACCGTTGGGGCGGCTCGGGTCGGGGGCGGTGAAGAGATCGGACGGGAAGGGGCGAAGCTCGCCGCCGAGCGGGTCGAAGGCGACGAACGCGGTGTCGTCGGGGGTGGCTGCGAGACCCGTGGCGGAATCGTCGCCGCACGCGGAGAGCATCGTCAGGGCGAGCGCGCCGGCGGCGAAGACGAACGATCGAACGCAGTGGGACCGAAGCATGGCGAGGAGCTCGTGGTGTCGAGAGGGGCGGCGCGTCGGCGGGCGGGAGCGTCAGCGCGTGAACGCCTCGGCGGGCCGGTACTCGGCGCGCCGTTCGCCCATGTGGTGGGCGAGCCAGCGGCTGCGGCTGGCGCGGGCGACGCGGTCGGCCACCGTCTCGAGCGGCGGGAACCAGCGACGCAGGGTCTCCGCCGTGAAGATGAACGGCGCTTGCGCGAGCGGGTGCAGCGCCCACAGCCCGACCTTCGGCATGCCGTTGCGCTCGTAGCTCCACGGCGGCATGAAGAATCGCGTGTAGCCCATGTGGACCTTGTGATCGAAGGCGTCGTACGCGCGTCGAAGCAGCGGGCCCTTGGGTTCCGGGGTGAACGCCTGCACGTACGACTGGCAGAGGTGGCGCCCGTCCTCGCCCGCGCCGCGCGCGCCCTTGAGCAGCGTGACGAAGGTGAGCTGTGCCGCCTCGCGAAGCGATTGCGGATACCAGCGCGGTCGCACGCCCATGAGGTGCCCGACGTAGCGCCAGAAATGCATCATCGCCTCGATCTCGGCGAGCCGCGGGCGATAGCCCATGGCCTGCATGGCGAAGCCGGGCGCGAAGCTGCCGCCCATCAGGGTCAGCAGCGCGTCGCCCTGGCTGATCGGCACGCCCCAGGCCTCGGAATTCCACTCGGCGTGGCCCGTCAGCCTGCGGCGCACGAAGACGTGCATGATGCGCACCCGCAGCGCCGAGGCGCGCCCCGGAGCTCCGCGGGCGAGCCCGCCGGGCTCGGACACGGCAATCCAGAAGGCCGCGGTCTCCAGGAATCGCTGGCGCGTGCTCGCGCCGGCGTAGGCGCCGGTCAAGACCAGCGGCTTCGCCACCGAGTTCTCGGAGTACGCCTCGAGCGTGATGGCGCCCGCGAAGCGGAAGACCGCGGTGCCGTAGCGGCGGAACACCTTGGCGCCGAGCTCGACCCGAGCGTGATCGACCCAGTCGGGGTCCTGCTCGAGGTCCGCGAAGAGCTCGACGAGCGAGCGTGGCGGATCGTCGATCGAAGAGACCCCGTTCGCGAGCGCCCGCTCGAGGAGCGCGCGCCCCTCGGCGGGGCTGCGACCGAGGTAAGTCTCGTCGACGAACGCCTCCGCCAGCGGGTCGGCGTCGTAGTACATGTCGGCGAGGGTGCGCACCACGTGGTCGGGAGGCGCCGGGTCGAAGCCCAGCACGCGCTTGCCGACGGCGCGCAGGCGCTTGGCCCACGGCTTGTCGAGATTCTCCCAGTAGCGGAACTCGGTGGGGCGGCGCGGCGCGTGCCGCGGGTCGTGGCTGGTCTTCGACGCGCGTGTCATGAACGGTGGGTGGAGTCGGTTTCGCGCATGATTTCCTGGGAGCAGCTCGGGCACATGCCGTGGGTGACGCGCGGGCGTCCGGCGAGGAACTGCTCGACCGGGCGCCACTCGCCCTGCTCGTCGCACACCCGCTTGCACCACGCGCACATGCGCAGGAGCGCCTCGAGCTCGCGGATCTCGTCGCGCGCCCGCAGGTAGTTCTCCTCCGAGCGCGCCATGAACGCCACCAGGTAGACGGCGACCATGGTGAAGGTGGCGAGGTTGATGAGCACGTGCGGCCAGTGCAGGAACGTGGCGCCCAGGTTGCGGTCGGCCTGCAGCGGGGCGTAGGTCAAGACGCCCGCCCGCTCGAGCAGCACCAGCGCGAGATAACCGGCCTCGGCCAGCGCCAGATACCACCACGCCGCGCGCGAGCCGAGCAGCCGTTGCGCGACGATGACGTAGACCAGTAGCAGGATCGCGTTGGGGTTGCTCTGGCTGCCGGCCAGGTGCATGTGGCCGAGCACGAACGGCAGCCCGATGACGAGCGTCGCGTGCGCGGCCCACGGGAAGGTCGCGGCGGCCACCTCGCCGCGCTCGGCGGAGCGCAGGATCACCTGGCGAGCGAGCGCCAGGCACCCGATCATGCCGGCGTTCATCGCGAGCGAGAGCGGCACCCAGCGAATGTCGCTCAGTGGATCGCGGCCGATGGCCAGCGACGCCGTGACGATCACCTCGCCGACGGAGTACACGACGAGGAAGAGGGCCATCACGCCCATCGCGCGAATGGCGAACTCGCGGCGATGCGCGAGATCCTGGTCGTCGAGAGCGAGTGTGTGAGCGTGTTGGACCATCGGCGCCCCGGCGATCGGGTTGGCCGCCCGATCTTGCCGCGCGGCGGCATCGGTGCTCAACCCCCGCGGCGCACGAGATCGGCGGCGCCGGTCCGCGGCCGGCGGCGCGCACGGGGATCCCGATGAAGGACGACGAGTCGAGCACCCGAGCGCACGTCCTCGCCAATCGCGCCTGCTGGCAGCGCTGGGCGGCGGACTACGTGGCGGCCGGCGAGCGTGAGTGGCGCGCCGCCGAGCCGAGCTGGGGGATCTGGGGCGTGCCGGAGGCGCGCGCGCGGATGCTTCCCGCGAGCTGCTCGGGGCTGGATGCGGTCGAGCTGGGTTGCGGCACCGCCTACGTCTCGGCGTGGATCGCGCGCCGCGGCGGCCGGCCGGTGGCGCTCGACGGCGCGTGGGCGCAGCTCGAGACCGCTCGCCGGCTGCAGCGCGAGCATGGGCTCTTCTTTCCGCTGCTCCATGCCGACGCGGAGCACGTGCCGCTCGCGGACGGCTGCGCGGACCTCGTGATCTCCGAGTACGGCGCGTGCTTGTGGTGCGATCCGTACCATTGGATCCCGGAGGCCGCGCGGCTGCTGCGCCCCGGTGGCGAGCTGCGCTTCCTGACCAACGGCTACCTGCTGACGCTGGTGCTCCCGCCGTCGCCTGCGGTCGCCGGGGAAACGCTGGTGCGCCCGCAGTTCGGCTCGCACCGGCTGCGCGACACCGACGGAAGCGTCGAGTTCCACCTGCCGCACGGAGAGATGATCCGCTGGCTCAGGGTCAACGGCTTCGAGATCCTCGATCTGGTCGAGATCGAGGCGCCCGCGGACGCGACGAGCCGCTACGACTTCGTGTCCGTGGGGTGGGCGTCGCGGTGGCCGACCGAGGAAGTGTGGCGGGCCGTGAAGCGGGGCTGAGCGACTCGACCAGCGCCTGCAGCGGGAAGGCGGTGGTGCGAACCATCTGCGGGATGGGCCGGCGGTAACCGGCGAGCACCCATTCCTTGGCGATCTCGACGGCGCCGCCCACCAGCGCGCGGCTCAGGAGCTCGGGGTCGAGCCCGCGCCGGCGCAGCTCGCCCTCGAGCCCCGCGAACAGCGAGCTGCGCACCTGCACGGCGAACGCCGCGACCACCTCGCGATAGAGCGCCTGGAACTCGGGCCCCATGACCAGCGGCTCGAAGAGCTGGATGCGCGCACGGCGGTGGTCGTCGCGGAACCAGCGGAAGAAGACCTCGAGCATCGCGGGCACGCGGCCGACGGTGGGGCCGGCGGTCTCGCGCTCGGCCTGCTCGAGCGCGCTCATGAGCCCGCCCACGCATTGGGTGGCGACGGCCAGGAAGAGCTCCTCGCGATGGGCGAACGACTCGTAGAAGTAGCGCTCGGTGAGGCCCGCCTCGACGCACAGCGACTTCACCGTGGCGGCGGCGAAGCCGGTGGTGCCGAAGAGCTCGAGTCCCGCCTCCACGAAGCGCGCGCGGCGCTCCTGGGAGCGGTCCTCCGCCGCCTTGCCCCGGTAGTTCCTGCCGACCACGACGCCTTCCGTCTTCATGCGCGTCATCTTGACACGATCCATTGTCAGATGGAAACTGACACGATTGCATGTCAGATGATCTCGGCGATGCGCACGGCGCCGCCGAGCGAAGGAGAGCCGACCATGGCCAAGCCTCGAGCTTCCCGGAAGGTGCCCGCGAACGGTCGCTCCAAGTCGGCGCCGAGCACGGCGCGCATCGGCATCCTCGGGTCGGGCTTCTCCGGGCTCGGGATGGCCATCCGGCTCAAGCAGGAAGGCATCGACGACTTCGTCATCCTCGAGAAGGCCGACGAGGTGGGCGGCACCTGGCGCGAGAACACGTATCCGGGCGCCGCTTGCGACGTGCCCTCGCACCTCTACTGCTACTCGTTCGAGCCCAAGGCGGATTGGTCGCGGGTCTTCGCGCCCCAGCCCGAGATCCTCGAGTACATCCGTCATTGCGCCGACAAGTACGGCATCCGGCCGTACATCCGCTTCGGCGTCGAGGTGACGGCGGCCCATTTCGACGACGACGCGAAGCGCTGGGACGTCCACACCCGGGACGGCCAGGTGCTCCACTTCCCGATCCTCGTGGCCGGCAAGGGCGCGCTGCACGTGCCGTCGAAGCCGCGTTTCCAGGGGGACGAGCGCTTCGCCGGGCCGGCCTTCCATTCGGCGGAGTGGGATCACTCGGTGGACTTGGCGGGCAAGCGCGTCGCGGTGATCGGCTCGGGCGCGAGCGCGATCCAGGTGGTGCCGGCGATCGTCGATCGGGTCGCCGAGCTCCACTACTACCAGCGCACCCCGAGCTGGGTGCTGCCGCGCAACGATCGCGCCTACAGCGCGCGGGAGAAGCGGCTCTTCGAGCGGTTTCCCGCGCTCGAGTGGCTGCACCGCCAGCAGATCTACTGGACGCTCGAGCCGCGCGTGCTCGGGTTCGCGGTGAATCCGCGGATCATGTCGCTCGCCGAGCGCCTCGGTCGCGCCAACATCGCCAGGCACGTGAAGGACCGCGCGCTGCGCAAGAAGCTCACCCCGCGTTACACGATGGGCTGCAAGCGCACCCTGCTCTCGGACGACTACTACCCGGCGGTGGTGCGGCCCAACGTCGAGGTGATCACCGAGCCGATCGCGGAGTTCCGGCGACGAGCGATCGTCACCGGCGACGGACGCGAGCGCGCCACGGACGCGGTCGTCTACTGCACCGGCTTCAAGGTCAGCGAGCTGCTCTCGGGACTCGACGTGCGCGGAGCCGGCGGACGCGAGCTGGCGGCGGATTGGAGCGACGGCGCGCGCACGCTCTACGGCATCACCGTGAGCGGCTATCCGAACCTCTTCTTCCTGATGGGGCCGAACACCGGCCTGGGCCACAACTCGATGATCTACATGATCGAGTCGCAGATCCACTACGTGATCGAGGCCATCCGCGCGATGGACGCGGCCCACGTCCGCACGGTCGACCCGCGCCCGGAGATCCAGGACGCGTTCACGTCGCGCATCCAGCAGCGGCTGGCCCGCTCCGTCTGGGCCACCGGTTGCCAGAGCTGGTATCTGGACGAGCAGGGCCGCAACAGCACCACCTGGCCCGGGTTCACCTTCGAGTACCGAGCTCGCACGCGTCACTTCGACACCAGCCAGTATCGAATGGGCTGAGACGGGAGCCGGCGGGGACGCTCGCGCGCCGCACGGCGAGGGCTCGGGCCTTCGCGGGCGGCGGCGTCGATCGGCCCGGGTGGCGCGCGGTTTCGTCGCGCCCGGAACGGCGCCATGATGCGCTCACGGAGGAGCGCACCATGGACGTTCAGGCCGGGCGCGTGCGCGCGGCGAGCGCTTGGGTTCTCGCGGCGGCGATCGGTTGCGGCGGCGGTGGCGGGTCGGGGCAGGGCACGCCTCCCCCCGGGTCGCGGGAGACGCGGGTGTCGAGCACGTCGCCGTTTCCCGCGAGCTGCGGCGAGACCTCGCGCGGCACGCTCTATCCGCAAGCCGAGGTCGAGCCCCACGCCGCGATCAATCCAGTGAATCCCGCGAACCTGGTGGCGGTCTGGCAACAGGATCGCTGGTCGGACGGAGGCGCGCGCGGGCTCGTGAGCGGCGCGTCGTTCGACGGCGGGCGAAGCTGGGAGCGCGCGGTGCTACCGGTTTCGGCGTGCGCCGGCGGCGGCATCGGCGCGAGCTACGGGCGCGCGTCGGATCCATGGATCACGTTCTCTCCGCGTGGCGTCGCGTTCGCGATCGCGCTCTCCTTCACCGGTGCGTCGTTCCAGCCGGATTCGACCAGCGCCGTGCTGGTGGTGCGATCCACCGACGGCGGCCGAACCTGGAGCCCGCCCGCCGTGCTCATCGCCGACGGCGGCGAGGCCTTCGACGACAAGGAAACGATCACCGCCGACCCCAACGACGGGGACTACGTCTACGCGGTGTGGGATCGGCTGGTGAACGATCTCAGCGGCCCGAGCTGGCTCGCACGCACCGTCGACGGCGGCGCGAGCTGGGAGCCGGCGCGGATCCTCTACGATCCCGGACCGTCGAGCCAGACCCTCGGCAACCTGATCGCGGTGCTCGGCGACGGCACCGTGATCGCGCTCTTCACCCAGATCGACACCGATCCGGATCAGACACAGCACGCGTCGTTGCGGGTGCTTCGTTCCAGCGATCATGGCGCCAGCTGGTCCGCGCCGATCACGATCGCGGAGCTGCTCGCGATCGGCGCCGTGGACCCCGAGACGCAGGTGGGCATCCGCGACAGCGCGGGCATCGCGCAGCTCGCCGTGGCGCCGGACGACACCCTCCTCGTCACGTGGCAAGACGCCCGCTTCGGCGGCGGCCAGCGCGAGGGCATCGTGCTCGCGCGCTCCGACGACGGAGGACTCACCTGGAGCGAGCCCGCGCCGGTCAACGGCGAGCCGGCGGTCGAGGCCTTCACGCCGGCGATCGCGGTGCGCGACGACGGCACCATCGGCGTCCTCTACTCCGACTTCCGCGACAACACGTCCGATCCGCGCACGCTTTGGACCGACCTGTGGCTCGCCGAGTCCCGCGACGGTGTCACGTGGACGGAGCGGCAGGTCGCGGGCCCCTTCGACCTCGCGCTGGCGCCGAACGCGCGCGGGCTCTTCGTCGGCGATTACCAGGCGTTGGTCCCCGACGGCGACCGCTTCGTACCCGTCTACGCGCGCACCAACACTCGCTCCTCGAATCCCACCGACGTCTACGCCTGGGACGAGGATCGGGCGAGCGCCGCGGTGCTCGCCGCGTCGCGCGCGCGTTCCGACGAGGCGGTGCGAACGCGAACACCCGAGCTCACCGCGCGCGTGAGCGACACCCTCGCGAGCGTTCGCGACCGGCGACTGCCGTTTCGCCGCTGAGGCGCGAGCTCGACGGGCTCGGCGGCCGTCACGCGACCGGCGATCGGGCGGTTCCGTTCCAACGCCCTCGGCCGTCGAGTGGCTCGAATGCGCGATGGATGCGCGGATTCATCCGCGCGCCTGCGACACGGAGAACGCCCGCGGCTTCACCACTTCGCGTACTGGTCCTCGACGAAGCCGCGGGCATCGCGGACCTCGAGGCGCTCGCCCTTCTCGGTGCGCAGCGTTCCCGAGAAGCGGCCGAAGATCTGCTTGAAGTCCGAGGCCGCCAGACCGAGGTCGAGGCGCTCGGCGTGCTGCCCTTCGGCCACGAACGTGAGGTCGAGGCGCCCGTCGTTGCTGGCGACGCGCCATGGCTCCATGGGGCGATCCCATTCGTAGGTGAAGTGGCAGAGCCCCAGCGCGTGGAGCTTTCCGTCGAGCCAGAAACAGTTCTCGGTGAAGCTGGTCTCGTTGACCCCGCACGAGACGTTGAGCCCGACCGGGCGTCCGTCGACGGTCTCGCCCGACAGGCACGCCCAGTTCCAGAACGTCTCGCGACGCATGTAGCCGGCGGAGAAGTCGTGGTGCGCGTAGGCGTGCGCGGAGGCGAGGTCGATCGCCGCGTCGCCGTGTCGAATCGTTCCCGCGACGGGAACGCCCGCGACCTTGTGGGCGTACACCCAGCCGTTCCGGCCGATGCGCGTGCAGAGCGACATCGGCTCGAAGCCCGCCGCGCTCTCGTCGAGAACCGCCTCCACGGCGAGCTCGTTGCCGAGCCTGACGCGCATGGTCTTGCGCCGTGGCGCGTCCTGGTAGCCGAAGCGGACGTCGAGCGCGCCGGCCTTCATGCGACTTTCCCCGGCCACGGGCGAGCCCGAGAGCTCGAGTCCGAGCCCGAGCGGCGTGCGCACGCTGCGCTCGACCACCATGCCGCGCCCCGGCACGTGCAGATAGACGAACCCGAGCCCCAGCGTGCGCAGGTTCGCCAGCGCGCAACCGAAGAGCGCCGCGTCGCTGATGATGCCGAAGTACTGGAATTGCTTGAAGCCGAGCCAGCGCGCGAAGGGGCCGGCGGGGCCGCCCATCGCGGTGCGGTGCCGATAGTCGGCAACGTTCACCTCGCGCACCGCGCCGGGAAAGACGCCGAAGCGCGGCCGCCCGTCGCTGCCGATCAGCCTTCCGACGTCGGAGGCTCGTGATGCGGTGCGCGTTGCTCGCGCACGTCGGGAACGCGTGGAATCGGTGGTGCGACGGCTGCGCGGCATCGGGCGCCTCGGGATGGGCGCTCGCTGCCGCGAGCGCGTGGGCCGCGGATCATACCGTTCGGTGGGCGTGAATCACTGCGGAGCGTCGGAGTCGAGCGCGGCGCGCGCCTTCTCGAGCAGCTCCTTGAGCTCGCGAGCGCTGGGCCGCTGCTCGGGTCGCTTGGCCATGGCCCACTCGACGGCCTGGTCGACGCAGCGCGGAGCATCGGGCCGCAGCGTGGAGAGGCGCGGCGGCGGATCGTGCAGATGCTGGATCGCGAGCGCGAGCGGATCGTCCGCGATGGACTCGAAGGGTGCGCGCCCCGCCAGCAGCTCGTGGAGCAGCACGCCCACCGAGTAGACGTCGGATCGCCCGTCGCAGGGCTCGTCGGTGAATCGCTCGGGCGCCATGTAGGTGGGGGTCCCCACCCAGCCTTCCATCGTGAGCTTGGCGGTGCCGGTCACCAGCTCGGCGAGCCCGAAGTCGAGAAGCTTCACTTGCTCGCGGCCGCGCCGCGACGCGAGGAAGACGTTCGAGGGCTTCACGTCGCGATGGACGATGTCGAGCGCGTGCGCGGCCTCGAGCGCGGCGCACACCGCGATCACGACCTCGAGAGCGCGCGCGATCGTGAACGGCTCGGGCTGCTCCATGGCGGTGCTGAGCGGCACGCCTTCCAGCAGCTCCATCACGACGTAGGCGCGGTCGTCGCCGTCGATGCCGAAATCGAGCACGGTCACGGCGTTGGGGTGCTTGATCGTCCACGCGGCACGCGCCTCGCGCTCGAAGCGAGCGCGCGAATCGACGCGCGCGGCGTGCTCGGGGTGAAGCACCTTGAGCGCGACCTCGTCACCGAGCTCCCGGTGGCGCGCGCGGTACACCACGCCGAACGTGCCGCTGCCCAAGATCTCGCCCAGCTCGTAGCGGCCAGCGATGACCGCTCGTGCCTCGTCGGCGTCCGCATCCCGTTCGCCGCCGTTCTGGGCGGACTCCAAATCGTCCGCGACCCGCGGCACGCGCCGCACGCGCAGGTGGGCGCGGACGCGCGCCACGCACACGTCCACGTCGAGCGGCTTGATGACGAAGTCGTTTCCCCCGAGCTGGAAGGCCTCGAAGATGGCGCCGCGGTTCGCCACCCGGCTCAGGACGATCACGGGAAGATCGACCGGATTGGCGCGTGCACGCACGGTGCGCAGCACCTCGAGTCCCGGCATGTCGGGAAGATCGAGCTCGAGCAGCACCAAGTCCGTGGGTGTGCGCTCGATCTTGCCGAGCGCATCCGCGCCGCTCGGCGCCAGGCGGGTGTCGAAGCCCCTCGCGATCAGCGCCGCGATCAAGCGCTCGGTCTCGACGTCGGCGTGGTCGACGACGAGCACCGTCGGCGCGGTCGCGCTGCGATCCAGTACGCGGTCCGTGGGGTCGACCATGAGTGCCGTTGGGTGGCGAGAGGAGGGGTGCGCTCGCGACGTTTGCCCCGCGTGCACAGGCCAGGCGCGCGGCAAGCGACACGAGAGCAAGGCCAGTGCCCGTCGGCGCGTACCTGGTGAACACGGTAATTTCCTGGAATGCTTCACGCTTCGCTGCGGCCGCCGGGGGGACGGCGCCGCTGCCTGTTCGGAATTCGCATAGCCCGTTCGATCTTCATACGGAGCCCGTCGCGTCTTGGCGGCGCACGCTCCGCCCTGCTCGGGCCGGGGCGGATCGAGGCCGTGGCGGCGGAGCGCTCGAAACCGTCCCTCTCGCCCGTGATTCGAGCTAGGCTGCGTCACGTGCGGCCCTCGCGCGTGCCGTGCGCGCCCGCCGCCGGCCACTCATGGGCGGTTTCGCGTCCTCGAGCCTTCTCGACCGATTGAGCCGCGTCCTCGAGGCGCGTCGGGGCGACCCCGCTCCGTCGGCCGAGGCCGCGGCGGGTTCCGCCGCCATGCCCCTCGACGCCTCGTTTCGCGAGCGGCTGCCGCTCGTCATCCTGATCGTCGAGGACAACGCGCTCAATCTGAAGCTCGCGCAGGCGACGCTCAAACGCCTCGGCTACGACGCGGACTCCGCCGGCAACGGCCTCGAGGCCATCCAGGCCGTGGTGCGCAAGCGCTACGACGTGGTGCTGATGGACGTGCAGATGCCGGTCCTGGACGGGCTCGCCGCGACCCGCCAGATCCGCGCCCGGTTCGGCGCCGCGAGCGCGCCCTACGTGATCGCGATGACGGGCGCCGAGAGCGCCGCCGAGCAGCAGCAATGCCTGGCGGCGGGAATGGTCGAGGTCCTGCTCAAGCCGGTGCGCGTGGATGCGGTCGCCGCGGCGCTCACGCGGCTCCGGCGCTCGTCGACGGCGCCCGCGGTCCTCGATCTCGACGTTCTGGCGCGGCGGCTCGATGCCCGCGGCGAGCAAGGGCTCGCCGCGGATCTCGCGGTGGTGGGACGCACCGCACCGGCGGAGGCCGCGGAGGTGGCGACGCTGCTTCAGGGCGGGAACGCGACGGCGGCCCGGGTCGTGGCGACGGCGCTCGCGGGCCGCGCCGGCGAGATCGGCGCCCTCGCGCTGGCCCACGGCGCGACGACGCTGGCGGAGCGGCTCGCACGCGGCGCCGACGCGGATCCCGAGCCGCTCCTCACCGAGATCCGTGTCGCCGCCGACGACGTGGCGCGTCTCGTCGCTTCCGCGCTCACCGCGGGCGGCGCCGCGAGCCCGTCGAGCTGACGCTCGAGAGCCTCGCCCATGCGCGATGCGGCCCCGCAGAAGCTGAGTCGCTGGCGTCGCTTCGTCGATCGCTGGATTCCCCCGGACGTCCAGGCCCGCGACCTGGACACCGCGTTCCGCGCTCGCTTGGTCGTCTCGTTCGGGGTGATCTGCGCGGCGGCGGGAGCGGCGTTCGGCACCATTCACGTCTTCCTACGGCTTTTCCCGGTGGCCGCGGTGCTGCTGGCCGGCGGCGTCTCGATGCTGGGCATCCCGGTGGTGCTGCGCGCCACCCGCTCGGTGGTGTGGGCGGCCAACTACGGGCTGGGCCTCGCCTACCTGTTGCTGGTGTTCTGCGCCGCGGTCTCGGGTGGGTTGGTGGCGCCCGCGCTTCAGTTCAACGCGGTGCTGGTGGTGGCGGGGTTGCTGCTCGGCGGCACGCGCTCGGCGGTGCTGTGGACCGTGATGAGCGCGGCCGAGGTGCTGGTGTTCTTCGAGATCGATCGCCGCGGCGGCTGGTTGCCGACGCTGGTGCCGGCGAGCGACGTGCGCTTCCTGTGGTTTCCCTGCACGGTGGGCGTCCAGCTCATGGCGTTCGGCATGGCGCGGCTCTACGAGTCGTTCAAGGATCTGATGCTCGACGAGCTGAGCCAGTCGAACCGCGCCCTCGAGCAGACCAACCACGAGCTGGCGCTCACCAACGCGGCACTCGCCGTGGCCCGCGATCAGGCCGAGGCGGCGACCCGCGCCAAGGCCGAGTTCCTGGCCAACATGAGCCACGAGATCCGCACCCCGATGAACGCCGTCATCGGCATGACCAGCCTGCTTCTCGACAAGGGGCTCACCGCCGAGCAGCGGGAGTACGTCGAGACCGTGCGCGCGAGCGGCGAGCACCTGCTGACGATCATCAACGACATCCTCGACTTCTCCAAGATCGAAGCCGGCAAGCTCGAGCTCGAGGAGCACCCTTTCCACCTCGAGCGCTGCATCGAGGAATGCCTGGACCTGGTGTCGCTGGAGGCGTCGCAGCGCCAGCTGGAGCTCGCGTGTTACGTCGATGCGAGCTGCCCGCCGGTGCTCGTCGGCGACGCGGGCCGCGTGCGTCAAGTGCTGGTGAACCTGCTCTCGAACGCGGTCAAGTTCACGCACTCGGGCGAGGTCGTGGTGCGCGCCACCGCTCGCGCGCTCGCGCGACGCGAGGTCGAGCTGACGGTGCGAGTGAGCGATACCGGCATCGGCATCCCCGACGCGCGCATGCACCGGTTGTTCCAGCCGTTCTCGCAGGTCGATTCCTCGACCACGCGGCAATACGGCGGCACCGGGCTCGGGCTGGTGGTGTCGAAGCGGCTCTGCGAGCTGATGGGCGGCACCATCGGAGTGGAGAGCTCGGCAGGGCGCGGCTCGACGTTCTGGTTCACACTGCGCGCTCGCGTGGCGGAGGCGACGGGCCGCACCGCGTCGGTCCACATCCCGGCCAGCCTGGCGGGCAAGCGCGCGCTGATCGTCGACGACAACGCGACCAACCGCCGCATCCTGTGCGACTACGCCGGACTCTGGCGCATGATCCCGCGCGACACCTCCGATCCGCGCGAGGCGTTGCGCTGGATCGAGAGCGGCGACGCGTACGACGTGGCGCTGCTCGATTTCCAGATGCCGCAGATGGATGGCATCACGCTCGGCCAAGAGCTGCGCAAGCGTCGCGACCCGCACGCGTTGCCGATGGTGCTGTTGACCTCGCTCGGCACCGGCGCCGGCGAGGCGCGCGCCCGCGGCGTGGCGTTCGAGGGTTACCTCGCCAAGCCCGTGAAGCCGTCGCTGTTGCTCGAGACCATCACCGAGATCGTCACCGGCACGGCGCTGCGTACGGCCGCGCACGAGCCGAGACCGAGCGCGAGCGTCACCGAGCTGGGCCGCGAGTTTCCGCTGCGCATCCTGGTGGCGGAGGACAATCGGGTGAACCAGAAGGTGGCCGTGAGCATGCTCGAGAAGATGGGCTACACGGCCGACGTCGCCGGCGACGGCGGCGAGGCGATCCAGTCGCTCACGCGGCTCGCCTACGACGCGGTGCTCATGGACGTGCAGATGCCGGAGATGGACGGTTTCGAGGCCACGAAGGAGATCCATCGGCGGTGGGCGGCGCACGCACGCCCGTACATCATCGCCATGACCGCCAACGCGATGGCCGGTGATCGCGAGCGCTGCGTCGAGGCCGGCATGGACGATTACATCGCCAAGCCGGTGCGGATCGACGAGCTCGAGGCGGCGCTTCGGCGCTGCATCGCCCGCGCCCGGGTCGCGATCGCGCCGGCCGCGCCGAGCGGGTCCACGAGCGCCATGCCGGCGGCCCCCGCGGCGGTGCCCCCGACCGTTCCGCGCGGGGCCACCGCGGCCGAGAGCGATCTCGACGCCGCCGCGGTCGCTCAGCTTCACGCCGAGCTCGGTGACGAGACCGCGCGCATGATCCTCGAGAGCTTTCTGACGGACACGCCGCCGCTGCTCGAGCAGCTCGCGCAGGCGCTGGCCGCCGCGGACGTGGCGAGCGTCAGGCGCGCGGCCCACGACGTGAAATCGACCAGTCGGACGGTCGGAGCGTTCGCCGCCGCTGCGGTCGCCGAGCGGATCGAGACCCAGGCGCGCGAGGGCACGATCGAGGGGCTCGCCCAGGCGATCGGCCCGCTCGGAGATGCCCTCGAGCGAGCGTACGCCGCGGTGCGCGGCTCGCTCGGGCTCTGACCGGCGGCCCGGCCGGCCGACGTGCCGCTGCCGGCCCCGCGCACGGACCCGGGACCGCCGGCTGGCCCGCGCACCCGCGGCCGTGGCGATTGCGGCGGCGCGCCCGTCACTCCTACAATCGACGTACGCGTGTCCGGCAGTTCCGCCGAACATCCGTCACACAAGGGGAGGGAGTGGGCATGAGAACGAGGGGATGGGTTTCTGCGCTGGCGCTGCTGGGAGTGGCAGCCGTCGGCACCGCGCACGCGGGTGACTTCGTGCCGGGTCAGGTGATCGTGAAGCTCAAGAAGGGGGCTTCGTCTGCGGCGCTGGCCGCGGTCCAGGCGCCGGGCGCTGCGGCGGTTTCCTTGGGGAAGTCGTCGCTCGTGACGCTGCGTGCCGACGTCTCGGTGGAAGCGGCGGTGGCGTCGCTGGCGGC
>JAXLQJ010000001.1:285000-391062 GCA_046331705.1 bacterium | reverse complement strand
CGAGATCGTGGTCGTGAGCCAGCGCTATCGCTCGCAGCCGCGCAATCTGGACGATGCGCGCGAACGGCTGCGCGAGCTGGTGCTCGAAGCGCTCAGCCCGCCACCCAAGCCGCGTAAGCCCACCAAGCCTTCGCGGGGTGCCAAGGAGCGGCGCCTCTCCGAGAAGGCGCGCCACTCGCAGAAGAAGCAGTTCCGTCGCGGCGCTGCTGACGACTGAGCGCGCGGCGATCCACACGCAGGCGCTCCGGCGTTCCTGCGAGCTTGCGTTGAATGGCGCCGAGTTGCGGCTCGCGCGCGCCTGCCCGGAAAATTGAGCCGGGAGGTGTGTATGCGGGCCGCGAAGCAGGTCTGTGCTCTCGTCGTGATGATGCTGGCTGCAGGCGTCGTCGATGTCTGGGCGGGCTTCTACGTGTCGGGAGTGCCGCCTGCGGCTTGGGGCGCAGCCGATGCAACGCTCGGCCTCCCGGGCGGAACCGTCGAGGACTTCGAGGACGCCACCCTGGCGCCCGGCCTGCAGGTCGAATGGCTCTCGTCCTCCGGCAACGTCTTGCCCACGGCTACGCTCCCGGCGCTCTTCGATCCGGCCGCGGACTCGTTCGGAAGCGCCTTCGTGGGCGGCACGTGGGACGGAACACGCGCCCTGATCAGCTCGGTCGGCAACGCCTCTCACGAATACACGCAATCCCAGTTCTGGGGGGACGTGGGTCTTCGATTCGATCCCCCCGTCGCGGCGGTGGGATTCAGCGTGCAGCAGCTCGACAACGACGCGACGCTGTGGGTGAACGGTCAGAACCTGGGTGCTCTGGCAGCGCTCTCGTACCTGACGGTGAATGGGGCTCGCATCGGCTACGTGCGCGTCGTCGGAACGGGCGGCTCGACCATCGAGTCGATCCTCCTCGACAACGCGGGCGGAGATGGGTTCGTCGTCGATCATCTCGTCATGCTCGCGCCCGCGGCGATGCCAGACGTGACCGTCGCGGGAGTCGCGGCCGGCCAATGGGCGGCAGCCGATTGTGCCCTCGGCCTTCCCGGCGCGCGTCGCGTCGAGGACTTCGAGGACGTCGACCTGATCTCGGGTCTGACGGTGGCGTGGACGTCACCTGCAGGCGACGCGGGACCGGCGACGACGCTACCGGCGACGTTCGATCCCGTCGACGACACTTTCGGCGTGGCGTTCCTGGACGGCACGTGGGACGGAACGCACGGCCTGCTCAACACCCGCGACAACGCGTCGCACACGTATGCCGACTCCGGAAACTGGGGAGACGTGGAGCTCGGCTTCGCGCCGCCCGTGGCCGCGGCGGGCTTCTCCGTCGCTCAGCTCGACCAGGAGGCCGATCTCCTCGTGAACGGAGTGCTGGTGGGCGGGCTCTCGGCGCTGTCGGGACTGCCGACTGCCAGCGGGCACGTGGGCTACCTCCGCTTCGACACCAGCGGCCCGGAGACCCTGGCCTCGATCCGGGTCGAGAATCGGGGCTTCACCCCGGGCGCGTTCTCGGGCGACGGCGTCCTCTTCGATCACGTGGTGATCGCCGGCGGGCTCTTGAGCGACGGCTTCGAGTGCGGTGACACGAGCGCCTGGTCCGCGCGCGTTCCTCCCTGACGCTTCTCCCCGACGCCCCTCCGCGACGGCGCCGTGCTTGACGCCGCGCGCACGCGCCCGTACTTTAAGCGATCGTTTGAATCGGATGATTCAATCGATTGCCCAGCGGCGCCGCAGCGCCGGCTCGCCACTCGGGAGGTCTCGCGACATGTCCGTTCGTGCGCTCGTCCGTCGTCCCACCCGCTCGGAAGCCGAGGCCGCCGAGCAAGCCGGTGCCCGCGCCCGCATCCTCGAGGCGGCGCTCGACGTCTTCGCCGAGTACGGGTTCGACGGCACGTCCACGCGCGAGATCTGCAAGCGCGCCAACGTGAACGTGGCCGCGCTCAACTACCACTGGGGCTCGAAGGAGAGTCTCTGGCTCGCGGTCTGCGATGCCGTGGCGCGCCAGGTGATGCGCCTCACCCGCGAGTGCCTGGACGTGGCGCAGCCGGTGGAGGTCGCGGTGCCGAAGCTCATCGGCACGATGTTCGATGCGCTGCTCGTCGACCCGCGTCCCATCCGCATCGGCATGTGGGCCTCGATGCAGGCCGAGTCGATGGATTTCCCGGGAGTGTTCCAGACCTTCGCGCCGTGGTTCCGGATGGCGGTCCAGTACTTCTCGCGGCTCAAGGACGAAGGCCGCACGCGCGACATCGACGTCGAGGTGATGCTGAGCCTCTTCTACGGACAGTTCGCGCAGGCCTTCCTCGATCAGCCGAGCCAGCGTCAGTACTTCGGCAAGGATCTGAGCGATCCGGCGCACGCGGCGCGCGTCCGGAAGTCGGTGATCGACACCGCGATGATCCTGCTCGGGCTCGACGGCTCGGCCGCCGCCGTGCGCGCGAATTCGAGCGCGCGCTTGCACTCGGTTCCCGCTCGTCCCAGCAACCCCAGGTCCACGCAAGCGACCGCGACGCGCCGAACGCGCTCCGCGAATCGAAAGGAGCGCTCGTCATGAAGCTCGCCCGTCGTCTGCTCGAGGTCGCGCGCATCGCGGCCAAGCACCGAATCGCGCTGGCGCTGGATCGACGTGGTTGGGCGCGTGCCCGCGCCTGGGTGGGCGCCGATCCGAGCCGGCCCCTCGACGGCCCCCAAGCGACGCGGCTCGCGTTCACGGAGCTGGGCACCACCTTCATCAAGCTCGGGCAGGTGATCGCCTCGGGCGAGGGGCTCTTCCCGCAGCCCTATTGCGACGAGTTCCAGTCGCTGTTGGATCGGGTGCCGTCCTTCGATCCGGACGAAGCGCGGCGACTGGTCGAGCGCGCCATCGACGCTCCCGTCGCCGACCACTTCGCCGAGTTCGAGCGCGAGCCCATGGCGGCGGCGTCGATCGCGCAGGTCCACCCCGCGCGGCTCAAGACCGGCGAGGAGGTGGTGGTCAAGATCCAGCGCCCCGACATCGCCGAGAAGATCGAGAACGACCTCAAGATCCTCGGCGCCGCCGCGTGGTTCCTCGATCGCTTCGTGAAGAGCGCGCAGCTCTTGAATCCGGTGGCGGTGGTCGAGGACTTCGCGGCCACCTTGCGCGAAGAGCTCGACTTCGAGCGCGAAGCCCGCAACATGGAGGAGTTCAATCGCGCGATGGCCCAGGCCGGCCTCGACGACTGCGTGGCGCCGCGCGTCTACTGGACCTACACCCGGAAGAACGTGCTCGTGATGGAGCGCTTCCGCGGCTACAAGCTCACCGACACCGAAGCGCTGATGCCCGTCATCCAGGACGCGGAGCGCTTCTTGATCCGCGGCATGCGCGCGTGGATGGAATGCCTGGTGGTCCACGGCTTCTTCCACGGCGACGTCCACGCCGGAAACTTCCTCTACCTGGAGGACGGCCGCATCGGGTTCCTGGACTTCGGCATCGTGGGGCGCTTCACGGGCTGGACCCACAAGCTCATGAGCCGCTACCTGGTCGCGTTCAACACCGGGAACTTCCCGAGGCTCGCCGAGTGCATGGTGCTCTTCGGCGCGCCGCGCCACGCCGTGGATCTCGATGTGTTCGCGAAGGATCTGGAGGAAGCGTACGGGCCGCTGGTCTTCAAGACCTTCAAGGACATCGCGTACGGCGAGATCCTGCCCAAGATGAACTGGATCGCGCGGAAGCACGGGCTGCGCCTCTTGCGCGAAGAGATCCTCACCACCAAGCAATTCATCTACTTCGATCGCTACGCGAAGATCCTCGCTCCCAACCTCAACATGTTCACCGACCGGCGCCTGATGCCGGAGGTGATGAAGTCCGCGCGCCGTCACGAAGGCCGAGCGCTGGAAGCCGACCACGTGATGGCGGAGCGGATCCAGGACCACTATTTCTCGGGCCAGATCGACGAGATCCTGGCCGCCGAGCGCGGCGGCGACGAGGACGTGGCGCTGGTGGTGCCGCCCTGGGAGCGGCGCGACGAAGCGAGCCCAAGGACGAGCGGCGCCGACGCCGCCGAGGCTCTGGTCGGCTCCGGCCCGCAGCGCAGGGCCAAGCGCTCGTTCATCCCCCACAGCCTCATGGACGCCGACGTGCTCATGTGGGACGGCGCCGCCCGCCACTTCATGGGGCCGGTCTACGCGCAGGCCTTCGATCGGCCGGACGAAGACCTCTATCGACTCTACGAGAAGGCCAAGCACGAGCAGTGGAACGCCTCCACGGACGTGGACTGGGGCGCGCTTTCGTCGCTGCGCTCGCTGCCGCCGATCGTCCGCCAGGCCACCGCCAACGTGCAGACCCAGCTCCACTACGGCGAGCTGGGGGCGCTCATGGTCACGTCCAAGATCGTGGCCCGCGCTCCCGACCTCATCGCCACCTACTACGGCTCCACGCAGGTCATGGACGAGGCCCGCCACGTGGAGTTCTTCTCGCGGGTCATCCGCGGGCTGGGTGTAACCGGCCAGGTCTCACCTCACCTCGAAACGCTCTGCAAAGAGGTGTTCGAGAGCGACACCGCCGAGGAGCTGCTGCTCGGCATGCAGGTCATCATCGAAGGGCTCGCCCAGACCACCTTCGTGGAGGGCGCAGCACTCGCGCGGAAGATGGACCTGGAAGCCTCCGGCATGGAGGAGCTCAAGGCCATGAACCTGCTCTTCGCCGACTACCTGATGCGCTACGTCGGCCACGACGAGTCGCGCCACGTGGCGTTCGGCGTCTACTACCTGGCGCAGCGCTTCCCGGAGCTATCCAAGGCGCGGAAAGACGAGCTGCAGCGAAAGAGCGACCACTGGTCGTCGCTGGTCGACGCCACCATCGCCAGCACCCGCGACGACATGGCCATGGTCGGCATAGACGTCGACCACCTCGCCCTACGCTGCACCCGCGACCGCCAGCACCGCCTCGCCCGCATCGGCCTGCTCACGAGCTGAGCGGCGCCCGTTCCGGCATCGGCGGAGGGCGACCGGTCCCTCGGTCGCCGGGTTCGCCCTCGAGAACGACCGGCGTGTTGTCCTCCAGCCGATCGTCGCGCCGCGATTCGGAGGACGGAGCCTCCGCCCGCCCGGGATCGTGGCGCCCGAATACCCGCCCGCACTCGCGGTACCGGGAGGCAGGTGCCTTCTACCGACCCTCGGAAGGCCTCCGCTCACCGCAACTTCATCCAGCAGGTTTCGAACCGTTGCGCGAGCTGCACCTGCCCGAGCCGCACGAACCTACCTCGCGATCGCGCGAGCACCGCCAGCCCCTCCTCCCGGTGACCGCCCATCGCCAGCAGTTGACCGAGATCGACGCCAACCATGCAGATCCCGTCGAGCCGGCCGAGCTTGAGATTGATCTCGTACGAGCGCTGAAGCCGCTCGTAGGCCTCCTGGAACTTCTCTTGCTCGATCTCGATCCGAGCGATCGACCAGAGCGTGTTGGCGATCCCGTCGAGATCCCCGAGCCCCTCGTAGACCGCGAGCCTCGTGCAACGCGAGCGCACCGTCCACATCGCCCTTGACGCCCGGATGCGCGCGATGTCCCCGAGCGTCACCGCCCGCGAGCGCTTGTCACCGAGCCCTCGTAGACCGCGAGCCCGCAACGCGAGCGCAATCGTCCACATCGCCCTCGAAGCCTCGATGCGCGCGATGTCCCTGAGCGTCACCGCACGCGAGCGCTTGTCCCCGAGCCCCTCGAAGATCGGCATCTCCTCGCCAAACGCGAGCGCACTCGTCCACATCGCCCTTACGCGCCCGGATGCGCGCGAGGACCCCGAGCGTCACCGCCTGCTCCTGCGCTTTGTCCTCGAGCCCCTCGAAGATCAGCGGAGCCTCCTCCGTGCAACGCGAGCGCACCGTCCACATCGCCCTTCATCTTGATGCGCGATGTCCCCAGAGCGTCACCGCCCGCGAGCTTTTCCCCGGTTCCTCGACGTAGACCTCGAGTTCCTCCTCGTGCAACGCGAGCGCACCGTCCACATCGCCCTTATCCGCCCGGATGCGCGCGATGTCTCCGAGCGTCACCGCACGCCGGCGCTTGGCCCCGAGCCCCTGTAGGACGAGCCTTCCTCCGTGCAACGCGAGCGCAGCGTCCACATCGCCCTTGTCCGCCCGGATGCGCGCGATGTCCCCGAGTGTCACCGCCCGCGAGCGCTTGTCGCCGAGCTCCCTCGACGATCGCGATTCGTGCAACGCGAGCGCACTGTCCACATCGCCCTTATCCGCCCGGATGCGCGCGATGTCCCCGAGCGTCACCGCACGCCTGCGCTGTCACCGAGCCCCTCGTAGACCGCGAGCCTCCTCCTCGTGCAACGCGAGCGCACCGTCCACATCGCTCTTGTCCGCCCGGATGCGCGACAACCCCGAGCGTCACCGCCCGCGAGCGCTTGTCGCCGAGCCCTCGACGATCGCGAGCTTCTCGTGCAACGCGAGCGCACCGTCCACATCGCCCTTGTCCGCCCGGATGCGCGCGATGTCCCCGAGCGTCACCGCCTGCCTGCGCCCTTCGGGAAGCAACTGGCGCACGGTCTCGAAGAGGGGCAAGGCCTCGTCCGCGCTCCTCTGCACCAGGGCGGCGGGCATGGTCGAGGAGCGTGGCGAGTCGGTGGGATGTCATCGGGCGCGCTGCCCTTCTCGCTCGCTGGTGAGTGCGCGCCGGCGGAACGTCGTGCGCGATCGACCTCGCCGACCCGTATGCAGCTCGGCGCGGCGCGCAGATCGACGGATGGCTCGACACCCTGCTCGTCGAGCAGCTCCAGGATCGCGACCGCCCACCTGGGCCGCCTGCCGATACTCGAAGCGTGTGTCCAGGAAACCGCAGCGCATCGGCACCCGTTGCCGCCACCACCGCGCCGCTTCGCGCCGCGAGCCCAAGCCGCGTGAGCTCGAGGTCCCGAGGTAGCCGCGCTCCTGGCTGCCCGCTGCACCACCCCAGCATTCGAGGAGGCGCGGGGCGGCGAGCGAAGCCTTCGCCCGGCGCTCGTCCGCATCGAGGCTGCCGGCAAGAGGCCGGATGAGGGCGTTGATCGCGAGCGCCGTCTCGCGGCGGTCGTGGAGGTCCTCGTAGGTCTCGATCAAACCGAGGCTCGTGAGCCTGCTCAGACCCAACCTCGTGGCCGCGATCTCGCTTTCGCCGCCCAGGATCCTCCATGACCTCCGCGGAACGGGCAGCTCGAAGAGCGTGGCGGCTCGGAGCAGCTCACGATGGGCCGGTGAGAGCAGCGCGAGGATCGCCTCGATGGCGATCTTCTCGAAGAACTCCCGAACCGCCTCCTCGCTCGGGAGCGTGCCTTCGCTTCGGTAGGCCTCCATCTGGTGGAGGCACCGATCGCAGGCGGCTGGGTTGTCTAGCGCGAGCGAGAAGAGCAGATCCTGAAGCCCGGGGTTTCCCTGCGCCGCCAGCAAGATGGCGCCGAGGCGCTCGGGATCGGCCACGGCGACGAGCCCTTCGGGCGCGACGTCGCCGCCGCCCACCGCGACCGCGAGCTTGGCGGCGGCCTGCTTCCGCGCCTCGTGCTCGTCCATTCCCGGGAGCGGCAGATCGAGCAGGCGATCCGCCAGATCACGGCCGCCGCTCGGCAACGTGAACTGGAAGCGGCTGGTGAAGACGAGCCGCGAGTCCGTGGCGGCGCTCCCGAACGCGAGGATCAGGGCGCGGATGGGCTCGATCAGCTCCGCTCGCACGGTGTGCAGCCCATCGGCGTGCCCTTCCAGCGCTTGCTCGAAGTCGTCCACCACCAGCAACACGGGCTTCTCGGCAGGGTGTCGTCCTCGCGCGCCTCGCGGAGCTGAGCGCACGGTCCTTCCAGCAACTCCGCGAGCGCTTCCCGGAGGTGCCGGGGATCCTCCTCCACCCGCGGCAGGTGGCGATCCACCCATTCCCCGATCGCCGGCCGGCCGATCCGCTCCCGCAACGCCGAGATCACCGCCGCACCGTCGTAGCGCTCGAACAACACGACCACGTCGTGGGTCCGTTCGAGGCGCTGGGCCACCCGCGCCGCCAGGCTCGATTTTCCTTGCCTGCCCACACCGCGGATCAACACGGCCAGCGCGGGCGGCCTGCCTCGGCCTGCGCGCAGCTCGCGCAGGTGGGTCTGGATCGGGCGCCGCCGCCCCACGAACTCGGCCTCGCTCGCCACCGGGACGCGCTGGCCTTTGGCATCGAGGAAGGTCTTGAGCGCCCGGCCGCGATCGATGTGCTTCCGCGGTCCGCCGGCGGTGGCGAGGGCGCCGCCGCCCGCGGTGCCGAGATAGACGCGCGCCAGGTGCCAGTCGTGGGAGCGAATGGGGGACTCGTCGCGCTCGGGGAGGCGTGACGAGGACGCGAGCTCGAGGCGCGCGTACGCGAGCGAGCGTGCCAGGTCCTCGCCGCTCGCGAGATGCCTCTGAAGGGCGGCGGCGAAGATCGACGCCTCGTTGTCGAGGACGGGTGCGGCCCAGCCCAGGACGGAGGGGACCCCAGCGCGCACCAACGCCGGGGCCAAGGAGTCGAGGACGGGATGCGCTTCCGCGGTCTCGCAGGCCGAGAGAAAGAGCATCCGCGGAGGGTGGCCCGCGAGCTTCCGGACCAGCTCCTTGGCCGGGGTGACGGCGGGATCGCCGAGGTCGTCCTCGAGGAGCAACGCCGGCTCGGGCTCGAGCGCGCCATGACACGAGAGCTGCACCACGTCCGGCTTCTCGCGGGCCACGATCGCCGAGAGCAGATCGAGGGTGCCGCTCTCCTCCACCACGAGGTCGAGTCCCAGGCCCTTCGTGGCGTCGAGGATCGTCGCTTCCTCGGCCTCGTAGCTCAGGTTGTCGGCGCCCCGGGGCGCCGCCGCCATGAACACCAGCGCGAGCCGGTTGGGGGAAGGGGCGGGCGGGGGCGAAGCCTTGCCGATCCGCCGCACGGGCACGAGCACGATGTCCTCACGCAGCGCCCAGTGCTCGCCGTTGGCGGCGAGCAGCTCCCACGGCGCGTTGAGAAACGCACGCGCGGGGGCATCCGTATCGACCTTGCCGATGGCGAGCTCGATCTCGAGCGGTGGGCGCGCTCTCGACGAGGCGCGTGAGGAAACGCTCGGCGCCATCGAGCCACGCGAAGATCTCCTCGCCGAGCGCCAGCAGCTCGCGAGCGGCGTCCGCGTGATCCTTCCGGGCGAGCTGCCGCTGCCGCTGGCTCCAGGCTTCGAAGCGCGTGGCGTCTTCCGCGCGAAGCGGCCGGTCCTCGCGCAGATTCGCTGCCGGCGAGCGCAGCTCGAGACCGAGCCGTGTGAACGTGATCGTCGCGTACGCGGCCATGGGCAACTCCAGCAACTCCGGCGACTCTGGTGGCTCTGGCGACTCCGCGGTCGTGGCGCGGCGACGATACCGGAAGCTACCTAGTTTCGGCGAGCTTGGTTGGCTAGAACGGCCGAGGCCCTGCCGGTGACCCGCGAGCGCCGCGCGCACACGTACGGAGGCTCCACGCGGGAACGCGTGCCGCGCTGCCGGCCTGACGCGCAGACCCGGCGAACCCGGCGGGACCGAACGGAGGAGAGCGCATGAGCAACGACACGACGTCCTGGGCCGATCGTTCGTCCGAGGAGCTGAAGGCGGATTACCCCGGCGTCGAGCCGGCGTTCGGATTCGTGCGCGACTCGTACGCGTGGCTCATCACGCGCTATCAGGCCGCCGAGGGCGGCTCCAGGCGCTGATCGCGCTCATGATCCCGTTCACCGTCGGCGCGCTGGGGATCCTCAAGGCGATCAAGCCGCTCATCGCCTACGACGAGTGGTTCTGGCTGGCGATGGCGGCGTTCGTGGCCGCGATGGCCATCGGCGCCGGCACGCTGCTCACCGGCACCATCCACATCCTGAGCCCGGGCCGCCTCTACCCGGATTGGGCGACGGCCTCGGAGACCGAGTTCAAGATCAATCTCTTGATCCACTCCGCCGCCGACTTCGAGCACAACCTCGCGCAGATCGACCGCAATCGAACGGCATGGTGTCTTCGCCCTCTTCGTCATCGAAGCGGCGCCTCGTCAGCCTGGGTCGCCGCCCTCGACGATCGACCCGGGGTCCGGCCCGCGAATCGGTCGCGACGGTTTGGGGCGGGTGGTCGTCGTCGGCGGCGGTGGAGGAGGGCTCGTCGGTCGGCCGTGGCCGGTCGCGCCATGACGACGATAGCTCCACGGCGGAAGCGAGGACCACAACGCCAGGCCGTGCCACGGCCGAGCGGGCCCGGCGCTGCAGCGTCGTGCCGCCGCGCCTATACTCGCGCGATGAGGCGCCAGGCGCGTGAGCCTCGCGGATCTCGACCCGCGGCGAGTGCTGCTGCTGCACGGCACCGAGGTGGTGCTGCGCGTCGATCGCGCGCTGGGCGAGCGGACCGTGCCACAGGGCACCGTCGGCCGCGTCACCTGGGCGACGGCGGATTTTACCGAGGTGACGGTCGTCGGCGTCGGCCGCCTTCGCTGTGCCCGCGCCGACGTGCTGCTGCCGCGACGAAGTCGGGCAAGTCCCTTCATGCGCCGCGAGGCGAGCTGGTCGGTCCGGCGCGCCAGGCCGCGTCCCCGAGACGGTGGTGGGCTCGCGGGCGTGGGCTCGCCGACGAGTCGTCCGACGTCGATACGCGCGCGGAGGTCTGCGTTGCTGCCCTGATCGCGGGGTTGGTCGAACCGCCACACGACCTGGTGAGCCTCGACGGCACGCGCACCTACTGGTCCGTCATCGAGAAGGCGATCCGCCAGGCGTTGCGCGCCGATCCCAACACCCTCGAGATGCTGTTCGTGCCGGAAGCCCGAATTGCTCGACGAGATCGGTGCCTGGCTCCTCGGCGAGCGCGACGCCTTCGCTTCCGCGGAGATCCACGGTCACCAGCCCGGGCGCCGCTACGCCATCGCGCAGCTGCGGCGCCTTCAGCAAAGCGCGCGACTGGCCGCTCATCGCGACGACGTGCTGGCCTGGCTGCGCGAGGAACCCACGCTCGATCTCGATCAGGTGGCCGCGCGCATCGCGTTGCGCACGTCGCGCGCGCCCGGCGCCGGTGATTCGAGCCACGCGCTCGAGTGCAAGCAATGGGTGAAGCAGCTCTACCGCTCGCTTCACGATCAGGATTCCTGCCGCAGCGACTTCGCGCATTGGTCGCATTCGCCCGGGAGCGCGCTCATTCCTTCGAGCTGCCGCGCGAGAGCTTCGGCCCAAGAACGCGTACAACCCTGCTGCGATTGATCTGGACCGCGACGGAGTGGCTGCGAAACGGCGAGCCCGTCTTCGCTCCGAGCGGCGCGGTGCACGAACGCCTGGCCTCGATCAAGCGCGGCGAGGTTCCGTTGGCCGAGGTGATGGCCGAGGCCGACTCGCTCATCCCCGCGCTCGACGCGGCCCCGCGCCTCCACGCGCCTGCCGCCGCGCGCGGACCTCGCTCGCGCCGACGCGCTCGCGCGGCGGATCGGCGTCGAGGTCGCGCGGCGCTTCTCCGCAGACGCCGGGGCCGGGGCCGTGACGCGCCGGCGCCGCCCGCGGCCGAGTGGTCGGCATGAGCGTCGACGCACGGCTCACCTCGCATCAGCGCACGATCGCGAGCCGATCGCGCCGAGGACCGCGCGCCGCATGCACCTCGTCGTGTACCTGAGTTGCGCCCACGTGGCCGGCTTCCGTCGCCCGACAGCGACCTCGACCTCAAGGCGATCCACGGCGCCCACCGATGCACTGCTGGGGCTCGAACCGCCGCGCGCCACGCCCGATCGAGCGGAAGTGCCCTCGAGGGCGTCGAGATCGACTACACGTCGAACGAGGTCGGCCCGGCGCTCGCGGGCATCTTGCGTGGCAACGGGAACTTCCTGGAACGCGTCCTCGGTTGCACGGCGCTCTGACCTCGCCGGAACTGACACGCTGCGCCCGATCGCGAACCGCGCGCTGAGCCGTCGCTTCCACGGCCACTACCGCGGCTTCGCGACGCAGCAGCGCGTCCGCCTCGCGGAACGTCCCACGGCCGCTGTCTGCTCTACGTGCCCTGCACGGCGTCGACGGGCATTCATCTGCTCCGAACCGGCAGGTTTCGTGATCGATCTCACCGAGCTGGCGGACGAGATGGCGCTCGAGGGCGTGAACGAATTTCATCGAACGCAAGCGTCGAGCGCGCGGCGCTGGCAACGAGCATCGCGACGTGGGCGCCGCGCCTCGACGCGCTCTTCGCCGCGCTCGACGACGCGCCCTGCATCGCCGCTTCCGCACGAGCCGCGAAACGCGAGTGAGATCGAAGCGTGGCTCGTCGAGCTGCGCCGATCCTGCTCGTCACGCCAAGCCAGGATGCAGCGCGGTCGCGCGGCCGCATGCTTGTGGCGGTTCCACGGCGGCGCGTACCATCGACGCGAGCGGTGGCCGTTCGGGCCGCTCGTCGCGCGATTCTTTCGACGACGAGGAGCGATGTCATGAGCACGCGTGCGGCTCGATCGTTGCGTTCGCCACGTTCGCGAGCGCAGCATTCCAGCCGCGGACGAGAACGCTCGCGTGGAGCCTGTGCCTGGCGTTGTCCGCGTCGTCGACGGCGAGCGCCACGCTCTACGAAGTGCATGCCACGGCAGACGACGCCGACCAGGGTGCGAACGGGAATTGCACGCTGCGCGAGGCGGTGCTGGCGGCGAATTCCAATGCGGCCGTGGACGCGTGCGCCGCCGGATCGCCCGGCGAGGACACGATCGTTCTCGACGCAGCGAGCTACGCGCTGACGATCGTCGGCTCCGCCGAGGACTCCGCAGCCACCGGCGATCTGGACGTCCGTGAGGACCTGCGCCTGGCTGGACGCGGCGCCGCGATGACGACGATCACGGCGGCGGGCTCCGGTGATCGCGTGCTTCAGGTCGCCTCGAACGCGACGGTTCACATCCAGGACCTCACGATCACCGGTGGATCGCTGGTGGGGGCGCCCAGCGAGCCCGTGGCTGGCGGCGGCCTCCGCAACGACGGCGATCTCACGCTCGTGCGAGTCGTGGTGACCGGCAACGAGGCCCGTGGCGGCGGCGTTCGCGATGGCGGTTCGGGGACCGGGGGAGGCATCTTCAATTCCGCCACCGGTACGCTCATCCTCGACGGCGCGCGCGTGAGCAACAACCGGGCGAAGGGCGGCGACGGCGCCGCCTACTGCTGCACCGACGAAAACCCCTGCCATTGCTTTCGCGTCGGAAACGGCGGAGCGGCCGAGGCCGGCGCGCTCTACAGCGAGGGCGAGGTGACGGTTCTGCGCTCGTTGCTGGTCGAGAACGAGGCGGTCGGCGGCAATGGCGCCGAGTACCTCGGCGTGGACTGGGGGATCCCGGGAGATGCGAGCGGCGGCGCGGTGGCGCTTGCCGGTGGCACCGCCACGGTCGCCGACTCGGTGATCCGCGAGAACCGCGCCAGCGCGGGCAGCGGTGAGCCGGGCGCTGCCGCGTGGCGCGGCGCTCTCGGCTCGCGTCGGCACGGTGACGATCGAGCGCACGCTGATCGCCGCGACAACGCCAGGTCGGCGGCAACGGGTTCGCGACATGGAGCCGCGCGATGGTGGCGCGGCGAGCGGCGCCGGTATCTTCGTCGCGAGCGGCGCGACCGCCGCGCTCGTCAACGCCACGCTGGTCGGGAACGCCGGTGGGTGGCAACGGCCACGACAGCCCGTTGTCCGTCGGACGCGGGGCGACGCCAGCGCGGCGGGCTGCAGGCCAACGGCAGGGCGGTCGCGCACGCGACGTTCGCGGACAACGTGGTGGTGTCCGGCACCTCGGAGGTCGCCGGTGCGGTTCGTGGCGGCAACGTCGATTCCAACGGCACGACCACGCTCGCCAACTCGATTCTCGCGGCGAGCTACGCGATCGCGCCGCCCGCGGCACCGGTGCTGAGCGTCTGCGACGGCACCGTCCCCCTGGCGTCGCTGGGCGGCAACGTCGAGAGCCCGATCGCGAGCTGCGGGCTCGCTGCCGCGCACGACCAATCGGCGGTGAGCGTGGCCGCGCTGGCGCTCGAGCCGCTCGCGCTCGCTGGCGGGCTTTCCGAGACTCGCGCGCTCGGCGCCGGCAGCGTGGCGATCGATGCCGGTGTCGCGGCCTCGTGCTCGACGCGCGATCAGCGTAACTACGTCCGGAACGCGGGTGCGTGCGACGCCGGCGCGTTCGAAGCGAATGCCGCTCCATGCACCGACGGCGACCGCGACGGCTTCGCCGCGGAGGGCGGCGTGTGCGGCGCCGCCGACTGCAACGACGCCAACCCGAACGTGAACCCCGGCGCCATCGAGATCCCCGGCAACGGCGTCGACGACGATTGCACCGCTTCGACCCCCGGCTGCCTCACCCCCGAGCTTGCGGAAGCAGGGAGCGGAGGCTCGCGCGCGCGCGGCGCCTGGATGCCTCCCTTCGGCGCGGCGCTCGCGCTCTTCGCGGCGCTGCGCCTGCTGCGTCGCGGCACCCGACGGCGCGCCGCGCTCTGACCGCGAATCGGCCCGGCACGGCGCGGTGCTGGGAGTTCAGCTCGGCACCGCAGGCAGCCAGCTCGACACCGCGATGCCGACGCGCAGGGCCGCGACCAGCACCACGCCGAGGATCGCCCCGATCGCAACCGGCCGCGCGAGCGAGCGACGTTCGCCGAGGGGGCCGCGAGCCGTGAGCTCCGGAAGCGGCTCCTCGCCGCGCCGCGCGCGGACGATCGAGATGGCCACCAGCCCGCCGACCGAGGCCCACAGCGTGAGCAGCGGCACGGTCGCGACCATCCAGTCGGCGCGAAACGCCCACGGTCCGGCGCACCGAAGCAGTGCGAGCCCGATGGCGGTGCCGAGCGCCATGCCGACGAGCCCGGCAGCGTGATCGTGACGCCGGAGGGTGGCGTCCTCCGCCGTGCCGGAGCGCGCGGCGCTCGCTTCGCGGGCGGCGAGCTCGGCCCGCGCCCCCACGCGCGTGCTGCGCCACGAGCGCACCACCGGGCGCCGCGCGCGCACGCTCGGCGGCGGATGCGAGCCTCCCGTGGGCGCCGCCGTGATGCGAGCGCGCAGGCCGTGGCGAAGCAGCTCGCGGGTGTCGTGATCGGCGCCGTGAGGATGGCGCTCGATGCTGCGAGGGCCGAGCGACCAGGGGCGAATCTCGTCGATCGTGTGGCGCATGCGGTGCACGGCGGATCCTCCTTTTCGAGAGCGGGATTCGCGAGCACCCACTGAAAGCGGCGTGCCGCGCGACGACGCGGCGAAGACCGCGAAACGATTGAGACGCGCCGCCGGCGATCGTCTCGGTCGGCTCATGCGTGAGACGGTTTCGCGCTCGGCGCGCGGCGCGCGAGACGCGAGCGCGCCCTGCCGAGCGGGTCAGTCGAGGAGATCGGCGCTGGCGAGGAGTGCGCGGACGTGAGCGGCGATCGCCAGGCACGAGGTGAGGCCAGGCGATTCGATGCCGATCAGGTTCACGAGTCCGGGCAAGCCGCGGGCACTCTCGTGCGCCACCACGAAGTCCTGCTCGGGTGCGCCGGGCGCGCGGCGTGACGGACGGATCCCGCTCGACTCGGGTGCCAGCTGCTCCAGCGCGAGAAACGGCAGGAAGCGGCGCGCGCCTTCCAAGAAGCGAGCGCACTTCGTCGCATCCACGGCGTAGCTGGGCGCATCGCGGTCGATCCACGTGGCATCCGGCCCGAGCCGCGCGCGCCCTTCGAGGTCGAGCGTCCAGTGGACGCCGAGACCGTGACCTGCCGCGGGAGGAACCGGATAGACGAGGCGGCTCACGCGCCGCGCCGCTGCTGGCGCCACCGAGACGTAGTCGCCCTTGATGGCGTGGATCCGATAGCCCGCCGCGTCGACGTCGATGCCCGCGCGCGCCGCGATCGTGTCGCTCGCGAGCCCAGCAGCGTTCACCACCAGCCGGCTCGTGTGCTCCGAGCGGCCGCCGCCGCGCGTCGCGGTGGTGACCCGCCAGCCGTCGCGCACCCGATCGAGGGCGCCGACCTCGGTGCCCAGCACCAGCTCGGCACCGCCGTCTTGGGCTTCGCGCCAGAGCGACGCGACCAGCGCCAAGGCGTCGACGATGCCGGTCTCGGGCGAGTGAAGCGCCGCCGTCGCGCGCACCTCCGGTTCCAGCGCGCGCAGCTGCGGCGCATCGAGCGGCACGAGGCTCGAGACGCCGTTCGCCTCGGCACGACGCCGGATCGATTCGAGCGCTTCTTCCTCGCGGGGGTCGGTTGCGACGATCAGCTTGCCGATCCGGCGATGCGGAACGCCTCGCTCGACGCAATGGCGATAGAGCCGTTCGCGTCCCTCCACGCACAGGCGTGCCTTGAGGGAGCCCTCCGCGTAGTAGATGCCCGCGTGGATGACGCCGCTGTTGCGGCTCGACGTCTCGAGGCCGAGCCGCGCGTTCCGCTCGATCAGGAGCACGCTGCGCGAGGGTGCCGCGAGCGCCGCCGCGCATGCGACGCCCACGACGCCGCCGCCGACGATCGTGACGTCCACGTCCATCGGTGCTCGACCTCGTGCTCAGCGCGCGCCGCGCGCGGGAGGCACCACCGCATCACGCTCGCGGCGCCGCTCCGTAACCCGTGAACTCGTCCTTCTTGAGGCGGGTCGGGTCGACGCCGGCGGCGGCGAGGGCTTCGCTCACGGCGGCGATGATCCGCGAGGGGCCGGCCACGTAGAAGCTCGGCGTATTCAGGTCGCCGACGATCTCGCGCAGGAAATCCAGATCCACACGACGACGCAGGCCGTCCCAGCCGCGCTTGGATTCCTCGGCGCGCGTCATGGTGAGCACCAGGCGGAGCTTGGGAATGCGCGCGGAAAGCTCGCGCAGCTCGTCCAGGTATGCGGCGCCCTCCGGATCCCGATTGCAGTAGACGAGCGTGATCGCGTGCGTGAGCCCGCGGGCAGCGACGTCGCGCAGCATGCTGCGAAAGGGCGTGATGCCGATCCCGCCGGCCACGAAGACCGCCGGGACGGACGCGTCCTCGTGCAGCACGAACGCGCCGATCGGTCCCACCACCTCGTAGCTGCTGCCGAGCGGAGCTTCGGCGAGGATCGTCTTGAAGGCGCTGTCGCTGGTGCGCCACGCGAACTCGAGGACGTCGTCGCTCGGCGCGGACGCGAGGGTGAGCGGGCGGCGCGGCCCCTTCTTGTCTCGATAGGGCGGGTCCGGGATTCCCAAGGACACGTACTGGCCCGCCTGGAACGCGAGCTCCGCGGGCTTGGTGAAGCGAAAACGGAACGTGCCCTGCGCGATCTCGTCGCGCGACACGAGCTCGACCGGAAGTTTCGGCATGAACGAGGCTCCCTCTCTGGGATTCTAGCCGCGCGGCGCGATGCTGCCTGCGTGGATTCGGCGAGTCGGCGCCCGCTCACGGCCCGGCGTAACCGAGGCTCGTGAGGCTCTCGCGCTCTTCCGGCGAGATCGTGAGCGGCGGCGCGTCGTCGGGAGGCGCGGCGCGACGCGTCTTCACCCACGCGGCGATCGCGGCGCGCAGCTTCGCGACGACCTCGCGATTCTCGGCGGCGACGTTTCGCGTCTCGGTCGGATCGCGCGCCAGATCGTAGAGCTCGATCTCGTCCTGGCCGGGATCGCTGGCGACCCGCGGCACCTCGATCAACTTCCACTTCCCGTCGCGCACCATCTTCCAGCGGCCTTCGTCGCCGTGCACGTGGATGCGCGGGTTCTTCTTGTATTTCTCGCGATAGGGGGCGCTTTCCGCGAAGGCGACGCGGGCGGCGGGCTCGGCGGCGCCACGAGCGAGCGCAACCGCGCTCGCGCCGTCGATCGCCGTGCCGAACGGCACCCCGGCGATCTCGGTGAGCGTGGGCGCGACGTCGATCGCGCGCACCGGGGCGGCCACGCGTGCCCCCTCCGGCACCCGCCCCGGCGCCCGCACCACGAGTGGCACGCCCATCAGCTCCTGGTAGAGCGTGAACTCGTGCGACCAGCACAGTCCGTGCTCGCAGAGCGCCTCGCCATGATCCGAGGTGTAGACCACCACCAGCTCGTCGCCCCCGGGACGGGCGCGTAGCGCGGCGACGGTCGAGCGCAGCACCTCGTCGACCGTGAGGATCGCGGCGTCGTAGAGCGCGCGGGTCCGCTCCACGTCGTCGGGCGTGTAGCGGTACTCGAAGAAGATCGAGTCGACGGAGATCGGCCGCTTCAGGAAATGAGCGAGCGGCAAGCTCTGGGCGGCGGTGGCGTCGAAGCGGTCGCGGTTGGCGGCGCTCGGCGAGTACGGCATGTGCGTGTCGAGCAGGTGCAGCCACGCGAACCACGGCCGGCCCTCGGGCAGCTTGCCCAGCTCGCCGAGCAACGTCGCCGCACGCGCGGCGGCGTCACCGTCGTTCGCGTGGAGGTAGCGGTCGAAGCCCTGGTCGAAGCCGCGCGCCGCGCTGAGCCAGGGGTTCGTGACCACGCCCACGGTGGCGTAGCCCGCGTCCCGAAACGCCTCCGCCAGCGTGTGGTGCGCGCGAGAGAAGCGAAGGTCCGGGAGGTGCCCGGCAACGCCGTGGTGCATCCCGTCGAGCCCGGTGAAGATCGACGCCACCGCGGGCGCCGTGAACGGAGCCGCCGCGGTGACGTCCTCGAAGAGCGTGCCGCGCGCCGCTTCCTCGGCGAGGAAGGGCGCGGTGCGCCGCGCGTAACCGTAGGCATCGAGGTGACGCGCGGCGAGCGTGTCGACGACGACCAAGAGCACGTTGGGCTGCGCGCGGGCTACCGGCGTGCTCGCTGAGGTCGCGGCGGGAGTGGCGGTGCGGCGCGCGCCGCTTCGATCGCAGCGCGCGAGGCCGAGCGCCAGCGACGTGCCGACGAGAACGATCGCGACGGCTCGAATGGACCGTCGCAGCCGTGGCGCGATGCCGATCACTTCGGCCAGATGGCGTTCGCGATCAACCGCTGCGGATGCCACGTGGGCAACGCACCGACGTGATACCGGTCCCGAATGCCCACCCATTCCAGGAAGAGCTCGAGCTCACGGACGTTGTAGGCGCGGCGCACCGACGCCAGACCGTCGTGCTGGGTGTAGCGCGCACCGCCTGGATCGACGAAGCCGTACGCGACGCGTCCGAACGCGAGCCCGAAGGCGTTGCGCGCGATGTCCACCATGACCATCCCGCCGTTCGAGACGCGATCCAGCTCGCGCAAGCACAGCGCCGCGTCGGTGGGCCGGAAGTGGTGCAAGGTATAGGACATGAACGCCACGTCCCAACGGCCGTCCTCGACGCCGGCCATGTGACGCGCGTCGGAAACGGTGGTCTGGCACGGAACGCCGTCGGCCGCGAGACGAGCCGCCAGCGACCTCACGAACTCGGGATTGATGTCCCCCGCCCAGAGCTCGATCGGCGTGCTCTCGGCGAGCGCGATTCGCCACAGATGCCGCATGAACCAGCCGCTGCCGGATGCGACCTCCAACACCTTGAGCGGCCGTGCGTCGAGCCCGGCGAGCGACGCGCCGCGCGTCTGCATGCGGCGGCGTCCGGTCTTGAGCAACAGGTCCACGATCGCGTGGTAGCCGAGCGAGCTCTCCTGCATCCGCTGGATGCTGTCCACGATGATCTGGCGCGCCTCGTCGTAGCTGTGGTTCGAGCCAGCCGGGCGGGCGCGCAGATAGGCCTCCTCGTTGCCGTCGAGGATCTCGACCACCTCGCCGTCACGGCGCGCGAGCAGACCGGAGCTGGGCAGCGCGGATTCGTACTCGCGCCACCGTTGGTCCACGGCGGCTGCGAGCGCGAGGCGTTCGGCGTCCATCGAATGGGCTCGGATCGCTGACGCGGGCCGGGGAAGACGCGCGAACAGCGGCAAGCTCGAGTGGCGCGAGCATAGCAACGCCGTTCCCACGCGCCCAGCCCGGAACCGCGGCTCGATCGAGGGAGGCCGCACACTCGAGCCGATGGGGCTCGGCGGGCCACAGCACCTCCGCGATCACGGGGGCCAGCGCCGCAGCCAGCGCCGCGTGGCCCGCGGGCGTGGGGTGCTCGCCGTCGAGGAGGAAGAACGCGTCGTGAGGCTTTCCGTCGACAACCGCCTGCGCATCGAACGACGTGAGCCCGCGCTCGCGCGCCAGTTCCGCGATCACCGCGTTCTTCGGTCGCCGATCACGAGGCGCAGCTGCGTGTCCCACGGACACGCCTCGCTCATCGGATGGCTCACGTAAGCGCCGCAGGGATCGGCGGTCATGCGCTGGACCATCCGGCGTCGATCGTGAGCCGGAACTAAGATGCCGCAAAGCGTCGCTAGAAGGGCGCAGTGCGGACGGCTAGGAGGTCGATCGGCCCCAGCCCCCGCGAATGGTTGCGGGGAGGAAGCTGCGCCAAGTTCGCGACCGGCGCGGATCGCCCCCGCGCACCATGCACTCGCCAGCGACGGTCGACTCGGACACCGAAGTCCCGAGCCCAGAAGCTCGCCGTGGATGCGCGTTCACGCTCCCAGAGCCACACCATCGCCGCGCGTGGCGCGAGGTGGCGCATTCTGCAATCCATCGGGTCGATTGCGCGCTTCGCGACCCCGATCAGCTCGAGCAGACCGCGCCGCTGCTTCAACGCGAGCGCAACCATCCGGGTGAGCGTCATGTCGCGCTCGGCCGGCGTGCTCACTCGTCGCTAACGTAGCCGCGTACGCTCGGGCGGACGCCTAGGTCCCGACACTCGTAGCATCGCGTTCGCGTTCCAGCGCTGCGAGCCGTTGCCCTGGCCACGAGCAACTCCGCTGTCGCCGATGCGAGCACCATGACCATGAACATGATCATTCCATTCGATCCAGACCCCTGCCCTTGCGTGGCGAAGCTCCACGCCGACCGCACGGTGTAAAGTGCCGCCACGAAGGCGACCGTCGATATCGTGATCAGCTGCACTCGTACCTGCGTCCTCACCAGTCCTCCTCGCGCGGCCCGCCAACGTCAAACACTGCACAGTGTACGCGGAAAGGCACACGCCCTCCTGACCTTCGCCGAGAGGGCGTGTACCGCAACTCTTGACGATCTGACCACCAGCGCCGCCAACCCCACCAGCGCCAGGCTCACCGCGCCCGTAGCGCGGCCGGGCGTCAGCTCGATCGTGAACTGGGGAAACCCGTACGGCGCGCGGGATCCGTCAGGGCATCACGTATTCGGGCGGGAGCGACGCGCCGCGCGTCTGCATGCGGCGGCGTCCGGTCTTGAGCAACAGGTCCACGATCGTGGTAGCCGAGCGAGCTCCTGCATCCGCTGGATGCTGTCCACGATGATCTGGCGCGCCTCGTCGTAGCTGTGGTTCGGAGCCAGCCGGGCGGGCGCGCAGATAGGGCTCCTCTCGTTGCCGTCGAGGATCTCGACCACCTCGCCGTCACGGCGCGCGAGCAGACCGGAGCTGGGCAGCGCGGATTCGTACTTCGCGCCACCGTTGGTCCACGGCGGCTGCGAGCGCGAGGCGCTCGGCGTCCATCGAATGGGCTCGACGTCGACGCGGGCCGGGGAAGACGCGCGAACAGCGGCAAGCTCGAGTGGCGCGAGCATAGCAACGCCGTTCCCACGCGCCCAGCCCGGAACCGCGGCTCGATCGAGGGAGGCCGCACACTCGAGCCGATGGGGCTCGGCGGGCCACAGCACCTCCGCGATCACGGGGGCCAGCGCCGCAGCCAGCGCCGCGTGGCCCGCGGGCGTGGGGTGCTGCGCCGTCGAGGAGGAAGAACGCGTCGTGAGGCTTTCCGTCGACAACCGCCTGCGCATCGAACGACGTGAGCCCGCGCTCGCGCGCCAGTTCCGCGATCACCGCGTTCTTCTCACCCCGTTCGGCGGGATCCCCGTACGGATACGTCGAAAGCACCACGCGCGCGCCCACCGTCTCCACTTGCCGCAGCAGCGCTTCGAGGGACGAGCGAAACGCGGCGGGTGAGTCGGCCGGATCGTTGGGGCCAGTCATCACGACCACCACGTCCGGCTGCCACTCGGCGACGTGCGTCGCGAGCAGAATCGACATTCGACGCGCGTCGTAGCCGGGCACGCCCGCGTTGACGACCTCCACGGGATGGCCGCCGCAGCCACTCAAGATGCGCTCGACACGACGCGGGTACGCCTCGCGTTCGGCCACCAACCAGCCGTACGTCGTCGAGTCGCCCAGAAACGCCACGCGCGCCACGCCGGCTCGGCGCTCACGCGGCACCGGGGGACCTCGAAACCCTGCGTCGTCGACCTCGGCACGTCGCGACTCGGCGAGCCGGTACGCACCGTCGCCGTGACCGTGAAGGACGTAGGTTCCGAGCGCCGACGTCTCGAGGGTGATGACGACCAGGCCGGTGAGCCAGAGCACGCCGAACACGATGCAACGCTGCGTCGATCGCCACGACAGCTCCCCCGCCGCGACCCGCGCCAGCGCGCGTCCGATCCCATTGGCGAGCAACATCACCCAGATCAGCGCCAGGATCACGAAGAACGCGAACGCGAAGGCGTTCGCCAGATCCACGAGCCACGCGACGGCCGCCACCGCGAGCGAGGCGGCGACGAGTCGCGGTGCGACGACCCAGCGAGCGGACGCCTCGCGCGCCGCCGGCCAGCGCGCGCCGATCGCCGTGGCGCCGCGCCCGACGAGCCACCAAGCGCTCGGCATGCCGAGCGCGAGGGCGACCAGGCTGAGGCCGACCGGTGGTCGAATGGCGACGATCACCACCACCAGCGCGAGCACCAGGAATGCGGTCCCGGCGAGCGCGACCACCACCAACGCGAGCACTGGCGCGGCCACCCACCGGCCGTAGGTCGTCAGACGGGGCTCGTCGGCAAGCCGCCTTCTCGCTCCGCGCGCGAAGAGCACGAGCGAGAGCGCGAACCAGCTCGCGACCAGCACCGCCGGCCCGAGCCTGCCGCCCCCGAACGCCACCAGCGCCGCCAACCCCACCAGCGCCAGGCTCACCGCGCCCGCAGCGCGGCCGGGCGTCAGGAGTCGATCGTGCGAATTGGGGGAAACCCGTACGGCACGCGGATCCGTCAGGGCATCACGTCTTCGGGCGGGAGCGCCGCTTCGATCTCGCGGGCGCGCGCTTCCACGGCGTTGGCTTCGGCCTCGCGTCCGGTCTTGCGCAGCAGCGCGGCGTAGTTCTCGAGGGTGAGCGCCACACTCGAATGGGCCGGCCCGAGGGCCTTCTCCAGGATCTTGAGCGAGCGGCGGAAGTGCAGATCGGCCTGGCGATACTTGCCGCGCAGCAGCGACAGCAGGCCCAGGTTGTTGAGGCAGGTGGCGACGTCGGGATGCTCGGCGCCCAGCACCTTGAGGCGGATGCGCAGCGCGCGGCGGTAGAGCGGCTCGGCTTGGTCGATCTTGCCTTGCAGGTAGAGCAGCCGAGCGAGGTTCGCGAGGTCGCTCGCGATGTCGGGGTGGTCGCGACCGACGACCTTCTCCTGGATCTCGAGCGAGCGGACGTAGGCGCGCTCCGCGTCGGCGTAGCGCCGCGCGGTGCGATAGAGCCCGGCGAGGTTGTAGAGCGAGCGCGCGACCTCGGCGTTCTCGGTGCCGAGTGTCCGCTCCTGGATCGCGATCGCGTTCTTGTAGTGCTCCTCGGCCTCCAGGAAGCGGCGCTCGACCTTGTAGAGCGCGGCCAGGTTGGAGAGGGTCGTGGCGACGTGCGGGTGCTCGGGCCCGAGCTGCGCCCGCAAGATGTCCAGCGATCGCTGATAGAGCGGCTCCGCATCCTGGTACTTGCCCTGGCGGATGAAGAGCACCGCGAGGTTGTTCAGGTCGACGGCCACGTCCGGGTGCTCGGCGCCGAGCTCGTGCTGCTTGGTCTCCAGCGCGCGGCGCGCGAAGGGCTCGGCCTCGTGCCAGCGCTGCTGGCTCTTGTAGAGGTAGGCGACGTTGTAGAGGCTGCTGGTGACGTAACGCGCCAGCGCCGGCGTCTCCTCGGAGGCGCCCAGGGCGGCCAGATAGAACCGCTCGGCGTCGTCGATCTCACCGCGATCGAGCGCACGATCACCGGCCAACGAGAACCGCTGCCAAAGCCGTTCGCGCGCGCTGGGCCGATTCATCGCAAGGGTCGCCTGCCGGCGATCCTACACCGAGCTGGGCGAAAGCGAAGCGTCGGCGCCGATGCTGGCCAGGTCGTGGAGCGCGGTCTCGGCCCATTGGCGCACGCGGTCGTCCTCGTCGGTGAGCGCGCGACTGAGCTCCGGCACCGCGAGCGACGCGGCGGGGCCGATCGCACGCAGCGCACGCACCGCGCGCCAGCGGACGCGTGCGTCGGCATCGGCGAGGCGATCGGTGAGCGCAGGCACGGCCTCGCTCGCGCCGTGACCGATGTCGCCGAGCGCCCAAGCCGCGGCGCGACGCACGCGCGGGTCCACGTCGTTCAGGGCAGCGGCGAGCGCGTTCACGGCGAACGCCGCCGTGGAGCCCAGCTTGCCGAGTGCCGAGGCGGCCGCGGCGCGCTGATCGGGATCGTCGTCGCCGAGCAGCCCGGCCCATTCGGAGGCGCTCTTGCCGCTCACGCGCAGCCGCGCCTCGGCGGCGCGCACGGCGCTCGGCGAAGCAGGGGAACGCGCCCCGAGCTCGCGCTCGGTTTGCGGCGAGGGCCGCGGCCGTTCCGCGGAAGCACCGTGAAGGCTCCGTGCGACCAGGTCCGCGATGTTCTCGATGCGCTTGGTCTCGCGGTTCGCGGGGGACTCCGCGGCAGGCGCGGCGGCGACCGCGGGCTCGCGCGGCGGCGCCTTCCATTCGTCCACCGCGTGCGCGTCGAGCGCCGAGAGCGCCTCGGCGATGAGCGCGGTGAGATCGGCGGTGCCCTCGCCCTCGGTCGGCCGAGGCTCGGCAACGGCCGCGGCCAGCGCGGCGTTCAGCGGCTCCGGGGCGGGTGTCGCAGGCTCGGCGGCACGCGCAGGCTCGGGCATCGCGAGGGACGCCGCGTCCGCGTGGGCTTCGGGCTCCGCCTGCGTGCGCGGTCCGGGGCGGGCGCTCAGAAAGACGCTCGCGAAGCCGTGCACGAAGCGCATGGCCTCGGAGGTCGGCTCGAGAACGCGCGCGCGGTGCAGGAAATCGCTCGGGGCACCGCTGCGCGGCCCCGCCGTCACGGCTCCCAACGAGCTCTCGATCACGGTGTCGAGGCGCAGGATCTCGTAGTAGTTCGGAAGCTCGATCTCCACCTCGACGCGGGTGCCGACCGGCCAGGCCTGGCTGGCGCGAAGCTCGATCCGTGCGTCGCAGAGCTGCTGCACGTACGCGTCGATGAACTCACGCTCGGTGCGATAGCGGATCGCCACGGACTTGGGGCCGTCCGTTTCGGCCTCGGCGCTCGGCGTCGGCGCCGCTGGCGGGACCGTCGCGTCGAGGCCGTTCGCGGTCAGGTAGCGCCGCACCAGCCGGTCGAGCTCGTCCGTGGCCGAGCCGGTCGGGTCGACGAAACCGACCGCGAATCCCTCGTGCTCGCCCGGGTTCTGGGTGTCCGGGCCGAGCCGCACCACGCGCGCTTGGAAGAACATGGGCCGCAGCGTCGCGGGCGGCTTGAACTTGATCCACACGTCGCTGCCGAGCGTGAGCGCGGTGCGCGTGGACACGCGCATCCCGCCGGCTCCCAGGTCGCTCGCCACCGCCGTCTCGAGCCCGAGCTCGCTCTGGAACTCGACCGGCGTGGTCACGGGCGCGCGCGGGAAGCGGCGCCGCTCGGCGGATTGCAATTGAACCATCGCGAATCATCATACCAAGCTTGCCCGCTCGCTCAACCGCGGCGGGACGCGCGACACGCAAGAGGAGGATCGAGGATGCCGATCGAGATCGCGAAGGACGGGGCGGTGGCGGTGATGACGCTGGCGTGTCCCAAGGGCAACGCCATCAACCACGCGTTCATCACGGCGATGAACCAGGCGCTCGATCAGGTCGCGGGACCGGAGGTGCGCGCGCTGGTGCTGACCGGTCACGGGCGCGCGTTCGGCGCCGGGCTCGATCTGGTGGAGGCGCACGGCTTCGACGAGCAGGGCGGCGCGGCGTTCGTCGAGGCCTTCGACGGGCTCTTCGCGCGGCTCTTCGCCTTCGAGAAGCCGGTCGTCGCCGCGGTGAACGGCCACGCGATCGCGGGCGGGTGCGTTCTCGCCTGCGCCGCCGATTGGCGGGTGATGGCCGCGGGCGAGTTCGCGATCGGCCTCACCGAGGTGCCGCTCGGCATCGCGTTCCCGGTGGGCGCCCTGGAGTGCGCGCGCCACGCGATCCCGCGCGAGCACTGGAACACGTGCATCCTCGAAGGCCAGCGGCTCTCGCCCTACCAGGCGCTCAAGCTGGGAGTGGTGCAGCGCGTGGTCGACGGCGGCGAGCTGCTCAAGGTGGCGAAAGCCAAGGCGCGCGAGCTGGCCGAGCTGCCCGCGGGTGCCTACGCGCGCACCAAGCTCGACCTGCGCGACGACCACCTCGCCCGGATCCGCGAGCGCGCCCAGGAGTCGCGGGCGATGTTCGTGCGGCATTGGTTCGGTCCGATCGCCACCGCCAAGCGCGCCGCGATGGTCGCCGAGCTGCAGGCGAAGAAGCCGGCGAGATGAGCCCGCGGGCCGCTTGGCGGGCTCTCGGCGCACGGCTGCGAGGCCTGCGATCCCGCCGCCTGGGGATCGCGCTCGCGTGCGGGTCGCTGGTCGTCGCGAGCGCGTGCAACCGCGGCAGTCCTCCCGCGAAGGGCGCGGGTGCGCCGAGCACGCTGGTGATCGGCCTCGACTCCGATCCCACGAATCTCGATCCGCGCCTCGCCACCGATGCCGCCAGCTCGCGCATTCTGGACCTGGTGTGCGAGGGGCTCGTGCGTCTCGCTGGCGACGGTTCGCCGCGCCCGGCGCTCGCCGCGTCGTGGGACGTGACCGAGGATCGCAACTACGTCTTCCATCTGGCGAGCGGCGTGACCTTCTCCGATGGCTCGCCGCTTTCCGCCGCCGACGTGAAGGCGACGCTCGAGGCGGTCCTGGACCCTGCATTCGCCTCGCCGCATCGCGCCGCGCTGGCGCGCATCCGCTCGATCGACACTCCCGATCCGGCGACCGTCGCCATCCGTCTCGACGAGCCGTACGCGCCGCTCCTGACCGCGCTCTCGGTGGGCATCCTTCCCGCCGCGAAGGTCGCCGATCACACGCAGAAGTACGCTCGTGGCGCCACCTGCACGGGGCCGTATCAGGTGAGGTCGTTCGCCGCTGGCGATCGGGTGGTGGTGGAGGCGAACCCGCATTTCCGCGGCGCCGCGCCGGCGATCGAGCGCATCGAGCTCAAGATCCTCACCGACGAAGCCACCCGCGCCCTCGAGCTGCGCAAGGGCAGCGTCCAGTTCCTGCTCAACGGTGTCGCGCCCGACCGCATCGCGGACCTCGAGGGCGATCCCGCGCTCGCGATCGTTCGCACCGCCAGCGCCAACACCACCTATCTGGGCTTCAACCTCACGGATCCGCTGCTGAGCGACGTGCGCGTGCGTCGCGCCATCGCCCAGGCGATCGACCGCGACGGCATCATCCGCAGCTTGTTGGGCGGCCACGCGCTGCCGGCCACGGGGCTGCTGCCGCCGTCGAGCTGGGCGTACGCCGGCGATGTCGCGCGCCAGCCCTACGATCCCGCCGCGGCGAAGCGGCTGCTCGACGAGGCCGGCAAGCCGGACGCCGACGGCGACGGGCCGGCGCTGCGTTTCACGCTCGTGCACAAGACCAGCGAGGACAAGCTCCGCCGGCGGATCGCCGAGGTGCTGCAGAGCCAGCTCGCCGCCGTGGGCGTCGGCCTGACGATCCAGTCGAGCGAGTGGGGGACGTTCTTCGACGACATCAAGCGCGGGAACTTCCAGACGTTCACCCTGCAATGGGTGGGCGTGACCGAGCCCGACATGTTCTGGACCGTCTTCCACTCGGCGAACGTGCCGCCCGCGGGCGCGAATCGCGGCCGCTTCCACGACGCGCGCGTCGACGAGCTGAGCGAGCGCGCGCACACGCTGCTGGATCCCGCGGCGCGCAAGCCGCTCTACGCCGAGATCCAGCGGCTGGTCGCCGACGAGCTTCCCTACGTCTTCCTGTGGCACGAGGAGCACATCGCGGTGATGTCGAAGCGACTCGAGGGCTTCGAGCTGGATCCCCGCGGCAGCTTCGACTCCTTCGCCCGCGCGCGCTGGGCCGGCGGCTGAGCGACGCGCCCGGACGCGCCTCGGCCGCACCCGAGCGCGGGGGTTGCCGAGCGCGCGCCGCCACGGCATAGTGGTCTGACCAATTGGTCAGGCCACTTTTCATGTCGACCGTTGCCCTGAGCCGCGCCGCCGCCGCGCCGTCCGCCGTCGCGCGGCGTTCCTCGGCCACGGCGCGGACGGGTCGCGGGCGATCCACCCGCCCGCGCGCCAGCGCCAAGGCGGCCTCCTCCAGCGAGTCCGTGTTCGAGACGCTGCTCGCCGACATCGTCCGCGGCACCTTCGTCGCGGGCGCTCGCCTGCCCGCCGAGCGCGACCTGGCGAAGCGGCTCGGCACCAGCCGCCCCACGCTGCGCGAGGCGCTGCGGCGGCTCGCGGCCTGGAACCTGGTGGACGCGCGCCGCGGCTCGGGGGTCGTGGTGTGCGATCGGCGCGACTGGTCGATCGAGGTGTTGCCCGCCTACCTGCGCCACGGCGGATGGATGGCGGGCACGGACACCTCGCTCGAGCACTTGGTCGAGGACCTGCTCTCGTTGCGCCGCAGCCTGTTGCTCGAGAGCGTGGGCCTGGTCGCGAAGCGGCTGCCCCAGGGCGGCACCGCCGCTGCCCGCGACCAGCTCGCGCGCGCCTGGCGGCTCAAGGACGATCCGCTCGCGTTCGTGGAGGCGGACCTCGGCATCATGCGCGCGCTGGTGGAAGCCGCGGGCTTTCTGCCGGCGGTGTGGCTGCTCAATCGGCTGGCGAGCGTCTACATCGACCTGGCGCGGGTCTTCACCGGCGACGCCGCGCCGCCCGCGGACTATCTCGAATCGCACGAGGCCATGCTCGTGGCGCTGGAGCGGCGGCAGCCGCGCAACGCGACGCGAGTCCTGCGCCGATACCTGGAGCGACACGACCAACGACTGATGACGAAGCTGCGGCCGGGCTGATCGCCGAGCCGGCGCGCCGCCCGCACGTGGAGTGCCGACCGACCACGCCAACTCACGGGGTTTTCCGATGACCGACGCCACGCTCGCCGACTTTCGCCTCTCGCCCTCCACCCGCGCGCTCCTCGAGCGCATCCTGCCGATCGTCCTTCCGCCCGAGATCGTGACTCGTCATCGCATGCAGGCGACCATCGATCACATGGAGATCTCGATGCGCGCGCTGCCGGTGCCGGTGCGGCTGGGGCTTCGCGCCGGATTGCTGGCGTTCGAGTGGACCTCGGTGGTGTGGCCCGGCAACGGCGGCTGGAACGCCACCCAGCTCGATCCGATTCGCGCCGAGCGCTACTACCGCAGCTGGTGGAACAGCCACTTCGCGCTCTTTCGCGAGTTCGCCAAGGGCATCCGGCAGCTCGCGGCGCTGAGCTACTACGAGCTCGACGACGTGAAGGCCGAGCTCGGCTACACGCCCGATCCGTGGATCGAGCTGGTCACGAAGCGTCGCATGGAGCTGCACGGCGACGACGTGCGCCGCCACGACGCGACCCACACCCAGCCCGAGCCGCTGGCGGGGATCACGCCGCCGCCGTGGGCGAGCCCGGGTCGTCGCGCCTCCCGCCCGATCGAGGGGGGTGCGCGCTCGCAGGCCAGCGCCGCGCGCGGCTCGCGGCCGGAAGGGGTCTTTACCCGCGACGATCTGGTCGGCGACGGGGATCTCGCGTGCGACGTGGTGATCGTGGGCTCGGGCGCGGGCGGAGCGCCCATGGCCGCCGAGCTCGCCGAAGCCGGCCTCGACGTCATCGTCCTCGAGGAGGGCGGCTACCATCGCACCGAGGATTTCACCTCCAACGCCACCGCCATGATCCGCATGATGTATCGCGATGGCGGCGCCTCGGCGGCGCTCGGCACGCCGCCGGTCTTCTTCCAGGAAGGCCGCACCGTGGGTGGGTCGACGGTGGTGAACGGCGGCATGGCGTGGCGCACGCCCGAGCCGATCCTCGCCAAATGGCAGAACGAGGACCGCCTCGATCAGATCGGCCCCATCGAGATGTCGTACTTCTACGAGCGCGTGGAGAAGCGCATCCACGTCGCGACCCAGGACCCGGAGACCGTCGGCCGCGACAACCAGCTCCTGCGGCTGGGCGCCGAGCGCCAGGGATGGAAGTGGATCCACAACACCCGCAATCAGAACCACTGCGCGGGCTCGAACAACTGCGCGTTCGGCTGCCCGACCGGCGCCAAGCAATCCGCGCTGGTGAGCTGGATCCCGCGCGCGCTCCACTTCGGCGCGCGCGTCTACGCCAACGTCCGCGTCACCAAGATCCTGCACCGCGGCCAGACGGCGATGGGCGTCGAGGCGCGCGTGGTGAGCTCCAACGGCTCACTCGGCCGCACGTTCCGCGTTCACGCGCGACTGGTGGTCTCGTCCGCGGGCGCGATGCAAACACCGGCGTTGCTCATGCGCTCGGGCTTCAAGTCGGCTTCCGGCCTGCTCGGCGGGAACCTGAGCCTGCATCCCAACGGCAAGGTCTTCGCGGTCTTCGACGAGGACGTGCGGGGCTGGGAAGGCGTCCACCAGGCGTACCAGGTGCGCGAGTTCCAGGAGCAGGGATTCCTGATGGCGGCCGTGAACGTGCCGCCCAACGTGGTGGCGATGACCATGCCGAGCTTCGGGCGCGAGCTCGGCGAGGCGATGAAGGACTACGCCAAGATCGTCACGGCCGGGATCCTCGTCGAGGACACCACCGTGGGACGGGTGCGGCTCGGTCCGGGCGGGCAGCCGTACGCGTTCTACCAGCTGAACGACGCCGACGCGGCGCAGGTGAAGCGCGGGGTCGCGCTGCTTTCCGAGCTCTTGTTCGCGGCGGGGGCGAAGCGCGTGATCCTGCCGTTCGCCGGCGCCACGGACCTGCTCACGGCGGACGACGCCAAGAAGTTGCTCTCGACGCACGTGCCCAAGAGCCACATGGAGATCGTGACGGTGCACCTGATGGGCACCGCGCGCATGGGCGCCGATCCCGCGCGTGCCGTGTGCAACAGCTACGGCCACGTCTACGGCTTCGAGCGCTTGGTGGTCAGCGACGCGAGCCTCTTCCCGTCGCCCATCGGCGTGAATCCCGCCGAGACGATCCAGGCGCTCGCGGTGCGAAACGCCGCGCACCTGCTCGAGAACCACAAGCGCTACTTGTCCTGAAAGCCGAGCGTGGCCATCGGGGCGTCGACGGCCCCGGGCAACGCAACACGACAGGACCGGTCACTCGGGGAAGAACCACGGCAGGATGATGCCGCAGGTCACCTCGATGTTGTCCTCGTAGACGAAGGCGTTCTTGCCCTTGAGCTGGAACTCGATGCCGCTGGCCACGATCGCGGGGATCTTGAGCGGCAAGAGCGGCACCGAGACCTTGCCCCACGCCGCCCACCGCCACGACTCGGCGACGAGCTGCACCGCGTCCACGAACTCGGCGAACTCCGGGACGTTGCCCTCGATGCTGGCCGACTCGGTCCAGTTGAAGACCGAGCCCCCGGCGAGCCCGACGCCGAAGAGCGAGTACGACGCCTGGAGCTGGGCGGCGAACTGCGAGCCGGGCGTGTAGCGGTAGGTCTTCCCGAGGCCCGAGAGGTCCGGAAACACCGGCGCCAGCTCCTTGGCGATCGAGGGATCGACGGCCTGCAACACGTCGATGAGCGTCCCGTGAACGGCGTAGCCGCCGCCGGCGAGCGGCTCGGTCTGGCTGGGCGGCAGCACCGAGCGGAAGAGTGCCGCGAGCACCGGCTTCTCCTGCGACGTGATCCGGAACGCCACCGGCTCGGTGAAGTTGGTCGGCGATTTCCGGTCGGTCGGCAGGTAGTACTGGTAGCCGAGCTCGAGCGTCCACGACAGGAAGCCGAGCGGCTCCGGGAAGCGCCAATCGATCCATTGCTGCCCCTGGAACCCCCACGAGCCGACACCGATGTCGAGCTCGGGACCGAGGGCGAAGATCAGCGAGTCGTTGGGGCTCGCCAGGTGGCCGGTGGGCGCCACCACCTTCACCGCCGCGGCGAGGCCGAGATGGTCCGTGCGCAGGTAGTCGGCGCCGATGCCGAACGTGAAGTCACCGACCTGGATGTCGTCCAGGACTTCCTCGGTGTTGGGGCGCGGACGCCCGAAGAGCTCGATCGCCTGCCAGAGCCCCTCGAGATTCTGCAGCGAGTCGGTGAAGTCCTCGGGGAAGAGCTGCGGCAGGATCGCGTCGAGGAGCGAAGCGGTGCTGGTGGGGGAGCTCGCGTCGGGCGGCGTGTAGCGCACGTGGAACGCGGGCGTGAGGCGGCCGAACGGTTGCTCGGCGAAGAGCGTGATGCGATCGGTGAGGCCGTAGAAGAACTGGAAGGTGTGCCCCTCGCCGGTGCCGGTGAGCCCGAAATCGAGCTTGCCGCCGAACACGTCCACCGGTGCGAGCGTGGGGCCGGCCACGCCGTCCCCGTTGAAGCGCTCCTTCACCTGGATGGTCTTGTACTTGTACTGCACGAGCAGCATGCCTTTGAGCGGGACGGCGGTGTTCCGCCACAGGCCTTCGCGCTGCAGCACCTGCTGGGTGCGGCGCTCGAGCAGCTCGTTCCAATCGTCCCAGAGCGAGCCGTCGAGCGGCTTTCCCGCGGGCGGCACGAGCGGAGACGGCTGCGATCCTTCGGGATCGACGTCGAAGCTCGCGGGCGTGAGCACGTCGCCCTCGCGATCGAGCGAAACGTCGAGGCTCGGCGGCGCCGCGGGCTCGGCATCGTCGGCGTGCGCGCTGGGCGACGACCCCAGCCACGCGAGAGCGAGAATCCAGCCGAGCACCGCGAGCCACGATCTCGATCTCGCCATTCATTCACCTCGTTTCGCTCGACGTGCTCGCGTGCTCGGCGGCGGCAAGGTCGCGGAGCACGGCATCGACGGCCTCGTTCAGCACCGGCGCCGTCTGCGGGCCGGGGCTCATCATCTGCTCGTAGCCGTAGAGATCGTCCGCGTACTCGTCGGCTTCCATGATGTAGCCGAGCTCGTCCTGGCCGAGGCCGATCAGGAACCGGAACGGTGCGCTCATCGTCGCCTTGTAGCGGCGGCCGAGGCTCGGAAAGATCTCGCCGGGCACCGTGAGCCACTCGCTCGGCCCCATTCGCCACGCGGTGACCGTGGAGCTCGCGCGGCCCTCGGCGTCGAGATCGATGTCGAGCAGGCCGAGCCAGCGGAAGAATCGCCACCAGCCGTTCTCGAACGGGATCTGCACCTCGCAGGAGACGGCCGCGATGCCGTTCGGCTGGGGAGCCCAGGACGTCGCGTCCGGCGAGTCGAGCGCGGCGACGACCGTCTCCGCCAGCCGTCGTCCCACCGCGTCGGCGAGCGCGAAGTCCTGGGCGCCGCCTGCGGGGACCCGCACCGTCACGAGCCCGCCGATGGCGCCGTTCACGAGCAGCGCGGTGCCGCCCAGCCGCCGCTCGAGCTCACCGTTGAGCACCCCGGGGTAATCCGCGGTGATCGAGGTGTTGTCGCGCCCGAGCGCTTCCGGATGACAGGCCCAGCTCACGATCGTCGCGATCCCGTTGCCGTCGCCATCGATCCAGCGCACCACGTCGACGGCGTCGTCCTTGGCGGTGGCGGTGTCGGCGCGCTCCTCGGCGTGGATGTTGTACGACAGATCGACCGGCGCGTGCGCGTGCGCGAAGCGCGCCGTCGCGGGGCGGGCGCGCGACGCGGCCTCGGCCGCGCAGCTCGCGACGCCTCGCTCCACTCGCTCGATGTAGTCGGGATCGATCCCCGAGCCGACCGGCACGATCCAGCCCGGTCCCCAAAGCCCCAGGGTGTCGGGCGCCGCGTGCACGTGGGTCGAGGCGAGAATCACGCTCGCCGGGAATCGGCGCGTGATGCGCGCGCTCGCCGCGCGCACGTCGCGATTCAGGAAGCCCACCAGATCCAGCGCCACCAGCACCAGCGGCGTGCGGCCGTCGTCGACGAACGTGCAGCGCGCGTGGAGCGGGTCGTGGACTCCCGTGGAACGCCGCCCGGGGCTGAAGCCCGCGAGGTACGTCGCTGCTGCCGGGGTGATGTCGACCTTGGCGGCGCCCACCCACCACGTCCCTGGCGGCGGTGCGCCGAGGGCCTCGTGGACGGCGTCGATCGCGGTCTCGGACGAGGCCGGCTGCGGCGAGGGCGCGCGACGCGACGCGCAACCCGCGACCAGCGCCACCACGACGAGCGCGAGCGCCGCACGGGCCGCGCGGCCGCGGGCCCGGTACACCGTCAATTCACGAGGCCGGAGAGATCCGGCAGCGGCACGCCCAGCGCCATCAGCTCCACGCCGAGCTTGTTGCGCATCTCCGTCTGCGCCTTCGAGATGGCCGAAGTCACCGCCGAAGCCACCAAGTCCTGCACCAGCTCTCGTTCGCCGGGATTCAGGATGCCGGGCTCGATCTGAACCGACAGGATCTCGAGCTTGGCGTTGGCGATCACCTTGACCATGCCGCCGCCCGCCGACCCCTCGACGCGGATCGCGCCAGCTTCTTCCTTCATCTTCTCGATCTTCGCCCTCAAGTCGCCGAGCAACTTGAGGGAGTCGCCCAAGCGCGAGCTCAAAGCCGTCCTCCCTTCTCCTTCTTGTCGGGTTTCGAGCCCTTGTCGTCGCTGGCGGTGTGCGGCCGTACGTCGACCACCTCGCCTCCGAACAAGTCGAGCGCCTGCTTGACGATCGGATCCTCGAGCGCCTTGGTGCGGATCGCGCGCAGCTGCGCGGGATCGACGGCGGGCTCGGCCTTGGCGCTCTTCTTCGCGGCGGCCGGTCCTGCCGGTTTCGCCGCGGCGACGCTGAGATCGAGGCTCAACGCGCGGCCGAGGACATCGCGCGCGGTGTCCGCGATCCGCTTCTCGGTCTCGGGCTCCTTGAGCGCATCGAACGCCATGCCCGGCTCGAGCGAGATCTTGAGCTTGTTCCCGTCGATGGCGATCGACTGCGCCAGGTCGAGCCAGCGGGCCGAGCGGGGATCGCGATCCTTGAGCTGACGCGTGAGCACCGCGAGCTCCTTCGCGGGATCGCCGGGCGGACGCGCGTTCTCCGCGGCGCCGACGCTCTCACGGGGCGCCGTCGCCGGGGGCGCCTCGGCGGCACGTCGCGGGGCCGGTGCAGGAGGCGGCGGCGGCGCGGCCTTCTGGGGGGCGCGCTCGGGCGGCGCGGGAGCGGGCGCCGGAGACGGCTTCGCCGGCGGCGGCGCATCGAGTCGCGACTCGGCGCGGGCCGTTGGCGGCCTCGGCGCCGCGGGCGCGGACGCCGGCGCGCCGAGGGACGCATGGCCGCCGCCGCCGAGCCGGCCTTCGAGGGCCTCGAGCCGCGCGATCGTTTCCGCGAGCGGGCGAACCGGAGCGAGCAGCGTCGCGCGCACCAGCGCGGTCTCGAGCGTGAGGCGCGGCTCTTCCGTGCGCTGCAGCTCGATCTGGCAGCGCAACCCTTGGTCGATCCAGCGCAGCACGTCCTCGAGGCTCGCGCTCTCGAAGAGCTCGAGGCGCACCAGCTCGTCCGCGCCGGCGCGCTCGCGGTCGGCGCCCGCGGAGGCCTTCGCGACCATCGCCGCGCGCAGCGCTTCCAGCAGCGAGGCGAGGAACGATTTGAGGTCGTGCCCGCGTGCGACGACCTCGGCGACCACTTCCAGCATGCGATCGGGATCGCGGCCCGCGAGCGCGAGAATCGCGCTCTCGATGATCTCGACCTCGACGCCGCCCAGCACCTCGCGCACTTCCTCGTCGGAGACCGACGCGCTCGCCGCGAAAGCCAGCACCTGATCCAGCAAGCTCAACGCGTCGCGCATGCTGCCGCGCGCCTCGCGCACGATCCACGACCGCGCGCGCGGGCTCACCGCCACGCCCTCGCGCTCCAGGATCTTGGCCAGGGCGCCCGCGATCTCCTCCGTACCGAGCTCGCGGAAATCGAAGCGCTGGCAGCGGGAGAGAATGGTGTCCGGGACCTGGTGCGCCTCGGTGGTCGCCAGCACGAACTTCACGTGCGGCGGCGGCTCCTCGAACGTCTTGAGCAACGCGTTGAACGCGTGCTTCGTCATCATGTGGACTTCGTCGATGATGTAGAACTTGAAGCGCAGCCGCGCCGGTCGATACGGCACGCCCTCGAGGAAGCGTTGCGCTTCCTCGACGCCACGATGGGTCGCGGCGTCGACCTCGATCACGTCGACCGCGTTGCCCTCGGTGATCTCGCGGCACGCCGAGCAGGCGTTGCACGGCTCCGCGGCTGGGCCGTGGTCGCAGTTGAGCGCCTTGGCGAGGATGCGCGCGGTGGAGGTCTTGCCGACGCCGCGCGTGCCGCAGAAGAGATACGCGTGGTGGACGCGATTCGAGCGAATCGCGTTCTGCAGCGTGCGCACCACGTGGTGCTGGCCGACGACCTCGCCGAAGAGCTGAGGCCGCTCGCGTCGCGCCAGGACCAGATAGCTCACGAGGCGATCCGCTTTCCCGAGGGCCGTTCGGCCCTTGGGCGCGTGCTGGAGCGACCCACCCGGGGGGCGCGGAAGGCCCAGGTGCCTCTGGCGCCGGTGTGCGACGGTCCGGCGAGCGCCGATCCGCACCGAACCCGGCCGCTCGGCGCCCGTGCCAGCGGCACCACCGGCGCAGACCGGGCGATCACCACTTCGCTACTCGAACAGGATCGGGGTCCACCCCTCCAAGGGTGGCAACCGGACGATCCGCGGCACATGAAGTCACCCGCTACCGCTGCTTCCTTCCGGACCTGACGGGGTTCACGGAACTCCATTGCGCGGGGCCCGGCCACCACCCTTCGAGGGGCGGACGTGGATGGCCCATCGAACTCTCGTGGCGGAGAGAGTGGGATTTGAACCCACGGTACCCCTTTTGGAGGTACACACGATTTCCAATCGTGCCCCTTCAGCCGCTCGGGCATCTCTCCTCGATTCTTCCTTCGGGATTTCCTTGGCGACTTTCCCGGCACCCATCCTCGAATACCGAGACGATCTGGCGGAGAGAGAGGGATTTGAACCCCCGGTGGAGTTGCCCCCACAGCGGATTTCGAGTCCGCCGCCTTCAGCCACTCGGCCATCTCTCCAATGGTATTGCGTGACCTTCCTGCTCTCTTCCTTCGTCGCTCGATCGGCGGCGCGCGCCTCGCGAGGGCCGTCTCACGAAGCGCCCTCGCTGCGTCGGCGCTGTCGCACGCCCTGGAAGAACGATTGTAGGAGCCTGCGGCTCTCCTCTTCCTCGACGCCGCTCATCACACGAATGCGGTGATTGAGCCGCGGGTCCCGGGACAGATCGTACAACGAACCGGCAGCGCCCGCTTTCCCATCCCAGGCCCCGAACACCAGCCGCTCGACTCGCGCCAGCAGCAGGGCGCCCATGCACATCGGGCAGGGCTCGAGGGTGCTGTAGATCGTGGCGTCGGTGAGCCTCCAGTTGCCGAAGCGAAGCGTCGCCTTGCGGACCGCGATCATCTCCGCATGCGCGGTCGGGTCCTGACGGGACTCGGTGCGGTTACTGGCTTTGGCCACGATCCGATCGGCCACCACCACCACACAGCCGACCGGTACCTCGCCCAGTTCCGCCGCGCGCCGAGCCTCGTCGAGCGCCGCCTGCATGAAGAATCGGTCCAGCTCCTCCTGTTGCGGCATGTTCCGGCGACCCGGGTCGATGCGATCGACGTCGAGCTTCATGTCCGGAGCATGTCGCGTGGGTTGCCAATACGGCTCCCGGCGCGCCCAAGAGGATTCGAACCTCTGACCTTCGGATTCGTAGTCCGACGCTCTATCCAGCTGAGCTATGGGCGCAAACTGCCGACCTTCGGGGTCGCTCGACGAGCTCGGGGGCGTCGCTCGCCGCCCGAAACGCCGAAAGAGCTGATTGTGCCGTACGTCGTGCCGCGACGGCAACCACCTCGTGCGTCGAACCCTGGCCGGACACGTCCCGCCGCCGAGAGCCGCAGGGCGTAATGCGCGAAGCGAGATACCCGGCCGGCTCAGGCACGGAAGCCGGTGACGCGCCTGCGAAGTCGACGGTCCGAGCACGCCACCGTCGCTTCGGAGGGGCTCGACGCGCGCGGAGGCGGCGCGGCGTGCGACCACGGGGGCGCGCGCCACCGCCGCTGGGTTGCGGGGTGGTGGAGATTCCGGGACGATTCGAGGGCGTGCTGCTCGGTGGGAGCTCGAAGACCCCGGCGGTTCGCCCACGAGGGACGATGAGGAGCGAATCGGTCGGCAGCTCGAAACGACTGGCGCGGGCACAGCGGGTGCTGCCGGCGCTGCTGGTGCCGCTGACGCTGCTGGCCTTCCCGCGAGCAGCGCGGGCCTACTGGGACGACATCCACTTCCAGCTCACGTATTACCTCGCGCGTCAGGTGGGATACACGCCCGAGCAGGCCTATCGGCTGGCGGCCGCCGACCTCTCGACCGACTACGACCCGGCGACCGAGCCGGTGCAGCACGACGATCCCACCGAGGCGAACCAAACGCCGCGCTTTCGATTCCACGCCTTTCGCGACGCGTTCCACGCCACCGGCCCGGTGATCGGCTTCGGGCCCGGCACCGAGCAGCTCGACGCGCTCGTGACCGGGCAGCGCGGCGTGCTCTTCGAGCAGGGGGTCGCGGCTCTCAATCCCGGCAGCTGGCTTCACTTCTACCAGGACGAGCTTCCGCACCTCGGCTTCGGCAGCGCCTGGGGTCACTACCCACTCACCGCCGAGGCGCTGCAGGAGGCGCAGGCGAATCAGCTCGCGATCGGCGGATCGGTGGACTGGTTCTCGCACGCGGCCGAGGACAAGGTGTACGTCCTGGCCGAGGCCTGGGCCGGCGATCTCCTGAAGTACCTGGAGCGCGTGGCTCCCGAGCAGGCGGCGAAACGCGGCCGCGTTCCCGACTCCGCGACGATTCATCTGGTCTTGGCTCGGCTACGCGCCGAGAACCCGGCGCCCGAGCCGCTCGCTGGCGACGAGCTCGTCGACTACAAGACCTTCTACGTCGCGCACCAATTCCAGGCGCTCGGATTGCCGATGCCATCGCTGCCGCCCGAGCGCGAGAAGAAGTTCACGCTGCACGCCGAGGGTCCGGATCTCGAGAGATCGGGCGCCGTGGTGCTGGCGGCGATGCGCACCGCGGGAATGGTCGAGACGAGCGAGAAGGGCAGTGGGCTGCCCAGCTACAAGGCCGCGCGCCGGCAGTTCAAGTTCGACGGGGTGGGAAATCTGGTGGCGACCCCGCGCGCGGGAGTCGACGAGTTCGTGCTCGCGGGCACGCTCGCCGTGAAGGTGTCGGCGAGCCTCTCCTCTCCCGACGGCCGGCCGGTCGACGTGACGGTGAAGCTCGCTCCCACGATGACCGGCGAGCAAGAAGTCGCGCTCGTGACCAAGGCGGGGATTGCGCCAGGAAGCAGCGTCGACATCGAGCACCTGCCCGTCGGCGAGCTGGTCGCCGAGGCGAGCAGGGATGGAAGACGGCTGGCCCGCCGCGAGGGCATCCGGCTGCGCGAGCAGCGTCGCGAGGTGACGGTCGGCAACCCCTGCTTCGAGCTGGCGGACCGGCAGCCGATGGTGGGCTGGCAGGAGAGTGCGCGAACCGAGGGTTCGTGGAAGCTCGATCCGTCGAGCCCGTCGGTGACTCCCGAGGACCCGAACGGGCAGAGCGAGCTCATCCACGGCTACGAGCTGCGCTCGCTGCCGCACGCGGGAAAGATCGCCCTCCGATTCGACGAGAACCTTCCGCCGGCGCCGAAGCGCGCGGACATCACGTTCACCGAAGCGCAGGTGATCGCCAAGACGACCGAGAGCGGTCCGCCGGGCGGTCCCGCGCGCAGCTACACGTTCACGTTCGATCTGCCCACGCCGCCGCCACGCGAGATCTGCGACGGCGATCACATCGAGATCCCGCTGTCCGGGCGCGCCCAGCGAGTCGGCGAGCCGGATAGCGGCTCGCCGTCCAGCGCCAAGCTCGAGCTCTTCGATTACCTGAAAGTCGTGGTGCCCCCTGCGCCCACCGTCAGTCTCGGCGGCACGCTGAATCAGCCCTTCGTACCGAGCAGCTCGACCACGGCGAAGCTCGACGGCCCCTTCGACAACGTTCACGAGCAGGCGTTTCTCGACTATCAGTTCCAGGTCGCCCTCGGGATCACGGTCGGGCTCGTGTACTTCTACGATCCGCCGGCTACGGAAGCCGGAGGATCGAGCCCGGCCGCGCCGTCGCCTCCCTCGCCGCCCGGCTCGTCGGGGAGCGGCGCGCCGGGGCCGTCGCCGGCGCCGTCCGTGGGCGCCGGCCCCACACCGTCGCCCGCGTTCTTTCGCCTCGAGGTTCCGCCGTCACCCGCGGGGCCGGGAGCCGCGTCGCCATCCGCGCGCGCCGGCACCGCGCCAGCGAGCTGCGAATGGGTGACGCCCGCTGGCTTGCCGGCGCGTGCCGCGGCCTACGGTTGTCCTCTCATGCCCGCGCTCGACATGCGATCGCCCGCGGGCAGCGAGGGGACGTGGGTTCGCTTCGAAGGCCGCGCGCTGGTGCTGCACCGATCCGGCTCCCTGGCCGGACGGAGCTTCGAGGTGCGAGGCAAGGCGCTCGCGCTCTACCAGCAGCTCGGCGGCCCCGAATCGTGGCTCGGCCTCCCGATCGCGGAGCCCGTGACGAGCGGCGCGGAAGAACGCGTCGAGTTCGAGGGCGGAGCGATCGTCTCGGCTGCAGGCGCCGAGGACGCCAAGGCGATTCCGCGTCGGGCGCCGTGACGAGGCGCAGCGCCTCGGACCGCACGCCTTCGGGCGCGTGACGCGCGCCTCCGGAACCTCAGCCCGCGCGCTCGCTTCCCTCGATCGCACCCGCGGGGCAGCGATACGTCTGCGTGGAGGGCGCGCGAAGATCCACGAGGAAGAGCGAGAGAGCGACACAGTCCGGCGGGATGGCGCGCGGCGGGCCGTCGACCACCAGCACGGTCGTGGGATCGAGCATGCGCGCGAAGGCGAGCACCTGGTAGGGCGGCACGTCGCGCAGCACGTAGCCGGGCCTTTCGGGGAGCGCCGCGACTCCGTCGACAGCGAGCGAGCGCTCCGGCGCGGCCTCGGCGGCCAGCGCGTGCAGCACTTCCGGGTTGGTGTCCCACCACACGTCGAGCGCGGCGCCGCGCACGCAGACCCACGTTCCAGCCGCGATCAGCGTCGCGAAGCTCGCGAGCGCGGCGCGCGGCACCCCGCTCGAGTGCGCGCGCGGCTGCAACGCCCTTGCGAACGCCCACGCCACCACCAGCTCGACGGCCCACCACGCCGGCAGCAGGTAGCGCGCCATGCTCGAGCGCCGGCCGCCCACCAGGACATCGGGGATCGCCAGCGCCAGGAACGCCGGCGCCCCCAGCGCCACCACGAATCCCCACTCGCGAAGCGGCCGTGCGCGCACGAGCCGGGCGAACGCCAGCGCGACCGGTACGCAGATCGCGAGCCCGAGGACGAGCCGCGCGGTCTCCGTGGCGAGGTCGGTTCCCGCTCCCAGCAAGCCTCCGTCGGCGCCGGTGCGGACAAAGATCGTCGTCACGATGCCCAACCAACGCCGCACCAGGTTCGCGAGCGGCATCGGCTCGGCGGTCCAGTCGAGCGTCCGCACCGCGACGTCCCGGTGCAGCGCCACCCCGATGCTCCACGGCAGCAGCGTGGCGAGCGCCGCGGCGACCGCCACCACGTGGCGCCGCCAGCAGCGTGGATCGAGGTTCTCACCCGGCGTGGCGCTCACGATCTTTCCCCACGCCAGCTGACCCAGCGCCACCGGGATCGAGAGGAGCTGCGACTGGCAGGCGAGCGCCTGCGCCGCGGCGTAGAGCCACCACTCGCGGCGCCGGTCGCGTCGATAGGCGCGCACGAGGAGCCAGCCGCTCGCCGCGGTGAAGAGCGACCAGCACGAGTACACCCGTGCTTCCTGAGCGAAGCGCACGTGCAACGGCGAGACCGCCACCAGCGCCGCGGTGATCGCGCCCGCGCGCCACGAGCCGAAGAGCTCGGCGCCGAGGAAGAACGCCACCGCCAACGCGAGGCTGCTGGCGATGGCGGACACCAGCCGCGGCGCCCACGGCCAACCGTCGAGCGCGCGCAACGCGGCGTGCGCGGTCACGTAGTAGAGCGGCTGATTCTGAGGCTCTTGATCGACGAGCGCACGTGCGACGTCGAGCGCGTTCACCGCCGCGTGGCTCCGCTGACAACGCATGCGCTCGGCGACGGTGTGCGGGCGGCCGTCGTGGAAGGTCCAGAGGTCGCGCTCCGTACACCCGGCGAGCTCGCTCCAGGTGGCGATCTCGTCCGGCCACCACACCTTGCGATCGAGACCGTGGAGGCGCAGCACCAGCCCAGCCACGACGGCGCTCGCGGCGAGCGTGACGAGAATGCGCTCGACCGAGCGGTTCACCGCGGCGGCTCGCCGACCCGAGGCGCTGCGTCCCGCGCATGGGCTTCGAGCACCTCCGACACCGCTTGCGCCACCCGCCGATGCCCCAGCTCGCTCAGATGGACGTCGAACGGGAGGTAGTGGACGCGGATCACCTCCCAGGGATCGCCATCGGTGAGCAGGAGCGGGAAGAGATCCACGAACGCGACGCCGTGCTCCGCCGCCCAGCCCCGCCAGTAGCGCACCTGTCGCGAGTCGCGGTCATGAGCGAGGATCTGCGCCGGCCACGGATACACGACGAGGGTGAGCCGCGCCCCGCGCCGCTCCAGCAGCTCGCGCAGCCGGCCGAGCGCCGCACGACATCGCTCGAGCCCGGCGCGCCCGAATCGCTCGTACGTCTCGTCGTCGAACGTCCAGCTCGCGCGCGGGCTCGTGGCGAGCGCATCCAGAGCAGGCTTCGACCCGCCGACGATCGCGGGGCGCCAATCCCCCGATCCATAGACGGCGTCCTTGAGCGCGTGGAGCCCGCGGGTCGTGAGCGACCACGACCACCAGGGCCGCAGGGGCACCGCCGCGGAGGCGCCCCAATTGCTGCGCATCGCGGCGTTCGGCGGTGCCTCGGGTGCGTCGACGACGTTCCCGTGCTCGTCCGTCGCGTAATAGAGCGCTTCGTCCTCGATGTCGGAGATGTCGAGGAACACCACGACCTCGTCGAGCGCGAGCCCGCGCTCCTCGACCAGGTAGCGCGTCTTGCGCTCGTAGATCGACGGCGAATACGACACCGCCGCCCCGTTCAGCACCTCGACGCCGTGGCGTGCGAGGCGCGCGTCCAAGAGCCCCGCGAAGGTGTCGGCATACGCAACACCCAGCCCTTCCGTGACCGAGTCGCCGAGCAACAGCACGCGCCGGCCGCGCGCCCGCAGCGGAATCTCGCGCGGCGCGCGGTCGCGAAACCCGAGGCTGTTGGTGCAGATCGGCACCCGGCGCGTGTTCCAGGCCTCGGTGGCGCACACGTTCGGCCGCAAGTCGTGATGATAGAGCGGCGAGCGCATGCGGTACGTCGACGCCGGGCTACCCGGCTCCAGCGTCGAGGGATGGCGCCGCTCGGCGAGCGCCGCGCCGCCGAGGTCCACCGCAGCCGCGAGCACCACCAGGATCGCGAGACCACGCGCGCGGCGCCGCAGGGCGCTGGCTTCGAGTCGGGTCGGCATCGCCGCAAGCATACGGCGACGCTGACCATCGCGCGCGGCTCGGCGATAGAGCTATCACGCGCCGACGTCGCTCGGGACCGTGGCCCAGCGAGCCCAACGACTCGGTCCCGGAAGCGCCCGTTCGGAATCGCAAGCGTTTGATTCCCGTGGCGGGTTGTTCTACTCAGTAGCACCAAACTATTCCCCGGAAGATTGAGCAAGCGGCGAATGGGGCTCACGAGGCCGAGCGGCATCGCGCTAGGGATGGCGCCATGACGGAACGGGATCCAACGTGGCCGCCCCCCGGCGGGATGGCGCACGTCTTCGCCGATCGCTACGCGGAGGGCGACGAGGTCGCGTTCGAGTTCGACGGCCTGGCGCGAACGCTCGCCGAGTTGGCCCTCAATCCGAGATCGCACACCATTCACCGTGGTGGTCCGCGGTGGCTGGGGCGTGGCAAGGCCACGCTCCTGCACCGCACGCAGACGATGCTGGAAGCAAGCGGTGGCGCCCTGCCAGCGGGTTCCCGCCATTGGCTACGACGGCGGTGGGATCGTTTCCGTCTATGGGCCCAACCCAACGTAGGGGCGTTGTCGCCTGCGGATGCGGATGCACCGCGATCGTCAAGACACTCTGGTTCAACGCCTGGAAGTGCCCGGAGGAAGACACCGTCCTCGCGGGCCTGCCAGGAGCGCTCCTCGACCGGATGCGCACCGACGAGCTGCTCACGCAGGCGGCCCGCTTCATCGACGCGCACAAGGAATGGGCGGCCGGCCTCTTCCTGAGAAGGCGTTCCCGTTCTTCTTCGAGGACGGCTTGCCGAGCAGGTACGCAGGGGTCGAGGCGAAGCGCGCGTTCTTCGACACGTTCGAGCCGCTCTTCGGCCAGCTCCTGTACGTCCGGTTCCACGGCTGGGCAGCGCTCGGCGACAACTTCGGTAGCCAGATTGACGCGCGGCGAGAAACGCTCGCCGTCTTCCTGGACGACCTCGACCGCTGCCGCCCCGATCGCGTGCTCGAGGTGCTGGAAGCGATCAACCTCTTCCTCGACACGCCGGGCGTCTGCTTCTACCTCGGCCTCGACTGGGAACGCTTGCTCGCCGTCCTGGCCCAGGCCGAGACCAAGTACCCGCCGAAGTTTCTGGAAGCTGATCCAGGTCTCATTCGATCTCCCGGACGTGACCCCGGAAGGTGCGATCGAATATCTGCGCAAGCTCTTGCCGCAAAGCCCGCACGCGGCGCTCTTCACCGAGAACGTGACCGCGGCCATCTCGCGGGTGCTCGAAAGCCGGCACCCGCGCCACGTGAAGCGCTTCCTCAACGACCTTTCGATTCGGCTGGCGCTGCTCCAGGAATGCGGGATACCTGGGTGAGGATGACGAGCACGTTTCACCCGAAGCCGTCGTCACCTGGCACCTGCTCCTCGAAGCGCTGGAGACCGATCTGCGCCGCACCGAACACACAGGGAACCCTGGCAACCTCACCAAGTTCCTCGGAAGGGCGCGCGCGTGGCGTGAGGCAAAGCAACAAGCGTCGCGGGATGCCGGGCGTGGTGAGGCTAGCGCTGATGATGTCGGTGTGTTCGACAAGCTGCAGGATGAGCTTCCGATCTTCGAGACCGTGAGCGGGGTGGGCCTTCACTACCTGATCGCTTCGGCTCCCCGCCACGCCGCGAGGCGAAGCCTCCGCTCGCGGCATCGGTCGCGGCCGCAGAAGTACGGGAAGGTCCCCCACCATCTCCTTTCGAGTCGCTGCTCGGGCCGATCTCGAAGTCCCGAGCGCCCACGCGGGAAGCGCCGAGCGTGCCGAACGATCTCGGCTTCCAGTGGGTGCCGGTTCCCGGCGGCACGTTCCGAATGGGCAGCAACGACGAGGATGCCGGGAGCACGAGCGACCCGTGCACACCGTGCACTTGAGCCCGTTCGAGTGCGCCAAGTACCGTGACGAACCGCCAGTACGCCGCGTTCGTGACTGGCAGCGAAGCACGACCTCCGGCGCACTGGGCGAACGGCGCCATTCCGCCCAGGAAGGAAGACCATCCGTGGTCAACGTGACCTGGGAGGACGCGACGCCTTTGCCGTTGGGTCTCCGAAAAGCCCGGACGAGCCGTCTCGCTTCCAACGGAAGCCCAATGGGAATTCGTTGCGCGCGGCTCCAACGGCAGGAAGTACCCGTGGGGCGACGAAAAGCCTGACAAGACGCGGGCGAACTTTGGGATGAACGTGGGCGACACGACTCCCGTCGACACTTATCCCGCAGGCAAGACGCCGGAGGGGGTTCACGACCTGGCCGGCAACGTCTGGGAGTGGTGTGCGGATTGGTACGGTGAGTACTCGTCCGACGAGGTGACCGACCCAACCGGACCGCCAGAAGGGCAATCCGCGTGGTGCGGGGCGGCTCTTTCGACAACTTCAATCCCTGGAGCCTTCGCGCCGCTTTCGGCCTCAACCTCGATCCGACTACGCCTACGTCAACCTCGGTTTTCGTTGCGTTCGCGTCGCGCCGGGAGGACAAACGGGACTGGCTCTTGAGGCGCGCGCTGGGCGCCCGCCTTCGCTGTTTTTCGGACGCGTCGGCTCGTGTCGCGGTGCGCGATGCGGGTGGTATTCTCGCGGCATGGGACTTCGCAGCGCGGCCCGCGCGACGGACGAGCAGTACTGACGCTTCGCGCATGGGGCGACCCCCCGGAGGACGAGCCGGGCAGCGCTGGTCGATGGGCGGCTCGGAGGAAGAGGAGGCCCACCGTCACGCACGAACTGGTCGCTCTGGCTCGGTGCGCTCTTGCGCGCCTGGCTCGCTCGTCGCGGCGGATTGGTGCTGGGCTCCGAAACGAAGCTCGCGGTGCCGCGCGCGCGTCGAAGCAGGACCTCGGCGTTTATCTCCCGGGGGTTGCCAGACCGGCAGCGAGCGCCAGTCTCATCGACGTTCCCCCGACGATCGTGGTGGAAGTCGCGTCGCCTCGACGCGCGACATCCGGCGGTCGCATCGAGAAGCTCGACGACTACGCCGCGTTCGGCGTGCCCTTCTACTGGCTCCTCGATCCCGCGGTGCGGACGCTCGAGATCTACGAGCTCGCGCGGGATCGGCGGTACCCGCTCGCTGAGCGCGGCGGCGGGTCGGATTCAGGAACGTGCCCGGCTGCAAGGGGCTGGCGGTGGATCTCGACGCGCTGTGGGCGGAGATCGACGCGATCGATCGTCCCGCCTCGGCGCGCGCGCCGCGGCGACGCGCTCGCGCGCTGACGCCGACGCGCGCGGCGACCGGGCCCACCGAGGGACCGGTGGGCCGCCAGACCACGACCGCGTGCGACGTCGTGGTGCGACCGTCCGGGCCGAGGCGCCAGCGCGGGTGGGGGGATGTGCTATCCCAGCGGCGAGGGGTGAAGGGGCGATTTCATGCGCGAGGCGCTCGCGAGCGAGATTCGAAACGCGCTGCGCTACGTCCGCGCCAACTGGCTCGTGGCGAAGGTGCTGGCGAGCTACATCGGGCTCTACACGCTCTACAAGCTCTTCGGCGCGGATCGCATTCGCGCGCGCATCGACCGCACCCACGAGCGGAACGCGCAGCGCGTCCTCGACGGCATCCTCGAGCTCAAGGCGGTCTACATCAAGCTCGGCCAGGTGCTGAGCGTGATGAGCCAGGTGCTGCCGCCGGTCTTCAGCGAGAAGCTGGTGGGCCTGCAGGACGCGGTGCCGCCGCACCCGTACAAGGACATCGAGCGGCGCTTCCGCGAGGAGTTCGGGAAGACGCCGCAAGAGATGGGGCTTGCGCTCAACCCGGTGCCGCTGGCGTCGGCGTCGCTGGGGCAGGTGCACCGCGCCACCGATCCCGACGGGCGCGTGCTCGCCATCAAGGTGCAGTACCCGGACATCGAGAAGATCGTGGAGATGGACCTCGCGGTCCTGGCGCGGGTGACGCGCATCCTCGATTGGTTCTTCCCCGACTTCCACTACCACCGCATTCGCGAGCAGATCGTGGACGTGGTGCGCCGCGAGCTCGATTACCGCTCGGAAGCGCGCAACATGGCCACGTTCGCGGCGAACTTCGCCGACGATCCGGACGTGCTCTGCCCCGAGGTGGTGCCCGAGTACACCAGCGGGCGCGTGCTCGCGATGACGTTCATGGAAGGTTGCAAGATCGGCAACCGCAAGGCTCTCATCGACGCCGGCATCGATCCGCAGGCGGTGGTGAAGAAGCTCGCGCACATCTTCTTCAAGCAGGTGCTCAAGGACCGGCTCTTCCACGCCGACCCGCATCCCGGGAACTTCCTGGTGCAGCCGGGCCCGAAGATCGTGGTCCTCGACTTCGGCGCGGTGGAGCCGATCCGCGAGGAGCTGATGAAGGGGATGCGGCTGGTGTTCCTGGGCTACATCTCGCGAAACGACCAGCTCGTGCTCAACGGTGTGGAGGTGATGGGCTTCAAGTCGCTGACCGGCGATCGCGCGGTGTTCGAGCGCTCGGTCAAGCACTACTTCGAGAAGATCCTGCGCTACCGGCCCGAGGATCTCGCGAAGATGAGCCCGGACGTGATCCGCGACTTCGCCGACTTGAAGCAGCTCGACGTCTCGTTCACGGATCTGGCGCGCGCCTTCCAGTATCCCGAGGGCTACTTCTACATCGAGCGCACGATGCTGCTGCTCCTCGGCCTCTGCATGACCCTCGACTACACGCTCGATCCGCTGATCGTGGGCGCGCCGTACGCGATGCAGCTCATCTTGGAGACCGCCGAGCCGGGCTCGCTGGTGATCCCGCCGCCGCCCGCGCAGGCGTGAGCCGAGCGGGCGGCGCGAGGGCGCACGCACGATGAAGCGCTGGGTGCGGCGCTTGGGGCTCGCGGCGGCGTTCGCCGTGACGTGCGCGGCGGCCCTCGAGGCGCTGCTTCGGATCGCCGCGCCGATCCCACTCAACTCGCCGCGATTTCGCACCTCCGCGCGGTATTGCACCGAGCTCTGGCCGTCGAACGACGGCTTCATCACGACGGTCGATTTCCGCCACGCCTTCCGCACCGACGAGCGCGGCTGGCGCAGGTCCGGCGCGCAATCGCCCGAGAGCGCGCCGGCGCCGCGCTCCGTCGCGGTGATCGGCGACTCGATGGTCTTCGGCGAAGGGGTCGCGGACGACGAGACCTTCGTGGCGCGCTTGCCGGCGGCGCTCGCGGAGCGCGGCGCGGGCCGCTGGGACGCGTGGAACCTCGGCATCGGCGGCCACGGAACGGCTCAGCACCTGGCGCGCCTCGAAGACCTGATGACCTCGGGGCGCAGACCCGACGTGGCGCTCGTGACCTTCTTCGCCAACGATCCCCGCGACGATCGCGAATGCCGCCCGTTCGAGCTCGCCGCGGACGGAACGAGCCTCGCGCGCGTGGTGCCCGCGTATTCCGCCCACCCACCGCCCAAGCGAATCCAGTGGCTGGCGGAGCAGCCGGCCTACCGCTGGATCACCTCGCGCTCGCAGCTCCTCGGACGGATCCGGCTCAAGCTGGCGCGCACCGAGGACCGACGACACGGCACCGATACGAGCGTGCCGCCCGAGCGAACGCGGCGGGAACGCCCTCGACGAGCCGCTCACTCCCGACGCGCTGCGCCTCCTGACCTCGCTCTACCGCCGGCTCGCGAGCGACGCACGCGAGTGGTCGCTGCCGCTCGGCCTCGTGCTGGTGCCGCACAAGGGCTGCTTCGAAGCCGGGAGCCGCGCTGCGTGCGACGCCAAGCTCGACACCGTCGCACGGGTCGCCGCCGAGGCCGGTCTTGCCGTCCTCGATCTGCGCCCGGCGTTCGCCGCGCGCTCGATCGAGACCGACTATTACCCCCACGACCTGCACTGGACCGCCGCCGGCCATGTCGCCGCCACCGCTCCCATCGCGGATTTCATCGTCCGTCTCGAGGCCAGGACGGGTGGAAGCGAGCGCCCCAGCACGTAAGCTTGGGGCCATGACCTCCGAGGCTCCGAAATCGCGCACGCGCATTCGCCGTCCCGGGGCGCAGCCGGCTGCCGCGCCGCCGCCGCGTGTCACGGCTCCTGCGCCTCCCCCCGAGCCCGCGCCGCCGCATCCCGGACAGGTGCTGCTCGAGAAGTACCTGAAGGCGCGCGCCGTCAGTGAGGCGGCGCTCGCGAAGGATCTCAACGTCTCCGCGGCTCACGTGCGCGAGCTGGTGCGCGGCAAGGCGCGCATCACCGCCGACACCGCGCTGCGCTTGGCGCGGGTCACCGGAATCGGCGCCAAGGAATGGGCCCGCATCCAGCAGGACTGGGACGCCTGGCGCAACCCGCGCGCCAAGTAACCGCCCATCCGCGCTGCCCGATCCGGCCGCCACCGTGCGCGGCTCTCGCCGCCGCCGAGATCCCGCCGCGAGGGACGACCGCCCATCGCCTCCCGCGGCGAGCACCGGAGCGCGTCAGCGCTGGGCCGGCACCAGGTACAGCAGGTCGAAGAGTCCTTGGTCGGCGGCGCCGCCGGCGTAGGACGCGGTGAAGCGCGCGGTGCGCGTGCCGGGAGGCACAGCGTCCTTGCGCTCGTACTCGAGCCATTCCGCCGCGGCGCTCGGACCGAGTGCCGCGCCGCCCAGCGGCGCGCCGCCCGCGGCCAGGAACTCGACCGAGAGGCTCGTGGCGGCGAGCGACTCGTAGCTGCGCATCAAGCCGCCCCAGATGAGCGAGAGCTGGTCGAGGTCGATGGTGCCCGCCCAGGGCGTGAGATCGACGTCCTGGCGCATCGACGCCGCGGCGGTGTTCCCGAGCGCGGTGATGAAGAGCCAATCCCCCGAGCCGCTCTTGAGCGGATAGGGATCGGTTTCGAGGTTCATGTCGGCGAGGACGCCCATGGCGCCGGTCGCGGTCCAGCCGGTGAGATTGCCGCTCTCGGCCTCGGGATTCACGAGCAGGTTGCCGGCGAGCCGATCGTGCGGCGCCGGCAGCGCTTGGAAGCCCAGGTACACGTCGTCGAACATCGCGTCGTTGGAGAGGAAGTTGACGTAGTCGCGCGTCGAGGTGAGGACCACGGTGGCGCTACGCGTTCCGGGCGGCACGTCCACGAGCGCGTAGTACGGCCACCAATCCAGCGTGTCGCGGCGCGCGGACGTCTCGACACCGAGCAGCTTTCCAGCGCCGTCCTTCATCTCGACGCGGATCTCCGCTTCGTCGTAGGGCCGCACTTGATTGCTCGAGCCGTAGGCGTCCGTGATGATCTGGTAGCCGGTGGTCATCCACCCGGAGACGAGCAGCTGCCCGCGCCCCTGATCGATGGTGCTCGCCTGTGACGCGAGGCTCACGGTCTGGCGGGCGCGCGAGTGAGTGCCCGAGCAACCGCCCTGGCCGGTGGCGAAGAGCGAGCCGCTGTGCGCCACCTGGTTCTCGCGCGCGGCGACGGCGGTCATGCCGCCTTCCGCGCTCCAGCTCGACAGGTTCGATTCGAAGCCCGGATTCGCGAGCAGGTTGGGCGGCCGCGAGCCGACCGGCGGGAAGCGATGGTCGGGGCGACGCTGATCGGCGAACGGGTCCTCGGTGAACGGGTGGCCGGGGTCGCTCGCGAAGAGCAGCTCGGCCCAGACCGGCTTGTGATCGGAGGGCACGGGCGTGAGATTCACGACGTCGCCCGCCACCACGATCGCGCCCGCGCTCGCGTTGGTGAAGATCAGATCGATGAGCTGATTTCCCTCCGAGCCATCGAAGCGCTTCGACGGCCACGACACGCGCTCCCCCGGATACCAGCCGAGAGTCGTCCACGAGTCCTTCAGCACCTCTTCGAGGATCGTGATCTGGTCGCTTCCGTGCTCGTCGTTGAAGTCGCCGACGACGATCTTGTACGGCGTGGGATCCGTCGCGAGGAAGGCGTCGACGAGCTCACGGCAATCGCGATTGCCGTCCACGTTCCAGCCGAGATGGGCCGAATAGACCGAGAAATCCACCCCGCCGATCGTGGTGTGGGCGTGGACGAAGGTGCGGCCGGTGGAAAGCACCACGGTCTCTGGGGCAACCAGCACCGTCTTCGAGAGCAGCGCCTCGCCGTGGCTGCCGTAGTAGGCGTACGGGAAGCCGGCGGCGCTCGCGACGGCCGCGTTGAAATCCGCGCTCGGATCCTCCTGAAGCCCGACGAGATCGAGGTTCAGCGGGGCGAGGGCGGCGCCGATCGTCGCGCCGTCCGCCCAATTGCCGCCGTAGAGATTCCACGAGCCGGTTCGCACGTGGATGCCCGCCGGCAAGGTCACCGGTGGCAGCGGATCGGTGGGCGCCCACGGGCCGAACGACGCGAGCGAGAGCTCCGCAAAGCGGCTGGGAACGGGCAGGAGACCGGAGAAAAGCAATGCAACGAAGAGAAGGGTGGGTGCGCGCTTGGTCATCCCTCGATTCTACAGATCGCCCCGAACGCGCGCAGCACGCCCACCCGGGAGCGCGTCGCGATGGGGGTCCGGCAGGGTGAATGCGAACGTCCTTCGGAATGAGTCCGCGAGAGGAATGTCGCGACGGGTGCTGTCGCGCATGAGCTCGAGCGCGAGCCACCATTCGCGGTGCGTTCGCCCCGCAGGAGGTGTCCAAAGGCGAAGCTCGTCCGAGTGGAAGCAGCGGTCCTGCTGTCGCAGGGCTGGCATCTGCATGGACGAGGGTCTCCATGCGGCCGGACCCGTGGATCTCGCGCCCGAGCTCAGGGAAGAGCGGTGCGCTGGGGGGATCTTCATGGCTGAGGACGGCGCCGGCGTGTGACGTTCTCTCGACGATGCACGATTTCCGGCAGCTGCGATCCATTACTATTTTGGGACGAATTGGTAGTTGCTTGGGAGATCGAATGGCCCGGGTACCTGCGGCGACGCAACTGCGGCGCGAGGTCGTCCGATGGGCGGCAGCCTACGGCCGCCCCGGACCGTAGACCTGCGACTTGCGCGCGATGCGGTATCAGCTCGTGGAGTGCGGGCCCTTCGGCGCGGGCGTGTAGATCGGGCTCGGAGCGGACGTGCCCTTGCCGGCGACCGGCGTGGGCAAGGGGATGATCTTGCCGGCGCCGCCCTTCTCGACCTCGTCGATGCGCATCAGCGCGTGCATCGGGATGTGGATGCGCGTGACGCCGGCGAACTCGTTGCGAAGCTCCTGCTCGCTCGGATCGATGATGACTTCCGACTTGGTGCCCCACACCAGATCGGCGACCTCGACGAATCCGAAGAGATGCCCCTGGCTCACCTCGCGGGCGAAGATCTCGAAGATCTTGCCCTCGTTCTGGAAGCGAACCTTGTAGATCTTCTTGTGCTTGGCACTGGCTTTGGTTGCAGTCATGGCGGGCTCAATGTGGCACCGGTCGCGGCGCGCCCCAATCACCTCCACCGCGCCGAACTTGCCTCAGAAGATCCCGTCCTCGACGTCGACGCTGATCGGGCAGTGATCGGAGCCTTTCACCTCGGGATGGATGGCGGCGCCGCGGACGTGCTCCATGGCGGCGGGCGAGGCGAGGACGTAGTCGATGCGCCAGCCGATGTTCTTCTCGCGGACGCCGAAGCGCTGGCTCCACCAGGTGTAGTGCCCGCCGCCCTTCTCGAAGTGGCGGAAGGTGTCCACCCAGCCGTTCGCCAGCCAGCGCGCCAGCTCCTTCCGCTCGATCTCGGTGAAGCCGCTGGTTTCCCGGTTTTCCTTGGGCCGCGCGAGGTCGATCTCTTCGTGGGCGGTGTTGAAGTCGCCCAGCACCAGGATGCGGGCACCGCGGTTCTTCTCGACCTCGAGCAAATCGAAGAGCTTCTTGTAGAAGCGCAGCTTGAAGGGGATTCGGCTGTTGTCTCGGTTGGGCCCGGTGCCGTTCGGGAAGTAGCCGTTCACGATCGTGAGGGCGCCGAAGCGCGCGATCTGCAGGCGTCCCTCGCAATCGTGGGGGCGCGAGCCGAGCGCGGTGCGCACGTCGTCGTGCGGGCGGCGCGCCAGGATGCCGACCCCGCTGTAGCCGGCTTTCTCGGCGGCGACCCAATGCGAATGCCAGCCGTCGGCGGCGCGGATCTCCGCCGGGACCTGATCCTCGCCGGCGCGCACCTCCTGCAGCCCCACGATGTGGGCGCCGCTCGCGTCGAGCCAGTCGCGAAATCCCTTCTTCGTGACCGAGCGGATGCCGTTCACGTTCCACGAGACGATGCGATGCGATTTCGTCCGCGCCATGGTGCTCCGCTCCTTCGCTCGCGCCGCGCTGCCGCGCCTCCGTCCGACTCGACGACTCGCGGGGCTGCGGGCAAGATGGCGGCCCGGCGCACCTGGCGCCGGGGAACCGCTCATGCTCAACGACCCTCGTGCGCGAGTGCGCGGCGCTCGGCTCTTCGCTGGCGTCGCGCTGGTGGCGGCGCTCGCCGCACTGGCCGCGCCCGCGCTCGCGTTGCCGCCGTCGCCCCCCGACAAGCCGCCGTCGCTCCGGGCTTGCTGTGCCCTCGGCTACAACCTCGCGCCGCGGATCGGCAGTGTCGAGTTTCCGATTCGGATCGGAAACGTGTCCGCGTCCCGGCCCTTCGGCAAGCACAGTTACGCGGGTGCGCTGCGCCTCGAGGAGCGCAACGCCCACCTCTACACCTGCCGCGCCGGCTTCATCGATCTCGCGCACGTCCGCGACAACGCCGACTGGACCGCCTACCTGATGTCCCAGCTCGAGACACTTCTGGGCTCGGGCAAGACGCTCGAGCTGCCGGCGGAAGCGGGGGGACGGCGACTGGTCTTGCCGGCGCGTTCCATCGCGGGGGATCGCCAAGAGGTGATCGCGCTGGTGGCGCGGCGCATCGCGCTGGATCTCTCGCTCTGGCACGAGATTGCGAGCTGGTACGGCTTCTCGCTGGTGCCGGTCTTTCCCGAGCGGCTCTCGGCGTTCTCGCCCGAGGACTTCTACTCGAACGTGGTGGGCACCGAGCTCGGCGTGCACGCCTACCGCTCGGCGCAGCCGTTCGACGAGGCGATGGACGACGAGATGGCCGCCGCAACGCTGGCGCTCGACCCCGTCCCGGGAGCGCTCACGAGGCGCGCGTTCCAGATGATCGACGGGCTCTGGTGGGACAGTCGCCGCTTCGTTCCCGACACGGATCTGGTGACGCGCCGCTCGCTCGCGGTGGGGCCGGTGGTGACCCCGTGGCGGGTGCCCGGCGGCGACGCCGAGCTCTGCGGCGGCCGCGCGACGCCGGCGCAACCCGTCGAGGTCCCCGAGCGCACGCCGAGCGGCGAGGCGCTCTCGACGTACTACCGGCTGGAGATCGATCCCGACCTGACGCTGCTCCACGGCGCGCCGTTCGCGGCACTCGGCATCGAGCGCATCACCTCGCTCGATTTCGGCTGGATCATCGCCACCGTGCGCGACCAGATGATCACCGAGCTGGGGCCCGAGTTCGAGAGCCCGGATGCGCCGCGCCGCGTGGCGGGTGCGCGACCGGCGGCGGCACCGGACGCGAGCACGAGCGCGCCGCCACCCGCCGCCACGGCGCCGGTGGCGCGGGACACGGCGAGCGTCTGTGGTGCCTCCGATCCGATCTGCCGCATCCAGATGGAAGGACGCGTGGCGGGCTTCCACCTGCTCGATCTCAAGCTCATCGTGGGCGCCTCGGTCAACGACGAGGGCCGGCTCGCGGGTGGCGGCGAGATCCGCGTGTTCGACGCCGACATTCCCGGCGGCGACATCCGGGCGCTGATCTTCGACGTCAACGACGATCGCGGCCGCCGCGACGTGGTGGCCCGCTTCGTGGTGGCCGAGTCCGACAGCGTCTATTTCTGCCGCGACCAGGAGACCGACGAGCTGCACGCGCCGGTGGCCTCGTGGTTTCGGGCTTGCCGCCCGGAAGGAATCTGGGGGCTCGGCGGCAAGGTGGGCGAGTTCCAGTACGACGGCGCCACCGGCCGCAGCGCGATCCGCGCCTTCGAGTTCGACGCGGTCGCGAACGCGTTCGGCAACGCGAACACCCGTGACTACCTGACCAAGCGGCTGCTTCCGTACGTGGGCTTCAGCCTGGAAAGCGTCTGGCCCGGCACCACGCCCGCGGACGAGGAGCCCAAGACCGACGTGTCGCCGCGCGTGGTGGTGGGGATCCGCGGGCTCGCGCGCACTCAGAGCTTGCGCTGGGAGCTGGCGGCGTTCGCCGGTTATCGCCAGGATCTGTCCGAAGGCAGCGACCGCAACTTCGAGGCGGGCATGAAGCTCTACCACCACTACCCACTCGGACTGGTGGCGCCGGTGCCCGCGGACCTCGAAGAGGGGCGACCGTCGAACGCCGACGTGCAGGGCTGGGGCCTGCTGAGCTTCGGCCTGGAAGCGGGCTACACGTACTGGTCGAAGCCCGAGAGCCAGATCCAAGGTTGGCTCGGCCCGTTCGTGTCGGCCGAGACGCCGCGCACTTGGCAGGCGCTGCTGAGCGTGCGCTGGCGCCCCGGCGAGCTCACGTTCTGACGCGGTCGTTCCGAGATCCATCCCAGATCTGCACCCGGCGTCGGCAGCGATCGAGGGCGCGCGGCGAGTCGCGGTGCGCGATCCGCACGCCTCATGAATCGTGGGCGGGGCCGAGCTGGATGGAGACGCCGAGGCGCGGATCCTGGACTTCGCCCCGGTTCCGGACGCACGGGTAGTAGATGAGCTCCGCTTCCTGGGTCACGAGCTCGGTGCGCTTCAGGCCGTCGATGCTCTTGAGCGTGAGATCGCGAAAGAGCGTCAGGTAGGTCGCGAAGCCGAGACGACGCGCGTCGTCGGCACCGAACGCCGCGGGCAGCACGCGCGCCGGCGGCCGCGGCGCCACGAAGCGCAGCTCGGGCTGAAGGCGCGTGAGCGCGAGCGAGAGCGCGTCGAGGCGCGCGGTGCGTGCGGCGCCCGCCGCCACCGAGTAGAAGACGATCGAGCGCGCGACGTCGTTGGGATCGGGCGAGGGATCGACGGCGCGGATGAAGCGCTTCCAGTGGCCGCGATTCTTGAGCTCGCGCCGCTCGCTCTTGATGCGCACGCGGTAGCGCCAGACCGGCACGTACACCTGCTCGCCGGTCTCTTCCGCGGCGCCCTCGACGGGCTCGACGAAGCGCGACTCCACGGGGCGCAATCCACGCGCGCTCACCTCGAACGCGGCGCTGCAGCCGGGGCACGCGATCACGGTGGCGCCGGCGGCGGGCTCGACCGCATCGAGCGGGTCGTGACAGGCGGGGCAGCCGAGTCGCTCGGTGCGCGACGGCGTCTCCGGGAGCGCGGTGGTGGGGATGCGAAAGAGCGCGGGGCCGCCGGCCTGGGGCTCGCGAGTGACCTCGCCCGCCACCGCGTCCACCACCATCCAGTCGCGCGGGATCGATTCGCGACCCGGGACGTCGGGAGGCTCGAAGAAGAGCACCCAGAACGGGTGATAGACGATCGCGAGGGTCTCGCGCAGCAGCACGCGGTGCTCGAAGAATCGATAGAGCTGCCCTTCGTCGACGAGGGCGCGGAGCTGGATTCGGCGCGCCCCCTCGTCGAGTGCCTGCGCTCGATCCCAGGCCGTCGCCAGCACCCGGGCGCGGGGCTCGATCTCGGCGACGTCGAAAGGCGCCAGCACCGCGCCCTCGGCGTGCTTGGCGACGGGCTTCCAGCCGAAGGCCTCGGCGCTCGGATCGGCGAGGTACTCCTGCACCGCGCGGTGCGCTTCCTTCTTGGTGTACTCGAGCTTGCCGCCGATGGGGGCCACGCTCTCGCGGCCGGGATCGTCGCGCGCGGGATCCACGCCGCGCCGCTTGCGCACGCCCGCATCCGTCAGCTTCTCGTTGCCGAGCACCCAGCCGAGCTCGACCGCGCGGAAGAGCCAGTAGGGCGCCAGGAAGAGCGTCGCCTCCTCGATCTTCCCGAGGCCGCGCTTCTCGGCGAGGCGGACGGCGCGATCGCGCGACACGACGTCGCGGACACACCAGCGCGGCACGGGCTCGTCGTGCACCCACGCGAAGCCTCGGCGGCAACCCGGGCAACGCACGATCGACGCGGTGTCCTCCACCTCCGAGACCACCTCGCACGCCGGGCACCGGAAATCCACCAGCACCTGCCGACGGGTGGGCGGTTGGAGGATGGGCTTGCCGCAATAGAAGCACGACGTGCGGCGGCGGCCCTCGATGTAGAACCCAGGCTTGCCGCAAGACGGGCAGGCGCGACGCAGGGTCCGGACCATGGAAGTGGCGTTCGGTCGACGATGCCGCGGCGGCGGCAGCAGCCTCGGGCTCGATGCCGCGCGTCGAGCCCGCGGGCTCGCGGTCGAGTTATCGCACGCCGGCGAGACGAAGCAACCGAAGCAACCGGCTTTACAAGGCCGCTGGCCGGGGCCTACCCTGCGCGCACGCGACAGGCGGCGCTACGTGGCACGCAAAGAGAACGTCACCGCGGCGGAAGCGACGGCGCTCGCGCATCGGCTCGAAGAGCTGCGCAAGGCGTACGATCGCTACTTCCTGGGGATCGACAAGCTCGAGCCACAGGGTGATCGCCGCCGCTTCCAGCTCGAGCTCGACTCGATCCTGGGTGCGCCGAGCCCCAACACCCAGGTGCGGTTCCAGATCGCGCAGGTGAAGGGCAAGTTCGTGACCCTGCAGCAGTACTGGAGTCGCGTGTTGCGTGAGATCGAGGACGGCACCTACCAGCGCGATCGTTTCCGGGTCGAGCTCAAGGAGCGCGACCGCGGCCAGCAGCCCGCCCGGTCCGAGGTGTCTCCCGCTGCGGCCGAGCGGCCCATCGACGCCGACGTCGTGGAGCGCGTGTTCCGCGCCTACGTGATGGCCAAGCAAAAGTGCAACGAGCCCACCGAGGGCATCACGCGTGAGCGGCTCGGCGAGATGCTCTCCAAGCACGCCTCCAAGCTCGGCTCGTCGGGCGCCGCCGAGCGGCCGGATTTCAAGGTGGTCATCAAGGACGGTAAGGCGCGCATCGTGGCCCGCAGCGCAGGCGAGCCTCGCACCGACGGCGTGCACAAGAGCTCCTGAGGACGCTCGGCTTCCCGCCGGGCGGAGATGCGCGGAGGTCCGGCGTGGGCGATCCAGCCGTCGTGGCTGAGGACACGGCCGGCTCCGCGTCCCCGTGGCCGGCGCTCGCGCCGCATGCGCATGCGCCGCACGGGCGAGCGCGCGGCGAGCTTCTGCTCGTGGGCGCGATCCTCGCGGTTCTCGCGCTGGTGCTCACGTACCCGGTGGTCGCCAACCTGGCGAGCCGCATTCCGGGCGATCTCGGCGATCCGGTGCTGAACGCGTGGATCCTGAGCTGGGTGAGCGATCGGCTCGCCCACGCAGGTGCGGGGCTCTGGAGCCCGCCGATCTTCCATCCCTATCCGCTCACGCTCGCCTACTCGGAGAACCTGCTCGGCATCGCGCCGTTCGTGGCACCGCTCTACTGGCTCACGCACGACGCCGTGCTCGTCTACGACGTGGCGTTCCTGGGCTCGTACGTGCTGGCGGGGCTCGGGGTGTACGTGCTGATGCGCGAGCTGGCCGTCGAGCGCGCCGGTGCGTGGCTGGGAGCGCTGGCCTTCGCGTTCGGCCCCTATCGAGCGGCGCAGATGGTCCATCTGCAGATGCTGATGACGGGGTGGATGCCGCTCTGTCTCGCGGCGCTGCATCGCTACGCGTCCACCGGTTCGCGGCGCGCGCTGACCGCGTTCGTGCTCGCCTACGCGATGCAGGTGCTCTCCAACGGCTACATGCTCTATTTCCTGGCGCTGCCGGTGGCGGTGGTGGCGATCGGCCACGCGCTCCGGCGCGAGCGCACCGTGCGGCGGCTCGCGGAGCTGGCGAGCGCGGCGGCGGCGATCGTGGCGCTGCTCGCGCCGGTGCTCTGGCTCTACTACCGCGTGCGCCTCACGCAGGGCCTGGTGCGCGGCACCGACGAGATCCGCGGCTTCGGCGCGGATCTGGGCGGGTTCCTGCACGCCGCCGACGGGATCGTGAGCGCGCTCTGGTTCCCCGGGTTCGCGAAGGCGGAGGGCGAGCTCTTTCCCGGACTGGTCACGCTGCTGCTGGCGGTCGTGGCATGGGCGACGTGGCGACGCGCCCCCGGGGGCGAGGGCGAGACGCACGCGGCGCCGGCGCGGACGCTCGCGACCGGGCTCTACACGCTCGTCACCGTGTGCGCGTTCGTGCTCTCGTTCGGCGTGCAGCCGACGGCCTGGGGCCATCCGTTCTTGCCCACGGCACCCTACGCGTGGCTGCTGCGCGTGATCCCTGGGCTCGATGGGCTGCGGGTGCCCGCGCGGCTCAACGGGGTGACGGTGCTCGGCCTCGCGGTGCTCGCGGGGATCGGAGGCGGATGGCTGAACGCGCGCGCGCCGCGGAGATGGCGGCCCGTGCTGCTGGTGGTGCTCGGCGCAGCACTGGTGCTCGAGGGCTATCCCGGCGCGATCCCCACGGAGGGCCTGTCGCTGATCGAGAAGCGACGCGACGATCCGATCAACGAATGGCTGGCGCGGGCCCCCGAAGGCGCGGTGCTCCAGCTGCCGTTCAGCGACACCACCTCGCGCACGGTGCTCGTCGACCTGGCGTACCAGTGGGCGGCGCTCGCCCATCGGCACCCGATCGTGAACGGCTACAGCGGCTACGGCTCGCCGCTGGCGCGATTTCTCGGCGGGCAAGGCTCGCCTTTGCGCGAGCCGGCGCTCACCAGCGAGTGGTTGCGGCTGATGCGCTCGATCGGCGTGCGTTACGTGGTGGCGCGCAATCAGCCGCCCTACCGGGAGACTCCCGCGAAGCCTTCACGCGCGCTCACGGCCATCCGCGCCGCCACCAGCGAGGTGGAGCGCGAAGAGCGGATCGGCGGCGCCAGCGTGTTCACGCTGAAGGCGTGGTCGCCCGAGACACCGCCCGACGCGCGCGCCGCGATCCCCCGCGACGCGTTCACCGTCGAGGTGTCGCGAGCCGCCGCACGGCTCGGCTTCCTCACCGACGGCGACCGCGGCAGCCGCTGGCTCACGCCGCCGCCGCAAAGCGGCCAGGATTGGCTCGACGTGCGGCTTCGCGAGCCGCGCTCCGTGGCGGGACTCGAGCTCGATCTCGAGCCACGCTCCGTGGGCGAGTATCCTCGCGAGCTGCGCATTCGATCGGTGGGACCCGGCGGGAGCGACGAGGTGGTCTACCGAGGTGGCGTGGTGGCTGCGCTCGGTCGGTCGTTGATCGCCTCGCCCGCCCGGCCGACGATCCGCATCGACTGGGAGCCGCGCGTGGCGCACGAGATCCGGATCGAGTCGGTGGGCGAGGCGCCGTGCTGCGGCTGGTCGGTGCACGAGCTGTGGCTCTTGGAACCGAGATGAGCGAATCGCCTGCCGATCCCGCGCTCCGGCGGGCGCGAGCGCTCGACGTGCTCTGGCTCGCGGGCGTGGCCGCCACCGCCTTCGCGGTGGCGCTGGCGCTCGCGCGGCACGTCGGGCCGCTCATCTACCTGCCGGTGGGCTGGGACGCCTGGTTCGACACCGACACGACGCGTGTCTACGAGGACATCTCGCAGCGCAGCAGCGTGCTCAGCCGCGGCTCGTATCACCCGCTCTTCGGGCTGGTGGGGCACTTGCCGTACGCGGTTCTGTCCGCGCTGATGGGAACGCGCGGCTTCGCCGTGGTGCAGCTCGAGCTGGCGCTGGTGAGCGCGGCGCTGGCGGTCGTGTGCGCGGCGTTCTTTCGCGTGCAAGGCTGCCGCCGAGGCGAAGCGCTCGTCTTCACCGCGCTCACGATCTCGAGCGCTGCGTTCGTGTTCTTCGCCGGCATTCCCGAGACCTTTCCGTTCGGCGCGCTGAGCATCGTGGCGGGGTTGCTGGCGGTGGCCCGCGCGGAGCGCGATCGTCGCAGCACGCTCGTGGTCGGGCTCGTGTCCGCGCTGGCGACGGCGATCACCGTCACCAACGTGCTCCCGATCGCCGCGGCGCTGTGGTGGCGGCGCAAGTCCGTGTCGCTGGTGCGGATCGCGGCCGTGGCGGCGGTGGCGCTGGCGGCGGGCGTGGCGGCGCAGGTGTGGATCTTCCCGCGTTCGGTGCTCGCGCCATTGCAGATGTTGGGGCTCGGCGCGACCTCGATCTCGCAGCCGGACAACGTCTTCACCGGCGACCTGGTGCCTCCCCGAGCGTTGCGCACTTGGGGCGCGTCCTGCGCTCGTTCTTCCTGCACTCGTCGGTGATGCCCGAGCCGGTGATCGAGGGCATGGCGCCGGATCCTCACCCTCGTTCCGTCGCCGCTGCGGGTGCTCAGCGTCCAGACGCGCCGGTCGATTGGCGCGATCCGCTCCACCTGGCGGCGGCCGATCGCGTGGCTCGGGTTGCTGGCGTGGGCGAGCGTGCGATTCGCGCGCGGGCCGCGGACGACGACGAGCTGGATCTTCGCGAGCGGCATCGCCGTTCAGCTCGCCCTGCATCTGGTGGTCGGTCGCGAGACGTTTCTCTACGCGCTGCACTTCCAGCCGCTGCTGGTCGCGTTCGCCGCGACGGTGGTGGAGCGGCGAAGGCGCCGCCTGCGGTGGCGCTCGCCGCCGTGGCGACGGTGCTGCTCGCGGCCAACAACTTCCGGGCCTTTGCCCGCGCGACGGCGGCGATCGCCGAGTGGGGGCGACCGGTGGACGTGACTCCGTTCGCGGTGGAGCTCGCGCGGAGCCGGTGGCGCTGGGGACGCGTTTCGGCTTCCCGATCTCCCGCTCGAGCTCGTGCTCGAGCGCTCGACGCGGTGCCGCTCGAGGTGCGCGCGGTCGAGGACCTGCCCGGGTGCCTGGTCCATCGAGGTGCGGCCCGACGACCTCGCGGGAGGCGGGCTGATCGTGGACGTCGCGGCGACCGACTCGGATCCGAGCCTGTCGAACGCCGCTCGCTCGGCTGGGCCGATGTCGTCACCCAAGGGTGAGTACGCGTGCTCGGACATCGCTGGGCGATCCTTTCGCGCCCCTGGCCCAACGCGGTCAAGACGTGCAATCGCCGCGACGAGCGTTGCGGAACCTGACCGGTCCGTGCCTTCGCATGCAGTTCGGCAAGGCCAAACGCTGGCGCTTCACGTCCAGACCTGTTGGACGGCCCATCCTGGCTGGGCGCGCCGCTACCGTGGGGCGACCACGCCTGGAAGGCCATGCGCTGGGCGTGGCGTCCCGCGTCTGCGGACACGGCGCCCGTCGATGCCGCCCGCGGCGCCGCCGACGGAAACACGGAGAGTGGCGACGCCGCGCCGGCCCAGCGGTGAGGCAGGCGCTTCCCACCGCGCCTCGGTCCGCCGCGCGCGCGGCGGTTCACCTCGTGTCCTGGGATCCGTTCGCGTGGGTCACGCCGCTGACTGCCTCGGGCTCGGCCGGCGAGACCCGCCGAGCCCGCCGCGCTTGGCGCGCAACGCCTCCCCGAGCGTGGCGGCGATCAATCGCGCCCGCAGGAAGTTCGACGGTCGCCCCGTGGCCGGTCGTCGCACCACGGGAATCTCGACCACGGTGAGCCCGCGATCGCGAGCGAGCAGCAGGATCTCGGCGTCGCAGAAGCCGTGCCGCGCGGACAGCGGGTGGCCGCCGAGGATCGAGCGTGGGAAGAGCTTGAACGAGCAATTCACGTCCTGGACCGAGAGCCGGAACAGCAGCCGCATGGTGGCCGCCCACAGCAGCGTGAAGCAGCGGCGTGTCGCGGGGCGCTGCGACGGCGTGCGGATACCGGTCACCACGTCCGCGGTGTCGAGGGCACGCACGAACGCGGCGACGGGCGCGAGCTCGAACTCGTGATCGCCATCCGTGTAGAGAACGTGCGAATGACGGGCCGCCAGGATCCCGGCCGAGAGCGCGGCGCCGAGCCCCTGGTTGGTCTCGAAGGCGAGCACCTGCACGTTGGGCACGCGCGCGGCGACGGCCCGCGCGCGTTCGCCGGCATCGTCGGGGGAGGCATCATCGACGAGCACGATCTCGAACGGGATGCCGAGCGGCGTCAGCGACGCCACGGCATCCGCCACCAATCCGTCGACGGTGCTCGCATCGCGATAGAGCGGCGCCACCAGCGAGATTCCCGTGGGTGCGGTCACGTCGGAGGTCCTCGTTCTTGCCCACGATCGATGCGCGCCCGGCCCGGCCCGCCGCCCGCCGCGCGCCGCGCGCCGCGCCGGCTCACGAGTCTGTCACGGACGGGGCGACACGCGTCGACACCGAGCTCGTGAGCGCGCGAGGAATCGGTGCGCGCCGCCACGGGCCGTGCCCTAGACACGATCGTTTCCCTGGTCGAACCTCCTGCGCTTTCGAGACCCGCTTCGCGAGGGCGAAGCCGACCGCGTCTGCTTCCCGTCGCTCACCCATGACGTGCTCATGAAGAATCCGATCGTCCGCTTCCCGATGGTTCTGATCGGGGTCTCGATCGCGGTCGGGCTTCTCGCGGCGTGCATCGGCGCGCGTGTCGGCGCCGATCGGAAGATGACCACGTTCGACTTCTCGCGCGACGTGCTGCTGCAGACGTATCGAGTCGATTCGTGGCAGCAGATGAGGGCCGCGTTCATCTACTATCGGCGCCATCGCCGACTCGCCGAGCAGCCGGGCGACAAGCCGGGCGCGACGCAGATCTACACCAATCTGCTGCTTCGCAAGCAAGTGCGCTTCCACTATCCGCCGACGGCGCTCTTCATCCCCATGGCGATCGATCGTCTGCGGCTCGACGAGAAGACGGTCTACGACCGCTCGATCGACGTCTTCTTGCTGGTCAACGTCGCGGCGATCGGCGCGCTCCTGCTTCATCTCCTGCGCCCGCAGCTGCGCGGGCCACCGTCGGCGCGCGACGCGGCGGTCGCGCTTCTGGTGAGCACGACGGCGGTGCTGACGTTCGCGCCGCTGCCCATCGCCGCATCGCTCGGGCAGATCCAGGTCTGGCTCAACGCGTTGTTCGCGGTGACCTTCTATCTCTACGCGACCGAACGACGCGCGCTCGCCGGCGTCGTGCTGGGCGTGATGACGTGCATCAAGCCCCAGTGCGGGCTCTTTCTCCTCTGGGGCGTCCTGCGCCGCGACAAGCGGCTGGTGGTGGCGATGGCGGCGGCGCTGGCGGTGGGCTTCCTCGCCGGGACCGCGAAGTTCGGAATGGAGAATTGGTTCGACTTCCTCAAGGGTCTTCAGTTCCTCTCACAGCGCGGCGAGTCGTTCTTCCCGAATCAGTCGGTGAATGGCCTCGCCAACCGACTGCTGAGCGTCGCGCAGCCGCAGGAGTTCAACAACATGTTCTGGCGCGAGAACCATCTCCCGCCCCATGATCCGCGCGTCTACGCGGTGACGGTCGCCTCGAGCGCCCTCCTGCTGGTGCTCAGCTTCCTGCCGCGACGGAGCCGGACGGTGACGGCGACGCTCGCCGACTTCAGCGTGATGGCGCTCGGGGTGACCATGGCCTCGCCGATCGCGTGGATGCACCACTACGGCATCTTGCTGCCGATCTTGTTGTTCTTGTGGCTGACTCTCGCCTGCGATCCGGCGTTCGCGCGATGCCGTCGCGCCCGCGCCGGCGTGCTCGTCTGCGCGGCGCTCACCGGCAACTCGTTGCCGATCTTCAACCTGCTCGCGCCGTCGTATTGGAACGTGTTGCAGTCGTACATGTTGTTCGGCGCCATCGGTGTCTTCGCGTTGCTCCTCTGGATGCGGCACCGGCCCGACGCCCTGGCGCCCCCCGAGGTCGGACCCTCCGCCCTCGAGCGCGACGCGGCGGGCGCTGTCCCATGACGGCGACGACTCGAGTGGACCCGACCGATGCGCGCGCCGATGCGCATCTGATCACCAGCGACGAGCGCCTCTTGCCGTTCGACGGCTTGCGCGGCCTCGCCGCCGCGAGCGTCGTCTTCTATCACCTCGAGCAGATGCTCTACGTACCCGTCCGAGTCCTCGGCGGAGGGCACCTGCTGGTCGATCTCTTCTTCATCCTCTCGGGGTTCGTGATCGCGCGCCAGTACCAGGCGAGCATCGTCGAGGGGCGCATCGGCTTCGGGAGCTACGCGGTGCGACGCCTGGCGAGGCTCTACCCCGCGTACCTGGTCGCGTTCGTCGCCGTGATCCTTATGGAGGCGGTGGGGCTCAGGCACCTCGGCGAGGCTCCCCGGTTTCGCCGCGACGCCCCGATCCTGAGCACGTTTCTCCAGCTCACGTTGCTGCACAACGCGGGGTTGCGCACCGCCGCGTGGAACTTCCCGGCGTGGTCGGTGTCCGTCGAGTGGATCGTCAACCTGCTCTTCTTCGTGCTCGTGAAGCGCTTCCGCGGCGGGCCGCCAGCCATCCTGCTCGGCGTGGTCTATCTCTGCACCGCGTCGCTGATGCAGCTCTCGAGCAAGACCCTCGATCTCGACCTCTGGGAAGGGAACTACGGGTTCTTGAACGCCGGCTTGGCGCGTGGGCTGGTCGGGTTCAGTCTCGGAGTCGTGATCTTCGGGCAGCATCGGCTGCTACCGAAGCTTCGGCCCGGGGTGCTGCACTCGCTCGAGATCGCCATCGTCGCGGGTGCCCTGGTCGGGCTCACGCGGCGCATCCAGCCGTTCTACGTGGGCGTCGACCACGTATCGGTGCTCTTCTTCTTCCCGGCGTTGGTGACGCTCTGCCTCTATCGTTCGGGCTGGCTCGCACGCCTGCTGGCGATGCGCGTTCCCGTCTTTCTCGGCACCATCAGCTATTCCGTCTACGTCCTGCACGTGCCGTTGTTGAACCTCGTGACACCCATCTACACGAAGGTTCCGAGCCCGTGGAACACGATCGCGTACGGTGCGCTGCTGCTCGCCGCGTCGTATCTCTGTTACCGGTTCATCGAGATGCCCGGGCGCGCGATGATCCGACGCTGGGAAACGTCGTGGCGCGCGGCGCACGCGGGCATGGCGACGAGCGGTGATCCACGCCCCGCGCCAGCCGCGTGAAGCGGCAGGACGCGGGCGCGCGGGATCACTGGTTCACGCCGAGCAGCACCCGATCGACCGACATCGTGGTGGTCTGGGAGCTTCGCGCGTGCTCCACGGCGACGTCGACGTAGCCGGCTGACTCCCGATAGTTGTTCAGGTTCGTGGTGATCGTGAACGTGGTCTCGGACTCGGAAGTGCCGACGGCGCTCGAGGCCTGCTGCACCCATTGCTGTGTCGCGTAGTTGAAGAGGTAGATCTTGCGTGTCGTACCCGTGCTCTTCGCGTCCTTCGATCGCACCAAGACGTTCAGCGAGGTGAGTGCGCGAGGCCCGACGTAGTAGGAGAATCCGGCCGAGGGGCTCACGGCGTTGCTCGCCGTCACGTACGAGTTGTCGTCGTTGTAGGTGGCGGTCACGCCGCCGGCGAGCGTGCCCACGCCGGCGTTCACGCTCATCGGGACGTGGACCGTGCTGCCCAGCGTCTTGCCGCTGAAGAAGCTCCAGATCGTGTCGGCAGCGGTGATGTCGGCATTCTGGCAGCCGAACGGAAATGCGGGCGGATCATCGTCGTTCGAGCACGTGGGTCCCGGCACGGGGTTGTGTACTTCGGGAATGCGGTGGCCACCCTTGATGACGGCATACACCTCGACGCGCGCGGACTCCGTGCAGCCGGCGGTGAACGTGTATTTCTCGACGTGGGAATTCGTTCGGATAGGATCACCGGGGCCGTCGTTCGTGTACACATCGGACAGTGAGTTCCATGTGTACGTGCCATTGCAGCCGTTGTTCGTCAGCCACGCTTGGGTGGTGTCGTCGATCGACTCGACGCTGCCGTGTGTGTCGCCCCCGGTGCAGGTGTTGGGAGGATCGGTCTCCAGCGGGAGGCCGGTGATCTCGCCGCCAATGTTCGGCATCAGCGGATCCTCGTCCGAGTTCATGATCAGCGTAGGTGTGGGGCTGATGGGAAGCGGATTCGAGTTGCAGGAACTGTTCGACGGCTCGTTCGCGATGACGGCGGCGATGGCGGCGACTCGATCGGAGAGCTGCCGACCGACACGGTACGCCATCAAGCCTCCATTCGACTCGCCCCACACGTAGACCTTGTTGGGGTCGATCTTGTAGTCGTTGCCGACGTACCCGACGTAGGCGTCGACGATGTCGCGGATGAACGCCACGTCGTCGACCCCAGCGGCGGGGTGGGTGTAGGTGTTGTCGTTGCGACAATCCTTCCAGAAGTACTGCTTGTCTTGGGCGTTCGCATCCACACAACCGTCGGACACGGTGCCTTGCGGGTAGACCGCCACGAAGTTGTTGTTCTTGGCGAGCTGGTTCATTCGACAGGCGCCAGCCGCGTCCACGAGCTGATCCGGGTTGGAGCCGCCGCCGTGGAGCCCGATCACCAGGGCGCGCGGGGTCGAGCCGCCCAAGCCGGAAGGGAGGCATTGGACGAGCGAACGTCCGTTGCCCGGGATGGTGGTACAGGTGAGGCCCGTTACCGAACAGCTCGGATTCGCGATCGCGCGCTCGGCGTACGTCCACGGGATCAAGAGCAATGACAACGTGACGAGCTTAGGTATTTTCATGGCGTCTTCTCCGGAAAAGTGGTGGAGTCCACAGCCTACGGCGACCGAGACCGATCACGCAACGATCGAGTCGCGGACCGCGGCGTAGCGCGGCCACGGCCGCTCGGAAGGCCGTTGCCTACGCGGAAGCCGTAAGTGGGGGGCGCGAGCCGTGAGAGGGCGTTCGCGCGACCAACGCGACGCCTACCGCCCCACGCCGTCACGATTGCAGCCGCGAACGCGGCGCGATGTGGAAGACCGTCGCGGGCTGCGGCGGTGGGGCCGTGATCGAAGCGGGCGCGGCCGGATCAGGCCGCGGCTTCGAGTCGCGCGACAGCGCGATCGAGGGCCTTCTTGTGCTCTTCGTACTCGGGTGAGTCGAGCCCCAGGCCTTCGAGCGCTTTCCGCTCGTGCGCTTCCGCAACGCGCGCGCGTTCCACGTCGACGTCGGCGGCCGCTTCGGCGACATCGGCGAGGATCGTGGCGCGGTCACCTTCGATGACGGCGAATCCGCCGCCGACGGCCACCTTCTGCGTGTTTCCGTCGGTGGTGGTGTAGCGAACGACACCACCACGCAGCGCAATCACCATCGACCGGTGCCCGGGACGCACGCCGAACTGTCCGAGCCAGCCCGGGCCGACGAACTCGCTGACCGGTTCGCGCAGCAGCAACTGCTCCGGTGTCACGATCTCGAGGTCGAGGGTGCCTTCAGCCATGGTCGTCTTCCGTCTGGATCGAGGGCGTTGCTTGAGTCTGGGAGCGAGGCCGGGCCGATCAGGCCGCGGCCTGCGCGCGGATCTTCTCCGCCTTCTCGAGCACCTCGTCGATGGTGCCTACCATGTAGAACGCCTGCTCGGGCACGTCGTCGTGCTTGCCTTCGCAGATCTCGCGGAAGCCACGCACCGTGTCGGCGAGCTTCACGTAGCGCCCGGCCATGCCCGTGAACTGCTCGGCCACGAAGAACGGCTGCGACAGGAAGCGCTGGATCTTGCGGGCCCGGGCCACCACCTGCTTGTCCTCTTCGCTGAGCTCGTCCATGCCGAGGATCGCGATGATGTCCTGCAGCTCCTTGTAGCGCTGCAGAATGGACTGCACCTCGCGCGCGACCCGGTAGTGCTCTTCGCCGAGGATCTGCGGGTCGAGGATTCGCGACGTCGAGTCGAGGGGGTCCACCGCGGGGTAGATCCCGAGCTCGGCGATCTGGCGCGAGAGCACGGTCGTCGCGTCGAGGTGCGCGAACGTGGTCGCAGGCGCCGGGTCCGTGAGGTCGTCGGCGGGGACGTAGATGGCCTGCACCGACGTGATCGAGCCCTTGGTCGTGGAGGTGATGCGCTCTTGGAGCTCGCCCAAGTCGGTGGAGAGCGTGGGCTGGTAACCCACCGCCGAAGGCATGCGTCCGAGAAGCGCCGACACTTCCGAGTTCGCCTGGGTGAAACGGAAGATGTTGTCGATGAAGAGCAGAACGTCCTTGCCCTCCTGATCGCGGAAATGCTCGGCGACGGTGAGCGCGGAGAGCGCCACGCGCGCGCGAGCGCCGGGCGGCTCGTTCATCTGGCCGTACACGAGCGCCGTCTTCGAGAGCACGCCCGATTCCTTCATCTCGAGCCAGAGGTCGTTGCCTTCGCGGGTGCGCTCGCCGACGCCGCCGAACACCGAGTAGCCGCCGTGCTCCTGCGCGACGTTGTGGATGAGCTCCATGATGAGCACGGTCTTGCCCACGCCGGCGCCGCCGAAGAGACCGATCTTTCCGCCCTTCGAGTAGGGCGCGAGCATGTCGACGACCTTGATGCCGGTCACGAACATCTCGACCGAGGTGCTCTGCTCCAGGAACGAAGGCGGCATGCGGTGGATCGGCGAGTAGCCTTCGGCTTCGACCGGGCCGGCTTCGTCGACGGGCTCGCCGACGACGTTGATGATGCGGCCGAGCGTCGAGGAGCCCACCGGCATGCGGATCGGGTACCCGGTGTCCTCGACCGGCATGCCGCGCACCAGACCCTCGGTGGTGTCCATGGCGATGCAGCGCACGGTGCGCTCGCCGAGGTGCTGCGCGACCTCGACGATCAGGTTGCCCGCGCGGTCGTCGATCGCCGGGTTGGTGAGCTTGAGCGCGTTGAGAATCGGCGGGAGATCGCCGTTCGGAAACTCGACGTCGATGACGGCGCCGATGATCTGCGAGATCTTTCCGACGCGCTGGCCGGCTTGAGCGGTGGATCCGTGGGACATCGCTTTCCTCCCGGGTTGCCGTGTGGTTGTCGAGCCGGGCCGCGGCTCAGGTCGAAGACAGTGCCTCGGCGCCGCCCACGATCTCCATGAGCTCCTTGGTGATCGCGGCCTGTCGGGCCTTGTTGAATTGCAGTGTGAGGGACTCGATCATCTCGCTCGCGTTCGAGGTGGCGCTTTCCATCGCCGCCATGCGCGCCGCGTGCTCGGCGGCGGCGCTCTCGAGCAGCGCGTGGTAGATGCGGCTCTCGACCTGACGCGGCAACAGCACCGCGAGCATCTCCGCGCGCGAGGGCTCGAAGAGCGGCTCCATCAGGTTGGGGACCGCGTCCTCCTCGGGCTCGTGGACCAACGGAAGCAATCGTTCGATGCGCGGTCGCTGCACCATGGCCGAGACGAACTCGTTGTAGACGATCGAGATCTCGTCCACCTCGCCGGCGAGGAAGCGCCCGATGGCGGTCTTGGCGAGCTCGGCGGCGTCCGCGTGGGCCGGCGCTCCCGAGAAGCCGATCGACTCCCCGCGCACGGGATACGCACGGCGCCCGAAGTAGTCGCGCGCCTTCTTCCCCACCACCCACACCGTCGGTTCGAGCTCGCGGGCGAGCTGATCGCGTAGCTCTCGCTCGACCTGGCGAAGCAGATTGCCGTTGAAACCACCACACAGGCCGCGATCGGAGGTGACCACCAACCACTCGCTCTTGACCACCGGGCGGCGCGCCAGCAACGGGTGCGCGTCCTCACCCAGGCCGCCGATGAGCTGCGCCAGCGTGCTCGAGAGCTGCCCGGCGTAGGGGCGCGAGCGGCGTGCCGCATCTTCCGCGCGCCGCAGCTTCGCAGCCGAGACCATCTTCATCGACTTCGTGATCTTCTGCGTGTTCTTGACGCTGGCGATCCGGCGGCGAATGTCTTTCAAGCTCGGCACGGTCAAGTCCTCCGCATCACTCGGACAGGGGCTCGGTGCGGTCGCTCACGCCGCCGTGCGAGCGAAGTCGGCCTTGAACTCGTCGATCGCCTTGTTGATCGCGGCCTTGATCTCGTCGGTGAGCGTCTTGCCGTCGCGGATCTTGCTGAAGATCTCGGGATGCCGCGCCTCGATGTACTCGTGCAGGCCCGCTTCGAAGGCACGCACCTTGTCGACCGGGAGATCGTCGAGCGCGCCCGTGGTGCCGGTGAAGATGGAAACCACCTGGCGCTCGACGGGCATCGGCTGATACTGACCCTGCTTGAGCAGCTCGACGAGACGCTGGCCGCGGTTCAGCTGGTGTTGCGTCGCCTTGTCGAGATCGCTGCCGAACTTCGCGAACGCTTCCATGGCGCGGTACTGCGCGAGCTCGAGACGCAGCGTGCCGGCGACCTGCTTCATCGCCTTGATCTGAGCATTGCCACCCACGCGCGACACCGAGATGCCGACGTTGATGGCGGGGCGGACGCCCGAATAGAAGAGGTCGGTCTCCAGGAAGATCTGCCCGTCCGTGATCGAGATGACGTTGGTCGGGATGTACGCCGACACGTCGCCGGCCTGGGTCTCGATGATCGGCAGCGCGGTGAGCGAGCCGCCGCCGCGCTCGCTCGACATCTTGGCGGCGCGCTCGAGCAAGCGGCTGTGCAGATAGAAGACGTCGCCCGGAAACGCCTCGCGTCCAGGCGGCCGGCGCAGCAGAAGCGAGAGCTGGCGGTAGGCGACGGCGTGCTTGGAGAGGTCGTCGTAGATGCAGAGCGCGTGGCGACCCGAGTCGCGGAAGAACTCGCCCATGGTGACGCCCGAGTAGGGCGCGATGAACTGAAGTGGCGCGGGATCGCTCGCGTTGGCGCACACGACGGTCGTGTATTCCATCGCGCCTTCCTTGCGGAGGCGATCCACGACGCGGGCGACGGTCGACTGCTTCTGGCCGATGGCCACGTAGAAGCAGTAAACGCCCTGGCCCTTCTGGTTGATGATGGTGTCGAGCGCGACGGCGGTCTTGCCCGTCTGGCGGTCGCCGATGATGAGCTCGCGCTGACCGCGACCGACGGGAATCATGCCGTCGATGGCCTTGAGGCCGGTTTGCAGCGGCTCCTTCACCGGTTGGCGCGCGACGATGCCCGGCGCCTTGATCTCGATGCGCCGATATTCCTTGGCGGCGATCGGGCCGAGGCCATCGATGGGCACGCCGAGCGCGTTCACCACGCGCCCGACGACGGCTTCACCGACCGGCACTTCCGCGATGCGGCCGGTGCGCTTGACCGTGTCACCTTCCTTGACGTGGTGCGTCTCGCCGAAGAGCGCGGCGCCGACGCTGTCTTCCTCGAGATTGAGCACCATCGCGAAGAGGTCACCGGGAAACTCGATGAGCTCGCCGGCCATGGCCTTGTCGAGCCCGTGGATCCGGACCACGCCATCGGCGACGAACAGCACCGTTCCCGTCTCCGCGACCTCGACGCCACGGTCGTAGTTCCGGATGCGGTCCTTGATGATGCTGGAAATCTCTTCGGCCCTGAGCTGCATCGTGCTCCCCCGGGGATTCTTCGTGATCGGTGATTGCGACGCCAGCGACGCTCAGCCGTGCGCGGAATCGGACATGGCGCGCTTGATACCTTCGAGTTGGGTCCGGACACTGCCGTCGTAGAGGGTGTTTCCGACGCGGGCGACCAGGCCTCCGATGAGGCTCGCATCCTCGCGGGTCGCGAGCAGCACTCGCTTCCCCGTCATCCGCTCGAGCTTCGCGCGGATCGCCGCCAGCTGCGTGTCGTTCAGCGGACGCGCGCTCACCACCTCGCCGCGGACCTGGCCGAGGTGATCGTCCGCGAGCTCGCGGAACGACCGAAGGCACGCGTCGAACGCCGACATGCGATTGCGGTCCAGCAAGAGCTGGACGAGGTTTCGAACGTTCGAGCCCGTGCCGAGCTGATCGGCGACGGCCGCGAAGACGTTCTTGCGGAGGTCGGCGGTATGCGTCGGGAAGGTCAAGACCTCGAAGAGATCCGGCGAGCCGGCGAGCGCCGCGGATAGCGCATCCAGCTCGCTGGCGACCTGATCGACCGCGCCCGTCTCGAGTGCGATCTCGAAGAGTGCGCGCGCGTAGCGCCGCCCGACTCGATCCTCGATCATGGACGTGCTCCGTTGCCCTCGGTGAACTCGTGGATCATGCGATCCTGATCCGCATCCTGCACGGCGCCCTCGAGCATCGTCTGCGCCTCGCGCGCCGCGATTTCCGTCACCTCGCGCGCCAAGTCGAGGCGGGCGCGCCGCACTTCCTGCTCGACCATCAGCGTTGCCTGAGCACGAATGCGCTCCGCCGTTTCCTCGGCGCCGCGCAAGATCCGCTCGCGCTCCGCCTCGGCCACGCGCAGCGTCTCTTCCAGGATGGACTGCACCTCGCCGTCGAGCGCCGCCAGGCGTCCCTCGACCTCGGCGAGCTTCGCGCGAGCCTCGTCGCGCAGTCGCTCCGCCGCTCGCAAGTCCGCGAGCAGCTTCTCCTTGCGCTCGAGGAGGAACTGGTTCATCGGGCCGCGGCCCTTCCAGTAGAGCAGCCCGAGAAGCAGGCCGAAGTTTACGAAGTACCAGAAGAGGCTGCCCGGCCCGGCAGCATGAGCTTCGCCTCCCCCGTGAGCCTCCCCAGCGGCCAGCGCGAGCACCGGTGTCGCCATGCAACCGAGCGCGACCGCGACGCGCGTTGCGACCGGACCCATCGAACGCATCGATCTCGCCCTCCCGTGGCTCACAGCGCGCGCCCGAGAACCTTCGAGGCCATTTCCCGTGCCATGCCGCGCGCCTCGTGCGCGAGCGAGGCGCGCGCGGAAGCGACCTGAGCGCTCAGGGATTCTCGCGCGCGGGTCAGCTCCTCGTCAGCGGCGTCGAACGCTGCCGCCAGCACCTCTTGTTCACGTGCCTGGGCGGCGCCGCGGATCTCCTGACGGCGCGCGTCGGCGTCCGCGCGAGCCTTGGCGACGCGTTCGTCGTACTGACCGCGGTGCGCGTGGCTCAGCTCGGTTTCGCGCTCCGCCGTCGACCGCGTGTCGGCGATGCGCTTCTCGCGGCCCGAATGGCTACCGGAGAATGGCTTGAGGATCAGGTGATTGATGAGGCCGACGGCCACGAGAAAGATGGCCATCTGAACCAAGACTGGCCCGACGTGGGGAGCAATGACGTCCCAGCTCGGCATCTCGTCGCCCCGTCGTCACGCGCTCCGGGGCGCGCGACCCTGGCTTCCCGTGGCGGACCCGCTCGGTCCCGCTGCGCGGGCCCCGCGGTAGGTGGCGGTCGCGTCCGACGACGCGGCGCCTCGCAGGGCTCGGCGAGGAAGCTGCTTTTGCGTGAATTGGCGGGCGGTTGCGACCACCCCGCCAGACCCGAAGACGCGCCGGGATAGCACAGCGACCGGAGGGCGTCAAACCATCCCAGCCCGTGGCTGGGTCAGCTCCGGGGCGCGGCCCCGGAGCTGGTTCGGCCGAGCCGGACTCTCGTGGTCCAGCTCGACCGCGCTCGTGTGGCTCAGCCGACGTTTTCCTTGGCGGCGGGGGCGGTGCGCTCGGCGACCTGCGCGGTCTCTTCCTTGCGACCGAGCGGCTTCACCTGCGCTTGGGACTTCGCACCGAGATTCTCCATGGTGCAGTTGCCCTCGAAGATCACGCCTTCCTCGATCACGAGCGCGGGGGCGAGGATGTTCCCGTAGAGCTTCCCGGGCGCCCGGATCTCGACCTTCTTGCTGGCGTGGATGTCGCCGCGGACGAGGCCGCGCACCACGATCGAGGTGGCGTGAATCTCTGCCGTGACCTCGGCCGTGTCGCCGATGACGAGCGTGTCCTTGGCGTGGATCTCGCCGTCCACTCGTCCATCCACTCGCACGGTGCCTTCGAAGTTGAGCTTGCCCGAGATCTTGCTGCCCTTGCCGAAATACGCGCTGACCTCGCCGGACGCCTTCGTCTCCACCGGTTGAGTCGCGACCGGACCGGGCTCGCGCAGCTGCGGCTCGGGACGAGCTGGCTCGGGTGCCGTCGCCCGTGGCGGCGTGATTTCCCGCGAGTCCTGGTCCCGCGCAGTCTTGTTGCGATCGTCCGTCGAGCGTCCGAACATGACCTTCCTCCTCGTCGTGAGATTGAACCTTCTAGCGCTTCCCGCCTGGCTCTGCAAGCTGCATTTCGAACCCACACCAACACGTATGACGAGCAACAATAAATCAGAGTGAAGTCTCCGCGCTCACGAGCCGTTCACGGATGCGATCGAAGTCGTCGAGCGAGCTGTAGACGATTTCGATCTTTCCGCCCGCGCCCCGTCGTGCCGGTGTGATCCGTACTTTCAGGGTCAATGCCTGCTCCAATTCCTTCTCGGCGGCGCGCAGGTCGGGTGAGCTCGCGCGCCCCTTCGTCCGTGCCGGCGGGGTGGTGCGACGTCCACCTTGGACGCGCCGCTCGAGCTCCCGCACCGAGAGCGACTCCGCGATGGTCGTGCGCGCGAGCTCGAGCTGACGCTCGGCCGAGTCGAGCCCGAGCAGCGCTCGCCCATGGCCCGCGCTGAGCTCGCCCACGGCGATGTGGCCGCGGATCGCGTCCGGCAGCTTGAGCAGGCGGATGGCATTGGTGACCGTGACGCGATCCTTGCCGATTCGCGCCGCGACCTCCTCGTGGCTCAGACCCGCGGAGTCGACCAGCTTCTCGAGCGCTTCCGCTTCCTCGATCGGGTCCAGGTCGCTGCGCTGCAGGTTCTCGATCAGCGAGATCTCGAAGCTGGCGCCGGCGTCGACCTCCGTCACCACGACGGGCACCTCGGTGAGACCCGCCGCCGTGGCGGCGCGCCAGCGCCGCTCGCCGGCGATGATCTCGTAGCCGGTGTCGGTGCGCCGCGCCAGGATGGGCTGAAGCACGCCGCGCTCGCGCACGGTCGCCGCGAGGCTGTGAAGCGCCTCGGGATCGAACCGCTTGCGGGGCTGGTTCGGGTTCGGGCGCAGCTGCTCGACCGGCACGGAGACCAGCCGTCGCCCGGCGGCCTCGGGAGCGCGATCGCGAATCAGCAAGCCGAGCCCGCGGCCGAGGCCTTGGTGCCGCATCGCCCGGTCCGGCGAAGTCATGCTGTTCACTCCACTCATGGCGATCTCCCGATCAGGCCGGCGCGGCCCCGTGTGAGCGAGTCAGAAGCTCGCGCGCGAGCGCTTGGTACGCCTGGGCACCGCTCGAGCGCACGTCGTAGTAGAGCGCCGGCTTGCCGAAGCTCGGCGCTTCGCTGAGGCGCACGTTGCGCGGAATGAGCGTCGCGAACACGCGATCGCCGAGCTGCGCGCGCAGCTCTTGCTCGACCTGGCGCGCGAGGTTGTTGCGCGGGTCGTACATCGTGAGCAGCACCCCGTCGATCTCGAGCTCGGGGTTGAGCACTTCCCGCACGCGCTCCACCGTGGTGAGCAGCTGCGACAAGCCCTCCATCGCGTAGTACTCGGCCTGCACGGGGGCGAGCACTCCTTGCGCCGCGGTGAGCGCGTTCACCGTGAGCAAGCCCAGCGACGGCGGGCAATCGAGCAGCACGAACGCGTAGCGATCGCGGATCGAGTGGAGCGCGCGCCGGAGCAGCTCGTCGCGATCCTCGCGCGAGATCAACGCGATCTCTGCGCCGATCAGGTCGCCGCTCGACGGGATGAGATCGACGTTGGCGAAGGCGGTGTGCTTGATGGCCAGATGGATCGGATGGAAGCCCAGCATCGACTGGAAGACGTTGATGTTCGATTCGTCGCGCGTCTCGCCGAGCCCGCTGGTCGCGTTCGCCTGCGGGTCGAGGTCGACGAGCAACACCCGCTGCTCTTGCGCACCGATGGACGCGGCGAGGTTGATCGCCGTGGTGGTCTTGCCGACGCCGCCCTTCTGGTTCGCGATGCAGATCACACGTCCCATGTCCGAGTCGCTCCCCCGTCAGCAACAGGGCTTCGTCCGCTGGCCAGTGAGCGATCACGTCATGACTCCGTCGACGGACCACTATCTACAACATCTTGTGGTTGACCTACAACTCAGCCACAAGCTCTGGCCAATCATCCTTGCTCGAGAGACGGGCGTATAGCACACGCCGTGGCGCGAGCGGCAACGGCGCACGGTTTCACGTGAAACCTGCGAACGCGGATGGCAGCGCGGCTCAGGCGACGACGCGCTCGTAGACGACGATCCTGCGCTCCGCATCTTCGACGGGCAGACGGATCTCGCGCTCGGAGACCAGCGCCCATCCCTTGGTTGCGCGCTCGAGCCCTTCTCCGATCTTGGAGGGCCCTCGCATCAGCCAGAGCTCGCCGGCGCGCGGAAGCAGCGCCTCGCAGCGCGTCAGCGTCGCCGGGACGCTGGCGACCGCGCGCGCCACGACCAGGTTGAGCCGCGCCCACGCATCGGTGCCGACGAAGTCGCCCGTGCGCGCGACTTTCAGATTGGGGCGGCCGAGCTGGGTGCATACGTGGTGCAGAAACGCGAGCTTCACCTCGCGCGTCTCGAGCAAGGTGACCTCGACGTCACGCCGAGCGATCGCGAGCGGTAGGCCGGGGAATCCAGCGCCCGAGCCGAGATCCGCGATCCGCGCGTCCAGGGGCAGCCACGGGGACACCGCGAGCGAGTCCAGATAGTGGCGGACTGCGATCTGGCGAGGATCGACCAGCGCCGTCAGGTCCGCGCGACGCCGCCAGCGCATCAGCTCACGGTAGTGCTGTACGAGCGCGTCGAGATCGTCGCGGGCGAGCTCGACGCCCAGCGCCGCGACCCCGCCGGCGATCACCTCGCGGACGGCGTCCTCGTCGACGGGCTCGGCCCCGCCCTTTCGCTGGGGACGCGCGCGGGCATCACGCACTGGCGGCGTCCTCGCGTGTCTCGGGCGGCGGAGTCGTCGCGCGCGCCGTCCGCAGGTGGGTCATCAGCGCCTCGATCGCGGCGGCGGTCACACCGGGCACACGGCGCGCATGGCCAATCGACTCCGGCCGCGCCCGCTCGAGCCGCTCACGGACTTCCGTCGACAGTCCGGCGACCCGGGGGTAGTCGAGGTCGATCGGCAGTCGCACTCGTTCCCATGCCTGCTGCTCGGCTGCCGACTCGTCGAGCCGGGTGAGGTAGCGGTCATACTGGGCGAGGACTTCGAGCTGTTCGGCAACGCGCTCGGCGACCGGGCTGGTCAGGCCCGCGTCCGCCAGCTGGACGTGCCGAATCCCTGGAAGCGAAAGCAAAGCCCAGAGCGACGTGGGGCCCTTCGGCGCGCTCAGTCCTTGCTGCGCCAGCGCGCCTCGGATGGCGGCGGTGGGCGTGACGCGGGTGTTCTCGAGCTGGGCCCGGCTTCGACGGATCGATTCGGCGAGCGTCTCGACCTCCGCCGATCGCCAGGGCTCCACCAGCCCGAGCCTGCCGCCGCGGGGAGTGAGCCGGAGATCGGCGTTGTCCTCGCGCAGGTGCAGGCGGGCCTCCGCGCGCGACGTGAACATCCGGTAGGGCTCGCCCCCGGTGCCGCGAGTGACCAGGTCGTCGATGAGCACACCGATCAGGGCTTCTTCTCGGGCCAGCACGAACGCTGGCTCGTCGCGGACGCGCAACGCCGCGTTGATCCCGGCGATGAGCCCCTGGGCCGCGGCCTCTTCGTAGCCCGACGTGCCGTTGATCTGGCCCGCCAGGAAGAGCGATCGCACGGCGCGTACCTCGAGCGCGTGGTCCAGCTCGGTCGGGTCCACCGCATCGTATTCGACCGCGTAGCCGGGCGCGGTGAGCGCTGCGTGCTCGAGGCCCGGGATCGTGCGGATGAAGCGCTCCTGGACGTCGCGGGGCAGGCTCGTCGAGATGCCGGCGGGGTAGATCTCGCGCGACGTGTAGCCCTCGGGCTCGAGGAAGACCAGATGGCTGCTGCGCTCCGCGAAGCGCACGATCTTGTCCTCCACGGAGGGGCAGTAGCGCGGGCCCACACCCGAGATCCGCCCCGAGTACATCGCCGAGCGGTGGAGATTGTCGCGGATGATGCGGTGGGTGTGCTCGGTCGTCCTCGTCACGTGGCAAGGGATCTGGCGCTGGTGGATGCGCGCCGTCGTGAAGGAGAACGGGCGCGGGCTCTCGTCGCCGAGCTGAGGCGTGAGCGCGTCGAAAAGGATCGAGGTCGCGTCGAGTCGAGCCGGGGTCCCGGTCTTCAAGCGATCGAGACGCAGCCCGAGCGCCGCGAGGCTCTCCGGCAGGGCCGTCGAGGGAGCCTCTCCGATCCTTCCCGCGGGCCAGCTCTCCTCACCCACGTGGATCACTCCGTTCAGAAACGTCCCGGGTGTGAGCACCACCGCTTCCGCCGCGAGCGTGCCCGCCCGCGCCAGATGCACGCCGCGAACGGCGCCGGAAGCCACGTCGATCCCGGTCGCCTCGTCCTCGACGAGCAGCAAGTTGGGCTCAGCGACGAGCCGCTCGAGCATCGCCGCCAGATAGCCGGCGCGATCCGCCTGGGCGCGGGATGCCTGGACGGCCGCCCCCTTCCCGGTGTTCAGGCGCCGAAACTGAATGCCCGTGGCGTCGATGTTCCGGGCCATGGCGCCACCGAGCGCATCGATCTCTCGCACGAGCTGACCCTTGCCGGGTCCGCCGATCGACGGGTTGCAGCTCATGCGCGCGATCTGATGGCGGCGCTGCGACACCAGCGCCGTCGAGACTCCCAGCCGCGCCGACGCCAGCGCCGCCTCGACACCAGCGTGGCCGCCACCCACCACGACCACGCGGGGAACGAGCGCCTGTTTCACGTGAAACAACCTCGCTGCACGATCGCTCTCGTGCCTCGCCCTCGGTGCCACCAGCCGACGATCATTTGCCGATGCAGAAACTTTGGAACACCCGGTCGAGGACGTCCTCGCTCGACACTTCGCCGAGGATCTCACCCAGGGCGAGCTGAGCCGCGCGGACATCCTCCACCGCCAGCTCGACCGCGCCGCGCTTCAGATTGCCCTGGGCGCGGGCGATCTCCTCGGCGCCGCGCTCGAGCAACCCCCGTTGCCGCGCACTGGTCACCGGCGCTTCCGGTGCATCGTCCACGGGAACCGTGCGGGCAACGGCCGCCGAGAGCCGGCGCCGCAAGTCTTCCATGCCGGTTCCATCGACCGCCGACACCACCGTCACGCTCTCCCGCAGCCCGTAGCGTTCGAGCTCGGCGGCGTCCCAGCGGCGTCCCAGATCGCCCTTGCTCGCCACCACCACGACGGGCTTCGCCAGGATGCGCACGGTCACCGCCTCGTCCGCCGAGCTGAGCGGTGCGCTCGCGTCGAGGACGAGAACGACGAGATCCGCCTCCTCGACGCAGGCCTCGGCGCGACGAACACCTTCGTTGACCAGCTCGTCGTGGCTCGCCTCGATCCCTGCGGTGTCGACCAGGCGCAAGACATGCCCGTCCAGCGCCAGCGCCGCCTCGATGGTATCGCGCGTGGTACCCGGCCGGGGGCTCGTGATCGCGCGATTCGATCCGAGCAACGCATTGAAAAGACTCGATTTTCCAGCGTTCGGTCGCCCCACGATGGGGACGTGGATCCCGGTGGCCACGCGGCGGCCGAGCGTCTGGCTGAGCGCCAGCGCGCGAAGCTCTCGGCCCAGCTCCCCGAGCACCCGCAGCCCTTCGCGGAAGGCCCACGCCTCGTCCGCGGCGGCGTCATCGGGAAACTCGATCGGCCCCTCGAGCAGACCTGCCACCTCGATCAGTCGCGCGCGCAGCAGCCGATAACGTTGCGAGAGCTCTCCGGTGAGGTGGCGGACGGCGAGCTTCGCTGCTCGCGCCGACTGCGCGACGGTCAGCTCGGCGACGGCCTCCGCACGTGACAGGTCCAGCTTGCCGTTCGCGAGCGCCCGCCGGGTGAACTCTCCGGCGCGAGCAGCACGCGCGCCCGCAGCCACCAAGATGCGCAATGCCTCGGCGACCACCCAGGGGCTGCCGTGAAGGCTCAGCTCCGCCAAGTCCTCGCCCGTGTACGACCCCGGCGCGGGGAAGAGGGTGACGAGGATCTGATCGAGCGGCATGCCGTCCGCCGGATCGAGAAGCCAAGCAACGGTCGGCCGGCGATCGGGAAGGGGCGGGTCCGCAGCGCGCTGGTACCGGAGCACCCGCGTCAGCACGCCACGGGTATCGGAGCCGCTGATGCGGATCAGCGCGAGCGCCGCCGGCGGACCGGATGCCGTCGCGACGGCGACGATCGTCTCGCCGAGTCGCGATTGCTCGAGCACGGGTGCTGGCGCTGTTGCGGGAAAGCCGGTGGCGCTCGCTGCTGGATCGTCAGCGGCGCGGAATGATCATCAGCTTGCGGTCGTCTTCCTCGCCGACACTGCGCGTCGTGACACGGGGATCGTCGAGGAGCGCCTGATGGATGATCCAGCGGTCGCGCGAGCTGAACTCTTCGAGCGTCACGGGCTTGCCCGCGCGCAACGCCTCGTCCCGGTACTTGTGGGCCAACTCTTCGATCTTGCGCCGATATTTCTCGCGATAGCCCTCGGTGTCCAGGTAGATCCGACCGCGCACAGCGGCGCCGGGCAACACCACGCGGTTCACCAGGTACTGGATCGCATCGAGTGTTTGGCCTTGGCGGCCGATGAGCAGGCCGCCCACACCCTTGTCGGCGACGATCTCGATGTTGATGTTCTCGCCCTCGAGATTCGTGTCGAGGCGCGCGCTCACACCCATGTGCGCGAGTAGCTCACGCAGAAAGGCCTCTGCTCGACTCACCAGCTCCGGCGAAGCCGCTGTCTCGTCCGCAGGGACGGGCGCCGCTCGGGTCGGCTCGCGCGGCGGCGCGGCCCGCGCTGGCTCCGCCGGACGCACAGGCGCCGCCGGCAGCGCTTCGGCGGCCTTGGCTGCGCGCGGCCGGCGGAACCCTTCCAGGATCGCGGTGTCGTCGTTGCCTTGGAGCGCCTCCGGCAATCGCACGCGGACCTCGCAGGACGCTGGAGCGCCCTCAGCGGAGGAACGCATCACGACCTCGATCACGTCGACCTCGGGGGGAGAGCAACCGAGATCCGCCGCCGCCTGCGCGACGGCATCGTCCTTCGTTGCTCCGTGGTAGGTCTTCGAGGTCGCCATCCGAGGAGCTTTCCGTGTGAGCTGCGGTCCGCTCGAGCCGTTCAGCCTTGGTCGCGAGACCGCAAGACGGGTCTCAGGAGCGCTGGATGTACCACTGTGTGCCGATGCTGACCAGGTTCGAGAACAACCAGTAGAGCACGAGACCCGAGGGGAAGTTCAAGAACGACACCGTGAAGATGAGCGGCATGAGCCGCATGATCTTCTGCTGCGTCGGGTCACCCACCGCGGGCATCATCATCTGCTGAACGTACATGGTGAGGCCCATGATGATGGGTGTCACGTAGAACGGATCGTGCTCGGAGAGATCGTGGATCCAGAACGCGAAATGCGCGTGCCGGAGCTCGATGGCCTGGGCCAGCGCGTAGTAGAGGCCGAGGAAGACGGGAAACTGCAGCAGCAACGGTAGGCAGCCGCTCAGCGGGTTCACCTTGTGTCGCTGATAGAGGCGGCCCATCTCCTGCTGCAGCTTCATCGGGTCTTCTTTGTACTGTTCCCGAAGCTGGGCGATCTCCGGCTGCAGCACCTGCATCTTCTTCATCGAACGCGAGCTCGTGACCTGCAACGGCAACAGCAGCGAGCGCACGGCGATCGTCAGGATGATGATCGCGACTCCCCAATTACCTGTATACTGATGAAAGAATCGTAGGATCGAGACGAAGGCTCGCGAGAGCAACGCGAAGCGACCGTAGTCGAGCACGCTGTCGAGTGTCTCGTCGGTGCTGCGCAGCACCTGAAGATCCTTCGGGCCGGCGAAGAGTCGGGCCTTGATCTCGGTGGGAGCGGAACCGGTCGCGCCTCCCGCCACCGGGAACACCACGTCGAGCTGCACGGTGCGAGCATCCGGCAGCGCGCTGAGCTGACCCGTCGAGCCGAGAGCCAGATCCGGCAGAATCGCCAGCAAGAAATAACGCTCGTCGAACCCACCCCAGCGAACCGTGCCCTTCCCGTGAACCGTGTCGAAGACGCGCGGGCGGCTCTTCTGCTTGCGAACCTCGCTGCGCAGATCGTCGACCGAGACCGAGTCCATGTGGAAGCGATCGAGTCCCCACGAAACCCGTGCCCGCAGCTGCTCCTGCCGGCTCTTCCCGTGAATCTCGCGTTGCTCGGTGAGCGACAGGATCGCCTTGTCGATGTGGACGGACGAATCCGGGATAACCTGTGCCGAAAGACCGATATCGTAGGAACCGTCGTGGAACCGGTACCGCTTCACGACGCGCGCCCAGCCCGGGTACTCTCCCTCGAGCACGACTTCCGCGTCCCCGCCTGGGAGCACGTTCACGGTGGACGGATCCGCGCGAAACGGGATGTGCGCCGTGCTCACCCGCTGCGCCCCCGAGACGAAATCCAAGGGGAAAGCCCCCAGTCGCGGCGAGTGACGCTCGATCACGTCGACGTCTGGCGAGTCCGGCTGCTGCGTCTCCGGGTAGCGTGCCAGCGCAACCGACGTGAGCACGGCGCCCAGCGTGTCGACGCGTGCACGGTAGAGGCTGGTGTTGACCTCGATCGTGGCGCCGTGGGCCGCGGGCGTCGCGGGCGTCTCGGTGGTCGGAATCGCGGCGCTGTCCGGGCTCGTGCTCGGTGCCGCCGCCGTCGCGCTCGCGTTCGGACGCGGGGGAGGCTTGGGCGGCGGGAACAGGGTCTGAAAGACCACGATGACCAGCACCGACAGCGCGATCGCGAGGAACAATCGCTGGTTTTCCACGGAACCTCCTGCCCCGCCTGCGCTCATGGCACCGGGTCGTATCCGCCAGGATGGAACGGATGACAGCGCGCGAGCCGCCGGATCGCGAGCGCCAGGCCACGAAGCGCTCCATGCTGCCGGATCGCCTGTTCGGCGTAGCGCGAGCAGCTCGGCTCGAACCGACAGGCAGGTCCGAGCATCGGCGAGAGCACCACGCGGTAGAGCTGGATCAACCAGATCGCCGCGGACGCGGCGAACACGCCTCCCGCACGAGGGCGCCGATTTCCGTCAGGTCGCGCAGGCGCAGCCATCCAACACCTGGTCGGGGAACGACGATGACGTCCTTGCCGTCCGGGAACTCGTCGCGCCTGGTCCGAAAGTACTCCCGCACGAGCCGTCGAAGCCGATTGCGGACGACGGCGTTTCCAACTTGACGCGGCACCGCGATCCCAATTCGTCCGCGGACACCCTGCCCGGGAGCCACGATCACCGTGAAGCGCCGCCCGGATCGGCGCACTCCCAGCCGCCGAGCGCGGCTGTAATCCGACGCGGATCGGATGCGATCCGCCCTCGAGAACGATGCACCCGTGGATGCAGCGTCCCCGTCCAAGCGCATCAGATCGCGATGCGCTTCCTGCCCTTGGCTCGTCGGCGCGACAGAACCTTTTGGCCGTTCTTGGTCCGCATCCGCACTCGGAAGCCGTGCGTCCGCTTGCGGCGCGTCTTGCTGGGTTGATACGTGCGCTTCATCGATCGCCCTCACGGATTTCAAGTCAAAGCGAGCAAACTCGGGAACCTAGCCCCGAGATCCGCGCTACGTCAAGAACGGGCCGCTCTTCCCGGGCCCCGCTCGGGGGCGATTCTCGCCGCGGAATCCGACCATCAACCGCCGTCTTCACAGCCGCGGTCTTCTTGCACCACGGTACCCAATCTGGTAGAAAATCGCCTGCTTGGGCCCTCCGCAGGCTCGCTTCGCGGCGCGCGGCGTACCGAGGGTAGTTCACCGCCGCTGGCGGCCACTATAGTTGGCTGATTTCATTATCCATTTCCGACTTATCAACACTTGTGGATGAAGGTGTGGAGAACCCTGCCCCTGGGGGGGGTCACCTGCTCCCTCTTCGTCAGCAAGCCATGATCGTCGATCCCGTCTGGTCCGAGGGGCGCACTCGGCTCGAGCAGGAGCTACCTCCGCTCGAGTTCAAGGCATGGATCGACTGCCTCGCGCCACGCGTCATTCGGTCCGACGTCGCCGTCATCGACGTCCCGACCAACCCGATGAAGGAGTGGATCGCGGACCGCTACACCGGTCTCCTCGAGCGCTGCCTCTCGGAAGCCGCGCACCGCTCCCTTTCCGTTCGCTTCGCGGTGCCGGACATCGGCTCGCCGCCCGATGCGGCGGCTGCGACCGGCGCGGGCGCCGCCGACACTCCCCTCGACGGTCTCCGTCTCCAGCTGGTCGCCGAGCAGGGAGCACTCGACTCTCGGTTCCGCTTCGACAACTTCGTGGTCGGCGCCTGTAATCAGTTCGCCCACGCTGCCGCGTACGCCGTCGGCAACCGACACGTCCGCGGCTACAACCCCTTCTTCATCTACGGCAACGTCGGGCTCGGCAAGACGCATCTCTTGAACGCCGTCGGCAACTTCGTCCTGAGTCGCAAGCCCACGGCGCGCGTTCGATACGTCACCTCCGAGGCGTTCACGAACGAGCTCATCGGCGCGATCCGGTCCGACCGGCACGAGGAATTCCGGGCGACCTACCGTTCCGTCGACATGCTCTTGATCGACGACATCCAGCTCATCGCGAAGCTCGAGCGAACCCAGGAAGAGTTCTTCTACACCTTCAACTCGCTCTACCAGGCACAACGCCAGATCGTCGTCACCAGCGATCGCTTCCCCAAGGACATCCCAGAGCTCGACGATCGCTTGCGATCCCGATTCGAGTGGGGATTGATCGCCGACATGCAAGCCCCGGATCTCGAGACCCGCGTCGCGATCCTGCGACGCAAGGCCGAATCCGACGGCGCGGCACTCTCCGACGAGGCCACACTCTTCCTGGCGACCCACATCCGCTCGAACATCCGCGAGCTCGAAGGCTCACTCAACCGGGTCTGCGCGTATGCGTCGCTCACCAGCCAGCCCATCACCATCGAGCTGATTCGCAAGGTGCTCCGCGAGGCTCTGAGAGACCCGGAGACACCGATCACCCTCGACGACATCCAGAAGACCGTCGCCAAGGCCTTCGACGTTCGCGTGAGCGATCTGCGCTCGAACCGAAAACTCCGCGCACTCACCGTACCGCGCCAGGTCGCCATGTACCTCTGTCGACGTTTGACCTCGTCGTCGTTCCCGCACATCGGCGATCAATTCGGCAAAGACCACTCGACCGTCATCCACGCCGTGCGCAAGATCGAGCGCCAGCTGGAAGAGGATTCCGACCTGCGAGCGCGCATCGAGCACATCGTGTCCGATCTCGAGGAAGCACGCTGATGTTCACGCTCGTCGATCCGGCTGTCGTCATCGTGTCGAAAACGCGTCATTCCGCGGACGACGAATCGACGCTCGGGGCACCTCGCATCCTCGCCGCGCCGTTCTCGACGACAACGACGACCCCGATATCGACAGCGCTCGTGTGCTCCAACACTCGGGTATCGAACTCCTTTTGGCGGTTCTCGACATCCGCACGCTCTCCACTAACACGAACACCTTTCCCCCCCATCCCAACCACGATCACCACTCCACACTGCATCACTCCGTCCTCCTCCGCCCGCCCCGCCCTGGAGGCCTAGCCCATGGAAATCAAGATCGACCGTGACTCCTTCGCTCGCGCCCTTGCCCTCGTCCAAGGCGTCGTCGAGCGAAAGCACACCATGCCGGTTCTCGCGAACGCCTTGCTCTCGGCTCACGATGACTCCCTCGAGATCGTCGTCACCGACCTCGAGATCTGCATGCGAAACCGCATCGCGAGCCTGGCCACCGAGACGCCCGGAACCGTCACCGTCAATGCTCGCAAGCTCTACGAGGTCATCAAGGAGCTTCCCGACCCATCCGTCGAGCTTCGATCGATGGAAAACCACTGGGTCGAGATCCGCTCCGGCCGATCCCAGTTCCACATCGCCGGCCTCCCCGCTCAGGACTTCCCCACGATTCCGAGCATGGAAGACGCGGTCTACCGGACCGTTCCCGAACGCCAGCTACGTCGCCTCTTGAGCCTCGTCGACTACGCCATCTCCACCGACGAAACCCGCTACCACCTCAACGGCGTCTACGTCGAGTCGCGCTCGACCCCCGAAGCCGAGCAGATTCGCTTCGTCGCCACCGACGGTCATCGACTCTCCCTCGCGACGGCCTCCGCCGCCGATCTGGGCGGGCTCAAGCTCGACGAAGGTGTCATCTTGCCGCGTAAGGCCGTAGCGGAGCTGCGTCGCATCCTCGACGGCGACCAGTCCGTCGACCTCGCCTTCGGCCGCCACCACGCCTCTCTTCGCAAGCGCGACCTCTCCATGCTCTTTCAGTACGTGGATGGCGAGTTTCCCGAGTACGAGCGCGTCATCCCCCGGGGTGAGATGCACCGCGCCACGGTGAAAAAGGATCAGTTCCTGCGTGCGCTGCAGCGGATGAGCCTCGTTTCCGCCGACCGCACCCACGGCGCCAAGATCGATCTTCGTCCCAGCGAGCTGCGTCTATCCGCCAACCACCCCGACGTCGGCGAGGCCGTCGAGACGCTCGAGGTCGAGTACCAAGGCGCCGACATCACGATCGGTTTCAACGCCACCTATCTCCTCGACGTGTTCCGCGTTCTCGAGGCACCCGAGGTCGACATCGAGCTCAAGGACGGGCTGAGCCAGGGCGCCATCCGCGAGACCGGGAATCCCAATTTCCTCGCCATCGTCATGCCGATGCGAATCTGACTCGTCACGCCCCCATGGTTCTCGAACACATCCGACTCCACGACTTCCGCAACATTCCAGAACTGAACTTGGAACCGTCGCTCGGCATCAACGCTTTCTACGGCAAGAACGGCCACGGGAAGACATCCTTCCTCGAAGCTATTCATTTCCTTGCCGAGGGCCGATCCCATCGGCCCGTCGCCCCATCGGACCTCGTCCGCCGAGGATGCACTCAGCTCTCCGTGTTCGGTGACGTTCGATCCGCCCTCGGCACCCAGGATCACCTGCAAGCATCCTTCGCCACTTCGCAACGAACGCTCTCGCTCAACGACCGCGCGAACGTTCCGCTGGAGAGCTACCTCGGGCACCTCCGCGTCGTCACTCACTCACCCGAGGATTCCGAGCTCTTGCTCGGGCCCCCCGAGGCGCGGCGCCGTTTTCTCAATCGCATCCTCGTCCTCATCCAGCCGGGGTTCTATCGAACCCTCGCGCGATACGTCCGTTCCCTCAAGAATCGCAACCGCTGCCTCAAGGAGCACGCGTCTCGCGACGAGATCGCCAGCTGGACCGAGCTTCTCGTGACGGCCGGCGCAGGAATCCTCGCCGCCCGCCTCGCACTCGTCTCCAAGCTCCGAACCGAGATCCACACCGCCATCGCACGCATCACTTCGTCAGCCATGCCCGTATCGCTCCGCTACCGTGCGACGCAGGATCTCCCGTCCGAGACCCTGAGCATCGAGCAAGCCAACGCGCTCCTCCAGGCACGTAGCGAGCAATGCTCCGCGCAAGAGGCTCGTCTCGAACGCACCCTCTTCGGACCCCACCTTGACGATCTCCAATTCTCCGTCGAGACGGGCGCCGCGCGTCGCCACGGCTCGCAGGGTGAGCGCCGCACGATCCTCATCGCACTTCGCCTCGCGGAGCGCGCCGTGATCGCCAGCGTCACCGACGACGACCCCGTCTTCCTCCTCGACGACCTCTCGAACGAGCTCGACGACGATCGAGCCCGTCGTGTCCTCGACGTCGTCTCCGACCTCCCGGGTCAGACCTTCGTCACCGGCACCGCGCCCCCGCGCATGCCCGCTCACGCGCAGCTCTACTTCGTCGAATCGGGTCGTATCCGGCCCGAGATTCCGACTCCCGCTGCGCAACCGAGCAACGTCCCGATCTAGCTCTCCAGGAGACCGCTCTCGTGACCGAAGCAGATCAAGAATATGGCGCTCATCAAATCACGGTCCTGGAAGGCCGTGATGCCGTTCGAACGCGCCCAGCGATGTACATCGGTTCGACCGGACCCGATGGAGTTCATCACTGCGTATACGAGGTCATCGACAACTCCATCGACGAAGCCCTCGCCGGTTACTGCAAGAACATCGACCTGACCATCCATCTCGACGGAAGCGTCACCGTGCAGGACGACGGTCGCGGGATCCCCGTCGACATCCACCCGGACAAGGGCATCTCCGCCGTCGAAGTCGTGATGACGATCCTTCACGCCGGCGGAAAATTCGATGGCAACAGCTACAAGGTTTCCGGCGGCCTCCACGGAGTCGGAGTCTCGGTCGTCAACTTTCTCTCCGAGTGGCTACACGTCCAGGTCAATCGCGATGGCAAGACGCACGCCATGCGCTTCGAGCGCGGGATCACCTCCTCGCCGCTCGCAGTCATCGGAACCAGCACCGAGCGCGGCACCCGCGTCACCTTCAAGCCGGATCCGCTCATCTTCCCGGACACCAACGTCGACTTCGACACACTCGCGAAGCGCCTGCGTGAGCTTGCCTTCCTCAATCCAGGCGTCAGCATTTCCATCAGTGACGAGCGTGTCGACACCAAGCAGACGTATTGTTACGAAGGCGGCATTCGCACCTTCGTCGAGCACCTCAACAAGAACAAGCACACGATCCACCCACAGCCCATCTTCTTCGATGGTGATCGTGACGGCATCCACGTCGAGGTCGCGCTGCAGTACAACGACGGGTACAACGAGGTGCTGCTCACCTTCGTCAACAACATCCACACCATCGAAGGGGGCACCCATCTATCGGGTTTTCGGGCCGCGCTGACCCGCACGATGAACAACTACGCCGCCCAAGCGCTCAAGAAGCCTTCTGCGCTATCCGGCGAGGACGTTCGTGAAGGCTTGACCGGCGTCCTCTCCGTGAAGATGCCGAACCCCCAGTTCGAGAGCCAGACCAAGATCAAGCTCGGTAGCCTCGAGGTGAAAGGCATCGTCGAAGCGGTCATCAACGACAAGTTCGGAGCCTTCCTCGAGCAGAACCCACAAGTGGGCCGGGCCCTCATCGAGAAGGCGCACGATGCGGCACGGGCTCGCGAAGCAGCCCGCAAGGCGAAGGAGCTTGCCCGTCGCAAGGGAGTCCTCGACGTCGGAAACCTCCCGGGCAAGCTCGCCGACTGCGAGGAGCGCGATCCTGCCAAATCCGAGCTCTTCCTCGTCGAGGGCGACTCCGCGGGTGGCACCGCCAAGCAAGGCCGCGATCGTCGCACCCAGGCGATCCTTCCCTTGCGCGGCAAGATCCTCAACGCCGAGAAGGCTCGCTACGATCGCATCCTCAAGAACGAGGAGATCCGCTCCCTCATCACCGCGATCGGAACCGGGATCGGCGTCGAGGACTTCGACGTCAAGAAGCTTCGCTACCACAAGATCGTGCTGATGACCGACGCCGACGTCGACGGCAGCCACATTCGGACCTTGCTGCTCACGTTCTTCTTTCGCCAGTTCCCGATGCTCATCGAGGGTGGGTACCTCTACATCGCTCAGCCGCCCCTCTATGGCTTGACGAACAAGAAGGGCGAGATGTCCTACAAGAAGAACGAGCAGGACCTCGCCGATCACCTCCTCGATCTCGCCGTCGACCGAGTCACCGTCGAAGGTCAGACGGCCGCCGGCAGTGCGATGCCGCTCGCCGGCGAGCCGCTTCGCAACTTCCTGAGCAAGGTCGTCCGCATCGAGCACGGCCTCGAGCGGCTATCCCGGCTGCGAATGGACGATCGCTTGCTGCGCACACTCGCCGAGCTTGGGTTCCCGACGACCGCGCTCGAGGACGCCGCGGCGCTCGAGGATTGGATGTCGCGTACCGAGACGAGCCTCCTCGAACGCTATCCCGAGATCGGGCGTGCTTCCTGGGCGGTGGAACAAGACCCGGAGCACGGCCGTCGCAAGGTCGTCTGGCTGACGGGTTCCAACGGCCGTGCGAAACGCACCGTCGTCGGCGCCGAGCTGCTCGCATCGCCCGAATACGAGCGCATTCAACGCCTCGCTGCCGACTCCGTGTGCATCGTGCGGCCCGCGTACAAGCTCTCCGTCGGCGACGACCAATCGATGGTCTCGCACTCCGGCTCGCTGATCCAGCAAGTCCTCGACGCCGCCAAGCGCGGCTTGACCCTGCAGCGATACAAGGGCCTCGGCGAGATGAATGCCGAGCAGCTCTGGGAAACCACGATGAACCCCGAGCGACGCACGCTCATGCAAGTGTCGTTGACCGATGCGGTGGTCGCCGACGAGATCTTCACCCTGCTGATGGGTGACGAGGTCGAGCCGCGCCGGCAGTTCATCGAAACCAATGCCTTGCACGTACGCAATCTCGACGTCTGAACCCACGAGCGGCTGACGCCGGGCGAAATCGCTCGGTGCGCCGCTGATCGACTTTCCGCGCTCGCGTGATTCACGCGGGCCATGGCCACGGAGGGGCAGTGTCCGACATTCCGGCACCGATCCCGATCAAGATCGAAGACGAGATGCGCCAGTCGTATCTCGATTACGCGATGAGCGTCATCATCGGGCGTGCGCTGCCCGACATTCGTGACGGGCTCAAGCCCGTCCACCGCCGTGTCCTCTACGCGATGTACGACCTCGGCAACACCGCCGGCCGTCCGTACAAGAAATCGGCGCGCGTCGTCGGCGACACGATCGGCAAGTACCACCCGCACGGCGAGTCCGCGGCCTACGATGCATTGGTCCGGATGGCGCAGGATTTCTCCATGCGCGCGCCGCTCGTCGACGGCCAAGGCAACTTCGGCTCGCTCGACGGCGATCCGCCGGCGGCCATGCGCTACACGGAAGTGCGCATGGAGCCGCTCGCCATGGAGCTGCTCAACGACCTCGACAAGGAGACGGTCGATTTCACGCCGACCTACGACGACTCGTCGGTCGAACCGGTCGTCCTCCCCGCCCGTTTCCCGAACCTCCTGGTCAATGGCTCGAGCGGCATCGCCGTCGGCATGGCCACGAACATCCCGCCGCACAATCTCGGTGAGATCATCGATGCGCTGATTCGCGTGGCGCGCGCTCCTGCGACGACACTCGCCGAGCTGATGGAGATCGTGCCCGGCCCGGATTTTCCCACCGGTGGGATCATCCTCGACGACGGCGGCATCCTGAGCGCCTTCAGCACGGGTCGAGGGATCCTCCAGGTGCGCGGGCGCGCGGCCGTCGAGTCGATGCCGCGCGCGGATCGGCAGCGAATCGTCATCACCGAGATTCCGTATCAGGTGAACAAGGCGCGGATGGTCGAGAAGATCGCCGAGCTGGTCCGCGAGAAGCGCATCGAAGGTGTGTCGGACTTGCGGGACGAGTCGAGCCGAGAGGGCATCCGCGTGGTGCTCGACTTGCGTCGCGACGTGATCCCCGAGGTCGTTCTCAACCAGCTCTACAAGCACACTCCGCTGCAGACCTCGTTTGGCGTGAACGTGGTCGCCATCGTCGATGGCGGGCCGCGGACGCTCGGCATTCGCGAGACGCTCGATCGGTTCCTCGCGTTCCGTCGCGAGGTTCTCACGCGTCGCTTCACCTTCGAGCTCCGCAAGGCGGAGGATCGCGCCCACATCTTGGAGGGGCTGCGGATCGCCATCGCGAACCTCGACGAGGTGATCCGGATCATCCGCACCAGCGGCTCGACGGACGAGGCGCAGACCGCGCTCGAGACGCGGTTCTCGCTCTCGGAGCGTCAAGCGCGCGCGATCCTGGACATGCGTCTCGCCCGCCTCACCGCTCTCGAACGCGAGAAGCTCGACCACGAGTACGCGGAGGTGATGAAGGAGATCGGTCGACTGCGCGAGATCCTCGGCAGCGACGCGTTGCTGCTCGACGAGGTCGTGAAGGAGCTCGAGGAAGTGCGGGAGAGCTACGCCGAGCCGCGCCGCACCGAGATCGTCCGTGGCGAGTCGAACATCGACATCGAGGATCTCATCCAAGTGGAGGACATGGTCGTGACCGTGTCCCACGAAGGCTACATCAAGCGCAACCCGCTCACGCTCTACCGGCAGCAGCGCCGCGGCGGCAAAGGCGTGACCGGCATGGAGACGCGGGAGGAGGATTTCGTCGAAAACCTGTTCGTGGCGTCGACCCACGACTACGTCCTGCTCTTCACGAACCAGGGGCGAGCGTTCTGGCTCAAGGTCCACCAGATTCCGGAAGCGGGGCGGGCGGCCCGCGGCAAGGCGGTCGTCAACCTGATCCGGCTGGAGGCGGGGGAGAAGGTGGTTGGGTTCCTGACCACGAGCGAGTTCCGAGACGATCGCTTCGTGGTGCTCGCCACGCGCGAGGGGAAGGTGAAGAAGACGCCGCTGTCGTCCTTCTCCAACGCGCGCAACAACGGCGTCATCGCCCTCGGGGTCCAAGACGGCGACGAGATGATCGCGGCGGTGCTCTCCGACGGGCAGAACGACGTGATGCTCGCGACCCGCGATGGTCTGTCGATCCGCTTCCGCGAGGAAGAGGTGCGACCGATGGGGCGGACCGCCGCTGGCGTGCGCGGGATCGAGCTCCGCGAGGGCGACCAGGTCGTTGCCATGGAGCTCGTGAGGGAGGGGCAGAACGTGCTGACCGTGACCCAGCTCGGGTACGGAAAGCGCACGCCCGTCAGCGACTACCCGGTGCAGGGAAGGGCCGGAAAAGGCGTGATCACCATCAAGACGCAGGGCCGGAACGGGCCTGTGGTGGGGGCTCGCTTGGTGGCCGACGACGACGAGGTCATGCTCATCGCCAACAGTGGAAAGGTGATTCGAACGCCGGTCGCGGGCATCAGCGCCATGGGCCGGAACACGCAAGGAGTACGGCTCATCGATCTGAGTGAGTCGGAGCGCGTCGTCGACGTCGCGCGCCTCGCCGAGCGCGAGGAGCGAGTGGTGACCGAGCCCGGCTGACCTACACTCGTCGAATCGTCCACGCGGCGGCACCGATTGCCCATGCGGGCAACGGCCGCCTTCGCGTGCGTCGTCGTCGTCACTCATGACCTTCGCGGTGCCGCCGTCTTCCGAGGCTGGGCGCACGCTCGAATCGTCTCGCGTCCACGCGCTGGTCGCGCTGGCCGTCGTTGCAGTCGGCGTGGCCGCGCGCTTGTGGCTCGGCGACCGTCCGCTCGACTACGACTCCGCCAACTATGCCTACGTCGCGACGCGGATGATCGACGAGGGCTCGGGCCCCCTCGCGCTGTTCAACAACAAGCCCCCGGGCATCTACTACTGGTACGTCGCGTGTTTCACGGCGTTCGGCAACGGGCCGTTGGCTTGTCATCTGACGTCGATCATCCCGGATCTCTTCGTCATCTTCGCGGTGGCTCGGCTGGGCCGTCGGCTCGGCGGAGAGCTCGCGGGTGCGGCTGGCGCGGGTCTCTACGCGACTCTCGCCGCCGCTGTACGGCTCTCGGGCTACGGGTACACGGAATCGCCGGTCGCCGCGCTGGCCATGCTCGCGGCGTTGTTCCTCACCGGGCGTAGCGACTCCAGCCTGAAGTTCGTCCGAGCGTGCGCCGCCGGGATCGCGCTCGGCGTGGCGAGCTTGTTCAAGCAGCCCGCCTTGCTGGTCGCGCTCGGCCTCCTCGTCTGGACGTTATCCCGAAGGGAGGAGAGTCGCCGTGGGCGCGTCGTCGCGCTCTTTTGCGTCGGTTTCCTGCTCGTCCAAGCGGTGTTGTTCGCCTGGCTGGCGCGAACGGGTCAGGTCCACGTCTACGTCCAACGCACCTTCTTGCAGGGACTGAGCCGCGGCTACGCGGGCGGCCTCGACGTCAGCCATCGAGTGAGCGAGTGGTGGCGCGTCGTCGTGCTGCCGCTGTCGCTGGTGTTGCCGCTGGGTCTCGTCGCGTTGGTCTCGCCTTCGTGCCGGGGCACGCGCGGCGTCGCCGCCGCGCTGGTCGTGCCGATCCTGGTCATGTCGCTCGTGAGCTACGAGCTCTACGACCACTACCTGATCCCAGCGTTGCCCGGCCTGTGTCTCGCCGCGGGCGAGTGGCTGGCGACCCGGCCACCCGGCTGGCGAGCGCGATTGGCGTGGTCGACGACGGCGCTCGTGCAATGCGTGTCGCTGCTGGTGTTCTTGACGGATTGCCCACCGCGCGGATCGCGGGTCGAACCGCTGCTCGCCGGTTGGCGAGCTCGGCCGCTGACCTTGAGCTATCAGCTTCGGGTGGCCGCGTACGTCGCAGCGACGACCGCTTCGGACGAGCCGATTCTCTCGACCGGTAGCGAGATCCCCTATCTTGCCCACCGCAGGAATGCCTATCGGTTCCTGGGAGTCGCGCCGTATCTCGCTCGATTGGACGCGGTGGGCTTCACGGATTTCCCCGCCGCCGCGGCGGGGGTTCGCGTGCTGGTCCTCGAGCGCTGGCGACTCGGCCTACTGCCCGAGCCGTGGGTGGCGGATCTCGATTCGCCGAGCGGCCCCTGGCAGCGTGTCACCGAGCTCGACCACCCGGAGTTTCTCGTCTACCGTCGCCGCGACTTCGGCCAACCATCGGCAATTCTTGACTTTCCTCGCGCAGGCCCTTAACGTACCGAGCGGTGGCACAGGACCTCGATACCCGAGTCGACGCACCCGAGATCGGCCCAGGGCTGGCCGGCGTCGAGGCACGCGTCGAGCGATTGCTCGGCGAGCTCCGGTCACTGCGCGACGAGCGCGCTCGCTTGCTCGCCCAAGTGCGTCAGCAGGACCAGGAGCGCGCGACGCTCGAAGCGAGGATCGCCGATCTGCTGCGCGCCCGGCAGCATGCGCGGCAAGAGGTCGACGAGCTGCTGGGGGCGCTGGCCGGATTTGAGAAGCGGATCGGAAATCATGAGCACGCCTGACGGAGAAAGCGTCCTCAAGCGGGCTTACCCGATCCGGGTTCTCGGTCGGACGCTCACCATACAGAGCGCGGCGCCGCGGGAAAGCGTGGAGGCCGTGACGAGCCTGGTGATCCGGACGATGGAGGAGATTCGCAACCGATCTCGGTCCACGGATGTCGCCGAGATCGCGATTCTCACGGCACTCAACCTCGCGGCGGATTACGTTCGTGTCCGCGACGATCTGGACGAGGCGCGAGGACAGGTGAAGGAGTGGGCCGATGCGATGTGTGACCGGCTCGATGCGCAACTGGCATGAGCGCCGGCTTCGTGAGCTGTGGAACTCGATGGAATGGTGCTGTAACAGACGAAACTAGGAATCGTTCCCCTGCGCTGTTCGTGATCGACTGGGATACGTTAGAACCAACATTTCATTCCCTGGGAACCGTCACTCGCCGGAAAGGTGGGGCCCGGTCAACGGGATCGCCGGAACGGTGACATGGTGCCCACGTCACGTTGATGGTTCAACGGACACTTCGACACGGCAGATTTGCGGGGGAACACTTTTCGAGCATGGCTCGGACCATGCGGGAAGGTTCAGGCAGGTGACGCGATCGTGACGAGGGTGGCGATCGAGTGCCCCCCGAGGACGGTCCTACTGGATGAAGGACGGGGCGATGAGAAGCGAGCGGCGGGCTGACCGCCTTGCCGCAGTGGTGCTCACCCGGTCGGGTCGATGAAGTGACACGCGGGTTCGTCCGCGCCACACGCGCGGGCCGCGGATCCGATCGGGGGCCCGGGAGAGTCGAGTCTCGTCGAATCGCAGCGAACGAAACGAACGATCGTAGGGCGCGGGTGGCAGGATGCACGTACAGGGTTGGCGACACGGCCGAGGTGAGCCCGATGGGGCACGGGTTGCCCTGACGAGCGAATCGCCCGGCTGCGAGCCACACGGCCGCGCACCGAGGGTCGGAAGTTCACCGCTGAATCGCACGCCCCGAACGAGTCCATAGCGAGCCGTTGGGCTCACGATCGCCGCACCGGGGGGATCGGTGGTCGGCAGGTCGAAAGCAGAAGTTCGGCACCAGCTCCTGCGCACGCGCGAGGCACAGGAAGCGCGGCTTCACGTGGCGCTTTCCGCGCGCGTGCAGGCGCGTTTCCTCGCCTTGGAAGCCGTCGAGCGCGGTGTGGATCTGGCGCTCTATGCGGCGACGCGCGGTGAGGTCGCCACCGAGCGGGTGTTCGAGCGCGCACGCGCTTGCGGGAAGCGGGTGAGCTTTCCGCAGGTTCAGCGCGCCGTGCGCCGCTTGGATTTCTATGCGGTGGATCGGTGGTCGGATCTGGCGCCCGGGGCATTCGGGATTCTCGAGCCCCGTGGATCAGCGCAGGAGCACGTGGATCCTGGTTCGATCGACGTGATCGCGGTTCCGGGGGTGGCGTTCGACCGCCGCGGGCACCGCTTGGGCTATGGGGGCGGATACTACGACCGGTTGTTGGGCGATCGGGCGACGCGGCCACGCTGCGTCGTCGGCTTGGCGTTCGACTTTCAGGTCCTCGATGAGCTTCCGCGCGACGCGGACGACGCGCCGATGGACTGGATCGTGACCGAATCGTGGACCTTCGCTCCGAAACGCACCGAGAGCGCCACGCGCGAGCGCGCGGCTCCGGTGCCCGAGGAGGCATGACGATGGACTTCGCGGGAATCGCTTTGGGTCTCATGGGTGGGCTCGCCGTCGGCGGCGGCGTGGGCTTCTGGCTCAAACAGACGGTCTCCGGCGCCCAGGTGGAAGCCGAGCGGGAGAAGCTCGAAGCCGAGCGGCAGCGAGCCCGAGACGTCGTTGCGCAGGCGGAGCGCGAGGCCGAGAACCGCCGGCGCGAAGCGGAGCTGCAGGCGAAGGATTTCATCTTCCGCGCCAAGTCCGAGTTCGAGGAGCAGACCCGGGAAGAGCGCCGCGAGATCCAAGCGCTCGAGAAACGATTGCTGCAGCGCGAGGAGCACCTCGATCGGAAGATGGACCAGGCGGACGCGCGCCTGGCGGAGCTCGACAAGCGCGACACCGCGATCAAGCAGAGGGATCAGACGGTCAGCGCGCGCGCGGCGGAGGTCGACGAGCTTCACCAACGAGCGCTCGAGAAGCTCGAGTCGGTGGCGGGTATGAGCGCCGAGGAAGCCAAGCGGCAGATCGTCGAGCGCGTCATCGACGAGGCCAAGCACGAGAGCGTCAAGCTGGTCCGAAAGATCGAGGACGAGGCGCGGGAGAACGCCGAGCAGAAGGCCAAGTGGATCATCGGTCAGGCGATCCAGCGCTACGCCGGCGAGTACGTGGCCGAGCGTACGGTCACGGTCTTCCCGTTGCCGAGCGACGAGCTCAAAGGCCGCATCATCGGTCGCGAGGGACGGAACATCCGGGCGATCGAGGCCGCAACCGGCGTCGACCTGATCGTCGACGACACGCCCGAGACGGTCATCATCTCCTGCCACAACCCCATCCGGCGCGAGGTCGCGCGTCGTACGCTCGAAGCGCTCATCGCGGACGGGCGCATCCATCCGACGCGGATCGAGGACACCGTCGCCAAGGTGAGCGCGGAGGTCGAGGCGAGCGTGAAGGAGGCCGGGGAACAGGCCCTCTACGAGGTCGGGGTCCGCGGCGTCCATCCGGAGATCGTGCGGACGCTCGGCATGCTCAAGTACCGGACGAGCTACACGCAGAACGTGCTGCAGCATTCGATCGAGGCGGCGTTTCTGTGTGGCGCCATGGCGGCAGAGCTCGGTCTCGATCCGCGCAAGGCGCGCCGAGCCGCCTTGCTTCACGACATCGGCAAGGCGGTGTCCCACGAGGTGGAGGGGTCGCACGCCGTCATCGGCGGCGAGATCGCACAGAAGTTTCACGAGCCAAGCGAGATCGTGCACGCGATCGCGGCGCACCACGAGGACATTCCACAGGAAGGCATCCTGCCCGTGTTGGTGCAGGCCGCCGATGCCATTAGCGGGGCGCGACCGGGTGCGCGCCGCGAGATGCTCGCGAGCTACATCCAGCGTCTGGAAGACCTCGAGCGGATCGCCGGAAGCTTCGAAGGGATCGAGAAGTCCTACGCGATCCAGGCCGGCCGCGAGCTCCGCGTGATCGTCCAGAGCCAGCGCGTGACGGACGACGGAGCGCTCGTCATCGCGCGGGACATCGCGAAGAAGATCGAGGACGAGATGACCTTTCCGGGTCAGATCAAGGTGACGGTCGTGCGTGAGACGCGTTCGGTGCATTACGCGCGCTGAGGCGACGAGGTCGCGTCGCGGCCTGTGAGGCCGTGGCCATGCCGCTGGCGCGACCTCGGTTCCGGCTCTTCACGCAGTCTCGCGGACGCACTAGCCTTTCCGCCTCGGTCGCCGAGCTCGCCCTGCGTAGCTCTGCGTCGCTCTGCGCAACGACTGCATCCGTGAGCCACCCGTGACTCGTTCGGCACCCGTCGACATCGATTCGGCCCTGCGCCTCCTCGAGAGAGGTGCGGTCGAGATCCTGCCCGAGGGCGCGCTCCGCGCGAAGCTCGAGAAGAGCGCGCGGACCGGAGCGCCGCTCGTGGTGAAGGCGGGCTTCGACCCGACCGCGCCGGATCTGCACCTGGGTCACACTGTCGTGATCCACAAGCTCAAGCAGTTTCAGGAGCTCGGCCACCAGGTGGTGTTCTTGATCGGTGATTTCACCGGCATGATCGGCGACCCGAGCGGAAAGAACGAAACCCGTCCCCAGCTCACGTCCGAGCAGGTCGCCTCCAACGCGAAGACCTACGAGCGACAGATCTTCAAAGTCCTCGATCCGGAACGCACCCGAATCGCGTTCAACAGCGCCTGGACGCGCCAGCTCACGCCGATGGACCTCGTGCGCCTGATGGCGAAACAGACGGTGGCGCGGATGCTCGAACGCGACGACTTCGCGAAGCGGTATCGCGATGGGCATCCGATCAGCGTCCACGAGTTTCTGTATCCGCTCCTGCAGGCCTACGATTCGGTGGCGCTGAAGGCGGACATCGAGCTCGGCGGCACGGATCAGAAGTTCAACCTGCTCTTGGCCCGAGAGATCCAGCGCGACTACGGCGTCGAGCCTCAAGTCGCCCTGATGATGCCGCTCCTCGAGGGGCTCGACGGCGTGCAGAAGATGAGCAAGTCGCTCGGAAACTACGTCGGCATCGACGAGCCGCCGCTCGAGACCTTCGGCAAGCTCATGTCCATCAGTGACGAGCTGATGCTGCGGTACTACGAGCTCTTGAGCGACCTGCGGGCAGAAGAGCTTGCGACCCTGCGCGCCGAGATGAACGCGGGCAGTCTCAACCCGATGCACGCCAAGCGGCGGCTCGGTTGCGAGATCGTGAGGCGCTTCCACGGCGCCTCCGCGGCGGAGGCCGCGGAAGCCGAGTGGATCAAGCAGTTCAGTCACCGCGAGCTCCCCAGCAGCATCGAGGAGCGCGAGCTGCCCGCGAGCGCCGAGCCACTCTGGATCTGCAAGCTCCTCAAGGACGTGGGGTTGGCGGCGTCGACGAGCGAGGCTCGCCGGCTCGTCGACGGGGGTGGCGTGCGCTTGGATGGCGAGCGGGTCGCCAGCTCCGAGCTCGCGATCGAGTGCCGAGGTGCGCGCTTGTTCCAGGTCGGCAAGCGGCGTCATCTGAAGGTGATATTCGTCTGATGCGGCGCACCCGAACGGCGGGTGGTCGGAACCCAGGAGGTCACGATGTCACGGTCGTACGAGATTGCAGTCATCCCCGGAGACGGCACGGGACCCGAAGTGGTCGTCGAGGCCCTCAAGGTGGCGCGCGCCGCGGGCGCGAAGTTCGGGTTTTCGCTGTCGACGACCGAGTACGACCTCGGTGGTGAGCGTTACAAGCGAACGGGCGAGACGCTACCGGATGCGGTGCTCGACGAGCTACGCGGCTATCGTGCGATCCTGCTCGGGGCGATCGGGCATCCGGACGTGGCGCCGGGGATTCTGGAGAAGGGGATCCTGCTCAAGGCGCGCTTTGCGCTCGATCAGTACGTCAACTTGCGGCCAGTGAAGCTCTACCCCGGCGTGAAGACACCACTGCGCGACAAGGGACCCGAGCACATCGACTTCGTCGTCGTGCGCGAGAACACGGAAGGGCTCTACGGCGGAATGGGCGGATTTCAATACAAGGGCACGCCGAACGAGGTGGCGACCCAGATCCTCTGCGCCACGCGACATGGGGTGGAGCGGTGTCTGCGCTATGCATTCGAGTTGGCCAGGCGACGGCCGCGCAAGACGCTCACCCTGTGCGGGAAGACCAACGTGCTCACGTTCGCTTTCGACCTGTGGTGGCGAGCGTTCAACGAGATCGGCGACGCGGACTATCGCGACGTGAAGCGGGAGTACGCGCACGTCGACGCGACCACCATGTGGATGGTCAAGAACCCAGAGTGGTTCGACGTGATCGTCACGGACAACATGTTCGGCGACATCATCACGGATCTGGGCGCGATGATTCAGGGTGGGATGGGGATCGCCGCCGGCGGCAACATCAATCCACAGGGCGTGAGCATGTTCGAGCCGATCGGCGGAAGCGCGCCCAAGTACACGGGGAAGGGTGTGATCAACCCGCTCGCGGCGATCTGTGCCGCCGGAATGATGCTCGACCACCTCGGGGAGCGCGACGCTGCGGCGGCGATCGAGAATGCCGTGATGCACGTCACCGGTCAGAAGCTCGCGAGCCTCGACGCCGGCAAGATGGGCCATTCGACCGCGGAGGTCGGGAATCTCGTGGTCCAGGCCCTGGGCTGAGACCGAGAGAAACGGCTCGGTGCGCGTGGGTTCGGCCCGCGCGCTCGCCGAATCGTGCCTGGATCGCGTTCAGGCCGGTCGCGTCTCGGCAGCCGTCGCGGGTCGGTGGTACGACGCAACGACCGTGGTCGAGATGCCGCCCCGAACTCCGAAGATCCCTCGAACCTCCATTCGACGTGGAGACAGGCAGTCCACGAGGTCGTCGAGGATCCGGTTCGTCACGGCCTCGTGGAACGTCCCCTGGTTCCGAAACGACTGCAGGTAGAGCTTCAGACTCTTGAGCTCGACGATGAGCACCTCGGGGACGTAGTCGATCTCGATGGTTGCAAAGTCCGGCTGACCTGTTCGCGGGCACAGACAGGTGAACTCCGGAGCGCGGATCTGAATCAGATAGTCCCGCTCCGGACGGGGATTGGGTACGGGCTCGAAGAGAGAATTCACGTGGGCACCTCGTTGGTCGGACCAGCAATGCGGTTGCGGCCCGCTTCCTTGGCTCGATAGAGCGCGGCGTCAGCCGCGGCGAGGATATCGGCGGCCGAGCGGATGTCTCGGCTCGGCATGGACGCCAGACCGATGCTCACGGTCAAGCCAAGCGAGAGGCCGCCATGGACGAACCGGTGGCTGGCGATGCGAGCGCGAAGTTCGTCCGCGAGCTGGCCGCCCTCTTCGGCATTGGTGAGCGGAAGAAGCAGCACGAACTCTTCACCGCCATAGCGTGCGAACAGATCGCCCTGGCGTAGTCGCGCACGAACGATCTGCGCGAACTCCCGTAGCACGAAATCGCCCCACGCGTGGCCGTAGTTGTCGTTCACCAGCTTGAAGTGGTCGAGGTCGAGAAGCAGGCAGGTGAGGGGGGTCTCGTGCCGTGCCGCCTTCGCGAACTCCTCTTCCGTGCGCGCGTTGAGGAAGCGTCGATTGTAGATCCCGGTGAGCTCGTCGGTGATCGTGATCTCTTCGAGCCGCCGTTGCCGCTCGAGCGCCGTGTCGAGCGCGTCCTTCAGTCGGATCATGACCTTGACCCGAGCACGCAGCTCGAGCGGCTCGAACGGCTTGGTGATGTAGTCGTCTGCTCCCTCGAGCCCACGAAGCTTGTCACCGAGCGATGCTCGTGACGTCAAGATCATCACGAGCGTGCTCGACAGCTCGGTGGTCCGTCGCAACCACTGCACCAGCTGGAGCCCGCCGATTCGAGGCATCTCGAGATCGGTGATCACGAGATCCGGTCGATCGCCGCGGATGCGCTCCATCGCCGCGAGGCCGTCCTCGGCCTGCATCACCTCGAGGTCGAGTGGCTTGAGGATCCGCGCCACGTTCTCGCGGAGCAGGCGATCGTCGTCGACGATGAGAACGCGGTGACTCACGCGATTCGTCCAGCGCAAAAAAGAAGAGCCTCCCCGACGATGACGTCGGGGAGGCTCGAGATCAAACCCGGCAGCGACCTACTCTCCCACCAGGTCTCCCTGGCAGTACCATCGGCGTGGAGGGGCTTAACGGCCGTGTTCGGAATGGGAACGGGTGTGACCCCCTCGCTATGGCCACCGGATACTTCGTTCGATTCAGAGAAGGCGACTCGCATCGCGTCCCGACAACTGGGCAAGGGCCATGAAGAACACTGAGAACCGATCGATCTCAAGTTTGGTAGTAAGGCAATCAAGCCTTACGGCCTATTAGTACCGGTCGGCTACAGGGGTTAACCCCCCTTCCACCTCCGGCCTATCAACCTCGTAGTCTCCAAGGGGCCTTAAGAGGGATCGCTCCCTCGGGAGATCTCATCTTGGGGTGGGCTTCCCGCTTAGATGCTTTCAGCGGTTATCCCTTCCGGACATAGCTACCCAGCGGTGCCCCTGGCGGGACAACTGGTGCACCAGAGGTCCGTCCATCCCGGTCCTCTCGTACTAGGGACAGCTCCCCTCAAATCTCCTGCGCCCACGGTAGATAGGGACCGAACTGTCTCACGACGTTCTAAACCCAGCTCGCGTACCACTTTAATCGGCGAACAGCCGAACCCTTGGGACCTGCTTCAGCCCCAGGATGTGATGAGCCGACATCGAGGTGCCAAACCTCCCCGTCGATATGGACTCTTGGGGGAGATCAGCCTGTTATCCCTGGCGTACCTTTTATCCGTTGAGCGATGGCCCTTCCATGCGGAACCACCGGATCACTAAGACCTGCTTTCGCACCTGCTCGACCCGTCGGTCTCGCAGTCAAGCTCCCTTATGCCTTTACACTCGACGGCCGGTTTCCAATCGGCCTGAGGGAACCTTCGCGCGCCTCCGTTACTTTTTGGGAGGCGACCGCCCCAGTCAAACTACCCGCCAGACAGTGTCCCCGACCCGGATAACGGGCCCAGGTTAGAACTCCAGAGTCACAAGGGTGGTATTCCAAGGTTGGCTCCACGAGAACTAGCGCCCCCGCTTCAAAGCCTCCCACCTATCCTCTACATGCGACCCCGAAGGTCAGTGTCAAGCTGTAGTAAAGGTGCACAGGGTCTTTCCGTCTAGCCGCGGGTAGAGGGCTTTTTCACCCCCTAATCAATTTCACTGAGTCCCTGGTTGAGACAGTGGGGAAGTCGTTACGCCATTCGTGCAGGTCGGAACTTACCCGACAAGGAATTTCGCTACCTTAGGACCGTTATAGTTACGGCCGCCGTTTACCGGGGCTTCGGTTCGTTGCTTTGCAGGTTACCCCGTTGACAAGTCCCCTTAACCTTCCGGCACTGGGCAGGCGTCAGTCCGTATACGTTGTCTCTCGACTTCGCACAGACCTGTGTTTTTAGTAAACAGTCGCTACCCCCTGGCCACTGCGACCCTCATCGGCTCCACGGGCAAGCCGCTTCACCTAGCGAGGGCGCACCTTCTTCCGAAGTTACGGTGCCAATTGGCCGAGTTCCTTAACCAGGGTTATCTCAAGCGCCTTAGGATTCTCTCCTCGCCCACCAGAGTCGGTTTACGGTACGGTCACCAGATCCACTCGCTACGAGGCTTTTCTTGGAAGCATGGGATCAACCAGTTTGCGTCCCGACAGGGACTCCCCATCACCTCTCGGAGTTAACGGTGCCCCGGATTTGCCTAGGGCACCCTCCTACGGGCTTGGACCCACAGCCAATAGTGGGATGGCCTACCCTTCTCCGTCCCCCCTTCGCTCAAACGTGAACCTAGTGGTACAGGAATGTTGACCTGTTTTCCATCACCTACGCCATTTGGCCTCGGCTTAGGAACCGACTAACCCTGAGCGGATTAACCTTCCCCAGGAAACCTTGGGCTTACGGCGAGCGGGCTTTTCACCCGCTTTATCGCTACTCATGCCTGCATTCTCTCTTCCAGGACCTCCAGCAGTCCTCACGGTCTGCCTTCATCGGCAACTGGAATGCTCCCCTACCGCTCGCTGATGCCGCAGCATCAACGAACCCGCAGCTTCGGCAACGTGCTTGAGCCCCGTTACATCTTCGGCGCAGACTCGCTTGACCAGTGAGCTGTTACGCTTTCTTCAAAGGATGGCTGCTTCTAAGCCAACCTCCTGGCTGTCTCAGCGCTTCCACTTCCTTTTCCACTTAGCACGTATTTAGGGGCCTTAGCTGGCGGTCTGGGCTCTTTCCCTCTCGACTACGGACCTTATCACCCGCAGTCTGTCTCCCGCGCTAGAACTCGTCGGCATTCGGAGTTTGGTTGGGTTTGGTAATCTGGTAGGACCCCTAGCCCATCCAGTGCTCTACCTCCGACGGTCACCACGCGAGGCCATACCTAAATATGTTTCGGGGAGAACCAGCTATCGCCGAGTTTGATTGGCCTTTCACCCCTACCCACAGCTCATCCGAAGAGTTTTCAACCTCTCCCGGTTCGGGCCTCCACCTCGTTTTACCGAGGCTTCACCCTGGCCATGGGTAGATCACCCGGCTTCGGGTCTGCTCCACGCAACTCAACGCCCCATTCGGACTCGCTTTCGCTTCGGCTACACCTGTCACGGCTTAACCTTGCTGCGTAGAGCAACTCGCAGGCTCATTATGCAAAAGGTACGCGGTCACCCAGAACTCTTACGAGTTCAACGGGCTCCCACTGCTTGTAGGCGCACGGTTTCAGGTACTATTTCACTCCCCGCACTGGGGTGCTTTTCACCTTTCCCTCACGGTACTGGTTCGCTATCGGTCGCCGGGTAGTATTTAGCCTTGGAAGATGGTCCTCCCAGATTCCCGCAGGGTTTCACGTGTCCCGCGGTACTCGGGATCGACATCCAGGAAGTCTCGGCCGTTTCGTCTACGGGGCTTTCACCCTCTTTGGCTGGATTTCCCAAACCATTCGACTACGCTCGAGATTTGTAACTTCCCGGCTTCTCTGCAGAGAAGCCCGATGCCGCCCCACAACCCCGTGTCAACAACGCCTGCAGGCTATGCGTTGGCACAGTTTGGGCTCTTCCCCGTTCGCTCGCCACTACTAGGGGAATCTCGTTTGATTTCTTTTCCTGGGGTTACTGAGATGGTTCAATTCACCCCGTTCACTTCCAACTCCCTATGGATTCAGGAGTGGATCCACGCCCATGACGGCGTGGGGGTTTCCCCATTCGGAGATCCCCGGATCGAAGCCTGTTTAGCGGCTCCCCGAGGCTTATCGCAACTTTCTACGTCCTTCTTCGTCTCCCGGCGCCAAGGCATCCACCGTACGCCCTTAGTAGCTTGATCGCCAATCCTAA
>JAXLQJ010000001.1:0-282500 GCA_046331705.1 bacterium | reverse complement strand
ACGAGCTAGCCAGGCGGCCATCGGAACGCGCGTCCGCCCAGTAGGTGCACGTGAAGATGGTAGACGGACTGTCCCGCGAGGGCGTTCGTGTTCACGACTAGCCGGAACCCGTCGGCTGCGACGCCCCGAGCAGCGGCGATCGAGGCGGCGACGCGGAAAAGGCCACCGACGATCGGATCGTCCGCTGGAACGAGGTCGAGAGAGGTCGCACGATGGATCCGCGGGATGATGAGAACGTGCAGCGGAGCCTGCGGGTTCAGGTCCTCGAACGCCACGAGGTCGGCATCCTCGTGAACGATTCGCGCGGGCACCTTGCGCGCGGCGATCTGGCAGAAGATGCAGTCGCTCATCGGGCACCCCCTCGTGGTCGAAGCGTCCGAACGCCCGCTCGCTGGCTCACGTCGCGGATGCGTCTGGACTCAAGACGCGATTCATATCTATCCGAGACCACAGCTCTTTCTTGCCTTCACCCGTCACGGAGCTGAAGCTCAACACGTCCTCGGGGCGCTGGCCCAACGCTCGGGCGATCGCGCGAAGCCGGACCGACCGCTGACCCCGAGGGAGCTTGTCGATCTTGGTGGCGACGATCCCGATTGGCCGCCTACGCTCGGTCAGCCAGCTGACGAACTCGGCTTCCGATGCGTCTGGGTCCCGGCGGCAGTCGATGAGCAGCAGCACGAGGCTCAGCTCGCGCCGGTCGGCGAGGTAACCCTCGACCATCGGCGCCCAGCGCGCACGCTCGCTCCGGGCGACCTTCGCGTAGCCGTAGCCAGGCAAGTCGACCAGCACCACGCGCCGCGCGACCCGGATGAAGCCGAGCATCCGCGTCCGCCCCGGATCCTTGCTGGTTCGAACCAGCGCCTTCCGGCCGACTAACGCATTGATAAGACTGGATTTTCCGACGTTCGATCGTCCCGCGAGGGCAACCTCGGGCAACCCGAGGTGGGGGCAGGAAGCAACGGATTCGGCGACCCCGACGAACTCGACGTCCATGAGATCGAGCGGCCGGATCGATCCGTCCGCTCGGAGCAAGACGGATCGGTCCGGACGGTTCAGGCGACCGGACGATCCGTGCCGCGCCGATGTCCCATGCGAACCCGGCCCTCGAGCACGCCGCCCTCTTCGATGACGATCGCCGGCGCCACGATGTCCCCGGCCACCTCGCCGGTCGCGGCGATCTCGACTCGGCTGGTCGCCTGGAGGTCACCCTCGACGAGCCCCGCGACCCGAATCCGATCTGCCTGGATCCGCGCGCGCGCCACACCCGAGGCGTCGATGACCACCTCCTCGCGCGCCACGATCTCCCCCTCCACCAAGCCCTGGATGCGAATCGATGCGGGGTACTCGATGCGACCACGGACTTCGCAGCCGCGAGTCACCAACCCACCAGGCTCCCGTCCGGTCGCTGGTGTCACGCGAAGCACTGGTGCCGTTGCAGCTGCCGCCATGGTTCGTCGCCTCCTCGTGGTCGTCTAGTCAGCTACCGATGTGGATTCGCTCGGGCGTCGCGGTGCTTCGTCGACTCGCCACCGGCGCGGTCAGGAACGAATCGTTCGCACCGCAGCGCCAGGAATTTGTCCGATCCGCGCCCCAGAACGTACGCCACCGGTTGTCGGGAAAGTGCGGCCTTTGTACCCCGCCCCCCAGGGTGAGTCAAGGCAACATCCGGCGGGCTCGGCAGCCCGGTCCGCGCAGCCGCGGAACACCTGGAAAGGGCTTCTTGCGGCACTATCGGCCGCTCGCTAAGGTGCCGCGATTCAGCGCGGGAGAGCAGGCGTGAGCAACCCAGAAGGAGTCCCATCCGAGAAGCGCGCCGCCACCACGGCCAGCGCGATCCGCAACCTCGTGATCGGGCTCGCGGTGTCGGGCGTCTTCCTCTACTTCACCCTCCGCTCCGTCGACCTGCGGAAGATGATGGCGTCGATGCGCACCATCGATCCCACCCTGCTGCTGATCGCCACCGCGTGCTTCGCCGCGCATTTCGTCGCCCGCGCGTTCCGGTGGCGGATCGTGGTCAACCCGATCGCGCCGGTGGGCGTGCGCAGCCTGCTGCGGGCGACCGTGGTGGGCTTCGCGGCCAACAACGTGCTTCCTCTCCGATTCGGTGAGTTCGTTCGAGCGCTCATGCTGACGCTCACCGAGCCCGTGCCGCTCGCCTCCGCCATCACCACGGTGGTGCTCGTGCGCCTGCTCGACATGGTCGCGCTGGGCACCATGTTCGTCACGGTGCTGGTGGTCTTCCCGTTGCCAGCGGTGGTGCGCCAGGGGGCGCTGTTCGCGATCCCCATCTACCTCGCGGCACTCGCTTTCCTGCTCGCGCTCAAGTTCCGCGAAGAGCAGGCGTTGCGTCTCTTGCAGGCGTTGCTCAGACCGTTTCCGGCGCGGCTCGCCGGCGTCGTCTTGAGCTTGGTGCGCGCCTTCTTGCCTGGCCTCGAGTCGTTGCGCAGCGGCTGGGAGCTCGCGAAGGCGGCGCTCATCACGCACGTCGCCTGGCTATTCCTCTTCGCCTACAACGCGCTCATCCTCGCGGCGTTCGGGTTCCATCTGCCGTGGTACGCCGGGCTCGTCGTCATCCTGACGGTGGGATTCATGATCTCCATCCCGTCGAGCCCCGGCTATCTGGGTGTCTACCACGTCGGCGTCACCACCGCGCTGAGCCTCTTCTCGGACCTCGCGCTGACCGACGAGTCCAAGACCGCTGCCGCGTTCGTGATCCACGGTGTGCAGTTTCTGGTCACGACGGGTTGGGGCGTGGGTTACATGCTCGTCAGCCCCGTACGGCTCGGTGACATCGCGACGGCGCTCAAGCGGCCGGCGCGCGCGGAACCGACCGTCACGACGAGCCCGGGCTGAGGTCCACGCGACCGATCACTCGTCCATCCACGCCACGCACCGAGCGAGCGCGGCGCGCATCTCCGAGGCAGGCAGCCGGTGGCGGCGACCGTGGCCCGGCAACACCCACTCGAAGCGGTGTTGCGCGAGGCGGGCCATGGAGTCGCGCTGGCGGGCCCAGTCGAACCAGCAAGCGTCGCGAAACGCCAGGAGTCGGTGGTCCTCCTCGCTCCACGCGAGGTGGTCGCCGCTGAACAGAAACGTGTCGCGGTAGAGCAGGCACGTCGATCCGCGCGTGTGTCCCGGCACCGGAACGGCGAGCAGCTCCTCGTCGAGCGACACCGGATCTCCACCTTCGAGCACGATCTCGACGTCGCGTGTGGATGCGGTCACGTCGTCTCGATGAAGGATGCGCTCGCAGCGGAAATGATCCCGGAACTTGCGATGATCTGCGACGTCGTCGCGGTGGGTGAGGAACATCCTGGACACGCCGCCCATCTCCTCGAGGCGGCGGACGAGCGGACGCGCGAAGCGCGGCGAGTCGACGAGCAGGTTGCGGCCCGGGCCCCGCTGGACGAAGTAGCTCGTGGCGCCGTAGCTCGATTCGGCGTGGAATCCCGCATGAAACACGTTCTCTTCGATGGGCAGCGGAAACGCCGCGATGGCCTCGGAAACGTCGATGGAATCCGTGGTGCCGATCGAGCCGGTGGGGCAGGCGACCAGCGCCATGAGCGCGCGGCGCCGCTCGTCCGGCGACGCCGGCTGGCTCGCGACGAACGCGTGGTCGTCCGCGGCGCCGAAGGTGGCTGGAGCCAGCCATCGACAGGTGTCGCAGTCGATGCACGAGGAATCGACGAAGAACGCCCCGGACACGTCCTCCGGCACACGTCGAGAGTAGGAAGCCATCGTCGGATGCCCGCCGGGAATCAGCCTACCCGGCGGGCGCGCGCACCGCAGAGCGGCGGTGCGCGCGAGCGAAGAGCGTGAGCTCGACGGTCAGCATCGCCACCACCGGCCACCACTCGAGCCGCAGCCAGGACTCCGGCAGAAACCAGCTACCGGTCGACTCGCGAACGGCCAGCACGACGTACGAGAGCGGCACCACGAGGCTCAGGAGCAACGCGGTCACGCGCGGCGGGCCCGTCGCCAGCACGGCGAGCGGCACGATCCAGGTCACGTACCAGGGGTGAACGGTCGGATTGAGCACCACGACCGTGAACACGATCCAGAGCGCGGCGTCCGCGGGAGCGCGGACGCGTGCCGTCGCAACGCCTGTCGCCGCCAGGAGCAGGCCAACGAGCGCCAGCCGAACGCCACGCGGGTTCGCGCCGACGTGCCGCAGCGTCTCGTAGACGAAGCCGTTGAACTCCCAATTGCGCGCGTAGACGCAGAGCGCCGTCAGCAACGCGCGCCAGCCCGCACCGAGATAGGGCGCGGTGAAGACGCCGCCGATCGCGAACGGAATCCACCACGCCCGGTGCAGGCGACTCGCGCCCACCACGCGGGGAAGCAGCAGGACCGGGAACACCTTGACGCCCGCGGCCAAGGAGACGAGCGCCGTCGCGCCGCGCTGCTTTCCGCGGCTGCAGGCGACGACGGCACACGCGAGCAGCGCCGCGGCGGCCGCATCCACGTGGGCGTTCCAGACGAGCTCGACGAGGATCAGCGGGTTCCAGGCGTAGAAGACCAGCTGCTCGATCGGACGTCCCGCCGCGCGCAGACCCCGCGCGAGCGCCATCATCGTCAACACATCGAACGCGAGCACGATTCCCTTCCAGGCGGCGAGCCCGCCTGGGGCCGCGATCCGGAACAGGACCTGCGCGACCGGCGGGTAGATCGTCGGAATCGAGCGATGGTTCACGCGACCCCAATCCTCGTCCCGGAGCGCGACCAGCGCGCTCGCATCCGGCGCATGCGCGTACGGGTTGATGCCTGCGCGCGCGACCTTGCCGTCCCAGAGATACCGCCAGACGTCGTCCGAGAGCGTGGGAGTCAGGAACACGAAGAGCACGCGGAACGCGATGGCCGCCGCGACGATCCGGCCGAGGCCCAGCCTGGATCGCCCGTGCGCCGCCGCCGCGCCGGCGAGCGCGAAGACCACGCTCGCCACCAGCAGCAGCAGGACGATCCACTCGACCGCGAGTCGCATCGCCGCTGCCGCCGCGAGCGCCGAGTAGACTGCGCCGAGCCTCCAGAGCCAGCGCCGCGGATCCAGGGCGCGCGCCCGCTCGAGCAGCTCGGAGAGCGGCACCCGCGTGGCGACGATCGACGTGATCATTCCGGCGCTCGACGAGGAAGCGTCCATCGGCAACGTCCTGCGGGCGATTCCCGCCGGCCTCGCGCGTCGCGTGATCGTCGCCGACAACGGCTCCCGCGACCGTACCGCCGAGGTCGCATCACGACACGGCGGGATCGTCGTGCACGAGCCCCGCCGTGGCTACGGGAGCGCCTGTCTCGCCGGCCTGCGCCGCGCATCGTTCGACCCGCCCGAGATCGTCGTGTTTCTCGACGCCGATTTCAGCGATCATCCCGAGGAGATGACGGCGCTGGTGGCGCCCTTGCTGGCGGACAGCGCCGATCTGGTGATCGGCTCGCGCATTCGCGGCGCCGCCGATCCCGGCGCGCTCGCGCCGCAGGCGCGCTACGGCAACCAGCTCGCTTGTTTCCTGATCGCGCGGCTCTACGGCCATCGCTACACCGATCTGGGGCCGTTTCGCGCGATCCGCTGGGACGCGCTCGCCGCTCTCGACATGCGCGACCCGGCGTTCGGTTGGACCGTCGAGATGCAGATCAAGGCGTTGCAGCGCGGGTTGCGCGTCGCGGAGATACCGGTCCGCTATCGCCGTCGAATCGGAGCTTCCAAGATCACCGGAACGGTGAGCGGCACCGTTCGCGCGGGCGCCAAGATCCTGTGGACGATCTTCCGGTACGCGGCGCTCGAACGTCGCGCTGGCGCCGCGCTCGGCGCGCGGCCGGCCTGAGAAGCGCGCGCCGTGGTCAGCGCGCGCCCGCCCTTCGCTCGAGGGAGCGCCCCCGCGCGATCAGCGATCCCGTGTAGCCGACGATCGCGATCAGCACGATCGCGTACGCGCTGGCCAGGTATGCGAAGTGCGGTCCCATCTCGAGCTGCATGACGGCCTCCTCGAAGGATCAGCGACCCGCCGCGTCGAGCTCGTTGCGCCGGTGCTCGATCTGCACCCGCTTCGCCAGGAAGAACACGTACAAGAGCGTCCATGCCCCGAGCGTGAACATGAGCGTCTGGAACATCGCCGGATCCAAGTGCTTGCCGCCCACGGGATCCATCACCACTGGCTTGGGGTGCAGGGTGCGCCACCACAGCACCGAGAAGTGGATGATCGGCAGGTCGGCGAAGCCCACGATCGAGAGCACCGCGGCGAAACGCGCACCGCGTTCGCTCTCGCCCGCGAACGGACGCACGAGCTGGTAGGCCGCGAACACCAGCCACAAGATCAGCGTGTAGGTGAGGCGCGCGTCCCACGTCCACCACGTGTTCCAGACCGGCCTGCCCCACAGCGGGCCGGTGGTGAGCACGATCGTGAGGAAGACGAGCGCGATCTCACCGGACGAAGCCGCGATCTCGTCCCACACGCGGTCGCGCGTGAGCAGGAACAGGATGCTCGCCACGAACACCACCGTCACCGCCAGGAACGCCGTCCACGCCGACGGCACGTGCACGTAGAAGATCTTCTGCACCTCGCCCTGTCCTGCCTCGATGGGCGTGTAGAAGAGGATCATGCCGAACGCGAGCACGACGGCGAGCCCCGCGAGCACGGCGATCGGCTTCTCGATGCGCGCCAGCAGCTCGACCACGCGGATCGCGCCCACGGTCTCGGTCTGCGGTGAATGCGCGGTGGCGCTGGTGCTCGACATCGTTCACTCCTCCACCAGGAACTCGAAGGTCAGGAAGCTCGCCACCAAGCTCACGACGTCGAACACGACCATGAGCTTGAGCCATTTCACCACGTCCGGGTCCGTGATCCGGTAGCCCTCGAGGATCGTGGCCGTGCATTCGATTCCCGCCAAGAGGATCGGCGTGGCGATCGGCAGCAACATGAGCGGCAGCAACACCTCGCGCGAGCGGGTGCTCGAGCTGATGGCGGCGAAGAGCGTGCCCGTGGCGGTGAAACCGACGGTGCCGAGCACCAGCACGAGCGCGAACGGCAGGATGCGATCGCCGCCCACTTGCGCATCGAAGAACAGCACGAAGAGCGCGCTGAGCGGCACCTCGACGCCGAGCAGGAAGATCAGGTTGGCGAGGAACTTGGCGAGGTAGAGGTGACCGCGATCGACCGGCGTCAGCAAGATGCCTTCGATCGTGTTGCTCTCGCGCTCGGCGGCGAAGGTCTGGTTCAGCCCGAGCACGCCGCCGAACGCGATCGCGACCCACAGGATGCCCGCCGCCAGCCGGCGCGAGCTCGGCTCGCTCGACCACGAGGCCTCGGGCAGCGCCAGCGCGAACACCGTGAGCATGAGTGCCGCGAACAGCAGCATCGCGACCAAGCTCGCGCGCGAGCGCCAGCCGGTCTTCAGATCCTTGAGCAGCACCGCGCGGATGGCGCGCACCGCCGAGGGGGATCGCGGCGCGGGGCTCATGCGGTGACGGCACGACGATACGTCTCGGTGAGGGCGTCCGCGGTCAGGCCATCGCGCGCCGCCTGCCACACGATCCGCCCGCGGCATTGGATGGCGACCTGGTCCGCCAGCGCCAAGCCGCGCGCGATGTCGTGGGTGACGAGGATCATCGAGCGGGTCCCATCGCGAAGTCCGACCAGAAGCCCGTGGAGATGATCCGCGGCTTCGGGGTCGAGCCCGGAAAACGGCTCGTCGAGCAGCAGCACGTTCGGCCGGTGGATCAGCGCCCTGGCGATCGACGCGCGTTGCACCATGCCACGAGAGTAGGTCGAAACGCGATCGCGCGCGCGATCCGTGAGCCCGACCTCCTCGAGCACCTCGGCGACCCGCGCCTCCGGCTGGTCCAGACCGTGGAGCTCGGCGTAGAGGCGCAGGTTCTCCTCGGCGGAGAGCTCGCCGTAGAGATACGAGGAATGGGTGAGGAAGCCGATGCGCCCGCGCAGCCGCTCCGGATGCGCGATCAGGTCGTCACCGGAGAGGCGGACGGCGCCGGACGTCGGCTTCGTCAACCCGGCCACGATCTTGAGCAGCGTCGTCTTGCCGGCGCCGTTGGGGCCGTAGAGCACGAGGAACGCGCCGTCCGGGACGACGAGCTCGAGACCGTTGAGCGCTTTCAGCGGGCCGAAGCGCTTCACCAGCGCACCGATCTCGATCGCCATGACCTGGGCCTCGGGTCGGCGCGCCGTCACGCCCGCTTGAGCTGGGTGGCCGTCTCGAGCAACGTCTTGCGGCGGGCTTCGTACGCCTCACCCGTCACCCCGCCCCGCTCCCGCTCGCGCTCGAGCGCGGCGAGATCGGCGATGACCGCGCGGTAGCGCTGCTCGGCGGCTGGGTCACGCGCGGGGAGCGCTGGCCGCGGCTCGGTGCCGCGCCGCAGCCACGCGCGCATGCCTGCGGCGAGCGCCGCGAACGCCGTTGCGTGCGCGACGAACAAGAGATCACGCATGAGCGCCGATCCGAATCGCTCGGCGGACGCCGATCACGCGGCGGCCACCGCGACGGGTCGCCCGCAGCTCGTGCAGAACCGCACGCCACCCGCGAGCCGCTCGCCGCATCCGGCACACGCACGCGGCGCGGCGTCGGGGCGACCGCCGAGGGCGCGCCGGACGTCGGCCTCGACGGCCGCCAGGACGTCGTCGCTCGCCACCGGTCCGAACTCGTCGATCCGGCGCAGCACCTCGAGGGCGCGCGAACGATACTCGCCATCGAGCTTGCGAAAGTCCTCGTCGCTCAGCTTCCCCGTGTGGTGATCGAACTCGATCTCCTTGAGCGCCGCGAGGAGCTTGCTCTTCTCCTCGGCGAGCTCCTCGGCGAGGTTCTCCGCAGCGTTCGCGCTGGCGGCGGCGGGATCGCGTCGCAGGAATGGCCAGACGACGAAGAGCGCGCAGCCCGCTCCGAGCAGCGCCGCGGCGGCGATAGCAAACGTCTCCATGCGCGTCCAGTTCACCCGTCTCGAGAGGTCGTTGCCGTGACGAGGCCGTCGGCCTCAAGTATCGAGGTCGCGAAGCTCGCGTTCCAGTCGTTCCCGCAGCGACGCATCGCCCGAATCCGCGCCATCCGTCGTGGCGTTCGTCGCCGCCGCGCCCGGGCCGCCGCGCCCCGATTGCGATCCCAGGCGCCGGATCACCACCACCACGATCGGGACCGAGACGGCCAGAGCCAGGAACGGCAGCACCCACGCGGTGAGGTCGAAGCCTCGGGTGGTGGGAGCAGCAAGCACGATCTTGCCCTTCTCGGCAACGAATCGCGCGATGATCTGATCCGCGTCCAGCCCTTCGGCGATCATCTTCTGGATCTTGACCCGATACGCGGCGGAGTCGCTGCACGAGCAGTTGATGAGCACCTTGCCGCAGTCGTCCGGGCAGATGCACATGATCGCGCCTTCGACCTGCTTCTGGACGCTCGGCTGGGGAGCCGCGCCAGCGGTGCGCGACGCGGCGAGCGAAGCAGCGGCGATCACCAGCGCCGCCGCGACCACGGCAGTTGCGCGCAGGACCACCGCTCGCCCGCGGTGCAGGGATGCAAGGAGGCTGAGTCGATTCACGTTGGCACGATTCCCGAGCGAGGGCGTCAGCGCGCGGCCACCGTGTCGGAGGCGAAGACGGGTGCGCCGACTCGCTGCCGCGTCGCCTCCGGCCACGCGCCGACGATCGTGCCGATGACCAGGACCACGCCGCCGGCCCACAGCCAGCGCACCAGCGGGTTCACGTGCGCCTGCAGCGACACCGAGCCGTCCCGATGGACCTCGCCGAGCGAGAGATAGACGTCCTCGCGGAAGGTGGTGTGCACGGCGGCTTCGGTGGTGGGCTGCTTCGACGCGCGGTAGTGGCGCTTCTCCGGCTCGAGGGTGGTCACCAGCCGATCGCCCACGAGGATCGAGACCTTGGCCGCCATGCCGTCGAAGTCAGGGCGAGACGTATCCCGGGCTTCGTCGAAGCGCAAGGTGTAGCGGCCCAGCGGCAGCGTCTGGCCCGGTTTCAGCAGACCTTCCGCCTCGACGTTGAAGAGACTGCCGGTGATGCCGGCGAAGATCATCACGATGCCGATGTGCACGACGTAGCCGCCGTAGCGCCGGCGATTGCGCTGGATCAACCCGAAGAACGCGACCGGGTAAGACTCGTGCGTCATGGTGTGCCGGGCGACCGTGCCGCGCCAGAACTCCAACGCGATCGTCATGAGCACGAACACGCAAAGGCCCCAGCTCATCGTCGCGGCGAGGCCCGCGCCGAGCGCCCCGAGCACCACCATCGCCGCCAGCATCACGCCGCCGGGCACCCAGAAGGCGCGCCGCAAGCTCCCCGCCGAGGCCTTGCGCCACGCCACCAGCGGACCGATCCCCGTCAAGGCGAGCAGCGACAACCCGATCGGCGACATCACGCGATTGAAGTACGGTGGCCCGACGGTGATCTTCGTTCCCTCGACCGCCTCCGAGAGGATCGGAAAGATCGTTCCCCAGAGCACCGCGAACACCGCCGCCAGCAGCAACAGATTGTTGAGCAGGAACGCCGATTCGCGGCTCACCACCGAATCGAAGCGGTTCGACGTCGCGAGCTGCGGCCGGCGCCAAACCAGCAACGCGACCCCGCCCGCCGTCACGAAGGCGAGATACCAGAGAAAGAACGGACCGAGATCCGACTGCGCGAACGAATGAACCGAGCTGATCACACCGGAGCGAGTGAGGAAGGTCCCGAAGATCGCGAGCCCGTACGCCAAGAAAACCAGCACCATGTTCCAGACTTTCAACATGTTGCGTTTTTCTTGAATGATGACCGAGTGGAGATACGCGGTACCCGCGAGCCACGGCATGAACGAAGCGTTCTCGACGGGATCCCACGCCCAGTATCCGCCCCAGCCGAGCTCGAGATACGCCCAGTGGGCGCCGAGCAAGATGCCGACGGACAGAAAAGCCCAGCTGAAGAGCGTCCAGCGCCGCGTCGCGCGTGCCCAGTCGGCATTGAGGCGTCCCGTCGCGAGCGCTGCGATGGCGAACGCGAACGGAACCGAGAAGCCGACGTAGCCCGTGTAGAGGCTCGGCGGGTGGATCGCCATGTAGGGGTTCTGCAGCAGCGGATTCAGCCCTTGGCCATCGGCCGGTGCCTGGCCGGCAGCGAAGGTCGCGAACGGGTGCTCGACGAAGAGCATCAAGAAGACGAAGAAGCCCATGCCGAACGCGATCGTCGCCGCCGCGTAGGGAACGAGCTGCGCGTGCCGCTTGCGATTCTGGTAGAGCGCCGCGCTGCCGAACAGCGAGAGCAGCCACACCCAGAGCAAGAGGCTGCCGGATTGCCCGCCCCACACGGCCGTCACCTTGTAGAGGTCCGGCTGGGCGAGGCTCGAATGGCGCGCGACGTAGATCAGCGAGAAATCGTCGGTGAGGAAGCAATACGCCAGCGCGGCCATCGCCGCCGTCAGCAACACGGTCACCGCGTGCACGCCGTGGCGCGCGCTCTTCACCCACGCAGGCGATCCGGCGCGCGCGCCCCAGAGCGCGGCGAAGATCGAATAAACACAGCCGCCGAAGGCGAGCGCGATGATGATCCGACCGAATACGGCCACGCGTTCTCCGATGACCGCCGATCAACCCCGTTGAGCGCCGCGCAACGCCGTTGCGTGCTCAGGAGCTGACCGGTCCGGTCGGTGGTTGCTTCGATTCGTACTTGGAGGGGCACTTCGCGAACAGCGTCTTCGCTTCCAACACCCCGTCCGGGGAGACCCGGCCCTCGACCACGGCCTCCGCGCCGTCCTTGAAGGTGTCGGGGATCGCCGCGCGGCGATAGACCACGTGCAGCGTCTGCTCGGGATGGTCGGGGTCCGCGATGGCGAAGCGCAGCTCGCTCTTGGTGGCCTCGCGCTCGATGGAGCCCGCAACCACCCGACCCGAAACGCGAAGCGGGCGGCCCTTCACCATGTCGTTCTTGGCGTAGTACTCGGGGACGGTGACGTAATACGCGCCGGTGCTCGCGGTGCTGGAGATCACCAACCAACCGATCGCGGCAACGATGGCCGCGATCCCGATGACGAAGCGCATGCGCTTGGAATCCACCGACGGCTCCGTTCGAGCAATCCGTGCTCGGACGGGCGATCCGGCCGAGCAGACTCTCGATTCGAGTGTAACAGCGTGCAGGACGTCCGCAACCGACGAGCAAAAGTGGCGCCACGCCGATGAGCGGCATGCGCGAAGGGCATCCGCGGCGCTCGCCGGCGCACGCGCATGCCAAGCGACGCGTGGCACATCCATCGAAAATGTCACGCGCTTTTCCGGCCCGACGCCGTGAGCGTCGAGGCTCGGTGCGCGCGTGCGGGCGACCCGGGTACGTGGCTGCGTCCGCGCGGCGCACGGAGCGAGGTGATGCTCGAACGTTACGCGCTCGAAACGCCGTGGTCGTTCAGAAACGTCGCGACCCTCCGTACACTCGCGGCGAGGTCCGGGGGTGCGACGATCAGCGCGATCTCGGGCGGCGCGTGCGCATTCGCTCGGCACTCGACGAGCGAGGCGAGCAAGATCTCGAGCCACTCCTCGCCTCCGATGCCGCCGTGTGGGCAGCCGAAGTCGATGGGCAACGCAATCGCGGCGCAGCTCCGTTCGACTGCGATCGCGACGATTCGATCCAGCGCGCGCTCGATCACGGCCCGATCGCACGGCGGATCGCGATCGAAGTCGTAAACGATCGCCTCGATCCACGCCGGGCGCGCCGCCTGGGCTGCATGGAAGCGGATGGTCCCCTGCGCAGCGGGGCGGTGCGCCGCAGCGGCGCGCAGCGTGGCCGCGAGGGCCGGAGTGCGATCGGGCACGTGCGTGGGAATCGCCGCACGCAGGATGCGATGGGTGTCCTCGGCGTGCACGCGGACGACGTCTTCGCCGAGTCGATCCGCCGCAGCCACGGTGAGTCGCGCACCCGAGTCGAAAACCCATTCGTGCGCCATCAACGATTCCTCGCTTTCACTGGATTCCTTTACATCGATTGGCTCGGGTGGTACGAATCGAGCGATTCACCGAGCGACAAAACGGTCGGTTTCGGTTCGATTCGTCGGCCTCGTGTGCCGGCGAGGAGGAAAACTTCGTGGCTCGTCCCAAGAACTTCGCCCGCGTCGCCGAGGAGCTCAAGACCCTGCAGCAGAGCCTGAGCAGCGTGGTCGAGCAGACCAAGAAGCTCTCGAAATCGCTCGCCGGCGGGTTGGAACGGCAGCTGCTTTCTCGAATCGCGGTTTTCGAAGCGGACATTCAGCGTCGCATCGAGGATTCCACCGCCGCGCTCGCGCCGATGGTCGATCTGCTCTCCGAGCTGAGTGGAATCAGCGTTCGCCGGCCGGCATCCGGTGCCAAGCGCGCACGCCCCGCGAGTCGAGGCAAGAACAAGAAAACGTCGCCTGCGTCGCCCGCCCGCCGGCGCGGTGGTCGCGGCATTCGCGTGGAGCTGAGCGCCGAGCAGCTGAAGGCGGCGTTGTCGGAGGCGAAAGGCGTGAAGTCACGCGCCGCCCAGATCGCCGGTGTCAGCGTCCCGACGTTCAACAAGAAGCTCGCCGAGGCGGGCCTCGCCGGCGGCGGGAAGCGCGCCGGCGGCCGCAAGAAGCGCGGCTGACGCCGCGTCGCCCGCGGCATCGCGACGGGGAGGATCGACGGATCCTCCCCGTTCGCGCTCCGAATCGCCGGACGCTAGCGAAGGCCGCCTCGCGCGTGGCCGGCTCGCCTTCGTCGCGTTGACGTCGCGCTCCGCGCTGTGCTTAACCCAACCGGTTTAGGCCCGGAATGGACTCGGCACTCCTCGATTTCGAGCTTCCTCCCGATCGGATCGCTCAAGCGCCAGCGGCAACTCGTGAAGCCTCTCGGTTGCTGATCGTCGACCGGTCGCGGGAGACGTTCGCCGAGGATTCCTTCGCCAACGTCGGCGCCCATCTTCGCGCCGGCGACCTCTTGATCCTCAACGACACGCGCGTGATCCCGTCGCGGCTCGGCGGCACCAAGGAAACGGGCGGCGCCGTCGAGATCACGTTGCTCGATCCGCGCGCCGGCGACGACGCGCAATGGGCGTTGGTGCGTTCGTCGAGCCGCCATCGCATCGGCCAACGGTTTCACTTCCCGGGCGGGTTGGAGCTCGAGGTGGTGGAGCTCGGTGACGCCGGGCCGATTCGGCTGGCCGTTCGCCAGGGCGATCTGCGCGCGACCCTCGAGCGCCACGGCCGCATGCCGCTGCCGCCCTACATCCGCCGGCAGCGCGGCGCCGGCGCCGACGACCTCGACCGACTGGATCGCGAGCGCTATCAGACGGTGCTCGCCTCGCGGGAAGGAGCGGTCGCGGCGCCCACGGCCGGATTGCACTTCACGCCCGCGGTGCTCGCCGATCTCGCGGCGCGCGGGATCGAGCACGCGACCGTCACGCTGCACGTCGGCTACGGCAGCTTCCAGCCGGTGCGAGCCGAGCGCGTCGAGGACCACGTGCTGCGTCCGGAGACGTTCGCGGTCGACGAGGCCGCCGCGCTGCGTATCCAGGCTCAGCGCGCCGCGGGCCGGCGGGTGGTCGCCGTCGGCACCACCGTGGTGCGCACCCTCGAGACCGCGGTCGACGAGCAGGGCCGAGTGACCGCTCGCCACGGCAGCACCGGGCTCATGATCCTTCCCGGCCATGCGTTCCGCGCGGTCGACGCGCTCATCACGAACTTCCATCAGCCCCGCACCACACTCTTCGCGCTCGCCTTGGCGTTCGGCGGCGTGGAGCGGATCCGTCGCGCCTATCGCCACGCCCTCGACGCCGGCTTCCGGTTCCTGAGCTATGGCGATGCGATGCTGATCGTCTGAGCACGGGCGAGCGGACGGAAAGCGAGCGCGCGATGGTGGGGTTCGAGATCCTGGCGCGCGACTCCACCACCCGCGCCCGGCGCGGGGTGCTCACCACGCGCCACGGCAGCGTCGAGACCCCGGCGTTCTTTCCGGTGGGCACCCAGGCCACGGTCAAGGCGCTCGACCCCGACGATCTCGCCGAGCTGGGTGTCCAGGGAATCCTCTGCAACAGCTATCATCTCGTGCTCCGGCCCGGGACCTCGACGGTTCGCGAGCTCGGCGGCTTGCACCGTTTCATGGGTTTCGGGGGGGCGATCATCACCGACAGCGGCGGCTTCCAGGTGATGAGCTTGAGCGAGCTCACCAAGATCCGCGAAGAAGGGGTCCGCTTTCGTTCGCACCTCGACGGCACGGCGCTCGAGCTCACCCCGGAGAGCGCCCTCGCGCATCAGGCGGACCTGGGATCGGACATACGCATGACGCTCGACGAATGCACGCCCTATCCTGCGACGCTCGGATATGCGCGCGAGTCCATGGAGCGCACCTTGCGCTGGGCCGAGCGCAGCGCGCGCGCGCGCCACGAGGGCGACGCCGCCGTCTTCGGGATCGTGCAGGGCAGCACGTACCCCGAGCTGCGCGCCGAGAGCGCGCGGCGCACGGTGGAGATCGGTTTCGACGGCTACGCGGTGGGCGGAGTGAGCGTGGGAGAGGCGAAGAGCTTGCTCTACGACATGGTCGAAGCGTCCACCGCCGAGCTGCCGATCGAGCGCCCGCGCTACGTCATGGGCGTCGGCAGCCCGGAGGATCTGGTGGAATGCGTCGCGCGCGGCGCGGACGTCTTCGACTGCGTGATGCCGACGCGCAATGCCCGCAACGGGACGGCCTTCGTGCGCGGTGGCAAGATCTCGCTGCGCAACGCCGTGCACCGCGCCGACCCCAACCCCATCGATCCCGAGTGCGCTTGCTCCACCTGTCGCCGCTTCTCGCGCGCCTACGTCCGGCACCTGCTGCAGGCGAACGAGATTCTCGGTGCCAAGCTCATGACGGTGCACAACCTTCACCACTATCTCGATCTCATGCGAGGCGTTCGTGACGCGCTCTCGCACGGCACGTTCGACGCCTTTCGTCGCTCGTACGCCGAAGCGCGCGCCTGAGTCGGCTCGCGAACGCACGACGGAGACAAGCCATGCACAGCCAGCTCGTGGACCTCGTCGCAACCGCGCTCCCGCTCGCCATGGCGCCTTCCACCGGCGACGCGGGCGGAAACAGCGCGTTCTGGGCCAACTTCGCCACGCTGCCGATCATCATCGGCATCTTCTACTTCCTGATGATCCGGCCGCAGCAGCAGAAGGCGAAGGAGCACCAATCCATGCTCGATGCGCTCAAGAAAGGCGACGAGGTGCTGACGGCCGGCGGGATCTACGGCAAGATCCACAGCGTCACGGACCAGGTCGTGACGCTCGAGATCGCGCCGAACGTGCGGATTCGTGTCGCTCGCTCGCGGATCGAGGGCAAGGAAAGCAAGAGCGAGGCGAAGGCCTCCGAGTGACGTGAGCCGCCTCGCGGCAGCCAGGAGCGAACAGGAATGCGGCACATACGTGGACGACTGATCCTCACGGTAGCGATCACGCTCGTGAGCCTGCTGTTGCTCGCCCCGACCTTGATGGGAGACCGGAAGCTGCCGGATTGGTGGAAGTCGGTGCTGCCCAGCAAGAAGCTGTCGCTCGGCCTCGACTTGAAGGGCGGCGTGCACCTGGTGTTCGAGGTCGAGTCGGAGAAGGCCGTCGAGGTCGAGCTCAAGCACATCGCGGACACCGTCCGGCGCGGGCTCGAGGACGAGGGCGTCGTGGTCGATCGGGTGGAGCCCGTGTCGGGCGACCCGGTGCGCCACGACGACGACCGCGTCAAGGTCGAGCTGGCCACCGCGGACGGCCGCGCGCAGCTCGAGAAGCTCCTCAAGGATCGCAAGGGCTGGGGGCTCACCGTCGACGCCAACGCGAGCAGCGAGGTCGAGGTCTCGCTGGTCCCCGACGCCAAGGCGCTCGACCGGCGCCGCGACGAGGCCATCGAGCAGGCCATCGAGGTGATCCGCAACCGCATCGACCAGTACGGCGTGGGCGAGCCCACGATCCAGCGCCAGGGTCAGGAACGGGTGCTCGTCCAGCTCGCCGGCGTCGAGAACCCGGCCGAGGCGAAGGCGCTGATCCAGAACACCGCGTTGCTCGAGTTCAAGCTCGTCGACGGCAAGGCGGAAGGCGAGCTCAAGGACGTGCTCGCGGGGCTCAAGTTCGGCGACCTGAGCGATTCGAGCGCGAAGCAGGAAGCGAAGGAGAAGGTCAACACGGCGCTCGCCGCCCGGCTGCCGCCGGGCACGCAGTGGCTCTTCGAGGTCACGCGCGACAAGATCTCGCGCAAGATCGTCCAGGCCTATCCGCGCATCGTGAAGAAGGACGCGTTGCTCTCCGGCGCCTATCTCACCGACGCGCGCGTCGAGTTCGGCCAGCTCCACAATCCGCAGGTCGGGCTGCGCTTCGACGCCGAAGGCGCCAAGCGCTTCGCCGAGATCACCGGCGAGCACACCCACGAGCTGATGGCGATCGTCCTCGACGACACGATCTATTCGGCGCCGGTGATCCGGCAGCGGATCGCGGGCGGAAGCGCCGTCATCGAAGGCGGATTCGACAATCGCGAGGCGCACAACCTCGCGATCGTGCTGCGCGCGGGCTCGCTACCCGCGCCGCTCACGCTGCTCGAGGAGCGCACCGTCGGCCCGCAGCTCGGCGAGCAGAGCGTCCACGACGGCAAGATCGCCACGCTCGTCAGCACCGCGGCGGTGATGCTCTTCATGATGGTCTACTACCGCCGCGGCGGCATGCTCGCCAACGCGGCGCTCGCGCTCAATCTGCTGTTCCTGATGGCGGGGCTGGCGGCGTTCCGCGCCACGCTGACGTTGCCGGGCATCGCCGGCATCGCGCTCACCCTCGCCATGGACGTGGACGCCAACATCATCATCCTCGAGCGCATCCGCGAGGAGCTGCGCAGCGGAAAGACGCCGCGCGCCGCCGTCGAGGCGGGCTACGACCGCGCGTTCACCGCGATCTTCGACGCCAAGCTCACGGCGCTCATCGCCGGAGTGATCCTCTACCAGTTCGGCACCGGCCCGGTGCGCGGTTTCGCCGTGACGCTCTCGCTCGGCTTGGTGATCGGTATGTACACCGCGCTGGTGGTCACGCGGATGACCTACGATTACGTGCTCGCGACCCGTCGCGTGACGACGCTGAGCGTTTGAAGGCGTGACGGCCGCCCTCGGAGTTGCGTCAACGGAGCGAAGCATGTTCGAGATCTTCCCGCACGACCTCAAGATCGACTTCATCGGCAGGGCGAAGCTCGCGGTCGGCCTCTCGGTGAGCCTGGTCTGCGTCGCGCTCCTCGTCATCGCGGTGCGCGGCTTCAACTGGGGCGTCGATTTCCGCGGCGGCATCGTCGCGCAGGTGCAATTCGACCGTGACCTTGGCCCCGAGGAGGTCCACGACGTCGCGATGTCGCTGGGCTTGGGCGAGGTGGAGGCGCAGAGCTTCGAGGGCTCGAAGCGCGAATACCTGATCCGCATCGACACCCGCGGCAAGGACGAGAAGCAGCTCGCGGGCGGCGGCGTCCAGCATTCGTTGATCGAGAAGTTCGGAGCGGGGACGCAGGTCGCGCGCATCGAGATGGTGGGCCCGAAGGTGGGCGCCGAGCTCATCCAGAAGGGCGCGCTCGCGCTCGGCTGGTCGTTGATCGCGATGCTGGTCTACATCTGGTTCCGCTTCACCCTCGATTTCGGGGTGGGCTCGGTCGTCGCGCTCTTCCACGACGTGGTGCTCACGCTGGGCGCCTTCGCGATCTCGGACCGCGAGATCAATCTGCCGATCGTCGCGGCGCTGCTCACGATCGTGGGCTTCTCGATGAACGACACCGTCATCCTCTTCGACCGCATTCGCGAGAACTTGGGACGCCGCCGCAAGCTGGCCTTCCCGGAGATCGTGAATCTGAGCGTCAACGAGACGCTGAGCCGCACCGTGCTCACCTCGCTCACCGTGCTCTTGTCGTCGATCGCGCTCTTCTTCTTCGGCGGCGGCGTGCTGCGCGACTTCAGCTTCGCGATGATCGTGGGCGTCATCACCGGAACCTGGTCGTCGATCTTCATCGCCAGCCCCATCGCGATGTGGTGGCGCGATCGCTTCGGCGTGCCGGGGAAGAAAGCCTGAGCACGGGTCGGCCCACGGTGGACGAGGGCACGTGACCGCAGGACACCAAGCGCGGGAGCTCGGGCCGGCTCGAACGTCGAGCCGGGCGCGCAACTTCGCCGTCCTGGGGCTGGCCACGGCGATGGCGCTCGGCTCGTCCGGGTGCTTCAAGAAGCTGGCGGAGCTCAAGCGGCAGCGCGAGGAACAGCGCTCCTCCGCGCCGGCGGAAGCGCCGCCGAGCAACCGCCCGCCCGTCGCGAGCGCCGGCGGCACGCCGATCGTTCCCGCGACCACCCGGCCGGCCACCGTCCGCTCGCGCATCGTGAATGAGGGCGCCCGGCGCTACCTCGAGGTCCGCGGCGAGCCTCATCTGATCCTCGCGGTCCAGGCGGACGCGTGGGCGATCAGCACGCCCTCCGAGAACGCGGCGCGCCAGTTCCGCTTCGCGCACGAGCTGGGCGCCAACACCATCGAGATCCCCATCCCCTGGGTGCGGGTCGAGCCCGAGCCCGATCGCTACACCGCCGACTACGTCCGCTGGGTGATCGGCGAGGCGCGCGCCAACGACCTCGACCTCGTGTTGCTGTGGTTCGGATCGAACGTCGTGGGCAAGACCGGATCGCCCACGGAGCTCGAGATCGTGCCGCCCTACGTCACGTCGAACCCGAGCGTCTACCCACGCGTGAGCGGCAGCACGACTCGCGCCGAGAATCCGCTCGAGCCGAATCACCCCGCGACGCTCGATCGCGAGAGCCGGGCCTTCGCCAAGCTGCTCGAGATGGTGGTCGCCGAGGATCGCGAGGGCCGGGTCATCGCCTGGCAGATCCTGAACGAGGTCGGAGTCCTGCCCGAGACACGCGTGCCCTATTCCGAGGCGGTGCTCACCGACAAGCTCGTGGCACACGTCCAAGCGCTGGCGCGAATCCAGAAGCGCATCCATCCGGTGCCGAGCTTCATGAACTTCTGGGAAGGTCTGCAGGGCGCCAAGCCGTTCGAGTTCCTGGATCGAATTCCCGAGATCGACTTCGTGGGGCCGGACCTCTACGGCAAGGCGAGCCTCGGCTTCCACATCGCCGACCGCGACTACCTGGCGTTCCGCGACAACTACCTGAAGCAGCTCGATCGCTACCACCGCGGGCGCAATCTCTCGTTCATCCCCGAGACCAACAACGACGCCTATTTCCGGCCCTATTTGCTGGTCTTCCCGCTGCTCGGTCAGGTGCCCGGGATCGGCATGGACGTGTGGGCGATCACCACCGGCAGCATGAAGGGTTACCAGCCGCTCGCGAGCGCCAAGAGCGGCGAGATCACCGAGAGCGGCGCGCGACTGCGCGAGGTGTACCAGGCGCTCGGCGGTGCGATGGGGCCGATCGTGCGAGCGCAGGGCTCGAGCCGGCTGGCGTGGTTCATGAGCGAGGGCGCCGCCCGCGGCCGCACGCTGGTGGCGGGCGGGATCTCGCTCACGGTGGACACCGACGGGGAGGGAGCCTTGATCGCGGTGCGCGACGGCGACGGCGCGCTGGTCTTGGTGGGGCGGCACGTGAACGTGGCGATCGCCAACCCCCCCGGGGAGCGCGCCGAGCGAGGGCGATTCGCGGGAGCGCGATGGCAGCCCGCGGGCGCCGCGCCGATCGCGCCAGGCCCGGGCGGCGCCATGCGTGTCGCTCTGGGATCGGCGGAGGTGATCCGCGTCGGCGCCGGGCACTGACGCGTCCGGCGCGCGATCGAGCACCCGTGGAGCCACGCCGCGAGCCCAGTGAGGAATCGCTCGCGGCGGTGCGCGCGGCGCTCGCCGACCATCGTCGCGAGGTCGCGGCGGGCCGCTGGGTGGCCTTCGGCAGCCTGCTGCTCTTCGGAGCCGGATTCGCCGCTCTCGCGGGGATCGCCGCGGGTCTCGCCGAGACCCGGCTCGGAGTCGGTCCACGCGGGCGGCGGGTCGCGATGGTCTGCGTGTTCGCCGCGCAAGCGGTGTTGCTGGCGTTGGTCGGCGGCGCCCGCGGAGAGGGCGCGGCCACGGCCCCGCCGCTCGGCTGGTTCGTGCTCCTGGGACGCGCGTTCACGTCCGCGTGGCGGCTGGCGTTTCGGGTCGCGCCGTCACCCCGCTACGGGATCGCTCGCGAGGCCGCGTTGCTCCTCGACTTGGCGAGCGACCCGGTCGAGCTGGCGCGTCGGGTGGGCGCTGGGGGCAAGGTATCGGCGCAGGCGCTCGCGCTGCTCGAGTCGCTCGGCCTGCTGCGGCATCGCTCGCTGCGCCGCGCGGCGAGCGACGAGCCGCGTGCGGCGAACGCGCAGCAGGACGGCGCGAATGCAGCGGATCACGCGCTCGTGCGGCCACGACCGTTCGAGCGCCAACGCGCCGTCGAGGTGGGCGGCATTCGCGAGGCCTGGGTGTGGGCGAGCGGCGAGGCGGCGACCGAGCTTCACGTCGCCGCGTTCGCCGGAAGCGTGGTGGCTCGCCATGGGCATGGGATCACCTGTCTCGGCCCCGACGGCGGTGAGCGCTGGGCGCGCGCCACCGATCCCGGCACCAGCTGCGTCCACGTCGCCCCCGACGGCGCGCTGGTGGCGCTTCTCGCCGACTCGGGCGTGCTCACGCTGCTGGCCGGGGCGACGGGCGAGCGGCTCGCGCAGGTCGACGTCGGCGCGGCGACGTCCGCCGTGACCGTCACCGTGGGCGGCGCGCGCATCTGGATCGCCGATCGATTCGGCCAGGTCACGGTGCTCGACGGGCGCGGACGCGAGCTCCGTCGGGTCAGCGTCGAGCACCCCGTGGATTTCCTCGCCGTCGCCAGCGAGACCGAGGTGGCGGTCGCCGCCAGCCGTCGCGGGCACTTGAGCTCCATCGACGAGGCCGGCGAGCGCGTGCGGCGCAGCTTCGTCCGCTCCGACGTCGCGCGCGCGTGGATCGAGGAGGATGGCGAGCGGGCGCTGATCGTGGCTCCCGCCGAGGGGGTCCTCGCGTGGGACCTGAGCGGTGGATCGCTCGAGACCTACGCCCTCGACCGAGCGCTGCGCGATGCGGCGGCGGACGCGCCCGGCGATCGGCTAGCTGCCGTGACCTTCGACGATCGGCTGGTCTTGCTCGATGCGGCGGCGCGGGTGCTCTGGCAATGCAACGCACCGCCGGGCACGAGCCAGGTGCGCATGAGCGCCGATGCGCGACAGCTCTGGTGCTTGGCCGGCACTGGGGCGATCCACCAGCTCGAGGTGCTGGATCGCGGCGCGACCGAGCGACGCGTCGTCGATCTGGATGCCGCCGTTGCCACGACGCCTCCGCTGGAATCGCCGACTCCGGTCCCCGAGCCCGCCCCCGGCGGATTCCGTCAGGTGCGCATCGTGCCCAAGGCGCGGGCGCTCGTGCTCCTTCACCCCGAGGGGCGCGTCGCCGTGGGCGCCGCGCAGGGCACGCAATGGCGGGTCACGCAGGCTTTTGGCTCGGGCGTCGGCGATTGCGTCTCCACCGGTGAGGGCTCGGCGCTCGCCATGATCGTGGATCGCGGCGTCGTCCGCGTCAGCCTGGCCGACGGTGCGGCCCGCGTGGCGCCGTGCTTGGCGAGTCGCCTCGCGGCGGTCCCGAATGGCCCGGAGCTGCTGGCCGCCACCACGCAGGGCGAGCTCTGGCTCGTGGACGAGGTGCGCGAGCGCCGCATCCCCGTCGACGTCACGGGCCTGGCGCACCTCGCCGTCGTCGCCCACGGAGGCAGCTGGCAGACGTGGTGGACGCGCCGCGACGGCGCCGTGCAGCGTGTGGCCCTCGACGGATCGGCGCACTCGATCGGCGAGCTCGATGACCTGGTGGCACCGGTGCGATTGGTCGCGCTCGACGAGCAGGTCTTGCTGGTGGACGCCGGCGGCGCGTTCCGCTGGCTCGACCCCCTCGGCGACGAGCTCGGCCGCGGCACGATCGCGGTGCCGGTGGTGAGCGCCGAGCGGGCCGGGCCGGGAGCGGTCGCTGTGGCCGATCGGCTGGGCAACGTCCATCTGGTGTCCGCCGGCGCCGGTGTCGCAGGCGTCCTCGCTCGCCCCCAGGGCCTGTTGCGCGTCGGCTGCGATGCCGAGGGGACGCCCTGGCTGTTGCGCGCCCATCGTCAGCTTTTGATCTGCCAGGGATGGGACGGTAGCCTCCGCGCACAGCACCGGTTCAGCGGCACTCCCATCGACCTCGCCGGCGACGAGCGCGGTGGGTGGGCGTTGCTCACCGCCGCCGGGCTCTTCGCCCACGGTCTCGAGCCGACCGCGTCGAACGAGCGAGCGCACTTCCTCGAGCTATGACGACCGCCGCCGCTCGCCTCGGCCGTGAGCTCGAGCTGCTGGTTCGCGCCCGCTATCCCATTCTCTATCTCGTGACCCACGAGGAGCGGCGGGTCGAGAAGCTGCTGCGAGAGGTGGCGGGCCGCCTCGGCAAACGGTGCTTCGTGTGGACGGCCACCCGCGGCTTGACCGCCGATGGCGCCGGCGCCGACGCCAACGTGGACCCGGTCGAAGCGCTCGCGCGAGTGGGCGAATCGGCGGATCGGGCGCTCTTCGCGTTCCTGGACTTGCACGCGCACCTGGACGAGTCGCGGGTGGTCCGGCGCTTGCGCGATCTGGCGCGCGAGCTTCGGCATACGTTCAAGACCCTCGTGCTCGTGAGCCCGGTCCTCAAGCTCCCACCCGAGCTCGAGAAGGACGTGACGGTCCTCGACGTGCCGTTGCCCGACGCCACCGAGCTCGGCGAGATCATGGACGGCGTGCTCGACGGGGTGCGCGGCGACACCCGGGTATCCATCGACCTCGGTGGCGACCTGCGCGAGCGCATGGTGCAGGCCGCCCTCGGCCTCACGGCGAACGAGGCCGAGAGCATCTTCTGCAAGGCGGTGGTCGAGGGGCTCAGGCTCGACGAGCAGGATCTGGACCTGATTCTCGCCGAGAAGAAGCAGATCATTCGCAAGGGCGGGCTGCTCGAGTTCTACGAGCTCGACGAGACGCTCGCGCACGTCGGCGGCCTGGCACGCCTCAAGACCTGGCTCGACGGCCGCGGCGCCAGCTTCTCGGCCCGCGCGCGGGCCTTCGGCCTTCCGGAGCCGCGCGGTCTCTTGCTCCTCGGCGTGCAGGGCTGCGGCAAGAGCCTCACCGCCAAGGCGATCGCGAGCCACTGGAAGCTGCCGCTGCTGCGCATGGACGTGGGCAACGTGATGAGCTCGTTCATGGGCGCCAGCGAAGAGAACATGCGCCGGTCCATCCGGACGGCGGAGTCGCTCGCGCCGTGCGTCCTGTGGCTGGACGAGCTCGAGAAGGCCTTCGCCGGCGCCGGTGGCTCTGGCGACCTGGACTCGGGGACCACGCGCCGCGTGTTCGCCACGTTCCTGACCTGGATGCAGGAGAAGACGCGGCCGGTCTTCGTGGTCGCCACCGCCAACGCGATCGACTCCTTGCCGCCGGAGCTCCTGCGCAAGGGCCGCTTCGACGAGATCTTCTTCCTCGACCTGCCGGACGCCGAGGCACGCCGAGAGATCTTCGCGATCCATCTCGCGCGCCGCAACCGCGAGCCGGCGAAGCTCGATCTCGCTCCCCTGGTGGCCGCGTCGGAGGGCATGAGCGGCGCGGAGATCGAGGAGGTCGTGGTGACCGCGCTCTATCGCGCGTTCGCCGATGGCGAGCGCGCGCTCGCCATGGCCGACCTCGTGGAGGCCGCGCGCGAGATGGTGCCGCTCTCGGTCACGATGCGCGAGCCGATCGATGCGTTGCGCGCCTGGGCCCGCGACCGCGCCCGCCCCGCCGCGTAACCGATCCTCGAGGAAAATATCCGCCATCCGGCGGATATCTTTGCGTAAATTCGAAATTACGCAGCGCGGCATATTTTCATTGACATCATGACGCGCCGTGTTAAGTTGCGGTTGTCACGAACTTCCGGATCGTAGTTGCGCCCTCCGCGTCGGAGGCGATCCAAGATCCGGCGAGGAGGTTCACATGGCACGGAAAGCAGAGGCCGCGAGCGCAGTGGTGGTGACCGACATCGTCAAGGACGGCATCAGCAACGTGCGAGATCGTTTCGCGCGCGTCGAAGAGGAAAGCCAGCGGATCGCACGTCGATTCGTCGAGGAAGTGGAGAGCCGCATCCCCGAGAGCCAGAAGAAGGCCGTCGACGAGCTCTTGGTGTTCGCGCGCCGCACCCGCGAGGAGATCGAGCGCCGCGTGGACGAGGGTATCGATCGCACCCTCGGCATCCTGAACATCCCGACCCGTTCGCAGATCGAGCAGCTCGACGATCGGCTCAGCGAGCTCGCCCGCCGCGTGAACGCGCTGCAGAAGACGCGCAAGGTGCAAGCGCCGGCGCGTCGGCGCGCCCGCGCCTGATTTTCGCTCTCTCCGCTCCCACGGGTCCGGGTTCCGGCCTGGATCCGTGGGGGTGGGTTCCCGGCCCCCACCGGGAACCGGCCTGATTCGGGCTGCGCCGACTGAGCTCGTTCCCACGAGCCCAGTCGAGGCAGCCGGCGGCCAGCGCCCGACGTCGCGTACGCACACGTCGGGCCGCGTGCCTCAGTCGGTCACCCCCGAGCCCACCGGGTGACCCCGCCCGCCGGATCCCCTGCCTTCCCCTCGCCGCGCCCGGCGGCAGCAGTGCTTGGCCATGTTCACACACGGAACCCGTCCGAGGACCCGGCGCGCGCTGTGGTGTTGCGCTGCGGGCGGCGAGAGCCGCGCCGTCGCGCTGGTGCTGGCGGGAGTTCTCGCGGGTGCGACGGGTCCAGTGCTCGCGTCCCAGTATCGTGGGGCGGTCTGGGGGGCGGAGATGCCGGTCGCCCTCGAATATCGATTGCCGCCCGTCGAGCTCGAACCCTGGTGTGAGGCGCCGGGGCGCGGCGTGGCCGGCTGGCCGGCGCAGGCCTCGCCCGCGCTGATCCGCGACATGATCTCCGCTCGACTCGCCGAGGAGGGCGTGCCGCGTCCGCGCCGCGTCGGCGAGACCCTGGTCGCGACGGCGCGCAAGCACGATCTCGATCCGCTGCTCATCGTGGCGCTGATCGAGGTCGAGAGCGGCTATCAGTCGCGTGCGCGCAGCGCGGCCGGCGCCTTGGGGTTATTGCAGGTGCGCCCGGCGACGGCCAAGGAGGTCGCCGCGGAGCGCGGCCTCGCGTGGCGTGGCTCGGCTCAGCTGCTGGAGCCCGAGACCAACGTCCGCTTGGGCACGCTCTATCTGGCCGAACTACTGGACCAATTCGACGACCTGGAGCATGCTCTGGCGGCCTACAACCGCGGTCCGGCCGCCATCAGCCGTGCCCTCAGCGGCGGGGGGGCGGTCCCTCGCATGTACGTCGAGCGAGTCTCACAGGCCTACGAAGATCTTCGTGTGGAGATCGACGCCAAGCTCCCCGGTGGGTTCGAGTCACTGGCGACCACCCAGGAGCCCGAGCGCAGCCTCGAGAGTTGAGGCGGAGGGCAGGCGATGATCGCGGGACGTGACGCAGCAAGGCAGCGCTGGGCGCGTCGAGCGCTGGCGCTCGTCGCTCTGGGCGGGCTCTGGGCGGGCCCCGGCGGGACGTTCGGCGTCGGCGCGCGCGAGACCCCGGACAACGGCCGCCGCGAGGTGTTGGCCCCCTCGGGCCGCTCGATCGAGGTTCGCCAGGTTCTGGACGCACCCGTGGAAGACGTCTTCCGCGTCGTGACCGACTACGAGCGCTACGCGGACATGATCCCCGACATCTTCTCCGCCGAGGTGCTGCGGCGCGAGGACGGAGTCGTGGACGTGCGCTTCAAGTACCACCTGGTCATGGCGGGCGACCTGGACATCACGCGCCGCTTCGTCCAGGACGGGCATTCCCGAGTCACGTTCTCCACGCTGGATGGCGATCTGGGCGAGCTTTCCGGCGCGTGGACGTTCCGCACTGGCGAGGACCCGGGCAAGACGGAAGTGGCCTACCAGGCAACACTGAAGCCGCGCTTCGACGCTCCTGGGTTTCTGGTTCGGTACGTGCTGCGGAGCGAGGCGCCGCGCATCCTCGACCGCGTCGAGCGAATGGCCAACGCCCGCGCATCGGGCTGAGCGGCCACCCGCAGCACCCACGGCGATTCGCCGCGCGCCGGCGGCGCGAGGATCTCGCTCGGTGCGCGCGATCAGTAGAGCTCGTAGACGAGCAAGCGCGACGGAATCGGGCCGTTCGAGAACGCGAGGCGCCGCGCGGGCTTGAGGCCGACGCTCGTCTCGAGCGGCCCCTGCGGCAGCACCAGCGCGAGCCGCGAGCCCTTGGCGTGGTGCTTGAGCTGGCGCGTGAAGGCGGTGATGAGCGCCATGGCTTCGGCGACGGTCGCGACCCGCTCGCCGTAGGGAGGATTGGTCACGATGAGCGCGTCCGCGATGGCGAGCTCGCGCGCGTCGGCGCGCCCGATCTCGATCGCGTGCGCGACCTTGGCGCGCGCCGCGTTGTCGCGCGCCGCCGCGAGCGCCTCTTCGTCGAGGTCGGTGGCGCGAATCGGGAAGAGCGGTGTCGCGAGAACCTCGGTCGCGGCACGCGCTTGCTCCGCGGCGATGGCCGCGCGCGATTCCGGGAAGAGCCGCGCGCACGCGAACGAGTCGAGGGCCCGATCGAGCGCCGGCGCGCGGCGCGTGGCGACCAGCGCCGCCTCGATCGCGATGGTGCCGCTGCCGCAGAAGGGGTCCACGAACGTGCGTCCCTCGGTGGGCGCCGCGAGCCGCACCAGCGCCGCCGCGCGGTTCTCCCGAAGCGGCGCCTCGCCGCCGGCGAGCCGCCACCCGCGGCGGTGCAGCGGCTCGCCCGCGAGATCGATCGAGAGCTCGGCGCGGCGCCCGGCGAAGAGCGCCTCGATGCGCACGTCGGGACGGGTGCGGTTCACGTCGGGGCGCGCGCCCGTGAGCTTGCGCATCTCGTCGCAGATCGCGTCCTTGATCTTGAGCGCCGCGAACTGGAGCGGATAGCTGGTGCCGGCGGTGGAGCCGTGGGCGAACACGGCGATCGTCACGCCGTCGCGCAGGTGATCGGGCCATGGCACGCGCCGGGTCTGGTCGTAGAGCATCGCTTCGCTGCGCGCGGCGAAGCGGCGGATCGAGAGCAAGAGCCGCGACGCGATCCGCGAGCGCACCAGCACCCGCGCAGCCACGTCCCACTCGCCCTCGAAGGCCACCGCACCGGGGCCGGGCTCGAGGTTTTCCAGATCGAGCTCGCGCAGCTCGTCGGCGAGCAGCGATTCGAGCCCAGGCGCGGTGGTCGCGATCAAGCGCACGTCACGCTCCTCGGGACGGAACCAGCCGTCCCACGGCACACCGGAAGAGCAGCCATAGACCGGCGGCCTGGATCACGTGGTAGAGGCTGTTGTGATCGAGGCCGACGGCGGGGATCGCGACGCCGAAGAACTGGACACCCGCGGCGACGAAGCTGAGCGCCAGCCCGATCAGCCCGAGCAGATCGGCGCGCTCGCGACGGCGCCACCACGCGCGCGCCAGCACCGCCAACCAGAGCGCGCCGAACGGTGCGTATTGCGCGAGCGCCAGCCAATACGCCTGCGTCACGCCGATCACGACCGCCGCGTACCCGACCAGCTCGACGAGGCCGAGGAGCGCGAGCTTGCGGGCCACCGGTCCCGGCCAGCCGATCTCGCCCGCCAAGGCCAGCACCGTGACGCCTGTGACGCCGATGGCGAGCATCGTCACGATCCAGAGGGCCGAGCCGATCAAGCTCGGCGCCGCGGTGAAGAATCCGTGCACGGTGCCGCCGGTGAGCGCCGCGACGGCGGTCGCCGCGTAGAAGCCGAGCCACAGCGAGCGCTCGCGGGAAGGCGGGGCGACTCGCGCCAGCCAGACGGCGAGGGCGCTCGACTCGGCCACCAGCGCGTAATCGGTGAGAGCCACCGCCGTTTCGCTCATCGCCCGAGACCTCCGACGCGCAACGCGACGATCCACGCCAGGATGCGCAGGCCGTTGCGGACGCGTCGAAATCCCGAGCGGCCCGCTCGACGACGATCCCGCGTCACCGGCACCTCGACGATCCGCAATCCCGCCAGCGCGGCACGCAACAGCATCTCGGTCTCGATCTCGTATTCGCGCGCCACGAGCGGCAGCGCGGCCACACGCCGACGGCGCGCGGCGCGAAAGCCGGACTGAGAATCCGTGATGGCGAGGCCGAAGAGAAGATTCACGAGCCCGCTCATGAAGCGATTGCCGACCCGGTTGAGGGGGCTCAGCGCTCCGGGCAGGCAGGTGCCGAGGAACTTCGAGCCGTTGACGAGATCGACCTCGGGCGTGAGCGCCGCCAGCAAACGCGGCAGATCGTCGGGAGGATCCTGGCCGTCGGCGTCGAGGAAGACCAGCACGTCTCCGTGCGCCGCGGCCAGACCGTCGCGCAAGGCCAACCCCTTGCCGTGCGCGCCGCCCGTTCTCCGGATCACCCGGGCGCCTTCTTCCTCCGCGAGCGCCGCCGTCGCGTCGCGCGAACCATCGTCCACCACCAGGATCTCGCTGCCTGGCGGCAGCACCGCGCGCGTGGCCCGGATCACGTCGGCGATCGTGGCGGACTCGTTCCGCGCCGCGAGGATCGCCGTGACCGGCGGCGACGGGGGCGGGGAGTCGTGCACGAGGAGGGTCCGCGTGGGGGCGCGCGCTCACAGCACCGGCGAGAGCACTCGCGCCGTGGTCTCGGCGAAGCGTAGCCACACCGAGCGTCGCGCGAACTCGGCGGGATCGACGCGCCGCGACGCGAGCGCGTTGCGCACGAAGACCTCCTCGATCTGCGCGGCGAAGGCCGCTCCGTAGACGAACGTGTTGAGCTCGAAGTTGAGCCGGAAGCTACGGATGTCCATGTTCGCGCTGCCGACGCTGGTCACGATCCCGTCCACCACGATCGCCTTCGCGTGCAGCATGCCTTCGTCGAACTCGTGGATCACCACGCCGGTCTCGAGCAGCTCTTCGTAGAAGCTGCGGCCCGCCCACTTCACCAAGAGATGGTTGGAGCGGCGCGGCAGCATGATGCGCACGTCCACGCCCCGCAGCGCGGCGAGCGCCAGCGCGCTCGCGAGCGCCAGGTCCGGGATGAAATAGGGCGTCAGGATGTAGAGCCGCTCCCGCGCCACCTGGATCAGCGCCAGCGTGTGACGGTGGAGTCGCAGCAGCGAATCGTCGGGACCGCTCTGCACCACCTGCACGATGTCGTTGCCGGCGCTTCCGGGATCCGGGAAGTAGCGCGGCTCCGCCAGGTTCTTCTCGATGGCGAAATACCAATCGCGCGCGAACACCGCCTGCAGCGCGCGGGCCGCGGGTCCCCGGATCCGCACCATCGTGTCGCGCCAGGGCCGGGTGAAGCGGCGCCGGCGCCCGGCGTACTCGTCGCCCACGTTCATGCCGCCCGTGAAGGCGGTCTCGCCGTCGATGACCAGGAGCTTGCGATGATTGCGCAGATTGAAGAACGACCATCCGCGCACCCAGCCCAAGGGCAAGAAGCGCACGAACTCGCCGCCCGCGTCGCGCAGCGGTCGGAAGAACGACGTGCGCGTGCGCGTCATCGCGAGGCCCACGGCGTCCACCAGCAAGCGGACCTCGACGCCGCGGCGCGCGGCGGCGACCAACGCATCGAGCACGCGCTGGCCGGTGCGGTCGTGGCGGAAGATGAAGAACTCGACGTGCACGTGATGGCGCGCGCCCTGGATTGCCGTGAGCATCGCCGCGAACGCTTGCGGTCCGTCGGCGTGCAGGATCACCTCGTTGCCGGCGGTGCCCCGACCCAGGCCGAGATTGCGCGCCACGCGGAACAGGTTCGCGTCCATCCACGGCTCGGGGGCGCACGGTTCCGATTCGGTCGCGGTGGGCTCGAGCAGCACGGCCAGCTCGCGCTCGATCCGTTCGTCCGACTCGCGGCGCGCCGCGCGCCGCCGCTGGATGCGGCTCGAGCCGAGCAGCGTGTAGAGCAGCAGTCCCGCGTACGGGAAGAGCAGGATGACGATGAGCCAAGCGAGCGTGGCGCCCGGCTCGCTCTTCCGGAGCAGCACCCGCGGCACGTAGACCGCGGTGATGAGATAGCCCCCGATGGTGATCGCCAGCGTGACGCCGACGTGGCCTTGGATCCACTCACCAATCACGCATCGGTCCCCTGCCGCCGTTCTCGCGCGGCGTCCGCGAGCTTACCCGGGGTTCCACCGGTGCCCCAGGCGCACGCAGCGGCCTCGTGCCGGCCGTGGCATTCGGGTTGCTAAAGGTCGAGAGGCTGTTGCTGGATCGCGCCAAATGTGCGAGTGGAGAAGCGGCGCCACTCCACCCAAACAGCCTGCGAGACGCACCGAGATGCCCAACGCTTCCAGCACGTTCCAGCAATGGCCGCGAGCGCACGCGGTGCGGCGACCCGCGCCGGCGCCCGTCATGGAGTTGAGCCGGACGGTCCTCGTCTTCTTGACGTTCGTGGCGTTCGGGTGTGGCGGCAGCGGATCGGATCGCCCACGGCTTTCGGTGACGCGCGATGGCGCGGGAACGGTCGTTTCCAATCCGCCTGGCATCGATTGCGGGGACGTCTGCGAGGGCTCGTTCGATCCGCGTGCCACGGTCGTCCTGGAAGCGAGCCCCGCGACGGGCCAGTACTTCGCCGGCTGGTCGGGTGCGTGCAGCGGCGCGGATCCGCGCTGCACGCTCACGGCGAGCAACGACCTCGCCGTGACCGCCACGTTCCGCGCGGCGACCGAGCTCGCGGTGCGCTTCGACGGGGACGGCAGCGGCGCGATCACCGCGACACCGGGCGGCGCGCCGTGCTCCGACGATTGCTCGGTGTTCGTGAAACCCGGCAGCACGGTCGAGCTCGTCGCGGCCGCGGCAGCCGGCTCGACTTTCGCGGGCTTCACCGGGGATTGCGCGAGCTCCGAGGCGAGCTGCACCCTCGCCGTCGACGAGCCGCGCACCGTGCATGCGCGCTTCGTCTCGCCGGGCGGTCTGGTCTGGACGCGCCGCTTCGGTCGCGAGACCACCGATCGCGGGTTCGGCGGCGCCGTCGACGGCGAGGGCAACGTGGTGACCACCGGCTACTTCGACTCGTCGCAGGCGGATTTCGGCGGCGGGCTGCTCACCAATCACGGCGGCGACGACGTCGTCGTCGCCAAGTACCGCGGCAGCGACGGTCAGCACCTCTGGTCCACGTCCTTCGGTGGCCCGAGCGACGAGCGTGGGCTCGCCGCGGCGGTGGACGAAGCGGGCGACGTCTACGTCACCGGCTACTTCCAGGATCACGTCGCGTTCGGCGCAACCACGCTCGCGAGCAACGGCGCGCGCGACGTGTTCGTGCTCAAGCTCGCGGGAGAGAGCGGGCAGGTGCTGTGGGCGCGCGCGTTCGGCACCAACCAATCCGACCAGGGCATGGGGATCACCGTTGCCAAGGACGGGCAGCCGGTCGTGACGGGATTCTTCCTCGGCGAGCTGCGGGTGGGCGGCGCCAAGCTTCAGGGCAACGGCAACCGTGACGTGCTGGTGATGAAGCTCGCGGAGCGCGACGGCGCACCGCTGTGGGCGCGGAACTTCGGCGCCGACGACGACGACCAGGGATTGGAGGTCGCGAGCGATACCGTCGGCAATCTGCTGATCACGGGCTTCTTCACCCACGATCCGCGCTTCGGCTCGACGCAGCTTCGCAGCCACGGTGGTCAGGACCTGTTCGTCGCGAAGCTCGGACTGGAAGACGGGCACGCCCTCTGGGCGCTCGGCTTCGGCTCGAGCGACGTCGATCAGGGCCTCAGCGTCGTGGGAACTCCCGACGGCCACGTGGCGCTCACGGGCTACTTCCACGGCACCGACGATCTCGGCAACGCGCGCCTCTCCAGCGCAGGGGACGAGGACGTGCTGGTGGCGAAGCTCGACGGCGCGACCGGCAATCCGCTGTGGGCGCGGAGCCTGGGCGCCGCCGGCTCGGATCAAGGTCTCGGCGTGGCGGCCCGCGCCGACGGCGACGTGGTCGTGACGGGCTTCTTCAGCGGCAGCGTCGATTTCGGCGGCGGCCCGCTGGTGAGCGCGGGCGACAAGGACATCTTCGTGACCCGTCTGGCGGGCGCGGACGGCGCGACGCGCTGGGCGCGCTCGTTCGGTGGCGCGGGCGAGGACCTCGGGATCGCCGTGGCGCTCGATCCGCGCGGCTTCGCGTTCGTGACCGGCTGGTTCTTCGATGCCACGCAGGTAGGCGGAGAGCCGCTCGACACGCCCATCTTGCGCGACCTGCTGGTCTTTCGCATCGGGCCGTGACGCGGGCAGCCGCGCTCGCAGCCGAGCCCGCGCGCGCGACCCGCCACCCGTATCGAATCCGGTCTGAGCCAGTGCAACCGCGCGCGTCCCGGCACCCGCTCCCGATCGCGCGTCTCGCGCTCCCGGTGCTGATTCTCGCGATCGGCGCGTTCCAGCTCGCGACCATCCGCGACGGCCACGACTGGGGCGCCGACTTCGCGCAGTACGTCCAGCACGCGCGCAATCTGGTCGAGGGCCGCCCGTACGCGGCGACCGGCTACGTCTACAACCCGGCCACCGCGGCGACCGGACCACGCGCCTACCCGCCGGTCTTCCCGCTGCTGCTGACGCCAGTCGTGGCGGCCACCTGGCCGGAGCTCAACCTCACCGCGATGAAGATCGAGTGCATCGCGTTCCTGCTGGTGGCGCTCGTGTTGATCGAGCGCACGCTGCGCCCGATCGCATCGCCGCGGATCCGCTACGCCGCCGTCGGGCTCTTGGGCTTCAATCCGTGGCTCTGGGATTTCAAGGACCAAGTCCTCTCGGACCTTCCCTTCCTCGCGTTCGTGTACGCGACGCTGGCGCTGGCCCAGCGGCTCGAGCGTCCCGATGCAAGCGCGCGAGCGCGGGCAGCGACGGCGGCCGCCGTGGGGCTCGCGGCCTTCGTCGCCACCGCGACACGCACGGTCGGCATCACGCTGATGGCGGCGCTCGCGCTCGCCGAGCTGGTGCGAGAGCGGCGCATCACGCGCTCGCTGGTGATCGCCGCGGTGGTGTACGGCGTGGGATTCGCGATCCAGTCGCGCATCCTGCCGCCCGAGGCGAGCTACACCGATCAGCTTCGCAACGATCCGATGATCGTGGTGCGAAACCTCGACGTGTACGCGCGGGCGCTCTCCGTGGTGTGGGCGAACGGCTACTGGCTCGTCCCGCGAGCGGCCTTGACCGGGCTCACGATCGTGCTGGCGTTCGTCGGCTGGGCCGCGCGCGTGCGCCGTGGAGTCTCGATCGCGGAGGCGTTCCTGGTGCCTTATCTGGGGATCGTGCTGGCGTGGCCGAGCGAGCAAGGCACGAGATTCCTGCTACCGATCCTGCCGCTGCTGTTCGCCTACGCGCTGGTCGCGTTGGAGCGGGCGCATCGCGCGCTGCCGGCGCTCTTCGTGGCCGCGGCGCTCGCGAGCTACGGCGCGCGCTACACCACCCTCGATTTCGGTCCGCTCACGAGCGGCGTCTCGACGGCCAGTGCCCGCGAGCTGTTCGCGTTCCTGCGCTCGCGCACCGCGCCCGACGACGTGATCGCGTTCCGCAAGGCGCGCGCGATCTCGCTCTTCACGGGCCGTCCCGCCGTCGTTCCGCACGTGGCGTCCGACGACGAGCTCGCCGCCTATCTGAGGAGCGTTCGCGTTCGCTGGGTGGTCGATGGCCTCGACGAGGAGAACCGCCTGGGGGGCATCGTCTCGCGCCACCCCGAATGGTTCCAGCTCACCTTCCGCAACGCCGAGTTCCGCGCCTATCGCTTCAACGGATGATCGCGGCGCTCTGCGCGGCCAGCGTGAGACGGTGGGGCGCAGGCACCCACTCGAGCGAACCGGCGCTCGGGAACGCTCCTCCGCCCGCGAGCCGCAACGTCTCGACGGGCCGCGTGCCCGGCACGTCGAAGACCACGGGTGCCTCGTCGGCGTTGAGCAGCACGAGGCCACGCTCGTAGCGCCGGCTCACGAGCCCGTCGGCGCGGGCGCGCAGCATTCCCAGCGGCGTCCCCAGGTCGAGGGTGTCCTCCGGATACTCCTGCACGGCAGTCCCGAGGCGCGGGTCGGTGACGAAGTGATACGAGCGCTCGCCGGCACCGAGCAAGAATGCGGCGAGGGAGCGCAGCCTGCCGTCGAGATCCGTGGCCGGGACGTAGTCGAGCGCCACCGTGATCTTGTCCGCCGCGGCGGCTGCGGCGAAGTCGCCGATCTGCTGGGTGAGCCGCGCGCGGCCGAACGCGGCACCGTTCACCTTGGACGAGAAGCCCTCGAAGTAGATCCCGTCGGCGACATCCAGCAGCGTGGGCCCGCGAAGCTCGGGTGGAGCGAAGCCGCCGTACGAGTTGAAGACGATGGTCTTTCCCGGCAGCGCCGCGCGCACGCGGCGCAGCAGATCGTGCACCGCCTCGAAATAGCGTGCATCGTCGTACTCGGCGGGTCGCGCGCTCATCAGCGACGCGTGCACGACGCCGGCGTTGTCGAGCATCACGCCGTCGTAGCCTTCGAGATCGACCGCCAGCCGCGCGATCAAGAGCTCGCTCCATCGCGCGCGGTGCCCCGGCTCCAGGATGTCGACGTAGTACCAGCCGTTCTCGGTGTTGCGCACGGCGCGTCCGCTCGGATCGCGGGCGATCAGGTCACCGCGCTCCACCTCGGCCCAATCGGGGTCTCCCGCGGGCGGGCGAGTCACGGGACCGTGCAGGCCGCCGATCTTCGCGTAGCGCAGCGCCAGCGCGCTGGGGTTCGCCGCCCGCAGCTTGGCGAGCTTCGCCGGGCCGCCGCTGAGCACCCAGAGCTCGTGGCGTTCGGCCACGAAGCGGATCTGCTCCTCGGCGCTCGCGTCGAATCCTCCCTGGAACGCGGTGCGGACCCTCGTGGCGCCCGGCTCGCTGCCGCGCGCCGCCGCGAGCGGGCTCTCGAGCGGGAGCTCCGCGACCCGTGGCGCGCAAGACGCGAGCGCGCTCACCAGCACGGCGCCGAGCGCGCGAGCGGCCCGGCCGTTCACGCGCTGGCGACGGTGCGCTTCTGCCACGTCACGCTCTGCCGGCCGGTCACGTATCGATAGAGGCCGATGAGCGCTGCGACGTTACCGCTCACGAAGAAGTACGGCACGCTGACGATGCGGATCTTCGGCCACTGGCGCCGTTCGGCGATCCAGCCCACCCACGCCATCCCGTAGAGCAGCGCCTGTCCGCCGAGCAACGCGCCCGCCACCACGTCTTCGGAGCGCGTCGAGTCGACCAGGCACGCCACCAGGAGCCCGATCATGAACAGCGGCGCCAACGGGCGGCTGAGCTTGTGCGACACCAGCCGAAAGGTGAGGCCGACGTTGTCGAGCGAGAGGAACGACGTCTGGAGCAGCGCCTGATAGCGCCCCGCGTTGATGCGCGCGCGGCGCGCCACCTCGTCCGACATCGACGACGACACGATGTCGTGGGTGACCGCCTCGGGGTCGTAGAGGACGCGGTGACCGCGCTTGGCGATGTTCATCGCCACGGTGAACTCGTCGTTGATGGTCTCGGCGGCGAGCGGCGCGAAGAGCACCCGGCGGAACGCGAACAGGTTGCCGTTCACACCCACCGTGGTGCCCGTGGCGCTCTCCCACACGCACAAGAGCTCCTGGTACTTCCAGTAGAGCCCGGCGGGGACCTCGACCATCGACGCGCTGTCCTTGAGGCGAATGCGACCGGACACCACGCCGACGTCGGGATCGGCGAAGTGGCGGACCGCGTTTCGCAGCGCGTCCGTGGCGTAGTCCGGCGACGCGTCCGAGAGCACGACGATCTCGCCGGTGGCGCGCGCAACGCCCAGATTCACCGCGAGGCTCTTGCCCTGTCGCGGGTGCTGGCTCTCGAGCCGTACGCCGCGGTCGGCGAAGCGCTTCACGATCTCGGCGGTGCGATCGGTCGAGCCGTCGTCGACCACCAGGATCTCGAGGGATTCCTTCGGATAGTCGAGGCTGAGCGCGTTCTCGAGCTTGCGCTCGAGGACGTCCTCCTCGTTGTGCGCGCAGATCAGCAGCGTGAGCGGCGGCGTGATGGCGGCACGTCGCACGGGGTGGGGACGCAGGCGCGCCCACCCGGCCATCAACAGCGGATACCCGACGAAGGTGTAGACCAGCGCCGCCAGCGAAACCCAGATGACGAAGTCGAGGAGCATGGGTTGCGGGTGGTTGCGCGCCGTGGGCTGCCGGATCGACCGCGGGTGAGCTCGCTTCAGCCGAGCGCCGACTCGAAGAGCGCCCGCAACCGGGCGACGTTGCCAGCTACGGTGAACTCGTCGAGCACGTGCGCCCGGCCGCGGGCGCCGCGGCGCGCGGCCTCGATCGAATCATTGTACAGCCCGACGAGGGCCTCGGCGACGGCGTTCGGATCGCGCTCCGGCACCAGCCAGCCAGTGTCCCCGTCGATGACCAGCTCCGGAATGCCGGAGATGCGCGTGGCGACCGTGGGCAACCCGGTGGCGAGCGCCTCCATCAACACCACCGGAATCCCCTCCATCCGCATGTCGGGCATGACGACGCTGGTGAGGACGAACGCATCGGCCGCGGCGAGGCGTGCCGCCACCTGGTCCTCCGGCCTCGGTCCCGCGAGCGTGAGGACGTCGCCGACACCCTTCTCGCCGATGAGTGCCTCGAGCCGGGCCCGGTCCGGACCGCCGCCGATGACCTCCCAGTGCAGCCCGGGGATGCGGTCGCGCACGAGGCGGCAGGCCTCGATGAGCACCGGAATGCCCTTGTAGTCACGCAAGCTCGCGACGGTGAGCACCTGGAAGGGCGCGCCCGGCTCGCGCGGCTTCGCTCCCGCGGGCCGTGACGGGTGGCGCTCCGGGAAGACTCCGCAGCGCACCACGTGGATCTTGGCGCGCGCCGCCTCGCCGCAATGCTTCACGAGCCACTCGCGATTGAACTCCGAGATCACCGCGACGAAGCGCGCCGCGGCGACCTTGCGACACAGCATCGCCTTGCGAATGAAGATGTCGTGGGCGTGCGCGGTGAAGCTGATGGTGATCCCGGTGAGCTCGTGGATCAGGTACGCCATGTACGCGGTGTGCGTCGCGAAGTGTGCGTGGACGTGACCGACGCCCTGCTCCTCCATGCGCGCCGCGAACGCCGCCGCCTTGGGAAAGAGGACGATCGCCCGCGCCAGGAAGTTCCAGGTGCCCCACAGCTCGCGGAACGTCCGCCACCACAGTCGAAAGTAGGTGCCAGGCTTGCGAAGCATCCAGCGCAGGTTGGCGAGCACCACCCGTGGCGAGAGGTAAGGCGACGTGTGCAGCCGCGCGAGGTAGGCGTGTGCATCCGGATGCACCACCTGCTCGTTCTGCCGAATCACGACGTAGAGCTCGAGCGGCAGGCCTTGTCGCTCGAGCTCCACCATCTCGCGGAGGACGAAGGTCTCGGTGACCGCCGGAAAGCGCATCACGAGATAGGCGAGGCGTTTCTTGCCGGCGCTGGCGCTGGTGACCGTCATCGAGCTCGCGAAACGAGGGCGGGGCCGCGAGGCTACCATGCACGCCGCGTCGCGGACTGGCGGGGGCTGGATCAGACTCCCGCGACACGAAGAAAAGGCCGAGGCCCCGGTGGCGCCGTGGGGCAGGGGATCCCACGGCGTCGGGGCCTCGGCGGGGTTACCCACCCAGAGGGAGGAGGGTCACTGAGCTGGTCGCACGATCACGGCCGTGTTCGGTGCGAGCGTCATCGACGTGCCGCTCACCGCGGTCCAGGTGATCGTGCCGGTGGCGGGATACGCACCGCCGCCCGAGAGCACCATCTGCTGCCAGCTACCGCTGCCCATCGTGTAGGTGTGGCTCGCCGTGTCGGGGTTCACGACCACCGTGCCGCCCGCGTAGTTGCGGCTGACGAGCTTGTCGGTGCGGTCGACGGCGTCCGAGGTCGCCACGCCGAGATCCAGCGTGTCCTCGGGATAGGACTGAAGCTCGGAGCCAGCATCCGTTCCGGCGTAGTAGTGGTACGAGCGTGGCGAGTTCACGATCAGGTACGACGCGAGCGACCACATCCGCCGCTGCATGTCGCCAACCGGCGCGTAGTCCATCGCGACGGCGTTCTTTCCCGAGGCGACGACCGCCGCGAAATCGTTGATCTGCTGCATGTAGCGGGCGCGATCGGTGAAGAACTTGGTCGAAGCCTTCATGCTGAAGCCTTCGAAGAAGAGCGTGTCGGAGTGGGCCAGCAGCTCGGGACCTCGGTTACCGGACGCCGCGGCGCCCATGTACGAGTTGATGACGATCTTCTTGCCGGGCAGCGCCGCCTGGACGGCCTTCAGCACCTCGCCCACCGCCTGGTAGTACGCCGAGTCGGTGTAGCTGGCCGGGTACTCGGTGATCAGGCTCGGGTCGATGATGTCGGCGTTGTCGAAGAAGATGCCGGTGTAGCCGAGGGCGAGCTGGCTCTGGATGTTGGCCACCAGAATCGGAATCCACGCAGCGCGCTTCGCCGGATTGATGATGTCGATGTAGTACCAGAGGTTCTGCGTCTGGGTGACCGCCTTGCCGCTCGGCCCGTACCACAGCAGGTCCTGCGACTGGACCGACGACCAGCCTGGATCACCGGCGGGGACGATCGGATCGGGGCCATGGATGCCGGCCACCTTCTGGTAGGTGTAGATGGTCGCCGAGGGATTCGCGGCCTTGACGGCGTTGATCTTCGACTGGCCGATGCCGTTGAAGATCTGCATGTCGTGCACGTTGGCGACGTAGTTCACCTGGTCCGTGGTGTTCGAGAAGCTGCCCTTGAACACGGTGCGAACGCCCTGAACCGTCTCGCTCGGCGGTGGAACCGGGGTCGGCGTCGGCGTGGGCTCCGGGGTCGGCGTGGGCGGCGGCGGTGGGGTGTCCTGCACGTACTTGGTCACTGCGACGACGAGCTGATCGAGGTCGCTGGTATCGACGGATTGGGTCGTGTAGTAGCGGACCTGGACCTGACGGCTGGAATCGACGAACCGCGAGAAGTCGCCGGAGAGCGCGAACGAGAGCGTCTGCCAGGTGTGGTAGGCGGCGACGTCGTTGTAGCCGAGCGTCACCCAGCTCTTGGCCGCGACGTCGCGAACCTGGAAGGTCCAGCGCTGCTGCTTCTTCACGCGGCCGTAGAAGTTGGCCTTGAGCGTGATCCCCGAGGCCGCGGCGACGTCCACGTCGCTCGGCACACGGAAGTAGAAGAGGCCCTGGTAGCCGCTCGAGCTCGGCGTGTAGCGCTGGGCGCGCGTGAGATCGGTGCTGGTGCCGGTGAGGTCCTTGGTCGCCAGGACGCTCAGGGCTTGGGCGCCCGTGGTGCCGCTGACGGTCGAGACGGAGCTGGGCGCGACCTCGGAGGTCACGTAGCTCGCAAGGCTCGGGGTCGCGATCCCCGCGGTGGCGAGTGCCGCAAGCAGCGCGCCGCAGAGGGATGGAATCAGGCGAGGAAACTTCATGGCAGCCTCCTGGGTCGGGCGGGGCGAATCGGCTTCAGGCCTTCGACTGCGCCTTGCGATCGCCCCAGGCCCCGCGGAGGCTCTGGGAAGGTCGCTCGGCAACCCTGCTGCCATGTCCCGGGTTGGGATTTAGGCCAGTGGCTTTGCGTCCCACCGTTTCCGGTGGTTTGCCCTTGACGAGACGATTGAGTCCGAAGTGCGTACTCCCCTGCGTGTGTGGAAAATTGACGAGCTGTCCTAGAGCAATCCGGCTGCCAAAGTCTTGAATCGTCAAGACATCAGAAATGTGAGCGATTTCGTGACTGATGACGCTGATCAGATCGGATTTTGCCCTGTTGGCTCGGCAAAAAGTCACCGCAATGACGTCAGAGTCGTGCGCATCGTCAGGAAATCGCGAGGCGCCAATCGACACGGTCTCGTCGACCTGCACCCAGCTCTCCGGGTGTGCTCAGGGCGCGTCGCAGTCGAGCTGGGCGCGCTGAGCGGCGCCTGTCGCGGTCGCCTGGGTGGTGCAGGGAGACCGCGAACATCTACCGGAATGGCGATGGATCCTGACGACGGAGGCCATCCGGCGCGCGCGCCGTGGACTGCGGTATTGTCGACGGCATCACTCAGCCGAGCACGGAGGCTGCTCATGCGATCGACCCTGACTCGGGTCACCCGCCGTACGCCTGTCGCTGCATCGCTCGTTGCAGCGATTCTCGCGATGGCCGCGCCTGCCGCCGCGGTCACCCGCCACGTGTTCGTGACCTCCGGCAAGGGGACCGGAAACTTCGATAGCTGGCCCGGCGGATACGGAGGCGGGCTCTCAGGGATCGCGGCCGCGAATGCGATCTGTCAGAGCTATGCGTTCCTGTCGTCGAATCAAGCCATCTCGTCCAACTACGCGACATTTCGCGCGTGGATTTCCGTGACCGGCACGGATGCGTACTGCAACGTGCTCGGGTACTCCGGCACGAAGGGCGCGAACTGTGGCCAGGGCGGCACGTTGCCCCAGGCTGGTCCGTGGCGCTTGGCAAATGGGGTCACCGCATTCGGTGAAACGCTCGACGAGATCGTGAACGGCGACCCACACGTGTATTTCCCGGCGTTTCTCGACGAGGACGGAGCGAGCGTCACCGACGTCACCGATGCGCAGTACTGGAGCGCCACAGGCGCGGACGGAAAAGGCGGCTACGTGCGGTGCAACGACTGGTCGACGTTGAGCTCTGGGGTGTCGGGCTCAGTAGGGACGGGGCTCGGCACGTCGGTGTTGTGGACGGTGTACAAGAGCGCGACGTGCAACGAGTCGCACCGGCTGCTCTGCATGCAGATGGGGGCGGGAGATGCCACCGCGAACCGCTGGAGCAGCCCCGGCTCGATCGTGTTCGTGACCTCGGACCAGCATCCGTCGCGGCTCGGCGACGACGCAGCCGCCAACGGTCAGACTGGAGTTGCCGCTGGAGATCAGATCTGTCGGGCGCGTGCGACGGCAGGCCATTTGCCGCAGCCTCAGTCGTTCGTTGCATGGCTATCCGACTCGAACAGCGAAGTCGCGACACGCATCACGTCCAACGGACCGTTCCGGCGAATCGATGGCATCGCCGTCGCCAACTCGAAGGCCGACTTCATGGATGGGTCCATCGCGACCTCCATCCATCAAACGGAGCTCGGCACCTACCTGGACACGGCGCCGTATTTCGCGAGCGGTACGGATGCGTTCGGGAACTCGACCGGCAGCGACTGCTCCGACTGGACGAGCACTGCGGTGACCTCCAAGGGCGTTGGCACGGCGGCATTTGCACGCACCGCCGAATGGGCCGATGCCGGCACGGCCTACAGCTGCGTCTACCCCGAGCGGTTGGTGTGCGTCTCGAACAAGGTGACCGTGTTCTGGGACGGATTCGACTACACCGGGAGCACCGCCCGCTGGAGCGCGCACGTGCCATGAGCGACGAGAGCGCCGCGTCCGCGCCGTGCGTGCTCCTCAGCGCGCCGGGCGAACGACGATCGCCGTGTTGGGGGCGAGGCTGACGGCGGTTCCGGCGAGCGGCGTCCAGGTCACGGCGCCCGGGTTGGGGAAATCGCCGCCGCCCGCGAGCGCCAGCTGCTGCCACGTGCCCTCGCCCATCGCGTAGCTCTTGCTCGCGGTGGTCGGGTTCACGACCACCACCGCGCCCGTGTAGCTGCGCACGACCAGCCCGTCGACGCGCACCGCGGCGTCCGTGAGCGGCTCGCCGATCGCGAGTTGGTCTTCGGGGAATTGTTGAAGCTCGGTCTCGGTGTCGGTGCCGGCCAGGTAATGGTACGCGCTGGGCGCGTTGACCAAGAGGTAGGAAGCGAGTGACCAGATCCGCCGCGCGACGTCGGTGGTCGCGAGGTAATCCATCGCGACCGCGACCCGACCGCTCCTCACCACCGACGCGAAGTCCTCGAGCTGCTGGAGGTAGCGGCCGGTGTCGAAATACTTGCCGCTCACCTTGAGGCTGAAGCCCTCGAAGAAGATGCCGTCCGCGTGGTCGAGAAGCTCGAGACCGCGCATCCCCACAGGCGCCCAACCCGAATACGAGTTGAAGATCAGGTGCATGTCGGGGAACGCCGCGCGCAGTCCGGCGAGCACGTCGGCGACCGCCGCGTAATAAGCGGCGTCGGAATAGTCCGCGGGGTACTCGGTGATCAGGCTCGGCTCGATCACGCCGGCGTTGTCGAGGAACACCGAGTCCCACCCCTGCGCCCGCACCTCGGCGATCTGGTCGATCAGGATCGCGATCCACGCGGCGCGTTTCGCGGGATCCTGGATGTCGACGTAGTACCAGCCGTTCTGGGTCTGCGTGACGGCGTTGCCGCTCGGCCCGGACCAGAGCAGATCCTGCGCCACCACTTGGTCCCAGCCCGGATCGCCCGTGGGCGGTCGAGTCGCGGGCCCGTGCAATCCGCCGGTCTTGAAGTAGTGGTACGCCTCGACCTGCGGGTTCACGCTCTTGATCGACTGCACCTTCGACGGACCCATGCTGAGCACGTGCAGGTCCGGCACGGTGGCGACGTACTCGATGGCCTCGGGCGAGGCCGTGAACGAGCCCTTGAAGACCGAGCGCACCGAGCTCTCCGTCGAGGGTTCCGGGCCGCCGCCGGTGGTCGGGGGCGGCGGCGGCGGATCGGGCTCGTAGCTGGTGACGGCCACGGCGGCGAGATCGAGGCGGCTCACCAGCTTCTTGCCGGTGGTCGCGTAGCGCAATTGCATCTGGCGGTTCGCGTTGAGGTAGGGCGCGAAGTCGCCGGTCACGGCGAAATGGAGCGTGCTCCACGCGCCGGCGGTGGCTTGGGACGAGTCGCCGATCGCCACCCACTTCTTGCGCTTGAAGTCCTGGAGCTCGAAGGTCCAGCGCTTCTTGGTGCCCGAGTCGCCGAGGTAGTTGAGGTCGAGGGCGATGCCCGACGCGCTCACCGCGTCCAGGCCGCTCGGCAGGGTGTACGTCAACACGCCGCTGAAGCCCTTCTTCGCGGCCTTGAACACGCGCACACCGCGATCCGGTGCGCTCGGATTGGGCTGATCGGCGACGGCGAGCACGTCGGTGGAGCTGGCGTCGACGCTACCGGTCTTGGTCGCGAGTGACGACGGACCGATGCGATCGGTGCGATAGGCCGCTGCTGCCGTGGTGGCGAACGAGGCCGACGCCAAGACCGCGATGGCGCTGGCGTACAGCGCTCGTGAAGGTCGAGGAAAGGAAGGAAGAGAGAAAGAAAAGCGCGGTCGCATCGGCGTCTCCTCCCGAGAGCACGGGGCCCGACGGACGTCCGCGACGCCGCGCGACGGGACCGGCTCTGGATGAGTCGCCGCGTCTGCTCGGCAGCCCTGCGACCCGCTCCCGTGGGGGAGGGAGGGCCAGTGGCTTTGCGTCCCACTCTTTCGAGTGGTTTGCCTTTATCGAGGAGTCGAATTCGCTGGCATGCCCCCTGGCTGACCCGGTTCGTGAAGAACCGCACGAGCCGTGTGGATCGATCGCCCCTGCGACGTTCCCGTGCTCGTGCTGATCCGGGCTAGAGCAACCGGCGGGCCAATCGTCACGAATCGTCAGAAGTCGAAAGAATCCGCGCCCTCTCGCCATTCGTAACCCCCGACGAGAAGCCAACGCGGTCAGATCGATCTTGACGGACAGTCACACTCGTGACGTTTGGACCCACACGCAGACCAACCGCGACAGACCGAGCGACCGGTCGGTCATCGCCGGATATTTGACGACTTCCGTCAGATCCAATTGTCACCAACCCCCTTCGGGGGCGGGTCTCCTCGCGCGCTTCGAGTGAGAAACTCCAGGGATTTCAAATGTTTCCAAGAAATGGCGCCCCGCTTGCTTCCGTGGTGGCTGCCGAGCGTTGGCTTCAGACTCACCGATGCGGTGAGGAGACACAGGGAGGCGCGGTTCATGGAACGAGACGGAATGGAACGTATGTGGCGCTCCGCACAGCGCGCGGATGCGGCATATTGGTCGCCGTCCGACGGCGGCTCTGGTAATTCGTTCAACGCGACCATGACCCAGCGCGATCCCCTGCGGGATGTAGACCCGAACAAGGTGCGTCGCTTGGAGCCGCGGGCGCCGGCGCGGCCGGGACTGCCGCCGTCGGCGTCGACTTCGACCGCCGCGTCGCCGCGCGTCGAGTCGCAGACCAGCCCGGCGCACAAGCACACCGTCCTCATCGTCGACGACGACGAGGATCTCGCCCAAGGCTTGGAGGTCCACCTGTTGCGCGACGGCTACAAGGTGCTGCGCGCATCGCGCGGCCAGGCCGGGTTGGATCTCGCGCTCTCGGGCAAGCCGGACTTGATCCTGCTCGACGTGAACATGCCGGGCACCAGCGGCCTCGACGTGTGTCGCGAGCTGCGCAAGCAGGGCATCGCCACGCCCATCATCATGCTGACGGCGCGCTCCGAGGAGATCGACAAGGTGCTCGGCCTCGAGCTGGGCGCCGACGACTACGTGACCAAGCCGTTCGGCGTGCGCGAGCTGGTGGCCCGGATCCGCGCCCGGTTGCGGCGCGACCCGGTGCGGCCGTCGGAGCAGCAGCCGGGGTATCGGTTCGAGGACATCGAGGTCGACTTCGAGCGCTGCCGAGTCACCAAGGCCGGCCAGCACGTCGATCTGACCCCGAAAGAGTTCGAGATCTTGCGCATGCTGATCCGGAGCCGAGGGCAGATCGTGAGCCGCGACAAGCTGCTCACCGAGATCTGGGGCTACCAGGTCGTGCCCAACACCCGGACGGTCGACAACCACATCTTGAAGCTTCGCCAGAAGCTCGAGGGCGAGCCCGGCAACCCGCGGTTCATCCTCTCGGTCTACGGCGAAGGCTACAAGTTCGTGGGCTGAACCCTCGGCCGCCGAGCGTTCGTCGACGTCCGCCGGGCGTAGCGTCCGCTCGCCGCGCGGCCTGGGCGTCGACCAGAGGCGGCTTGCGGAGGTCACGACGCAGCGTGACAAAATTTTACGTTCCGCGCGCGACCTGCGCTCAGGCGCGGAGCTAGTATGACGCTTTCTCCTTTTCGATCCCGACTCTTGGGCCCCGTGAGGGCCCAGATGCACTAGAGGCAGACGTGGCCGAGCCCATTCGCCAACCCGACGCGCCACGAGCCACCCGTGCCGGCTCGCTGTCGCCGCGTCGCAGCGGCACGCTGCGCAACCCGCGAACCACCACCACCGTCCTCGGCCGCGGCACCGAACGGGGCCGGGTCGTGCCGTTCCCGCGTCCCCCCGACGCGCCGGCGGCGCCAGGGACGCTCGCGACGCCGCGCACCGACGCGCGCATCGATCGCACGGCGCTTGCCTTGCTCGAGCGCGAGCGCGCCGATGGTCTGCGCCGCGTCGTGAACGTCTCGCTCGCCGCCTTCTTCCTCGTCCCCGCGTCGTTCGTGATCGCGGTGCTGTGGGTCCTGCATCACCTCTTCGAGGACGATCGCGGCCAGTTCATCTACAAGGGGCGGCGTCTCGGCAAGGGCAAGCGGATCTTCACCATCTACAAGATCCGCACGCTGTCGCGAAACGCCGAGCGCGAGCTGGGCGCCAACCTGCACGTCCCCAACGGCAAGCTCGAGTCGGCGTTCGGCCGCTTCCTGCGCGCCACGCGTCTCGACGAGCTGCCGCAGCTCGTCAACATCATCCGCGGCGACATGGACTTCGTGGGTCCGCGTCCGGTTCGTCCCGAAGCCTACGAGCGCTATCGCCAGATGATCCCCAACTACGACCGCACCTTCCTGGTGCGGCCGGGGCTCACGGGATACTCGCAGTTCTTCACCCCGCACTCGACGCCCAAGCAGATCCGATCGCGGATCGACTACCGCTTCCTCACGCGGGGCTCGAGCCCGTTTCGCGACGTCGGCTTCATCTTCACCACGGCGCTCACGGTGCTGCGCAACACCCTGCGCGAGACCTTCAACGCGGCCGCGGACGAGCTTCGTATCGTGCAGTCGCAGTGGTCGCTGGTTCGCAAGACGCTCGCCGTGTCGGCGCTCACCAACAAGCGGGTCACCCGTCGCGTGGCGCGCGAGGACGTCGAGGCGTTCCTGACCGACGAGTCGTTCCGCGTGCGGCTGCCGGTTTCGTGCGAGCTCATCGACATCAACCACGAGGCGCTCTGCCTGGTCAGCCCGTTGCCCCTGGAGAAGAACCAGGAGGTGTACGTGGTGCTCGAGACCTACAGCCCGCGCTCCGGTCGCCGCAAGCGCGCGCGCTGCAGGGGGTTCGTGTATCGCGTGCAGCAGGGGCCGAACGGGGATGCGAACGCGCGCTCCGACGGTGGCGAGCGCAATCCCGCGCCGCCGCCCGCGGAGTCGCCGGACGCGAACGGCGACGGTCGCTCCATCGTCGTCTTCTACGAGCCGGTGACGCACCTCAATCGCTACATCGTCGATCAGTACGTGCTCCGGAGCAGTATCGCGTGACACGTTTCCTCGCTCGGCGCACCGTTCTGCACGCGCGCCGTCGATCGCTCCCGGCGCCAAGAGCGCCGCGCGAGCCGTGCGAGCGACTGGTGGGACGGCCCAGCCGTGGTCATCTCACGGGCAGGCGGGGGGCTGGAACGGACCCCCGAGAGGCTCGGCGGCTTTACTCGGCCTCGCGCGCAGCGCATCCTCGGCGACGTCTCGCTCTCCTCCGGAAAGGAACCTCCATGAGCAAGCTCGTGCGGATCGCCGCCGTTGCCGCGTTGCCGATCCTCTTGTTCGGCGGCTGCGCACCCAAGGAACCCGTGAACCTGCCGCTCTTCGATCCCATGAAGGGCGCCGCGGGAGAGGGTGTCGCCACGCTCGACAAGGTGCCGGAATACCGGATCGCACCGGGCGACGAGCTGAGCGTGCTCTACGCCGTCCGCGACGAGCTTCGGCCCAAGTACCTGCTGCAGATCCGCGACCAGCTCGACATCCGCTTCCCCACCCTGCCCACGTTCGACTCCGCGCAGACGATCCGCCCCGACGGAAAGATCTCGTTGCCCTACCTGGGAGACGTGATTGCCGCGGGCAAGAGCCCGTCCGAGCTGGTGGACGAGGTGCGCAACGCATACAAGGGCACGCTGCGCGATCCCGACATCTACATCTCGGTCAAGCAATTCGACGCCGCGACCCAGGAGCTCCTCAAGTCCGTGTCGAGCAGCGACAACGGCCCGGTGCGCCGGATCATCGTGCGCCCCGACGGCGGCGCCACGTTCCCGATCGTCGGCGACATCCAGGCCGGCGGACGGACCCTCGCGGAGCTCTCGGAGGCGGTCTCGACGGAATACGGACGCGTCTACGATCGACTGACCGTCAACGTCGGCCTCACCCAGAGCGAAGGCGCCAAGGTGTTCGTGCTCGGTGACGTGCGCAGCCCGGGTGCCTATCGCATGGAGCGCCCGCGCACGGTGCTCGAAGCGGTGGCGCTCGCGGGCGGGTTCACCATCGATGCACTTCCCGACGAGGTCATCACCATGCGCGCCGCCGGCAAGGACGTGATCGTCCGCCGCGTGGACCTCACCGATCCGCTCAACGCCGACAAGGACGGAAACGTCGCGGTGGTGATGCCGGGTGACGTGGTGTGGATCCCGCGCTCGCGCGTCACCGATCTCGCGTACCTCTCGAGTCGGCTCGCGGCGATCACGTTCTTCCGCGGTTACAGCGTGAGCTTCTCGTACAACCTGCTGGAAGCGACGCAGAACGGCACCAAGGTCATCACCCAGAACCCGTGATCGCGAATCGACCCACGGCGGGACTACCGCCCGGCTTTCCAGGGATGCCGATCCCGACGGCGTTCGACGAGACGCCGTCGCAACAGCGGCCGTCCGAGCTGGCGCGGCTGCTGCTGGTGATGGTGTTCCTGCACAAGCGGCTGATCGTGTGGCTGGTCGCCGTGACCGTCGTCGTCACCACGGTGCTCTGCTTCACCTTGCCCAAGATCTACTCGGGCAGCTTCTCGGTGATCGTGAAGGGCAGCGACGTGGACACCTCGGCGATCGTGCCGGGCTCGATGGTCCAGACCGGCATGCGCCCGGTGACGCCGCAGATGGTCGCGAACGAGCAACGCATCCTGTCGAGCGCCACGCTCGCCGACCGGGTGCTCGCCGATCTGCGCACCCGCCACGACGAGCTGCGGTTCTCGTGGGCGGAAGAGGCCGAGCCGCGTTGGCTGCGCGCCGTCACCCGCGCCATCGGCGGCGCGCCACACGCGCTCAAGGCGCTGGTCGTGAAGGAGCCCGATCCCGCCGACAGCCAGGGAAAGCTGCCGGGCGATCCGCTCATCCCGGCGCTGCGCGCGATCGTCGAGGTGAGCCCCGGCGTCGGCAACGACGTGATCGACATCCGAGTCAAACACTTCGACGGTCATCTGACCGAGGAGATCCTCAAGACCTACCTGCGCGTCTACACCGAGCAGCGCAGCGCGATCTGGAGCAACGCGGCGGCGCCCGAGTTCTATCGCAAGCAAACCGATCTCAGGCTCGCGGAGCTCGATGCGGTCAACCAGGAGATCCAGCGCATCAAGGCCGACCCCACGCTCGTCGCGCCCACCGAGGAGAAGAACCGCCTCGTGAAGCAGCTCGGCGAGATGATCACGGAGCTGAACAAGCTCGACGTGCGCGAGGACGAGTTGGTGAGCTTGGCGAGCCGCGCTCAGGCTTCCAGCGCGCGCGGCATCCGGGCGCTCGGCGTCGACGGCACCTCCTCGGACCCCATGTTGCGGGAGATCAGCGCACGCATGGGACAGCTCGAGGGCCAGCGCGCCGAGATGCTCCGCAACTTCAGCCCCACCAGCCCGATGGTGCAGGCGGTGGACCGCGAGCTCGGCACGCTGTCGGGCCAGTACAAGGCCATCGTCACCGAGTTCCTGAGCAACGATCTCACCAGCGTGCGCAGCCGCAAGCAACAGCTCACCGCGCAGATCACCGACCTCAAGAACAAGATTCCCGCGGTCGAAGAGGCCGAGCAGCGGTTATCGGTGCTCGAGCAACGTCGCAAGATCGCGCTCGAGCAGGTGAATCAGTTCCAACGCAAGGAAGGCGAGGTCGACGTCTACAACCAGCTCCGCTCGAGCTTGCTGCCCAACGTGGCGGTGATCTCGGAGCCGTACGTGAGCCCGAGCCCGCTCTTTCCGCAGCGCGGCACGCTGATCCCGCTCTCGTTCGCGGTGGGGCTCTTCCTGGGCGTGGTGGCAGCGGTGCTGTTCGAGCTGCTCGACGACTCGTTCAAGCTGCCCGAGCAGATCGTGCGAGAGCTGGGGGTCCCGGTGCTCGCGACCTACCCGCTCGAGCAGACGGCTTGAGCCCAAGCGGTCCCGAGCCTGTCGCGGTCGCTTCCTCGGCGGTCCGCTCCCGTCCCCCGCCGCCCGCGAGGCGCAACCGCCGCCGCGGCTCGCGCCCGGGCCCCTGAGGCATGGCTCTCGTCTTCATCGCTGCGTTCTTGCTCAGCCTCGCCATCGTCGCGGTGGCGTTCGCGCTGGGTGCGAAGTCGTGGGCGCTGCTCGCGATGCCCGGCGTGCTCGCGCTGGCGCCGTTCGCGTTCCGCAACCCACAAGCGATCCTGCTCGGGATGATCGCGCTCATCCCGCTCGACGTGTTCGCGGTGCTGCCCGGTCAGACGGCGGCGGCGCTCACGTTCACCAAGCTCTTGTTTCCAGCCGCGACCGCGATCCTCTTTCTGCGCTACCTGGTCAGCTACGACCGCCGCGTGTCGCTGCACGCCATCGACCGCTGGCTGCTGATCTGGGCGATCTACTCGGCGCTCGGCGTGCTGATTGCCGTGGATCGCCCCACCGCGCTCAACGATTTCCGGCGCAGCCTCAGCATGTGGCTCTTCTACCTGGTGCTGAGTCGCAGCTTCGTCGAGGCGGTCTGGCAGAAGCGGCTGCTCGCCACGGTGCGCATCACGGTGGGCATCTCGGTCGCGATCGGCATCGGCACCTACCTCACCGGCAACAACCCGTTCTCGACGATGTCGAGCGAGGGAGACGTCTCCGACAGCATCACGCGCATCACCGGCGCATCCAGCATCTCGCCGAACCTCTTCGCCACCTTTCTGCTGCTGCCGCTCTCGGTCTCGCTGTTCGCGATCGTGGGGCGGCGCGGGCGCGCACGTTTCTGGGGTTTCGTGGGCGCCGGGCTCATGATGACGGGCTTGGTGCTGACGTTCTCGCGTTCGGCGTTCCTGGTGATGGGGACGATGTTGCTCCTCTTCACCGCCATGTCGTGGAAGAAGATCCACCCGGCGTGGTTCGCAACGGCGCTGTTGCTGGTGGTGGCGAGCCTGCCGGCGGTCCCCGGCCGCTACTGGGAGCGCATGGCCACGCTCTTCGCCTTCGACACGAGCGGCCAGCAGGACATCTCGCTCTGGCGTCGCACCAACTACCTGCGGGTGGGGGCGCGAATCCTCGCCGACCATCCGGTGTTCGGGGCGGGCCCCGGGAACTTCCGCGTGCTGCACGCGCGCGCCGAGTATCAGCAGGAGGTGTCGCTGATCGGCATGGAGCGCGTCGCGCACAACATGTACCTGACGGTGGTGACCGAGGGCGGTGTCGTGGGCGCGGTGATCTTCGGCGGGTTCCTCTTCGCTTCGTTGCGCTCCGCGTGGCGGCTGCGGCGGATGACCGGAGAGGTGGGGCTGCACGCACGCGCGGTGCTGCTGGCGCTGATCGGCTTGCTGATGCTCGGCATGTTCCAGGTCATGGCGCTCAACAAGTACCTGTGGCTCATGCTGGCGACGATTCGGGCGCTGAGCGAGCGCTCGCGTCGCGAGCTGGCGGCGATCACCCACGCGCAGCAGTGGGCGCAGTACGCGAACGCGGCGGCCGAGGACGGCCACGGCAGCGCGCCGCCTCCCGCCATCGAGCCCACGCCCCTCGAGAGCCCCGGGATCGGCGGCGGTCGCGCGCCGGGCTGGGCGCCGAGCTTGCGTCCCGGCGAGCACTGACCGGTATGCCCCCCGCGATCGTCCTGCACGTCATCGAGCACCTGCACCTCGGCGGTCGCGAGACCGCGCTGGTACGGCTGGTGCGCGGCTTGGATCGCGAGCGCTTCACGCCGATCGTGGCGTCTTTCTTGCCCGGCGACCTCGGCGATGCCCTCGCCGCCGACGACATCCCGGTGGTGCGGATCGACGTGCGCCCGAAGTACCGGCGCGTGCCCGCGCTGGTGCGGCTGATCCACGAGCAGCGCGTGGATCTGGTTCACACGCACATGTTCTCGGGAGGCACCTACGGCCGAGCCGCCGCGCTCGCCGCGCGCTCGCCCGGCATCGTCCACACCCACGCCACGCTGAGCTTTCGGGAGCGTCCCTGGAAGACCTACCTGCCGGAGGTCGCGCTCACCACGTTCACCGATCGGGTGATCTGCGTGTCGCGGGCGGTTCGCGATCACCTGGCGCGGTTCATGCCGATTCATCGCGACCGGCTGATCGTCATTCCGAACGGGCTCTCCGCCGAGGCCTTCGCGCCCGCAGTCGACCGCCCCATCGGTTTTCGCGCGCCACCGCAGATCGTCGGTGTCGGGCGGCTCGAGCCCGTGAAAGGCTTCGACGTGCTGATCCGTGCCCTCGGCGAGCTGGCGCGTCACGGTGTCGCGTTTCGCGCGCGCCTCGCCGGGGACGGTTCGGAGCGCGCCGCGCTCGTGGCGCTCGCTCGCAGCGTCGGCGTGGCCGAGCAGGTGGAGTTCCTCGGCCATCGCGACGACGTGGCCGCGATCCTCGCCGAAGCGGACCTCTTCGTCGCGCCGTCCCATCGCGAAGGGCTCTCGAACGCCGTTCTCGAGGCGATGGGCGCGGCCTTGCCCATCGTGGCCACGCGCGTGGGCGGCAATCCCGAGCTTCTGGACGCGATCGGCGGGCTGGTGCCGCCGGCGGACCCTGCGGCGATGGCGGCGGAGATCCAGAGCACGCTTGCCGATCCCGTCGCGGCCCGCGCCCGCGGCGCGGCTGCTCGCGCGGAGATCGAGCGCAACTACACGCTCGCGGGCGTGGTCGCCCGCCACGAGGAGCTCTACGCCGCCGTGCTGGCGCGACGTCGTCGCGGCGGGGCGGCCGCGTGAGCGTGTCATGAGCCTCGGCAAGGGCGCCACGCTGTCGGCGCTCAAGCTGGTCAACACCGGCCTCGGCTTCGTGCTGGGGCTGGCGCTCGCGTGGGTGCTTCCCACCGACGGCTACATGGACGCGCTCAACACCGCGATGTTCATCGCGGTGAACCTGGCGCGCGAGTTGCCGCGCGTCGTCGGCATGGTGCTGATCCCGTTCCTGGTGGAGAGCGCGCTGGCGAAACGGGAGCGCGTCCCCCAGCTCTTCATGACGTGGTGGTTGGTGGTGCTGGCCGCCGCCACGCTGCTGCTGTTCGCAGTCGCTCCGTGGATTCCCCGCATCGTCACACCGAAGCTGCCGGAGACCGCGCTGGTCGAGGGTGGTCATCTGCTGCGCATCCTGGCGCCGTCGTTCTTTCTCCTGGGGCTCTTCGGCATCGGCCAGAGCATCTTCTACTCGCGGCGCGTGTTCTACGAGCCCGAGCTCGCGGCCACCGTGTGGCGTGTGGCGGCGATGGGCGCGCTCTTCGTGGCGGGCGGTCTCTTCGGAGTGCGCGGTTACGCCGTGGGCCTGGTGGGCGCCGCCGTGGCGCAGCTCGCGGTCCTGCTCCATGCGAGCCGCCGCCACCGCATCCCGGTGCTCGCCATCAGCGCTCCCTTCGAGGGACTCGGCGACCTCGCACCGCTCAAGGCCGGCGCGGCCACCATCGGCGTGTTCTTGCTGCTCGACCAGGCGAACCCGTTCGTCGACCGCTTCATCACCTCGTTCCTGCCGGAAGGCAGCATCTCGATCCTGGGCTTCGGCGATCGCCTCGCGAAGGCGCTGCCCGTGCTCATGGCCACGAGCTTCATCTCGGTGTTCATCCCCGAGCTCTCCGCAACGCGCGTCACCGAAGGCAGCATGCGGCGTGTGGGCTCGGCGATGGCCACCTTCCTGATGTCCGTGGGGCTGCCGCTCGCGGTGCTGGTGATCTGGGCGGCGCACGATCTCGTCGCGCTCATCCTCTTGCACGGCAAGTTCACGGCCTCCCAGGCGCCGATCGCGGCGGGGACCGTGATCGCCTATGCGGTGGGCGTGCCGGCGAGCCTCACGGGGATGGGGATCAAGGGCATGTACTTCGTGGAGCGCAACACGCGCGAGGTAGCGCGCTTCGGGATCTTGGCGCTGGTCATCAACACGTTGTCGGATTTGCTGCTCTTGCCCTTGGGTGTGAAGGGGATCGCGCTCGCGTCCTCGGTCACGGTCTGGATCGTGACGATTTATCTGTGGAAGCGAGCGGACTTAGGCTGGCCGCACTGGCGCCCCGCCGCACGGATCTTGGGCGGCGCCGCCTGCATGGTCGGCCTCCTCTTTGCATTACCGTGGGCGGATTGGTTAACTCGGGTCGCGTTGCGCCTGCCGGTGGCTGGCGTGACCGCGTTGAGCGTGTACCTGGTGTTGGTGTACCCCTACTGGAAGCGGCTGGACGTGGGCGGCGTTACGGACGCCTCCCGAAACGTCGGGCCGCCGGGCATCGCGGCGACCGAAGGGACTTGATGGCCATCGATCCACTGCTGCTCAAGATGTATCAGTCCGGTCCGGCGCCGGGCGCGCAGCCCGCCGAAGCGCGCGGCAACGGCACCGCGCCCACGAACTTGCCCGCGGTCGTTTCGAGCGGCGGAGCGGTCACGTTCGGGCTGGGCGGCGGCGGCTTCTCGGTCGCGAAGAGCTTTCTCTTCGTCTCCACGTACGGCGGCGAAGGCACGACCTACAGCTGCGTACGCTCGGCCCGCAACCTGTCGCGGAACCTCGGAGACGCGCAGATCCTGCTCGTCGACATGAACTTGAAGCACCCGGCGTTGAGCGAGCGTCTGGGCGATCCCAAGGACGGCTGGCTGCCGGCGCTCGCGGACGTGGCGGGGGCCGACATCGGTTCGGCTTGCTTGCCGCTCGTCGACGAGAACCTGTGGGTGCTGCCCATCGGTGCGGGCAAGCGCGACATCGGTCTGGTGGAGCTCGCAAACGCCTTCCCCGTCTTGATGTCGCGGCTCAAACAAGAGTTCGGGCTGGTGATCGTGGATGGGCCACCGGTGCTCGACTCCACCCACTCGTTGCTCTTCTGCCAGCACGTGGATGGGCTCGTGCTCGTGATCGAAGCCGGCAAGACGCGCCGCCAAGTCGTGAACGTGGCGATCGAACAAATCAACCGCGCGGGCGGGAACATCATTGGTGCGGTCATGAACAAGCGTCAGTACTTCATTCCGGGCTGGATCTACGACCGCCTCTTCGCCGCTCGCCCCATCGCGCGACGCTAGCATCGCTTCGCGCGGCGCCGTTCCAGCAGCGGCGCCGCCGGCGAGCGTCTCCACCATCGTCTTCGTTCACGGGCCTGCGCTTGAACGGCGGGTGCTCGCGATCGTAGGGTCGCGCACGCAGGAATCCGACGCTGCGTTCGGCCTGGCGAGGCGCAGAAGGCGCAGCGTGGATGCTCAGGGCGCGGGTCTCGGCTCATCCTGAAGCGGCGCCAGGAACTGCGCCTCGCGCCAGCTCCAGAGCCGCTCGACGCTCGCGTCGATGCCGCCGTCGCGCGCGTTCCAGCGCCAGCTCGCTTCGCTCGCCGCGCCGATTCCGTTGAGCGCGATCGCGATCGCACCGAGCACGACACCCGTTGCCACGAGCCCGCGCCCGGTTCCGGCCGCGCGCCGTGCCTTCGGGTCGACGAACGTGCCGGCCACGACGGCGAGGGCCGCGAACCACCACGGCACGACGTCCGTCATCATGCGCGCACCGTACGAATGTCCGCCGTACCACTTCGGGAACGACGCCACCACCACCAGCTGAGCGATCGTGACGATCGCCGCGGTGATCACCCAGCCCGGCGCAGCGAGCCGTTCGCGCCGGCGCCACGCCGCCCACCCGAGCCACGGCAGCCACGGCACGAACACCAAGACTCCTCGCGAGGGGCTCACGAGGTTCCCACTCAAACCCGTCACGAAGCCACCGACGGCGAGACGCGAAGGCGCGTAGTAGGAAGGCAACCAGCTTCCCCGGGATGCGTGCGCCCAAAGCGTGAAGGGTACGAGCCAGAGCACCCCGACGATCGCCGTCCACGCCGCCGCGCCCCGCGTGCGCCGTGACCACGCGAGGCGACCGAGGCATGCGACCGCCGCGAGCGCGAAGGTCGGTCGACAGAGATACGCCCACGCGAGCAACGAACCTAGCCAGAGCGGCCGCAGGCGTGCCTCACCGACCTCCGCCGCGATGGCGTGCGCGAGCGCCAGCGCCACGAGCAGCACCCCGAAGTCGTGCGACCAGAGTCCGCGCGACACGGTGCTCGTGAGCGGCGTGCCGAGGATCACGGCGCTCGTCAGCGCCGCGGACAGCCGAGCGGGCACGAACGATCGCGCGAGCGCGAAGAAGGGCACCGCCAGGAACGCTGCGATCGCCGCGGCGCCGAGTCGATTGAGCCGCCGCTCTCCTCTCGGATCGTACGAACCGTCCGCGTCGGCCGTGACGGTTCCGAGCAACCGTGCCGCGGCGACCAGTGGAGCGCTCAAGACCGCCGTCCCCACCGGAAACGAGTGATAGTGGTGCCCGCCCACCACCTCGATGCGGTAGTCCGGTGAGCGTGCTTCGGCGCCTGCCACGAGCGGCGCGCCCGTCAGCGACAGGCCGTCCAAGCGCAACGTGCCACGTCGGAGCAACGAATCCGACGCCATGAGCAGGTACTTGTGGTCGGTGATCTGCACCACCGGCAGGACGAGAAAGAGCGCCAGATGGGCGCCCGCGAGAATGGCGACGAGCGCGCGCTCCGCTGGCGTGCGCTCGCTTCGCAAGGGCATCTAGCGAGCGGCGGGTCGGCCGGCGGAGGCAAGGCGCCGAAGTCGGATCCGTCTGCCGACCAGCGAAACGAGCACGGCCACGAGCGGCGTGAGCGAAGCTGCGGGATGACTTGCAGCGCTGCCCACGACCGCAACGGAACACGAGAGGCCGCCGCCGCTGCGCGGGTGATTCGGCCCGACCGGAGGCCCACCGCCATCGACGCTCTCGTAGCCGAGCAGATCGCCGACCAGTGCGACCTCGGCCGGCCAAAGCTGGGTCAGGAGACTCTCGATGATCTCGCGGAGGCGGTTGCGGTCCGAGACGTTCGTGACATCGCCCTGTCGATTCGTTTCCGTCAGGATCGCGAGCAGCGTATCGAGCGCTCTTGGATCGTCCGCCGCGACTTGCAACAGGAACGCGTCAGACGCCTTCTCGAACCATTGCTCCGGAACCTCGCCGCCATACGCGGGTTTCGGCTCGCACGTACCGTCGATCTTGCAGTCCAGGTCGCTCGGGGTGCACGGCCGCGCGCCCGGGCAGCTGCTGGTGGGCGGCGGTGAGCCGGGACAGGCATCGCCAGAGCCGTCACCATCGGAATCGAGCTGATCCCGGTTCGCCACCCGCGGACAGTTGTCGCACGCGTCGCCAACGCCGTCACCATCGCCGTCGGTCTGCGAGAGGCTGGCGCTCGTCGGGCAATTGTCACAGTCATCCGGCGTGCCATCGCCGTCCCGATCCGACTCGCTGCTATCCGGCGTTCCGTCGTCGTCGCAGTCGAGTGCCGGGTCACGGACCAGGATCGCGAGCGTGTCAGCACCCGCACCACTCGGCTCGCAGGCATCCGTGACTCCCGCGGTGATCGTATGCAGCCCCACCGAGAGCGCTGCCGTCTCGAACGACTGGGTACCCGCGGAGAGACCGCTGCGTGTAACCAGAAGCCCGTCGCGGTTCGAGCGAAGATCGAAGCTCAACGAGTCAGCGGGAAGATCCTCGTCGTCCAGACGCGCCGCGAACGGGACCGGCTGGCCCCGATCGAACACAGCACCGTCGTTCGGGCTCGTGAACGCCACCGTCGGCGGGTGACCACACTCTGGCTTGGTCGGGTCGACCACCCGCACGAGGATGGAATCTCGCGCCACGTTTGCCGTCGGGCAGGTGTCGCGTACCTCGGCCACCACCCGATGCGTGCCCGTCGAGAGGCGACTCGCGGTGAAGCTCTCGACACCAGGAGCCAAGCCGTCGGCGCTGAAGAGCGCACCGTCCACGTCGGACCGCACAGTCAGCGTGAGCACGTCCGGCGCCGGTGACTCGTCGCCGATCGCCACCCGAAATGCCACGGGTTCGTCGCTGGTCAGCGTGTCGCCGTCGTCAGGGGCCAGGATCGCTACCGTCGGAACGCTCGCGCATGCTGGATCACTTGGATCGAAAACCGTCAGCGTGGTGGAGTCCTGAGCCGTCGCGCCCGCCGAGTCGGTCGCCACGACGGTGATCGTGTGGGCGCCAGTCGAGAGTGTCGACGTGCTGAAAACCGTCGTGCCATTCACGGCACGTGCGTCTTCGCCCGCAGCACCGTCGAAGAGAATCCCATCCAGGCTCGACGACCAGCGCACGTGAATCTGGCTCAGGCTCGAATCCTCGGCGTCGCTCACGTTCGCGATGAGATCGACGGGCATGCCGCGCTCGACGCGTGTTCCAGGAGATGGCGCCGTGATCTCGACCGCGGGCGCCGTGTTACCGGACACGGTCGGCGTGATCACGACCTCCGCGATGTACTCGCGGCACAGCCCTCCGTCCGTCTCCACGCACCAGGCGTAACCCGTGTCCGGAGTAGGGCGGCTGACCGCTGATCCATCCATCACCACCACCAGCGAGCCCGTTGCCGGAACACGCCTGGCGCCGTCCGTGACCTCCCCCATTGCCTCGATCGTGAACGGGTTGCGATCGCCATCACGCTCTGCGAGAAGGTTGCTTGGCCAGCCCGGAACAGCGTTGAAGTCGAACCCCTGAGGCAACCCATTGCTACCGCTGGATATCGTCGCCACTACGATTCCGGATACATCTCTAACAAGTGTTGTCGCTTCCTGTACTCCCGAGCCGCTGCGGTCGACGACTCGCACTCCATAGCGCCACGCGCGCTCGACATCTGCGTCGCGTACGCCGCCAAAGCTGTTAGCGCCGCGCAACACATCGGAGTTGGCGCTTGCCGTATCCAGCTCGAAGACGCCGACACGAGAGCTCGTGAAGGAGTTTCCTTCGATCGTTGGTCGCGCTGCGACGTCGTCGTTCAAGCCCGCATACGACCAATCCGTACCCGGCCACGGTTGTACCTCAACGCCGCGAGCTGCATTCCGTAGTTGGTTGTCTCGAATGTGAGCATCACCCCCAATCACCTGAACACCGACAACCAGTGTGTCAATGTCATTGCGGTCGATGTCCACTGAATCGGGACCCGCGCCGGACAGCGAACCGACAGTGATTCCCGTCGGCATGCCGCTTACCTGATTGCACGCCAATCGAACATTCTCGGCTCCAGTTTGCACGCTGATTCCGACGTCACCTCCCGAGATCGTATTGGCTTCTCCGACGTTACACCTGCCAATCTCGATATTGCGTGCTTGACTTCCGATCGCGATACAGCCACCACGCCCGAGTCCGCTGCAGGACGTCCCGACGACGCTAATCCCGTCGGCGGGCCCATCGACTCCGACGTAGACTGCGGACACGCTTGAGTCGCGCATCTCGACATCGTTCACCGCATCACCGTTGTGTCCAAATTCCACTAGCCCGGCTGTGACCCGATCAATCGTCCCACCCGAAGCACGAAAAGCTTCGAGGCTGCCGTCCCCGAAATCGACGTTTCGCCAGGCGGTGCCGACACCCCGATCGGCTCCGTTACAGCCTAGTTGCGTCACCGAGTCAATGATTGTGCGAATGCTGCCGATAACGACCACACCCAGCCCTCGCGTTTCGGTGCTCAAGCAATCGATTGATACGGTTTCGATGCGTACGTCATTGCCAGTGATCTGCAGGGCACGGTCGGAACGAAGAGTAAGGTTTTTAATCTGAACTCGCGAGCCGGTCACCCCGATCAAGTAGTTTGCTGCTTCGAGGGTGTGGTTAGTGATGCTGAGCAGGTTGCCTCCATCGATTATAAGATCATCGTCCACGATCCCAACCGCGCGTTGTACATCGAGCACACAAGCACTACCCCTGTACGTGATCGAGTTGGCCCCGGTCGCGTCGTGCGCGGCAGCGAGCGCGTCGCGCAAGCTACAGTGAGCAGCATCACAACTTCCATCTAACACGTCATCGCAGGCATTGATTGCGAAGTCCGCAGCTAATGCCCACGGTGCAGCGATCAGCAAGGCCGTCACGAAAACAATCTGTCGCAAGCGCACTTTCATGAGAAGGTATCTGAACCTCGTCGAGTTGAAGGAGTGAGGTGGGCGAATCCTGCTGCGCAACCATGAAAGCCGTGCGCATTCGCGACGAAATAGATGGAAGCCGGCGGAAAACAAAGTGTCAGGGGTTGTTCGGTGTTATAAGATTTTTCGTGTCGAAGTAAAAGCCAAACGAGAACCGCTGACCCATGAAGCCTACCAGATTCCAGTTGCACGCGAAAACCCATGCCCAGCCCGAACTGCGCTTCGAGGGCCAGGCGCTCACCTCGTTCGCCGCCTTGGTCCTTTTTCAAGCCTGCTCCAAGCGGCTTGCGGCCGACGTCGAGAGCCTGCGCGGGGCGCCGCTCACGCACGAGTGCGAGCACGTCTACCTGGACGCGACGTTCGTCGACGCCCGGTGGGTGCGGCAGGTCGAGAACGTCTCCGGCTTGGTTGCCTACGGCGTCGGAGAGGACGGCCATCGACAGCTTTTCGCCGTCACGATCGGCGCCGAGGAATTCGAGGCGAGGCGGGCCGACCTGCTCGGCCAACTCATCGAACGCGGCCTCTGCGGTGTCCGGTTCTACATCGCCGGCGCCCGGAAAGGGCTCCGAGCCACGGCTCGCCGGCTGCTGCCTGAGGCAAAGGACCAGCGCCGCACGGTGCGTGCGTCGGTTCGTCGCGCCGAAAACCCTCTCGGCGCAGATCAAGATCAATCGTCGGGGTCGGACGAGAAGCGGGCGCTCTTGGGGGGCCAGGGGGCGCGCTTGAGCAGGCCCCACAGCACGCGGTTGAGGGCCATGTCGGGGATTCGGTCGGGGTGCGAGAAGTCCATCTTCAGCGACTCGGCGGCTCCCGGTGTGTCGGAGGTGTTGAGGGTGTGCGGCACGGCGATGGGGAATGCGTCGTAGGGGCGACCGTCGGCGGTAGCGGTGAAGAGGCTGCGCATGGGCGCGGCCATGGCATCGAAGCGGCTCATGGGTGGCAGGCCGAGCAGCATCTCCATGGTGCGGATCATGCGCGCCATGTCGAAGCGCTCGTGGCTCACGAAGCGGCGTTTCACGTGCGGGCCGATCACGAGGCCCACGGTGCGGTGGCTGTCGACGTGATCGGCGCCGGACTGGGGATCGTCCTCGATGACGAAGATGATCGTCTTCTCCCAGTGCGGGCTGTGGCTGATGGTCTCGACGAGCTTGCCGGTGACGTAATCGTTCTCGGCCACCATGAATTCTGGTGACGGGTACCCGGGGCTGGCGCCGGCGGTGTGGTCGTTGGGGAAATAGACGTACTCGAAGCGCGGGAAGATGCCGGCATCGAACTCGCGCTTCCACTCGTTGAATCGCACTTGCTCTGGAGTCGCGAGGTCCCACGCGACGTAGGCGAGATCGGTGTTCTTGGCCCACGCTTCCACGGGGCTGCCGTCGGCGTTCTCGCGGACGAAGCCGCCGTAGCTTCGGTACGGAACGCCGTGGACGAGGCAGTTGTCGAACAGGTAGCCGCTCTCCGGGTAGACGATCGGCCGCACGGGCGGATCGGCGGCATCGTCGGGACGCAGCCGGAGCCCGCTGGTGGCGCTCGGCCAGGTCTTCTCGACGTAGTCGGGATCGATCGCCGCGTTCACCCATTGGTGGCCGGGACGGCTGTTCTCGCTGTCGGCGTAGAGCTGATCCATGAGCACGAATTGCTCGGCGAGCGCATGGGTGTTGGGCGTGATCTCGCGCCCGTAGAGGAGCAGGCTCGGGTCGCCGTCGCCTGCTTCGAGGTCGCCGAGCTCTTGGTCGTAGGTCTTGTTCTCGCGCAGCACGAAGACCACGTGCTCGATGGGTGTCGGTCCGCCGGGCTCGCAGGGCACCACCGAGCAATCCTCTGTTGCGCCGGCGATGGCCTGGGCGTCACCCGGCCGCAGCCCCGCGTCCCAGCCGTTGTTCGCAGCGACGATCTTGCTGAGCGACGCGAGTGAGCGTGCGTCGGGGGCTTCGAGAATCGAGAGGGTGCCCGGCACCAAGTAGCCGCCGCCGACCTGATTGATGAGGTAGTCGGGAAACTGGCTGTCGCGGGTGCGCGGGAAGGAGCGGGCGCCTTTCAGGTTCGTCACGAAGATGGTGCGCGAGTCGGGTGACACCGTGACCGCCGACGGGTACCAGCCGGTGGGGATGTGGCCGAGCAGCCGGCCGCGGCTGGGATCGATGACGGCGAGCGCGTTGTCCCAGCCGAGCGCCACGTAGAGCCGCTTCCCGTCGGGCGCCATGCCCATGCCGTTGGGCGCGCTGCCGAGCTTGGCGCCGTCGAACGGCAAGAATTCCACGTTCGCGAGCGGGTCGAGGGTTTCGGCGTCGAGGATGGAGACGCTGTCCGAGTTGGTGTTCGCGACGCACAGCCGCCGACCGTCGGGTGTGAGCGCGAGTGCCGTGGGATGGGCACCCGTGGTCGTGCTGCGCGCGACCGTGAACGTCGCCGCGTCGATCTGGCTCACGGTTCCCGCGCCGCGGCTCGACACGTAGACCCAACGCCCGCTCGGGTGCGCGACGACGTCCCACGGCTGCTCGCCCACGCTGACGCTCGCTTCGATCTTCCTCCGCGCGATGTCCACGCGCGCGAGCTTCCCGGCGAGGTTGAGCGCGACGTAGAGCTTGGTCTCGTCGGGCGCGAGCGCGAGCCCTGCGGGAAAGCCGCTCGCGGAGATGGAAGGCGCTTGGGTGACGACGCTACCCGCACCGAGCGCCAGCTCGAAGATCACGTCGATCCCGCCGCCCGCGGCGAAGACGCGCTTGCCGTCGCGGCTCACGGCGAGCCCAAGGAAGAGCCCGTTGGGGAGCACGCCCTTGACGATGGTCGAGAGATCGACCGGCACCAGCTCGGCGGATTTCGTGCGCGCGGCGACGTCCACGAGGGTGAGCCGCTGCAGCGCGGTGCCGCTCGCCGTCACCAGCGCTTGCGATCCATCGGGGGAAAGCGCCACGCCGAGCGGCGCGACCCCCACGTCGATCTGCTCGCCCACGGGCGAGAGCACCTGCAGCGTGGGTAGAAGCACCGGTTCGGCCGTCTCGACGGCCGTCCTTCCGTCTCTGCCCGAATGACAGGCGGTCACGAGCGCCGCGGCCGCGATGCACAGAGGCATGCGGCATCGATGCGTTTGAAGTCGCGTCGCACGTCGTGTGTCCATGCCGCCCTCGTGCCGCGGCGATTCTACGCGCGCCCGTCACATCCTCGAAACGAAAACGACACGCAAGCGCGGGGTTGGCGACTCGGATACGCTTCGTGCCGGGCGCGCGCGCCTGGCACGGAGAGAGGATCGAAGGCATGCAACGCAGCAAGCTCGCGATGGGTGTGATCAACGTGATCGGCGGGGTCGCCGTGCTCGGCAGCTATGCGCTCGAGATCGCCCGCCATCCCGGCCAGGGCGACCTGCTGTGGGGCAACATCCCCGAGTGGGTGCGACCGTATTACTCGAGCTGGATGCCCGTAGCGGCGGTGGGCTACCTGACGTTCACGTATTTCTGGTTCTTCAAGAGCGATCCCGAGCGGACGCGGATCGGCGCTCGTCACACGCTTGGGCTCGTGAACTGGATTTACCTCCTGATCCTCGTGCCCTCGACACTCTGGATGCCGCTCACCTTCAGTTACCTCGCGTCGCCGAGCTGGTTGGGCTGGCTCGCCGTACGACTCGATCTCTTCGCCGTGGCACTCGGCGCGCTGGGCATGATCTGGGCGCTCGCGAAGGTCGATCCCCCCGAGCCACGCAAAGCCCACCGCGCGGCGCGGGTGGGCGCCATCGCCTTCGCGTTCCAGTGCGCCGTCCTCGACCCGCTCGTGTGGCCCGCCTTCTTCCCGAACCTGCACGGGGGGTGAAGCGCGACTGAGCGCGGGGGCGAGCGAAGCTGTGCTCGCCCCGCAGGCTGAACTGCGGACCCGTAAAACGCAGCGTTACGGAACGTGCGAGCCCCAGGCGCTGGTGCTGCCCCACTCGAAGCTGTCGCCGAAGAGTTGCCACGCGACGCGTCCGTAGATGTCGACGTTGTCGGCGACCGGGTCCATCCAACCGTCGGCCGCGACCGGCCGGCTGATGCGAGCGCCGGCCACTGCCGCGGAGCGGTCGAACGCAGCTCCGCTTGGCGGCTTCGCCACGAAGCTCGGGCTCACGACACCGGTGGATCGAACCCGCGCCGCGTCGAGCTCGCCCGGCGGTGACGCCGGCCACGGATCCCGCTCCTGATCGAGGGCCACCCAGTAGTCGATGCCGCCGTGCAAGCAGGTCACATCCGGCGCTTCGTCGCGGTACACGCTCCAGGCGCATTGCAGCGGGTCGAGCCAGAACCCGCCGTTCCCGAGCAGGAAACGGTCGTAGGCGTCCGTGTCGAACGCCGAGTCGTCGGCGCCGTTTTGCCAAACCACCAGGAACTGGTGGCTCTTGCAGCTCGCGACGCGTGAGAGCTGCTCGCAAGTCGACCACACCGCGATCGTGGTCTCGCAGCCGATCACCCCGTTGGCACTAACCAGCTTCCCGAAGCTGTCGCGGTTGCGGTGATGAGCGACCCGAAAGTCGTCGCCCCACGGCTGCCACGGGACGTCGGAGGACGCGCCGGAGTCGGCGATGGTGATGGCGTCCGCGGTGGGGCTCCCGACGAGTCGCACTCGGATCTTCGGTGGGCTGGTGCCCGCCGGCCGAGTCGCGAGCCACTTCTCGCTCGCGGCCGGGAACGCCACCTGAGCCACCGGCTCGTTGGCGGCGGTGTCCGCGATGATCGATTCCGATGTGAGCCGGACCCCGTCCCAGCGCATGAAGATGCCGCGCAGGTCCCAGTCGGTGCCGTCATCGTAGTCGTCGCACGAATGCACGACGTACGACCAATCGTGGACGCGGTCGTACGCGACCGCGCTCGAGCCGCAGCCGTTCCCGTTCGCTGGTGCCCCCGCGAACGCGGAGCCTGGTGCGCGCCCGTCGTGCCGCGCGCGCCGGCCCATGTTTCGGGCTGGTGGTGAGCTCGAGTCCGTCCACACCGCCAAGAGCTCGTCGCGAACCGAGTTGCACGCGACGGCGACGCCACGTTCCGACGCCACGCTGCGTGGTGATCGCTGCTTCTTCGAGGGCGCGTGGCGCGCCATGCGCCGGCTGCGCCGCGCGTGCCGTGGTACGCCGCGTTCACGCGAGACGGCGACTTCGACCGCCACTGGGCCTCGCCGCCGCCGCGCTCGGCGATCGAGTGGTGGAAGCCCTCGCCACGATCGAGGCCGCCTCGGACCGTACCTCGGGACTTTCGATCTGACCTCGCTCAACCCGCATGCCGCGCATCGAGGCGGCACCACGAACTACGGCGCCTCGAGCCGCAGCGTGCCGATTGCGAATCGAGCGCGTCGCAGCGAGGGCAAGGCAACCGCGAATCGTTTCGACATGGGAGGCAGCCGCTCCCGCAGCCTTCTCGGCCCGTTACGAATCGGTGCCGCTCTCCTCGGGCTGACTTTTCGCCGTTACCAGCGCGGGCCCGCCCACGCGGCCCGCTGCCACCCCAAGCTCCACATTTGAGCTCGTGCGGGCCGACCACCCACCATCCCTGGTGGGTCGTCGTGTCCGGGCGGCAGCTCTTGCCCGGTGCGTGCGCGTCGATGACTCACGGCATCGCGATTGCGAAGGCGATGACGCCACCCCCAGCTCCGCCTCGTTCTCCGGGGAAGACGCAACCATGCGCACGCTCAAACCGCATCGATGGGCGGCCGCCCTGCTGGCCGTCGTTCTCGGCAGCGGTGCCACGGCCGCCACCGCCTCCAAGCCAGCAGCACCTGCCAAGGCCCCTGCAACGGCCATCGCGAAGGCCGAGCCCGCCGCTGCCACCACCGACGACGCAGCCGAGCCCGAGGAGCCACCCCTCGCGAACGAGGACTGCTTCAACTGCCACGACGACGAGAAGCTCACGGAGACGCTCGCCGATGGCAAGGAAATCTCGGTCTACACCGACCCCAAGAAGTTCGAGGCGTCGGTGCACGGCTCGCTCTCGTGCGTCGACTGCCACACCACGCTCACCGAGGTTCCGCACGAGGACACGCTGCCCAAGGTCGATTGCGCGAGCTGCCACGAAGACGAGGCGAAGGAGTACGCGAACAGCATCCACGGCATGAGCAAGTCGATGGGCGCCTCGGCCGCGGCCGGTTGCGCCGATTGCCACGGCAAGCACGACATCCTCGCCGCCGACGATCCGGCTTCACGTGTCTACAAGATGAATCTGCCGAGCACCTGCTCCACCTGCCACTCGAATCCGGGGCTCACCAAGGAATACCGGATGCGATACCCGGAGGCGCCGGATCAGTACTCGGAAAGCATCCACGGCCACGCGCTGCTCAAGATGGGCTTGATCGTGGCGCCGTCCTGCAACGATTGCCACGGCGTCCACAACATTCGCCGTGCCGTCGACCGAAGCTCGCCCATCAATCACGCCAACATCGCGAAGACCTGCGGCAAGTGCCACGTCACGGTGGAGAAGACCTACGAGGGCAGCATTCACGGCGAGCTGCTGGCCAAGGGCGATCCGCGCGGACCCGTGTGCAGCGACTGCCACAGCGCTCACGAGATCACCTCACCGGAGGGCACCGGGAACTTCAAGAAGGTCGTGAGCGACGAACGCTGCGGCGGTTGCCACGAAGACCGCCTCGCTCACTATCGCGAGACGTACCACGGCAAGGCGATGGCGCTCGGCCAGCCGAATCGTGCCTCCGCGGTCGCGGCGTGCTTCGACTGTCACGGCTATCACGACGTCCGCAAGCAATCCGATCCGGCGTCACACCTCTCGCCCGCGAACATCTTGAAGACTTGTCAGAAGTGCCATCCAGGCGCGACGCCCGGGTTCACGCAATACATCCCGCACGCGAACCACATGGATTCCAAGAATTACCCGGCGTTGCACATGACGTTCGTCTTCATGACCTCGCTCTTGATCGGCACGTTCGGCTTCTTCGGTCTGCACACGCTCTTCTGGCTGTTCCGGTCCGTTTACCTCTTCCTCACGGACTCGAAGACCTTCCGCGAGGCGAAGATCCAAACCCAGATCGGCGACGAGTGGTTCACGCGATTCCTGCCGGTGCAGCGAATGCTGCACTTCATGCTGGTGTCGAGCTTCCTGTTGCTGGTGATCACCGGCATGCCGCTCAAGTTCTACGACGCGGGCTGGGCGCAGACGATCTTCGCGCTCTTCGGCGGCGCCGCCGTCGCGCGCACGATGCACCATTTCGCCGCGTTCATCATGTTCGTCACGTTCACGGTGCACGTGATCGAGATCGTCCTCACGCTGATTCGCCACGGCAAGGACCTGCGTGATCCCGAGACCGGCAAGCTCCGCATCCGCCGCATGTGGAACGTGGTCTTCGGGCCCGACTCGATGATGCTCACGGCGCAGGATTGGCGCGATTTCGTCGCCCACCAGAAATGGTTCTTCGGCAAGGGTCCGCGCCCGCAATTCGACCGCTGGACCTACTGGGAGAAATTCGACTATTTCGGTGTGTTCTGGGGCGTCGCGGTGATCGGCTTCTCGGGCCTCATCATGTGGTTCCCGGTATTCTTCACGAAGTTCCTACCAGGTTGGATCATCAACCTGGCGCTGGTCGTCCACTCGGACGAGGCGCTGCTCGCGGCCGGCTTCATCTTCACGTTCCACTTCTTCAACACCCACTTCCGCCTCGAGAAGTTCCCGATGGACACGGTGATCTTCTCGGGTCGCATCTCGAAGACCGAGATGCTCCACGAGCGCAAGCGCTGGTACGACCGGCTGGTGGCGGAGAAGCGGATCGACGACTACCGCGTGCGGGACGACTGGCAGGGCTGGAAGAACATCCACCGCTCGTTCGGGTACACGTTCTTCGGCGTGGGCGTGGTGCTCTTGGCGCTCATCATCTACGCGATGGCCTCTCGGCTCCGTACCCCGGCGGCGGAAGCACCGCGGCCGGCGGGACCGCGCACCACGGTGAGCCAGCCGGTTCACGCGCCCGAGACGCACACGCCCTGAGCGAATGGAATGCGCCGCGCGCCCATCGGCGCGCGGCATTTCCCGTCACGTGGAGCGCCTGCGAGCGCCGCCGCTCGTTCGACGCGCCGTCAGTCGCGCGCGGCGCGGAAGCCCGCGGCGTGCGAGTGACAGTCGGTGCAGCGTTCGCCGTGGTGCGCGAGGCCCCGACCGTCGCGACGATACGTGAGCGTCGCGTCGTGGCAGACCTCGCAAAGTCCCGTGCCCGCGCCTCGTCCGGGCTCGCCCGGGGCGCTCGGTTCCGCGTAGCTGCCCGCGGCGTAGCCGGCGAAGCTCGAGAAAGCGACGGCGCTCGAGGGGCCCACGTCCGCGCGAATCAGGCGCAGATTGGGTGAGCCGTGGGGATCGTGGCAGCCGACACAGCCTGGCCAGACGGGCCAGTCCTCGGGCTCGTCCACGGGCGGATGGGTCGCCTCGCTGTGACAGTCGGCGCAATCGAGGATCGCGTGGTGGCCCGGGCCCGGCGGTAGCCTCGTGGGCGCGTGGCAGAAGCTGCATTCGTAGAGCAGCGAGTGGGACGATTCGACGGCGAAGCGCGCGACGACGTCGTCGTGGCAGCCAGCGCATTCCGCCTGGGCGCGAGCGTCGCCGCCGTTGCAGCCCGCCGACACCGCCAGCGACGAGGCCGCCAGCGCGGCGAGCCAGCGACTGGCGTGCCCAGTCACGGCACGCTCGCCCGCGCGGCCGCCCGCCGTGCCGCGGCGACGGGCGAGATGCCGATGGAGGCAAGCACGCGCGCCGGGTCCGCGGGATCGACGACGCTCGCGGCGGTTCGATACGCGAGCGCCTGGAACGTCAGCGTGGGATTCACGCCGGTGGACGTGGGCCAGGTGCTGCCGTCGACGCACCACAGGTTCTCGAGGTCGTGGAAGCGACCCCACGAGTCCGTCACCGACGCGCCGGGGTCCGTACCCATGCGCGCTCCGCCCAGGATGTGGTTGGTGCTGGGGATCCCGCCGCTGCGCACGTTGATGTTCACGCCGAACACCAGGTCTGCGCCGGCGAGACGCATCATCTCCTCGAGCTTGGGCCGGAAGTAGCTCTCCACGGCGAGGTCGCGCGGGTGGTTCTGGTAGGTGATGCGTGGCGCGGGACGTCCCCATGCGTCGCGTACGCGCGGATCGAAGTCGATGCGATTGCTTCGCACCGGCATGTCCTCGCCCACCATCGCGGTGGCCGTGAGCTTGTCGCGGAACCAGCTCTCTCGCATCAGCGTCTTGTGGAGCGGGCCCCAGGTGTAGTTGAGCGCTTCCTGGATGGGGTCGAGGCGCGCGCCCAGCTCCACGACGCCGCCGAAGAGGTAGTTCGGATCGTCCGCGAGGTTGCGGCGGAAGTCCGCGATCTCGAGCGTGACGGGCCGGCCTCGATAGCCGTGGAGGCGGTGGTCGAAGACACCCACCGCCATGAAGTTGATGTGGAACATCAGGCACTGGCCGAGCCATCCGCTCGAGTTCCCGAGACCGTCGGGATGAAGCGACGACGCCGAGAGCTGAAGCAACCGCACGGTCTCGATGGGATTGCACGCGAGCAAGACGCCGCCCGCTTCCTGCACGCGCAGCCTGCCGGAGGGGTCGAGGTACTCGACCCCCGTGACACGCTTGCCGGCGGAATCGGTCACGAGCCGCGTCGCGAGACACTCGGCGCGCAGCTCGCAGCGGCCCGTGAGCAGCGCGTCGCGGATGGCGGTGACGGCGGTGGAGCCCTTGGCGTTGATCGGGCAACCGTAAGGGCAAAAGCCGCAGCTCGCGCACGACGGGCGGCCGCGATAGGCCATCGAGTTGATCGCTTGTGGCGTGGGGAACGGATGGAGCCCCATGCGCTCGGCTCCGGCGGCGATCAGCAGCGCATCGTGCTTCAGGTAGCCGGGTGGCATCGGGTAGGGCGCGGAGCGACGCGGCTCGAACGGGTTGGCGGCGGCATCGCCCTGGACGCCCAGCACCCACTCGACCTCCGAGAGGTAGGGCTCGAGATCGTCGTAACCGAGCGGCCAATCCACCACCTCCGCGCCCGGCACCGCGCCCCAGGTCGAGAGGAACCGGAAGTCCTCCGGCAGCGGCCGCGGCGAGTCGGCGTCGTAGGTGAGCGTCCCGCCGCCCACGGCGAAGGGGAGTGGCTGGACGGCTCCGGTGAAGGTTCGGTCGCCGGAAGAGGTGCTGGGGCGGAAGGTGCGCGGATCGGTGAGCGGGTCCTGGTTGAGGAAGTTCCTGAGCCCCTTGAGCTCGTCGTTCGAGAGCAGCACACGCTCGATGCCGTCGCGCCGCTCGAGCCCGAGGAACGGGTTGCGGCCGCGTTCCAGCAGCACCACGCCGTGGCCGGATTGGGCGAGAACCATGGCCGCGACGCCGCCGCCCGCGCCGCTGCCGACCACCACGTATTCGACGGCGCCGCCCATCATCCGCCCTCGTCGCGCTCTTCCATCGCACGGCGGTCGTAGCCGACGGGCTGGCGATCCCCTTCGTAGCGGATGAACGTCCAGCCGACCGAGCCGGCATTGCCGCGATAGACGGGGTCGCCGTACATGCCCTCGCAGGCGTGCTGGTAGAGCGTGCGCTGGAAGTCGACGTCGGCCGCCGTGAGCAACGCGCTGCGCTCGTCGAGCGTCAGGACGTCGAACGGCACGTCGTGGCGGGCGAGCGCTTGCTCGTCGAGGCGCGCCAGGGCCTCGCGATAGAGCGCCTGCCAGCCCTTCACCGGGCCGTTGAACTCGCGCTCGGCGAGGCCGCGCGAGCCCTCGATGCGGATCCGCCACGCCAGCTCCTGGGCACGGCTGAGCGGCAGGAAGTGGCGAAACTCGTCGGCGCCGCCGTGGCGGCCGCTCAGCGGACCACCGGCGTAGATCCGGGGCGGATCGGTGGCGAAGGCGGCGAGGAGGCCGTCGACGTAGTCGACCACCCGCGCCTCGTGAGCGCCCGGGTCCTGGTCGGTCGGGATCATGACAGCGAGGGCGGCGTCCAAGATCGAACGCTCCCTGCGCGTGAGGAACCCAGCCGCAGCTCCCGCGGCGCCGCTCTCGCCACCGCCACACGCGACCTCGACCAGCACCGGGGCGAGCGCGGGAGCGACGGCGGCTACGCGCAGGAAGATGCGCCGCGTGAGAGCCACGGCGCGAAACGCATCAAGCGGCGTGCCAGGCGTCGCGGGCGGAAGTCACGGTCCGAGGGTCGGCGCGGGCACCGGACGGTGACATCGCCGGACGCGCAGGTCACGGGTTGCATCCGGACGCTGCGGTCGATCGCCGCATGTGTGCGGAGCGAATGGGAGATCGGCGGCGCCCGCCTTGGCACGCGGTGCGCTACTTCCATCGAGTGAAGGGGAATGCGAATCGAGAGGAGAAAGCCATGAAGATTCCGCTCCAGGTCACGTTCCGCGACATGAGCCCGTCGGACGCCGTGAGTGCTCGAATCGAGCAAGAGATGGAGCGCCTCGACTCGCTTTTCGGCGGAATCATGGCCTGTCGCGTGCTCGTGGAATCTCCCCACCGGCACCACCACAAGGGGAACCTCTTCCACGTGCGCGTCGACCTCACCGTGGCGGGCGGTGAGATCGTGGCTGGGCGCGATCCCGCGGGGCGCCACGCACACGAGGACGTCTACGTGGCCATCCGCGACACCTTCCGCGCCGTACGGCGTCGCCTCGAGGACTACGCGCGGAAGCGCCGGGGCCACGTGAAATGGCACGTCGAGCCGAACGTCGCCGTCGTCGCGCGGATGCTCTCGGCGGAGGGCTACGGCTTTCTGCAGACCGCCGAGGGCCGCGAGATCTACTTCCACGAGAACAGCGTCCTCGACGGCGGATTCGAGTCCCTCGAGCCCGGAAGCGAGGTTCGCTTCGTGGAGGCGGCCGGCGAGAAGGGGCCGCAGGCAAGCAGTGTGTGGCCGCTGCGTGCGCGGCGCCAGCACGCCGCGTGACCACGCCGCGTGACCGGGACCCAGGCTCCAGCCCCTGCCTCGTGTCCAACGTGCCCGCGACCTGCACACGGCTCGATGGTGCAGGACGGTCTTCGATCGTGCGGACCCGATTCGACTGACGTCGTGACCCGCGGCGAGCGCCGGCCGCGGGGGTCTCGGCCGGACTCCTCGAGTGGTGATTCCGTGTGGTGAAGGGGCCTGGTCTTGCCGCGGTCCCGGCAGCGGCGGGCCACGGCGATGTAAGGCGTGCGACTCGCGGGTTCGAGCGCCTGCTCGGTGAGGATGCGCGCCATCCCGCCGCGTGGGGGCCACGTTGGATTCCGTTCCGTGATGGCGCCATCACTCGCGTGGTGCCGTGCCCGGTGGCGCTCGGCCGCATGAGCTCCATTCGCCGCTCACTCAGCCTCCCGCGGAAAATTCTGGTGCTGCCCAGTAGAACGACGGGCGTGAGAATCGAACACGAGCGGCCCCGGAGCGAGTCCCGAGGGGCCGGGTCGAGTTGGTGCCATCTCGAGGGTGTGTGAGGCACCGAGCGTCGGGGCGCGATGCCGAACGCGCGCGGGTTGCGGATGGGGGAAGGTTGCGAGAGGCTCGAAGGGCACGATGCGTGATGCCACGAGGGGCGACATGGATCGATCGAGAAGTGGTTGGGGCGGCGCGCGGCGAGCGGCGGGGGCGGTCCTCGCTGTCGTTGCGATGGCGCTGAGCGCCGCGGTGGGCATACCTGCGGCCCGCGCGACGACGATGATCGCGATGGACCTCGATCAGCTCGCGCGGTTCGCGGATGCGATCGTGGTGGCGCGCTGCGACGAAGTGAGCTCGGGCCGAATGGCGCGCGAGGGCGCCGCCGCCGAGGGGCCGCTGGTGATTCGCACGCAAGCGCGTTTCACGCGCCTCGATTCGTGGAAGGGTGCGGCGCCGCGCGAGCTCCGCGTGGTTCAGCCTGGCGGCGTCGACGGTCGCTACGCGGCGATCGTGCCGGGCGGCGCGGCGTTCGAGGCGGGCCGAGAGAGCGTGCTCTTCCTGCAGGACTTCGGCGATGGAAGCTGGGGGGTTATCGGGCTCTTCCAGGGAAAGCTCGATCTCGATCACGACGCCAGCGGCCAGGTGTGGGTGAGCCGCGCCGGTGGGATCGGCGAGGGCGGCGAGGCGGCGCCCGCGGCATCGGGCGCGATCGAGATGCTCAGGCTGCGCAACGTCGGCGCGGATGGACGGGTTTCGATCGACTCGTTCCACGAGCAGGTACGAGCGGCCATCGCGCGCGTCGCGCCACTGCGAGGCGCGCGATGAGATCCCGCAGGGCGGTCACGCTCTTCCGGTGGGCAGCGTTTCCGCGGCGCCGCGTTCGCACCGATCGCAACGAAACGGCACCCGTGCGGGCACTCACCGCGCTCGCGCTCGCGCTGCTTGCGAGCGTCGCGGCACGGCCGGCGCACGCCGGCGGGCGGCTCTACACGACCTCGAAGACGGTCGCACCGTTTTGGCCGGACAAGGATGGCGACGGCCGCCCCGACCCGGTCATGTACAACATCAACCTCGACAACATCACCGAGAACGTCGCCGGCCCCGATCCGCTCAACGGCTGGCAGGCGGCCATCGCGGCCTCGTTCGAGGCGTGGCAGAACGTCCCCACCGCGTCGATCGAGCTCTTCCGCGGGCCCAACACCACCAAGGTGAACGGCTTCGCGCTCGACGGCGTGAATCCCATCGCGTTCCTCCCGGTGGGCATTCCCGTCGGCGTGCTCGCGATCACGCTGCCGCTCTCCGAGGCCGGCACCGGCGAGATCGTCGAAGCGAGCATGCTCTTCAATCCGATCCCGCTCGGCTACGACGCGCCGAAGCCCCAATATTCCACCGACGGCTCGTTCGGCAGTCTCGACATCCAGGCCATCGCCACGCACGAGGCGGGTCATTACATCGGCCTTTGCCACTCGGCCGTGCGAAACGATGCCGACGACGAGAATCCGCGCCCCGCCGAGCAAGCGGTGATGTATCCCTACATCGGCCACGACGTGCTCGCCGGGCGCGAGCTCAAGCAAGACGACATCGCGTGGGTGTCGAACGTCTACCCCGAGCCGTCGGAGGCCACCACGTTCGGCGGCATCGTGGGCCGCATCGTGGTCGGCTCGGCGCCGCTCGGTCTCTACGGCGCGCGCGGCACGCACGTGGTGGCGCGCGAGCGCGCCACGAACCGCATGGTGGTCGGCACGTACAGCCGCCCGGAGCTCGGCGTCTATCGCATCCCCGGCTTGCCCCCAGGCGACTACAACGTGTGGGTGGAGGCGCTCGACGGCCCGGTGTCGAGCCTGCAAGTCAGCGCCCTCACGCAGTTCACGCACTTCGGCAGCTTTCCGGCGGATTACTTCAGCGGCGACGCCGAGAGCGGAACCGAGCCCAATCCCAACGACGTTGCGACCGCCGTGCCGGTGACGGTCGTGGCGGGCGGCAATCGCAGCTTCACCGACATCGTCCTCGACGATTCCGTCCCCGTTTGCGGGCGAATCCCGCGGGACGTGCTTCGCGGCAGCGGCGCAGGCGCTGGCGCCGCAGCGCTGGCGTGGTTGGTCGCGCTCGCGTTGCCGATCGTCGTCGTGGGTCAGTTGCGAGAACGACGTTGGCGCCCAAGCGCCAGCGGTGACCAAATTGAGCCGGCGCGTCCACCAATCTGACGGGCGCTGAAGACGCGCGTCGCGAGTGGCGGCGGCGCTCGATCTCCCGCGCGTTTCCGCTCTTTTTCCCGCCGTGGTGCGGCTTTGAGACGACGCCGCGCGTGTATACACGCACGCGCAGCGGTTCCGGCTGCGAGCTCGGATTCGCGGTACGTCCCTTGCTATTAGCGTTTTGCGACCACCTGAGGTCGGAGGTGAAACCAAGGAAGGTGTGCCATGCCCGAGCCCGTGATCGTCCTTGCCGGACCTGACCCTCGATCGCTCAAGACCTTCTTCACCGAGCTCACGCACGACGTGTTCGAGGAGCTCGCGATCCAGGATTCCGCCATCGTCGACTACGTCTCGGGTGTGCTCGCCGACTTCGCGCGCTGCGAGCGGCTCTATCGCATCACCAATCTCGCGGGACGTCCCATCGAGTCGCTGGTCGAGATGCTCGTGGGTGAGACGATCGCCGAGCAATCCGGCGACGCGAAGCACCGCGATTTCCGGCGCTACATCGGAGACTTCTCGCTCTTCATGAGTGGGCTCTTCCGCGATTTCGTCGAGCGCCACGCATCACTCGATCGCTACGTGCAAGAGGGGCAGCGCTCGTATCGCCGTGTCGCCGAGGTCGAGTCCTTGATCGCCAGCACCGATGCGCCGATGTACCGCGATCTCGCGGAGCGATTCGTTTACTACTCGGGCGCGCTCGATTTCATGCGCAAGACGCGCTTCTTCCGGCAGGAAGCGGCGCTCCCGCTGCTCAGTTTTGCCGAGGAGGTCGCACGGCGGATGGGTACCGAGCTCACGTGTCACTGAGTTGTTGCGGGGGGCTGTTCCAGCCCCCCGCCCGCCGCGGCGAAGCCGCGTCGGGTCCCACCCCCAAGGCGCCTCGCTTCGCTCGTCGGCTCGCCTGCCGGCTCGCGGAGAGATGGCGCGTCGAGACCGCGGCGGGTCGACGGGATGTCGTTGGGGCTGTTCCACGCCGCGCCTCGCGGCGAAGCCGCGTCGGGTCCCACCCCCAAGGCGCCTCGCTTCGCTCGTCGGCTCGCCTGCGGGCTCGCGGAGAGATGGACGACGATCGTGGAGACCGCGCAGCGGGGCGGTCGACGGGATGCGCGTTCGTGGGCTGTTCCAGCGCCGCGGCCATCGCGGCGAAGCCGCGTCGGGCCCACCCCCAAGTCGCCTCGCTTCGCTCGTCGGCTCGCCTGCGGGCTCGCGGAGAGATGGACGACGATCGTGGAGACCGGCAGCGGGCGGTCGACGGGATGCTCGTTCGTGGGCTGTTCCAGCGCCGCGGCCATCGCGGCGAAGCCGCGTCGGGCCCACCCCCAAGTCGCCTCGCTTCGCTCGTCGGCTCGCCTGCGGGCTCGCGGAGAGATGGACGACGAGCGGGAGACCGGTCGGCCGATGGGTCGACGGGATGCGCGTTCGTGGGCTGTTCCAGCGCCGCGGCCATCGCGGCGAAGCCGCGTCGGGTCCCACCCCCAAGGCGCCTCGCTTCGCTCGTCGGCTCGCCTGCCGGCCGCGGAGTCGCGGAGCGATGGACGACGATCGTGGAGACCGGTCGGCCGATGGGTCGACGGGATGCGCGTTCGTGGGCTGTTCCAGCGCCGCGGCCATCGCGGCGAAGCCGCGTCGGGTCCCACCCCCAAGGCGCCTCGCTTCGCTCGTCGGCTCGCCTGCCGGCTCGCGGAGAGATGGACGACGATCGTGGAGACCGGCAGCGGGGCGGTCGACGGGATGCTCGTTCGTGGGCTGTTCCAGCGCCGCGGCCATCGCGGCGAAGCCGCGTCGGGTCCCACCCCCAAGTCGCCTCGCTTCGCTCGTCGGCTCGCCTGCGGCTCGCGGAGCGATGGACGACGATCGTGGAGACCGGTCGGCCGATGGGTCGACGGGATGCGCGTTCGTGGGCTGTTCCAGCGCCGCGGCCATCGCGGCGAAGCCGCGTCGGGTCCCACCCCCAAGGCGCCTCGCTTCGCTCGTCGGCTCGCCTGCCGGCTCGCGGAGCGATGGACGACGATCGTGGAGACCGGTCGGCCGCTGGGTCGCGTCAGCGCAGGACGGCGGCGATCTCGTGGACGATGCGCGTGGCCTTGGGCAGCGGTAGCGCGCACAAGCCGATGCGCAATCCGCCGGGCTCGGGCACCGGCACCGTGTAGACGTCGCGTTCCTCGAGACGTCGCGCGATGTCGAGCGGGTCGGGCACGTAGACGACGGCGAAATAGCCGCCCACCGGCTTCGAGACCTTGAGCCCGGCGTCGTGGGCAGCCTCGTTGAAGGCGATGAACCGTCGCTGGACGATCTCGTTGCAGTGTTGCCGTTCGGCGGCGACCTGGGCGCGCTTGGTCTCCGAGCCCAGGATCGTGACCAGCGCCTGCTGCGGCGCGGTGACCTCGTTCGAGTTCGAGCCGCGGATGGTTCCCTCCATCACGTCGAACCAGTTCGCCGCCTCGGCCTTGTCGCGGGTGAGCAGGATCGCGCCGCCCGAACGCCAGCCGTAGGCCATCATCGACTTCGAGAGCGACGGCACCATCACGATGTGCAGATCCGGCACACGCTCGAAGAGCTTGCCCACGAATGCCAGGTCCTGGGGATCGCGCCCGCGCGGTCCGAAGTCGATGTAGGCGAGGTCGAGGATCAGCACCTTGTCGCCTCGAACGGCGGCGAGCACGCGTCCGATCTCGTCCCACTCGCTCGCCTCCAGCGCGGCGCCCGTGGGGTTCGAGTAGGGGCTGTTGATGAGCAGGCACACCCGCTCTTCCTCGGCGGCGACCTTCTTCACGACGCGCTCGAAATCCGCTGCGTCGAAGCGCAGGTTCGTGTCGAGGAGGTTGAAGCAGGCGAGCTCCTTCCCGCACTGCTGGGCGATGAGCGCGTAGTTCTCCCAATAGGGTGCGTGCGAGATCACCGTGCGCGAGGCGAGGCTGGTGATGCTGAGCGTGAGGCCGCCGGTCCCGCCATGGGTGGGGATGGCCTTGCGCACCAAGCCGTCAGGCAGCGGCACGCCGTCGAGGATCGAGTTGGCGTACGCGTCGGCCAGGGTCGCCGCCCCTGCAGGCGGCGTGTAGGCGCAGAGCGCCTCGGGCTTCGCGTCGAGCAGCTCCTGCATCGTGGTGACGAAGGTCGGGATGACGAAGGGCTTACCGCTCTCGCTCAAGCCCACGCCGATCGTCGAGTCGATGACGCGCTCGGCGCCGTGACGGGCGATGGCGTTCTTGGCGCGCGCGGCGATGGCGAAGATGCCCGACGCCTTGTCGACGACCAGGTGACGGCGAGACGGAATCACGAGCGGCATGACGAGTTCCTTGGACGGCGGCGATCGTGCCGCGTCGGTTGCAGGGCAGCCCGTATAACGTACCGTCGCTACCTCGGCCACGTGTGCGTGCGCGCCGAGGTCAGGCGACGGGCGAGATGAGCGCCGCGGCCCGCTCGGCGAGCGCGGTGATCGTCAGCGAGGGGTTGACCCCCACGTTGCCGCACACCGCGGCGCCGTCGAGGACGTAGAGCCCCGGATAGCCGAACACGCGGTGCTCGGGGTCGATCACTCCGTGCGCGGCGTCGAGCGCCATCGGGCAACCGCCCAGGATGTGCGCGGTGATCGACTGATTGCCGATGCTCTCCGGCGCGAGATTGAACGGCTCGCCATCGCTCACCTCCGCGAGGGCGCGCGCCGCGGCGTTGGCTTCGCGCAGATAGGTGGGCGGACGGCCCCCGCTGGTGACGCGCGACACGAGGCGCGGAGACCACGGCCAGGTCCAATGGTGGCCGAAGCGAAACGCGAGCTCGTTCGACGCGTGCTGCATCACCGTGAGCATGGTGACGTGGCGATGGAAATCGGTGAGTCGCCAGGCGCGCGTGGCGCGGACGGGATGAGCGGCGATTCGAGCGAGGCTCGCGAGTGCCCGCGCGACCGGCTGGTCGCCGTCCACCAGCGGCGCGGCGTAGTAGCGCATGAAGTCGTAGGCGGGTGCGAAGCGGTTCTGGGTGACGTGGGTCCGCGCGTCGGCCCAGAAATGCGACGAGATCGCCGTGCCTTCCGTGAGGTCGGCGGGCGCGGCGTCGTGGCGCACGCCGACGATCGCCTCGCTGTTGGTGAAGACCCGATCGCCGAGGCGTGCCGAGATCGCCGGCAAGGTGCGGTCGAGGTCGCGGGCGCGAAAGAGCAGGTCGAGGGTGCCCACCACGCCCGCGGCGAGCACCACCTGGCGCGCGTCGACCGACGGCGGCCGCAGCCTCGAATCGCGCGGATCGCGCAGCGTGAGCCGGTAGCCGCCGCGGATGCGCTCGATGCGCGTCACGCGGCGGTGGGGCCGCACCTCGGCGCCGCGCTTCGCGGCCAGGTAGAGGTAGTTGAGGTCGAGGGTGTTCTTGGCGCGGTGCGGGCAGCCGGTGAGACAACGACCGCAGAAGGTGCAGCTGGCGCGCTCGGGGCCGTCGCCGCCGAAATACGGATCGGCGGCGGGCATGCCGCGCGGGGCGCCTGGCGCGCCGAAGTAGATGCCGTTCGGGGTGGGGCCGAAGGTCGCGCCGGCGCCGAGCGTGCGCGCTGCGGCTTCGAGAAAGCGGTCCTGACTTCCGAAGCCGGGGTTCGAGACGCGGCCGAGCATGCGCGCCGCGGTGGCGAGATGCGGCGCGAGCTCGCGCCGCCAGTCCACGCCCAGCTCGCTCCACGGCGGCTCCGCGAAGATCGCGCCGTCGGGCTCGAGCAGCACGGCGCCGTAGACCAGGCTGCCACCGCCGACGCCCACGCCCGCGGCGATGCTCAGATGCTGGAAGACGTGCTGCGCGAAATAACCGTGCAGGCCGAGCGCGGGAAGCCAGAAGAGCTCGCGCGGGCTTCGGTCGGCGGCGGCGATCCGCTCGGCGGTGAGCGGGCCGCCCTGCTCGAGGACGACGACGCCGTAGCCCTTCTCGGCCAGTCGCAACGCCGCGACGCTGCCGCCGAAGCCGCTGCCCACGATCGCGAAGTCGAGCACGTGGCCCCGCTCAGGTTCCGGTGCGCGCGCGCTCGTCGCGCAGGAAGTCGTGGATGCGCTGGTTGGCGGCGTCGGCGAGCGGATACTTGAGCTCGTCGAAGCCGTGGACGCCGCCCGGATAGACCGCGAGCGCGCCGCGATTGGCGGCGGCGATCCAGCGCGCGTGGAGGAAGAGCGTGTCGTCGAGCACCGGATCGAGCGTGCCGACGCTGAAGAGCGCCGGCGGCAGCTCGTGAAGTCGCGCGTAGAGCGGCGAGACGTCGGGATCCTGACGCAGGGCAGGCGGCACGAAGTGACCGATGTACCACTCGAACGTCTCGCGATCGAAGAGCAGCTTGCGATCGCCCCAGGAGCGCGCGCTGGGTGTCGCGCCCAGGTCGAAGGTGCCGTAGCTCGCGACCAGCGCCGCGAACGGCTCGAGCGGATGGCGATCCCGCAGGCGAACGAGCGTCACGACCGCGAGCTGCGCGCCGGCGCTCTCGCCGCCGATCGCGAACCACGCCGGCCCACCGAGCTCGCGCGCGCCGTGCAGTACCAGCCAGCGTGCGGCGGCCTCGGCGTCGTCGGGCGCCGCGGGGTACGGGTGCTCGGGCGCGAGTCGATAATCGACGCTCACCACCGTGAGGCCGGTCTCGTTGGCGAGCCGGGCCAAGCGCGTGTCCTGGTGATGCGCCGCGCCCAGCACCCATCCGCCCGGGTGGAAATGCAGATAGAAGCCCACACAGGGATCGGCGCGGAAGATGCGCAGCCCGAGTGGGCCAGCTGGTCCGTCGATGGCCCGGGTCTCGGCGCTCGCGAGCAACGTCAGCGGCGGCCAGCTCTCGCGCAGCGACCGCGCGTCCGTGGGAGACATCGTCCAGACTGGCGGCGTCGCGCGCGCCACTTGCTCGATGCGCCGGTTGAAGGCGCGCGTCTCCGGGGCGATCGCCTCCTCGCGAAAGAGCCGAGGGTCGAGCGTCGGGTCGGTCATGGCGTCGCGGCGGCGATCGAGCGCGGGTTCGCTCCGCGCCGGAAGATAGCGCGGTCGACGGACGTCGGAGCCGCCGTGCCGCGGCCGGGGACGGAGCGCGCGCCGCTGCGCCACACTGCGCCCCGTCCGTCGCGTTCGCGGCCGGATCGGCTCGCGGGCCGCGCGCGACATTCATCCGCACCCAAGAGGCACGTTCGCTCATGGCACCGACCAACAGCGCCGAGATCCGTCAGCTCGTCATCGATTGGCTCGACGACAACTTCCACTTCGGCGACGCCGCCAAGCTCGTGACCAGCGACGAGCTCAGCTTTCTCGACCACGGCATCCTCGACAGCCTCGGCTTCGTGCAGCTCATCTTGCACCTGGAGGACACGTTCCACTTCCAGATCGATCGCAAGGATCTGTCGCGCGAGAACTTCGACGGCTTGGGGAAGATCGTGCGCTACGTGATGGCGCACCCGAAGTTCGGAGGGCGTCCGTGAGCGATCCGGTGGTCATGTACGCGCCCACCGCCGAGAGCGTCGCGCGTTCGCGGATGACCGCCTTCATGTGCGCGGTCGAGCGCGAGACCGGCCACTCGATTCCCGACTACGCGTCGTTGCAGCGTTTCGCGCTCGACCAGCCCGAGACCTTCTGGGGCTTGCTGCTGCGCGAGAGCGGGGTTCGTTTCGACGGCGCCTGCGCCCCCGCGCTGCGCGGCGACACCATCGAGCGCGCGGCGTTCTTTCCCGACCTCTCGCTCAACTACGCCGAGAACCTGCTCTGCGCGGGTCCGGGACGCGCGGACGACCAGCCGGCGATCACCGCGTGCGGCGAGCACGGTCGGATCGAGCGTCTCACGCGCCGCGAGCTACGCGAGCGCGTGATTCGCCTCGCGCGTGCGCTGACCCGATTCGGCATCCAGCCGGGCGATCGCATCGTGGCGGTGGTTCGCAACGATGCGAGCGCGGTGGTGGCGTGCCTGGCGAGCGCCGCCATCGGCGCGACGTGGTCGTCGGTCGCGCCCGATCTCGCCGCCGGCGCGGTGCTGCAGCGCTTCGCACCGCTCGCGCCACGCGTGCTCTTCGCCCATCGCACGCAGACCCAGCAGGGCCAGGAGCGCGAGCTGGCTGGCCACGTGGGTGAGGTCGTGCGCGGCCTCGGATCCCTCGAGCTCGTGGTATCGCTCGACGACGCGCCGTTCGATGGTGGCGGCGGCGCTGCCCAGCCGCTCACCCTCGCCGCGCTGGAACGCATGGCCCCGTCGGTGGCTGCGCCGCCGGCCGAGCTCGCGTGGCCGCGATTCCCGTTCGACCATCCGCTCTTCATCCTGTTCTCCTCCGGCACCACCGGCGCGCCGAAGTGCATCGTCCACGGCGCCGGCGGCACGCTCCTCGAGCACTGGAAAGAGCTGGTGCTGCACGCGGCGCTCACCGCCGACGACAAGCTCTACTTCCACACCACGGCGGGCTGGATGATGTGGAATTGGCAGCTCTCGGCCCTGGTGACCGGCGCCGAGATCGTGGTGTTCGACGGCTCGGTCAGCTTTCCTGCCGAGGACGCGCTCTGGCGCATGGTGGCCCGCGAGGAGATCACCGTCTTCGGCACCAGTCCGGCCTATCTCCAGTACTGCCGCGACCTGGGGCTGGTGCCGCGCGAGCGAGTCGATCTCGGAAAGCTCCGCGCCATGATGTCGACGGGTTCGATCCTCCACGATCCGCACTACGACTGGGTTCGCGACAACGTGGGCGCGTTGCCGCTGCAGTCGATCTCGGGCGGCACCGACATCATCGGTTGCTTCGTCCTCGGCAACCCGAACCTCCCCGTGATTCGCGGGGAGGCGCAATGCGTGAGCCTCGGCCTCGACGTGCGAGCGCTCTTGCCCGACGGCACCTTCGGCGCCGGCCCCGGCGAGCTGGTGTGCGCGCGGCCGTTCCCGTCCCGTCCCATCGGGCTCTTTGGCGACGACACCGGCAGCCGCTTCCACGACGCGTACTTCTCGCAGAATCCCGGCCTCTGGACGCACGGGGACTTGATCGAGCTCACGCCCGCGGGTGGCGCGCGGATTCTCGGCCGCTCCGACGGCGTCATGAACGTGCGCGGCATCCGCATCGGGCCGGCGGAGATCTACGCGGTGCTCGAGCACGTGCCCGAGGTGGTCGAGGGAATGGCCGTGGAGCAGCACGCACCTCGCGAGCCAGGTGGCAGCCGGATCGTGTTGCTGGTGGTGCTCAAGCCAGGCATCCAGCTCGACCGACCGCTCACGCTGCGCATCAAGAAGGAAATCAAGACCCGCACTTCCGCGGCGCACGTGCCCGCCGTGGTGGCCCAGGTGCCCGAGGTCCCGATCACCCTCAACAACAAGCGCTCGGAACGCGCCGCGCGCGACGTGCTCAACGGCCTCTGGCCGAAGAACGTCTCGGCGCTCAAGAACCCGAGCGTCCTCGACGTGCTGCGCGATCACCCGGATCTTCAGGTGAAGCCGGCGAACGGCTGAGCTCGACGGCGAAACCGGCGTCGCCGTTCGGCGCGGAAATGCGCCCGATCATGGCGATGAAGCAGGGGTAGGCTCGAGACGACCGCCGTGGTGGCCGCCCATTCGGCAGCGGCGGAAGGTGACGATCGCTCGCTCACGAACGTCCACGGAGGCTCGCGCGAGCCGACCCTCGCCTTCGCCGGGCCCCGCCGGGCCGTACCGGCACTGCCGTGGACGGCTGCTGTGGGCGACGTGCACGCACGGCCGCCGCGGAGCTACCGTCGAGCGTGACGTGGTAGCGGGCCACGTCGCGTCTCGGGGGGAGCGATGGGGGCGAACGTCCGTGGTGGCGCGGCCGTGCTGGCGATGGTGCTCGGCGTCGTGCCGGGCTGTGGCTCGAGCTCGCGCGACCCGTCGTCGTTGGCGCCGGAATCGTTTTCCGCGCCCGTGCAGCGCGCCCTGGACGTGCTCTCCGAGAGTTACGGTGACGTTCGCGAATCCACGTGGAACCTGAGCGCGGACACTCGCGTCGAGCCGGGCTGGGTGCTGCAGACACCGCTCGAGCAGTGGTGGGGGCGCCCACTCGCCGAGCTTCCGACGCCCGTGCGCTGCGACGCGCGCGACGCCGACTGCGATCCCGATTTCCTCCTTCAGCGTTGCGAGGTGCAGGCGGACTGCACCGAAGGCGGAATCTGCGACACGGTGCGAGCGACGGTGGCGAGCCCGGGCCAGACGCCGCGCAAGCTCTGTGTGGGTCATTCGGACCGCTTCTACGACGACATCCACGCCGAGGTGATTCAGGCGCGGCAGCTCGTGGACATCACCAGCCTGAGCCCGGCGGATGGTCGGTTCGAAGCGGCGTTGCGCAACGCGATCACGTACCTCGCGCGCGCCGGGCGACGCGTTCAGGTACGGCTCTTCTACGGTGCCCCGCCGGCTCCGCCCACCAAGGCGGCCGAAGTGGTCGCTCACCTGAGCCGTGATCTGGGCGCGCGCTCGCCCGTGACGATCCACGTCGGCGCGTATCGCACCCAGCTCTCGTCGTGGAACCACGCGAAGATTCTCGCCGTCGACGGCGAGCGGTTGCTCGAAGGCGGTCACAACTTCTGGACCGACCACTACCTCACGTATTCGCCCATCCACGATCTCTCGATGCGGCTCGCCGGCACGCCCGCGGTCGACGGGCATCGCTTCGCCGATCGGCTGTGGGACCTGATCTGCGAGGAGCCGCTTTTCGAGGGCGCGACTCAGCTCGTGCGCTTCCCGGAGTCGGCGCCGCGCTGCCCACCCTCGTCTTCCGACGCCGGAATCCGCGCCGCGCCCTCGTCACACCCCGGCGCGCGGGCCGTCACCGTGGGCCGCCTCGGAGTGCTCGGTGAGCATCCCAGCGATCAAGCGATCGTGGAGATGCTGAATGGCGCCACGCGCTCGATCCGGATCTCGCAGCAGGACATCGGGCCGATCCGGGCCGGCACGATCACCGTCGGAGATTGGCCCGAGCCGATCGTCGCCGCGTTGGCGCGCGCGCTGATCCGCGGCGTCGAGGTCGAGATCGTGGTGAGCAACCTGGGCTCGCTTCCCGGTGGCCTCGGTCCGCTCGAAGCGGGCTACGGCAACGGCTGGACTCCCGAGGAGGTCGCCGGCCAGCTGTACGAGTGGCTCCGGGACCATCCGTTCCAGGCACCCTTGTTCACGGACTTCGCGGCACTGGTCTGCGAGCGCGCGAGCGTCGCCGTGCTGCGTGCGTCCCCCGCCGACGAGACCTGGCCCAACGACAGCGGCATCGGCAACCACGCCAAGATGTTCGTCGTCGACGACGAAGCCTTCTACGTGGGCTCCCAGAACTTCTACTTCGCCGATCTCGCCGAGTGGGGCGTGGTCGTCGACGACGCAGCGCTCACCGCCGAGCTGCTGAGCAGCTACTGGACGCCGCTCTGGGCGAGCTCGGCGCGCACCGCCGTTTCCGGACCCAGCGCAGCGCAATGCTTCTTGCGGCAGCCGGTCGCGGGCGCGGCAGCGTGACCTGAATCGTCTACACTTCTCGCTCCGCCGGCGCGTGGTGAGGCTGGCGGATCGGAGGCGTCATGAATCCCGCAGGCGAGCACCCGCTCGACGGTCGCCGCGACGTGGAGCACTCCATCTCGCTGCTCATGCAGTGGTTGCCGGTGTCGCTCCAGCCGTTGGCGCGGATCGCGTTCAACTATCGATGGAGCTGGATGGGGGCGGAGGTCGAGAACCTGTTCCGGGTCGTGGATCCGGCGTTGTGGAGGCGCAGCGCGCACAACCCGCGCGCCGTCATCGAGAGCACCCCGCCGTCGCGCTTCGAGGAGCTGGGGAGAGAGCGCAGCTACGTCGAGCACGTCCGCCACGTGTGGAACCAGATCAAGCACGAGCTCGAGCAGCCGCCCATGCCCGGCACGTTCAGCGCCCAGAGCCCGGTCGCGTACGTCTGCTCCGAGTTCGGCATCCACGTGTCGCTGCCCTGCTACAGCGGCGGGCTCGGCGTCCTCGCCGGCGATCTGCTCAAGGCCGCCTCCGACTTGGCGTTGCCGATGGTCGGCGTCGGCCTCATGTACCGCCAGGGCTACTTCAATCAACGCCTGGACCTGAGCGGGTTGCAGCACGAGTATTGGCTCAACGCGGACTTCGACCGACTGCCCGCGGCGCGGGTCACGAGCGCCGACGGCAAACCGCTGGTGGTGGAGGTTCGGATTCGTCGCCGGGTCGTGCGCATCCAGGTGTGGCGCGTCGACGTGGGGCGCGTGCCGCTCTACCTCCTCGACACCGACCGCGACGACAACGATCCGATCGACCGCTGGATCACCGCGCGGCTCTACGTCGGCGATCGGCACACGCGCCTCGCGCAGTACTCGGTGCTCGGCATCGGCGGGATGCGCGTTCTCGAAGCGATCGGCGTGCGTCCGGGATTGGTTCACCTCAACGAAGGCCACGGCGCGCTCTCGAGCTTCGAACGGCTGCGCGAGCTCCTCGCGTTCGGCCGCGACCTCGACGCGGCGCTCGAGCAGGTTCGCCAGCACACCGTCTTCACCACGCACACGCCGGTGGAAGCGGGGAACGAGGGTTATCGCGAGGACGAGGTGGAACCGGTGCTCGGCGATTTCGTGGACGAGGTCGGCATCCCGCGCCCCACGTTCTACGGCCTGGGCCGCAAGCGGCCGGACGATCGCGCCGAGCCGGCGGGATTCACCCCGCTGGCGCTTCGCACCAGCCGCACGGCGAACGGCGTGTCGCGCCGCCACGGCGCGGTGTCGCGGGCGATGTGGAAGGCGATCTGGCCGGAGCGTGCCCTCGAGAACGTACCGATCCGCCACGTGACCAACGGCGTGCACACCACCACCTGGATGGCGAGCCCGATGCAGGCGCTCCTCGACGAGCACCTGGGTAGCGCGTGGCGGTCGCGGCTCGCCGATGCGGCGTCGTGGGAGCGCATCGACGCCATCCCCGACGAGGCGATCTGGCGGGTGCGCTGCGAGATGCGCGCGCGGCTCATCGATTACGTGCGCGAGAAGGCGGTGACGGATCGACTCGCGCGCGGCGAGCCTCCCGATTACGTCGAGGCCGCGGCGCGCGTCCTCGATCGGGATCGCCTCACCATCGGTTTCGCCCGCCGGGTCGCGACCTACAAGCGGCTCTACCTGCTCACGCGCTTTCCCGATCGCGCGTTGCGCCTGCTCGATGGCGAGCGACCCATCCAGATCCTCCTCGCGGGCAAGGCGCACCCGTCGGACCACGAGGCGAAGGACGCGTTGCGCAACATCTTCCGCGTGAAGCAGGCGCCGATGGTCGGCGGCCGCGTGGCGTTCCTCGAGAACTACGACCTCGAGATCGCCCGGCGCATCGTCGCGGGGGTCGACGTGTGGGTGAATCTGCCGCGTCCGCCCCTCGAGGCGAGCGGCACCAGCGGCATGAAGGCGACGCTCAACGGCGGGCTCAACTTGAGCGTGCTCGACGGCTGGTGGGCGGAGGCCTACGACGGCGCCAACGGCTGGGCCATCGCGACGCCGGACACGAGCCCGACGGAGCAGGACGATCACGACGCCACGGCCCTGCTCGACTTGATCGAGAACGAGGTCGTGCCGCTCTTCCACGACCGCGACGATGCCGGCATCCCCCACGGCTGGGTGCGCAAGGTGAAAGCCTCGCTCAAGACGCTGGTGCCGCGCTTCACCGCGGAGCGAATGGTGCGCGACTACGTCGACACGATGTATCTGCCGCGAAATCCGCTGATCGCGTGAGCGGCCGCCCGCCCGCGCGGCACGCCCTCGCGCGCGACGAGTCACGCCGCGAACCAATCGAGCTCGTCGCTGAAGTCGGGGACGAGCGCCGGCACCCGCGCGCGCACCTCGGCCATGCCGTAGACGAAGAGCCGAACCGCGCCCGCGCGGCGCGGCGGGGGTGACGTGTGACGCGGCTTCCACGCGATCGCGCGCAGATCGGTGGCGCCCTCCGCGGAGAGGAGCGACGTCCACGTCTCGAGCGTGCGGCCCACCGAGACCACGTCGATCGGTCGTCCGTCGCCCGGTCCGCTCACGAAATAGTGCGCCTTGCAGCGTTGCAGGGCCGCGAGCCGGTGCCGATCGCTGGTGCGCGTGTCCTGCGCGCCGTGCTGGCGCCACCGATAGAGCGGCCGCGGCACGCGCCCGATCCGGGCACCCGCGGCGAAGGCGCGCATCCAGAAATCGATGTCGACAGGCCAGCGCTCGGGCTCGAGGAAGCCGCCGAACGCGTCGATCGACGCACGCCGGAACAGGCCGGTCTGGAGCAGCGCGGGAATCTCGACGAAACGCGCTCGCGCCAGCTCGTCGGGTGTGGCGAGCGAGTTCTGCCAGTCCACGTAGCGCCGCATTCCCGCGCTCCGAACGCCGAAAAGTGTGGTACGACTCACCACGCCGGCCCAGGTCGGGTTCGGACGAAGCGCATCGGCGAGGACCGCAAAGCGGCTGGCATGACAGCGATCGTCCGCCTCCATGAGCCCGATGAGCGGTGCCCGGGCTTCGGCCAGCGCCGCGCTCAATGCCGCGGCGATGCCGCGGCCGGCGGTGGCGACGGAGCGCACCCGCGGCTCGGCCGTGGCGAAACGATCGATCCAGCGCGGCGTGTCGTCGGTGGAGTGGTCGTCCACCACCAGCACCTCGAGCTCGATGGCGCGCTGATCCAGCAGATCGCGAATCGCGTATCTCAGCCAGCGCTCCGCATTTCGCGCCGGCAGCAACACGGAAATCCGAGGCGATGGCGTCATGGGTGAGGGTCATGCGCCGCGGCGGCGCTCCCTGCCGGCGCTGGCCCGACCATTGCATCGACGCTGCAAGATCGATGCTGCGACTTTTCCCGAACCTCTCCCCGCTCGCGGGCCTGTCGTGCTAGAAGGCGATCATGCTTAGCGTTTTTCCAATTCGAGGCTTCCGCGTCCGGCTCGTCCCGCTGACACTCTTGTTGGCACTGGTGGCGGGTTGCGGTGACGGCTCCAACGAGTTGCCACTCGCCTTGGGGGCCGAGCCGGGGGTGGACGGCGCGGGTCAAGTGGTGCCCACGGTCGACATCTCGGGCTCGTGGCAGGGGAGCTGGTACTCGAACAAGACCCCCGCCACGGGTTTGCTCGCGAACCTCACCGTCGCGCAAAATGGCAACGACTTCATCGGCAATCTCGAGGTCGTCGGCGCGGTGTTGATCCAGGGCAACCGCCCCGTCACGGGCACCGTCTTCGGCAACAAGCTGGAGAGCGACTTCGACTCGGGCGTGGCGGTCGCCGATTGCTTCGCCGACATCAAGCACCGCACGATGACGGGCACCTACCAGTTCCGCTTCCCGTTCCCCGACGAGTTCGGCCACTTCAACATGGTCCACGACTGACGGTCGCCCGGCTCGCGAGCGCGCGGGGCGCTCGCGCGTCACAGCGTGAGCGTGAAGTCGTCGATCAAGGCGCCGGGCAACCGGGCGCTCTGCACGGAGCGGCTCTCGTAGGTGTCGGCGGCCATGATCAGCTCGCGCTCGGCGGTGAGGTCGATCAGGTTCTCGCCGAGCATGCGGTAGATCGTCTCGTCGAATCGCATCACGCTCACGGGTTCGATCAGCTCGCCGTTTTGAACCCAGAACGTCGCGAAACGCGTCATGCCGGTGGTGCGGCACGCGCTGCGATCCGAGAAGTTGCAGTACCACAGGTTGCTCACGTAGAGCCCGGTGCCGAGCCGCGCGAGCGCGTCATCGGTGGGCAGCCGGCCGCACCCGAGATCGATGGAGCACGGTGTCTCGGCGGCGGTGGCGCCATTCGTGGGAACGCCGTACTCCGCTGCGGAGCGCGGCGAGACCAAGCTCGAGACCAGCTCGCCGCCGCGCACCAGCGGCACCCGGTCGGGACGGATGAAGCCGGACTCCTGGAAGTTCGGTGCCACCCCCTCGTGGGTGTTCTCGGTGATGTCGATCAAGGGGCTGAGCGCCACCTCCCGCTCCAGCAGCCGCAGCAGCGGCGTGGTCTTGGTGCGTGCCGCGCGCAGGCTGAAACCGCTCCAGCTCAGCACCTCGACGATCTCCCCGAGCGCCGCCGGCGCCAGGAACACGCGGTAGCGACCCGGATGCAAGGTGCGCGGCGGGCGCGCGAGCGTGGCGAGCTGCTCGGTCGCGAGGCGCGCCTTGCGCTCGAGCTCCGCCGGCTCCCAGACGAAACCCGAGTAGCTGGTCTTCACCGCGCGATCGGCCTCCTGGTAGAGGCTGAAATCGAGATGGAAGCTCTCGGTCGAGTGCCAGTTGCGCTGCCCGAACGAGCTGGCGAATCCCGAATGGATCGGCCCGGCGGCGTAGATGCCCACGAGGTCGTGGTGCGCGCCGATCGCCTGAACGGCCGCGGCGGCGGCGGGTCCGTCCGGCAAGCGTCCGCGATGGATCTGCTCGCTCGAGGGTGCGTGCTCGGCGTAGAGCAGGTGCGGATCCTCGGGCAGGTAGGGACGCGTGGCGCGCAGCGCCTCGACGGCACCGCGCAGGCGCGCTCGATCCGTCTCGCGATCGCCCGCGAGCGAGAGCTCGCACGAGGCGTGGCGTCGGCCCTCGATGAGATCGATCTCGAGGTAGCGCTGCGAGACCGTGCCGGCCTGGCGGACCTCGCCGCGGTTGAAACGCACGAAGTCCGAGTCCTCGCCGGAAAAGCTCGCGAGGAATCGCTCGTCCCCGACGAGCAGCGACGTCAGCAGGTCGACGACCTCGTGGAAGTAGCTTTCCATCACGCGCCGCCGAAGACGTCGACGTGGGTGAAGCGGCACGGCGGCGTGGCGTGGCCGACGCGGATGGTCTGGTTGGGCTCGCCCTTGCCGCAATACGGCGTGCCCAGCACCTCCACGGTGCCCGCCTCGCCCACGCCGGCGAGGCTGCGCCAGAAGGTCGCCGACACGCCGCGGTAGTTCGGGTTCTTGAGGACCTCGCGAAGCTCGCCGTCGCGGATCGCGCGCGCGCGCTCGCAGCCGAACTGGAACTTGTTGCGCGAGTCGTCGATCGACCACGAGCAGTTGGTCTCCAGGAAGACGCCGTTCTCCACCGCGCCAACCAGCTCGGCGAACGTGCAGTCGCCGGGCTCCAGGTTGAGATTCGCCATGCGATCGATGGGCGGCCGGTTCCAGCTGGTGGCGCGGGCGTTGGCGACTCCCGCGAGCCCCGTCCGCACCTGCGAGGTGAGCCCGCCCAGCGGCCTGAGCAGCATGCCGTCCCGGATCAGGTGCTCCCGGGTCGCGGGCTGGCCGACGTCGTCGAAGCCATAGCTCGCGAGCTCGCCAGCGCGGGTCGGGTCGAACGTCACGTTGAGCAGCTCCGATCCGTAGCGGTAGCTGCCGAACATGTCCGGTGTGACGAAGCTGCGGCCCGCGTAGTTGCGCTCGTCTCCGAGGATGCGATCGAGCTCGAGCGGGTGGCCGATGGACTCGTGGATCTGCAGGATCATCTGGTCCGGTGCGATCACGACGTCCATGGTCCCGGCGGGACAGTCGGGCGCATCCAGCAGCTCGAGCGCTTCCTGGGCGACGCGCGGCGCGGCGTCGAAGAATCCCACCTCGTCGAGGATCTCGAGGCCGCCCTGCCGGCAGCGCTGTCCCGCCGCGAAGGTGCGCACCTGGGTCTCGGCATCGCGGTTGGCCGACGCCCGCAGCTCCGGCACCAGGTACTCGAAGGTCTGGTGAACGCGCCCACCGTTGGTGGTGAGGTGGAGCGTCTCCGTCGCGATGTGCCAGAGCCCCGCCGCGCAGTCGACGATGGTGTCGTTCGCGCGCAGCCGCTCGCACTCCCTCATCAAGAGCGCCACCTTGTCGCCGAGGGGCATCTCGCCCCACGGCCGTACCACCGGGCTCGCGTAGCTGCCCACGTGGGCGGCGGTGGGCGACTTGGCGAACGCGGCGATGGCGCGCTCGCGGGTGGCGTGGGCCCAATCCGCCGCGCGCCGCGCGGCAGCGCGCAACCCCGTCGGGGTCAGATCCGAGGTGGCCGCGTAGCCGACGCCGCCGCGATCGATCACCGTGAACATCACGCCCAGGTCGTCGCTGCGCTCGACCGGTTCGAGCACGCCGCGCCGCACCTCGACGCGCTCGTGGCGTTCGTGGACGAAGCGCAGCGAGCAGAACTGCACGCTCGGCACGACGTCGCGGAAGCGAGCTTCGAGGGTCGAGATCATCGGGGTTCCCGCGGGAAGGGGATGGCTCCAGTGTAGACGCTGGCGACGCGCGGCGGGGGGCGCGCGAAACCGAACGACGCCCGCGACCCGAAGGCCGTCGGTGTCTTCCGTCCTCCCCGGGCCCACGAACGCGCTGGCGATCGCGGAATCGATTCCCGAAGCGCGCGGGCACCAGGATCCTCGCCGCGCTCGCCGGCCTTCCCTCGCCCGCGGCGCCGCGGGCCTCGGCGGCGCTCGCGAGGGATTGGCCTGGAAGCACGTGGCGCTGGCGATTCCGGCCCACCGATCCAAACTTTCACGGATGGGTCGACGGTGCTAGAAGGCCGAGAGTCGGGATCGACGAACCACGCTTCGGGGGGCGTCTCAGCCATGAGCTCGAACGAATCGTCTTGCGCTCATCCGGCACCGGCGGGTGCGAGCGAACGGTGCAGCCGGTGGCGCCGCGCGTCTCGTCGTCGGTGGGCGAGGATCGCGAGCCTGCTCGTGCTCGCGGCCTCGATCGCAGCCGCCGCCGAGGCGGCCGGCGACGACGTGGATTGCGCGGCGGCGGCCTCCCTCGCCGAAGGGGTGACCGCCCCTGGCACCACCGTTCACACGAGCCAAGGCGGCGACTCCTCGTGCGCGCCTGCTGGCGCGCCCGACGCCTGGTTCGAGTACACCGCGCCATCCGCGGGCACGGTGCTGGTGTCGAGCGTCTCGTCGACCGTCGCGACGGCGATCTCGGCCCACACGGGTTGCCCGGGGACCACGCTCGACGAGATCGCGTGCGAGGTCCAAGGTGCCGGACAGCCTGCTCCCGAAAGCCTGACGTTGCGGGTCGCCGCCGGCCAGCGCATCTGGTTCCGCGTCGCTTCCCTCGGCGCTCCGGGTGCGTTCGCGCTCTCGCTCGAGCGCGTCGAGTCCGGGCGCCAGGCTTCCGCCGAGGGCGAGCCCGACGCCGACGCGAGCACCTGCGCCGGCTGCGCGCTGGCGGTTCCCGCTGCCGACATGGTGCTGGTGCCCGCGGGGACCTTCACGATGGGGCAGGCATCGGACCAGCCGGACGAGGAGCCACAGCACACGGTGAATCTGAGTGCCTTCTGGATCGACCGCAACGACGTCACGGTGGACGAGTACGCCGCGTGCGAGAGTGCCAACGCGTGCGACACGCCCAAGGGCACGAACGCGAGCGTCGCCACCTGCAACTGGGGCGCCTCGGGTCGGGGGAGCCATCCGATCAATTGCGTGGATTGGCACCAGGCAAACGACTATTGCCAGTGGCTCGGCAAGCGTCTGCCCAGCGAGGCCGAGTGGGAGAAGGCCGCGCGCGGCACGGACGCGCGGCTCTACCCGTGGGGCGCGCAGGAGGCGAGCTGCACCTACGCCGTGATGTGGGACACGTACCCCAGCGGCACCACCGGCTGCGGCAACGGGCTGACGTCGCCCGTCGGCACCAAACCGAGCGGAGTGTCGCCCCTCGGCGCGCTCGACATGTCGGGAAACGTCTTCCAGTGGGTGAACGACTGGTATGACGCCGGCTACTACCAGTCGAGCCCGGCGACGAACCCGCCCGGACCGGGAATCGGCGTCTTCAAGGTGCGGCGGGGAGGCGGCTACTCGACCGCCGCGTACACCCACTCCCTTCGCACGTACAGCCGCGACAGTCTCGATCCATCCGGCTGGAATCAGAGTCTCGGATTCCGGTGCGCCGCCACCGGCTCGCGGACGCTCACGGTCCAGCGGAGCGGGACGGGCACGGGGAACGTGGTGAGCACGCCGCCGAGCATCGATTGCGGAGGGACCTGCGTCGCGAGCTTCCCGCAGGGCCAGGTGGTGACGCTCACGCCGACCCCCAACTCGGACTCGAAGTTCGCGGGCTGGAGTGGGGCGTGCTCGGGATCGGGTACGTGCCAGGTGACGATGAGCGCCGCGAGGTCGGTGACGGCGACCTTCACGTTGCTGCCGACCTACAAGCTCACGGTCAACCGCTCGGGGACGGGTACGGGAACGGTGACCAGCAGCCCGTCGGGAATCGACTGCGGTTCGACCTGCTTTTCGAATTTCCCGCAGGGCCAGGTGGTGACGCTCACGCCAACCCCCAACGCGGACTCGAAGTTCGCGGGCTGGAGTGGGGCGTGCTCGGGCTCGGGTGCGTGCCAGGTGACGATGAGCGCCGCCAAGTCGGTGACCGCAACCTTCACGCTGCTGCCGACCTACAAGCTGACGGTCAACCGCTCGGGGACGGGTACGGGAACGGTGACCAGCAGCCCGGTGGGAATCGATTGTGGTTCGACCTGCTTTTCGAATTTCCCGCAGGGCCAGGTGGTGACGCTGACCCCGACCCCCGACCCGGACTCGAAGTTCGCGGGCTGGGGTGGGGTGTGCTCGGGCTCGGGTGCGTGCCAGGTGACGATGAGCGCCGCGAAGTCCGTGACGGCGACCTTCACGCTGCTGCCGACCTACAAGCTGACGGTCAACCGCTCGGGGACGGTACGGGAACGGTGACCAGCAGCCCGGTGGGCATCGATTGCGGCTCGACCTGCTCCTCGAATTCCCGCAGGGCCAGGTGGTGACGCTGACCCCGACCCCGACCCGGACTCGAAGTTCGCGGGCTGGGGTGTGCTCGGGCTCGGGTGCGTGCCAGGTGACGATGAGCGCCGCGAAATCGGTGACGGCGACCTTCACGCTGCTGCCGACCTACAAGCTGACGGTCAACCGCTCGGGGACGGGTACGGGAACGGTGACCAGCAGCCCGGTGGGAATCGACTGCGGTTCGACCTGCTCCTCGAATTTCCCACAGGGCCAGGTGGTGACGCTGACCCCGACCCCCGACTCGGACTCGAAGTTCGCGAGCTGGAGCGGCGCGTGCTCGGGCTCGGGTGCGTGCCAGGTGACGATGAGCGCCGCGAAGTCGGTGACAGCGACCTTCACGTTGCTGCCGACCTACAAGCTGAGCGTCGGCTCATCGGGCACCGGCACGGGCACCACCACGAGCGACCTGCCAGGAATCGACTGCGGAGCGGACTGCTCCGAGAACTTCCCACAGGGCCAGGTCGTCACGCTCACCGCGACGCCGGATGCGGACTCGAGCTTCACGGGGTGGAGTGGTGCCTGCAGCGGATCGGGCACCTGCCAGGTGACGATGAGTGCCGCGAAGAGCGTGACGGCGAGGTTCGCGCTGCTGCCGACCAACCCGCTCACGATCCACCAAGCGGGAAGCGGCGCCGGAACCGTGAAGAGCACCCCGGCGGGCATCGATTGCGGATCGACCTGCACCGCGAGCTTCCCAGAGGATTCGGTGGTGACGCTGACAGCGGTGCCCGCCGCGAGCTCGATCTTCACCGGGTGGGATGGTGCGTGCAGCGGAATCGGCGCCTGCGAGTTGACGATGAGCACCGCGAAGTCCGCGACGGCGACCTTCGACATCATCGTCAACCTGATCTTCGCCGACGGCTTCGAGTCCGGTGGCTACTCGAATTGGTCCGCGTTCGCCGGCGGTTCGTGAGCCCAGGCCGCGCGGGCCGTGTGGCCGATCCGGCCGCGGCCGATCGCGACAGCGCTCGGCCCGAGCTCGAGCGAGTCGAGCTTCCGGCGCCGAGATGGTCGCCACCGTAACCCGGCCGATCTCGCGCGATCCTGGACAGGGAGGGACCACCCACGCATGATGAACGTGCTCGCTGGAACAGCGCGCGCTGCGCGGACCGCGAGCAAGAGGAATCCATGCGACCTTCGCCCGCTCGGCATCCCCGTTTGATCCCCCGCTGGTTGCCGAGCATCGCGCTCGTGGCGCTCGTGGGTTGGGCAGCGACGGCTCGCTCCGAGATGTTCGTCCTCACCTCGACCGCCGTCCGAGTCTTCGCCGACGGCGCCGTGGGCGACGTGGCTCCGCTGCGCTCGATCGAGGGCGCCGCAACCACGCTCTTCGCCCCGAGCGGGCTCGTGGTCGATCTCGGCAGGCGCGAGATCTACGTCTCCAACGGCAACGGGAGCGTCTTGGTCTTCGCCATGGACGCGAGCGGCAACGTCGCGCCGATCCGCACGCTCGCGGGAGCGACCACCGAGCTCGCGACCTTCCTGGGCGGGCTGGCGCTCGATCTCGAGAACGACGAGCTCTGGGTGGCCAGCCCGAGCAACGGCAAGGTGCTCGTGTACGACCGCGGGGCGAGCGGCGACAGCGCTCCCAAACGCTCCATCACCGGCGCCTCGACGGGGCTCTCGGGCCCCGTCAGCTTGCTGATCGACCTCGTTCACGACGAGGTCTACGTGAGCGATGCCTTCGGCAGCCCCAAAGAGGTTTCGGTCTTCGACCGTACCGCGTCCGGCGACGCCACCCCCAAGCGCTCGCTCAACGGCACGTTCGCGCCCGCCAACCCGCGCCAGACGTTCGTGGACCTGGATCGCGACGAGCTCATCGTCGTGGACGTGGCGCCGTCGATCTCCACGTATGCGCGCACCGCGAGCGGGAACGACCCTCGCCTGCGCATGATCGCCGGGCCGACCACGAGCCTCGAGTTCCCCGTCGGGCTAGTCGTCACGGCGAGCGGCGAGATGCTGGTGAGCGACAACGGTACGAACGGACCCTCACTCGACTCGGTTCTCGGGTTCGGCCAGGACGACACCGGCGACGTGGCGCCCGTTCGCGAGCTCGCTGGGACGAATCCCAACCTCTCGTTCCCGGCGGGCCTCGCCTCGGATCGCGCGGTGCACTGCAGCGAGAGCCACGTGGTCTCGAGCTGCCTCTTCCGCGAATCGTTCGAGGCACCCGACTTGTGCCGGTGGAGCGCCCAGACGGGCGCGCCGCCCTGCTGAGGGCCCGTCCGCACGACCTCGCCGCTCGCGCAACCGAGCGCCGTCCCCGCGTGACATCGAATCACGGCGATCCCATGGGCTGCGTTTCCGGGGAGAGCTGCGGTAGAACCACCACTACCGAACGGCGCTGCTGTCACCGTCGTAGGCCCCCCGAAGCGTTCTCGTTCCTCGCAGCGTGCCTTGCGGCGATTCAGCCTCGACCCAGCCGTCCCGTTCGAGACGGGCCAGACCCTCCGGAAGCCGAAGCGCGCGTGGCTCTGCGCCGGCGCCGCGGTGCTCGGTCTGGCGACGTGCTACTCGAGCGGTTTGGTCGTCGCGAACAACATCCGCCTCCTGCGCGAGTGGGTCGCCGTGGAAGCGCGGGTCGTGGACACGACACCGTCGTTCGTCGATCCCGCCCGAGGCGAGGTCTACCGGCCCGTCATCGAGTACACGGATCGGGCAGGCAACGTGCGCCGCTCGCGCTCGGTCCACGGCACCGAGCCGCCCTCTTCCTACGAGCTGGGCTCGAAGCTGCGCATCTACTACCGCGCGGCGCTGCCGGAGCAGGCCGCCGTCGCGGAGCTCGCGCTCGACTGGGCCATGCCGGTGGCGGGATGCGCCGTCGGCGTCATCCTGCTGGGCGCCTCGTCGTGGCTGTGGATGACCTCGCGCCCGCGGGCGCGCGCCGAGCCAAGTCGATTCGGCACCACCGCGCGCTCCATCGTGGCGCTGGTGCTCGGAACCATCGTGCCGTTCATCTGCGTGATCCGGCCGGGCGACATCGCCCTGGGCGGTTTCATCGTCGCCGCACTCTCCTGGGGCACCGGGCTCGCCTTCTCGCGGGCAGGTCGCGGCGGCCGGACGGACCGCACGATCCTGGACGCGGCGTTCGGGGTTTGCGCGTGCGCCTCGGTGGTCCACATCGGGATGCTTCGCGGGATCGTGGGGACGCGGTCGATGGCCGGGGTGGTGTATTCGCTCGCGGTGATCTGGATCGGTGTGCGCCACCTCGCCGACCGGCGCGCGCTGACGTTTCGCGAGGCGCTCGCCTCGATCGGTGTGATCGCCGCCGTCGGCAGACTTCAGCTGGAGGCCGACCGAATCATCGGCTGGGATAGCGGCGCGCAAGGCTTTCCGCCGCCGTGGCCGCTCGTGGGCAGCGTGCTCGGGCTGGTGGCGAGCCGCTGGCTCGGTCAGGACGCATCCCGCAGCGAACCACAACCACAGGTCGCGACGACTCGCGACGCGTGAGGGAGGGGATGGCGATGGGATCGATCGCATTCATGGCGCTGCCGATCCTCGCTTGCGCGGCTCTCGCGCGTCATAGCCTGCGCGTGCGGGGGCGGGAGGCGACGCTGCTCTTCTTCCTGTGCGCGATCGTGTTTTCCGTGATCCGCGGGCTGGTCGACGCGCAGCGGCCCTTGGCGGAGGTCGCACAGGTCTCGCATCTCGACCTGTGGCTGCACGAAGGCCGCGATTTCGGCCTGTTCATGATCATGATGCCGGCGGTGCGCGCGATGATCGCGTACGTCGGCCTCCTGGCCGGGGAGAGATTCTGCGCCCGGCGTGGCGGATCGGGAGGCGGTGCGCTGCGCATGTGCTCGATCGCGCTGCTCACGTACTCGTTGCTGGGAGTGCTCGTGGAATGCGGCGGCGAAGCGCTCGGCTGGTGGACCTACCGGCCGACACCGGAGGTCAATCCCAGCCTCCTCTATCACTTCCTGAAGGGCATGAACTGGGGCGGTGGCATCGTGCAGGCGTTCTTCGTCGCGAAGCTCGACACCGATCGCTTCGAGCGCCCCGTGGTGGTGGCGCTCAACTACATGTTCGGCTACTTCCTCGTGCTGACGGTCTGCACCCTCGTGAATCCGGGGCTACGCACGATCCTGTTCGCGCCGTTCAATCTCGGCATCATCGTGGCGGGCTTCTTCAAGCAGGGTCCGCGCCTGACCCCGTTGCGTCTGCCGGTCGGGTCACCGACCACGTCGAATCCCGTCGTCTGACCGGACGCGGGCGCTCGCGACCCGTTCGAGCAGGGAGTGAGCGTGAGCGAGGAAAACGCGCGATCCAGCATCGTGCGCGCATCGGCGGCGGCGCGCCGGGACACCTGCCGAAGATGGAAACGCCGGCGACCCGAAGGCCGCCGGCGTTTCGTCCCCCCCCGGCATGTGAACGCGCCGCCCGAGCTGAAATCCTACTACCGAAGCAGGCTGCCACGGCAACCGTCTTCGTCACCCGTTCGGCGGCGGCTCGACTCCCAGGCGCTGGATCTGCAACGCCAAGCGGCGGCGGTCGTTGCTGGCGGGATCTCGCTCCGCGGGCACGAACGAGCGGCTCGCCAGCAGCTCGATCGCGGCGACGGGCGCGGATCCGCATGCCCTCGGCAGTGGAACCCGGAAGCGTTGAGCGCTTTCGGCGACGGGGATCGACGCCACCGGCGAGCCGCAGGCGGTGATGTCGAGCCGTTGGTCGGCGAGCGGTGACGCGGCGGTCAGCACCAGATCCCGCGGCGTGCCCGCGGGATCACCGCCGCCGAGCACGTCGAGGGACGCGTGGTCGCCCATCCAGCGCCAGCGGCGATCGCCGGCTTCCTCGAGCGGGAACCAGCCGGAGCCCAGGAACACCTCGGGCTCCGAAACGTAGACCGTGGGTGGATCGATGGTGACGAGCCGCGCCAAGCCGCGCTCCATCGCGAACGACGCGAGCGGCTCGGCCACGATGTCGCGCCGGGCGCTGAGCACCACGTTCCGCCTCCCCGCGGCGGGTTTCGTCCCGCTTTCCAGGCTGCGGGTCTTCCACGCGGGTGCCAGGTAGCGCAGCGGGATGCGGAAATCGTCGTCGCGGTGGACGACGACCCGCTTGGGATCGATCCGCGGCGCGAGCCAGTGCACGGCCTCGGCGAGCGGGGTCGGGCGCTCGTGCAGCAGCCGCGCCCGCGGATACCCCCACACACCCGCGACCATCACCAGGGGAAGCAGCGCGATCCGCGCCAGCGGCCGCACGACGGGATGGCGGATCGCCTCCGGCAGCGCCGCGACGGCGATGCCCACGAGCGGCACCAGATAGACGTGGTAGCGAAAGCGCGTGGTCGAGAGGTTGAGCGTGTCGACGAAGGCGTAGGGCAGGAAGAGCCACGCCAAGACCAGCGCCGCGCGCAGGTCGCGCAGCGCCAGCGCGATCCATCCCGCGGCCGCGAGCGCGCTCACCACCCAACCGAGCGCGCCCACACCCCACGGCGCGATCCACACGTCGTGCAGGGCGCTCGCGAGCTTTCCGAGCGAGGGCTCGGCCATCACCACGCGATCGTGCTCGTAGATCGAAGCGCCGAGCGCGTGCATGGCGGTGAGCAACGGCCGCAATCCGCCCGTGTCGATCGCCAACGGCACCAGCCACGCGAGGTTGCCGAGGGTGAACGCCACCAGGATCGACAGCGCGTCGCGCCACTCGCGCCGCCCCAAGCGCGGCAGCGTCACCAGTGCCAGCGCCGGCAGAACCAGGAAGCACGACGCGGAGCGAATGCCCACGGCTGCCGCGCCGGCGAACGCTCCCGCCACCAGCCGCGCGCGCGAGCGGCGCTCGTCGCCCGCGAGGAAGAGCTCGAGCGACAAGAGCGTCGCGGCGACGCCCGGCAGCTCGGAGAGCGCGCGCAGCGACGTGATCCACACCACCGGGTTCGCGGCGAAGAGGAGCGCGGGAAGCCATTGCCGACCGTCACCCACGAAGCGACGCGCCAAGCGTGCCAGCACCAGCACCGCGAGCAGGCACGCGAGCGCGCTCGGCACGGTGAGCGAGAGCACCGGGTCGTGAAGGACCAGCCGGAAGAGCCGTCCGAGCATCACGAAGAGCGGGTAGCCCGGCGGGTGAGGACGATCCGCCAGCACGTCGAAATCGTCGAGCGCCGCGCCGAACTGGTACTCGTCCACCTCGACGTGAGCCCGCGCGAGATACGGCAGCCGAGACGCGAGCACCGCCGCCGCCATCGCCCACGGCGCGAGACGATCGAGCCGAGCGAATGCTGGCGAGGGCGCGCCGCGCGCGGCGATCCGGTCGGACCGCGGGCTGCCCATGGACACGCCGCCCGCCGGGGAAGTCATGGGCGGTGAGGAGCGGGCGCCGGCGGCGAGGAGCGGCTCACGCCGCGGCGACGGCGCTCGCGGCGGTCACACGCACGGCGATCGCCGTCATCACGTGCTGGCCGCTCAGCCACTCGATGGCGTCGGGACCGCTCGGGATGAGCGCGTTCACGTTGGCGCCGGGGATGCCGTGTGGCACCACCACCGTTCGTGTCGCGAGGCCGTCTTGGGCGCGCGCTTCCAGCGTGAGCCGGCCCGCCGCCGTCTCGAGGGCGATCGCGTCGCCGTCGACGAGCCCGAGCGCCGCGAGGTCGGCGGGAGCCAACCACGCGACCCGCTCGGGGTCGCCGTCACGGGTGGCGCCGTGGATCCAGCTGTTGTGGCCGAGGCGGCGGCGACGGGAGACCAGCACGAACTCGTCGTCGGCGAGCGGCGGGCTCGCCTGCTCCAAGCGCTCCAGATCGTCCGTGAAGCTCGGGTCCCAGAACCGCACCTGGCGTCCCGGCGTGAGCGGCCCCCGCCCCAGGTACTTGCCCGGGCGCGGCTTGAGACCGGGCAAGCCGTAGCGCGGCCGCGGCAGGAACCGGCTCTGGGCGAGGCGCGCGGCATAGCTGGGCCGCCGCGTGAGGCCGAGCGACAGCGCCAGGTCCGAGAGGATCACGGCGTCGTTGCGCGCCTCGCCGGGCGGCGGCAACGCCGCACCGGCGACCTGCACCAAGGGCGTACGCTGAAACGGCACCGTGGTGGTCGCGAAGTCCCAGCGCTCGAGCCAGCTCGCGGAGGGCAACAGCACGTTCGCCAGGCGGCCGGTGTCGTTCTCGAAGTGGTCGACGCACACCAGGTAGTCGAGCTGTCTGAACGCTTGCGCGAGGCGCTCGCCGCCGGGGATCGAGGTCACGGGATTGCCGGCGATCACGATCATCGCGCGGATCTGCTCGGGTCCCGCGGTGAGGATCTCGTCGGCGAGGATCCCGCCCGGCAGCGTTCCCATGACGCTCGGGAAGCGGCCGATGCGACTCCACAGCTCGCGATCGAGTCCGGCTGCGCGATAGGCCTTGGCCATCGCCACGCCGGCGGGATGGAAGAGCGAGCCCCCCGCGCGGTCGAGGTTCCCGGTGACGAACGCGAGCGCCTGCAGCGCCGCGCACGCGAGCGTCCCGAAGCCGCTCTGATTCACGCCCACCGAGAGGTGGAAAGCGGTGGACTTGGCCGCCGCGATGCGCTCGATCAGCGCGCCGATCGCGTCCGCCGGGATGCCCGTGCGCGCCGCGGCGCGCTCGATCGGCACGTCGGCCGCGGCGGTGAGCAGCTCGTCCAGCCCGGTCACCCGCGAATCGAGGAGCCGCTTCGCGGGCGCGCGCTGCGCCAGCGCGTGCAGCAGCGCCAGGATCAGCCACACGTCCGTGCCGGGTCGGATCGCCAGATGGCGTCCGCAGCGCGCCGCGCTCTCGGTGCGTCGCGGGTCGATCCAGATCACCTCGCCGCCGCGAGCCACGATCTCGTCGAAGACCAGCGAGCCGCCCTCGAGGTGCACGAAGCTCGCCTGGCTCACCATCGGATTGGAGCCGAACATCACCGCCAGCTCCGTGCTCGCGAGATCCGGTATCGGATGGATCATCGGGCTGCCGTGAAGCACCTTCGCGGCGGCGAATTTGTTGTTGCAGTCCTGGCTGCCGGCGCTGAACACGTTGCGCGAGTCGAGCGCGCGCAAGAATCCGAGCAGCGCGAACGAGCCGAGGGCGTTGAACGCGAGCGGGTTGCCGAAGTAGACGCCGATCGCGTTGGGCCCGTGCTGATCGAGGATGGGTCGGAGCGAACGTCCGACCGCCGCGAGCGCGTCCGGCCACGCGACCGCGCTCAGGCGGCCGTCGGGAGCGCGCAGCAGCGGATGGCGGAGCCGCTCCGGGTGGGTCGCGACCTCGAGAAAGCGCGTGCCCTTGGCGCACGCGAAGCCGCGGCTCGTGGGATGGTCCTTGTCGGGTCGGATGCGGTGCGGCGTGCCCCGCTCGTCGCATTCGACCAGCAGGCCGCACGCGGCCTCGCAGATCCGGCAATACGTCCTGACGCTCTTCATGCCCGCTTCGATCTCCGTGCCCGCGGCCACAGGGTACGAAGCCGTTCGGGGCGTGTCGACCGGCACGCGCGGCAGCGCGGGGCGCCGGCTCACACGTTCGCCAGCACCTCGCGAACCTTGGCGATCAACGACGTCGACGTATACGGCTTCTGCAGGAACGGGACCTCGGCCTGATACACGCCGTGGCGAACCACCGCGTCGTCGGTGAATCCGCTGGTGAAGAGGATCTTGGCGCCCGGCAAGCGCTGCTCGAGCTCGCGCGCGAGCTCGCCCCCGCCCATCTCCGGCATCACCACGTCGGTGATGATGAGGTCGAACACGCGCTCGCCGCGTTCGATGTGGGCGAGCGCTTCGGCGGCGCTGGCGGCCACCACCACGACGTAGCCGTTGCGTCCGAGGATCCGCGCCGCGGTGGTGCGCACGGCGCCGTCGTCCTCGACGAGGAGGATCGTCTCCGAGCCTTGCGGGTGAGCCGGGGGCGGTGCCGTCTCACGGGGCGAGCTCGCCGCCGTGGCCTCCGGCAGGCAGATCGTGAACGTCGTGCCCTCGCCGACGGCACTGTGGACGTCGACGTGCCCACCGCTCTGGGTCACGATGCCGTGCACCACGGCGAGGCCGAGCCCCGTGCCGCGCCCCTGCGCCTTCGTGGTGAAGAACGGCTCGAAGATGCGTTGCCGTTGCTCCGGCGACATGCCGACGCCGGTGTCGCGCACCAGGAGCTGCACGTACTTGCCCGGTGAGGCGCCTGGATGATCCGCGAGCGCGTGCTCCTCGACCACCACGCCGCGCGTGGCGAGCAGCAGCCTTCCGCCTTTCGGCATCGCATCGCGGGCGTTCACCGCCAGGTTCATGATCACCTGCTCGAGGTGCCCCGGATCGACGAAGACTGGACCGAGCCCGCTGGCGAGCTCGGTGGTCAGGATGATGTCCTCGCCGAGCAGTCGCGCCAGCATCCGCTCCATGTCGTGCACGACCTGGTTCACGTCGAGCACGCGCGGCTCGAGGACCTCGCGCCGGCTGAAGGCGAGGAGCTGACGCGTCAGCGACGCGGCACGCGCCGTGGCTTCCTGGATCTGCTCGGCGTACGCCGCCGCCTCGCTGCCCTCGGGCATCTCCATCTGCAGCAGCTCGTTGTTGCCGACGATGACGGTGAGCAAGTTGTTGAAGTCGTGGGCCACGCCGCCGGCGAGCAGGGCGATCGACTCCATCTTCTGGCTCTCGCGGATCTGCGATTCGAGCTGCCGGCGCGCCGTGATGTCCTCGGCGACGCCCGCGATGCGAATCAGGTTGCCGTGCGGGTCGCGAACGGGGAACGCGCGGTCGCGGACCCAACGAATCTCACCGTCGGGCCGCAGGATCCGATATTCCTCGTCGTAGGTCCCGAGCGCTTGCTTGCTCATCGCCGCTTCCCAGATCCGATCGCGGTCCTCCGGCACGATCGCGTCGGTCCAGTCGCGGGGCGAGGCGTAGAGAGACTCGAGCGACCGGCCCCAGATCGCCTCGTAGGCGGGGCTCACGTAGATGATCCTCGATTTCCGGATGTCGGTGAGCCAGAACACCTCGCGGATGTTGTCGGCGAGCTCGCGAAAGCGCTCCTCGCTCGAACGCAGCGCTTCGTCGGCGCGCTTGCGCTCGGTGATGTCCACGATCGCGCCCACCATGCGGCGAGGCGCGCCATTGGCGTCGCACTCCATCCGCCCACGCCCGCTGAACCAGAGCACGGTCCCGTCGGGGCGCCGGTAGCGGAACTCTTCGGCGAACGAGGTCCCTTCGCGCACGCAGCGCTCGGCCGCCGCCGCGATTCGCGGCTGATCCTCCGGCACGATCCACTCGATGAAGCTCGCCCGGCGGCCGCCGTCGGCGTCGCTCAGCTCACGCCCGAAGAGCTTGAGCACGGAGTCGTCCCACCACGATTGGTCGGTCGTGACGTCGTACGTCCAGGTTCCGATCCCGCCGCCCTCGAGCGCCGTCTGGAGGCGGGTCCTCGACTCGCGCAGCTCGTCGGTGAACCGGACCCGCTCGGTGATCTCGCGAGCGACTCCCAGCACCCCGAGCAGCCGGCCCTGGGCATCTCGAACCGGCGTCTTGATGGTCTCGAGCACCGCCCGGTGCCCGTCGTCGGCGAACGTCACTTCCTCCTCGTTGGTGATGGCTTTGCCCGCCTGCACGGCGACGCGGTCCATGGCGCGGAAGAAGTCCGCCAGCTCCCCATCCACGAGATCGTAGTCCGTCTTGCCGAGAAGCTCGCCCTCCGTCTTGCCGACGAAACGCTCGAACATCGGATTCGCGCTCAAGTAGACGCCGTTCGCGTCCTTGAACCAGATCAGGTCGGGAATGGTGTTGACGACGGTGCGTAACAACTGGCGCTCGCGAGCCAGCTCGTTCTCGATCTTGGCGCGCTCGATCGCGTAGCGCAGCGAGCGCGCGAGCACGAGCGGCTCGACGGAACCCTTGATCAGATAGTCCTGCGCCCCAGCCTTCAGCGCCGCGAGACCGAAGGCATCGTCGGCGATGCCGGTGAGCACCACGACCGGCAGCTCGGGGACGCGACGTTTGAGCGCCGTCAGCGACGCGAGCCCGGTCGAGTCGGGAAGACCGAGGTCCAGAAGGGCGACGTCGATCCGCTCGCGCTCGACGAGCGCCAGCGCCTCGGCGAGCCGCGTGGCCTCGGCGAACGTGGTGCCTTCGCCCACCACCTCGGAGAGCGACTCGCGCAACAGCAGCACCTGGGTCGCGTCGTCCTCGACGATCAGAATCCGGACGTTGCGCAGGCTCCTCATCGCGCTGCTCCGGGTAGCGTGACGATCGAGAACCAGAAGTCCCCCACCGAGCGGATCACCTCCACGAACCGACCGAACTCGACCGGCTTGGTGATGAAGCAGTTGGCGTGCAGTCCATAGGACGTGAGCACGTCTTCCTCGGCCTTCGAGGTGCTCAGCACCACGATGGGCAGATCGGTGAGCGCAGGGTCCTGCCGAATCGCCGCGAGCACCTCTTCGCCGCTCATTCGCGGGAGCTTCCAGTCCAGCAGCACCAGGTCCGGGCGCGGGGCGTTGGCGTAGTCCCCCTCGCGACGCAGATAGCGCATCGCCTCGACACCGTTGTCGACCTGGTGCAGCGAGTTGAGCACACGCGACTCCGCGAGCGCCTCGCGCGTGATGAGCGCGTCGCTCGGGCTGTCCTCGACCAACAGGATCTCGATGGGGCGGCCGCGCTTGGTCACGACGTCACCTCGGTGGCGCAGCGGCCGCTCGGTCGCGCGCGGGCAAGCTGAAATGGAACCGTGATCCGGCGCCGACGGCGGACTCGACCCAGATGCGGCCGCCGTGGCGCTCGACGATCTTCTTGCAGAGGGCCAACCCGATCCCCGTGCCGGGGTACTCGGTGCGGGTGTGCAACCGTTGGAACACTCCGAAGATGCGCTCGTGGAACTGGGGATCGATGCCGATGCCGTTGTCGGCCACCGCCACCACCCATTCGCCGTCGGCCTGCCGCGCGCTCACGTGGATCCGCGGCGTCGCGGCGCAGAACTTGAGCGCGTTGCCGAGCAGGTTCTGGAGGAGCGAGGTGATCTGCGCCGAGTCCGCGTCCACGCTGGGCAGCGGGTCGTGGGTGATGGTTGCCCCGCGCTCGTGGATCGACACGGCCAGGTTGCGTTCCGCGTCCGCGAGCGCGCTCTCGAGCGCGATCGGGCGGAAGTCGCCGCCGCGAGTGCCGATTCGGGAAAACTGGAGCAGATCGTCGATGAGCTGCTGCATGCGGGTGGCGCCGTCCACGGCGTGCTGGATCAGCTCGTCGGCGCGCGCGTCGAGCTGACCGCGATAGCGACGCTCGAGCAGCGACACGCAGCCCGCCACCGCGCGCAGCGGCTCCTTGAGATCGTGGGACGCGACGTACGCGAACTGCTCCAGATCCTGGTTCGAGCGCTCCAGATCCTCGGTACGCTCGCGCAACGCGGCCTCGGCGCGCACGCGCTCGGTCACGTCGTGAAGCGAGACGAACGCGAGCTCGCCGCCGTTGGCCGCGCGCATCCGGCGGCCGTTGACGATCACCCGCCTCTCGATGCCGGCGCCGACGCGCCGAACCGTGAGCTCGAGATCCCTCACCTCTTCCCCGGCGAGCAGACGCGCGAGCGGCCAGCGGCTCATGGGCAGCACGTCGCCCTCGGCGCTGACGTACTGCACCAGCTCGGGGAGTCGCGAGAAGCTGGCCATGAGCTCTTCGTTGCTCCGGAAGCCGAAGAGCTCGAGCGAGGCTCGATTCCAGTGCACCAGCCACCCGCGCAAACCCGAGATCACCGTGGCCTCGTTGAGGTTCTCGATGATCGCCTGGAGACGCTGCTCGCTCTCGGCGAGCGCGTGCTGCGCTTCCGTGCGCGCCGTGATGTCCTCGGTGAAGATGATGATGCCGCCGATCTCGCCGTCGACCTGGTACCAGGGGTGGACCTCCCAGCGCAGCCATTGGACGGTCCCGTCCGCGCGTTCGAAACGATCGGCCTCGGCGACGATCACCTCGCCGCCGAGACCGCGGCGGTGCACGTCCTTCCAGGCCTCGCCGATCTCCGGAAAGACGTCGTAGTGCGAGCGACCGAGAAGGTCGGCGATGGGGAGCCGGTAGTCGGTGAGCCAGCGCTTGCTCGCCGCGAGGTAGCGCATCGCGTGGTCGAACATCGCGATCGCCGCGGGCGCGTGCTCGATGAAGAGCTTGAGTCGCCCCTCGCTCTCGCGCAGCTGGCGTTCGATGCGCCGGTGCCGCGTCATGTCGCGGTTCGACTCGAGCACGAGCTTTCGCCCCGAGGCATCGATCACCACTTGCTGACGACTCTCGACCTCGATCAAGCGCCCGTCGCGAGCCCGGTGTACGAGCAAGCCGCTCCAGATCCCCGTTCGCGCAAGCTCGTCGAGACGCGAGTCGCGGCCGCCCTCCTCCCAGGTGTCGAGCAGATCGTGGAGCGCGCGGCCCGCCGCTTCCGCAGCCGAGAAGCCGTAGAGCGCGGCGGCCCCCTCGTTCCAGAACGTGATCGCGCCACCGAGCTCCCACACGATCTGGGGATCGAACGCGAGCTCGAGGAGGCGCGCCTGAAGCTGCATTTGCGCCTGCGCCTGCTGGCGCTCGCGGGTGTCCTGCACCGTGGCCACGCGGTAGCGAACCTCGCCGCTCGCCTCCTTCACGCTGACCAGGTCGACGTGGACGGCCACCAGCGATCCGTCGCGGTGACACATCCGGGTGTCGAAGGTGGCGCGCCCCGAGCGGTCCGCCTCGGCGATTGCCGCGCGCATCCGGTCGTGCATGGCCGGATCGTAGAGCGCGAGGATCGGCGAGCCGATCAACTCGGTGGGCTCGCGCCCAGTGAGCGCCGCATACGCCGGATTGCAGGCGGAGATCCTGCCGCTCGCAGTGTCGCCGAGCCCGATGCCGTGGCCGCAGTTGCGGAACGCGTCCGCCCATTGGCGAGTCGTGGCCTCGGCCCGCACCCGTTCCGTGCGATCCCGAAGTGCCACCACGGCTCCCTCGACGGAGCCGTCGTCGGACACGATCGGCGCCACGGTGGTCTCGACCGTGAGCGTCTGGCCCTCGCGCTCGACCGTCGCACCCAGGGATGTCGGGCTCGCGCCGCCCGGCTCGATGATCGAGTCATCGAGGACCCGACGTGCGGCGCCTTCGAGCCAGGGAAGCACCGCGCCCAGCGACTTGCCGATGACGAGGTCCGCGCCCGTCCCCACGATCCGCAGCGCTTCGGCGTTCAGGAAGCGAATGTGTCCCTCGCCATCGGTGGCGATGATGCCGTCGCCGATGCTGGCGAGCGTCACGGACTGGACTCGCTCGCGCTCGCGCGCCTGGCGCTGGGCTCGCTGGAGCCGATCCACGAGCACCGCGGCCAGCGCACTGGAAACGACGAGCGCGCCCCATTCGTAGCGGTCGCCCGTTTCGTGGATCGCGAGCTGACGAACGGGATCGAGCAGCCAGTAGTCGCTGCCGATCGCCACCGTCACGGTCGCGGTCAGGGCAGGCCCCAGCCCGCGCAGATAGGCGACCCCGAGCACCGGCACGATCAGGAGATCGAGGTTCGGTCGCTCGTGCTCCGGGCCCGTCAGCCAGAGCAACAGCGCGACCGAGCCCGCGCCACATGCGACGGCGAGCGCGTGCGCGGCGAGCCGCTGCCGGCTGCGTACGGCCGATCGAGGGGAGGGCCGCATTCCCGGTTTCCAATGGGTATCGCGTGACACGGCGCAACTGAAGAGCGTAGCACTCGACTTCAGGTATTTACCGGAGATTAATCTGCCAATTTCTCAAATAGCTTCACAGAAAATGAGAGCCGAGCAACCTGCGCGTCTCCGTCCTGGATCCGGCTTTACAAGGCATGGAACGAACGGGGCCCGGTGCATAGACGACAAGTGTTCGAGGTGACACCCGTGGGCGTTGCTCGTGGCTCGCCGGCGCGGTCGCGCGGCGCCGGCACGCGCGTCGCGATCCTGATTATCGGGGGCAGCGGGTGCGGAAAATCGGCGCCGCGGCGGGCGCGAACGCCGCCTCGCACCCGGATCGGAGGCTTACGGCCGCTCGAGGGCGATCAGGATCTGCGCCAGGAGGTCCCGTCCGTAGCGCTCCACCTTGGCGGGTCCGATGCCGTGGGCGAGCTCCAGATCGTGCAGCGCGCGCGGCTTGATCCGCGCGAGGTCGCGCAGCGTCCGATCGCTCGCGACCACGTAGGGCGGCACCCGCTCGTTTCGCGCCACCGCCAGCCGCCACGCCCGCAACGACTCGAAGAGCTTGAGCGACTCGGCATCGAGCTCCGCTTCGTCGGCGGCAGCCCGCTTGCCGTCGCCACGCGCGTGCGTCCCGGACGACCCCGAGCTGGCGGCGGCGCGTGGGCGACCCTCCGCAGGCAGCAGCAGACGCGCCGGGCGCTCGGCTTTCATCACCGCGCGTCCGTCGTCGGTGAGCAACGCCACCGGTCGCTCGCCGCCGCTCAGGTCCACCCAGCCGGCCACCATGCAGCGCCGCAGCAACGCCATGAGCCAGAGCTCGCTTCGCTCCTTCAGCACGCCGAAGGTGGTGGTGCGATCGAGCCCCGCGTTCGCGAGCCGCGGATCGGGCACGCCGCGCAAGAGCTTGGCGGCGGCGTTGAGGCCGAAACGGCCGTGGATTCGTGCCACGCCCGAGAGCGCCTTGCGGACCACCAGCGTGATCTCCTCGGAGCTGGACTCGGTGGCGCCGTTGGCGAGCGCGCGGCAGACGTCGCAGCGACCGCAGCCGTCGAGGGTCTCCGCTTCGTCGCCGAAGTAGCGCAGGATCGCGTCGTGCCGGCAGCTTCCGCCTTGCGCCCAGCGCATGAGCTCCAGGAAGAGATTCCATTTGTGGGCGAGCACGGCGGGGTCGGCGACGCCCTCCTCCGAGGGGCGCTCGAGGAGCCGCCGGCGCATCGGCACGTCGCCAGGCATCACCGTGAGCAGGCCGTACGCGGGGGCGCCGTCGCGGCCGGCGCGGCCCACTTCCTGGTAGTACGCCTCGATCGAGCCCGGCGGGCCGAGATGGATCACCGCGCGTACGTCCGGTCGGTCGATCCCCATCCCGAACGCGTTGGTGGCCACCACGATCTCGAGCTCTCCCGCGGCGAAGCTCTGGTGGATGGCGTCGCGGTCCGCGGGCGCGAGGCCGGCGTGGTAGTAGCGCGCGCGCCAGCCGCGCGCCGCGAGCCGCACCGCCTCCTCCTCGGCGCCGCGGCGGGTGGGCGAGTAGACGATCGCGGTGCCGGAGGATCGGCCGGTCGAGCCGCGCGGTGCACCGAGGGCTTCGCCGAGCTGGCGATCGACCTCGCGCTCGCGCTCGCGGCGGGACTCCACCTCGACGACGCCGAAGGCCAGGTTCGGCCGCGCGAAGCCCTGCACGAGCTGCGGTGTGGCGGCATCGAGACCGAGCTTGGCGAGGATCTCGTCGCGGACGATGGGAGTGGCGGTGGCGGTGCACGCCAGCACGCGCGTGCTCGCGAGCTCGGCGAGAAGCTCGCCGATCTGGCCGTACTCCGGTCGGAAGTCGTGTCCCCACTCGCTGATGCAATGGGCCTCGTCGATCGCCACCAAGGGCGGGGCGAGGTCACGCGCCAGCGCGCGGAACCCGGGCAGCACGAGCCGCTCGGGCGACACGTACACGAGCGCCAACCCGCCCGCGGCGATCCGTGCCATGCGCCGGCGGGTCTCGTCGCCGTCGAGCGTGGAAGCCAGGAACGTCGCTGCGATGCCACGCTCCTCGAGCGCGCGCACCTGGTCGTGCATGAGCGCGATGAGCGGCGAGATGACGAGCGTCGTCCCGCCGAGAAGCGTGGCCGGGAGCTGGTACACGAGGCTCTTGCCGCCGCCGGTGGGCGCCACCAGCAAGAGCTTGCCGACCTCGAGCAGCGTCTCGATGGCCTCGCGCTGCCCGGGGCGAAACCCCGCGTAGCCGAGCGCCACGAGCCCGCGCTCGAGGGGATCCGCGTGGGGGGCTGGATCGTGGGGAGCCGCGTACACGGCGCGCGAGTGTAGACGAGGCGCGCGGGGCTGGCGGCCCACCGCGGGGCGAGGCCAGCGCGGCGAGAGGCGGGTGCCGGCCCGCACGCCGCGACCGCGAGGGCGGCCGTGGCGCGCGAGCACGTGCGGGCTTCAGGGTTTGAACTCTTCGCTGGTGGTCGGGTACGCGGGGATCGCGGCGGGGCCGACGAGATCCGCGGTGTAAGCGCTGGCCCAGAAATCGGGCGGCGCGTCGCTCTCGGGAACGGCGTTCGAGACCGCCTTGATCCCGTGCTTGAGGTACGCGACCACGGCCCAGATGTCGTCGTCGCTCAGGTGGCGAATGGCCGGCCACGGCATGGGCGGACCGAGGTAATGCGGCTCGGCGGGGAAATTGCCCTCGCCAGGCGTGGTGGAGGTGATCTCCGCGTCGGGCGATTCGTCGGGGTGCAGCCCGAAGCGCAGCGAGTTGAAGACCTGCCGATCGCTCACGCCGCCGAGCCCGGTGGCGACGTCCGGGGTGAGGTTCTTGGGATAGGTCTTGAAGGGACCGATCTCGAACGGCTGGCCAGGCGTTCCTTCGATGAAGCCCGCGAGCCAGTTGGGATCGGTGGGATCGTCCTTGCCGCGGTTGTGGCAGTCGCTGCAGCCGCCCGCGATCACGAGGTAACGCCCGCGTGCCACCTGGTCCTGTGTCGCGGGGGCGGTCGGGATCCCCGCGACGGTCTTCGAACCGTCGTTCGACGATCCACAGCTCATCGCCGCGAACCAGCCGAGCGCGATGCCGAGCGCCGTGGCCATGCCGAATCTCCTCTGATGAAACGCCAAACGGGTGTGCTTCCGCATGTACGAGCCCTTTCTTCCGTGATGGGGGTTGGGATGCCGCCAGCGCACCGTCGCTCTCGCGGCAGCTGGATGTTGCGCCCGAATGCGCGATCGAGCCAAACGAAATCGCCAACGAGGCCGCGCCAGCCCAGGCGCGCTCACCACGAATCCATGGGCCCCCATTCGATCTCGCGCTCGCGATCTCGAAAGCGTCACGAGATCGGGCAGACCCCGAGCATCGATCCGGGATCGACGCGGCGCCGGTCGACGTGGTGCCACGAATCCGACGACGGACGTCCTGAAGCCGTGTTCTCGGCTTACTCACCCGCCGCCGACCGCGCCGTGGGGCGTGACGCGCGACGCCCGGAACGTGGCGGCGCGGTGACTCGTCGCGGACGGGAGTCGGTGACGAGCATCCTGGTGCGCGGAAAATCCCGGGTTTCGGCGATCGTCGAACGATCGGCACGCCACGTGCTGGCATCCAGGGGTGATCCACCCCACGCATCATCGACCCGGCGCGCAACCCCACCTCCCGAGCTGACCAACGGGCCAGCGGACGAGGAGCAGGTCATGGCGAAGAAGGAAAAGGGCGGCGACAGCGTTTACAAAGTGATCGATCTGATCGGTGTCAGCGACAAGTCGTGGGAGGACGCGGCGCGACTCGCCGTCGAGCGTGCGGCGAAGAGCCTTCGCGACCTGCGCATCGCCGAGATCCGCGAGCTCGACATGAAGCTCGAGGACGGCAAGGTGGTCGGCTACCGCGCCAAGGTCAGCGTGTCGTTCAAGTACGAGGGCTGAGTCGCCGCGCTCTCACCCGGGGGCGCGGCTCGCTCCACGCCCCCGGGTGCGGGGAGCGATCGCACGCCCGTAGCGACGGTCGATCGCGCCGCCGCCGGCTGAACGCCTCGTCCCGGGGCGACTTGGGAACGGCGACTCTGCTTCGCTCGGCTCGCTCAGAAGAGCGGCTCGTAGGGGAAGACGTCGGCGCTGACCTGATTGGGGACGAAGCTCGCCCTGAACGCGGCGGGCACGACCTCGGCGATGGTCTGCGGAGTCCAGCCGCCTTCCTTGTGGATGGCGCGGATCGGGCGCGGCACGGAGAAGAGCACGATCTCGCCGCCGCGCACGCAGAAGATCTGACCGTTCACTTCCTGGGCGGCGTCGCTCGCCAGGAACACCACGAGCGGCGCGATCTGTTCGGGCTTCATCTTCTTGAGGTTCTCGACGCGACGCTTCTCGGCGTCGGTGCGGCCCTCGGGGATGGTGGCCGTGAGGCGCGTCCACGCGAACGGCGCCACCGCGTTGCAGCGCACCTGGAAGCGCGCCATGTCGAGCGCGATCGAGCGCGTGAGGCCCACGATCCCGAGCTTGGCGGCGGCGTAGTTCGATTGGCCGTAGTTGCCGATCAGCCCCGACGTGGACGTGAAGTTGACGATCGCGCCGCCGCCTTGGGCGCGGAAGCGCTCGGCCGCGGCCCGCGAGACGTTGAACGTGCCTTTCAGGTGCACGGCGATCACGGCGTCCCAATCGGCCTCGGTCATCTTGTGGAAGATGACGTCGCGAAGGATGCCGGCGTTGTTGACGACGAAGTCGAGCCTGCCGAAGCGATCGACGGCCTGCGCGACCATGGCGTGGGCGCCGTCCCAGCTCGCCACCGAATCGAAGTTGGCAACCGCCTGACCGCGCTCCTTCGTGATCGCGGCCACGACCTCGTCCGCGGGTCGCTCGCCGGTGGAGCTGCCATCGGCGGCGGCGCCCACGTCGTTCACGACGACCGCGGCGCCCTCGCGCGCCATCATCCGCGCGATCTCGCGGCCGATCCCGCGCCCCGCGCCGGTCACGATTCCCACCTTGCCTTCGAGCATCCGCGTCGTTGCTTCCATGGCTGGCCTCGTCGAGGTGCGCGCTCGGCGCACCAGGATCGATGTGTGTGGATCGAGGGTGCGCGAAGCGACCGGCGGCCGTAAAGCCCGCGGCTACGACCTGGGCCGCGATCGGGAGTCGCCTGCGGCGGTGCTCGCTTCGAGGGTTTGCTTGGCCTTCGCGAGCGCCTGCTCGAGGCCGAGGGTGGCGGTGGCGCGCGCGGCCTTCGCGACCATGCCGATCGGCACGAGCCGCGGCACCTCGGCGCGCGGCGACACCCAGAGCCCGACGGCGACGCGGGTGTGGGAGGCGCCGCTGCGCTCGAGCTGCAAGGTCACGCGCATGTCGGTGTTGCCGGTGCCGCTCACCGACTCGAAAACCATCTCCGAGGGCGCTCTCATCGTCACGTTCATCTCGGCGCGCACTTCCATCGAGAAGCTCTGGATGCCGAACGGCCCGAGCACCAGCTCGTAGCGGCGCTCGGGCTCGATCTCGATGGCGTCGTGGATGAGCGGAAAGGCCCGTAGCGAGTCGGGTAACGTCGCCATCCACGCCCACACCACGTCGCGGGCCCGCGCGACGTCGGTGTGGGCCTCGGCCTCGAAGCTGAATCGCGCCACGGCGCCTCGTCAAGCGCTCAGAGGGTGAGCGTGACGCCGACGGTGAACTGGATCAGATCGCCGCCCGAGGTGTAGCCGGGCCAGCCGAGGACCCGCGTCTCGGCGTTGCCGTCGCCGTCGAGATCGACGAACTCCGAGTCCTTGTGGGTGGTGCGGTCGCCGAGGATGGATTGCTGAAAGGTGGCATCGAGGCCGAAGGTCTTGTCGCTGCCGAACGGATGGGGCAGCTCGACGCCGGCGCCCACCGACCACACGTAGCGGTCGTTGTCCACGAGGTTCGCGATGCCGCTCTGGGCGCCGATGGGGGACTTCTCCCAGAAGAAGCCCGCGCGCAGGCTCGGCCGGATGCGAACGCTCGCGTCGCCCTCGCCCCAGGCGAGCTCGCCGAAGCGGTGCTCGAGCCCGAGCCGCGGTGTCCAGGTGTCGTGCGTCGAGTAAGGCAGCGGGATCGTCTCGGCGACGGTGATCGGCACCGGCGGCAGCGGCGGGATCACCACCTCGCCCTTGGCGTGAACGATCAAGGTCGGGTCCTCGTACGCGGACCATTGCGACCACGTGACGTCGAGCTCGGCGCGCCACGCCTCGTCCGGTGTCCACGCCAGCCCGACGGTGGCCTGCTGGGGGGTGAACACGTTCACGTTGAAGATGTCGACGACGAACCCATAGGTGATGCCGCCGCCCGCCGCGCCGCCGGGAGTGACGTGGAAGTCCTCGAAGTCCGCACGGCTCTCGCCGCGATAGCTCGCGCCGAAGGTGAGGCCGTCGAGAAACGGGCCGAGCTGGACGCCGCCCGTGGGCGCGAACTGCCACGGCGCCGAGAGCGAGAGCTCGCCCTTGGCGGGCGTGCCGTCGAGGTTGAGATCGAACACGATCTCGCCGGCGGTCGTGTAGTACATCTGCATGCCGGCGCCGACCTTGAGCCAGGGCGCGATCTCGGCGCCGAAGCCGTAGTAGATGTACATGAGGTCGAGCATGTGGCGGTATCGCGCGTAGCCGGGCTCGGCGGCGTCGCGGCTGGTCATGGTGAAACCGTGATCGGTGGGCAGAAGGAAGAGGGCGCCGCCCGCGACCGGGACGTCGAGGATCGTCATCGGCAGCACCACCGAGCCGATGGCGGAGACTTGGTGCTCGACCCGTGGGTCCACGTCGCCGTAGATGGGCTCGCCGTTCGAGTCCGCGCCCACCACGCCGCCGCGCAACGGATCGAGCTGGGGATCGATCGCGAAGAGCCCGAGGGCCACCGTCGGCCCTTCCAGCGCCGCCAATCCCGCCGGGTTGTAGAAGATCGAATAGGCGTCGTCGACGGATGCGACGTAGGCGCCGCCGAGGGCGACGCCGCGCGGGCCGATGCCGAGCAAGCCCGGCACGGTCGCGCGCGCGGGAACCGCGACGGCGCAGGCGAGCAGCAGCCCGAGCCAGCGCGCGCGCGCCGCGGCCCAGCCGCGAGCGGCGCGAAGCTCAGCGATCTTCACAGCGCACTCCGTCCACGACCTGACCGAGCAAGCACAGACCGCCGTCGGGCGTGACGCGCACCTCGATGGTGGCGCCGTCCGAACCGACCCAGAACGCGAGGGTCGAGAGCAGCGTGGTGTGGCCCGCCTCGTCGGCGTCGTGGAGCGCGACCACGTGATTGCCGAGGTCGGTGTCGAACGCGGCATCGCGACCTGGCGCGAGCGTGGCCGCCAAGGTCCCGGGATCGAGCAGCCGCTCGCCGAGCACGGACGGTTCGAGCAGCACGGTGATGACGCCGTCCGAGCCGTAGAGTCGCGGATCGGTGGCGGCGTTGCGCAGCTCCACCGTCACGCGCGGGGCAACCACGCCACTCGAGCTACAGCCGAACGCGCACGCCAGCGTGAGCAACGGCGAGAGCGCGAATCGGCGGCGCCAGGCACGCGGTGGGCCCGACCGGGGCGAGGCGTCGCCGGTTGCTAACATTGTTAACATGGTGTTACGAACGGCCGAGCGAGTCAACGATTTCGATTCTCGCCATCGTTCTTGCGTCCCGCACGAGGGCTCATGCGCCGATCGTTCCGAATGCTCGCGGTGCTGGTGCTCGCGTGGCTCGCCGCGGACGGTGGGCTGGCGCGCGCGGTCGATGGCGCGCCGCTCGATCGGCCGATCGACCCGGTCGCGGTGGAGGGGGCCCTGCTCCCCGAGCTGCTCGGAAAGCCGATCGCCTCGTTGCGGCTCGCGGCCTGGCGCGCCGGCGCGCTGGTGGCCGTGCCGTTCCAGATCGACGAACGAGACGCGACGGGTGCATGGGTGTTTCCGGCGGGACCCGAGGCGAGCCGCGACGACGACGAGGAGCGCTTCGACGCCAACGACGTTCTGTGGGTGATGGCGCGCGACCTCGGCGAGGCGAAGCCGCCCGACGCGCCGAGCTGGGAGGTGGCGGGTGCGCGGCCGACGGTGACGCGCGAGCTTCGGCTTCGCGATCCGCTCGATGGCAGCACCGCGTACGCCTACCTGGCGGCGTGGGATGGCACGCCGCCGCCGCCGAGCGCCGTGGACTACGTGAGCTACGAGCCCACCGCAGACGAGGTGCGCGCGGCGAGCTTCACGCTCGGCTTCAACCGCGAGGTGCGCTTCGCCATCGATCGCATGCGGCTTCGCGCTGCGGATGGCAGCTGGTCGCCGAGCCGTGTCGACATCCTGAAGACGCGGCTCCGGTCCACGATCTGGAGCGTCTACGACTTCGACCGTGATCAGGACGACTTCGAGGCGGTCACCGCCGCGTGGATCGACGGGCCGGTGCGCGTGGTGCTGCACAAGGGCATCAGCGTGCGGATGATTCTCGGCATCCAGACACCCAAGGTGTGGAACGACACGGTCTTCTACCCGTATTCGTTCCAGTACCAGGTGGACATGGCCATGCCGTTCACGATCCCGTCGATCTTCTCGCGTTTCGAGCTCTCGAGCGGCGTCGACTTCGACGGGCTCACGGGCGCCAAGCTCTACGTGAAGGGCGTCCATGGGCCGGTCGCGGTGGTCGGCGAGCCGGCGGGCGAGGCGCTGGCTCGATTGCGGGCGAGCGGCGGCGAGCAGCGGGTGACGGCGCTCGAATGGAACGGCCAGTTCTCGGTCACGCGTATCCAGATCGATCCCGCGGTGCCGCTGCGCGTGAAGCTGCGGTGGGTGGACGACGCCACCGTGGACGATCCGCCCGAGCGCGTGCGCGGCGCCACACCCGGGCTCTATTTCGATTTCGAGAACTGGCTCGCCGTCGAGCAGAAGAACGTCACGATCGGCACGGGGATCTACTTGCCGCCCGTGTTCCAGCCCGGCGACGAGGATGGGTTCGAGCGCAAGCTCGATCATCCGGTCGCGCTCGCGCCCTGAGACGGGCGGGGGCGGCGCCCGCGCGGGCGCACGGGTGCGTTCTCGAGGGCGCAGCGCGTGGGCCAGCGGCGACGACAAACGCGTGTGTGCGTCGGACCTCCGGCGCGGCACGCCGCGTGCGTCGTGAGCCCGCGCCATGGGACGACCGCTCAGATGGCTTCGGCCCGCGACCCGGTGGTTTTGCACGAGTCGGGCGTTCCAGCGGCGCTTCCTGTTGCGCGCCGACCCGGATGCGAACGCCGTCTTCCTGCTCGCGCTGGCGCGCGCGCTAGAGCGCTACGATGGCGTCCGGCTGGAAGCGGTGGTGACGGTGTCGAATCACTGGCACATGTTGCTGGTCGACGAACGGGGCGAGCTCTCGGGCTTCATGCGGGATTTTCTGACCGCCGTCGCGAAGGGGATCAATCGGATCCGCGGTCGCGCGGGGCACGTGTTCGATCGCCGCTTCAGCGCCGAGCCGGTGCTCGACGCGCAGGCTGCCGTCGATCGGCTCGTCTACACGGTGGTGAATCCGACGGCGGCGGGGCTGGTCGGCCGATTCGAGGACTGGCCCGGCGTACTGCTCTTCGCGAAGGATGCGACGCCGGTCGAGCACCACGTGCGCTGGTTCGACGATCGGCGCTACCGCCAGGCGGTGCGAGCGGCGGCGAGCTCGGACCCCGCGCTCGAGCCGGACGAGTTCTGGCAAACGGGCACGGTCACCGTTCATCCGCTGAGCGGGCTGGCGGCAGAGAACCTCACGCCGGGGCATGTGCTGGAACGGATCCGCGACGCGGAGGCCGCGTGTGCGCGCGACCGCAACGGCAGGCCGGTGCTCGGCGCGGCCACGGTGACGCGGCAAGACCCGCGATCGAGGCCCAAGACGTCGAGCCGATCGCCGCGACCGCTCTGCCATGCGAGCCGGGAGGTCGAGCGTGCGACCTATCGCCGGGCGTTTCGGGACTTCTGCCAGCGATTCTGGGCCGCCGCAGATTCACTCCGACGCGGAGACGGTAGCCAGCCCTTTCCCGCGTACTCGTTCCCGCCCTGGCAGCCATTGGTCTTGCCAGCACTCTCGACCGCGTAGCGGCGGCAGCAGCGAGGCGGCTCGAACGCACCGAATGCGTCGGGCCGAGCTCCGTTCGCACGACGCGGATCGCGTCCGTGAAGCTCGTGCTCCGTCAGGGCGAGCACCCGATCGAGCCGGGAACGCGCGAGGCTGACCTCGAAGTCGGGCGTCGACGATGCCCGCGGCGCTCGCTCGATGTCTCGAACCGCCGTTCGCGCGAATCACTCCCCTGGCACCGTTCAGTAGGTGAGTGTCACTCCTCACTCGGGTGAGTGTCACTCCTCACTCGGTGGGTGATTGGCTCAGAACGTGACGCTACCGATCAAGGTCATGACGGCACTGCGGTCGAATTGGCTCGCGAGACCACCGGCGTCCGCCACGAACATGCGGTCACCGCGCTTTGCCTGCGCGAGCATGAGGGTCGTCGGCGTGCCCGACGCCTTGTCGGCGTCGCGGTGGCCGAGTTGGACGACGACAGCGGCGCCCGCCGCCGTGGTGGTGCGGAAAGTCTCGTCGAACTTGATGCGCAGGTCCGCGCGCCGATCGGCGAAGCAGCCCTCGACGAAGCGCTCGAGATCGGCGGTTGCGCCGTAGAGCAGCGTCGCCTCCGTCGCCCGCCCTGGGCTCGCGAGCCGCGCCACGGCAATCGAGGTGCCGGGCAAGCCGCGACACCAGGCGGCTTCGCGCGCTTCCTGCTTGCCCGCCGCCGGGTCCGCGATCGTCCAGCCGGCGGGCGCCAGGTAGCCGCGCCCCTCGGCCGCGAACTTCGCCCACGTGCCGCTCGATGGCCCGCGCTGCACGTCGCCGCCCTTCGAGCACGAACCGCTCGTGAGCATGAGCGTCACGAGTGCGATCCCACTCCAGCGTTTCCGCGCCTGCATGCGATTCTCTCCCGGCGCGCCGCCCACCCGACACCACACGCGCCCGGTGCCTTCTACTGCGCCGCTCGGTACGCTGCAACGCCGCCCACGCCTCGTCCCTCGTACACTCGATCGATGATCTAGAATCGCGACGCGCCACACGAGAATGCCAGCGACATGACGGAACGAGAGCTGCACCGCCAGGAAATCCTCGTGCGCTTGCCGCATGCGTTCCTGGCCGTGCTGGCGCTGGCGGGTGCGGCGTTGCTCGCGCGCACCTTCGATCCCGCCCTGCACGCGGCGCCGCTGCTCGCGGTCTCGGAATCGCTTCCGAACCTGCCCAGCCGGCTGCTCCTGCCCGCCGTCGCACCGCTCGCTCTCGAGCTCGTGCTGGGCGCCGCGGTCGCGCTCGTGGGCGGCCGGCGCAGCTCGCTCACGCGCCGTCTCGAGCGCCGCGCCGAGCACTTGGAGCCGGCGCCAGCAGCCGAGACCGCGTCGCGCGTGCTCGCACGCGTCACCACTCTCGGCTTCGACGGCACCATCGAGCACCCGCCGGAGAAGACCGTGATCGCCATCGTCCGTCCGCGCACGCGACCGTTCCGCGGCTTCGCGGGCCTGCCGCTCGTGGGCTCGATCACGATCGAGGAGATCGCCGGTGTGTCGCACGTGAGCGTCACCCTCGCCGCCGCGACCTTCATCGTGCGGGAGACCGGCGAGGGGCTCTACTTGGGCGAGCTGGCGGCGTATCTCGCCGGCCATGGCGAACGCGTCCGGCCGATTCGCGCACCGGCGGCCGGCATGAGCTTCGCCGTCGGCTACGCGGCGCTCGCGGTCGCGCTCACCGCGGTCGCGGCGCGCGGCGGCTGGCTCGTCCCCGCGCTCTACGCGGAGATGGCGACGACCCTCGGGCTCGTCACCAGCGCCCTGGCGCTGATTGCGATCGGCCTCGAATGGCGCGCCAGCCTCGGGCTACCGGAGACGCTGGCGGCGCTCGTCGCGACCATCCTCACGCGGATCACGCTCGCCGGCTGGCACCCGCCATCGTGACCGGCGCCACCGCGATCGCCTCGAACGTCGTGAGCGCGCGCGGCACCCACCGCTCGCGAAGGGAAACCGCATGATCGACCCGTCCGCCGCCGCCCCATCGCCACGCGTTCCCCTCGCGGTGCTGATCGTCGTCGCCATCGGTCTGACGATCTCGGGAATCGGCCCTGCCGACCGTTTCACCTGGTTCCTGGAGGTGGCGCCCGTCCTGATCGGAGCCCCGATCTTGGTCGCGACGCGCGCGCGCTTTCCGTTCACCCCGCTCGTCTACGTGCTGGCCGGCATTCACGCGTACATCTTGATGATCGGCGGCCACTGGACGTACGCGAAGGTGCCCTTCGGGTTCTGGCTCCAGGACGTCTTTCACATGGCCCGCAACCCGTACGATCGCATCGGTCACTTTGCGCAAGGCTTCATCCCCGCGATGATCGGCCGCGAGATCCTGATTCGCCGCTCGCCGCTTCGCGGCAGCAAGTGGCTGCCCTACGTCGTGCTCGCGTTCTGCTTCACGCTGAGCGTCACCTACGAGTTCGTGGAATGGTGGACGGCGCTCGCGAGCGGCCAGGCGGCCGAAGCCTTCCTCGGCACGCAGGGCGATCCCTGGGATACCCAGTGGGACATGTTCCTGTGCGGCGTCGGAGCGAGCGTTGCGCTGCTCACGTTGTCACGGTTCCACGACCGCCAGCTCGCCGCGTTGCGCTGATCCCACCGTCGTCGGCGGCGGTCGGGGACTCGCCGGTCTCGTGACGCTCTCCGTCGACGTCCCAGGTCGAGCGGGCTCCCGCCCCACCCGGCGCGGTCGCGGCGCCGTCCCCAGCGGACGGGTTCACCAACCACGTGCGCGGCGGATCGTGCGGCGATCGCGCTTGGTCGGACGACCCGCGCCGCGGTCGCGCACCACGAAGGTGTCGAGCTCCTTGGGCGGCGGAGGCGGCGAATGGTCGACGTAGAGGGTGCGGGCGACCGGGGCGGGGCCCCGCTTCGTCGCGAGCGCCGCCACCTCGAGCACGAGAACCCGCGCCTCGCGCTTGATCTCGACGCGATCGCCGATCCGCAGCGCACGCGCCGGTTGAGCGCCGTGCCCGTTCACCGTCACGTGCCCGCCTCGGCACGCCTGCTGCGCCAGCGAGCGGCTCTTGAAGACCCGCGCGGCCCACAGCCACTTGTCGACTCGAACCGGCTCGGCGAGCTCGTGCGCGGGGTCCGCGATCATCGGCTCGACGCGTGCGCCACCGGGCTCACGCCGGGTCGCGACGCCAGCGGTGCCGCGACCACGAAGCGAAGCGAGGCGGGAGCGGGGCCTCGTCGCAGCGTCGCCGTGACGAGACGGGGAGCACCGACCGCTCCCCCGCTACGAGCGCCGAGCGCCGGCTCTTGCGTCCGCATGCCTCGCAGCCGGACGACGGAATCAGTGCGTCCAGCCGCGTCCGCCGGAGGGCTCTTCCTCGTCCTCGTATCCGTGCGAGAGCACGAATTGCCAGGACGCGACCCGCTCGCGCTCGTCTTCCGAGATGAGCTCGAACAGGAACTCTTCCTCGTCGCGTTGCTCGATCTGGACGTACGCCACGTCGGCGGGGTGCAGAAAGATCTCCGCCATGACGCGCTTGCCGCGAAACACCTGGACCAGGAGCGTGTCCTCGTCCTCGACGGCGAGGTGCCAGTGCAGGTCTTCGTCGTCGTAGACCACCGATTCGGGAGTCCCCGCGCGCACGATGCAGTTCGCATGGCGCTGGAGCCAGGTCCAGAATTGATCGAATGGCAGCGTGGAGGCCGAGCTCTTGGCGGTTTTCTTCGAATCCATGATCGGATTACCTCCGTCGGAGGCCCGTGACGTAAGAGGCGCGGAGTCTAGCAGGCGGGCTCGCGACGCGTCATTCGGCGTGCCACGCTGCCGGGCCCGCGCGTACCGGCGCTCCTGCTACTCTTCCGCGCTTTGGCGCGCGAATCGACCATGAACCAGCATCTCGACAATCTCGACAATCTCAACATCGGCGACACGCGCAGCGTGCCGAGCCCGCGCGAGATCCGCGAGCGTCTCCCCCTCACGGACGTGGCGGCGACCACCGTGATGGCGGGCCGCGCCGCGGTGGAGGCGATCCTCGACGGGCTCGACAAGCGGCTCTTCGTCGTCGTCGGCCCGTGCTCCATTCACGATCCGCGCGCCGCTCTCGAGTACGCCGCCCGTCTTCGCGCCCTCGCCGACGAGGTCGCCGACACGATGCTGCTGGTGATGCGGGTCTACTTCGAGAAGCCGCGCACCACCGTCGGCTGGAAGGGCTTCATCAACGATCCGGACCTCGACGACAGCTTCCGCATCGACGAGGGGCTGGCGAAGGCACGCGAGCTGCTGCTCGCGGTGAATCGCCTGGGCCTCCCCGCCGGCACCGAGGCGCTCGACCCGATCTCACCGCAATACACCTCCGACCTCATCGCTTGGTACGCGATCGGCGCGCGCACCACCGAGTCGCAGACTCACCGCGAGCTCGCGTCCGGGCTCTCCGCCCCGGTCGGCTTCAAGAACTCGACCGACGGCTCCGTCCAGACCGCGGTGAACGCGCTCCAGTCGGCGGCCCGCCCGCACCATTTCCTGGGACTGACGATGGACGGACGGATCTCGGTGTTCGTCACCCGCGGCAATCGCTACGGTCACGTCATCCTGCGCGGCGGCGAGCACGGGCCCAATCACGATCGCGCCAGCGTGCGCCGCACGGAGGAGGCCCTTCGCCGCGCGGCCCTGCGTCGTGCCATCGTGGTGGATCTGAGCCACGCCAACTCGGCCAAGGACCCGCGCCGCCAGCTGGCCGTGCTCGACGACTGCATCGACCAGATCCACGAGGGCAACCGGTCGATCGTCGGTCTCATGCTGGAAAGCCATCTCTACGCGGGAAATCAGCCGATCCCGAAGGACCTGAGCCAGCTTCGTTACGGCGTCTCGGTCACCGATCCGTGCCTCGACTGGGAATCCACCGAGCGCGCGCTGCGCGGCGCCCACCAGCGCCTCGCCGGCGTGCTGGAACGGCGCCTGGCGCGCGACGAAGCATGACCCGCGCGCGATCCCCGAGCGGAGGTAGCCGAGCGTGACCACCGTCGTCCCCAACACCGTGCTCGAGCCGCAGTTCGTCGAGCGCATCGCCCGCGACGTCCGCTGCCGGCCCGAGCAGGTGGTCGCGGCCTCGAACCTCTTCGCCGAGGGCGCCACCGTCCCGTTCGTGGCGCGCTACCGCAAGGAAGCGACCGGCGGCCTGAGCGACGCGACGCTCGAGACCATCGCGCGCGGCCGCGAGTACTACCTGGAGCTCACGCTGCGCCGGGACGCGATCCTCGCGATCCTCGCCAAGCACGGCAAGCTCACGCCCGAGCTCGAGAGCGCGATTCGCGGCGCCGCCACCAAGCAGGTCCTCGAGGATCTCTACCTTCCCTACAAGCCCAAGCGGAAGACCCGCGCGGCGCAGGCCATCGAGCGCGGCCTCGAGCCGCTCGCCACGTTGTTGCTCGAGAAAGCCGCGGACCCCGCGGCCAACCCCGAGGAGCTGGCGGCGCCCTTCGCCGATCCGCTCAAGGGCGTGGGCGACGTGTCCGCCGCGCTTTCCGGCGCTCGCGACGTGCTGGCCGAGCGCTTCGCCGAGACCCCCGCGAATCGCGCCCGGCTGCGCGAGGTGATGTTTCGCGAGGCGGTGCTGCACACCCAGATCGCCGACGGAAAGCAGGCCGACGGCACCGTCTACCGCGACTACTACGATCATCGCGAACCGGCGGCGCGGGTGCCCTCGCACCGCTATCTCGCGATCCTGCGCGGCGAGCACGCCAAGCTGCTCGACGTCTCGATCGAGATCGACGACGAGCGCGAGGTGGCGCGGCTCGCCGCAAGCGCGCAAGTCCCGCTCACCACCCCGTGCGGCCGCGAGATCGCCGAAGCCGCGAGCGACGGCTACAAGCGGTTGCTTCGTCCCGCCATCGGCAACGAGCTGCGCGCCGAGCTCGAGCGCGCTGCCGAGGCCGAGGCCATCCGCGTCTTCCGCAGCAACCTCGAAGCGCTGTTGCTGCAACCGCCGTTCGGCAATCGCCCGGTCCTCGGCCTGGACCCCGGGCAACGCACCGGGTGCAAGCTGGCGGTGGTCGACTCGACCGGCCGCGTCCTCGACCACGACGTGATTCGCCCGTTGCCGCCCAACGCGGACGAGCCCACCGCCGCGGCCACGGTCACGGCCCTCGTGCGCAAGCACCGCGTGCGCGCGATCGCCGTGGGCAACGGCACCGGCGGCCGCGAGACCGAGCTCTTCGCGCGGAAGGCGATCCGCGAGGGCGACCTCGGCGACGAAGCGCCGCTGGTGATCATCGTGCCCGAGACCGGCGCCTCGGTGTACTCGGCGTCGGCGGTGGCGCGCGAGGAGCTCAAGGGTCTCGACGTGACCGTGCGCGGCGCGGTCTCGATCGCGCGGCGCCTGCAGGATCCGCTCGCCGAGCTGGTCAAGATCGAGCCGCGCTCGCTCGGTGTGGGCCAGTACCAGCACGACGTGAACCAGAAGGCGCTCGCTCGCGAGCTCGATGCCGCCGTCGAATCCGTGGTGAACGCGGTGGGAGTGGAGCTCAATTCCGCATCGCCGGCGCTGCTCTGCCGCGTTTCCGGGCTGAACGAGAAGGTGGCGCGCTCGGTGGTGGCGCGCCGCGATACCGCGGGCGCCTTCGCGTCGCGCGAGGAGCTGCTGGCGGTGCCCGGCATCGGGGTCAAGACGTTCGAGCTGGCCGCCGGATTCCTGCGCATTCGCGACGCCGCCAACCCGCTCGATTCCACCGCCGTGCACCCGGAGCGTTACGGCGTCGTGGAGACGATGGCGGGCGAGCTCGGCGTGACCGTCCCCGAGCTGGTCGGAAACCCGAGCTTGGTCGCGCGTCTCGACTTGAGCCGCTTCCACGACGAGAGCACGGCGCTCGGCGAGCTCACGCTGCGCGACATCGCCGCCGAGCTCGAGCGGCCCGGGCGCGACCCGCGGCCCGAGTTCAAGGCACCCACCTGGCGCGAGGACGTGCAGAGCCTCGAGGATCTGAAGGTGGGGATGGAGCTCGAGGGGCGGGTGTCGAACGTCACGAACTTCGGCGCGTTCGTGGACGTCGGCATCAAGCGCGATGGCCTGGTGCACCTCTCGGAGCTCAGCCACCGCCGCATCACCGATCCGCGCGAGCGCGTGAAGGTGGGTGACGTGGTGCGCGTGAAGGTGATCGAGGTCGACGCCGAGCGCGGGCGTGCCTCGTTCTCGATCAAGGCGCTCGAGCCGCCGCCCGCGGCGGCGCCGCGTCCGCCGCGCGAATCCCGGCAAGGGCGCGAGCCGCGCGAGTCCCGGGAGTCCCGCCCCAGGCCAGCGCGACCCGGCACCGACGGTCGCAAGCCGAGCAGGCCCGAGCAACGGTGGCCCGCCGAGCGGCGCGACGACCGCCCGCCCAAGCACGCGTCGTCACCGCCGCCCGCGAAGCAGCCACCGCGCCCCGATCGCGCCGCCAAGAAGGCGGATCCCGCGAAGGAAACGCACTACACCGTCGAGGACCTGCTCAAACGCTTCAAGAGCTCGTAGCGCGTGGCGGGGCGGGATCGCGGTCTCGCGCGATGCCGCGACGCTTGGCGAGGGCGTGGGCGTAGACCTCCTCGTAGCGCGCGGCGGCATCGCGCCACGAGAAGTGAAGGCCCATGGCGTTCTTGCGCAACGACGCGACGTGGTGTGGCCGATCGAACCAGGTCGACACCGCCCAGCCGACGGTGTCGTAGAGCGCCTGGGGAGTCGCGTCCCAGAACTTGAAACCGGTGCCGGCGCCGCTCGCGGGATCGTAGTTCTGGACGGTGTCGTCGAGTCCGCCGGTGGCGCGCACGATCGGCAGCGTGCCGTAGCGCATCGAGTACATCTGGTTGAGGCCGCACGGCTCGTAGAGCGACGGCATCACGAAGAAGTCGAGACCCGCCTCCATGAGGTGGCTGAGCTCGTTGGAGAACGTGATCTGCGCGCCGACGCGGCCGGGATACGCGTGCTCCAGCCAGCGGAAGAAGTTCTCGGCGTTCGGGTCGCCGTTGCCGAGCGCCACGAAGTGCAGGACCATCGTGTCCAAGGCGCGCGGGATCGCTTGCATCAGCAGATCGATCCCCTTCTGCTGCGCGAGCCGCGTGACGATCCCGAAGAGCGGCACGTCGGGGCGCTGCTCGAGGCCGAAGAAGCGCTGCAACATGAGCTTCGAGAGGGCTTTGCCCTCCATGTGCTCGGCATCGAAGTGAGCCGGGATCCAGCGGTCGCGCGCCGGGTCCCACTCGTCCTCGTCGATCGCGTTCAGGATGCCGAAGAGGTCGCGCTCGCGTGCGCTGAGGTAGGGCGCGAGCCCGCGCCCGCCGGAGGGCGTGAGCAGCTCGCGGGCGTGGGTGGGCGACACCGTGGTGAGCGCGTCGGCGAACGCGACCCCGCCCTTCAACAGGTTGATGTTGCCGTGGTCCTCGAAGCCGTCGGAGGCGAACGCACCGGGGGCGATCTTGAGGTACGCGTTGGCGCTCGCGTGGTAGACGCCCTGATAGCCGATGTTGTGGATGGTCAGCACCGTCGCTGTGCGCGCCAGCGGCGAGGGCGTCCCGCCCCACGTCTTCACGTAGTAGGCGGCGAGCGCCGTCGGCCAGTCGTGCACGTGGACCACGTCGGGCACGAAGCCCACGTCGAGGGCGGCCTGCAGAGCCGCGGTGCTGAGCAAGCCGAAGCGAAACGCGTTGTCGCCGTATTCGCCGCCCGGCTCGTCGTAGATGCCGCCGCGGCCGAAGAAGCGCTCGTACTCGACGAACCAGACGGGTACGCGCTCGCCGAGCAGCGTCGAGTGGATGCTAACCCAGGCTTCTTCGCCGTTGCCCATGTGAACGCAGGAGCTGCGCTCGAAGCGGATGCCGAAGCGCGCGCGATCGATGCTGCGGTAGAGCGGCATGACCACGCGCACGTCGTGGCCGGCGCGCGCGAGCTCCTTCGAGAGCGCCGTCACCACGTCACCGAGACCGCCGGTGCGCGCGTACGGACCGCATTCCGAGGAGACGAAGAGGATGCGCAGCGGCTTGGGATCGGCTGTGGATGGGCTCATGGCATGGAGAGGCTCGAGCTGCGGAGGAAACGAAGGGTACCGTGGGAGGCGGTCGATCCCAACGGCTCCACGAGCGGCCGCGCGATCGGGCTCGTCACGGCCCTGCGACGCGAATGCGGAGGACGCGGTGCCGGTCGCGCCGACGGCCGTGTACCATCCGGCGCGCCATGTCGCGCCGCATCGGAATCGCCTCGCTCATCTGGGGCACCTCGATCCTGCTCTCGCGGGTGATCGGGCTGGTCCGGGAAGCGGCGATCGGGCGCGTGCTCGGCGTGGGCGGTTCCGCCGACGTCTATTTCGTCGCGTTCGTGCTGCCCGATTTCTTGAACTACTTGCTGGCGGGCGGCGCGCTGTCCCTGGTCTTCATCCCGATCTTCGGCGAGCACCTGGCGCGCGGCGACGCCGAGCGCGGCTGGCACGCGTTCAGCGAGATCGCGAACTTCCTGATCGCCGTGCTCGCGGTGGTGCTGCCGATCCTGTGGATCGCGACGCCGTACCTGGCACGACAGGTCGCCCCCACGTTCGACGCCGAGCAGCAGGCGCTGCTGGTGGCGCTGACGCGCATCATGCTGCCCGCGCAGGTCTTCCATCTGGTGGGTGGCTTGCTGTCGGCGACCTTGCAAGCGCGCGACGAGCACGCGCTGCCGGCGCTGGCGCCGCTCGTCTACAACGCGGGCATCGTGCTGGGCGGCATCGCGGGCGGTCACGCGCTGGGGGCGTACGGCTTCGCGTGGGGGGTGCTCGTGGGCAGCATCCTCGGCCCCTTCGCGCTGCCGCTCGCGGGATGCTTGCGCTCCGGGCTGCGCTGGCGGTGGACGCTGAATCTGCGCGATCGCGATCTGCGCACGTATCTGTGGCGCTCGCTTCCGATCATGCTCGGCTGGTCGATCGTGGTGGTCGACGACTGGATCCTCAAGATCCAAGGCGCGCGGATCGGCGCGGGCGTCGTCTCGACGCTGCAGTACGGCAAGGCGCTCACCAAGGTGCCGATGGGCGTCTTCGGCCTCGCCACCGGCGTCGCCGCGTTCCCCACGCTCACCCGTCTCGCCGCCGAGGGCCGTCGCAGCGAGGCCTACGCCACGCTCGCCACCGCGGTGCGGCGGATGCTGGTGCTGGCGCTGGCGGCGCAGGTGGTGTTCACGTGCGCGGGCCCCGAGATCGCGCGCGTGATCTACGGCGGACGGATCTCGGCGGGGCAGCACGCCGAGATCGGCACGGCGCTCGCGATCTTCTCGATCTCGCTCTGGGCCTGGGCCGCGCACACCGTCGTCGCACGCGGCTTCTATGCGATCGGCAACACCTGGTACCCGACGCTCCTCGGCACCGCGCTGGTGCCGCTCGCGTTCCCGCTCTACGTGCTCTTGCGCGCACGCTTCGGCGCCGTGGGCCTCGCCAGCGCCAGCTCGATCGCGATCACGGCGTACGTGCTGGCGCTGATGGTCGCGCTGCGCAAGCGCTACCCCGGCGGCGTCGATCGCTATCTCGGCTTCTTCGCGCGCATGGTGCCCGCGGTGGCCGGCTCGATCGGCGCGGGCTGGCTGGCGCGGGCCCAGCTCGCGCCGCACCTGACCGCGTTGCCGGCGCTCGGCCGGGGGATCGTCTACGGCGGCGCGGGTCTCGTCGTCTACGCGCTCTTGCTGCAGGTGCTGCGCGTCGACGACGCCACCCAGATCCTCGCGACCCTGCGCCGGCGCCTCGCGCGGCGCGCGAGCCGACTCGGCTGAGACTCAGCCGCTGGTGACCTTGTCGGGCTGGTAGGGGCGACGGATCTCGACCCACGCGACGCGCGTCAGCACCGTGCCGAGCAGCACCAGCACGAGATACGCCCAGAATCCTTCGATCTTGCCGATGCGCCCGAGCAGGAACGCCGCGAGCACGAGGGACACGCCTGCCCAGATCCGCCAGGCGCGGCGCGTGTAGTTCGCCGACATCTTGCTCGCGTACGCGTACTGGTGCGCGGGCAGCTTGGCGCGCTCGTCCTCGTACGGGCTGATCGACGGCACGCCCAGCACCACGGCGTAGAACGAGTAGAGGAAGAGCAGGACCGCGATCACCGTCAGCCAAGTCACGAGGCGTCTCCTGGGATGCGTGCGAACGACCGGTGCCGAGAACGAGCGTCGAGGATAGCGCGCGCGACCGCCACGAGATCAACGCTGGAAGCGCATCTCGCCGTTGTCCCAGGACGCCACTTCCTGCCCATCGCCGGTCTTGAGCTCCGCTTGGACGAAGCCCCGGTTGGACACCGCCTCGCAGAATCCGGCGAACGCGCGCCGGCGCTCGTCCTGGGGATGCTCGACCCACGCATCCGGCACGACGCCGACGACCTTCTTGCCGAGCACGATCACCTTCACCAGCGGCAGATGGCGGTTGAGCTCCTCCTTCGCGAGCACGTGCGGCGGCTCGGTGGGGTTGAAGCTCGGCAGCGACTGGATGCGCACGATCATCACCCCGAGCGTCCCCAGGATCAGCACCATCAACCCGATCGCCAGCAGCAGCTGTCGCTTGGGCACGGTCACGAGCTCGACGCCCGGAACCAGCGCCGCCTCGCCGCCCTCGCCACGCGCGCGGCGGCGGATCGCGTTGGTCCGCCGCGTCGCCTTCCACTCCTGGAAGGCGCGCGGCGTCTCCGCGGGCGGCACGACCGTGCGCGCTGCCCAGGTGACGCGTTCCACGAAGCGCTCGAGCGCTTCGAGGCCGCGCACCGCCTGGCCCGCCGACGCGGCGCTCTCCTCGTCCGCGCTCGAGTCCGCCGCAGCCGTCAGCTCGTCCCGAACGCTCGCGAGGATGGGTGCCGCCTCGGCGAGCGTGCGCAGCTGCTCGCTGCCGACGTTCTCGAGACGCCACGCCGCGCTCGCGAGATCGTCGATCAGCCGCATCTGCACCGCCAGCGCCCGCAGCCACGGATCGAGCTCCGACGTTCGCGCGCCGAACGCCTCGGTCAGGACCCGTCGCGGAACTCCCTCCTGCGGCGTCAGGAACTTTCCGTAGTAGCCGAACGGCACCAGCTCTTCGCGCAGCGCTTGGGCGTGCGGTGCCAGCGCGCGGATGGCGCGCAGGTATTGCTCGATCGGTCGGCCCAGGACCACACCCTTGGTGCCCGGCGCCACCGCGTGCGTGGCCGGGCCGCCGTCGATCCAGCGACTCCCGTTCCAGACCTGCAAGCCCGCCACGGCGTTGTCGTCGAGGTTGCGGTCGGACCCGCCGTAGAGCGGCCAGACCACGAAACCGAGACCATCGAGGCGCACCGGGCCCGGGTACGCCGCCCGCAGCCGCTCGACGCGATCCACCAGGTCCGCCGGCCGATCCGCCAGGCGCACCCCGAAGCCGTAGATCACCTCGGCACCGTAGCGGCGGTTGAGATTCACCACCGATCCGGAGCAGCGCAAGCGCTCGCCGCCGGCACCCAGGGCCACGTCGAGCCACACGCTCGCCTTCATGGCCGGCAAGAGCTCCGCCTGCACGAACACACCGCCCGAGCTGATGGAGGTGCACACGCCCTCGTGGAAGGTCTCGCCGTCCACGGTGAAGCGCATCGGCAGCGAGACCTCGTAGCGCGGCGCCGTGCGCTGCTCGGCGCGGCCCGTCGCCGGCCCTTCGCCGGCGCGCTCCATGCGGTGAATGCCGGTCGTGCCGCTCGCCGATCGTTCGCTCATCACTGGACCTCGCTCGGGCTCAACCGTCGCGGAGAGCGCGATCGTATGCCAGCGCTTCCCGCGCGAGCAACGATCACCCGCGCGGGTCGCGACGGGCGGCGCGACTGCTGGCCACGCGCCGGCAAGACCGGAGCACCCGTCACCAGAGGCTGCGGCGACGGCGCCGCGACGGCGTGCCGAGCAGCGCGCCGAGCACGCCGCGCACCACCGTGGTGGCGACGGCCTTGGTCACGGGCGATTTGAGGATCTGGCCCAGCCGATCGGGTTCGGACCTCGGCGCCGCAGCGCGCCGTCCGCGCGCGTCCTTGGACGCGTTCTCGGACGCGGCCTCGGCAGCCACCTCGTCGGACGCGGCGGCTTCCGCCCGCGCCGCGAGCTTCTCCCTCGCGCTCTCGCGGTCGATCGCTTGCGCGTACTTCCGCACCAGGGGCGTCGCGAGGCGCGGAGCGATCTCGGCCTCCGTGAGCGGGCCCATGCGCGAGGCCGGCGGTACCAGGCGGGTCGCGAACGGCGGGGTCGGAACACCGTTGGGCGAGAGCACCGACACCAACGCCTCCCCGATGCCGAGCGTCGTGAGGGTCTCGGGCACGTCGTAGAAGCTGGTCTTCGCGAAGGTGCGCGCGGCGGCGTTGAGCGCCTTCTCGTCGTCGGGTGTGAAGGCCCGCAGCGCGTGCTGCACGCGGTGGCCGAGCTGACCGAGCACGTCGCCGGGAACGTCCTTGGGGTTCTGGGTGATGAAGAAGATGCCGACGCCCTTCGAACGGATCAGCCGGACCACTTGCTGCACCTGATCCACGAACGCCTTGCTGGCGCCGTCGAAGAGGAGGTGCGCCTCGTCGAAGAAGAACACCAGCTTGGGCTTGTCGACGTCGCCCACCTCGGGAAGCTCACCGTAGAGCCGCGCGAGCAGCCACATGAGGAAGGTGGAGAAGAGCGCCGGCTTGTCTTGCACGTCCGCGAGCTCGAGCACGCTCACCACGCCGCGCCCGTCGCGGTCGATCTGCATCAGGTCCTCGATCTCGAGCTCGGGCTCGCCGAAGAACGCGAGGGCGCCTTGCATCTCGAGCTCGACCATCTCGCGCAACAGCACGCCGACGGTCGCCTTCGACATCCCGCCGTACGCATCGAGGAGCTCGGCGCCATCGCCGGCGAGGTACTGCAGCACGGCGCGCAGATCGGCGAAGTCGTAGAGCTCGAGGTCGCGGTCGTCGCACAGCTTGAAGACCATCGTGAGGACGCTGGTCTGGGTGTCGTTGAGCCCGAGGACCTTGGCGAGCAACGTCGGGCCGAACGAGCCCACGGTGGCGCGCAGCTGGGCACCGCGCTTGCCGGTGAGGCTCAAGAGCTCGACGGGAACGCCACCCGGCTTCCACGGGTGGCCGGTCTCCTGGGCACGCGTCGTGACGCGCGCGCTCGGCTCGCCCGCGACGGCGAGCCCCGAGAGGTCGCCCTTCACGTCCGCGAGGAACACCGGCACCCCCGCCGCGCAGATCTGCTCGGCGAGGAGCTGGAGCGTCTTGGTCTTGCCGGTGCCCGTGGCGCCCGCGATGAGGCCGTGGCGATTCAGCATCGCCAGCGGCATGCGCACCAGCGGCTCGGGATGACACTCGCCGCCGTGCACCACGGCGCCGAGGGTGACGCTCTGGGGATCGGCGGGAAACGCGGCGCGAGCCGCGGCGATCACACGGGTGTCCATCGGCGGATCTCCTCGACCCGCGAGAGTAGCAGCACGTCCGCACCGTGCGGTTCGCTTTGCGCCTCGGTCACGGTGTTGTAGGACTGGCTCGTGAACTTCCTCTCGCACGCGTGGGTGCTGGGTCCGGACGCGCCGCCGCTCGTGTACCTGGGCGCCGCGCTGCCCGATCTCTGGCCGCATCTCTCGATGCGCCCGCTGCCGAAGCTCGTCTTGGATCGGCTGCGCGCCGGCGACGATGGCGACGGCCACGTCCTGGCCCATGGCATCGCTCATCACCTGCAGGCCGATGCCGCCTTCCACCGCCATCCGATCTTCAGCCGCCGCGTCAGCCTGGTGGCGGAGCGCGCCGAGCCGCTGCTCGCGGAATCGCGCTGGTCCACGGTGTTCGCGCACGTGCTGGTGGAGATGCTTCTCGACCGCTGGCTGATCGAGGGCGATCCCGGGCTGCTGGACCGTTACTACGGCCATTTCGGGCAGCACGCCCGCGAGCGCGCCGCGACGCTCGCAAGCGATCGCGACGACATGCGCCGCGAGCTCGCGACACTTCTCGATCGCTTCGTCGAGCTGCGCTTTCTCGCCGACTACACGCGCTCCGCGGGGCTCGCCTTCCGATTGGTGCGAACGCTGGGACGCGTGGCCGTCAACCTGGTGGCCGACGATCGGATGGATCCGCTCGCGGCGCTGGTCGCGGACCTCCACGTCGAGCTGGCGCCCGGATCCGAGGAGCTGCTGGGCGACGTGGCGCGAGCGGTCGAGGAGAAGCTGCCGCCGCCCCCGGCGGTGTCGCTCCGGGCCGCCTCGTGAACGCCGTCGCGGACGACGACGGGATCGAGACCCTTTCGCTGCTCGCGATGCCGCATCGCCGCGCGCGAGCGCTGGTGGCGAGCGGCGCGCCCGTCACCCTCTGCGTCAACCCGGTCGAGTATCACGGGCCGCATCTCTCGCTTCACAACGACCGCGTGGTGAGCCACGGGTTCGCGCGGCGGCTGGCGCGGCACCTCGATCGCGCCGGGCTCGGCGGGCCGTACCTGCTCGCCGGGGACCTCGAGGCTGGCGTCGATCCGGTCACCGGACCCGGCACCCGGCACGTCTCCTACGCCGACGTGCGGCGCGCGGTGATCGAGGCGTGTCGCTCGGCAGCCGAGCTCGGCGCGCGGCGCGTGGTGCTCATGACGTTTCACGGCAGCCCGATGCACAACCACGCGGTCCAGGCGGGAGTCGACTGGCTGACGCGGCACGGAGTGCGCGCCATCGCGCCCCTGGTGCTCGCGCTGGACGCGATGATCCAGGGCGACGTGACCGGGTTCGAGGCTGCGTTCACCGGGATCGCCGACGCCGCGGAGCGCGACGAGATGTTCCGCACCCTACCCGACGACTTTCACGCGGGGTTCTTCGAGACCTCGGTGGCGCTGGCGGTGGCGGCGGAGCACGTCTCGCCCGACCACACCGCGCTGCCGCCGTGCTCACCCACGCGCCCACCGCGAGCGCTGCTCGCGCTCTCTCGCCTGATGGGCGCCGCGGGCAACCGTCGCCTCGCCGGCGAGCTACGCGTCATGGCGGCGGGCCTCGGCTGGATGGCGCTGCGTCCCTTTCCGGGCTACACGGGCCGGCCGCATCGCGCCAGCGCTGCCGCCGGCAACGTGTTCGTGAACGCGATGCTCGCGCGCGTGGAAGCGCTCGCTCGCCACGTGTTTCTGGAGGATGGAGCGCCGCCGCGTCCTCCCTTCGCGTGGATGAAAGCGCTCACGCTGGGCGGCCTGGTGGCGACGCCGCGCGTGCCGCTCGACGCCGTGGCGCTCGATCTGGGCTCGTGAGCGACGCCCGCACCGTCACGCGCTCGCTGGCGCGGAGGACGCGACCTCGAGGCGAGATTCGACCGTCTTCGGACCACGCAACACGATGAAGATCACGAGCGCGGTGGCGATCATCGCCAGCGCCATCGCCAGGCCCCACCACAACCCCGTCAGCCCCATGTGCTGACGGAACGCCAGCACGAACGCGAGCGGCAGCGCGAGCACGTAGTAGCCGATCAAGTTGAAGAGTGCGGCGGGGCGGGTGCGCCCCATGCCTCGCAGGATCCCGCCGCCCACGCCTTGCGTGCCGTCGAAGAGCTGGAAGGTGGCGGCGATCGGCAGGATGGTGGTGGCGAGCGCCGCCACCGCCGGCTCGGCGCCGTAGAGCCGCGGCAGCTCGTGGCGGAAGATCGCGAACAGCGACGCGGACCCGCCCATCGCCAGCGCGCCGACCGAGAGCGCCAGATGCGCGGTGCGCTGCGCCCGCGGCGAATCGCCCTCGCCGATGAGATGACCGACGCGGGTGGCGGCTCCGGCGGCGATTCCCATCGGGATCATGAAGGCGAGCGACGCCATGTTGAGCACGATCGAATGCGCCGCCAGCTCCATCTTGCCGAGCCGTCCGGCGAGCAGTGTCGCGATCTGAAACGCCCAGATCTCCAGGAAATACGTGATCCCCGTGGGCATGCCGATCCTGGCGATCTGTTTCCAGCCCGCGACGTCGAACGCGTGCTTGCCCCAGGGAATCCACGCTCCCTCGTGCAGCCTGAGCCCCCACACCATGCCGCCGAGCAGCGCGAACATCACCAAGCGCGTGATGCCCGTGGCGATGCCGCTGCCGGTGAGGCCGAGCGCCGGCACGCCGAGGTGGCCGTAGATGAGCACCCAATCGAGCAACGCATTGATGGCGTTGCCGACCACCACCACGATCACGATCGGTATCGGTCGGCCACGGTTCACCAGATACATCTGCACCGCGGTGGTCGCCATGTAGAACGGCAGCGTCGGAATCTGCGCCCAGACGAAGTACCGGGCGCTGGCGGCGAGATCGGCGCTCTGGCCGAGCGCCCGCAACACCGGGCCCGCGAACGCCCACGCGATGCCGATCGGCACGCTCACCAGCACGGCGACGACGATCCCGCGCTGGAACGCGATCGCGACACCGCGACCGTCCTGCGCGCCGTGGGCCTGGCTGATGAGCGGATCGACGCCCAGCACGATGCCGAGGCCGAGGATCCACGTGCCGTTGACCCACAGGATGCCGAGCGATGCCGCTGCCACCGCGTCCGTGCCGACGTGGCCGACCATGAGCATGTCGACCACGCCGAGCATCATGCTGCCGATCTGGTAGAGCGTGATCGGCAACGCGATGGCGAGGAGCCGCCGCAAGTCCTCGCGCGCAGACACCTGGAAGCTCATGGTTCGATCGCTCGCGGCACGCGGGCTGCGCGCACGGAGACCCGCGATCGTATCAGGGCGCGGCGCAGGATCGGCGACCCGCCGACCGTCACGCCGCCGCTCGATCCCGACCTCGCGGCCCCCCGGACGCACGCTGGGCGGGCTCGTCGCCGGTTCGCCGCCACGGCGCGCTGCCGCGGTTGATCGAGGGGGATCACGGGCGTAGCCTCCGCGCCATGAACAAGGTCTTCGCGACGATTCTCTGGATCGCGGTCGCCATCCTCGGCGCGGTCGCGTTCGCCACCCTGGCTCTCTCCCGCGGCGAGCACGTGAGCGCGGCCTGGCTGGTCACCGCCGCGGTCTGCACGTACGCGGTCGCGTATCGCTTCTACTCGCGCTTCCTCGCCGAGCGCGTGTTCGGTCTCGACGCGCGGCGCGCGACACCGGCCGAGCGCCTCGGGAACGGCAAGGACTTCGTGCCCACCCACAAATGGGTGCTCTACGGCCACCACTTCGCCGCCATCGCCGGCGCCGGGCCGCTGGTGGGGCCGGTGCTCGCGGCGCAGTTCGGCTATCTGCCGGGAACGCTCTGGCTGGTGATCGGCGTGGTGCTGTCGGGGGCGGTGCAGGACTTCGTGATTCTGTTCGCGTCGCTCAGGCGCGACGGCAAATCGCTCGGCCAGATGGCGAAGGAGGAGATCTCGAGCTTCGCCGGGCTCACCGCGATGATCGCCATCATGCTCATCATGGTGATCTTGCTCGCGGTGCTCGCGTTGATCGTGGTGAAGGCGCTCGCGGAGTCGCCATGGGGGCTCTTCACGATCGCGTGCACCATTCCCATCGCGCTGTTGATGGGCTTCTGGATGAAGGTGTGGCGGCCCGGCGCGGTGGGTGAAGCGTCGATCGTCGGATGTGCGCTGCTGATCCTGGCATTGGTGGGCGGAAGCTGGGTGGGCCACCACCCGACCTGGTCGGCGGCGTTCACGCGCAGCGCCACGTCCATCTGCTGGATGCTGATGATCTACGGCTTTCTGGCGTCGGTCCTGCCGGTGTGGGTGCTGCTGGCGCCGCGCGACTATCTCTCGACCTTCCTCAAGGTCGCGACCGTGGTGGCGCTCGCGATCGCGATCCTCTTCATCTTGCCGCCGCTCAAGATGCCGGCGCTCACACCGTTCGCGCGCCTCGGCGAGGGGCCGGTCTTCGCCGGCAAGCTCTTCCCGTTCTGCTTCATCACCATCGCGTGCGGTGCGATCTCGGGCTTCCACGCGCTGGTGGCGTCGGGGACCACGCCCAAGATGATCTCGCGCGAGCCCGACGCTCGCCTCATCGGCTACGGCGGCATGCTCACCGAGTCGTTCGTGGGTGTCATGGCGATGATCGCCGCGTGCACGCTCGAGCCCGGCGTGTACTTCCAGATGAACACCTCACCCAAGGCGTTGGTGGCCGCGTCGAGCGTGCTGAGCGAGGCGGGTTTCGTGGTGACGCCCGAGCACATGGCGGCGCTCGCCGCCGAGATGGGCGAGAAGACGTTGGTGGCGCGCGCGGGCGGCGCGCCGTCGTTGGCGGTGGGCATCGCGCAGATCTTCGGCGGCGTCACCAAGAACTTGGGCGGAAGCGGCCTGCCCGCGATCTGGTACCACTTCGCGATCATGTTCGAAGCGCTCTTCATCCTCACGACCATCGACGCCGGCACGCGTGTGGGACGCTTCATGGTGCAAGAGCTGCTGGGGCACGTGTGGCCCAGGCTCGGCGACGTATCGTGGGCGCCAGGAGTGTGGATCGCCAGCGCAGCGGTGGTGGCGGGCTGGGGCTATTTCCTCTACCAGGGGGTGGTCGATCCGCTGGGCGGCATCAACTCGCTCTGGCCGCTCTTCGGCATCGCCAACCAATTGCTGGCCATCGTGGCGCTCTGCGTCGGCACCACCGTGCTCATCAAGATGGGCAAGCAACGGTTCGCGTGGGTGACGCTGTTGCCGCTCGCCTGGCTGCTGGTGGTCGTGATGTCCGCGGGCTACCTCAAGGTCTTCTCGCCGCTGCCCACGCTCGGATTCCTCGCTCACCAGAGCTCGCTCGTCGGCTCGACGGACCCCGACGCGGCCCGGCGCATCTTCAACGACAAGCTCAACGCCACGATGGCGCTGGTGTTCATGAGCGTCACCGCGCTCGTGATCGTGGCCTCGGTGCGCGAATGGCTCTTGGTGGTGCTGCAACGCAAGCCTGCCACCGTACGCGAAGCGCCCTACGTCGAGACCACGCTCGCGATCGAGTGACGGCCGTGGTTGCAGACGACGACGTCACGCTCCCGCGCGCAGCGCAACCTGCTCGGCAGCGCCGGTTCGCCCGCTGGATGCGCGCCTTCCGCCAAGTCGTGGGCGCGCCCGATTACGACGCCTACCTCGACCATTGCCGCGCCGCCGGCCACCCGCCCCGCGTCACCAAGCGCGAGTTCGTCCGCGACTTCTTCGAGCGCAAGGGCCGAGCGCCCCGCTGCTGCTGAACCGCTCCGACGCGCGAGCGAGGCCCACCCGAGACGTCGGCGCGTGCTCCAGCGTGGCCACGACGGCGAACGCCGCGGTGGTGGGAAGCGGCATTCGCAGGTCGGTAGCCGCCTACCGTCGTCGGCATCGCCGAGCGCCGCGAGCGCCGCGGCAACGCCGAGATCACGCGAGTTTTCCGCGATCGTTGCGCGGCACTCTCGTTGCGATGCATCGCACGCGGGAGGTGCGCGATGGCATCGACGACGAGACGCGCCGGTCGGGTTGGCGGCGGACGGGTGCTCCTGTGGGTCGTTCCGATCGGCATCGGCTGCCTGCTGGCGGCGATCTCGATCCCACGGCTGCTCGGCGCGCGCGAAAGCGCCCGCCATGCGACCAGCGACAACCTCTACGTGGCGCTGAGTGGCGAGGTCGCCAACGAGCTCGACGGCGCGCTCCATGGAGGGACCGGAACGGTTGGAGTGGTCGATTCCGATGCGCTGCGCGAGGCCCAGCGCGCCTCGCAAGCGACCGACCCGAGCGCCGTGCCGCCGCTCCCGGCCGTGCAGCTGCCGTTCCCGTCGACGGCTGGAAACGCCGAGGCCTACGACTCGCTCGACGAGAACGAATTCGTCTCGCCGCGCGTCGAGCCGCTTTCCACGTTCTCGATCGACGTCGACACGGCTTCCTATGCCAACGTTCGGCGCTTCCTCGATCACGGGCGCTTGCCCCCGCGCGGCGCCGTGCGAATCGAAGAGCTCGTCAATTACTTCGACTACACATACCCGCAGCCGACCGACGGCCGGCCGTTCGCGCTCTCGACGGAAGTGACGTCCGCGCCGTGGTCGAGCGCGCACCGCTTGGTGAGGCTCGGCCTGCGCGCCAAGTCGATCGACCGGCGCGAGCGCGCCGCCGCGAGCTTGGTCTTCCTGCTCGACGTATCGGGCTCGATGGCGCCTCCCGACAAGCTGCCGTTGGTTCGAGACGCGATGAAGCTTCTCGTGGAATCGCTCGACGCTCGCGACCGCATCGCGATCGTGGTCTATGCGGGTGCCTCGGGGCTCGCGCTGCCGCCGACTTCGGGCGCGGAGCATCGCGAGATCGATCGCGCCATCGACAGCCTCGCTGCAGGCGGCTCGACGAACGGGGCATCGGGTATCCGACTCGCCTATCAGATGGCGAAAGCGAGCTACGTCCCCGGTGGAGTGAACCGCGTGATCCTCGCGACCGACGGCGACTTCAACGTCGGCACCACCAGCCGAGACGAGCTCGTTGCGCTGATTCGCGAGGAGGCGCGGAGCGGCGTGTTTCTGACCGTCCTCGGCGTGGGAACCGAGAATCTCAAGGACTCTCAGCTCGAGGAGCTCGCAGACGAGGGGAATGGAAACTACGCCTACCTCGACGGGCCGAGCGAAGCGCGCAAGGCGCTGAGCGAGGAGCTCATGGGCACGCTGGTCACCGTCGCCAAGGACGTGAAGATCCAGGTCGAATGGAACCCCGAGGTGGTGGAGGCCTACCGGCTCCTCGGCTACGAGAATCGCACGCTCGCGAAGCAAGACTTCGACGATGACCGCAAGGACGCCGGCGAGATCGGTGCCGGGCACCGCGTGACCGCGCTCTACGAGGTGGTTCCGCGCGGCTTTCCTGTGGGCGCCGCGAGCGTCGATCCGCTGCGCTACCCGCGGCCGCTCGTGGACGCCAACCACGTCGGCGCGGGCGAGATGCTCGACGTGAAGCTGCGCTGGAAGGAGCCGGACGGCGATACCAGCGACGAGATCGAGCTGCCCGTGGTCGACGACGGGCGTGCGCTCGATTCGGCGAGCGACGACCTGCGATTCGCCGCTGCCGTGGCGGGATTCGGGATGCTGCTACGCGACTCCACGCACAAGGGGGCCGCGACCTTCGACGATCTCGCGGACCTCGCTGCGCGGAGCGTCGGCGCGGATCGATCGGGGCGGCGACACGAGCTGGTCGCGCTGATGAGGAAAGCCGAATCGTTGCGCCGCCAGCTTGCCGCGGCGGCCCCCGCGACGCGTTCCGCTCGCGCTGGCGCCGGCGATCTGGTTCGCGAGCAGGAGGTCGTCGCATGGGTTCTGTCCAAGCATCGCGACGAGGACAATCCGCTCAATCGCAACCAACGCGCCTACGTGGCCAAGCCGCCACAAGAGCTCTCGCCCGGTCAGGTGGGCGTGGTGGCGACAGCGCCCGGCGAGATCACGTTCTTCCAATACCCACATGCCGGCGCCCCGCTACGCGCGACGCCCATTCGCGTCCGCTGACGCTTGCGGACGCCGGACGACGGCGGGCGGCTTGCCCCTCCGTGCCCCGCCGCTCGGCTCGCGATCGTCGAGCGCCTCCCAGCGCTGCCCTTCGACGAGCCATCGGCCGACGCGTGCCTGCGATCCACGATGCAGTCGTGCCTGGCGCTGGTGGCTCTGCCATCCGGCCCGTCGCCGATTCGCTCGACTCGCTCGATGTGTACGCGGTGGCGCATCACTCACGCATCCAGTCCGTACCGCAGCCGCGCCAGCTCGGCGCCGGGGTGGTAGGTGCCGAGCCAGCGGATCTGCTCGCTTCCTGCGCTCGCGATTCTCCCGTCCGGCGACACGATCTGGCTGAGGCGCCGCCACTGCATCGTGTAGCGGACGTAGACATCGAGCAGCCACCCGGTCGTGGTGCGATAGCGGACGGTCGCATGATCGCAGCGCTCGGCGAGAAGCTCCGGCACGAGGCACACGATGTCGAGGCTCCCGCGCTCGATCGCTTCGAGCAGCTCACGCGCTTCCCGCTCGTTGACGGGATGATGCTCCACCCGCGCGCGGCCTAGCGCGCTTTCGATGGCGGCGCGGCATCGTGGGTCCTTCGCTGTCGGGAGCGCCGCCTCGAGCGGCGGGATCGCCGTGCGTCCGAGAACGCGCATCGCTCGTAGGCAATCTCGCGCCACTTCTCGCAATCCCTCGTCGCGGTTCGCGAGCAACTCCAGCACGGCGGGGACCGCCGCGGCACCGACGCGTCCGACCGCACGGATCACGAGCTCGAAAGCGCCGTCCCGCTCGAGCGTGGTGACGGAAACGCGCTCGATGAGCAACGGCACGAGCGCTTCGGCCCGTGGGCCCGCGCATTCGTAGGCCACCATGCCGAGGCTCAAGACGTCCCAGCCATCGTCGCGTGCCCGGTTCGCGATCCAGGGGAGTAACTCGACCATCGCTTCGGCTCCGAGCACGCGTGCGAGTTGTTCGATCCAGTAGGGATCACTGAACCCCGGTTCGGGAAACATCGCGGTCAGAAGACGTTCGAGGTCGCCGAGATGCATCGACCGCAAGAACGCGGCGAATTGCTCCCGCGCCTGATGCTCGCGGCCGCAGAACGGCCCGACGCGCCACGCCACCCCGAAACGTGCGACGAGCGGTCCAATGAGCCCTGGCTCCGTTGGGTCGAGCGCAACGAGCGCGAGCGCCCATCCGTCGGCACCGGCCTCGTCGAGGTCGGCGCAGATCGCCCGCGCCAGCACCTCGCGGCCCGCACGACCAAGGGCATGAAGCCCACGTGCCGCACCGAGCGCGAGCTCGAGGTCCGCGATGCCCAGACGCGCGGCAATCGCGTCGACGAGCAAGCGGTCCAGCGCGCGGGCCACGGTTTCCGCTGCGACGTGCTTCGCGGCGTCGCCGCCGCCGAGATCTCGAAGCAGCGCGTCGAGCTCGGCGGTGAGCGCCACGAACCTCGGCAGCGCGAGCGACGCTCGATCAGGCGCGGTGGAAGTCCCAGCCGCGGGTGACGTGGGCGACCTCGAGGCGGAAATACTGGTACCACTTGTCGCGGCCGAGCTGTCGAGCGACCCGGTGACGCTCGTCGTTGGCCCAAACCGTCATCGTGGCTTCGTCCTGCCAGTGGATGATCGAGAGCCGCTCGCCGTCCTGCGCTGCGAAGCTCTTGAAATCGACGAAGCCGACCGTGTGCTTGGCGCGCTCGACCATCTCGCTAGCCATCGCGGAGTAGTCCTCGCCCGCCTCGTTCGTGAGGCGTGACCAGAACAGCACGACGATCACGTGGGCTCCGTGGCCGTGGGCGGCGACTCCGCGGCCGGCGCGCGCAGCACGCCGCTCAACAACAGCAACGCGACGCCGACGACGATTCCCACGTCGGCGACGTTGAACGTGAAGTAGCGGTAGCGACCGAGGCCGACGTCGATGAAGTCGACGACGCCGCGAGCGGAGCCGGCGCGGTCGATCAGGTTGCCGATGGCGCCGCCCAGGATGAGGCCGAGCGCCGCCGCGGATCGGCCGTCACGTCCCGCGAGCTGCGCGTACTGCCACGCGATCACGCCGAGCGCCACGATCCCGAACGCGATCAGCGCCGTGCGGCCGAGCGGCAGCCCGGTGGCGCCGCGGGTGTTGAAGGCGAGCGTGAGACGGACGAGATCGCCCAGGACGTCCACCGGCCGGCCCACGCCCGGCAGCAGCTCGACGGCGAGCTTCTTGGTGGAACAGTCGGTCGCCAGGAGCAGCGACGTCGTCAGCGCGAACGCGCGTGCCTTGCGGGTCACCGTCTCACTCCCACCGCGACGGCACGATCATTCCTTGCCGCTGCTCGATTTGGTCGCGTTGTCGATGATGTTGCCGATCGCATCCTGGGCCTTGCCCACGCCGCTGCGCTCCCACAGAAAGCACATCGGCCCGACCTCGGCCTTGCACGTGTAACCGACCTTGCCGGCCTGCGCCGCGCCCAGCAGACCCCACGCGATCACGAAGCCCGCAAGCCCGAGAAGAATGCCGAGATTTTTCATGATCCCCTCCTCCGAAAGCGCGGCGCGCGCCGCGCGGGCCGAAGCATGGCATCGGCGATGGTCGGGGATCTACTCGTGTGGCGCACACGAGCGACGTGGCGCGATCTCGAGGCGGAGTCCGCGCTCGCCCGTGTACCGCGGATGTCAGCCTCGCGCGAAACGGCGAGCTGGCTTGGCGTCGGCGCGACCGGGATCGCGGGCGCGCTCACTTCGCGGAGACGAGCGCCCCCGCCGCGGCGGTCGCGAGCTCTTCGTCTTGGGCCGCGCTCTTGGCACCGCTGACGCCGACGGCGCCGACGATTTGCCCCTCGACCTCGATCGGCACGCCGCCCTGAAGTGGCGTGAAGTCGGGAAGTGCGGTCATCGCCGTGCGACCGTCGTTCACGATCTTCTCGAACACCGAGGTGGGCTTCTTGAAGAGCGCTGCCGTGCGCGCCTTGCCGATCGAGACGTTGGCGCCCGCCGGGAAGGTGCCGTCGATGCGCTCGAGGGCCACCAGGTTGCCGCCGTCGTCCACGACCGCGATGACGCCCGTGGTCTCGTTGCGCTTCGCGAAACCGATGCCCGCGGCGATGACCTTGCGCGCGCCGTCGAGGGTGAGCGCCTTCTTGGCGCCGACGTCCTCGGCTGCCGCCGGTAGCGCGACCCCGAGCGAGACGAGCGGTGCGATGACGATGCGCATGACGATGCGATTCACGAGGACCTCCGATCCGAGTGAGGTGTGCGTCGAGCTCGACCGCGCGCCGGCGGGGGTCCGATCGGCACGCTAAGCTACGGTCGCTCGCCGGGCGGGATCGTTTCAGCTCCCGCCACAGTGGGCCTCTCTCGTCCCTCCGCACCCACCCGAGGACCTTTCGATCATGTCTTCCACCCCTGCTGCTCCTTCGCTCGAGAGCTTGCGCGCGCCGTTCGCGCCCGGCGGCCCGTTCGAGCTCGACGCCGAGCGCTGCCGCAAGCTGCTCGCTGCGGCGTTGCGCCGTGGCGGTGATTCCGCCGATCTCTTCGCCGAGATCTCCACCAGCGCCTCGATGGGCCTCGAGGAAGGCATCGTGAAATCGGCCTCGCGCAGCGTCTCGCTGGGCGTCGGCTTCCGCGTGCGCCGCGGCGATGCAGCCGGCTACGCCTACACCGAGGACCTGTCGTGGGAAGCGCTGGTGCGCGCGGCGGAGACGGCGGCGGAGATCGCCAACGGCGACGCGGTCGCGCCGGTGCGCGTGAGCGAGCGCACGTTGCCCAGCCGCTACGCCGTCGCGACACCGTCGATCGTGACCAGCGGTCTCGACAAGCGGGAGCTGCTCGTGCGCGCCGACGCCGCCGCCCGCGCCGCCGATGCGCGCGTCGATCGAGTGGAGGCCTCGCTGGTGGAGAACTACCGCGAGCTCCTGATCGCCAACTCGGACGGCTGGTTCGCACGCGACGTGCAGCCGATGCTGCGTTTCGGCGTGCGCGCGCTCGCCACCCAGGACGGCCGCCGCGAGAGCGGCAGCTCGGGCGGCGGAGGGCGCGTCGGGCTCGAGTACTTCGCACGACCAGGCAAGAGCCCCGAGGATCACGCGCGCGAGGCCGTGCGCATGGCCCTCGCGATGCTGGACGCACGCGAGGCGCCCGCCGGCGAGCTGGAGGTGGTGCTCGCGCCGGGGGATTCCGCGGTGCTCGTCCACGAGGCCGTGGGCCACGGGCTCGAAGGCGATTTCAATCGCAAGGGCACCAGCAACTACACCGGCCGGGTCGGGCAGTCGGTGGCGTCGAGCCTGTGCACGATCATCGACAACGCCGACCTCGAAGGCAGCCGCGGCTCGATCAACGTCGACGACGAAGGCAACCTCACGCGGCCCAACACGCTCATCGAGAACGGCATCCTCGCCGGCTACATGCACGACGCGCTCAGCGCCAAGCACTTCGGCGTCTCGCCGACCGGCAACGGTCGGCGCGAGAGCTTCCGCTGCGCGCCGATCCCACGCATGACCAACACCGTGCTCTTGGCCGGGCCGCACGAGCCCGACGAGATCGTGAAGAGCGTCAAGCGTGGCGTGTACGCGCGCCGCTTCGGCGGCGGGCAGGTGGACATCGCGTCGGGTGACTTCGTGTTCGCGCTGGCCGAGGCGTACCTGATCGAGGACGGCCACCTCACGGCGCCGCTCAAGGGAGTGAACCTGATCGGGAACGGGCCCGACGCGCTCGGCAAGGTGACCATGCTCGGCAACGATCTCACGCTCTCCGACGGCATCTGGACGTGCGGCAAGGACGGTCAGAGCGTGCCCGTGAACCAGGGCTGCCCGACCATCAAGGTGAGCGCGATGACGGTGGGCGGCACGCAGCTCGCGGCCGGCGGGAGGGCGTCATGACGAGCACGGTGGATCCCGTCACGGAGCTCGCGGGCCTCGCCGAGGGTGTGGTCGCGAAGCTCCTCGAGCGCGGCGCCAGCGAGGCCAAGGTGGTGGCGCGCGCCGGCCAGGACCTGTCGGTGCGAGTGCGCATGGGCGAGGTCGAGCTGGTGGAGGAAGCGGGCACGCGCTCGCTCTCGGTGCGCGCAGCGAAGGGCAAGCGCGTCGCCACCGCAAGCACCTCGGACGTGACGCGCTCGGGCATCGAGCGGATCGTGAGCGATGCCCTCGAGCTCTGCGACCTCGCGCAGGAGGACCCGTTCGCCGGCCTTCCGGATCCGTCCGAGCTGGCGGTAGCGCCTTTCCCCGATCTCTCGCTCTACGATCCCGCTTGCGGTGAGGTGCGCGCGGCCGAAGCCGTGGAGCGCGCACGGCGGGCGGAGAAGGCGGCGCGCGACCTCGACGCCCGCATCACCAACTCGGAGGGAGCGAGCTTCGGGCGCACCAGCGGCGCCTTCGCGATGGCCACGTCGACGGGATTCCGCGGCGGCTACCGCGGCTCGTACGCCTCGCTCACCGTGCAGCCCGTGGCTGCCGACGAGGGCGGCAAGAACCGGGTGTCGTATTACTGGAGCGCGGGCCGCAAGCTCGAGAAGCTCGAGAGCGAGGAGGCCGTGGGCCGAGAGGCGGCGCGGCGCACGCTGCGTCTGCTGGGCGCGCGCAAGGTGCCGAGCCAGACGGCGCCCGTGATCTTCGACGCCGACGCCGCGCGCTCGATGATCGGCACGTTCGCTGGCTGCGCGATGGGAGACGCGATCTATCGGCGCTCGAGCTATCTGGCGGACCGACTCGACACGCGGGTGGCGAGCGAGCTCGTCACGATCGTCGACGATCCGCTCATCGCGGCGGGGCCCGGGTCGCGCCCGTTCGACGGCGACGGATTGCCTGCTCGCAAGAACGTCGTGGTCGAGCGCGGGCGCCTCGTGACGTACCTGCTCGACGTCTACAGCGCCCGCAAGCTCGGCATGAAGAGCACCGGCAGCGGCGCCGGCGGAAACGGCGTCTCGAGCAGCAACCTCTTCTTGCTCGCGGGCGACCAGACGCCGGCCGAGATCCTGCGTAGCACGCCGCGCGGCCTCTTCGTCACGGGCATGATGGGCTTCGGCTTCAACGCGGTCACCGGTGATTTCTCGCGGGGGGCCTTCGGCTACTGGATCGAGAACGGCGAGCTCGCGTATCCCGTGAGCGAGATCACGATCTCGCTCAACTACGACCAGCTCCTGAAACGAATCGACGCCGTCGGGAACGATCTCGACCTCAAAGCCTCCGTGGCCTCGCCCACCTTCCGCGTCTCCGAGATGACGATCGCCGGGACCTGAGTCGCGTTCCGGGAGCCGTCGCGACCTGCTCGGATGTCAGGCCGGGAGTCGGTGGGTTGCGTCGGACGGCCGGCGCCCTGACTGGGCGCCGGGGTGTGGGGTCGCGAAGAAGGCGATCGACGTCGCGTCCGCGGTGCTGCAGCACCCCACGCTCACCCGCGCAGCTTGGGGTTGAGCGTGTACGTGCCGGTGATGCGGGCGCTGGCGAGCACGTGACCCTCGATGGCTTTGAGCGCTTCCGGACCGGTGAAGCGGTCGTCCACGTCCAGGCTCGCCGTGTCCAGGGCGTAGAGGGTGAAGTGGTAGTGGTGGACGATCTCGTCGTTCCACGGCGGGCAGGGGCCGTCGTAGCCGTAGTAGTCGCCTTTCATGTTGGGATCGGCGGCGAACCAGGCGGTGTAGTCGTTGATGCCCTGGCGAGCGCCCTGGTTGGTGTACGAGTCCGACTTGCCACACGCCACCACCGAGCGGGAAAGATCGCCTTCCTCCAGGCGCGTGCGATTGGTGGGCATCTCGATCAGCAGCCAGTGGAAGAAGTCGGTGCGCGCGAGCGAGGCGGGAATGACCTGGCCTTCCTGGTTCACCAGGCTGGGGTCGGTGGGCACGTCCGAGTCGTGACAGATGAGCGCCAGGCTCTTGGTGCCGGCCGGCAGCTCCGACCAGCGGAAGCCAGGGTTGAAGTTGTCGCTCAGCGTGATCTTGGTGGCGGGATCGGGCTTGCAGAAGGCGAAGCGATCGGGGATCACGGCACCGTCGCTGAAGCTCACGCACTCGAATTTCATCTCGGCTCCTCTGGGGCGAATCCGGGACGGCTGAGGTCGGGATTCTCGGATGATGGACGTCGTGGCAGTTTGCGGTTCAGCATCGTATAGCGCGGCGCGTGCCCCTGTGACTTCCCGCACATTTCGGTTCCGACTCGGCGCGCTGGGCCGCGCGCGATCGCCGTTGGCGCTCGCCGTGCTCGTGCTGGCGTGCGCGGACGGGCGCGCCTGGGCGGCCGCACCCATCGAGGCCGGCCCGCGCGATTGCCCGCAGCTCGCGCTCACGTTCGACCTCTGTCCGGTGTCGCACGCACCGGGCTTCGAGGCGGCGCTCGTCCAGATGCTCATCGAGCGCCAGGTGCCGGCGACGTTCTTCGCCTCGGGGCGCTGGATGGCGAAGCACGACGGCGCGCTGCGCGAGCTGCTGGCCGTTCCCTTCTTCGAGATCGGCACCCACGGCGCGCGCCATCTCCACCTGCCCACGCTCGCCGCCCCCGCGCAGCGAGCCGAGATCGGCGGTGCGGTGGAGCTGCTGGCGCAGCGCTTCGGCAGGCCGTCGAGCCTCTTTCGGCCTCCATACGGCGAGTACGACCAGACCTCGCTCGCGATCACCGAGGCGCTCGGGCTCCGCGTCATCACGTGGGACGTGGTTTCCGGCGATCCCTCGCGCACGCTTTCGGCGCAGCACATGTGGAGCGCCATCGAGTCGCGGATCGAGGCGGGCAGCATCGTGGTCTTCCACGCCAACGGGAACGGCCATCACACGCAGGCCCTGGTGACGCGCATGATCGACGAGCTGGCGGTCGCGCGCGGCTGGCGCTTCGTGACGGTCTCGACCCTGCTCGACGGTTGTGCGCACGAGAGCGACGCGCCGGCGAGCGCCGCCGGAGGCGCGCCGTGAGCGGGAACGCGGGCGCCACGATGCGGGTCCGACCGATGGAAGCGCGCGACCGCGACGCCGTGATCGAGATGCTGACGAGCTCCGACCCGTGGGCGCGCCTCGGCTACACGCGCGTCGACTGGCTCACCGCGTTCCGGCCCCTGCCGGAGGCGCGCGAAGCGTACGTCGCCGTTCTCGGCGAGGAAGTCGCCGGGCTGGCCGTGGTCCGCCCGGCGTACATGCTGGGCGATTACCTGAATCTGCTGGTGGTGGCCGAGGCGCACCGCTCGCACGGAGTGGGGGCGTGCCTGATCGAGCACGTCGAGCGGATCGTGTTCGCGCGCGCCAAGAACTTCTTCGTGTGCGTGTCCGACTTCAACGCGGCCGCGCGGCGTTTCTATGCTCGCCAGGGTTACGAGGAGGTGGGCGTGCTGCGCGACCTCATCGTGGAGGGCGCGAGCGAGATCCTGTTGCGCAAGACCTCTGGACCCTTGCGCGTTCCCGCGCCTCCGGAAACGGTTTCCCGGAACTAACCGGAGCGCTAAGCTCGATCGTCGCCGTGACAGGGAGTCGACCGGTCGGCCGGTCGAGGTGGGGGGGAGCGATGACGGGGGAATTCGCCCTCAGTGGAGTGTCGGCGCGCGAGCAGCTCGCCGCCATCGTGGAAGAGCTTCACGACCTGGTGTCGCGGGCGCAAGAGCCGCGGCCCCAGCAGGCGTTCGACGCTTGGTCGCGCGCGCTCTCCGAGCGCTGCCGGGTGCTGGCGGATCGCGTGGTTCAGGCCCGAGCGATGCTGGCCGGCCGCAGCCGCAGCCTCGCCGAGAGCCTGGATCGCGTCGCCGACACGCTCCGGAACTACGCCGCCGAGGTCGCCCAGGGGCCGATGGCCGCGCGCCTCGAGACGGCGCAAGCGACCCTCGCCAAGAGCTACGAGGATCTTCTGCACCAGATCCGGCTGCGCCGCGCGGCGCTGGGCGCGATCCGGCTACCGCATCTCAAGCCGGTGCGCATCGGCCGCAGCGTCTTCCACGTGTTCTGCGGCCTGCTCGCGGCGGTCCTCTACGAGACCGTGCTCGAGCGCGCGCAGGCGATGACGGTGCTGCTCAGCCTGCTCGGGCTCTTCGGCACGCTCGAGATCACACGTCGCTTCTCCACCCGCTGGAACGACTTCCTGGTGGACAAGGCCTTCGGCTTCATGTCGCGCCCGTGGGAGCGCCATCGCACCAACTCCGCGACGCTCTATCTGGTGGCGCTCACCATCATGACGGCGTTGATGTCGCGCCACGCGGTGGCGGTGGGCGTGCTGGTGTTGGCGGTCGGCGATCCGGCGGCGGCGTTCATCGGCAAGCGCTACGGCCGTCGCAAGATCATGGGCAACAAGTCGTGGGCGGGGATGGGCGGGTTCTTCGCCGCCGCGGCACTCGCGGTGCTGGCGCTGCTGCGCCTCGCCGTGCCCGAGCTCGCGTGGTCGTCGACGGTGCTGCTGGCCGCTGGCGCGGCGGCGGTCGGCGCGCTCGTCGAGGTCGTGTGCCAGGACCTCGAGGACAACTTCGCGATCCCCATTCTCTCGGCGGCGGTCGCGACGCTCTGGTTCTGACGAGCGCCGCCGGCGCCCTCGCACGCACGGCCGCGCCCGGCTGACCCGTCGTCGCGTCCGCGCCGAATCGTCCCGCGCGCCGCGCTTCCGCGGCCGCAAGCGTGACGTGCCCCGCGGGTGCGGAGCGCTGCGGTGCTCCGGTACACTGCGCGCCCCGCGAGCGGTGGTGGTCGCGGTCCAACCGCAGTTCCCGAGGACGCATGCGCACCCGTCTCGCCGCGGCTCTAATGTCGTTCCTGGCGTTCGCTCCCGCCCGCTCGTTCGCCTTCTCCACCGCGAGCGGGCTCTCGACCGTGCAAAACCAGCTGTGGAAGCAATCCAACTTCCTGCAGGTCAGCGAGGAGGGCGATGCATTCGGCGCGGCGACGACGGTGGGCGACATGAACGACGACGGATACGACGACCTGATCGTCACGACGCCCGGCGAAAGCACCAGCAATCCCGCGGTCGACCTCGGCTCCGTCTACTTCATCCCCGGTGGGCCAGCCGGGCTCGTCCTGACTGGCTCGCGACGCATCACGTTGCCCGCGACGTACGCCGACGGCCGGTGCGGTGAAACGGTCGCGGTGGGCAACTTCGATTCCGACGACTACCGAGAGCTCGCCATCGGCTGTCCGGGCGCCGAGGTCGGGGGCAATGCAGGGGCTGGTTTGGTGCTGATCTATGCGGGCAGCGCGAGCGGGCCGGACGGTGGATCCTTCGACGTGCTGAGTCAGGATACGGCGAACGTCTCGGACAGCGCCGAGCAGGACGACGAGTTCGGATTCATGCTCGCCGTCGGCGACTTCGACAGTGACGGCCACGACGATCTGGTGGTCTCGACGCCCGGCGAGGACTTCAACGGACCGATCCCCGGCTTCGAGTTCACCGACGTGGGAGGCGTGGCCGTGTTCTACGGCACGGCGCAGGGGCTGAGTGGGACCGGCAGCCAGTTCTGGGACATGAGCACGCCCGGCGTGCCGGGCTCATCGGAAACCGGCGATCGCATGGGAACCACCTTGGCGGTGGGCGATTTCACGGGCACCGTGCTGGCCGATGGCTACGACGATCTCGCCATCGGGCTCCCCAATCACCCCATCGACGACGCCACGAACGCTGGCGAGGTCCTCGTGCTCTACGGCAGCGGGGACGGGCTCGGCACCACGCTCGCGCAGGTGTGGGACCAAGGCTCCACGAACGTCCCCGGCAACGTCGCCACCGACCAGCTCTACGGCTCGGCGCTCGCGGCGGGAGATTTCGACGCGGACGGCTACGAGGACCTCGCCGTCGGCGTGAGCGGGTTCGATCTCGACGTCATCGGCACCATCGCGCACGCCGGTGCGGTGAGCCTGCTGCGCGGGGGTCTCTTCGGCTTGGTCGCACAGAACACGCTCTGGACCGAGCTGAGCACGGGCGTGGGCGGCACGGTCGCGCCGCTCGACGGCTTCGGCAGTGCCCTCGCCGCAGCGGACTTCAACGGCGATGGCGCCGACGATCTCGCGATCGACATTCCGCGCCACACCGTGAACGGCGCCGCGAGCGCAGGGGCCGTCCGCGTGCTGCTCGGCGCCGCGGGCGGGCTCACGTCCGGCGGCAACGCGTACTGGACCAAGGCGTCGGGCGGGATCACCGGCGATCCTGTCGCCTCCGACCAATTCGGCTACGTCCTCGCCGCTGGCGATTTCGACGGCTCGGGCTTCGCCGACCTCGCGATCAGCTCCGCCACGGATCCCTTCGTGCCGAGCGCGCCGCTGGCCGGCAGCGTGCAGGTGCTCTACGGCGATCTGTTTGCGGACGGCTTCGAAGCCGGCGGTTTCGCCGAATGGTCCGACACCTCGCCGTGAGCGAGGCGGGCCCGGTTCTCGGCGGCGTCCTCGCTCAACCCGTCTTGGCTGCAGACGCCTTCTTCTCCGATAGCCGCATGGTGATGCGCGCGGAGAAGACCTCGACCCCGTCGGTGTCGTAGATCCGAACCGGCAATTCCCGCTCCCCGGCGGTGTTCCAGTCGAGGTCACGGCCGTCGCACACGGCGCGCACGTCGGACCGCGCGATCTTCTTGTACTCGACGCTCATCCCGACCGGGATCCAGCGCAGCGCCGGCGAGACCGACAGCTCGCAACAGCTGCCCGCCACCAGCTCCGCGGCGTTGCACATCGCGATGGCGTGGATCGAGCGAAGGTGGTTGTGGACGCGCCGCCGATTCGCCACCCGCGCCTCCACCATCCCGGGCTCGAGACGCGTGAAGAGCGGGCGGATCGAGCGGAAATAGGGCGCCGCGAGGCAAACCCCTTGCGTGATCATCCAGCGGCCGGCCGCCGAGCCGCCGAAGCGGGCGGAGAGCTTGCGCAGCGGGCTCGCGTGCGTGGCGTTCGTCATGAGCTCGTCCCTCGTCCCAACGCGATCGCGTGCTCGAGGAAGCGCGCGACGGTTCGGATCTCTTCGTCGTCGAAGCCCTGCGTCAGCGCGGCGTTGGCCTTCGCGAGCACGGCGAGGCCGCGGCGAGCGCGCTCGCGTCCCGCCGCCGTGACGTCGACGAGCCGGCTGCGGCCGTCGGCGGCGTGCTCGGTGCGCCGCACCAGCCCTTTCTCCTCCAGACGCGCGACCACTCGCGTGATCGCGGCGGGATCGAGGGCGAGCGCGGCGGAGAGCTCGGTGGGGCGACTCGCGCCCTGCTGAACGAGCTGGAAGAGGCACACCATCTGCGAGACCGTGATGTCGAGCTGCGCCACGGTCTCGGCGTTCGCACGGGTCAGGAGCGCCTGGCGGGCCTGGTTGAGCAGGTGAAAGAGGCGCGGCTGTGATCGCATGCCCGAGTATCCCGGCATTTATTTGACTAGTCAAGTATCTCGACCAGGCGCGCCGGCCCCCTCCGCGCGGTGCAGCGCGGCCGGGGATGGTCAGGTGATTCGGATGCGTTCGCCGTCGATCGCGAGGCCCGGCGCCTCACCGAGCAGCGTGCGCACGGTTTGCGCGGAGAGGCCGGTCTCGGCCGCGACCGCGCTCGCGATCTCCGCGAGATCGCCACCCAGCGCGTCGCGGGGATCCGCGCGTGGATCCCCGCCCCGCGCCAGCGCGGCCATTGCCAGTTCCCGCACCGCACGCGTCTGCACCTCGGCGATGGTGGCGCGGCGGCGCAGCGCCGTGACTTGCCTCGATTCCTCGGCGAAGCGCTCGGCGAGCGTGCGCACGAACGGTGTCATCCACGAGCTGGCGCCGAGCTCGTCGAGGAGCGCGTCGCGCGAGATCACCGTGACGCGCACCGCGGTGACGGCGCGCACGCTCGCGCTGCGGCGGGTGCGCGCGAAGATCGCGGTCTCGCCGAAGACCTCGCCCGCCTCCATTCGCCGCAGCACGACCCAGCCGGTCGCTTCCTCGCGCACGGCCTCGCAGGCACCGCTCGCGATGACGTACGCCACGTCGGCCTCGTCGCCCTCGCGGACGATCCAGTCTCCAGGCTCGAAGCTCTGCTCCGGGAAATAGGCGCTGCCCCTGAGAAAGCGCTCCAGATCCTCCTGCAGCTCGCGCACGGAAGCGTGACGATCGGCGGGCTCGCGCGCCAGCGCGCGGGCGACGATCGCGCACAAGAGCGGCGGCAGCGCGAGCCCTGGGCGTGCCTCGCGCGGCGGCAGCACGGCGCCGCGCTGGGCGGCCGCGATCGTGCGATCGTCGTCGGACTCGTGGTGGGGCGGCCGGCCGGTGAGGATGGCGTAGAGGATGCCCCCCAACCCGAACACGTCGGTGCGGGCGTCGATCCGGTGGAGGTCCCCGAGCGCCTGCTCGGGGGCCATGAACTCGGGAGTGCCGATGATCACGCCCAGGCGATCGAGCGGTGGGGTCGGCGGGAAGGGCAGGTCGTCGAACGCGGACTCCGCCGGTGTCGCGGCGCGCAGCGCGATGCCCCAATCCATCACGTACACCTCGCCGAACTCGCCCACCAGGACGTTCTCCGGCTTGAGGTCGCGGTGCACGATGCCGTGGGCGTGGGCGAAGGCCAGCGCGTCGCACGCTTTCATCACCACCTTCACGAGCTCCCGCAGCTCGCGCTCGGTGCGCGTCTCGGGCGGGCTCTCGAGCAACATCTCCGCGAGCGGGCGGCCGTCGACGAGCTTCATCGTGAAGTAGAGCCGGCCCTCGGCGGTGGTGCCGATCTCGTGGATCGGCACGATGTTGGGGTGCTCGAGCTGGCCCGTGAGCTGTGCTTCCTCGACGAATCGCACCTCGTCTCGCTCGGCGGAATCGAGCGACGGATGCATGACCTTCACGGCCACCCGCCGGCGCAGCCCGTGGTCGAGGGCCGCGTGCACCGAGCCCATCCCGCCCTCGCCCACGTTGCGCTCCACGACGAGACCCGGGCGGACCTCGCGCAGCTCGCGTTCCAGGCGCGCGCCGGCCTCGAGCGTGGCGTCGAGACCACGGAAGCCCGACTTGATCGCGGCGAGCGCCTCGCGTCGCACCGAGTCCACGCCGCGCGCGCCCTCGAGGACACGGGTCGAGCGGATCGGCTTGCGAGTCATGCGCGGAATCGGACCGTGGCGGCGGCGAGCGAGTCGGCCAGCATAGATCCGCGGCGCCGACGCTCGGAAGGTCGCTCGCGCTGCGGCACCTCCCGCGCGCCGCAACGTCGGCGTGGACGTCGGTGGTTCTGCAGGGGTAGCTTCGACGAATCTTCGAGCGGCAACGCGAGCGATCGAGCGATCGCAGAGAGGGGAAGCGAGCGATGCGGATTCGACGTGCGGTGATGGCGGTGGCGGCGCTGCTCTCGGCGATGGCGTGGGGCGCACCCGCGCGCGCCGGCGCGCCCGACCCCGAGCGCCAGATCGTCGTCTACAAGGACGCGGCGAAGGCGCGCAAGGCCGTCGAGGAGTTGGGCGGAAGAGTCATCCGCGAGCTCACCGCGCTGAACGCGCTCGCCGTCAAGCTCCCGGCCAGCGCCCGCGCCAAGCTCGCCGCCAACGCGGCCGTCGAGCTGGTGGAGGGAGACGCGCCGCGCTACCCGTTCGCGGTCCGGGCACCGTCGCCCACCGGCGGTCAGCGCCGGCCGTGGGGCGTCGACGCCGTGAAGGCGGACACCTTCAACGACGTGCCGGGAGTGAAGGTCTGCATCATCGACTCGGGCTACCACCGCCCCCACGAGGATCTGCAGACGAAGTACGTCACCTCGTCGTCCGATCCCGGCACCGGCGATCCCTTCCACGACGGTTGCGGTCACGGCACCCACGTCGCGGGCACCATCTCGGCGCTCGACAACGCGATCGGCGTGGTGGGCGTGAACGGCGCGGGCGATCAGCCGCTGCACATCGTCAAGGTCTTCGGCGACGACTGCGCGTACGCGTACTCGAGCGATCTCGCGGCCGCCGTCGGCAAGTGCATCGACGAGGGCAAGGCGCGGATCATCAGCATGAGCTTGGGCGGTGGAACGCCCACCCAGACCGAGAAGAAGGCCTTCGATCAGGCGCTCGAGAAGAACGTGCTCTCGATCGCCGCCGCCGGAAACGACGGCAACGCGAAGAAGTCCTACCCCGCGGGCTACGACTCGGTGATGTCGGTGGCGGCGGTCGACTCGGCGCTCGATCACGCGGATTTCTCGCAATTCAACGACGACGTGGAGATCGCCGGACCTGGCGTGGCGGTGCGGTCGACGTATCCGAAGAGCCGGGGCACGGAAGTGCAGCTCTACAACGTGGTCGACGCCTACCACTTCGAGGGCGCGCCCTTCGTCGGCAGCGGCGAGGGCGACGTGACGGCGCCGCTCTATCGCTGCAAGGCCGTGGACGGGCTCGGCAGCGAGGGCGACTGCCAAGGCGCCATCGGCAAGATCTGCTTGATCGAGCGCGGGACGAACACGTTCGCGCAGAAGGTCGTCGAGTGTCAGCGGCGCGGCGGCGCGGCGGCGGTGATCTTCAACTCGAGCGACGCGATGTTCACCGGCACGGTGGACGGCCAGGGCGCCACCATTAAGATCCCGGCGGTGTCGACCTCCGGCGTGGACGGCACGTCGATGGAACAAGTCCTAGAGGGTTTCGACTTCCAGGTGGTGGTGAAGGACAACGGCAACTACGAGTTCCTGGACGGCACCTCGATGGCCACGCCGCACGTCTCGGGAGTGGCGGCGGCGGTGTGGGGCCACGATCCCACGTGCAAGGCCCGCGACATCCGCGCGCTGCTCGATTTCACGGCGCACGACGTCGACGTACCGGGTCGCGACGCGAACACCGGCTATGGCCTGGTCGACTACGAGGCCGCGCTCGAGAAGCTCGATTGCGACGGCTTCCAGGAGGTCTGCACGCTCCACCAGAAGGGCCAGAGCTGCACGAGCATGAGCGACTGCTGCTCGGGTGTCTGCCAGAGCAAGGGCGGTCAGAAGGTCTGCAAATGACCCGCCCGCGTCGTCGTGGGCGAGACGAGCGTCGCCGCGTCCGTGGCGGATCGCGGCTGGCGTGGACGTGGCGGGGTGAGGAGCGGTAGGTTCGGCTTTTCGGCAGCACACTCGTGTGCGATCGAGGAATCGATCGCGGGGGAGGAGTCGCATGAAGCGATGGCGTAGTGCATGGGCTGTGGGGATGGCGGCTGCGCTGGGGTTGGCCGCCGTCGGCGTGGCGCGGGCAGGGCAGCCGGACCCGGAGCGCCAGATCGTCGTCTACAAGGATGGTGCCAAGGCGCGCAAGGCGGTGGAGGCCGCGGGCGGCAAGGTGATCCGCGAGCTCACCAAGCTGAACGCGCTGGCGGTCAAGGTGCCGGCGGGCGCGCTCGCGAAGCTGAGGGCCAACGCCGCGATCGAGCTGGTCGAGCAGGACGCCCCGCGCTACCCGCTGTCGGTGCGCGCGCCCTCGCCGACCGGGCCACAGGTCACGCCGTGGGGAATCGATGCGGTCACCGCCGATCCCCAGCTCGACACGGGGAAGATCCCCGTGTGCATCATCGACTCGGGATACGACAAGGGGCACGAGGATCTCCAGACCAAGCGCGTCACCGCGTCCCCCGATCCGGGCACGGGTGACCCCTTCCACGACGGCAGCCATCACGGCACGCACGTGGCGGGCACCATCTCGGCGCTCGACAACGCCATCGGCGTGGTGGGCGTGAACGGCAACGGCGTGCTGCCGATCCACATCGTCAAGCTCTTCGGTGACGACGGCGAGTACGCGTACTCGTCGGATCTCGCCGATGCGGTCGGGAAGTGCATCGACGAGGGCCACGCGAAGGTCATCAACATGAGCTTGGGCGGCGGCACGCCGACCGCGACCGAGAAGAAGGCGCTCGACAACGCGCTCGCGAACAACGTCCTGCCGATCGCCGCGGCGGGCAACGACGGCAACTCGCGGAAGTCGTACCCCGCGGCTTACGACTCGGTGATGTCGGTGGCGGCGGTCGATTCCGCCCTCGCGCACGCGAGCTTCTCGCAGTTCAACGACGACGTGGAGATCGCTGGCCCGGGCGTGGCGGTGCGCTCCACCGTGCCCAAGGCGCAAGGTTCGGAAGTGCGGCTTGCGCCCACCGTGGTGCTCAACACCAAGAACGGGATGGTCGCCGAGTTCGAGGCCGCGGCGCTTCAGGGCAGCGCCATCGCCGACGTCACGGCGCCGCTCTTCCGCTGCAACGCGGTGGACGGGCTCGGCAGCCCCGGCGATTGCGCCGGTGCCTCCGGGAAGCTCTGCGTGATCGAGCGCGGCACGATCACGTTCGTCGAGAAGGTGAAGGAGTGCAAGCGCAGCGGCGGCCTGGGCGCGGTGATCTTCAACAACAGCGACGCGCTCTTCACGGGAACGCTCGAGGGCGTCGACGCGAACATCGTCATCCCGGCGGTCTCGGTCGCAGGCACGGCGGGCCCCACGCTCGAATACCTCGAGGGGGATGAGTTCGAGCTCGCGGTCGGCAAGGGCAACTACGACTTCTTCGACGGCACGTCGATGGCCACGCCGCACGTGGTGGGCGTGGCGGCCGCGGTTTGGAGCCAGAACACCGCGTGCAAGGCGCGCGACATCCGCGCGCTCCTCGACTACACGGCGCAGGACGTGGACGCTCCCGGGCGCGACGTGAACACCGGATACGGCGTCGTCAACATGATGAACGCGCTCGCGCACCTCGATTGCGACGGCAAGCAGGAAGCCTGCACGCTCAAGCAGAAGGGTGCCGCGTGCTCGAGCATGAGCGAATGCTGCTCGGGCGTGTGCCAGACCAAGGGCGGAAACAAGACCTGTCAGTGATCCGATCGTCCTGACGAGCCGCGCGGCTCGCGGACACCAACGGGGTGGTGCGCCGGTTCCCGGCTCGCCACCCCGTTTCGATCTCGGGCCGCGCGTGCTCGAGCGCGCATCGTCCGGCGACGCCGGACTCGCTTGTTACGTCCACACGACTGCGCTCCGCTGGGCGAGCCTCCGCCGGAGCGCGAGACGAGCTTTCGCCACGCCGCTACTCGAACGTTCCGCCGCATCCCAGGTCCGGGGTGGCCAGGCCGCCACGCTCAACCCACGGGATGCGCGCAGTGCGCATCCCGTGGCTCGCTCAGGCCGCCGTCAGGCGCGCGCCGCCGCTCGTTTCGGCTTCGCCGCGCGGGTGCGCGCCGCCGCGCGACGTGCCGGCGCCGGCCTGCCCATCCGCTCGATCTTCTTCTCGAGCCGGTCGAGCCGAACGCGGCTCTCGTCGATCGCGCGCCGCGTCGGTTTCAGCAGCTTGTCGAGCGAGCCCTTCATGGCCTCGTCCACCATCTCGCGGACGTGCTTGCTGGCCTTCGTGAACTCACCTTCCAGCGCCCGCGTCTCGGTCTTGACCTCGCGCCGCGCGCGCTTGACCAGCTTCTTCACCGCGGTCTTTGCCCGCTCGCCCTGGCCTTCGAGCTCGTGCAAGCCCTCGCGCACGCGCTGCTCCAGCCCGCCCATGGCCTCTTTCAGATCGCGCTTCATCGAAGTCCCCCTTTCTCGCTGGGCGCAGGCGCGATCCCCCGCCGCCCCGTCCTCGGTGTCTTTCGACTCGGCGGCAAGCGGCGTAGGGTGTTCGCACCTCACCCTGGAAACGAAAGAGGAGCGAGAACCATGCCGAGGGGGCGCGTCGTCGTCGTCAGCCACCGATCGGGCGACCATCGGGTCGTCGAGGCGGGCATCTCTCGGCGCGGTCGATGGCGGCGGATGTGTCGTTCCGTCGCGGTGTTGCCGCTATTGCTGGCGGCGTGCGCCGCATCGCCGAAGCGCGTCTCGGACGTGTCCGTGGCGAGCGCCAACGAGGAGCTCGCCCGCGCCACGGATGCCTTCTTCCACACGTACCTGGCCGATCACCCCGGTTTTGCCGTTTCGCTGGGGTATCACGATCGGGATGGACGCTTGCCGGACGTCACGCCAGCGGGGCTCGAGCGAACCATCGCCCACCTCCGTGAGGCGGAGCGGCGCTTCGCGGCGTTCGTACCGGAGTCGTTGGGGCCCACCGAGCAGCTCGAGCGGGAGACGTTGCTCCTCGCCCTTCGAACCGACCTCCACACGTACGTCGAGCTTCGTGCGCCGCTCAGGAATCCGATCTGGTACGACGGCAATCTGGAGCTCGACGGCTATCTGAGCCGGGACTACGCGCCGCTCGCCCAGCGCGCGCGAGCGGTGGCCGCGATCGCCCGTGGCGCACCGGCGTACCTCGCGGCGGCGCGCGCCAACCTGGAGCCGGTCTTGCCCGAGCCGTGGGTGGAGGTCGCGCGCTTCGAGATCGACGGCCAGCTCGAGTTCCTGCGCACCGGCGTGCGGGAGGCGCTCGCGCCGCTGACCGACGTCGCGCTCAGGCGCGAGCTCGACGAGGCGCTCGCCGGGATGGCGCGCGCGCTCGAGGAGCAGCGCGCGTTCCTCGACGCGCGCCGCGCCACCGCCAACCAGGGCCACGTGCTCGGCGCGAGCGGGCTCGCGCGGGCGATCGCGGTCGAGGAGGGCGTGGACCTCGACCTCGCGTCCATCGCGGCGATCGGGCGCGCCGACCTCGAGCGCAACCAGCGTGCGCTCGCCGACGCGGTGCACGCCATCGACGCCACGCGCTCCGCGGCAGACGTCATCCGCGATCTCAAGCAGCAGAAGCCCGCCGACGTCCTGGCGGAGGCCCGGCGGCAGGCGGCGGACGCGCGTCGATTCGTGATCGAGCACGATCTGGTCGGCCTGCCCTCGAGCGCCGTCGCGGAGGTCCGCGAGGCGCCGCCCTACGACCGCTCCGCGGCGGCGATGCTCGACGGAGCCGGGCCGTTCGAGCCCGAGACCATGCCGAGCTTCTACCTCATCTCCCCGCCGGATCCCCGCTGGTCGCCCGAGGAGCAGCGCGACTACGTGTCGGATACCTGGGACCTGCTGGTGGTGACGACGCACGAGCTCTATCCGGGCCATTTCGTCGACGATCTCCATCGCCGCGCGATGCGCTCGCGGGTCCTCAAGAGCTTCTGGAATCAGCTCGTGGGCGAAGGCTGGGCCCACTACGCCGAGGAGCTGATGTGGGAAGAGGGGTTCGCCGACCGCGATTCCCGCTTCCGACTCGCCCAGGTCATCGAAGCGCTGATCCGCGACGTGCGGCTCGAGTGCGCGATCGGCATCCACGCCGAGGGGATGAGCATCGATCAATGCGCTCGTCGCATGCGCGAGGTCGCATTCCTCGATGAGGCCGGCGCACGCCAGGAGGCGGTGCGCGCCACCTACGATCCCACGTATCTCTCCTACACCCTCGGCAAGCACCTGATCCGCCAGTTGCGCGAGGAGTGGCACGCGAAGATGGGGGAGCGTTTCTCGCTGCGCGCGTTCCACGATCGCCTCCTGGCGTGCGGCGGCGCGCCGCTGCCCGCCATTCGCCACGCGCTGCTCGACGAATGACGTCCGGCGCGGCCGGCCGTGGCGCTCGCGCGCGGCTGCTGCGTTCGCGAGCGCGTGGGAAATCCACGGCGCCGCGCGATATGCTCGCGCTCCAACGCGTTGGGCATCACGCGCGCCGTTCGCGCGTGCCTTCCCCTCATCCCCGGCGGTCCTCGCCGGGCTCGCCACCAGGTTCGGTGATTTGCGATCTGCGCTTCGCCCTTGGCTCGGCCGTGTCGCGCTGGGCGCGTTCACCGCGTACGGCATGGCGATCGTCGCGCTCGGCCGCCCCGAGCTGAGCCTGGACGGGCTGCTCCTCGGGCGCCGCGGCGTCGGTCTCACGTTCGGCTCGTGGGCGGTCTTGGTCCTCGTCGCCATCGGTGCGCGCGCCGACGCGTTCCGGCGCGCGCTCGCCGCAGCACGGGCCCATCCCGATAGCCTCGCGCTCGCGGGGCTGATCGTGATCGCCGCGGTCTTGCGTTTCGCGGGGCTCGAGCACGGCCAGAAGCTCGAGTTCGCGGTCGACGAGCAACGCTACATCAGCGAAGCGGGTCGGATGATCGAGGACGCGACCCTCGATCACAAGAACCTGGAGCACGGCGGCCTTCCGTACTACGTCCAGGCGCTCGCCGCGATCACGTACGGCGTGGTCGGGCCCATGCAGGGCCTGGGCGGATCGATCGCCGAGCTGCCCCCCGAGGGCTACCTGCGTTTCGGCCGCTACGCGATGGCGATTCTCGGCAGCCTCAACGTCTGGGCGCTGGCGTGGGCCGTTCGGCCGCTGGGCGTCGGGGCCGCCGCCGGCGTGACCACCGCCGCCGCACCGCTGATCGCGGCGCTGTTGCTGGCCCTGAATGCCGCCCACATCGGTCACGGGCGCTTCGTCCACGACGATCTGCACGCCGCGCTCTTCGTGACGCTCGCGTGGGGGGCCCTGCTGCGGCTGCGTACGTGGCGCACCTGGCGCGCCGATCTCGGAGTCGGCCTCCTCTCCGGCGTGGCGGTCGCCGCCAAGTACTACGACGTGGTGCTGGTGGTGCCGCTGGCGGCGGCCGTGCTGCTCGACTCCGATCCCCGCAAGGGGGCTCCGGTCGCGCGGCTCGCGCGTGCCTTCGGCGGTCTGGCACTCGGCTTCTTCCTGGCGAGCCCCTACACGGTGCTTCATCCCGGCGAGTTCCTGGCGCAGACCAAGGACCTCCACCTCAACACGTACACCGTCGAGAAGGGCATCGCGTTGCTGCCGCATCTGCGCAAGGCGGTGCTCGACGGGCTGGGAGCGGGATTCGCGGCGGTGCTCGCGGTGGCACTGGTCGTGGCCGCGGCGAGCGTCCGTGCGCCGGCGCTGGTGACGGCGTCGTTCCCGGTGGCGTTCCTGGTGTTGCTGGGGAACTTCCGACGGCTCTATCCGCGCTACTTGCTGCCGTTGCAACCGTTTCTTTGCGCCGCCGTGGCGATCGCGCTGGTTCGCGCGTGGAAGGCCGCCGGTGAGCGCTGGGGAGAGCAGCGCGCGCGGCCGGCGCGCGTCGCGCTCGCGCTCGTCTTCGCGCTGGGGCTCGCGGGTCAGATGCCGAAGCTCGGCGAGGAGCTCGGCATGCGCGCGAAGGCGTCGTCGGCGGCGCAGGCGGAGCAATGGATCCGAGCGCATCTGCCCGACGGTTCCACGATCCTCTCGGAGGTCACGTTCGTGGGCGAGCTCGACCCCGCGCGACTCTACGTCGAGAACGTGGCGCGCGCGGTCGGATCCCGGGAAGAGCTGGCCCGCTACGACTACGTGGTGCTGAGCGAGCTCAACTACGAGCGCCCAGGGCTGCGTCCGCGTTACTTCGAGCTGGTGCAGGACCTCGCGCTGGTGAAAGCGTTCGACGGCACGAACGCGAGCGGCGACTCCGACCCCGAGCAGCGCGCGCAAGAGACGCGCATCTACGCGACCCGGCGGTTCCCGGCAGCGATCGCGCTCGAGCGCAAGGGTGGCGTGTTGCGTGCGCGCACGGGCGTGCTGCCGCCGGGCTCGTACACGGTGAGCGTGCGCGGCGTGGCCGCCGAGTCGACGAGCGGGATCGAGCTCGAGCTGCTGGGCGACGACGGACGCCGCCTCGAGCCGAGCGGGTCGGCGGAAGACCCGGGCGCGCCGCTCGCTCGTTCGTTCGATCTCGCCGATCTCACCACGCTCGAGGTGCTGGTCCGTGGCGCGGTCGCAGGCGCGGGTGTCGAGGGCGCCGGGCTCGAGATCGTGCTCGCGCGCAAGCCCGACCCGCCGAGCGCTGGATTTCGGCCACGTCGCCGCGATCGCCCCGCACCCTGAGCGCGGCGCCGTTCTCGACCGACCGAAAGGATCTACGTGAGCGCTGATCGATCCATCGCTCGCCCGGCGCGTCCCAGCGTCGCGCTCGCCGTCGGTGCGTGCGCAGTCGGCGCCGCCTTCGCGGCGGTTTCGTTCCTGGGCACGCCGTCGCGCCACGATCCACTGGACGTGGCGTTGCTGAGCCTCGCTTGGCTGCTGGTGGGCGTCGTGGCGTCGGCGACGGTGCTCACCGCGCGCACCTTCGGACGCTGGCCCGGCGCGGTGGCCGCCTCCGGGACCCTCGCGGTGTGGGCGGCACAGCTGCGCGAGGCCGTGCGGCCGCCGGGAACGCCGGCGACGCTCTCCTTCGCCACGAGCGCGGCGCTCGCCGGTGCGGTCGCGACGCTCACGATCGCGCTCGCCCACCGCTTCTTGCCGGAGCTCGAAACGGCCGCGCGCCGCCGGCTGGCGCGCATCGCCGTGGGCGCGAGCCTCGCTTGGGTGGCGCTCACGGCGGGCGCCTACCGGCTGGTGCCCACGTTTCGCTGGCACGTGTTGCAGCACGATCGCCTGGTCGGCGTGCTGTTGCACCACGCGTTCGATCGCTCGGTCGCATCGATCGAGGATGCCTTGTGGTCCCGCATGAGCGCCGCCGATCCTGCCGCGAGCCGCGTGCCTGGGCCGCCACCGGTGGCCGAGCCCGCGACGGGCACGCCGCCCAATCTCGTCATCGTGCTCGTCGACTGTCTGCGCGCAGACGCGCTGCCGGTCTACGGCGCCGACCCGGCGTCGTTTCCCGCGACGCGCGCTCGCCTCGAACGGGGTCTGGTCTTCGAGGACGTGATGGCGAGCACGACCTGGACGCGTGCGTCCGTCGCCTCGCTCTTCACCGGCAAGATCCCCGAGCACCATGGCGCCGTCGATTGGGACTATCTGCTCGCGGAGGACCAGCCGACACTCGCCGCCGCGCTGCGCGACCGCGGCTATCGGACCGGCGCCTTCATCGCGACCCGTCACGCGGTGAATGGCGAGTCCGGCTTCGCGCGCGGGTTCGACGCCTTTCACCACTTGACCGAGACGCCCTATCCCTACGCGCGGGCCGCGACGGTCACCGACGACGTGCTGCGCTGGCTCGACGAGCTCGGCGCAGAGCGCGCCGGCGGCGAGCCACGTCCCGTGTTCGCGTACGTCCACTACCTGGATCCGCACACCCCGTACCTGAGCGGGGGCCCCCGCAACCCCGCGCGGCCGGCGGCGGCGCGGCGGGGCTACCAGGCCGAGCTCGCCTATCTCGACGGGCACCTGGCGCGCTTGCTCGCGGGCATCGCGTCGCGGCTCACGGGGCCGACGCGGGTGCTGATCACCGCCGACCACGGCGAGGAGCTGGGCGAGCACGGCGGGCTCGGCCACGGGCACACGCTTCATCGCGAGCTCTTGCACGTGCCGGCGGTGCTGCTCGATCTCGCGCCGGCCTCGGCACGGCCTGCTGGGCTCGTCGCCGCCCGCCTCGAGCTTCGCGACTTCCACGATCTCTTCCTGTCGCTCGCCGCGAACCCGGACCTCGACGCGTCGGCCTGGGGTGCCGCGCACGCGCGCGAGCTTCGCTATGCCTCCCTCTATCACTCGAAGCGCTCGAAGGATCGCTGGTTCGCGTTCCTCAGGCCCTACCGTGCCCGCATGTGCATGCGCGCGGTCGAGAGTGCCGCCGAGACGCTGGTGTGGTCGGCCTATGGCGACACGTTCGAGCTCTACGACCACGGCGCCGATCCGGGAGAGCTTCGCAACCTGGTGCGCGCGCGACCCGATTCGGTTCGCGCGCTCGCCGGCAAGCTCGACGAGGTCGCCGCGGCCCCCTGGGCAGCCCGAATCACCACGGCCGTGAGCGCGGAAGACGAGACGCGGCTGCGGGCGCTCGGCTATGCGCAATGAGGCCTGGCGTGGCCCCGCTCGTGCGGCTCGGCCGGCGCGCGCCTTGCTCGTGGAAAGCGGGTGAAGCGGCCCGCGGCGAGATGTCTCATTGGCTGTCGCGGCGCGTCGTGTTAACCGTCCGGGTCTAGCGACTCACCACTCAAGGGAGACATAGCCATGAAGCGCGCAGTCCTATTCGTGTCCGGTGCATTGCTGCTGGCCGGTGCCGGCAATGGATGGGCGGCGGGAGACGCCGCCGCTGGGAAGGCCAAGTTCGACATGCTGTGTGCGACCTGTCACGGTCCTGCGGGCAAGGGCGACGGCGTGGCCGGTGCTGCCCTGAACCCGAAGCCGCGCGATTTCACCGATCAGGCCTGGCAGAAGGCGACCAACGACGAGTCGATCGGCAAGACCATCAAGCTCGGCGGTGCGGCGGTCGGGAAGTCTCCGCTCATGGTGGCGTGGGGCCCGATGCTTTCGGACGCAGACATCACCAACCTCACCGCCTACATTCGCGAGCTCGGTAAGGCGAAGAAGTAAGTCGCCGAAACGAGCCGCTCGCTCGGCTGTCGCCGAGCGTTCCACGCCGCGCCGGGTTCCCGGTGCGGCGTCGTTGTTTCCAGGTGACGAGTCGCCTTCGCCGACCGTCTGACGCGGCGATCGACCCGTCGCCGCGCGATCCAGGTTACGTGGCCGTAACGAGTCATGCTGGTTGAGCCTCGTCGTGGCTCGACCTGGTGACGACGTCGCGACGCATCGGCTCGCGAAAACAGGGCTGAGCCGGTACGGAATGATCGCGGGACCGCTGGCGGCTCTGCGCTGCGGGATCGAGACGGGAGGTGTCCCGAACCCTTCGCCTCGAGAAACGCGCAAATTTTCTGGGTCCTCGCCCCCCAATTCCGGCGTTTTTTCGGTCTGCTCGCCCTCGGTGTGGACCTGGCCGCACCGCGAGGCAGCGCCGACCGGCAGGCCCATCGGACCGCGGCCGCGGACTCTCCGGGAGTGGTGGCACGTCGCTTGCCCTACGTCCCGGCCCTGGCGTGTGCCTCACGCCGGAACCTTGTCCCCATGGCGTCCATATCGACCGCCCTCGCGGCCCTGCCCGCGGATCGTGCCCCGTCGCCCGAGGCGGCGTGCGCGGCCAGTACCACCACCTGCTTGCACTGCGGTCTCGACCTCGCGCCCCACGACGTCGACGGCTTCTGCTGCGCGGGCTGCCGCGCGGTGTACCGGCTGATCCAGTCCGAAGGGCTGAGCCGCTATTACCGCATTCGCAGCGGCGCCGGCCGGCCGCTGGTGGACGCGGTGCGCGACGCGCCCGATCGCAAATGGCTCGAGCCCATCGAGGAGCGATTGGCGTGCGCCGCGGACGCCACCGCGGTCTCACTCGACGTGCAGGGCATCCACTGCTCGGCGTGCGTGTGGCTCATCCAGGAGATGTTCCGCCGGGAGCCGCACGGCCTGCAGGCGATGGTCAACCCGGCGCTCGGGCGCGTCGATCTCACCGTGGAGCCGGGCTTCGCGTTGCGCGGCTGGATCACCGCGATCGAGCGCTTCGGCTATCGCTTCGGCCCGCCGCTCAAGGACACCCGCTCGACGGCCGACGCGCTGCTGGTGCGCGCGGGGGTGTGCGTGGCGCTGGCGGCCAACGCGATGATCTTTGGTTTCGCCATGCACCTCGGGCTCACCGAAGGGCCGGTGCACACCATGCTGGCGGGCGCGAACGCGGTGATCGCGACGCTCTCGCTCGCCCTCGGCGGGACGATCTTCATCCGCTCCGCTTGGCGCAGCCTGGCGGCGGGAGTGCTTCACCTCGACACGCCGATCGCGTTCGGGATCGTGCTCGCGTACGCGGGGTCGATGGCCTCGTATCTCTGGGCGGGCGACACCGCGAACTACCTGGACACGGTGGCCGTGTTCATCGCGCTCATGGTGCTCGGCCGCTGGCTTCAGGAACGCGTCCTGGAACGGAATCGGCGTGAGCTCCTGGCCGACGACGGCGTCGACGGCCTGCTCACCCGGCGGGTTCGGGACGGCCGCGTGGAGCTGGTCGAGTGCCGCGCCGTGCAGCGCGACGACGAGCTGTGGGTGGCGCCGGGCGATCTGGTGCCGCTCGACGCCGTGGTGCTGGGTGCGCCGGCGACCCTCACGCTCGATTGGATCAACGGCGAATCCGAGCCGCGGGTGTTCGCCGCCGGCAGCCAGGCGCCCGCCGGCAGCTTCAACGCCGGTGGCTCGGCGGTCTCGATGCGGGCGCTCACCTCGTTCGCCGACTCGCCGATCGTGCGGCTGCTGGCGACGCCCCGCGAGCGGCTGGCCGACGCCGCGCGCTCGACGCCGTGGTGGCAGCGGGTGGCCTCCAGCTGGGTGATCGGCGTGCTGATCGCCGCGGTGGCGGGGCTCGCGGGCTGGTGGCTCCTCACCGGCGATGCGCTGCGCGCGTTCGAGGTCACGACCGCGGTGCTGGTGGTGACGTGTCCGTGCGCATTCGGGATCGCGTCGCCGCTCGCGTACGAGCTGGTGCAGGCCGGGTTGCGCCGCGCCGGGCTCTTCGTGCGCGCGGCGGGCTTCCTCGATCGCGTGGTGTCGGTGAAGCGCGTGGTCTTCGACAAGACGGGAACGCTGACCACCGGCCATCTCGGAGTCGCCAATCCAGACGCGATCGACGCCCTCGAGGACGCCGAGCGGCAGCTCCTCTTCGACCTGGTGGCGCAGAGCAGCCATCCCAAGAGCGCCGCGGTGCGACGCCACTTGGAAGCGCGGGGAGTCGTGCTCGCGCGGCGGCTGGCGGTGATCGAGAAGCCCGGCTCGGGGCTCGAGGCCGAGGTCGATGGGCACGACGCGCGTTTCGGCGCGCCGCGCTGGGCCGCGTCCGACGCGCCCGCGGACGCCGACGTGGTGTTCGCGATCGACGGCCGAACCCGCGCGGCGCTTCGCACCGCGGAGGAGCTGCGCCGCGACGCTCGCGCCGAGATCGAGTGGTTCCAATCCGCGGGGCTCGAGACGTGGATCCTGAGCGGCGACTCGGACGATCGGGTCGCGGTGCTGGCGCGCGAGCTGGGCGTCGCGCCGGAGCACGCCATCGGCGACGCCAGCCCGGATGGCAAGGCCGAGTGGCTGTCGCGTCACGATCACGACGACACGCTGATGGTCGGAGACGGCATCAACGACAGCCTGGTGGTCGCGAACGCGTGGTGCTCCGGCACGCCCGCGGTGGACCGGCCGTTCATGGCGGCGCGCAGCGACTTCTACTTCACGACCGCGGGGCTCGCGCCGCTGCGGCGAGCGCTGCTCGCGGCGCGGCGGCTGCGGGCGGTGCTCGAGCGCAACCTCGCGTGGGCCGTGGCCTACAACGCGCTGGCGGTGACGCTGGCGCTGGCCGGGCTGATGAAACCGTGGCTGGCGGCGGTGCTGATGCCGCTCAGCTCGATCGCGATCGTCGCGGCGACGGCCACGTCGCTGGGACCGAGGAGCAACACGTGGAGGTCCTGATCGTGCTGATCGCGGTGAGCTTGGCGATGGCGCTCGGCGCCGTGGTGTTCTTCGCGTGGACCGTGCGCGAGCGCACGCTCGAGCACGCGGATCGCCTGGCGCTGCTGCCGCTCGACGACGACGAGTTCACGGCGGTCCCGGAAACCGAACCGAACGCAACGACCACGAAGGACGCTCGGGTGAAGAGTTGAAACAGATCTACGAAGCACCTTCCGGAGAGGGGTGGAACGTATGAAGAACACCAAAGTGACCTACGACGACAGGATCGTCCGATGGTTCATGACGGCCTCGGTCGGGTGGGGCCTCGTCGGGATGCTGGTGGGCGTGATCGTCGCGCTCCAGCTCGCGTTCTGGCAGGCGGACATCCCACCTTTCCTCAACTTCGGGCGGTTGCGGCCCTTGCACACCAACGCGGTGATCTTCGCGTTCGTGGGCAACATGATGTTCGCGGGCGTCTACTACTCGACCCAGCGCTTGCTGAAGGCGCGCATGGGACACGATCTGCTCTCCAAGATCCACTTCTGGGCTTGGCAAGCGATCATCGTGGCGGCCGCGCTCACGCTGCCGCTCGGCATCACCACCGGCAAGGAGTACGCCGAGCTCGAGTGGCCGATCGACCTCGCCATCACGCTCGTGTGGGTGGTGTTCGCGGTCAACTTCTTCTGGACCGTGTTCAAGCGTAACGAGAAGCACCTCTACGTCGCGCTGTGGTTCTACATCGCGACCATCATCACGATCGCGGTGCTGCACATCACCAACAGCCTCGAGCTGCCGGTGAGCGCCTTCAAGAGCTACTCGATCTGGGGCGGCGTCCAGGACGCGCTGGTGCAGTGGTGGTACGGGCACAACGCGGTGGCGTTCTTCCTCACCACCCCGATGCTCGGCATCATGTACTACTTCGTGCCCAAGGCGGCCGAGCGGCCGGTGTATTCGTACCGACTGTCGGTGATCCACTTCTGGTCGCTGGTCTTCCTCTACATCTGGGCCGGCCCGCACCATCTGCTCTACACGGCGTTGCCCGACTGGGCGCAGACGCTGGGCATGATCTTCAGCGTCATGCTGTGGGCCCCGAGCTGGGGCGGCATGATCAACGGCCTGCTCACGCTGCGCGGCGGCTGGGAGAAGCTGCGCAACGATCCGGTGCTCAAGTTCTTCGCGGCCTCGGTCACGTTCTACGGCATGTCGACCTTCGAGGGACCGCTCTTGAGCGTGAAGAGCGTGAACGGTCTCGCCCACTACACCGACTGGATCATCGGCCACGTGCACTCCGGCGCGCTGGGATGGAACGGCTTCCTGGCGGCGGGAATGTTCTACTGGCTCGCCCCGCGTCTGTGGGGCACCAAGAAGCTCTATTCGGTGTCCGCGGCCAACACGCACTTCTACCTCGGGACGTTCGGCATCCTGCTCTACATGGCGTCGATGTGGATCTCCGGCATCACCCAGGGCCTCATGTGGCGTGCCCAGGGCGAGGGCGGCGGTCTCGCCTACCCGAGCTTCGTCGAGACGCTCATGGCGCTTCGACCCATGTACTACACCCGCATCGTCGGTGGTGCGCTCTATCTCACGGGCTTCGTGATCTGCGCGTGGAACCTGTGGAAGACGGCTCAGTCCGGCGCGGCGGTCGACACCACCGTCGAGGTTGCGGTGGCGGAGAAGCCCGCTGGCGAGCCGAGCTGGATCGCCGTGATCCTCGGCAAGCCGGTGCTGCTCAGCGTCGTCGTGACGGTGCTGGCCTGCTCGATCGCCTTCCTGCCGCCCGCGGTGAGCGTGGCGGTGATCGTGGTCACCCTCGGCCTCACGGTGGTGGGCGCGCTGGGCTTCAAGCAGGCGCGCACGGGTGGCGGCGCCGCGAGCTGGCATCACGTGCTCGAGGGCCGCGCGCTGCCCTTCACGGTGGTGGTGGTGCTGGCGGTGATCGTGGGCGGCATCGCCGAGATCGTGCCGACGGTGCTCACCAGCCACGCCGGCATGGCGACCTCGGCCAACAAGCCCTACAGCCCGCTCGAGCTCGAGGGCCGCGACGTCTACATCAAGGAAGGTTGCTACGTCTGCCACTCGCAGATGGTCCGTACCTTCACCTGGGAGGTGCAGCGCTACGGCAAGGCGTCGACGATCGACGATTCGATCTTCGACCACCCGTTCCAGTGGGGCTCGAAGCGCACCGGTCCGGATCTCGCGCACGAGGGCGGGATGCGCTCGAACGTTTGGCACTACCAGCACATGACGGACCCGCGCGCGATCACGCCAGGATCCAACATGCCGCCGTACGCGTTCCTCGCGTCGAGCAAGGTGGACTTCGCCCGGACCTCCACCAAGGTGCGAGCCATGAAGACCCTCGGCGTGCCGTACACCGATGGTGACGTGACGGGTGCCGAGGAGAACGCGCGCGCCGCTGGCGAGAAGATCGCCGCCGGGCTCAAGCGTGAGACCGGAGCGGACGTGTCGGCGGACAGCCAGATGACGGCGCTGATCGCGTTCCTGCAGCGCCTCGGCCGCGTGCCGGAGGCGCCGAAGACCGCGTCGCTCGACGCCACGGCGCCGGCGGGAGGTGGGTGATGCTGAGCCTCTTGGCGAGCGACCACTTCGCGAAGAGCCCGTTCCTGAGCTTCGCGATCCTGGCGCTCTTGATCTTCATGACGGTGTTCGCGGTGGTGACCATCCGGACGCTCTTCACGCGACCTGCCGAGCTCGAGGTCGTGGCCCGTCTTCCCCTGGAGGCCGACGATGACTGACACGAAACGCAAGGACGCCATTCAAGGCGAGATCGTCCACGAGTACGACGGCATCGAGGAAGCCGACAACGCGCTGCCGAACTGGTGGCTGGGGATCTTCTTCGCCACCGTGCTCTTCAGCATCGGCTACTGGTTCTACTACCACGAGTTCGAGGTCGCCCCGACGCCGCGCGCGCAGCTCGAGCAGGATCTCGCGAAGATCCAGGCGAGCGAGGCCGCGGCGCCCGCCGTCACCGACGACATGCTGATCGCGATGTCCGAGGACCCGGCGGCGGTGGCTGCCGGCAAGACCACGTTCATGACCTTCTGCATCGCGTGTCACGACATGCAGGGGCAAGGAAAGATCGGTCCGAACCTGACGGACAAGTTCTGGATCCACGGCGGCGCGCCCACGAATCTGTTGGACACCGTGACCAAGGGCGTCCTCACCGCGGGCATGCCGTCGTGGGAAGGACCGCTCGGCAAGCAGGGCGTGCAGAAGGTCGTGGCGTACGTGCTCACGCTTCGCAACACGAACGTCCCCGGCAAGGCGCCCCAGGGCGACCCCTGGCCGCCGGAGCCCAAGGCCGGTGGCTGAGGCTCGCGATGACGTTCCGAGGGCCCCGTCGGGCCTCCAGTCTTCCCGGGCGCGGGGCCAGTCCCCGCGCCGCACGCGGCTCGCCGGCCGCCGGCCGGCGAGCGCAACTCACGCACGTGCCGTGAGAAGGATCGTGGTGTCATGGCGTCGGCATCGATGGCGGTACCCGGAGAAAAGCAAGGTTCGTTGCAACAGGACGGCAGCCGGAAGTTCGTGCATCCGGCGGACGTCACGGGGCGCTTCACCCGCATTCGCTGGGTCGTCTTCGGCGTCCTGATCGCGATCTACGCCGCGCTGCCGTGGATCACCATCGGCGGCCACCCGGCGGTCTTTCTCGACATCGAGCACCGCCGCTTCTACCTCTTCGGCGGCACCTTCAACGCGCAGGACGCGTGGCTGGTGTTCTTCCTGGTGTCCGGCGTGGGCTTCGCGCTCATCGCCATGACGGCGCTGTGGGGGCGGGTGTGGTGCGGCTACGCCTGCCCGCAGACCGTGTTCCTGGAGGGCTTCTTCCGGCGCGTCGAGCGCTGGATCGAGGGGCCGCGGGAGCAACGCATTCGCCGCAACGCCGCGCCGCTGAGCTTCGACAAGGTGTGGCGCAAGAGCCTCAAGCACGCGATCTTCGCGGCACTCTCGCTGCTCGTGGCGCACATCTTCCTGAGCTACTTCACGTCGCTCGACCAGCTCTTCCGGTGGGTGCGGCTCAGCCCCACCGAGCACCCCGAGGCGTTCGGCTGGATGGCCGGCATCTCGGTCCTGATGTACCTGAACTTCGCCTGGTTTCGCGAGCAGCTCTGCTTGATCGTGTGCCCTTACGGACGCCTGCAATCGGTGCTCACCGACAAGGACTCGATCATCATCGGCTACGACGCCAAGCGGGGCGAGCCGCGCGGCAAGGCCGGCCGCGAGGGCGTGGGCGATTGCATCGACTGCAAGCGCTGCGTGGTCGTGTGCCCGACGGCGATCGACATTCGCCACGGCTTGCAGCTCGAGTGCGTGGGCTGCGCCGCGTGCATCGACGCGTGCGACGAGATCATGGACAAGATCGGCCGGCCCCGCGGCCTGGTCCGCTACGACTCCCAGTCCGGGCTGGACGGCGAGCGGCGCCGTTTCTGGCGCCCGCGGCTCGCCCTCTACGGAGTGCTCGGGCTGGTGGGATTGATCGTCGCCACCACCTCGTTCGCCCGCCGCACCGCCTTCGAGGCGAATCTGCTGCGCGCCCAGGGGCCCCCGTTCGTCGTCGACGGCGGCACGGTGCGGAACACGTTCAACATCCATCTGGTCAACAAGTCGCCGCAGCTCGCCACCTTGCGGATCGTGGCCGAAGCCAGTGATCGGTTGGACTACATCCTGCCGATCCCGAGCATCGAGCTGGCTTCGCTCGCGAGCGCGACCGTGCCCGTCATCGTGACGGCCTCGCTCGACGAGTTGCCCGACGGGGCGCACGTGAAGCTCCGTGCCGAGCTGGTGGGCGCCGAGACTCCCCGCGAGCTCGAAGCCCCCTTCCTCGCGCCGCAGCGGAAACACCACGACGACGGCGGCGAGCATGACGAGCACGAGTCGCGCGCGGAGGGCGGGCATTGATCGGCGAGGCCTTGCTCGCAGGCGCGGCGGCGGGGCTCGCGAGCATCCCGCATTGCGGAGCGATGTGCGGGCCGCTCGCCGGCTTCGCGTGCGCGCGCAGCGGCGCGGGCCCGACGGCGCCGTGGCGTTATCAGCTCGGCCGCTTCGTGGGATACGGCGCTCTCGGCATCGCCGCTGGCGCCCTGGGGGGCGCGGCAGCGACGTTGATCGCCGGGCGCTGGGGCGCGGCGTTGATCTCGTGGTCGCTGGCCGCGGCGCTCGCGGTGGCGGCGATACGCGCCTGGCAGCGCGGCGGCGCGCCCAAGTCGTCCGGTGTCGCGCTCAGCGGCGGCGACGCGCCCTCGCTCTTCGAGCGCGCGGTGGCGCGCATGCCGAGCGAGCCCGCGCTCTTCGGCGCCACGACAGCGCTCTTGCCGTGTGGCGCGCTGGCTGCGGCGGTGGGCCTCGCGGCAGCCACCGGCACGGCGCTCGACGGCTTCGCGACGATGATCGCGTTCGCCGCCGTGAGCGGCGTCGCGCTCGTCGGTGCAGCGTGGGTCACGCGACGGCTCGCGAGCGTGGACCGACGCTCGTGGTCGCGGGCGCTCGCGATCGTGCTCATGATGGGGGCCCTCGCGCTGGTCGCGCGCCCCATCCCCGCCTTGGTCTCCGGAGATCCGGCGGCGCCCTGCCACGAAGGCCGCGCCGTGATGTCCGTCCCGAGCTGACCGCGCGCTCGGACTCGCGCAGCGTCGGAGTCGCCCCGCTCTCGCCGTGGCGGGGCCTACCCGTGGCTCGCCACGGGATGTGCTCGGCCGCCGCCCTTCCCCAGGCGCGCACGGCGATCACCGCGTGGGTACCGGACTTGCTACGGTTTCATCGCTCATGCACGTGTCCGAGCTCCCGTGGTGCCGGCGAGGCCTGCCCCGCCGCAGCCCACCGGGTCGTATCGATCCGGGAGTCCTGCGCTCTCGATCCGGCCCCATCGCGCCTGCGTACGTCGCGTGCCGCCGTTCCGCCGCGGACCCTGCCGACGGGCAAGCGAGATGAGCCCGCGCTTCGTCGTGATCGACGCGTTCGCGGCGGTGAGCTTCGCCGTCCTCGGAGTCGTCGCGTTGCTGCTGCCCTCCGGCGCGCGCGCCCGGCCCCCCGCGCGTCACCTCGGCTGGCTGGGGGTGTTCGGCCTGTCGCAGTGCGCTGTCGCTCTGCTCAGCGTGTGGACCGGCAGTCGCGGCCACTTCTCGACCGCGTGGGGGATGGTGGAAGCGCTGACGTCGTTGCCGCTCTTCGAGTACGCGCGCCGGATCGCCGCCGATCGCGCGCGCGAGGTCGTGGCGCCGTGGCGGCCGCTGACGGGCCCCTGGCTCTACCTCCCGTTGCTCGGAGTCGTGTGGTGGATCCTCGCGCGATCGGCGCGTGTCGCCGCGCCCACGGCGACCTGGGCGAGCTGGTTGATCGCCTCTCCCAGCGCGCTCGTCGCGGGGTTGGTGGTGCTGGCACGCGCCAGGCGAGTGGCGACCACGCGCCGGGAACGGTGGGTGGCGCGCGCGCTGGCGGTCTCGTTCGTGAGCTTCGGTCTCGTCAACGGCCTGGGGGTCGAGCTCTCGTCAGGGATACGCCCTGCGCTCGAGTCGACGGACGGATGGTTCGGCGTGGCCGCGATCGCTGTCGAGCTGGTGCGCGCGATGGGCGCGCTGGTCGGCGCGTTGTCGCTCGGCTGGCTGGTGGGCCGCGAGATGCGCGACGTCGTGGCGCGTACGCACGAGCAAGCGCGGGAGCTGCGCGAGGTTCTCGGCGGCCTGGAGGCGCGCGTCGCCAAGCGCACCGACGAGCTCTCCCGCGCCAACGACGAGCTGGCGATCCTGCGTTACGCGCTCGATTCCTCGCTCAACGCGTTTTGCATCTCCGACCTCGCGGGCCGAGTTCAGTACGTGAACCCGGCCTTCGCGCGACTCTGGCAGCTCGATTCTCCGGCGGATGCGATCGGGCGGCACGCGGCCGATTTCGCTGCGTCACGCGAGCAGGGTGACCAGGTGCTCGCGGCGATCGCGAGCACGGGCGGATTCGACGCGGAGGTCGACGTGCGCGGCGTGCGGGGGCGGCGCTTCCCGGCGCGCGTCTCGGGGTTCCTCGTGCGCGCGCCCTCCGGCACGCCGATCGCCATCATGGGAGCTCTGCTCGACGTCTCCGAGGTCCGTGAGACCGCCGCGGCGCTCGAGCGTGAGCGGGAGTTCGCGCGCCGCTTGCTGGGCGTCGCGCCGGCGCTGGTGGTCGTGCTCACGAACGATGGCCTCGTCGAGCACGTGAACCCGGCCTTCGAGCGTCTCACCGGCTACCGCCTCGACGAGGTGCGCGGCAAGGAATGGCTCACGTTCCTTCCCGAGCGCGATCGAGGCCGGATCCGCGAGCTCTTCCGACGAGCGATCAGCGGTATCCCGACGCGCGGCAACGTCAACGCGATCGTGACGCGCGCCGGCGAAGAGCGGCAGATCGAGTGGCACGACGAGGCGCTCAAGGACGCCGACGGCGGGTTCGTGAGCCTGGTGGCGGTGGGCGTCGACGTCACCGAGCGGCTGGCCGCCGAGCAACGCCTGCGCGCGACCGAAAGCCGCAATCAGCAGGTGCTGGACTCGCTCTTCGGCTACCTGGGCGTGTTCGAGCTGGACGGCACCTGCATCTACGCCAACCGGGCTCCGCTCGAGCTCGCGGGATTGCAGCTCGCGGACGTGATGGGAAAGCGGCTCTGGGAAACGTATTGGTTCGGCCACGACGCCCACGTCGGGACGCGGGTGCGAGCGGAGATGGAGAAGGCCGCGCGTGGCGAGGCCGTTCGCTTCGAGGCCACCGCGCAGGTGCGCGACGGTGCGCTCGTGATGGTGGATTTCACGTTTGGCCCGGTCCGCGACGAGCGCGGCGAGATCGCCTACGTGGCGGGCTTCGGGGTCGATGTCACGGAGCGTGTGCAGGCCAGCGCCGCCCTTCACGAAGCCGTTCGGCGCAATCAGGCCTTGCTGAGCATGTCGCGGCGCCTGGAGCAGGCACGCGGCTATTCGGACGTGGTTCCGGCCATCGAGGAGGCGCTCGCGCTCGAGCTCGGCTACAGCCGCACGTGGCTGGTCGTGAAGCGCGATGGCGAGGATCGGGTGCTGTGGATCGATCCCGCTCGCCGGATCGACGGCGAGTCGAGCTGCGCGCCGCGGGAGATCGACCTCGGCGGGGATGCTGGATCCGAGCTGCGTGGGCTCCTCGCCTGCACCGAGATCTCGGTGTCACGCGTTCCACCCATCGTGTTCCAGGCGCCGGATGGCGCGCCCCACGATCCAGACGGCGGTCCTTGGGTCTGTGTGCCCGTGAGCCTCGCGAGCCGCAGGCTCGGGATCATCGGGCTTCGGACGTCCGATGGGCAGCGCCTACTCGAACCCACGACGGCGCGGCGCGAGTACCTGGCCGCCGTCGCCGCGCACGTCGCTGCGACCCTCGATCGCATCGCCTCGGCCGAGGCGCACAGCCGCGCCGAGCGCGCTGCGCTCGAGCACGAGTCGCGCTATCGCCGCCTTCACGACAGCATGATGGACGCATTCGTCGCAACCGACATGCGCGGCGTCATCGTCGACAGCAACCGGGCGTATCGGGAGATGTTGGGCTATACGGCGGGCGAGCTCGCCCGGCTCACCTACGTCGATCTGACTCCGGCGGAATGGCACGGCTTCGAACGAAGCATCGTCGAGGATCAGGTCGTGCCGATCGGCCATTCGGACGTGTACGAGAAGGAGTACCGGCGCAAGGACGGCACGGTCTTTCCGATCGAGCTGCGCACCTTCCTGCTACGTGACGCGGATGGCGTGCCGTCTGGCATGTGGGCGATCGTGCGCGACATCACCGCGCGCAAGCGCGCCCAGGAAGAGCTCAGACGCAGCGAGATGCGATTGCGCCTCGCTCAGAAGATGGCCCGCATGGGCAGCTGGGAGCTCGACATCGCGCGCGGCGAGCTGTGGTGGTCGGACGAGACGTACCGGTTGTTCGGTCTGGATCGCCGCGAGTTCACGGCCTCGTACGAAGCGTTCCTGGCGAGGGTGCATCCGGACGATCGCGAACGCGTCGACGACGCCTATCGAGACTCGCTGGCGACCCGAAGCCCCTACCTCATCACTCACCGGTTGCTCCTGCCCGACGGCCGTCTGCGCATCGTCGACGAGCACTGCGAGACCGAGTACTCCTCCGACGGTACGGCATTGCGTTCGCGCGGCACGGTACAGGAAGTGAGCGATCGGGTGGCGATGGAGGAGTTGTTGCGGCGTTCGGTGCGCGAGAAGGAGATCCTGCTGCGCGAGATCCACCACCGGGTGAAGAACAACCTGCAGATCATCTCCAGCGTCCTGCACTTCCAGGCCAAGAAGGTCCACGATCCGCGCGACTTGGCGGTTCTGAACGAAGGCCGCGATCGGCTCCGCTCGATGATCTTGGTCCACCAGCAGCTCTATCGAGCGGACGATCTGTCGCGCCTCGACTTCGCCGACTACGCGCGCTCGCTGGTTCACGAGCTGCTGACCTCCCACGCCGCGGCCCAGCGCGGCATCGAGGTGCGCGTGATGCTCGAGCCCTTGCGCTTGTCCATCGATCAGGCGTTGCCTTGCGGCATGGTGATCTGCGAGCTGCTGACCAACGTCTTCAAGTACGCGTTCCCCCGCGGACGCGGAGGGCTCGCGGAGGTTCGCGTGCGGCGAGTCGACGACAGCATCCAGATCACCGTGGCGGACGACGGCGTCGGCCTGCCCGCCGACTTCGAGGCCACCAGCGCCGGCTCGTTCGGCTGGCAGCTCGTCCGCGGCTTGGCGCGTCAGGTGAACGGCACGATCTCGATCGCGCGCGAGGTCGGCACGGCGGTCACGTTCACCAGTCCGATCGCGCCGGGTGCGCAGCCGTGAGCGCTTCGGCCCCCCCGAGCGCAGCGCTCGGCGATGCCGGGAGGAACGAACCATGATCGCTGGGCGCGTGTACCTGGCCGAGGACGAGGCGCTGGTGGCGATGGAGCTCGAGGATCGCCTCACCACGCTCGGCTACACGGTGACGGGGGTGGCGGCGGAAGGGGAGGCGGCGGCGCGCGGGATCCGCGAGACGAAACCGGACATCGCCCTGCTGGACATCAATCTGGCCGGGCCGATGTCGGGGATCGACGTGGCGGCGGAGCTGCGCGGCGCCGGGCTCGAGGTGCCGGTCGTGTTCGTGACGGCGTACTCGGATCCGGAGCTGATCGAGCGCGCGCAACGGGTCGAGCCCGCGGGCTACCTGGTGAAGCCGTTCGAGGAGCGCGAGCTGCACGCGACGGTGCAGTTGGCGCTCTACAAGCACCGCGCCGAGCAGGAACGACGTCGCCGCATCGCCGATCAAAACGCCAGCGAGCTGCGCCTGGCCCATGCGCAGAAGAGCGAGAGCTTGGCGCGGATGGCCGGCGCGATCGCCCACGTGTTCAACAACGCCTTCACGGGGATCCTGCTCAACCTGGAGCTCGCGAGCATGCGATCCGACGATCCGGCGACCCTCGCCTCGTGTCTCGCCGGTGCGATCGCCGCCGCCGAGCGCGCGGCCGAGCAGAGCCGCGCGCTCCGGCGCTACGTCGAGTCGATGAAGAGCACCGACGACGTGGTGGACATGGTTCAGGCGTGTCGCGAGGCGCTCCCGCTCCTCCCCGTGGTGCTGCCGCCCGAGACGAAGCTCGTCACCGCCATCCCGGACGTGACGCTGCGCGTGCTCGCGCACGGAGGCTTGCTGCGTCAAGCCATCGTGCAGCTCGTCACCAACGCCGGCGAGGCGCTCGGCGATTCGACGGGCGAGGTGAGTGTTCGCATCGAGCTGGCGAGCCGCGAGCAGGTCGAGGGTTGGGCCACGTTTCCCGAGGAATGGCGACCCCGCTCGGACGAGTACGCGGTGCTCACCGTGCGTGACACCGGATGCGGCATCCCGGAGTCGAATTTCGCCAAGCTCTTCGACCCGTTCTTCTCCACCAAGCAGCTGGGGCGCGGGCTGGGGCTCGCCGGCGTGCTCGCGGCGGTGCGCGCCGGCGGCGGCGCGGTGGCGGTCGCGAGCAGCGTCGGAGTCGGCTCCGAGGTGAGCGCGCTGTTTCCGATCGTGCGCGCCGCGGACACCGCGCCGCGCTGAGCCAGACCGAGCGCCTCCCTCGAGCCCGCCGCGCGCGGCGGGCTCGAGGGGCGTCGTGCTCGGACTGCCGCGCGCAGCGGTCCGCGCGCTCGAGAGCGATGGCGCTCGCGCTTGGCCCCAACGGGGTCCGACGGGGCGATGGGCGACGAATCGCGCCACGCTTCTCGATCGGTTGCCACTCGAACCGTCACAGTCTGGGTCGTCATTCGAGCTCCATCGAATCGCCGAGTTTCCAGCCGGTTACCGAGGGCACTTTCGTTCGCAGGCGTGCGTGACCGAAGTGGAACGTGGGGCGGCGATCGAGTCGGGCTAGCCAGCGCCGAAACGGGCGGATCCGCGTTCGCGTCGGTGTCGCGCAGCCCGGCCCTCGCTCGAAAAGCGGTTCACGACCGAATTCGTCCCGTTTTTGTGTGACTTATCGACACAACGCGCGCGACGGCACGGGGCGTGAACCCTGCCGCGCTTCCGGCGTGAAAGTTCGCGCTTGCCCGAACGGCGTCGTGGCGCCGTCGGCGCGATGTCCGCGCTCACCACCGGTTCCCGAGCAGTTGGAAACCTATCGCGGCGCTGGTGCCGCGCCTCAACGATGGAAAGGGAAAGGGAGGGAAACATGAGGTCTCGGGGATGGAAGACTCTCGGCCTCGCCGCGTGCGCGGCGATCGTGCTGACGTTGGTGGCGGGTGCGTTGAGCCAAGCTCGTGCCGAGGGCTCGGGCCGTGGCGAAGTGATCTTCCGGGCGGCCTATTCCGCGCTCTCGGACGACCGTGGCGGTGAAGCGTTCACCGACACGCTCGGGCTGAACGGCACGAAGAACGACGGCACCGGTGGGCTGGGAATCGCGGCGGCGCTCGACCTGTCGCTGTGGGCCGGCGAGGACATGTCGTGGATGCCCGGCGACGCCACCGTGGTCGGCGAGATCTTCGTCGAGTATTCGAAGTTCTCCGACAAGTACGTGCAGCAGACCACCGGCACGATCATCGACAACATCACCGGTGAACCCACCGTTCCCGCCCAGAGCGTGGTCAGCGTGAGCCAGCTCGAGGTCGCGGTGGCGCCGAAGGTGAAGCTCAACTCCTCGGGCGTCGTGCAGCCGTTCGTGATTCCGATCGGCTTGGCGTTCCTGGTGCCTTCGCCGCCGTCGCCGGACACCACGTACCTCGATCTCGGTCTGACGTTCGCCGCCGGCGTCGACATCAAGTTCTCGAAGCCGCTCTCGGCCGGCTTGGACGTCCGCTACACGAAGAGCCTCCACGAGACCGACACCGACACCAGCTACTTGAGCGCTGGCGGGTACGTCGCGGTCAACTTCTGACTCTCCTCCTCGGGTAGCGCTGCCGCGCGGCGGAGGGGTCGCGCGGCAGCGCTTCGTTCGTCTCGCGCGCCGCGGCTTCGCACGGAGCCGCGGCGCGCGCCTTTTCGGCTCGGCGCCCCTTCGGTTCCTGCCGGCGGATCTGGTGGGGGGCAAGGGCGCGGACTATGCTGCGCCCGCGCGCGGTTCGGTCGTGGGGAGCGCGTGGACGAAGGGCCGTTCCCGGTTCGAGGAGGTGTCGGAAGATGTCGCACCGCAAGCTCAAGCTGCAGGGGTTCAACAACCTCACCAAGACCTTGAGCTTCAACATCTACGACATCAACTACGCGACCAACGAGAACCAGCAGCGCGAGTACATCGCCTACATCGACGAGACCTACGACGCGCGGCGTCTGACCGAGATCCTGAGCGAGGTGGCGCACATCATCGGTGCGAGCATCCTGAACATCGCGCACCAGGACTACGATCCGCAGGGCGCGTCGGTCACGATGCTGATCTCGGAGGAGCCGACCGGCGTCGACGTCATCGCGAGCGAGTCGTTCGGCGAGGAGACCCCGGGCCCGCTTCGCGCGCCGTTACGCCCGCCGCCGGTGTCCGAGTCCGTCGTCGCGCACCTCGACAAGTCTCACATCACCGTGCACACGTACCCGGAGTCGCACCCGGACAACGGCATCAGCACGTTTCGCGCGGACATCGACGTCTCGACCTGTGGGCGGGTCTCACCGCTCAAGGCGCTCAACTTCCTGATTCACTCGTTCGACTCGGACATCGTGATCCTGGACTACCGGATTCGCGGCTTCACTCGCGACATCCGCGGCACCAAGTTCTTCCTGGATCACGACCTCACCAGCATCCAGAACTTCCTGACGGAGGACGTCCGCGACCGCTACGACCGGGTCGACGTGAACGTCTACCAAGAGAACATCTTCCACACGAAGATGCGGGTGAAGGACTTTCGCTTGGACAACTACCTCTTCGGCATGGGGTCCGAGGAGCTCTCGCCACGCGACGCGGCACAGGTTCGCGAGCGACTCCAGCACGAGATGGACGAGATCTTCTACGGCCGGAACATGCGGAAGGGGAAACCCGTCCGCTGAGCACGGCAGGGCGAGCGCGCGCGGGCCGATTGGGCGCGGCGGGATTCAGGCCTCGCCCGCGCCCGCCCGAGAACGTCGCCGCCGGCGCCCGGCCAGCCAGATCGCGAACAGCGGTCCCGCGCCGTAGAGCGCGAGGTTGACGGTGCGCACGCCACGCACGTGTGGCGCGCTCGCGGCGGTGCCGCTCATCCCGAGCTCCGCGAAGCTGCCGCAGGCGCGCGGCTCGCACGCGTCGCCGTAGTTCGTCAGGTCGAGGTCCGCCTGATCGGGATTGGCGACCGACGGGCAGTTGTCGCAGGCGTCGCCGATCCCGTCGCCGTCCTGGTCCACTTGGCTCAGCCCCGACTTGGCTGGGCAGTTGTCGGAGGCGTCGGGGAGCGCGTCGTTGTCGTCGTTCGTGTCACAGACGTCGAGCTGGCCGTCGCCGTCGGTGTCTCGCGGCGAGACGCGGAACACCAGGCCCGGCCAGTACTCGTCGATGTACATGCGTCCCGCGGCGTCGAACGCCACGTCCATCGGCGTGTCGAGCCGGGTCGCGAAGTGCTCGGTCGACACCACCTGCACGCTGCCGCTCACCGTGGCGAGCTTCACGCGCTCGATCTTCCCCTTGAGCTTGGGATCGGCGAACGCATCCGAATGGAAGAACGAGATGAACGCGTCGCCTTCGTAACCGCACCACGCGCTGCCGGTATACGTCGTGATCCCGGTCGGCGCCTCGCCTTTCGGATAGAGCTGGATCGGCGCCACGGTGCCGCTGGCCGGCGGCGGCTCGCCCCAGTAGGTGGGCCAGCCGTAGTCGGAACCCTCCACGATCTCGTTGAGCTCGTCGTTCGACTCGGGTCCGTTGTCCGGCGCCACCCAGTGCCCGTCGAGGGTACGCGTGATGTCCGTGGGATTGCGGATGCCGGTGGCCACGACGCTCATCGAGCCGCCCGGCGTGATGCGCAGGAAGACGTTGTTGTAGACGTCGCCGCCGGCGGCGCCCACCAGCAGGTCGCCGTTCACGTCGAAGGCGAGCCCCTGCACCGAGAACGGAAAGCAGAAATTGCAGATGCCCGAGACGAAGGTCTCGCGCGAGTCGGCCACACCGTCGGCGTTCGAGTCCGTGAATCGTTCGATCTGACCGTTGTTCTCCGAGACGTAGAGCTTGCCGTCGTTGGGCCCGAACGCGATGCCGTAGGGCTGGTAGAGGTCCTCGGCGAACGTGGTCACGGTCGCGGGCAGCCCGTGGCTGCCGTCGAGCGTGCGCACGCGGCCGGTGTGCTCGGCCACGTAGATGCGTCCATCCGGTCCCACCGCCATGTAGACCGGTAGCTCGAGGCCGGTCGCGAACAGCTCCACCTTGAACTCGCGCGGCACCTTCACCGCGGCGGCGAGATCCTGGCAGTCCTCGTCCACGCCGTCGCAATCCGAGTCCCGATCGTCGCCGCAATAGTCGGTGGCGTTGGGATGCACCTTCGCGTCGTCGTCGTTGCAGTCGCCGGCGGCGGGGGTCCAGCCGTCGCCGTCGGCGTCGGAGCTCGCGTTCCCCACGGCCTCGCACTTCCAGTTGGCCTCGGGAGGGCAGTTGGCGTTCGAGTACCCGGGCCACGTGAGCGCCGCGATCTCGTCGCCGTTGGTGACGCCGTCGCCGTCGGAATCCAGCGACGCCGCGTTCTGGATCGCGCAGGACGCGTTGCTGCACGGCCCGCCGTCGTCGACGAACTGCTCCTCGATCTCGTGACCGTACGCGTTGCGCTCGCCGCCCACGTCGAAGCCGTAGGAGCTGCGATGGCAGACGCCGCATTGGCTGCGGCCGGTGCCGTCGAAGAGCGTGCCGCGCTGGGCGGGATAGAGGTTGTTGAATGCCCTGCGAATGCCGGGGAAGGCGCCGGCGTCGCTTGCGGCGGCAACGACGAGCGCGACGCCAAGGAGCAGTCGGCGAGATCGACGAGCTAGGGACATGGCGAGACCACCACGGGCGGGCGAGGAGCGGCCGTGCGAAGGCGTCTCCATGATGTCACCGCGAATTCGCCGTCAGCAACACGCGCCCGCCCCGCGGCGGGCCGCGCCGCCGCACGGGGATCCTCCGAGATCCGACGGGCTCAGCCCAGCAAGAGCTGCAGATCCTCGGCGGTCAGCGTCTGGATCAGGCTCTGATCGGCGGTGATGATCGCCTCGGCGAGGGTCTTCTTGCGGGCCTGCAGCGCCACGATCTTCTCTTCCACCGTATCTCGCGCGATGAGCCGGTACGCGAACACGTGACGTTGCTGGCCGATGCGGTGAGCGCGATCGACCGCCTGCGCTTCCACCGCCGGGTTCCACCACGGATCGAGGATGAACACGTAGTCCGCAGCGGTGAGGTTGAGCCCCTGACCGCCGGCCTTGAGGCTGATCAGGAAGAGTTGGCACTCGGTATCGTCCTGGAAATGCCGCACGTGTCGCTCGCGGTCGCGGGTGCGGCCATCCAGGTACTCGTAGCGCACGCCGGCCTCGTCGAGGCGCGACCGCACGATCGCGAGCAGGCTGGTGAACTGGGAGAACACCAGCGCCTTGTGGCCGCCCTCGATGACCTCACGGACTTGCTCGATCAGCGTGGTGAGCTTGGAGCTGGGGTCCTTGACGCGCGCCGGATCGACGAGCCCCGGATGGCACGCGGCCTGGCGAAGTCGGAGCAGCGCTTCGAGCACCTGGATCTTGCTGCGCTTGATGCCGACGGTGTCGATCTGGCCCAGCAACGTGCCGCGGTAATGCTCGCGCAGCTCGTCGTAACGCGCGCGCTCCTCGGTGGAGAGCTCGCAGAAGAGCGTCTGCTCGGTCTTTTCCGGCAGCTCTTCGAGCACCTGCTCCTTGGTGCGGCGCAGGATGAAGGGGCGGAGCGATTTGCCCAGCAGCGCGAGCGAGCCGCCGTCCTCCGGATTGTCGTCGCTGGAATGCCAGGTGAGCGCCGCCGAGCGTCCGAGCATGCCGGGATTCAGGAACTCGAAGATCGACCACAGCTCGCGGAGGTGGTTCTCGACCGGCGTGCCGCTCAGCGCGAGACGGCGGCGCGCGCGCACGATGCGGCAAGCCTTGGCCGCCTGCGACGTGGCGTTCTTGATGGCCTGCGCCTCGTCGATGATCGCGTAATCGAACTCGAGCTCCTTGAGCTTGACGATGTCGCGGCGCAGCGTGCCGTACGTGGTGATGACGAGATCGAAATCGCCCAGCGCGTCGAGGCTGCGCTCGGCGCCGGTGTAGTCGAGAATCTTGAGCGCGGGCGTGAAGCGCTGCGCTTCCTCGACCCAGTTGAACACCAGGCTGCGCGGCACCACCACCAAGGATGGCAAGCGCTCGCTGCGCGGCCCGCTGAGCCGTCGCCGCTCGAGCAGCGCCAGGATCTGGATGGTCTTCCCGAGACCCATGTCGTCGGCCAGGCATCCGCCGAAGCCGAAGCGATCCAGGAAGTCGAGCCACGCGAGCCCTTCCTTCTGGTACTGGCGCAGCGTGCCGGTGAACGTCTCGGGCGGATCCGATGCCTTGATGCCGTCGAACGCCTCGAGCTCCTGGCGTGCCGCGCGGAACGCTTCGTCCACGTCCGGCGTGCCCTGCGCCGAGAGCAACGCGTCGAGCAGCAGCACCTGCGAACGCCCGAAGCGCAACTGGTCGCCGTGGACCTCGCCCAGGTCCGCGAGGCCCGCGTAGCGCACCAGCCAATCCTCGGGCAGCAAGCCACGCGACCCGTCGCCCAGCGTCACGAACGCGTCGCCGCGTCGCACGGCGGCGAGCAGCTCGGGCAGCCCCACCTTGGTGCCCTCGAAGTCGATCGAGGCGCTCAGGTCGAACCAGTCGAGGCCCGTGCTCACGCTCATCTGGAACTTGCCCGGCCGCCGGATCTTGTGACCTTCGGCCTCGACTCGGAAACCGGAGTCGAGCAGCGCGGGCACGGCGGTGGCGAGACGCCGCGGATTGAGCTCGAAGTGCCCGACGCGACCCGTGCCGCGGCTGAACGAGCGGAAGCCGAGCGGCGGCAGCTTCGCGAGCGCCTCGCCTTCCTTCACCAGGTCGCGGTGGATCACGATCCGCTGATCGCGCCGCACCAGGCTCGGCACCTCGCTGCTGGCGGGTGCGTGCAGACCCTCGTACTCGAACGAGACCTCCGCCGACAGGCTCGCGCCGTGCCACGCCTCGTTGGGCGGATGGATGCGGATGCGCGGGATCGGGGCGGGGCGGCGCTCACGCCAACGGAAATCGGTGGGCAGATCGAGCGGCGGTGTCCCCGGCGTCTGCCACAGGCGCTCGACCAGGGGCTCGCCTTCCCGCGCCGGCACCACGAGCGGGCCCTGCTTGCGCAGGTTGAGGATCCACTCGAAGGACTCGGTGCTGGAAAGTCGCGCCACCCGATCCTTGAAGAGCACCAGGCCGTGGGCGAGGAGCATCTCGGGCGCCTCCACGTCCACCTTCTCGTCGCCGCGCACCAGCCGCCCGCGCAGCACCAGCCGGTCCTCGTTCTTCTCGCGCTCGCGCCTGAGCTCGAGCTCGAAGCGCCAGGGGTCTCCAGCGTCCCACACCAGCGGGCGCGGCAGGTCGGCGGTCTTCCCCTGGCCGAGCTCCTCGATCCAGCCGAAGCGACCGGTGGCGCTGAGCCGCGGCAGCAGCAGATCGTAGAGCGCGGGGCGGATCGCGGCGCCGGCATAGCGAGCGTTGGGGCCGACGAAGTCGTGGCCGTAACCGTATTGGTCGGCGTGACGCACGTTGCCGAGGATGAGCGGCACCAGCGCGCGATCTTCGGGATCGAGCAGGTGATCGGCCTCGAGCTCGCTCAGTCGCACCGGTTTGAGCTGGCCGAGCTCGCCGGTCTTCTTCACCGGCCGCTGGTGGAAGAGCACCACCAGATGACCGCGCGCGAAGGTGCTGGCGAGGTCGACGACGTACCAGATCTCCCGCGGCCGGCTCGCGTCGGCGGCGTTGAGCTTGGTCCAGCGATTGTGCTCTTCGAGGGCGTGGCGGATCTGGTCGATCCGCACCTTCCAACGTGCGCCGGCGATGGGTCGCCGGTGCATGACGCGTTCGTTGGGCGTCGTGGGGCCACGCCCGCCGCGTTCCCGCTCTCGATCGCGCGCCTCGCGGCGCACGTGCCACGCGCCGCGTCGCACCGGCCCGCGCTCGACCTCGGGCTCGGGTATGGGGGGCCGCTCCTCTTCGATGGGCTCGCCAGTGGTGTCGTCGTCGTCGGCGCGGAAACCCGGGCTCGATCGCACCACGCGGATCTGTCCCGCGCCGTGCAGATCGGGGGCGGGGCCGTGCTCGTCGAGATGGAGCAGGGTCGCCCACACGTGCTTGCAGAGCACGCCGTCGCTGAACCGCGGGCACTCGCAATAGGCCTTCGCCGAGTCGATGCCGTCGGCGGTGGCCCATTGCAGATCCACGACGTAGGTGCGCCCACCGCTCCCCGCGACGTGCGCGCGCACGCCGTAGGACGAATGATTCGCGATTCGCACTCGCCGCTGGCGCGCGTAGGCCGAGCCTCGCTCCCGGTCCAGGGGATGAAACGCCTGGGCGGCGCGATGCGTGAGCAGCGGAGAAGTGCGGGTAGCCGGCCGCATGAAACGACGACGAGCCAAAATCAGAACCGAATCGGGCAGAGTAGCCGATGATCGAGGAGTTGTTCAGTGGATCGGAGCATTTTTCGCGAGCTTTCCTGGGTGTGGCGAAGCGACGGAGGCGGGGCCACGCGCGCGAGCCATCGAGCGGCCCCTGCTATCTTGGGCGCGCGCACGGGGACGACGAACGTACCGCCCTGCGCACGAGGAGGCGAACGGTGGCGACGACGAAACGCATGATCCGGGGGCTGCTCTTTTCGATGCTCGTGCTCGGCACTTCGTCCCACTGTGCCGCTGGCGAGGGGCGCTTCCCGCGTCTCGAACGCTGGCGCCAGATGCGCGAGGGCCAATCGGCCCCCGCATCGGAAACATCGGGTGCCGCTCGCGAGGCCGAGACGCCGGCGAGCGGTGGCGGCACGGATCGAGACGACTCGATCACGGTCGACGGCCGCCAGCGTACCTTTTATTTGCACCTTCCGTCTGGGATGAGCCCCTCCGGCTCGTATCCGCTGGTCTTCAACTTCCACGGTGGGCGCGGCGACGGCCGTCAGCAGGCTGGGCTCTCGCACATGAACACGCTCGCCGATCGCCATGGCTTCGTGGTCGTCTACCCCGACGGGATCGAGAAGAACTGGAACGACGGCCGCGGCACCACCGAGCCGTCCAAGATGGGCGTCGACGACGTGAAGTTCGTGCGCGCGCTCTACGACAAGCTCCGCAACACGTATCCGATCGACTCCAAGCGGGTCTACTCCACCGGCATCTCGAACGGCGGGATGTTCAGCTACCGCCTCGCGTGCGACATGAGCGACGTGTTTGCCGCGATCGGGCCGGTGGTGGGCTCGCTGGCCTCGAAGCACCGCCCCAACTGCAAACCCACCTCGCCGGTGGCGGTGGTGTCGATCATGGGGGATGCCGACGAGTTCGTCCCGCTGCAAGGCGGCGAGGAAGGCTGGAAGAACGGCAAGGGAGACGGCGGACAGCTCGAGTCCGAGGCGGCGATGAAGGAATTCTGGGCGAAGCACAACGGCTGCTCCGCCGAGCCGCTCGTCAGCCAGCTTCCGACGCGGGTGGACGACGGAACCAGCGTCAGGAAGGTGGCCTTCTCCGGCTGCCGCAACGGCGCCGACCTGGTCTTCTACACGATCGCGGGAGGCGGTCACACCTGGCCCCCGTACGAGTTCAAGTCGTTCCTGCTCAACCGCATGGCCGGCAAGTCGTCGCAGAACATCGATGCGTCGCAGGTCATCTGGGACTTCTTCTCGCGCCATCCCAAGCCCTGATCGGGCGGCGCCCGTCACGAGCCGCCCCAGCACGACCGCACCCGTCCGTCCTCGCCGTTGCGCACGTACTGGTAGCGTTGCCAGAACTGGTCGTCGATCTTGCGCAGCCGCGCCGGCGTCCGCGGGTTGCCGACCCGCTCGCTGCCTCGCTTCGGCCCGGCGTGGTAGATCGCGTACGCCGTGCGCGCGAGCCGATCCTCGCTTCGCGCTCGGCTGGCCCCGGCCTCGCCGGCTGCGTACTCGGTCAGGTAGCGAAGCAGGATCTCGACTCCCGCGCGGGCGTTGTAGTCGATGTCGTCGCGCAGCGCGCGCAGGTCGTAGAAGCCGCGCCACGAGCGCTCGAGCACCTGCATGATGCCCACCGCGCCAGCGCGGGAACGAATCGGCTTGAGCTCGCCCCCGCGGTTCTGGGTCCAATGCCGCCAGCAGCTCTCCTGCCAGGCGGTCGCGAGCACCAGCGAGCCGAACCACGGGCGCTCTTCCGGCGCGAGCCCGTAGGCCTCCATGGCGCGGTCGGCGGCTCCGAGCAGCAGCGTGCGCACCAGCGGCAGGTACTCGTCCAACTCCTCGCGCTGAGGGGCCCACGCGGCCAGGCGCTCGCGCGCCTGCTCGAGCGCTCGCGCGGCGTCGTCGACGGGCGGCGTGGCCGGCGCGGCAGCGTTCGGGAGCGGCGCAGCGATCGCGGCATCGCGCTCGCCGGGGAGCACCAGCGGCGTGCCGAACCCGAAGATGCGCCTGAGCTCCGGATCGACTTGCTCCCCGTAGGCCAGCGGATCCTCCGCGAGCTGGGGCGTGATCATCCGCGCCATGCGGCGCAATCCGTCTGCGGTGATGTCGAAGCCGAGCTGCGGCCCCATCGCGTCGAGGGCGGTGAGGGCATCGCCCGCGGAGATGAAGCTCACGTAACGAAGCGCCTCGGAGCCGGGCAAGGTCGCGGTGACGGTGCGCAGCACGGGAGCCAGACGCGCCCAGGTGGTCGTGAAGAGCGAGCGGATCGGGTCGGGTCCGCCGGGCTGTGTCGGCGCCAGGATCTCGGCCACGTCGGCACGCGCGTCGAGCAGCACGGCGAGCAGCGCATCGCGTAGCTCGCGCGATTCGGCGTCGTGCGCGACGTGCTTCGCCACGAAGGTGAGGAACGCGTCCCAGCGCTGCCACGCGGCGTCCCAGCGCGCCAGCTCCTCCGCGGTGAGGGCAGGCTCGGCGCGCGGTGTGGTGTCGGTCGGCTCCTCGCCCTCGTCCACCGCGCCGACGCGCGGCGCCCCCGTCGGGCCCGCGGCGGCGGTGGGCGCGGGCCGATCGGGAAGCTCGAGACGAATCCGCGTGAGCATCCCGGTCGGGTCCGCTTCCGCGCTCACCACCCGGAACGATTTCACGATCTGGTCCACGGTCTCGGGCGATTCGCGCGGCAGCACCGTGGGAATCAGCTCCTCGAGCTCCATGAGGGTGGGGCGCAGGTCGACCGTGATCGTTTCGAGCCGCGGCCGGACGTAGGTCTCGACCCAGCGCAGGACGGTGCTGGCGTACGAGCGATCGGGCTCCGCGCCCTCAAGGGTCGCGTCGACGACGCGGAAGTGGACGATCGGGTGATCGGAATCGACGCGCACCTCCTCGACCACGTCGACGGTGCCCTTCCACTCGAACGCGTAGACGCAAGCGGCGCCGATCTTCTTGCCGACCTTCGCCTCGCCATTCGCCAGCAGGTGGAGCCGAACGCCCAGGCTCCCCAGGCGCGGTGTCGAGAGCGTCAGGAAGCTGCACCCGGAAGCGTCCTTCCAGGCGTTCGCGGTGCCGCCCGGGCCGTCGAAGACCTCGCGCGTGAGCACCTCTTGGATCAGCTCGTGCTCGACGTGGATCGGGATCGTGACGTCGGCGGCGCGGGCCGCGCCGCCCGAGCCGAGGCACGCCCCGAGTGCCACGAACGCCACCCCCGCGAGCGGGAATGCCGCGTGACGGGAAGTGCGCGCGGCCTTCACCACCTCACACCGCCGGCAGCGCCTCCACGTTGCCGACCGACGACGCGTCCGCGAGGACGCGCTCGGCGAGCACCATGGCGCGCGCGATGGCCTGATCCATGTCGAAGTAGCGGTACTCGCCCAGCCGCCCGCACACGAGCACCCGCTCGAGGGCGTCGGCGCGATCGCGGTAACGCTGGTAGAGCGCCTGGTTGGCGTCGTCGGGAAACGGGTACTCGTAGGCGCTGGGCTCCTCCGGCGAGTAGGTGATCTCGCGGGTGAGCACCGTGCCGCGGATGCGCGACGCCACGTCGGGGCGCATCATGTGCTTCCACTCGAGGGTCCGGATGTGCGGCCCGCCGGCGTGCGTGGGATTGTTGAGCTGGCCGCAGGGCTGGGCTCGATCGACGTCCGGCAGGTACTCGTGGATGCGCCGCTGGCCGCGGTAGTGGAGGCGCCCCAGGTCGAAGCCGAAGTACTCGTCGATGGGGCCGGTGAAGACCAGGAGCCGGCGGGCTTTCGTGCGCTCGCGGTTCCTCAGGTAGTCGAAGTTGAGCAGCACCGGCACGCCGCGCAGCATCTCGCGCATCCAGCCGGCGTAGCCCAGCTCCGGGATGCCCTGGTGCTTGCAGTCGGGCTTGAGCCGCGGCTCGTCGTCGTGGCGCACGTCGAAGCGGGTGCAGAGCCGCGCCGCCAGCGTGTGCGCGGGCACGCCCCACTGCTTCTCGTTGTATTCCTTGACGAAGAGCTCGTAGACGCGGCGAGGCATCAGCGACAGCGCCGCTTCCTCGAAGTTGGTGGGCTTGCCCTTGAACTCGGGCGCCCAGCGCTCGCCCACGAGCTTCTGGATGTAGCTGCCGGCGATGGGCCACTGCGCCAGCTCGCCTGCGACGTCGCTCAGGAGCGCCGCCTCGTAGCGATAGAACGAGCTGAAGCGGTTCGCGAACTCCCAGATCCGATCCGACGAGGTCCGGAAGTAGTGCGGACCGTACGTGTGGATGCGGATGCCGCTGGCGTGGGCGTGATCGTGGACGTTGCCGCCCATGTGCGAGCGGCGGTCCACGACCAGTACTTCGCGGCCGGCGTCCAGCAGCGCGCGCGCGATCACGGCGCCCGTGAGGCCAGAGCCGACGATGAGGTAGTCGACGGTGATCATGGCGATCCGAAGTCGAGACGAGATCGAAACGCGCGCCACCCGGGCAAACCCCCGTCGGGCCGGCGCGAGGCCAACCTGACCAGGCTAACCGGCTTCCAAACCCACACTCAAGCCGGACCGTGCGATTTTCCGTTCCGCCAGCGCCCACGCGCCCGCCCGCTCGAATGGGCGCGGGCAAGCGCGCACGTCCGCCGTGCAGCCAGCTCCGGGACGAGATCCGAGAGTGCAGCGAGTCCGTGTGAGCGGCGCGCGTCACCGGCAGCGATCGAAGACGAAGCGGAGGTGGTCGACGACGAGGTCAGGCGGATTGGCGGCGAGCGCCCGCGCGGCGTGGATTTCCGGCGACGCGTCGTGCTCGTCGGGAATCACGGGAATCGAGCGCCCGAAGATCTCCCGGATCACGCCGCTCTCGTGCATCCGAGACGCGACGCGGCACACGACACCGAAGAACGCCTGAGTCAGACGCCAACACTGGGTCACCGGGTCCCAAGCGCGATCCTCGAACGAGTTTTCATCCCTTTCGTCGTCCGTGTAGCCGAGCCCCATCGCCGTGACCCAAGCCGCGCGCGCACGCTCCAGGGCCAGGCGATCGTGACTCCGCACGGACGCTTCCGTGGCGTTCAGCACGGGAATCGACAGGGGAAAGCAGGGCACCCGCCAACGCAACTCCGAGGGCGTGCAGGTGGCGTCCATGAATGCCTGGCACGCGCCGCCGAGGCCCGTGGGGTCGGCAGCGGTGCTGTCGAAAGCCGCGCGGAAGATCTACTTCGGGGCTGGATCTTCGCCGAATTGGGCTTCGGCGAGGCGCTGGAAGAGGCCGGGCTGGTCGCGTAGCTCGTCGAAGGTGCCGCGCTGCACGAGGCGTCCCCGCTCGAGGACCAAGATCACGTCGGCGCGCCGCACGGTCGAGAGCCGGTGCGCGATCACGAACGTGGTGCGGCCGCTCATGAGCGTCTCGATACCGTGGATCACGGCGCGCTCGGTCTCGGCGTCGAGCGACGCCGTGGGCTCGTCCAAGATCAGCACCGCGGGGTTGCGCAGCAGCGCACGGGCGATCGTGAGGCGCTGCTGTTGCCCGAGGGAGAGCGCCACGCCGTCGGGGCCGAGGATGGTGTCGTACTTCTGCGGCAGCCGCTCCACGAACTCGTCGACCTCGGCGGCGCGCGCGGCGCGTAGCAAGTCGTCGCGGCTCGCGTCCGGGCGGCCGTAGAGCAGGTTCTGCGCGACGGTCGCGTGGAAGAGCAGCGGCGATTGCGGGACCACGCCCAGCGCCCGCCGGTAGCTCTTCACGTCGAGGTCGCGAAGATCGGCGCCGTCGAAGTGGATCGCGCCGGTGGCGGGATCGAAGAAGCGCAGGATCATCGAGCACAGCGTGGTCTTGCCCGCGCCCGTCGGCCCGACCAGAGCCACCGAGGTGCCCGCCGGAACCGCGAAGCTCACGTCCTCGAGCGCCAGCTCGGCGGCGTTCGGATAGCGAAAGCTCACGCGCTCGAAGCGCACCGCGCCGCGCGGCGCGCTCACCGCCTTGGCGCCCGGCCGGTTCTTGACCTCGGGTTCGGAGTCGAGGACCTCGAAGACCCGTTGCGCTTGCGCGGCGGCGGCCTGGATGGTGGCCGTGGTCTGGATGATCGAGTTGATCGGCCCGTAGAGCGAGCTCAGGTACGACAGGAAGACCAGCAGGTCGCCGACGGTGAGCCGCTGCTCGATCACCGCGGTGCCGCCCACGTAGAGCACCGCCACCGTGCCGAGCGCACCCACCGTGGTGGTCACCGACGAGTACACGGTCTGCAGCGTGTAGAGCTCGAGCGCTTGGTCGAGGGTGCGCTCGCTCGCCGCCATGAAGCGCCGCACCTCGTCGTCCTCGGCGGTGAACGCCTGCACCAGGTGCACGGCACGCACGCCGCGCTGCGCCTCGGAGAGCAGTTGGCTCTCGCTCTCCGCGAGCCGCGTGGCGCGCGGTCCCACCACCGATCCCATGGAACGGATGATCGCCGCGAAGAACGGCAGCACCGCGACCGACACCAGCGTGAGCGTGGGGTCGAGGCGCACCATGATGACGAGCATGCCGCCCAAGGTGAGCACCGCGGTGGCGAGCGGGTAGAGCCCGCCCATGGTGATCGACTGCACCGAGAACGTGTTGGCCGTGAGCCGATAGACGAGATCGTCGGGCGGATGGCGCGTGAAGAAGAGCAGCGACAGGCGGTGCAGGTGCTGCACGGTGTCGGCGCGGAAATCGTTCACCAGCCGCTGGCCGAGCCGGATCGTCTGCCAGTTGAGCGCGACACCCCACCACGCGGGCAGGGTCTCGACGAGCAGTGCCGCGAGCAGCAGCGCCCCGAAGAGCGTCCCGCGATCGTTCGGGAGCCACGCCGGGACCGCGCCGCTCGCGAAGACGTGATCCACCGCGATCTTGAGCGGCCACGGTCGCGCGAGCCCGAGCGCGGAAACCACCCCGAGCTGTAGCAGGATGAACGCGAACTCCCCGCGATGGGGGCCGAGGTAGCGCAAGAGACGCCGGTGCGCGTCCCAGCGACGTCGCGGCGGCTGGCCGCTCATCGCTCGCCCCCGGCTGCGCCGTTGCGGTTCACGCGGGGTTCGCGGCGGGCTCCGCCGAGCGCACGTGATTGGAGCGGGGCTCACGGCCGAAGCGCGGCGGCGGCAGAAGTGGAATCTGCGCCGCCACCACTTCCATCACCCGGAACAGCTCACGTCCCAGCTCGAACTCCTCGGCGGCGATGAAGACCGCCGCCGCGAAGGAGGCGATCCCGGCGACCAGCGCCGTGCGCCAGTCGTGCACCATCGCCGCCAGCCCGACACCGAGCGGAAAGAGCGCCAGCACGAGCTTGGCCCAGCCGCTCGTGTGGAGCCGCACCTCGACGTCCACCTGGCGTTTGAGCCCGCCGTGGTTCTCCACCAGCACGCGCACCTCGCCGCGCGTCCACACGCCGCGATAGACGCGCAGGTCCCACGGGTTCCAGCCGTTGTCCTCCACCACGAAGTACTTCCGAAGGCGCAGGAACCACGCCACGCGGCCGAGGATCTCCTCCTTCTCGATCCCGGTCTCGTCCCAGTACCACACCGTGAGCCTGCGTCCGCGCAGGTCGATGGAGGGTTTCTGGCGCGGCGACGGCCAGCTGATCTGATCGACGCCCGCGAGGCGCTTGGTGCGGTACTTGTGCCGGGCGATGCCGCGCACCAGCGGCCCCATGTAGTTCAGATACGCGATCAAGAGCCGCGCCCGCAGCGGCGGCAGCCCGCTCACGTCCGCCGTGAAGCCCACCTTGAGCGCCTGGCCGATCGAGATCCCCGCCAGCGCGAGCCCGCTCGACAGCAGCATCGGCAACGGCTCGCCCTGGACGTAGCCGGCGATCGACAAGACGAGCAGCATCATCCACGCGACGTTCCATTCGAGGCTGGCGGGCAGATACGCGAGGAGGCCCGCGGGCGGCTCGTAGAGCGTCTGGAACAGCCCAGCGCCGAACGGCCCCGAATAGATGATCGGCCGGCGCGACAAAATGCCGGTACCGAGATCGCTGTAGATCCGTCCCAGCCAGCGCGACTGCCCGAGCCGATTGAAGCGCAGCGGGTGCTTGAAATAGAGCATTCCCTCGGCGAGCCCGTAGCCGCGCTGCTGCTTGAGATACGCGTTCACGGTGCTGCGCCGACGGTGCCAGACCAGCGCCGCGGGCGTGTAGCCGATCTTGTGTCCCTGATTCTGCAGGCGCCAGCAGAGGTCGACGTCGTCGCCCGCGGCGGTGAACGCCGCGTCGAAGAGGCCCACGCCCACGAGGTGCTTCTTCCAGAACATCATGTTGCAGCCGGGGATGTGCTCGGCCTCGCGATCCGTGAGCAGGATGTGCGTGGGACCGCCGGGTGCGCGCGCCACCGCCTCGGTGACCCAGTCGTCCTCGGGCGGCGGCAGATTCGGTCCGCCCACCGCCGCCCACCCGCCGCGCAGCAATTGGTGGACGTGGTAGGTGAGCCAGTCGGGGTCGACGGCGCAATCGGAATCGGTGTAGGCGACGATGTCGCCGGTGCCGGCGAGCGCGCCTTCGTTCCGCGCCACCGAGAGCCCGCGGTTCTCGTGCGAGATGAGCTTGAACTCCGGGTATTCCTGCGCGATCGCCTTGGTGCGGTCCGTGGATCCGTCGTCGACGATGATCACCTCGTAGTTGGGATAGGTGATCCGCCACAGCGATTCCAGGCACTCGCGCAGCGTGCGCTCCGCGTTGTAAGCGCAGATGACCAGCGACACCTTGGGCGCCGGATCGGGCGGCGGCGGAACGCGGCAGGTGAAGAGTTTCCGCACCGCTTCGGCGGCGGGCTTGAGCGAGCGATCACGGCGCACGGCGCCGAACGCCCAATCGGTGACGTCGTAGCCGCCGGTGAACCATTCGTCGGTGAACGCGAACACCACCGCGCCGGCGAGCCCCATTTCCCAGCCCGCGCGCAAGGTGTGGTCGATGAGCTCGGCCTGGTGCTCCTCGCCTTCGCGGATCGAGTCCATGCCGAACTCGCTGATCACGAGCGGCCGGAAGTCGGCGAGGTTCTGCAGACGACCCACGTAGTTCCGAAAGTCGTGCTCGCGGTGCAGGTAGACGTTGAACGACACGTAGTCGAGGAACTCGCACTCCAGGTACTCGGTGGACGGGAAGTTCGCGTACGACACCAGGAGATCGGGATCGATCTGCTTCACGGTGTCGTAGAGCTCGTTCAGGAACCGCTCGACCTTGGTGGGGCCGTACCAGCGCACCACCTGGGGCGGGATCTCGTTGCCGATCAGCACCGAGAGCATCGGCGCCTTGCCGCCGCCCAGTCGATGCGCGGCGTCGGCGACGCGCTCACGGATGCTCTTGGGCGTGGTGCGATCGTCGAGGAAGCGGATGTGCTGCTGCCAGGGCACGCCCACCATGAGCCGCAGGTTGAAGCGCGCCGCGATCTCCGCGAACCAGAGCGGCGGCACGTGGTAGACGCGCACGCTGTTGGCGCCGAGCTCCGCCATGATCGCGAAGTCGCGCTCCACGGCACGCGGATCGGGCAACGGTTCGCCGTTCGCGTTGGGCACGAACGGGCCGTAGGAGAAGCCCTTCACGACGAACTTGTCTTCGCCGTCGTGGAGGAACATCCCGCGCGGGACGATGCGATTCACCACTGAGCTCCGAGCGGACGGACGCGCGCCGAGATGACACGCGCGAGACAGCGGGCGCCGAAGCGCCGCGGACGCGGACTAGGCGTCGCGCGGGTCTCGAGCACGATGATCCCGGAGGATGTGCCATGAGCCGGCGCGGCGTCCAGCCGTCGTGGCCCCGGCTCAGTTTCCGGATGTGGGCGGGCGATCGATCCAGACGAGCGCAGTTCGCGCGGCCTTGACCACCGCTGGGTGCTCGTCCTCCGTGAGACGGCGCAACGCGGGAATCGCTTCCCGTGCTCGATCCCGCATCGGACGCAGCGCGTTGGCGGCGCTGGTGCGCACGACCCAATGCGGCGATGCAAGCGCTTCGATGAGCGCCGGCACCGCGTCGGCGGCCACGGCACCCAGCTCGGCGAGGCCGTCGGCCGCGACCTCTTCGAGCTTCGCGTCCCCCGAGCGCAGTGCCTGGACGAGCCCGGGCACCGCTGCGGCGCCAACGCTCTTCAACTCGCGCGCCGCTCCCGGCTGCACCGGCATCACGGCGAGGAGGCTGCGCAACGCGGACGGGCGCCGCGGCGCGATCTGCCCCAGCATCCACGCGGCCTCGCTGGTGAGCGCTCCCTCGGTTCGCCCGGCCGCTTCCACCAAGCGGCGCTGGAAAGGGCCGGGCTCCGCTTCCGTGCTGGCGCCGACGCCGATCGCCAGCGCGGCAACGAGCTCGCCGTGCGGGTCGTCCTCGCGCATCGCGGTGGCGTGCTCGACGGCACGGAGGATCGCGTCGCTGGGCTCCGGCGCAGCACGCATCAGCCCGACCATGGCTGCGACGCGTAGCGCGGGGTCTGGATCCGTGAGCAAGGGCACGAGCAACGGCGCTTCGCGATGGAGCGCTCTGGCGTTCCACGCCAGCGCCCACGCGGCGCTCTCCCGCTCGCTGTGCTCGCCGCTTTCGAGCGCTCGGCCGAGCACGCGCCGTGTTTCGCTGCTGCCAGGCGAGCCGAGAAGCGCCAGCGACCTCGCCGCCGCCACACGTACTCGACCGTCGGCGTCGTCGAGTGCGGTACGCAGCGGTCCATCGAGTGTCGCGACGTCGTGCTCCGCCAGCCCGAGGTGCCATGCCCCGATCCAGCGCCGAAACCAATCGCTGTGCTCGAGGAACGCCAGGCACGTTCGGCGGTTGCTCGCGTCGATCGTGCGCTTGTCGGGGGACGTGGTCACATACGCGCGTCGGAGATCGTCGCGGCGCGCCAGGTCGTTCGCGACCACGTCCACGAGCGACGACGCGTTCAGTCGCCGGACCGCGGCGACCCATGCTTCGTCATCCAGCCATTCGAGCCCTGGATCGAGCAACAGCCGCTCGCGCCGCTCGCCCGACCCGAACGCGCCGCGCTGGTCGAGGCGCTCGAAGGCGGCGAGACACGCCTCGGTCACGCCTGCGAGGCGGGCTGGGAGCGGGCTACTGGCGAGCTCGTCTTGCTCCTCCACGAGAGCCGCACGCCGCGCCAGGATCCGTTCGATGGCCGCGAACGGTGCGCGCGGCGCATCCACGGTGAAGCCGGAATCACGGTTCCAGAGCTGCCGTTCCTCCCACGCGCCCGCCAGCGGCAGCTCACGCGCGAGCTGAATGTCCTCCGCGAGCTTTCGCGCTGCGGTCGCGGCGATGGGCCAGCAATAGAGGTCCCCGAGATGGAGGCCGAAGCGGAGCACGGTGGCGCCACGCTCGTTTCGCGCGAGCTGGCGCAACGCGGCTGCGAGCGCTTTCTCGAACGCTGGCCCGAGCGCGGCGTCGCATTCGGCGACGGCGGTGAGTTGGCGAGCGGGCGTGGTCTTCGCCATGGCGTCTCCGGGTTCACTTGCGCAGGTCGAGCATACGTCGAGGGGCGCGTTCACGGACGACTGGCGACGTCGCCCGAGGCTCGGGTCTTCCCACGCGCGTTCGTCCGTGCTGGGTTGGTGCCGCGGGAACACCTTTGACTCAGCAGTGGTCCCGCATTGGCCCCTGGGCGCCATCGCTGAGCGCTCGGCGCCGCCTGCCGGCCAGCGAAGCCACGCAGGAAGCGCGGGAATTCGCGCGCTTTCGGTGGTCGGCGCGCGCGCCGCATCGCTGGCATGCCGCCTGCTAAACACGGCGGCCTCGTCGACGAACGGCAACGCGCCCCGAGCGTTCCAACTCTCCATGGATCTCGAGCTCTTTCCCATCCCGCCGCTGACCGTGCATTTGCTCGATCGCGTGCGCGGGCTGCCGATTCAGACTTGGCAGCTCACGGTGCCCGTGGTGCGCATCGGCCGAGCGCGCGAATGCGAGATCACCGTCGCGGACCCCTACGTTTCGCGACTGCACGCCGAGCTGCGGTTCAGCGAGGGCCGCTGGGTGTTGGCAGGGGTGAGCTCGCGGGGGCTGATCGTCGCGGGTGTGCCGGTGACGATCGTGCCGGTCACGGAGGCCGTCGTGTTCCGGCTCGGCACCGCGGGGCCGGAGCTGGAAGCGGTGGTCGCCACGGATCTCGCCGCGGACATGCCCACGATCTCGTTCCCCGGAGTGTCGGTGAAGCCGATCGCGATCGACGAGGCGCAGAAGACCAAGGAGGTCGAGGCGATCGCCGAATCCGACACGTTCAAGGCGCTCCTCGACAAAGCGCGCGAGTTGCGCAAGCAGCGGTCCGACTGAGGGCCGAGAGAGCGGAATCGGCAAGCGATGCCCACGATCGTGTCCGTGCACTCGTTTCGCGGTGGGACCGGAAAGTCGAACTGCACGGCCAACCTGGCGTCGCTCTGCGCGCTTCAGGGCCAGCGCGTGGGGATCGTCGACACCGATCTCCAGTCGCCGGGCGTGCACGTCCTCTTCGGCATCGACGAGACCACCGTCCATCACTGCTTGAACGGGTTTCTGTGGGGCACGTGCAGGATCGACGAGGCCGCGGTCGACGTCACGCGCCTCCTGATCGACGAGGCCGCGGACCCGCCTGCGACGCCGCAGCGCGGGCGCCTGTGGCTGGTTCCGTCCAGCATCCGCAGCGACGAGATCGGCCGCGTGCTGCGCGACGGCTACGACGTGGGTCGCCTCAACGACGGCTTCCGCGAGCTCATGGCGAGCCTGGCGCTCGATCTGCTCTTCATCGACACCCATCCAGGGGTGAACGAGGAGACGCTGCTCTCGCTCGCGATCTCCGACCTCCTGGTGCTGATCATGCGGCCCGACGCCCAGGACTACCAAGGCACCGCGGTCACGCTCGAGCTGGCGCGCCGGCTCGAGGTCCCCGAGATCCTGCTCACGATCAACAAGGTTCCGCCGAGCCTCGACGCCCTGACCTTGCGCGCCGAGGTCGCGCGCACCTTCGGCGTCGAGGTGGCGGGCGTGCTGCCGCTCAACCTCGAGATGGTCGAGGTGGCGAGCGGCGGCGTGTTCGTGATGCGTCATCCGCGCCACGCGTTCACGCGCGAGCTGCGCGTCATCGCCGACCGCATTCTCGGCCGAGCGCGGTCGGAGGAGCCGACGCGCGTGCCCGCCTGAGCGCGACGTCGAGCGGAGAGCTTCGCCATGGCTTCGGAGAAGAAGGTGGACGCCCTCGATGCGCTCGTGGGGCGCATGAAGGCCGCGGCGTCGCCGCTGCGCGAGGCGTTGCTCGACGTGCACCGGACGTACGCAGGCGTCGCGGACGGCCAGGTCGCGAGCTACATCCCCGAGCTGGCGCGCGCCGATCCTGCGTGGTTCGGCATCTCGCTCGTCACCGTCGACGGCCAGATCGTGGACGTCGGCGACCACCAGCAGCCGTTCACGATCCAGTCGGTCTCGAAGCCGCTGGTGTTCGGGCTCGCGCTGGAGGATCGCGGGCGCGACGCCGTGCTCGCGAAGGTGGGTGTCGAGCCGACGGGCGAGGCGTTCAACTCGATCGAGCTCGACGAGGTCTCGAACCGTCCCTACAACCCGATGGTCAACGCCGGCGCGATCGCCACCGCGGATCTGGTGGCCGGCAAGGATCTGCCCGAGCGCGTCAATCGCATGCTCGCGATGTTCGGTCGCTACGTCGGGCATCCGGTGCACCTCGACAACGGCGTCTACATGTCCGAGCGGCTCACCGGTCACCGCAACCGCGCCATCGCCCACCTCATGCTCAACTTCGGCATGATCGGCGATCGGGTCGACGACACCCTCGATCTCTACTTCCAGCAATGCTCGGTGCTGGTCACGGCACACGACCTGGCGATGATCGGCGCCACGCTCGCCAACGGCGGCGTGAATCCGCTCACCGGCGCGCGCGCGCTCGAGAAGCGCTACGTGCGCGATCTCTTGAGCGTCATGTACACGTGCGGCATGTACGACTCCGCCGGCGAGTGGGTGTACGAGGTCGGCCTTCCCGCGAAGAGCGGCGTGGGCGGCGGAATCGTGGCGGTGGTGCCGGGGCGGCTCGGCATCGGGATCTTCTCGCCGCCGCTCGACGCCAAGGGCAACAGTGTCCGCGGCGTGAAAGCGTGCGCCGATCTCTCGCGACGCTTCGGTCTGCACCTCTTCGAGTCCGGCTTCGCCGGCCCCGACATCGTGAGCCAGCTCGCGCCCCGCCGCGGGCGCTCGTCGGGCTGACCGCGCACGCACGTCGATCGCGATCGATCCCGGGCGGGACGCGACGCCGCCACGCTTGCGCGGTGGTCCGTCGCCGCGATACGTGAGCCCCATGATCTTCGCGATCAAGGCGCGCATCGATCAGCCGCGAGCGAAGTCGTTCGATCTCGTCGCGCAGAAGACCATGTACGGCGGCAAGAAGATCGCCGCCGGCGACACGGTCTACTTGTTCGCCAGCGAGAACGAGGGCGGCCCGGGGCTCGTCGCGGTGGGCGTGGTCACCTCCGCCGAGCCCACCCCGAGGCTGCCCGGCGTCGATCGACAGACCCCGTGTGTCAGCATCACCGTGCGGCGCACCGCGCTCGCGAAGCGCCGGTTGGGGCGCGCCGAGCTGAAGCCGTTTCGCGACTGGAACGACGGGCGCCCCGAGACCGAGCTCAACTTCAAGCTCTACCGGCAGGCCACCAACAAGATCGTCGGCCTCTCGGATGCCGCTGCGGGGTTTCTTCGCGGGCACGTCTGACGGGCCCGGGCGTGTCCAAGGAGTCGTCTGAGCGGTTTCGGTCGCTCGGCGCGCCTGCGAACGGCGTTCGCCACTCGACCGTTGCCGCCGCCAGCCGGACGCCGCGAGCACCCGCACCCGCCAGCCGCAGACGCTTCTCGACCGCCACCCGATCCGAACCCTCACCTGGGAGCCATCCGTGAAACATTTCCTCGCCGTTTACGTCGGTACGCCAGCCTCGATGTCGAAGTGGAACGCGCTCTCGGACGAGCAGAGGCGGGAACGCGAGACGCGCGGCATCGCCGCGTGGCACGCGTGGGTCGAAGAGCACGAAGCCGACGTCGTCGAGATGGGTGGACCGTTGGGAAAGACGAAGAGCGTCGGGCCCGCTGGCATCGCCGACATCCGCAACGCCCTGACAGGCTTCACCGTCGTGAAGGCCGCGTCCCACGAGGCCGCCGCCAAGCTCTTCGAAGGCCACCCCCACTTCACGGTCTTCCCGGGCGATGCCGTCGAGGTGATGGAGATCCTTGCTGTCCCAGGGGAGTCGCGTTGAGCGGGCGAGCGGATCGCGGGCTTCGATCCCGAGACGAACGACTGGCGGTGGCGGGCCGCCTCTACGCTGCTGGGCGCTTCTTGCGTCGCGGAACGGTCTCGGACGTACGGGTTCCGTTCGGTGAGCCGCGCCCGCTGGTGGGCTTCGTCGCTGGACTCCGGATCGCGCGTTCGGCTCACACGGAGCTTCGCCGCCCGGACGCGTGCCACGGGTGCGGCGCCTCGGCGGATCGGAGTGTCTCCGAGTGGCGCCAGCGCAGATGCCGTCGGGTAAGCTCGGCGCGCGTGACCGGTGGCCGCCGCGACCGATGATCGGGATGCGACGGGTGGGTTCGGTCGCCTTCGCGGAGCCGCTTCGCATTCGATCCTGGCCGCAGGCCGTCGCCGCGACATGCAGCAGCTGCCCTCCGACCTCGCTGGTCTGACTCGCCTCGCGGGCGACTCCCGCGCGCGCGAGCTCTCGAGCGTGGGCCTCGCGGAGTTGCTGCCGCGGGCCAGCGCGATCCGCGACGCCGCGTTCGGGCGCCACGTCACGTACTCACCCAAGGTCTTCATCCCGCTCACGCGGCTGTGCCGCAATCGCTGTGGCTACTGCACCTTCGCGCAGAGCCCGAGCCGGTTGCCGGCGCCCTACATGGAGCTCGAGGAGGTGCTGGCGGTGGCGCGGGCCGGCGCCGCGGTCGGCTGCAAGGAAGCCCTCTTCACCCTCGGGGAAGCGCCCGAGGAGCGTTATCCGGTGGCGGCGCGGTGGCTCGCCGAGCGGGGTTACGCGTCCACGGTGGACTACATCGTGGCCGCCGCCGAACGCGTCCTCGCCGAGACCAATCTCCTGCCGCACGCCAACGGCGGCGCGCTCTACGCCGACGATCTCGCGCGGCTGCGGCACGTGAGCGCGTCGCAGGGCATGATGATCGAGTCGCTGGCCGATCGGCTCCACGCGGTCGACGGGCCCCACCACGCCTCGCCGGACAAGACCGCGGCCCGCCGCCTGGCGACGCTCGACGCCGCCGGCACGCTGGCGATCCCGCTCACCACGGGGATCTTGATCGGGATCGGCGAGACCCGCGCCGAGCGCCTCGAGGCCTTGCTCGCGATCCGCGAGTCGCACCAGCGCCACGGCCACATCCAGGAAGTGATCGTCCAGAATTTCCTGCCCAAGCCCGGCACGGCGATGAAGCACGATCCGGCGTGCAGCCGCGAGGAGCTGCTCTGGACCGTCGCCGCCGCGCGTTTGGTGCTGCCCCCCGCGATCAGCCTCCAGGTGCCGCCGAACCTGAGCGACGACTTCGGCGAGCTCCTCGACGCGGGGATCAACGACTGGGGTGGCATCTCGCCGGTCACGCCCGATCACGTGAACCCGGAGCGCCCCTGGCCGGAGGTCGATCGATGGCGCGCGGTGAGCGAGGCGCGCGGCTTCGAGCTGGTGTCGCGGCTCACGATCTATCCCCGTTTCTCCGCGGATCCCGAGCGCTGGCTCGACCCGGCGATGCGTTTCCCGGTCTTGGCGGCGAGCGACGCTCACGGTCTCGATCGCGCCGATCGCTGGGCGGCCGGAGCCAACGGCGCGCCGCTGCCGCTTCGCGACGCCGACCGGGACGGCGCGGCCCCGTGGTCGCGGCGCGGCGTGGCGGCGCCGAGCGCCGGGCGCGCGGCACGCACCGCGGTCGACGAGGTTCTCGCGGGTGTCCTCGCCGGGCAGGAAGTCGGCGAGAGCGAGATCGTGACGCTCTTCGGGGCCCGCGGACGCGAGGTCGAGCGAGTTTGCGCGGTCGCCGACGAGCTACGCCGTCGCGTCGTCGGCGACGACGTCACCTACGTGCGCAACCGCAACATCAACTACACGAACGTCTGCACGTACCACTGCCGCTTCTGTGCCTTCAGCAAGGGCCCCACCACGCCCGAGCTGCGTGGCGCGCCGTACCTGCTCGAGCTGGACGAGATCGCCGCGCGGGTGACCGAGGCGTCGGCGCGCGGCGCCACCGAGGTTTGCCTGCAAGGCGGCATCCATCCCGACTTCGACGGATCCACGTATCTCGACATCACGCGCACCGTGCGCGCCGCCGATCCGACGATCCACATCCACGCGTTCACGGCGCTCGAGGTCCACGAGGGCGCGCGCCGCCTCGGCATGCCGCTCGCCGATTTCCTGCGCGCGCTCAAGGATGCGGGCCTGGCCACGTTGCCCGGGACCGCGGCGGAGATCCTCGACGACGAGGTGCGAGGGGTGATCTGCCCCGACAAGCTCGACACCGACACCTGGCTCGACGTGCACCGCACGGCGCACGCCGTCGGCTTGCGCTCGAACGTGACGATCATGTTCGGCCACGTGGATCGCCCGGTGCACTGGGCGCGACACCTGCTTCGCGCCCGCGCGCTGCAGCGCGAGACCGGTGGCTTCACCGAGGTCGTCCCGCTGCCCTTCGTGCACATGGCCGCGCCCATCTTCCTGAAGCGTGCGGCGCGCCCGGGCCCCACGTTCCGCGAGGCGTTGCTCATGCACGCGATCGCGCGCATCGCGCTCGTCGGCGCGATCGACCACGTCCAGACCTCGTGGGTGAAGATGGGCATCGAAGGCGCGCGGTTGGCGCTCGCCGCGGGCGTCGACGATCTGGGCGGCACGCTCATGAACGAGAGCATCAGCCGCGCCGCCGGCGCGGCGCACGGCCAGGGGCTGAGCCACGAGGAGCTGACCGAGCTGGTGGCGCCGCTCGGTCGCCGCCTCGTGCAACGCACCACGCTCTACCGGCGCGTCACCCGTCCGCCGGTCGCCGCCTGAGCGCTCAGCGCGGCGCGCGGCGCAGGACGAGGCACGCGTTGGTGCCGCCGAAGCCGAACGAGCTCTTGAGCAGGATCTCCGCGTCCGTGGCGCGGCTCTCGTTCGGCACGTAATCGAGGTCGCACTCGGCATCCGGCTCGGTGAGGTGCGCGGTGGGCGGCAGCCACCGCTGGTTCAGCGCGGCCAGCGACAGGATGGTCTCGATGGCGCCGGCGGCGCCGTACGCGTGGCCGTGCATCGACTTGGTGGCGCTCACGGGAACGTCGTAGGCGCGTTTGCCGAAGACCCGTTTGAGCGCGCGCGTCTCGGCGAGATCGCCGCGCGGGGTGGAGGCGGCGTGGGCGCTCACCGCGCCGATCTCGTCGAGGCCGACCCGCGCGTCGCGCAACGCGAGCTCGATCGCGCGAGCCCACAAGGCACCGCTCGGGTCGGGGTTGTAGACGTGGTAGGCGTCGTTCGTACGGGAAATTCCCAATACCTCGCCGTGAATCCGCGCACCCCGGGCGAGCGCCCGATCGGCGGCTTCGAGCACCAGGATTCCTGCGCCCTCGGCCATGATGAGCCCGGCGCGATCCGCGGAGAACGGACGGGAGGCGCGGTGCGGATCGCGAGTGGGATTGATCGCCCCCACGTTCCCCATGCTGCCGAGCAGCGTGAGACCGATGCACGACTCGGCGCCGCCGGTGACCACCACGTCGGCGGATCCGGCGCGGATCATCTCGGTGGCGGTGGCGATCGCGGTGGAGCCGGCGGCGCATGCGTTCACGATCCCGAAGTTCGGGCCGCGCAAGCCGTGCCGGAGCGCCACCAGCGAGGGCGGCATGTTTCCGGACATCTGCAGGCTCATCGAGCCGGCCAGCCGATGGGCGGCGCGGTCGACGAAGGCCGTGTGAAGCGCGCGGTGATAGCTGACGCAGCCCGGCCCAGCGGTGCCGAGCACCACGGCGATCCGCTCACGCTCCTCCGCGGCTGGGTCGAGATCGCGCATCAGGCCGGAGTCCGCGATGGCCTCGTCGGCGGCGGCGAGCGCGTAGAGGATCGCGGGGTCCGAGGAGTCGACGCGCTCGGCCTCGACGTACTGGCTCGCGTCGAAGTCCTCCACCGTGCCGGCCACCCGGCAGGCGATCTCGGCACCGAACTCGCCCCACAGGTAGCGCTCGCAGGAGCGGATGCCCGACTGCCCGGCACGCGCCGCCGCGAGGCTCGCGGCCAGGGAGTTGCCCAGCGGACTGACGAGCCCGAGGCCGGTGATGACGACGCTTCGCATGATTCGTGCCGGTTTCGTCTCTCGCGTGCTGGTCCCTGTCAACATTTAGGGGACCTCCGGGTCGCAGTGCAAGCCGACAGGAAAACGCTCGCTTTTCCCGGGGTTGTGGGTGACGGCACGAATCGAGGAAAATCGCCGTAACTTCCCGTCCGGACGAATGAAGATGCCATCGGCCAGCAGCCACGCCGCGCCCGTGAGCCCACAGCTCGCCGTGTTGTCGAATGATCACGGCTTGATCCAGCTGGTGGCGGGGATCGCCGAGGAGTTCGACGTTCAGATCGCGAACGAGCCGGGTGAATGGCCGACACTCGTCGATCCGGCGATCGGCGCGAGCGCGCTGACCGCGCACTTCCAGGGCGTCGTTGAGCCTCCCCTCACCGCCGTGCTGCGGCGCACGAGCAACCCCGGCGCCGCGTATCTGGCGCTGCGGCTGTCGGGCGGCACGTTGGTGGACGATCCGCGCCGTCGCCCCCAGGACCTGCGCGCGTTCCTCGAGAATGCTTTCGCGGTCACCCGCTCGCGGGTGGAGCGGCGCGGCTACCCGCGCGCTTCGGCGTCGGGTGTGGAGATCCTGGACCCGCCCGGCACCGAGCTTCTCGATCTCTCCCCGTACGGCGCGCGGATCCGTCTGGCAGGCGAGCGCGCCGAGCAGCCGATCCTGTCGCTCAGGGTTCGGCTGGAGCGGCCCGGGCTCGAGGACATGCTCACCTGCCACGTGGCGGAGTCGATCCGTGCGGGCTCCCGTTCGGAGCTCAGGCTGCGCTTCATCCGCGTCACGGGCGAGACCCAGCAGGAGCTCTTCAAGATCGCCAAGGCGCAGATCCTGGCCTCCACGCTGCGCGACACGGTCGAGCGGCTGGAGCGGGTCGAGGTCGACGGCTTCCGCTGGCTCACGGCGCACGAGGGCGTGGTGCGCATCCTGCGCGAGCTCGCGACCCATGGCGTGGGCGTGACCTTCGCGCGCGTGCACGGCGGGCGGGTGGTGCAGGGCACCGTGCGCGACCTCGACGAGTCGGCGCGCCAGCTGCGCATCGCCCTTCCCGCTCCCCAGGCGCTCGGTCCGCCCGGCTCGTACCTGTGCTTCGCCGCCACCTGGAAGCACGAGAGCTTTCTCTTCGACGGCTTCGTGCTCGCGGTGGGCGACGGCGAGGTCGTGATCGGTCAGCCCACGCGCTGCGTGCTCACCGACCAGCGCGCGCAGGATCGACTGGTCCTCGGGCTCGACTCGCCGCTGCGCATCCGCGTCGGGGAGCGCTGGTTTCCGGTGACCGATCTGTCGCCGCGCGGCTTCGCGTTCTACGTGGGATCGGCCGCCGACGAGGACGTGCTGCCGCGCGCCGGCCAGCTCGACGTCGAGTTCCACGTCGAGGGCGGTCTGGTCCGCCAAGAGCTGGCGCTGTTGCGCTATCGGCGTCCCGAGGCGGTCGGCTTCACGGCGGGCGCCACCTTCGTCGACACGCCCTCCGACGACGTCTCGCGCACCGTGCTGCCGCTGCACGAGGAGGAATCGGCGTTTCCCGACGCCGCGCCGCGCAGCGTCGCGACCGCGTACCGCGCCGAGTCGGTGCGGTTCGCGTGCGGCGAGCGGCAGGTCGCCGGGCTCTGGAACGAGGTTCGCCATCCGGGCCCGACCACCGTGTTCGTGGTGCCGCCGGCGTGGGGCAAGACCAAGGAGTCGGTGTCGATCCTCGCCCAGTTCTTGTGCGCGATCTACGACGCCAACGCGCGCCACGTGGCGGTGCTGCGCATCGACTACGTGAACGCGCTCGGCGAGAGCACCAAGGACGCGGGCTTCGACCGCAACGGCAAGGAGACGCTCGGCCTCGAGCTGAGCGAGTGCGTCCAGAACCTCACCGCGGCGATCGACTACGCGCATGGCCGCCTGGGCGCTCCGGCGACCGCCACCGCGCTCATCGGCATGAGCTTCTCGGGGCCGCTCTGCTTGCGCGCCGCCGTCGAGGACCCGCGCGTCACCCATCTCGTCGAGTTGATGGGAGCCTCCGACCTCCAGGACCTCATCCGCACCGCCTCCGGCGGCATCGACTACGTCGCGAACTACCGCGCCGGCGTCCGGCACCAGGTGCGGAACATCCTCGGTGTCCTGAGCGACGCCGACCGCTGGTGCGCCGATGGTCTGCGCGCGCGGTTGCTGTTGATCCAGGACGCGCAGCGCGACGCCGCTCGACTGCGCATCCCGTTGCTCTGGGTGCACGGCCGCTACGACGCGTTCGTGAACGAGTTGCGCATCCGCAGCATCCTGGCCTCCGCCCCCACCGTCGAGCGGCGGCTGGTGGTGGTGCCTTGCGGGCACGTGCCCACCAAGAGCGTCGAGGCGCTGCTCGCGTACTTGCCGGTGGCGCGCTTCGTGCTCGCCGCGGTCGGCGTCGAGCACCCGGCGGTGGCGGTGCCGAACGAGCGCGTCGCGGCGACGGTGGCCGCCGAGGAATGGGCGCGAGCGCCGCGCATCGAGCTCGCCTCGCCGCGGGAGTACTGGCGCAGCTACATGCTCGGCGCCACCACCGAGAGCTTGGGCTTCGACGTGCTGGCGATGACGCGCGAGTACCAGGAGCTGATGGATCGGCAGATCGACCTGCTGGAGCTCGCGGACGACGCGGTGCTCGCGGATCTGGGCTGCGGCCTCGGCCATTCCCTGGAAGCGCTCGCTCGGCGCGCCGAGCGGCCGGCGCTGCGCGTGATGCTCTACGACCTGGTGCCACAGCTGCTCGAGACGGCGCGCGTCCGCGCCGAGTCGCGGCTTTCCCTCGAGACCTTCGAGTGGGACGCCGAGCTCGACGGCCCGCCCGCGCTGATCGAGCACGCGGACGCGGTGCTGATGAGCCTCTTTCTCTCGTGCGTCGTGGACCCGGCGACCCTGGTGCGACAGCTCGCCGCTCGTCTCAAGAGCGGCGCGCGGCTGGTCGCCTCCACGTTTCGACCCGACGCCGATTTCTCGCAGGTCTACGTGGCGCTGTTGCGCGACATCCGCGCCGGTACCGTGGCGCCGCTCAAGGGCTACGACGAGGACCGCACGCTGCACGCCGTCCGCGAGTACATGAGCTCGGCGGCGTTCCTGCTTCGCCTCTTCGACGAAGGCCGATTCCGCTTCTTCGAGGTGGAAGAGTTCGGCGAGCTCTTCGCGGGCGCGGGCCTCACGGTGCGCAGCGTCGAGCGCACCTTCGGGACGCCACCGCGCGCGATCGTGCTGCGCGCCGACAAGCCATGAACGAAGCGGACGATCACGTCGTCTGGCAGAACGAGGAAGCGCAACGCGTTCGCGCCGGCGTGCGCCTGTTCGCGGTCGTCGCGATCATCATCTTCCTGGTCTTCTGGGTCGTCGATCTCATCATCTACCCGGCGTCGCGTTACCCGGGAGTCCCGCGCACGTTCCTGGTGCTGCGGGTGCTGTGCGCCTTGGGCTACGGAGCGGTGCTCATCGCGCTGCCGCGCGTTCGAACGCGCGCGTCGCTGCGCTGGCTGGGCTGCGTCGAGGTGTGGTGGGTGAGCGGGATCATCTGCGCGATGCTCACGCGCACCGGCTACGAGCAGAGCCTCTACTACGCGGGCCTGGTGCTGGTGGTGATGGGCATGGGGCTGGTGATCCCGTGGACGTGGGAGGAGTCGCTCATCGCCGGGCTGGGTGCCGTGGTCATGTACGTCACGGTGGCGCTCGCGAACGGCGAGCGCGACGCGCAGGTCGCCCTCAACAACACGTTCTTCCTGTTCGGAGCGGTGGGGATCTCGCTCGCGGCGAACCTGCAGGCCGGTCGCTTGTCGCGCGCCGAGTTCGACGGCCGTCAGGACCTGGCGCGCGCCAACCAGCAGCTCCGCGGCCTCGACCGGCTCAAGAGCGACTTCATGGCGAACATCTCTCACGAGATGCGCACGCCGCTGACGCTGATGCTCGGCGCCCTCGAAAGCCTGGGCTCGACCACGGACGGGACGCTGCTGCAGCGCCAGCTCGAATACCTCGAGGTGATCCGCCGCAACGGGCTCAGCTTGCTGCGGCTCATCAACGACCTGCTCGATCTGGCGCGCATCGAGGCGGCGCAGGCGCGGCTCAGGCTCGAGGAGTTCGACCTGGTGGAGCTCATCGACGGCATCACGACGCAGGCGGGACCGATGTTCTCGTGGCGCTCGCTGGAGCTCGACACGGACCTGCCGGAAGCGCCGCTGCTGGTGACGCTCGATCGGCTCAAGATCGAGAAGGTGGTGCTCAACCTGCTGTCGAACGCCATCAAGTTCACGCCCGCGCAGGGGCAGATCCGGATCGCCGCGCGCGCGCTCGACGACGCGGTCGAGATCGAGGTCGCCGACTCGGGCATTGGCATCGCGCCCGAGCACCACGCGCGCATCTTCGAACGCTTCAGCCAGGTCGACGCCACCGCCACCCGCGCCAAGGGCGGGACCGGCATCGGGCTCGCCCTGGTGCGCGAGTTCGTGGAGCTGCACGCGGGATCGGTGTCGGTGACGAGCACGCCCGGCCAGGGCTCGAGCTTCGTGGTGCGGTTGCCCGACGATCCGTCGCGCATCCCGGACGACCGGATCGATCGCCGCGTGGCCCGCGCCGACACCGCCCACGCCCGCCGCCAAGAGGACGCGGGCCTCGGTGCGTGGGTGCAGACGATGTCCGAGTCGCCCGAGTATCGCTTCGGCGAGCTCTACGACGTCGCGGATCGGCGCACCACCGCGCGCATCGAGATGGGGCCGCGCCGGGGCACCGTGCTGGTGGTCGAGGACTCGCGCGACCTGGCGCGTTTCGTCGCGCTCCAGCTCGCGTCCGAGTACCACGTGATCACCGCGGCCGACGGGGAGGAGGGTTGGGAGCGCGCCAAGTCCGATCTGCCGGATCTGGTGATCACCGACCTGATGATGCCGCGACGCGACGGCTTCTGGCTGTGCGAGCAGCTCCGCAACGATCCGCAAACGCGGCCCATCCCGATCGTCATGCTGACCGCACGCGGGCAGAGCCAGGATCGAGTGGAGGCCCGCCGCCACGGCGCCGACGTCTACCTCAGCAAGCCGTTCAACGTGCGCGAGCTGCAGGCCGCCATCCATCGCCTCATGAAGCGCAAGGAGGAGCGGGTCGACTCGCTCACCACCGAGACCTCCAAATCGATGCGTGTGCTCACCGCGGGGCTGGCGCACGAGCTGCTGAACCCGCTCGGATTCATCTCGAACGCGGTGTTTGCCCTCGACGAGCTGCTCGCCGAGATGCAACGCGAGGGCAGCACCAAGGCGCTCCCCACCTGCATCGACCTACTGCGCTCGGCCAACGTCGGCCTGGAGCGGATCCAAGGGCTGATCAACGAGCTCAAGCGCGTCTCCGAGCCACACCCCGATCTCGAGGCCACGCCCGTCGACCTGAACCAGGCGCTTCGTTCGACGATCCTGCTCGCCGGTGGCGGCTCGGCGACGGTCCAGTTCCACACCGAGCTCGCCGGGGAGGCCGTCGCGCTGTGCCGCAGCGGCCGCATGAACCAGGTCTTCCTCAATCTGATCAAGAACGCGCTTCTGGCGCTGCCGCCCACCGGCGGCGCGATCTGGGTGAGCACGCGGCGGATCGGCGCCGAGGTCGAGGTGGTGGTCGCCGACAACGGTGTCGGCATCGCGCCCGAGAACCTCGAGCGGGTCTTCGATCCCTTCTTCACCACCCGCGAGCCGGGACGCGGCACGGGCCTCGGGCTCGCGCTCTGCCGCAAGATCGTCGAGGAGCACGGTGGGAAGCTCTCGCTCTCGAGCGTGGTGAACGAAGGCACCCGCGCGGTGATCCGCCTGCCGGCGGCCGCGGCGTCCAATGGCGCGTTGCCGAGCGGCGCGGACGTGCCCCCCGACGGTCGCGAGGATGGCTCGACCCGCGCCGAGAGTTGACGCGCGCCGACGGCTAGGGGAAAAGGATGCGCCGCGCGAACGTGCTCGCCGCCGCCCGCGCGAGGATTCGAGCTCGTCGATCGACGACCCCCGGCGAGCCGCACGATGCCTGCTCGACGCATCGCGGCTCGGCATAGGACCGTGACTCCATGACCCCCCCGCCGCCCCCTTCCATGCCCCGCGCTCGCATTCTGGTCGTCGACGACGAAGAGCCGTTGCGCCAGACGATGATGGTGATCCTGGGCCGCGAGTACGAGGTCCTCACGGCCGCGGATGCCTCCGAGGCGCAGCGCATCCTCGACGAGCATCCGGTGGACCTGGTGCTCACCGACGAGCGCATGCCCGGCGTGCGCGGCACCGATCTGCTGGCGCGCATCCGCGAGCGCGATCCCGACATCGTGCGCATCGTGCTCACCGCCTACAACGAGCCCGACGCGATGTTGCGCGCCATCAACGAAGGCGAGGTGCTGCGCTTCCTGCTCAAGCCGTGCAACCCGGCGGTGCTGCGGCAGGAAATCTCGGAGGCGCTCGAGCGCCGCCGGCTGGCGCGCGAGAACCGCCACTTGCTCGAGGAGCTGGCGCTGCGCAATCGCCATCTCGAGTACACGCTGCGCGAGCTCAACACCGCGCGCGAGAGCCTGGTGCGGGCGGAGAAGCTGGCGCTGGCGGGACGGCTCGCGTCCGGCTTCGCCCACGACATCCGCAACTACCTCACGGCGGTCGTCGGGCTCGCCGGTCTCGCCGACCTGGGGCCCGCTGGCAGCACCGTCCGGCGTCTGCTCGATCAAGCGGTGCACGGCATCCACGAGCTCTCGAGCGAGCTCATGATGGTGGCGGAGGGCCGCCCGCTTTCGTATCAGCTCGAGCGGGCGGACTTGGCCGAGGTGGTGCGCGGCTTCGTGAACGACATGCGCGGCGGCACCATCGACCAGACGCGCCGACTCGATCTCGAGCCGTCGGTCTCGCTGCCCTGCGAGGTCGCGCCTCGCAAGCTCTGGCGCGTGCTCTGGAACTTGCTGCAGAACGCCGTCGATGCCACCGAGGAAGGGGGCCGGATCTCGTTCCGGAGCTTCGTGCTCGGTTCACAGGCCTGTGTCGAGGTGGAGGACACCGGGCGCGGCATGCCGGCCGAGGTGCGCGCGCGGGTCTTCGAGCCGTTCTTCTCGACGCGCTCCGCGGGCACCGGGCTCGGCCTCGAGATCTGTCGCATCATCATCGAGGGCCACGGCGGCACCATCGAGTGCGAGAGCGCCGAAGGCGTCGGAACCACGTTCCGCATCAAGATCCCGCTCGCGCTGAGCTGAGCGCGGTTCGCGCGGCGGCGATCATCGCCGGCGTCGTCCCGCAGCAACCGCCCACGCCGTGCGCGCCGGCCTCCGCCAGCGCGGCGATCCCTCGCGCGAATCCTTGCGGAGTCTCCTCGTAGACGAAGCGCCCATCGCCGGTGCGCCGCGGCTGGCCCGCGTTGGGCCGCGCGACGACCGGCAGCGCGGTCGTCTTCACCATGCCCACGACGACCGGACGGAGGTGCTCGGCGGTGAGCATGCAGTTGGCGCCCACCGCCGCGGCGCCTGCGCGCTCCAGCGAGGCCGCCTCCGCGCCCGCCAGCGCGGCGTCGGCGAGCCGTTCCGGCGTGCCGTAGGTCATCGTGACGATCACCGGTCGTCCGGTCGCACGTGCCGCGGCGAGCGCCGTCCGAGCCTCGTCGAGAGCGAGCTGCGTCTCGACCAGCAGCACATCCGCGCCGGCCGCGGCCAGCCAGCGTGCGTGCTCGGCGTAGGCCTCCGTGCGCTCGCTCGCGCTCGGCGCGTTCGCGGCGCCTGCCGGCGGCCAGATCGGCCCCAGATCGCCGGCGATCCAGCAATGGCCGCCGCCCGCCTCGCGGGCCAGCGCGACGGCGCGCCGACAGATCTCCTCGCCGCGCTCGGCGAGCCCAGCTCGCGCGAGGTGGATCGCATTCGCGCCGAACGTACAGGTCGTGAGCACCTCGGCGCCTGCGTCGATGTACGCGCGATGCACCGCGAGCACCTCGTCGGCCCGATCCAGCACCCAGCGCTCGGGCGGCGTGCCGAGCCCGAGGCCGCGATCGAGCAACATCGTCCCCATCGCCCCGTCGAAGCGCACCACCCTTCGTGCCAGCTCCGCGATCAAGCTCATCGGCGAGGACGCATCAATCGCCAGCGATCAGGAACGTGAGCATCCACCGGTCACCGGCTCGGTGGAAGCCGAGCCGGTAACCGGCCGGAGAACGGATCAGCTTGCGCGATACGTAGCCAGCCGATCCATCGTGGAGCGCGACGCGGACCCACGGCGAGGCGGGGCGATCCGCGGCGGCTTCGCCCCAGTCGGGGACGACGACGACGTCGTGGCTGAGCCGAGCGATCACCGCGGACGCGGCGTCGGGGTGCTCCCGGACGTTGACGTTGCTGCCCGTGATGACGCCGCTGGTGAATCCGTCGAAGTCGTCCGGGAACGATTCGAAGTAGAAGGGGTACGTCGCGTCGGCCGCGTCCGCGTCCGTGCTCAGAGTCGAGCCCAGGCGGAGCAGCTCGGTGAGCAGCGACCAGAGCTCCGAGTCGTCGGCCGCTGGCCGCCAGCGCTCGAAGAAGGCGTTCGGGCCGCTCTCGCCGCCGAAGGTGAGCAGGACGTCGGGCGCCAGGATCGAGCGCAGGAAATCCGCGTCCTTCGCGGCGATGGCCGCGTCGAGCTTGGCGCGGAAGGCTGCGAACGAGGGGTCCGCGGCGGCTTCGTCGCGTGGCACCAGCTGGACGCGGCGATAGGTCTCGCCGGCGTTGGCGGCCCGACCCGGCACGAAGGTGACGGCCGCCAAGAGCAGCCAAGCGGTGAGGTTGGTTGGACGGGGATCGTGGTGGCGCATAACCTCCTCGGATCGGCGCCTCCCGGCGCTCGGTTCGAGGTCTCGATGAGTCTCACACAGCTCAATACCGTTGCCGAAGGCCCGGCGCAGCTCAACCGCTTCGGCGTGAGCTACGAAGGCAAACGCATGTTCTGCCTGTGGCCGTGGCGCACGCTGGTGCTCACCTGCGACGGCACGGTCGTGTGTGGCTGCGGCGACGCCCGCAACGAGAACAAGATGGGCCACGTCGCGAGCCAGAGCGCTCTCGAGATCTGGCAAGGCGGCGGCTTCCAGCGCATGCGGCGCGGCATGCACGCCAATCGCCCGCCGGCGTTTTGCTACAAGTGCGGGCTCATGGAAGTGCACGACGGCGGCTACGAGCCGCCGAATCTGCCGCTCGTCCCGCAGACCTACCCGCAAGTCCTCTACGTCGAGCCCACGATCATCTGCAATCTGCGCTGCCCGCAGCCGGCGTGCGAGGTCGAGGTCTACGACACGCGCGTCGAGCGGATGCTGCCCTTCGATCTCTACAAGAAGGTGATCGACGAGGTCGGGCCGCACATCGAGCGCATGGTCTTCTACAACTACGGCGAGAGCTTCCTGCACAAAGACGCGTTCCGGATGCTCAAGTACGCGAAGGACGTGAACCCGAAGATCTGGATCTGGACCAGCACCAACGGCCACTACTTCGACAAGCCGGAGAAGGTGGCGGCGCTGGTGGACTCGGGGATCAACGAGGTCCAGTTCTCGGTCGACGGCGCCACCCAGGAGGTCTACGAGACCTACCGGAAGCGCGGAAAGCTCGACAAGGTCCTGAAGGCCATCCACGACGTCGTGGAAGAGCGTGAGCGTCGAGGCTTGCTCTTCCCGTGGATCATCTGGAACTACATCCTCTTCCGCTGGAACGACTCGGACGAGGAGCTCGACAAGGCGCGCCGACTGGCACGCGAGCTGGGGGTGGATCGGCTCACGTTCGCGACCACCGATCAGCCGCTCGGCTTCCCCTCGGAGCGCTACTACCCCGGCAAGCCCGAGTACGAGAACCTGCGCCACGCGCTCATCGAGGGCGGCCGCAAGCTGCCCAACGCGCTGGTGTGGGATGCGCGGATCGAGGCGCGCGAGCTGCCGGCGCGCGCGCGCCCTGGCGAGCTCTTCGTGGCGCGCTTTCGCGCCACCAACACCGGCGAGATGCCGTGGCTGGCGGCGGGAAACCAGCCGTATCGCAAGGTCTACCTGTGCGCGCGGCTCTCCGACGCATCGGGACGAGCGCTGGACGACACCTTCGCGCAGATCGGCATGAGCGAGACCGTCGCGGCCGGCGAGAGCGTCGATCTCACGCTGATCGGCCTCGTACCGCGCGAGCCGGGGCGCTACCACCTCGAGGTCGACCTGGTGCGCCACGGGCTCTGGTGGTTCCGCGATCTCGACGTGAAGCCCATCGAATGGGATCTGGAAGTCGCCGGCGAGCCGCATGCCGAGCCCATCGTCGAGGTGCCGACCAAGCCGGCCACCGCTCGCGGACCCGAGGATCTGGTGATTCCGATCCGCGTTCGCGGTCACGCCACGTCGTCGATCGACAGCAACGAAGCCGCGGCTTCCGGATGGGGACGCATCGCCGTCGGCGTGCGTTGGTTTCGCGCCGACACCGGCGAAGAAGTGCGCGCATCCGATCGCGCCGCGCTGACGCCGCCGCTCGCACCGGGCGAGATCCGCGACGTGTCGCTGGCGGCGAACGTCGCGCTGTTGCCCGCGGGCTCCTATCGCTGCAGGGTCGATCTGGTGCGCGAGGCGTGCTTCTGGTTGGCGGATCTGGGCGCGCCACCGGTCGAGTGGAACGTGGAGGTCGAGGGCTCGACGCTCGCGACGGCGCGGCTCGAGCTGGTCGCGCCGGTGTCGGTCGCCGCGGATGGGAGCGTGTCCATTCGAGCACGGGTGCGCGGTCCCGACGGCGCGTCGCTCGACGGCACGGGCGCGCTCCTCGGCCGCTCGGGCGTCGGGATCCGCTGGTTCGACACGGCCACCGGTGCGTGCGTCCGCGATCGAGAGCGCGTGTACTTCGACCCGCCGCTCGCTCCCGCCGAGAGTCGCGAGGTGGCGTTCTCGGTCGCCGCCGACGGCCTTCCCGCGGGCCGCTACACCGCCCGCGTGGGGCTCTTGAAGGAAGGCCATTTCTGGTTCGAGTCGCTCGGCGCCGCACCGCTCGAAGTGCCCGTCGAGATCCCCTAGCGGTCGGGTTGCACCGAGCGCCTGGCGGGCCGCGCACCGTCGCGGCCGGAGGCGATCGCTCGCGCCGTGCGGTGCTATACGTCGAGACATGCAGTCAGCCACGCCATCCGATCTCCCGCGGACGGAAACGCATTTCGGAGGTCCCGATGGACCCTCGTTCGCGTGCTCGTCGTTCGCCGTGCCACCGCGTTGCCTGTCTCGCGACGCTGATCGTCGCCGCCGCGTGTAGCTCCGGCGAGAGCGGCGCCCCGCTCGTCCTTCCCGCGCAACCGGTCGAGTTCGCGACGGCGCCCGGACGCGGGCTCGCGCGTCCGTGGACGATCGTTCCGCTCGCCGACGGCCAAACGCTGCTGGTGTTCGAGCGGGCAGCGGGGCGCGTGGCGCTGGTGGACCTGAATACCGGTGCGATCGTGCGCCTCGACTCGCCGCTTGCTGGTGTGCCGGTCGAGGCCGTCGAGGCCGATCCGATCGGCGGTGGTGCGTTCGCCGTCGTCGGACATGCTGGTGAGCCCCAACCGCCGTATGGGGAGCCGGTGCTGAGCGGCGCCGTCTACCGCTTCGGGGCGGCGCGCAGCGAGTGGCAGCTCGTGCTCGAGCGCGGCTTCGCCGGCAGCGGCTTCTTCGTCGATTCCGCGGGCGCGGGTGCTTTCACCTGGCGCGACGGTGTGGATCGCATCGACTTCGCCGACGGCGGTCGCGAGCGGCTCGATGGCTGCGCGGACTTCCCTGCCGCGCTGATCGATCCCTCGGGCCGCGCGACGTACCAGCAGGCGGTGATCGGCCCGGGTCCACACACCGGTTCCTACGCGAATCTGAGCCGCTGCGAGCGGGAAACCGAGGAGACGATCGTTCAGAGCGTGGGGTATCGGCAGGAAGCTCTGGCCATCGGTTGTGGTGGCACGCGTCTCTTCCGGGCGCACGAGTCCTTCTCGGGGGCGACCGCGGAGGGCACGTACGCGACGGTGCTCTACGACGCGTTCGATCCGACGACCCTCGACCGGCTCGACTCCTTCGACACCACCACGGCGATCTCCGAGCTGCGCGCACCCGGTGGCCCCGCGACCGCAGTGGGCGATTGCACGAGCGTGTGGTTCGGAACGCCATCGGGAGTCTTTCAGTACGACACCGCGACGCGGGAAGCGCGGCGCATCGCCGAAGGCGGCGCGGGCATCAGTCACGTCGCCCAAGGGGATCGCCCAGGCTCGGCGTTCGTCTTCGGCGGCCCCAACGCCTCGCGGGGTCCGTTTCGCGTCGATCTCGGCACTGGAGCGTTCGAGGATCTGCTTCCCGGAGGCAGCGCGTTCGGAGAGCCGGTTTCCGCGTTCACTTCGGCGGCCGGCGGCGCGACGCTCTGGCTCACGGTGTCGCCGACGGGCTTCTCGTACTTCCCGCCGTATCGCCTCGGCGATGCGCGGGTGGACGCCCTCGAGGTCGCCACGGGGCGCATCACCAAGGGCATCACGGCGGACCGGACGCACGTCTCCGACGTGAGCAGCTGTGAAGCGGGGCGACTCTTCGCGCTCGGCACGGAGTGGTCCGCGGACGGCATCGAGACCGCCGACGTGCTCTACGAGCTGCGCGATCGCGCGCTCGTGCGGGTGCGCACGCTCGGCCCGACCTCGGACGCCGCGCAGACGTTCATGGCCGGCCCCGGAAACGGCCGGCTGGTGATGAGCCGCGATTGCTCGACCGCCTACATCCTCGGCGATCGCCTTTATGCGGCACCGATCGCCGGCCATGGCCTCACCGTGCTCGATGCCTTCGGATCCAACGCGATGACGCTCGATCCGCGCCAGGATTTGCTCGTGCTGGCGAGCGGGCAGGGCCTCTACGGCATCGATCTCCGCGACGGTGCTTTTCTCTCGCTCTCGCATCTCACCGAGCCGGTCGGCGATCTCGCCGTGAACGCGGACGGGAGCGTCGCGATCACCGGTGTCACGAGCCTCGGGCTCGGCGTCATCGACTTGGTGGCGGAAACCTCGGCGCGCCTCTGGGAAGGCGCGGGGCTCGAGGGGCTGTGATGCCGCGCGACGCTCGCCTCCGCGCTCCGGCGACGGCGCGAAATCGCGATCCGATCCTCGACGTGCTGCGGCGCGTGCTGCCGACAGAGGGGCTCGTGCTCGAGATCGCGAGCGGCACGGGCGAGCACGCGGTTCACTTCGCGCGGCACCTGCTGGGGATCGTCTGGCAACCCAGCGACCCCGACGCCGAGTCACGCGCCAGCATCGCCGCGTGGCGCGAGAGCGAGGCTCTCCCGAATCTGCGCGCGCCGCGCGAGCTCGACGTGCGCGCCAAGACCTGGCCCATCGACGCCGCGGACGCGATCGTGTGCATCAACATGGTCCACATCTCGCCGTGGACGGCGACACTCGCGCTGCTCGCCGGCGCCGCGCGCGTGCTGCCGAGCGGCGCGCCGCTGGTCCTCTACGGCCCGTACCACGTCGGCGGAAATCCCACCGCACCCAGCAACGCCGCGTTCGACGAGAGCCTGCGCGCGCGCAATCCCGAGTGGGGCGTGCGCCACCTCGAAGACGTGGAGCGCGCCGCGAACGCCGCCGGCTTCGCGCTCGCCGAGACGATCCCCATGCCCGCCAACAACTTCACGCTGGTGTTCCGTCGCTCGGGAGAAGAGCCGACATGAGGTTTCCGCTCCGCTGGTATGGCAAGCGGGATGGCGAGCGGGAGCAAGCCGAGCAGGACTACCAGGCACAGCTCAGAGCCTGGGCGCGAGAGAGCCCCATGCCGCTCGCGCTCTGCACCTTGATCCGAGTCGTGAGCATTCACGACGGTCTCGTGAGGCGTTTCGTGATGGATCGCGCTCGCAAGACGGCGCATCTGCGGATCCGCTGCGGCTGGAACCAGGTGGGCTACTACGATCTCGATCTCGGATTTCGAGGTGTCTGGTTTCCCGGCACGACGGTAACGAAGCTCGAGCGCCTCGCGACGCGAGCACCCTACAGAACCGACGCGCTCCACGACGAGATCGATCGTGACGACCACGGCCGCTGGATCCACCGGATCGAGTTCTGGCGGGATCGCGAGACCCAGGTGACCTTCACGGATCTCGCCCTGAAGCTCAGTCCACGCCTCGATCGCTACAGCCGCCGTTGACGATCCTCGAGTCCACGAGGCGCGGCGGCTGCTGCGGACGTTTCCGTCACGGGGGCGTGGTAGCAGACCAGCGCGCGGTGTCGCCGCGCTCGAAATCGTCGGCGAACAGTGGCACGTCGAAGGCGAGCAAGCTCTGGTGCGTCGCCGTTCCCGTGCGTGGCCAGGTGAGCTCGCCGCCCACGAGGAGGCGGCCCTCGCCGCGCGCCATCGCCCACGTTCCCGCGACGCCGCCGGTGTCCGGGTTCCACGGCAGGAGCGTGCCGTCGGCGATGGTCAGCGCGAACAGATCGCGCTGGAACGTACCCACGAAGAGCGGGTCGGTGCCGCAGGGGGAGGGATTCGGGTCGAGCGGCGTCGTCGAGTCCACCCACGCGCGCACGCAATCGAAGTGGCCACCCACGAAGAGCACGCCGAGATCGAGGTCGAGGGCGCACGCTTGCACGCCGCCGTCGGTGGCGATCCAGAAGTCGGGGTCGACGGTGCCGTTCGCCGCCGTGAAGCGGTTCACGTTGCGCTGATTCTGCTGGTCGCCCAGCCCATCGGTCAGCCACCAGTCCCCGCAGAGGTAGACCCAGTCGCGATCGACGATCACGTCGTGGATCTGGACGTCCGGGTCGCTGGGATTGGTGTCGGCGAGCGCCGGCGCGAATGCCGTGGCCACGGTACCGGTGGCGGCATCGATCGCCGCGGCACTCGAGCGCGTGGCCCCGTCGACCTCGTCGAACTGGCCACCGAGGTAGATCGTCGCGCCGTCGCCGGAGAACGCGAGCGCGTAGACGGTCGCGAACCCGCCACCAGCCGACGAGATCGTGGGATCGAACGCCGTGATCGCGGTGCCGCTGGTCGGATCGACGGCGGCGAGGTACGCGTGGCAGGGCGCCGGCGCGCAGCCGCCGGCCTGCGTGAAGTTGCCCGCGACGTAGACGCGGGCACCGTCGGGCGCCACCACGATTCGCTGCACGCGGTCGTTGGGCTCGGGAAGCCAGCTCGAATCGAGAGCGGCGCTGGCGCGGCTCACGCGCGCCGCGTGACGACGTGCCGAACCGCCCACCGCGCGAAACTTGCCGCCCAGGTAGATCGACTGGCGATCGGCGGAGAGCGCCAGGGTCTGGCCGCGCGGGTTGCTGGCGCAGGAGGGAAACGTGCCGGCGTCACAGGTGACGTGCGGGTCCCAGTCGAGGACCGCGCCAGTCGCGGCGTCGCACGCGGCGAAGAATTGGCGCGGCCTTTCCTCCGGTCCACCGCTCGCCGCACCGGGTGGTCGGACGTGAGTGAACCGGCCCGCGAGGTAGGCGATGCCGTCCACGAGCAAGATGTCCTCGACTTGGCCGTCGGCGAGGCACGCCGCGGTGGGCGTGTTCACGGGCATCTCGCCGGCGGCGTTCGCGGCGCGCGAGAGGCTCGAGACGACGATTCCCAGCGCGACGAGCCCAACGACGCGGCCCCGGACCGCGACGTGGGTCCGAGTGGCGTCCGTCATTCGCCCGCCGCGTCGAATTGCACCGCAGCGCGCTCCTTCAGGATCGGCTTGATGTAGCTCTCGATCACCGCCAGGTGCGCGGGATGGGTCCGATAGGCCTGATAGCCGTCGACGGAATCGAACTCGGCGACCAGCGCGAAGTCCCAGTTGCCGCCGATCCGCAGCGCGTCGTCGCCGAAACGGTAGGAGCGGATCTCGGGGATCGCCGCCGGCAGCCCGGCGAGCGCCTCGTGCAACGCACGCCGCGCGGCCTCGGTGGTGTCGTCGCGAAACCGCAGCAGGATCACGTGGCGGAACATCCGCCCTCCTCGCTCGCCGCAGGGTGCGCCGGCCGTCCGACGGGGAAACGGAAGCCGCGCGCGCGGGCACGTTGCTCGAGCGTCTCGGCGAAGCGGCGTGGCTCGTCGGGGCCGATCACCAGCGGCCGCGTCCCGCGGCGACGGATCGCGAGCATCTGCGGCTCGCCGGTGAAGTAGAGGTCGAAGAGGCCGAGCGTCGAGTTCCGGAATCGGCCGTAGGTGCCGTAGAAGCCGCCCACGCGGAAGATGCCGATGATGCGCGCGGCGAGCAAAGGCGTGGCGTCGGCGACCGACTCGATTCGGTCGAAGGGGACGCGAATCGGGCCGATCGGGCGCTCGACGCGGATCTCGTCGGCGTCGATCGCGTAACGCAACGGGCGAAAGAGCGAGGACACGATCAGCAGCGCGGCGGTCGCCAGGGGAATCAAGAGCGGCCAGGCCTGACTGCTGGTGCGCGCCATGTTCACGCCGATGATCGCAGGCAGCACGATGCCCACGCCGTAGCCGAGCGCGTACGTCATGATCTTCATCGGCCGCGAGAGCGTGGCCGAGAAAAGCGCGACCTCCCAGGACATGGCGGGCTCCGTGTCGTGCGTCGAGCGTTTCCGGAACCAGTCTAAGACTGGCAAGCCCGGATGGGTTCGTCACGCCATCGGAAAGGCGCCGTCGGATCGGGGGGCGCGAGGGCGGCGGCCCGCGGGCGGGTTCCGCTCCGTCAGGGCTCGGCGTTCGTTTCCGGCGCGGGCTGGGCGTCGAGTGTCGCGTCCAGATCGGTGGAGCAGTCGATCAACGCGGCGCAGGGGCCGATGAGCTGGGACGACGTGGCTTGGCGCTCGGCCTGCGCCGCTGCCAAGCGCTGGTCGAGGGCCGCTTCGTCGGCGCTCTCCACGTCGATGCCGTCCGCCGAGGTGGTGCTCGCCGCGGTCGGGCCTTCGGACGAACCCTGCCCGAGGAGGGTCGCGAGGTCGCCCAGCAGGGCGTCGCAAGCGCGCCCGCGGAGCCACTCGGTGCAGGTCGCGAGAGCGTCGGTGTGGATGGTGCACGCGCCGCCGCTGGTCGCGGCGCCGACACCCGAGGCCAGCTCGGCACCGAAGCCATCGAGCTGCGCGCGCTGATCGGGTGTCGGGGCCGAGCCGGCCTCCGCCGCGTAGCAGTCGAGGGTTCGCCCCATGAGCGCCTGCGCGTACGCCGTGGCCCACTCGGGCGGCGGTGGCAGCGCCGACAGGCTTGCGTTCGCTTTCGTGAGATCGCCCGCGAAACCGTCGCAGGAAAGGGCCTCGACCGCCGCCACGCAGGCCTCGACGCTGGGAGGCGCGCTGCCCTGGGGGAGCTCGCCGGAGCACGGAACGCCGTCCACGGCGGTGCTGGCCACTCGAGCCAGATCGGAGCTGCTGGCCGCCAGCACCGCACGGTCGTCTTCGGTGAGCGTGCCGCCTTGCGCCTCGAAGCAGCTCGCGAACTTCGTGACCAGCGCATCGCCGAGCGGATCTCCTGCGCTCGCTGCCGGGGCGAGCGCCCAGCCGAGCGTGGCGGCGAGAGCCCATTCGCGCGATCGGCTCACGCGCGCCTCCGCTCGCGTCGCGTCCCTGCCGGACCGGAGCCGAGCGCCAGGATCGAGAGCCCGACGCTGCCCGCGAGCAGCCCGAGCAGGAAGGTCGGCAGCGCGCGCGCGGACTCGGCGGGCGGGCGATGCGGCTCTTGCGCGCGAGCAGCGGGCGTCGCGATGGCGGCCGCCGGAGCGGGATTCGACGAGGGTGCCGGCTGTGTACCGCCCGCTGCTCGCGCGTCGGCGCTCGAGGCCGGATTCGCGCTGGCGATCGGTGGCGAAGCGACTCGCGGAGCCGCGGTGAGGGAGGCGGGATTCGGAGCCGTGACCGCGGACGGGCGATGCTGCGCTCCCGTTCCGTCGGAAGCGCTGGGACGCGCGGGCGCTGAGCTGTTCGTCTGGGCTCGGGGGATGGACGAGAGGGCCGGGGCGCCCACAGGCGCCGCGGGTGTCGGCGCGCTCCCTGTCGCACTCGTGCCGGGCGACGCCGCGGCGCTGGCCTTCGTCTCGCGATGTGGCGGCGCGTTCGCCGCGAGCGCCGCGGGCGGCGAAATGGGCGCGGCCTCGCGCCGCCGCACCGCTGCCGGCGTGGCGGTGGGCGACTCGGCCTCGGCAGGCTCCGCATCCGGTGCGGCGCCGGAGTCTGGCGCGAGGCCAAAGGCGGCCTCCGGTCGCCGCAGGCGTTCCAGGCAGAGGAAGCTCGCGAGCGGGGTTCCTGCGTCGGCGCAGGGCTGTGGCGAAGGGACCATGAGCGCGAGCAGCTCTCGATAACGTTTGGGCGGAGTCTGCGCGGCGGTGCTCGTGGTGCGCCGCGGGCGGATGGCCGACGGCCGTGCGCGCGTCACCGGTGCGCGTGTGGGCCTCGAGGTCGTGAGCGCCGCCGCCGGCTTCGGCTGCGGCTTGGCCACGGGTGCTGGGCGCTCGGTCCACACCAGCGCAGCCATCACCACCGTGGCGGTGGCGAGGCTCGGCAGCACCCGCATCCACAGCGCACGCGAGCGGGACTGACGCCGTGCCCGCCGCGCCAGCACCTCGAAGCCACCTGCCCAACCCAGGCCGAGGACGAACCCCGCGATCTCGAATGGACGCGCGGTGGGCGCGGCCGGCTTCGGTTTGGGTGTCGCGGAGCGCGCGGCACGAGCGCTTCCGCCGCTCGGCACGTCCGGAATCGCGGGCCGGGGGCCGTCCGCCGCCGATTCGGCGGGTGGCTGTACCAGGCGCCGCGAGGTGGGCTCGGTGGGCTCCGCGCCACCCTCGCCGTCGGCGGTGTCTGGCACCGCGGGCAAGTTCGCGTCACTCCGACCGAATGCCGCCAGGCGCGCGAGCGTCGAGGGATCCGGCGAGCCGCTCGTGGTCTGGCCGGTGCCGAGCCAGAGAACGAGCAACACCACCGAGCCGCCCATCACGCCGATCCCCGCCAGCCAGCTCAGCGCCGCGCGGCCGTGGCGTGCGACGGCGTCGCGAAGGGCGCCGACGGCGCCGCCGCGCTCGAAGATCGAGCGCTCGCGGTCGCGCTCGCGCGCCTTGCGCCGCGCCTCCGCGCTCAGCGTTTCCTGGATGGCGCCGGTGAGATCGCGCCGCAAGCTGCTGCCGCCATCGTCGAACGCGAGCATGCAGCCCACGGCGCTCAGCGCCTTCTGGATCTTGACGATCTCGCGCTTCCGGTCGCTCGAAGCGATCTCGAGCCAATCGACCTGGAGCTCGCCCTTGAGCGCCTTGGTCAGCCGCGGGACGTCGAGCGCCGAGGGCAGCGTCCACGCGGCGCGCTCGACGGTGCGCGTGTCCGCGCCGGGTCGCTCGAGCAGGAAGAGCTTGTAGCGAGGCACGTCCAGCACGCCTCTCGTGCGGCGGCGATCAGTTGGCGGGCTTCACCGGCGCGGCGCCGCTCGCTGGCGGGGCGCCCATGGTCGCGTCGCGGTGCTCGCGCAGCATCACCTGGCGTTGCACCTCGGCGTAGACCCGCTTCAGGAAGATGCCGTACTCGTCGTCGAAGTCCGCGTCCGCGAATCCGGCGCGCAGCTCGGTGCGCGCGCCGAGCTCGACCATCGTGACGCTCACCTTCACGTCGCGCTTGGCATCCGAGGCCGCGGCCGCCGAGACAGCGGGATCCCACAGCACGGAGAAAGGCCACAGCAGCAGATCGAGCACCCCCAAGCCGTAGTTGCCCACGTAGAACGAGCCTCCGCCCGGCAGGAAACCGAGCGCGAACGCCGTTCCCGTGGACTTGGTGCGGACGCCCCGCGAGAACTGCAGGAAGCCGCTCGCCAGCTCGCTCTGCTCGACGGTGTAGCCCTCGTTCTGGAAGGCCGTGCGCGTCGCGCGGAACACGTCCGGCAACGGCGCGTCGATGTACGTCGTCTCGAGCGCTTGCCGCTGCATCGGCGTCATCTGCTTGGCGCAACCCGCGAGGCATACGGCGGCGCTCGCCACGACGACGAGCGCCGCGGCCCGCACGCGGCCTGCGCGAAACCGTGGCGCGAACGGGGATGGGCGAGCGATCCGCATGCGCTCAGTAATGACTTTCCATGACGCGGTAATCGCGCACCCGATCCGTCGCGTCGAAGTAGACGATGAGCGTCACGGTGCGGCTTCCCGAGCTGGAGGTGCCGCCGCCGAACCCGAGCCCGCCGCCCACGACCGCCGGCGCGGCGGGAATGCCGCCCGCACCCACCCCGCCGCCGCCGCCCATCCAGCTCGAGTCGTAGGCCACGCGCTCGTAGGTCCATGTCTCCGTGCCATCCGCCGTGCGTGTGACCAGATTGGGCGCGCCGAAGGTCTCGATCACTTGCTGTTGCGTTGTCTGGCCCGCCACGAGCGTGCGCTTGGCGTTGCCGGCGGTCACGGGATCGCTGGCGATCGGCGCCCGCGCACAGCCGCCGAGCGCCATGACCAGCACCTGCACGGCGGCGAGCGCCCAGCGACCCATCACTCGAGATCGAACCTGCATGACGCCACCTCCCGCGCTTCGGAATGCCCCATAGAAATCCGTGCTCGCGAAGATCATTTATTCGAGCGCTCGGATTCGGGCAAGGTGCGCGCGGGGGCGGGATCGACCCCGCACCGGTTGGCGCCGCGGGGGCGTTGCGGCTTACTTCGCGACCGCGAATCGAGGAGAGAAACAGGATGAGCGCGAGCAACGGGCCCGTGGCGCTGGTGACGGGCACTTCGAGCGGATTCGGGCTGCTGGCGAGCGTCGACCTCGCGGCGGCGGGATTTCGGGTGGTCGCCACGATGCGCAACCTCGACAAGCGGCAGCCGCTGCTCGACGCGGCCGCGCGCTCGAAGGTGGAGCTCGACGTGGTGCGTCTCGACGTCACCGATGCCGAGTCGATCGCGTCCGCGCGCCGCCACGTCGAGGAGCGCTACGGCCGCCTCGACGTGCTGGTCAACAACGCGGGCTACGGGCTCATCGGCGCGGTCGAAGACGTGAGCGCCGAGGTCTTCCGGGCCCAGCTCGAGACCAACGTCATCGGGCTCGCCGAGGTCACGCGCGCGTTCCTGCCGATGATGCGTGCGCAACGCTCGGGCCGCGTCATCAACGTCTCGTCGATGGGCGGGCGGACCACCTTCCCGATCTTCGCGCCGTACCATGCGAGCAAGTTCGCCGTGGAAGGCCTCACCGAGGCGATGCAGTACGAGCTCGCGCCCTTCGGCATCCACGTGGCGCTGATCGAGCCGGGCGCCTTCGGCACCGAGTTCGATCGCGGCAGCATGGTGCGCGCGTCGTCGCCGTCGAGCCCCTACCGTCGAATCCTCGAGAACATGGATTCCCGCATGTCGCGGTTTCGGTTCCTGGCGCAGAACCCGCGCTGGGTGAGCCGCACGATCGTCCGCGCCGCGCGCGCACGCCGGCCACGGCTGCGCTACCCGGTGGGGATCGACGCCTATTTCATGATCGCGATGCGTCCGCTCGTGCCGTGGCGCGTGCGCCACTGGCTCAACGCCCGCGCGATCGGCGTTCCCTTTCGGTTGCCGTGAGCGCGCGATGATCGCGGCGCGGCGCGTGCTGGTGCTGGGGGCGCTGGTGTTCGGCGCGATCGGAGGCGGGTGTCTGGTCTTCCCCGATGCGCTGATGCGCGTCGTGGACATCGCGCTCACGACCGCCACGGCGCGGGTCGAGATCTACGCGTTCTACGGCGGCCTTCAGCTCGGGGTGGCGTTCTTCCTCGGGCTCTGCGCGACGCGCACCGACTGGCTCCCGCTCGGCCTCACGGCGCTGGCGGCGCTGCTCGGTGGGCTGGGGCTCGCTCGGCTGCTGGGGGCGCTCTTCGTGGCCGACGTGCGCGCTATCCACCTCGCGTTCGCGACCCTCGAGATCGCCGGCACCGCGACCAGCTTGTGGGCGTTGCGGCGCGTTCGCGACGTCCGTTCGCCGCTCTGGTTCTGAGCGAAGCCGAACCGCCCGCTCGCGATCGTGCGCGGGGACGGATCGGTGTGCGCGGTGAATCGCCCATTCCGCTGGTAGTGCGGCTAGGATGGTCGCCGGCCGCGCGCCGCTCGCAGCCGAGCGAGCCCGCGCGCGTTGGCGAGCGACGTTCGCCGGGCGGGCACGGCGAGGCGAGGAGGCGGTGCGATGGATCTCGCGGGCGTGGCCTCGAGGCTTCGATGCGGGCGCCGCTTCGCGGCCCTCGCGCTGGCGGTCGTTTTCGCTCTCGTCTGCGGCCACGGCTGCAGCGGGCAGAATCCGCTCAATCTGCCGACCGAGAAGATGGACGCGCCGACGATGTCGTACGAAGGCACCGCGCGCCTGCATCCCGAGGCCGCCGCGCACCTGCCGAGTCGCGTGGCGGTGCTGCCGTTCGTGAACGAGACCGAGAGCCCCGCGGCGGCGGACACCGTGCGCCGCAGCTTCTACAACCACTTCTCCACCAAGACCTACGAGGACGTGGAGCTCGCCGTGGTGGACAAGAAGCTCGCCGAGGCCGGGCTCGCCGACCCGAAGGCGCTCGCGGAGCAAGACCCCCAGAAGCTCGCGGAGCTGCTTCACGTCGACGGCCTGGTCTATGGAACGGTCACCCACTTCGACCGCATCTACGCCGTGGTCGGCGCCCTGGTGAACGTGGGCGCCAAGGTGCGGCTCGTCGACGCACGCACCGGCGACATCGTGTGGGAAGGACAAGACGTGGCGCGCGAGCAGGAGGGCGAGCTGCCGACGTCGATCATCGGCGCGATCGGCGCCGCCGCCAGCGCCGCCATGAACATGCGCCAAGTGGTGCTGCTGCGCGGCGCCGACGAGCTCTTCCGCGGCATGACCACCACCATTCCCGAGCCCACCGTGATCGGCCGCGTGAAGCCGCCGGCGATCACGTCCCTGCTTCACGATTCCGCGGGCCGAGTGCTGAAGGCGGGCGACACGATTCACGTGTCCCTCGCGGGCGAGCCCGAGATGATCGCGACCGCCTCCCTCGCCGGGCTCTCTCGCGAGCTGCGCATGGCGGAGTCCGCGACCGAGCCGGGGCGCTACGAGGCGAGCTACCAGGTCGTCCCCGGGGATCAGGCCGAGCAGGTGGTGGTGAGCGCCCGCCTCGAGGACAAGCGCGGCAATTCGTCGCTGTTCACCGACGCGCTGGGTGCGTTCACGGTGGACACGCAAGCACCGCCCGCGCCGGAGGGGCTCGTGGCCGATCCCGCGGCGGATTCGGCGCGCCTCGCCTGGAGCGCCGTCGCCGCGAAGGACCTGGCCGGATACCGCGTCTATCAGAGCGCCACACCGCTGACGGGTTTCGCCGCGATCGCGGATACCCAATTCACCGAACAGACCGTGGCGAAGCTGGCCACCGGGGTCGCGGCGTATTTCCGCGTGGCCGCGCTCGATCGAGCCGGCAACGAGAGCCCGCCCAGCGCGATCGTGGAGGCCGTGCCGCGTAGCCGCGGCGCGACCGCGGTGACGGCGGGGCCCTTGGCCGGCAGGGTCACGTGGTGGGCAGCCGGCTCGCCGTATCGCGTGAGCGCGGATCTCACGGTGCCGAAGGGCGCGGTCCTCACGATCGAGCCCGGCACCGTGGTCGAGCTGGAGGGCGCCGCGATCGTCGTCGAGGGAGGTCTGGTCGCCGCGGGCGAGCCGAGCCGAGGCATCACGTTTCGCGCGGCGCGCGCCGACGGTGCCTGGAAAGGGCTCACGCTCGCGAGCGCCGAGGTGACGCTGCGCAACGTCGCCGTGGAGGGCGCGGACGTCGGCATCGCGGTTCGCGGTGTGTCGCCGACCATCGAGAGCTGCCACGTCGAGCGCAGCGGCACGGGGCTCGTCGTCGAGGAACCGTTCGCCAAGCCGACGATCCGCGGCAGCGCTTTCGTGTCGAACCGCGAGGACGGCGTCGTGGTGCGCAACTCCGCGGCGCCGGTCCTCGAGGCCAACCAGATCGGCCGCAATGGCAGACACGGCCTCCGGATCGACGCAGGATCGCCCCGACTCGACGGGAACTCCATCGAGGGGAACGGAGGCGATGGGGTGCTCGTGCTCGAGGGTGCGCCGGTGCTCGCCGGCAACGCGCTGGTGGCGAATCGCGGCGTGGACCTCCGCCGAAGCGGCTCGCGGCTCGAGGTCGGCGCGAATTGGTGGGGGAGCGCCGAGCCGGAGCTCGCCCTCGCGCGGGTGGCGGGACCGGTGGTGCTCGCCGGGATCCTCACTCGCGCCAACGGCGCGGCGGAGGACGTGAAGCGCCTCGCGCCCGCACCGCGGAGTCTCGCGGGCCCGGTCTCGGGAGAGGTGGTGCTGAGCGCCGCCGATTCGCCGTACACGGTGGCCGCGGAGACCGTGATCGGTGGCGGCGCGCGGATGATCGTCGGCCCGGGAGTCACCCTCGCCTTCGCGTCACGCGGCGCCGCGCTGGTCGTGGATGGCGGATCGATCGTCGTTCTCGGCACGACCACCGAGCCGGTGCGATTCGTCTCGGCGCAGCGCTCCGCCGCCCCCGGCGACTATCGCACCGCCATCGAGATCCGAAGCGGTGGCGACGGCGCGGTCAGCAGGATCGAAGGCGCCCAGATCCGCAACGCCGAGGATGGCCTGGTGATCGGAAGCGGCGAGCCCGAGATCACGCACACGTTGGTTCGCGACAACCTGCAGAGCGGCGTGCGCGTCACCGGAAAGGCCCGTCCCAAGATCACCCACTCGACGATCACGGCCAACCAGGGGACCGCCGGCATCGAGATCGCCGGCGAGGCGAAGCCGCACATCGAGTCGAACAACGTCACCGACAACGCGTGGCCGGTGCAAAGTCGGTCGACCCAGTACGTCTTCGCGCAGCGGAACTGGTGGGGCGGCGAGCCCGATGCCGCGCAATTCCTGGGCAACGTCGATTTCAGCGGCTGGCTCACGGCGCCCGATCCATCCGCGCCCCCGCCAGCGCCCGCGCCCTGAAGCGGCGCACGCCGCCGAGCGCCCTCGGGCTCGGCTCTTGGGCCGCGGTCGAGGGCGTGCGATGTCCCCGTTCACGTGGGCTGCGCCCTGGACACGGCCGATGCAGCGCGTCCCGTGGCGCGCGTCCCCTGTCGCGTGGGGCTCGTGAGCACCTAAGCACGTCGCCTCGATCCTTGCTTGCGGATGGCGGTCTCGACGAGGATGGGCCGCCACGACCGCGGGATTTCCTCGAGTCACGTTGCATGCGTCGATCTCGCTCACGCCCTGCGCGCGTCGCTCGCCGTGACCGCTGGTGCCGCGGCCTTTTCGAGCTCGGGGTCGCAACCCTCGTGTGGCTGCTCGCGACGCAGCGTGCCGCCGAGGCACGGACGCTCCACTACACGGGGACGCTGGAATCGCGTGTGCGGGTGCGGATCGAGCAGCGGATGGAGCTCGGCAAGGACACCGCGGATCTCGAGTTCCGGACCGGGACGTTCACGTCCTTCGATGGCAAGGTGAATCGACAGACCATCGAGGGTTACGCGATTCGCTGCGATCCCGAGCCAGACCGGACCCGCGCCGAGACCGACGAGTTCGGCAACGAGCGGCGCCACCTGCAATGGAAGCGACCGGGTTCCGAGGTGCGCTGCACGATCGAGCTCACGGCCGGGCTCGCCACGAATCTCGCGCCGCTCGGCGCCAGCGCGGAGGTGCCGCTCGCCAGCGAGGGACGGGCCGCGTCTTCCTCGCCCTTCTTGCGCGGCAGCAAGATGGTGGCGCAGGACGAATCCGAGGTCCGCGATCTGGCAAGGCAGCTCGCGAGCGGAGCGCGCGGGCGCTACGACGCGATCGCGCGGGTCATGAACTACGTCATCGATCACGTCGAGTACGAGGTGAATCCGCGCAGCTTCGGTGCGCTGCACGCGCTCAGCACCGGTCGCGGCAACTGCCAGAACTACGCCCATCTCGCGACCGCGCTGCTGCACGACCTGGGGATCGAGGCGCGCGTGGTCTACGGATTCTCGCTGTCGCGGCCGTGGCGCATCCCGAGCGCCGACGGTGGCTCGATCACGCTGGATAGCGCGCAGGGGCGCCATGCCTGGATCGAGGTGAACCTGCCGGACGTGGGGTGGGTCTCGTTCGATCCGCAGAGCACGCAGTTCTTCGTGAGCACGCATCTGGTGCGCCAGGCCGTGGGCATCGACTCGCCTCAGGTGAGCGATCTCTTCTCGGCGCGCGGCGGCTCGATTCGCGCCACCGACAAGGTCACCACCGAGTTCCTGGACGAGTCGAACACCCTCGCGTGGTCGGGCGAGGGACCGGCGCCGAACGAGATGGTGATCGCCGGATTGGCGGCACAGGCCGGACCGGGCACCGCCGCACCGATCGCGCCGCCGTCGCGGCCGAAGCCGATCCTGGTTCGTGACCCGCGAGACCAGCCTGCCACCGGCGACGCGCCGAAGCCGCCGCCAGCGGCGCCGGAACGTCCGAAACCCGAGCCGAGGCCCGCGTCCCCTCCGCCGATCCCCACGGTCGCGCCACCCTCGCCGGGCGTGCCGGTGCCGATCGCGCCCCCCATCGGGCCAGCGGTCGTCGAGACCAAGGGCCCGAGTGCGCCGCAGCCGCCGCGCGAACCCGCCCCGAGCCCCGCGCCGCCGAACCTACCGCCGGTCCCTGCGCCTCGGCCCTCGCCGCCTGGCGCGCCTGCGCCCGCACCTCAGGCGAGCCCCGTCGACGTGCATCCGCCGGCACCCACCACCCTGGCGCCGGCACCGCCGCCGACGTTCGACGAGCTGGCGGAGATCGGTCTCCTCGACCTCTCGGAGGACGCCGCCGAGTACGTGACCTCGAAGGAGGTCTTCGCGCAGCGCTTCGAGCTACGCCGTCCGTTGCTGCTGTGGGACGCGGAGCTGGCGCTGCAGAAATTCGGCGGCGAAGGCGGCGCGCTGTGGGTCGAGATCCTCGAGGACGTGGGCGGTCTTCCCGGCGCGAAGGTCGAGCTGACGAGCAGCAAGGTCCCGCTCGCGGATCTGCCGCTGCAAGCCGACTACGGCTGGGTTCCGTTCAGCTTCCGACGGCTCGGCGACCAGGCGGTGTTGGCGCCGGGACGCCACTGGCTGGCGCTGCGCTACACGGACGACGCCATCGTCAACTGGCATTGCCGCATCGGGAACGCGTATCTCGATCCCGACGACACGCGCTCCCGCCCGCTCGGCGGCGGCCCGTGGAACAATCTCTTGCTCCTCGATTTCAACTTCCTGCTGACCGGACTGGACTGAGCCGTCGCGACGGGGCGAAGCGGCGGTGCACGTGCTCTCGAGGGTGGGGACGACACGGATGAATCGAACGCTGGCGCGGATGCTGATGTCCGTCGTGATGCTGCTCGGCCTCTCCACCCGACCCCTCGCGGGTCCGGTCCCCTCCGGCCCGGTGGTGGCGCGCGGCGAGGCGCCGCTCGCGGGCGGCAACGTGGCAGCCGCCAAGCGGCAGGCGCTGGAAAGCGCGCTGCGTGCCGCCGTCGAGCAGGGCGTGGGCGCGCTCGTCGATTCGACGACGCTGGTGCAGAACCTCGCGTTGGTTCAGGACAAGATCTATTCGGCATCCCAGGGATTCGTGCGCTCGTATCGGGTGCTCCGCGAGGGGCCGAGCGCCGACGGCGCGAGCTACACGGTGGAGGTGGAGGCGACCGTCGACGCGGCGAAGCTCGGCAACGCGCTCGACGACGTCGTCGCCGGCCGCATCCATCAGCAGCGACACGGCCTGAAGCGCGTCATGGTGGTCTACCGAGCCGACACCCCGACGGCGCCGCCGCGGCAAGATCCCGCCGCCGACGCGCTCGTCCAGGCCATGAACCGCGCGCTCTCCGACGCGCAGTTTCGCGTCTTCGACGACGAAGCGATGCGCGAGGTGTACCGGCAGATCGATGCCCGCAGCGGCCTCAGCGATCAAGACCTCGCCGGGCTGGCCAAGGATCGTGGCGCGGAGATCCTGGTGGTCACGCGCCTCAATCAGGACGAGGTGGTGAAGGGCAACTACCGGGCGGCGAGCGTCACCGCCGCGTTCAAGGCGTTCGATTGCTCGACGGCGCTCTATCTCGGCTCGGAGGAAGCGTCCGAGAAGACGATCGCCTCCGGTCCACGCGGGTCCGACGCCTTTCGCGACGCCGCTCGCTCGGCCGCCGTCGCTGCCGCCAAGGCGCCGACGGTCGCGATGACGAAGCGCATCGTCGACGCTCAAGGACAGGCCGAGACGTACGGTCAGACGTTCCACATCGTCTTGCTGGGCGTGAGCGAGGACGACATGGACGCCGCGGTCGACCTCCTGGGCGGCGACGCACGCGCCAAGAGCGTGAAAGAGCTGCATCGCGAGGCGGGCTCGGTGGAGATCGAGCTCTTGTGGACGGATACCGACGCGGGCGGGTTGGGGCGCGCGATCCGCAAGGGAATGAGCGACAAGGGCGTCAAGCTCAAGACCAAGAGCCAAGACGGCGCGCGCCTCGTCTTCGAGCGCGATCAGGGCTGAGGAGCGGCGATGGAAGAAGCGTGGACCTCGATCGTTTTCCGTCTCGTCGTCGCGTTCGTATTGAGCTCCATCATCGCGCTCGAGCGGCAGGTCGCGCGCAAGGTGGTGCCCTTCGGCACCTACGTGCTCGTGTGCACCGGTGCGTGCTTGTTCGTGCTGGTGCAGATCCAGACCCGCTACGCCGGCATGGAGCTGGGCATGGCCTCCGGGCTCGCCGCTGGCGTGGGCTTTCTGGGCAGTGCCGCGATCGCGGGCCGCGGCGGCGCGGCGCAAGGCTTCACGACCGCCGCGACGATCTGGCTGATGGCCGCGCTCGGCGCGAGCATCGGCGCCGCGATGTACCACACCGCCGGGGCGGCCTTCGCGATGGTGCTGTTCGTGCTGCTGCTCGACCGCGCGCTCGAGAGCCTGGGTTGGGGTGCCTACGTGCGCTCGCTCAAGCTGGTCGTGGGCGACATGGCCGAGGTGCCGATGGTCATGTCCGCCCTCGAGCGATACCACGGCGATCTGGTGCAAGCGGGCTGGGTGCGCGAGCCCGGCGAGGTGAGCCTGGACGTGCGCGTGAGCGTGCCCCGACGCCGGCTCGACGAGGTTCTCAACGCGGTTCGCGCCGCCGTGCCGAACCTGCGCCGCGCCTCGTTCGAATGATTCCCGCGCCAGGGCGCGGGATCGCGGCACGCCGCGCGGGCCTGGGGCTCACTCGATCCGGAAGGATCCGTCCGGCTCGATGCGGATGTGGTCGCCGCCGACGATGTCGAGGATCGGCTGCAGGCTGGCGAGCTGGTCGAAGAGGGGCTTGAGCTTCTCGACGTTCTGCAGCCGCAAGAGCGGGATCGCGGGGATCTCGAAGCGGTTGGTGGTGTCGTAGACGATGTTGAGCGCCTGTTCGAGGAAACGCGGCACGTGGGCGTGGATCCCGTACTCGACGCGCATGCTGAGCGAGCCGTTCTGGATGGGAATCTGCACGCGATTGATGGTGAGGTCGGTGGTGCGCAGGATGGTGCGGAAGGTCCCGATCGAGCCTTGATCGCCCTTCGGATCGAGGAAGACCAGGAGCTGGTCGAGCGCCTCTTCGCCGATCCGCGTCAGGTTGAGATCGGCGTTGACGTCGCCGAGGCTCACGGTGCCTTTGCCGCCGACCTCGCCACGCGCGAGGTCGAGCGAGATGCGGGCGGTGCCGCTCACCTGGGCTTGCTCGTCGGCGAGCGGGCTCTCGAGCGGTAGCAGGCGGCGCACGTCGATCTCGCCGAACTCGAGCGCCAGCGCGAGTCGGTTCCGCGCCGCCGAGAACGACGTCTCGGCGCTGCCGCCCGCCCAGCCGCTCAAGAGGCCGACGCCGAAGCGCTGGATGGCGAGCGCGCGCTCGTGGAACGCGACGTCCAGATAGATGTCGTGCGCGGCGAGCGGGCCGGCGAGCAGGTTCGCGAGGCGCACGTTGTCGCGATTGGCGCTGAGCGGGCGCAGCGCGCCGTAGAGCGAACGGTTGCGCTCGGCGGCGGCATCGGCGTCCGCTCGTCGCGCGGCTCCGTCGCCGCTGCGCGCGCGGGCGTCGGGCGCGATGATCGCGAGCGTCTTCTGGATCGGGAAGCGGCCCGTGAGCCCGGTGACGTCGAGCGTGGGCGGTGCCTTGGCCTCGAGGTCCGCGAAGAACGCTTGCCCGTCGATCGCGAGGTCACGCCCTGGCCTGAGCTTGGCGGCGAGCCGCGCGGAGGCGCCGCCCTTCACCGTGAAACCCGGCGCGATCTGCGAGGCGGTCGGCCGATCGAAGCCGGCGTCGACCTCGAATCGGCCCGCGAGGGTGCGCAGGAGCTCGCCCACCGGCGGCAGCACGCGACCGTCGAGGATCGAGCGCAGCCCGGCCAGCTCGCCGCCCACGAACGCGAAGGCACCGCGATTGAGCACGCCCAGGTAGATCTGCTCCACCGCGAGCCGATCGCGATCCGCCAGCGACACCCGCACGGTCGCCGAGAAGTCGCGCGAATCCGCTCCCAGATGTGGCTTGTCCACGACCTCGAAGGCGGTGGCATCGAGCGCCACCGACACGTTCGCTGGATCGAACGCCACCGTGAGGCGCGTGGTGGCCTTGCCCACCGCGAGCTCGCGAGCGGGCCAGCGCAGCGAGCCCTTCGGCAGCTCGAAGCTCACCCGACCTTCGAGGGGCAGCGTCAGCGATTCGAGCTCCACTGGCGATGGCAGGCGGCCCTTCACGCGTACGTCGAGGGTGGGCGCGCCAGTGGCGGACACGCCGGCCACCGCGCTCTCGAGCGAATGCGGCAGCTTGAGCGCCAAGGTCGCGAGGTCGAGCCCGCTCAGGTGCGCCTCCGCCTCCAGGGATTCGTTCCCGAAGGCACGCGCATTCGCCTTGGCCGTGAAGCGTGCCACCCGGTTCACGGCCAGCTCGAGATTCTCGAGCACGAGGTCGCCGCGGGTCGGGTTGCCGCGCGCGGCGAGCACCAGGCGCAGGTCCTGGGGCGGAGCTTCGAGCGTCTTCGAGCGGTATGCGGCGCCCTTCACCGCGAGCTCGAGCTTGGCGCTCGCGGCGTCGAGCGGGAGCCCGGCTGCGCTCGCGCCGAGCGCCACCGTCGCCGTTTGCACGCGCAGCGCGTCGAGTGCGGTGATCTCCGCGAGCGTGAGCCTGCCGTCGAGCTGGGCCGGGCCCGGCTGAAAACCTTCGCCGAGGGTCGCGTCGAAGCGGATGGTGCCGTCGACGGCGCGCACGGCGGAGCGCGCCGGCAGGTTCGACGCGGCGAGCTTCGCCAGCGTGAGCGTGCCGTGCGCAGCGAGCGTCCGGGGTCCGAGGTCCCCGGTGACGGCCGCGTCGAGCTTCGCGGTGCCGGCGGCCTTCGGCGCGGGTAGGCCGCCCAGGAGCGAGGGCGGAATCCACGCGAGCAGCGGCCCGGGTTGGACCTCGACGCTGGTCGCGAGCTTCACCGCGCCCTTGCCGAACGCGGCGACGTCGCCGGTGGCGCGGACGTCGAGGGCGCCCGGAACCCGGGCACGCACCTCGATGCCCGTCAGATCGCCGCTGGTGAGATCCGCGGCGGTGGCGGCGCTGGCGTCCAGCGCGAGCGGTTTGGCGTCCGCGCCGAGCCCGGGCGGGATCAGCTTGGCCGCTCGCACGTCGGCTCGCGCATGCACGTCGTGAAAATCCGCGCCGTTGGCCGTCGCGCCGAGGGCGAGGGTCAGCTCCTCGATCCGTCCGCTGGCGGGCAGCGTCGCGGAGGCGAGTGCCACGTTGGCGGTGGCGGAGAGCGCCGTGGGCCGATAGTGGACGAGGGCGACGCGCTCGAGCTCGATCCCACCCGTCAGCCCGCGCGCCTCGAGCGTGGCGGCCGGGTAGCTCGCGGCGAGGTCCACCAGCGCGATGCGTCCGGTTGCCGTGAAGGGATCGCTCGCGGTGCCGCCGCCGAGGTTGCCGCGCGCGGTGAGGTTCTCGATCTCGACGGTGCCCGAGGCGGAGAGCTCGGGCAGGAACGCCGCCGCGATCGGCACCAGCTCGCCGAGGACCAACCGTCCGTGGGAGATCGTGGCGTCGATGCGCGGCGCCGCGAGGAAGTCGTCGAGCCCGGCGCGAAGCGCGATCGAACCGCCCGCGCCGAGATCGAGGGTCACCGGATCGAGGGTGGCGGTCGCCTTCGAGAGCTCGGTGGTGCCGCGAGCCTCGAGCTTGGCGGTGACGGTGTGCGGCCCGCCGCCGAGATCGACGCTGGCGCCAGGTAGCGCGAGGCGCAGCTCGGCGGCGAGCCGGTCGAGGTTCGATCCGCGCAGCGTGAGGTCGAGCTCGAGCTGCGAGCGCAGCGCGATCGGACGAGCGCCGGAAACGGTCATGCGCACGTCGTGCTCGGGGCCGGCGCGATGGCCCGCCGTGAGCGCGAGGTCGGCGCCGCCGGGTCCGGCCGTTCCGTGCAGCGAGAGATCGAGACCGTGTGACTCGACCAGGAGTTTGCCGTCGAGATCGACCACCACCGAGACGTCGGCGAGCTTGAGCGCGTCGATCGCGATGGCGAGGGGCAGCACCGGAAGCACGAGACCGCGCGGCCTCGGGCTCGGTGTCGTCGTCGGCGCTGGCGCGGGTGCGAGCCCTGGAGCGAGCTGCGGCGGCGGGGCTGCGGCGGCGGGCGCGGCTGTGGGTGGTGCCGCGGGCGGCGTCGTCGCCGCTGCTGGCGCGACCGCCGCTGTCGGTGCTGGCGGCGCGCCTCCAGCGAGCGGGATGTTGCTGTGCGCGCCGCGGAACACGATCGCGACGCTCGCCCCGTTGAGCGCGAGCTGATCGATGCGCAACGTCCCGTGCACCAGCTCCGAGAGCGAGTACCCGAGGGTCAGCTCGTCGGTCACGAGGAACGGGTGCGCCGCCAGCTCCCCGCGTGGCGTGAGCTTCAAGTCCTTGATCGAGAGGCCCGAGAGCAAGTGCAGCTCGAGGCTGGAAGCCGTGACGTCCTGGTCGAGAACCCCGGACAGGAGCTTCGTCACCTGCTGGCGCCCGGCGTCGGTGTTCACGAATACCTGCGCCGCCGCCAGGCTCACCAGTGCCACCACCACCAGAGCGCCGAGCAGGTAGATGCCTCGGCGAGCCCATCTCCACGCGCCGCGCAGCAGCCGTGCGCCGCGTGCGCGCGGCGTGTGCGTCGGGGCGGCGGTGTCGCTCATGTCAGTGGGCGCTCTTCACGTCGAGCGCGTCGCGCAGCCCGTCGCCCAGGAAGTTGAGGCCGAGCACCGTGAGCAAGATGGCGAGCCCCGGGAAGGCCGCCACGTGCGGTGCTTGCTCGAGGTAGAGCCGGCCTTCGTCGATCATGCTGCCCCAGCTCGGCGTGGGCGGCACGACGCCCAGACCGAGAAAGCTCAGGCTCGCTTCCGCGACGATCGCGCTCGCCATGCCGAAGGTGGCTTGCACCAGCACCGGCGCCAGCAGGTTCGGGATCAGGTGCTTGAGCACGATTCGGGCGCGACCGGCACCGAGCGCCACCGCGGCCTGCACGAACTCGCGCTCGCGCAGCGCCAGCACCTGGCCGCGCACCAGCCGCGCGTAGCCCACCCAGCCCAGGACGCAGAGCGCCATCACCGTGTGATCGAGGCCAGGGCCGAGGACCGCGCTGATCGCGATGGCGAGCAGGATGCCCGGGAACGCGAGCAGCACGTCGACGACGCGCATGGCGACCTCGTCGACCCATCCGCCCGCCAGCCCCACGGCCGCGCCGATCAGCGTGCCCACGCTCGCCGACACCGTCACCACCACCAACCCCACGGCGAGCGACACGCGGGCGCCCACCAGGATGCGGCTCAAGAGGTCGCGGCCGAGCGAGTCGCGGCCCAGCCAGTGCGCGCCGTCGGGTGCCGCGAGCCGCGCGCCGAGGTCCTGCGCGAGCGGATCGTGCGGGGCGAGCCAAGGGCCGAGCGCCGCCAGGAGGAGCAGCAGCGCCGTCAGCGTCAGCCCGAGCATCGCCCCGCGGTGCGCGAGGAAGCGTGCCGCGAGCCGCGACCCGCCGGACGAAGCGAAGCTGCGCGCCGGCGCGGTCGGCGCCGCGCTCACCGGCCGCCCCCGAAGCGGATGCCCGGGTTCACCCAGGCGTAGACGAGATCGGTGAGCAGGTTCACCGCCACGTAGGTGAGCGCGATGGTGAGCACCACGCCCTGCACCACGGGATAGTCGCGGGCGCGGATGCCTTCGAGCAGCAGCTTGCCGACTCCCGGCCACGAGAAGATCGTCTCGGTGATCACCGACCCGGCGAGGAGCGCGCCGAACTGGAGCGCCATCAGCGTCACGATCGGGATGAGCGCGTTTCGCATCGCGTGCTTCCACACGATGACCGCGGGGCTCAATCCCTTCGCCTTGGCGGTGCGGATGTAGTCCTCGCTCAGGGTCTCGAGGAGGCTGCTCCGGGTCATGCGGGTGAGGATCCCGGTGAGCCCGAGACCGAGGGTGAGCGCCGGCAGCACCAGGTTGGCGAGACCGTCACGTCCCGAGACCGGCAGCCAGTCGAGACGGATCGCGAACAGCAGGATCAGCATGGGGCCGAGCCAGAAGTTCGGGATCGACACCCCGAGCAACGCCACCGCGCTCGAGCCGTGGTCGATCCAGCTGCGCGCGCGCAGCGCCGCCAGCACGCCGAGCGGCATCGCCACCAGCGTCGCCACGATCATCGCCGCGAGCGTGAGCTGGAACGTGGCGGGGTAGCGCTCCGCCAGCAGCTCGCTCACGGGCGTGGCGCGGCGAAAGCTCGTGCCCAAGTCGCCGCGCGCGAGACCGCCGACGAAATGGGCGTACTGGACGAGGATGGGCCGATCGAGGCCCAGCGCCTTGCGCAGCTCGTCGCGTTGCGCGGGCATGGCGGTCTCGCCGAGCATCGCGTCCACCGGATCGCCGGGCACCAGGTGGATGAGCGCGAACACCAGCGTCACGACCCCGACCACCACCGGGATCGACGTCGCCAGCCGCCGCAGCACGAACGAGCGCATGGGATCGCAGCGCGTCGCGGACTCCCGCCGGCTCGCCGCCGCGCCGAGTCTAGCTCCCGGCCGGTCCACAAACCGTGCAGCGATCGTGGGCACGCGCCGCTCGGGCGCCTGCCGCTCGCGCTCAGATTCGCGGCGAGCCGAAGCGCAGGTAGCCGAAGACCAGGAAGGTCGCGAGGAGGAGCCAGCGGGTCACGCGCTGGCCGGTGGCGTAGCGGGTGCGCTGGCCGCAGGCACCGCAACGGGTCCGCGTCTCGATCCAGAACGCCGAGGTCTCACCGCCGCGCAGCAGCGCGCGCCCGTCTCCGAACAGGCCGGCGCTCGCGGAGATCACGAGCCCCCAGCCGAGCACCTGGTGCCACACGCCGACGCCGCCGTACCACCTCACGGCGAGCGCGATCGCGATCAAGAAGACTCCCATCGCCAGGAACCCGACGCCGATGCCCGGATTCGCCGTGCGCCTGGCACCCTCGGCGCCGCACCCGCGGCAGCGGGTGGAACCCAGCGGGATCACGGAGCCTCTTCCGGCGGCTCGACGTCGAGCGCGCGGATGGACTCGGCGGCGGCCTCGGCGCCCTTCGCCTCGCCCTCGGCGCCGGCCTTGGTGCGCTCGTAGGCGACGCCGCGCGCGGCGCGAAACGCGCGCTCGCGCATGCCCGAATGCGCCTCTCGCACCGCCTGGGCGAGTGCCTGCGCCAAGATCCGCTTGGCGGCTTCGCGGCGCTCGGGCGTGGCGCTCGCTTGGCCCTCGAGCGCGGGGTCGAGGTCGGCGAGCAACGCTTCTGCCATTCGGTCGATCACGGTGGCCTCTCGCGTGAGGTGGACGAGGCGCGACAGCCTAGCAGGCCGTCGCGATCGAGCCGCGCTGGGGGACGGCGATGGCGTCGCTGCGCCACACTGTGCCGCGTTGGTCGCAACCACGGCCGTCGTGTCGGCCGCGGTCCACTCGCAGGTCGCACGACGCCGCGGCACGCGTCGGAGGGTCCCATGAAGCGTCTTCGGAAATCCTCGCTCGTGGTGCGCGGTCTCGCGTCGGCGGGTCTCGCGTTCGGTCTCGTCTCGTTGGCCTCCGCCGAGGACCCGCAGCCGGCGGCTCCAGCGCCCACGGCGCCCATCGCACCGCCGCTTCCCGCGCACGGCGGGATGGGGATGCCGCCGGGGCATCCGTCGATGTCGGGCGGCACGAATCCCGGGATGCCACCGGGGATGGGCATGGGCGCACCCGCGGCACCGCTGGAGGCGGCGAAGCCGGACGCCGAAGGTCTCGTCCACGCGCGCGGGATCAAGTTCGCGGTCCCCTCCGGTTGGACGCTGCAGCCGCCCACCTCCGCGATGCGCATCGTCCAGGCGACGGTCACGGGGGAGGGCGGCAAGGCCGACCTGGTGCTCTTCCATTTCGGTGGGGGGCAGGGCGGCGACCGCGAGAGCAACATCGAGCGCTGGATCACCCAGATCGATTCGCCCGCCGGCACCAAGGCGGAGCGCGACTCGTTCGAGGTGAAGAGCGCCGGGAAGACGTTTCAGGTCGCCACCGTCACGGTGGCCGGCACGCTCAAGGCGAGCGGCATGGGGATGGGGCCGTCGGCGCCACAGCCCAACTCGCGCTTGCTGGGTGCGGTGGTCGAGGGAGAGGGTGGCCCGTGGTTCTTCAAGCTCACGGGCGACGACAAGACCGTGAAGGCGGCGCAATCCGCCTTCGTCACGATGCTGAAGGGCCTACGCCCAGAGTGAGCTGAAGTTGCTCGGCTCCGGCCGGGCGCGTGACGAGGACGCTGGTGCGGGGTCGGGGCGCGACGCCGCCTCCGGCTCCGCTTCCTCGACGCCGTCGAGCCCCAGACCGCGGATGAACTCGCGCATCTCGTGCACGGGGCCGCGCAGATAGCGGAACATCTCGACGTGGCCGCCCTCGAACCAAGCGATGGGCGGCTCGTTCCAGCGCTTCCAGAGATGCTGCAGGCGCTCGGGTCGCAGGATGCGGTCGTATCGCCCGGCGATGAGCAGGATGTGGTCCTTGGGAATCGCGGGCTTGAGCTCCTGGAAGCCCACCTCGCGCAGATAGTCGCCCACGTGCTCGGGGCCCCAGCCGAAGGTCGCGAGCTCGCGCCGGAAGCGCGTGAGCAGCGACGCTTCCAGCATCACCGACGGCAGGTCGAGGTGGGCCGCCACCGAGATCACGAACGCGAGCTTCGGCTCCACGCACGCGGTGGTGAGCGTCATCATGCCGCCGAGGCTCGCGCCCGACATCCCCACCGGGCCTTGCCCGGACTCGTCGAGCCAGCCGATCAGGGCGCGCGCGTCCATCACGCTCTGGCGGATCGCCTCGATGGTGCGCACCAGGTCGGCGGTCCAGAAGTACTCGCCGTGGAAGCGCGAGCCCTTGGGCCGCCTCAGCCCGTGATACGGAAGCTGCATGCGTGCGATGTGCACGCCGAGCTTCCGCGCCAGGCCCGGCAACATCTGACGCTCTTCCCACTTGAAGTCGGGCTGCATCCACGAATGCAGGTAGATGAGCGTGGGGCGCTCGGGGCGCGCGAGGTGCCGGATCCAGCGCACGTGAACCGTGGCGTTGGCTTCGTACTCGGCCTCGTGACGCCGTCGGAAGTCCTCGGACAGGGGCTGGTGCGGAGACGCGAACGCGAGGTCCTCGCACAGGAATTCGGCGGTGTTCCAGCGCGGCCGGATCGTCACGCGCGCCGGGACGGGTGCCGCCGGCAGCAACTGATCGGGAGCGAGGCCGTGGAACGCTTCGAGCTGGTGGAGGGTGTTCGGATGCGGCGGGCTGCTCCGGTGAAGGACACCGGCGAGTGAGCTCGCCGTCTCGTCGAGGAACCGCGAGATCCTACGCCCCATGACGCCCCTCCGCGATGCTTCGACGACACTGGAATGACGCAGTGCGCGGACCATAGCGTCACGCTCGCGCAGTGGGCAACGGGCGCGCTGCGCCGCGCGTCGCGCGTGGGTCGTGTGGGTCTCGCGTCGGGTCGCGCGTTGGTTGTGCGGCACCGGGCGAGCGGATAGCGTGCCGCGCTCTCATGGAAGCGCGCGATCGTAAGCCACTCGCCGCTCGCGCTCGATCGCCCGAGGCGGAAATCGATCCGAGCGGTGGCGACGCCGCCGAGTCGGGCGGCGGCTTGCCCGCCGCCGCGCTCGCCGCGCACGCGTCGGGGCCGTTCGCGTTCACCGCCGAGCGCCGCGCCACGGATCGCGAGATCTGGGCGCTCTCGTGGCCGGTGATCCTCTCGCAAGTCCTCGCGAGCGCCGTGAGCCTCATCGACATCGCGATGGTCGGGAAGCTCGACCGACTCGACGTGCAGGCGGTCGGCTACGCGACCCAATACCTGAACCTGACGCAAGCGGTGCTGCTCGGCCTCGGTGCGGCGTGCGTGGCGCTCATGGCGCAAGCGCGCGGCGCCGGCGACGCCACGCGTGCACGGCACGCGCTGGCGGGCTCGCTCGCGTTCACGGTGGCGGTGTCGCTGCTGGTGACGGTCGTCTGTCTCGCCATCCCCGGCACCTTGATGGGCTGGCTCTCGGCCCCCCAGCCGGCCATCGCCGTGGGGATCCCGTACTTCCGGTTGACGCTCGGCTCGACGTTGCTCTTCGGGCTCTCGCTCACGCTCGAAAGCGGCTTTCGCGCGCTCGGCGAGACGCGCTTGCCGATGGCGATCGCGCTCGGCGTGACCGTCATCAAGATCGCGCTCAACGCGGTGCTGATCTTCGGGCACCTGGGCATGCCGCGTCTCGAGCTCGCCGGAGCCGGCCTCGCGACGCTGGTGTCTCAGGCGGTGGGGTTGATCGCCTTCGCCTGGGCGGCGCGCGGCCGACAGGCGCCCGCCGAGCTCCGCGTGGGCGCGGGTGATTTCCGCGCGGGCGGCGCGGTGGCGCGCGAGCTGGCGCGGCTCTCGGCGCCCGCGGTCGCCGAGCGCGCGGTGCTGCAGGTGGCGATGATGACGTACTTCGCGGTCATCGGGCGCTTCGGCGCGGCGGCGGTGGCGGCGTACACGATCGGCATCCGCATCCTCTCGTTCACCTGGATCCCGGGCACGAGCTTCGCGGTGGCGGCGGCCACGCTGGTGGGGCACGCGATCGGCGCCGGAGACGATCGACGCGCCGCACGGGTGGGCTGGCGCGCGACGTTGCTGTCGCTGGTGGTCTCGGTGGTGCTGGGAGTCTTCTTCGCGCTCGGGCGCACGCCGCTGGCGCGTTTCTTCACGCCGGACGAGGGAATCGTCCGCGAGCTGGGCCCGTTCATGCTGGTGCTTGCCGCGGCGCAACCGCTGCTCGGCATGCACTTCACGCTCGCCGGCGCGTTGCGCGGCGCGGGCGACACGATGACGCCGTTCTTCGCGGCGCTGGTGGCGAACTGGGTGCTGCGCGTGCCGGTGGCCTACCTCGCGAGCCCCGACCGCGGAGCGACGGTGCTGTGGGTGTGGGGCGCCCTGGCGCTCGATCACCTGGCGCGCGCGATCTGGCTCAGCCTCGCGTTCTCACGCGGCAACTGGAGGAAGAACGCGGCGCGCGCCGGTGCTGCCGCTCCGCCGTGACTCGCCCGATCCCTTCGCGGCTTTGCCGCGAGGGCGGGGGTTTGGAACAACCCGACGTAGTTCCTCGACGGCCTGCTCCGCGCCCCGGTCTCCCCGCTCGCCGTCGATCTCTGCGCGAGCCAGCGGCGAGCCACGAGCGCAGCGAGTGACTCGGGTGGGCCCCTTCGCGGCTTTGCCGCGCCTGGTCAGGGGTTTGGAACAACCCGACGTGGTTCCCCGCCGGCCTGCTCCGCGCCCGGTCTCCCCGCTCGCCGTCGATCTCTGCGCGAGCCCGCGGCGAGCCGACGAGCGAAGCGAGGCGACTCAGGGGTGGGCCCCTTCGCGGCTTTGCCGCGAAGGGCGGGGGACGCGGAACAACCCCCCGCAAAAACTCAGCTCAGACCACCCGCCCCGGTCCGCCGTCCTTGTTCACGAACGGGAGCCCCGCGGCGTCCCACGCGCGCATGCCGCCGTCCACGTTGTGCACGTCGTAGCCGCGCGAACGCAGCATCGTCGTGATCTTCCCGCTGCGGGCGCCGCTGCGGCACACGCAGGCGATGGTGCGCGTGGGGTCGATCTCGTCGGAGCGAGTGTCCACCTCCGCCATCGGAATGTGCAGAGCGCCTTCGATTCGTCCGGCGTTCCATTCGTCCTTCTCTCGAACGTCGAGAATCAACAATTCCTCTCGGCGTTCGTGTACCTCGGCGGGCGTCACGGCTCGTCCTCCTTCGCGGTCCCGGAATCGGGTGCGGCCTGTTTCGATCGGATTCTTGCGGGATCATTCCCTTCCGGGCAAGACCCGGATGCGGTGTTCGCCTCCGGTGGCCGGGGTGGTCACGGCGAGAACCTCGCGCGCGTCGTCCCAGGTGCTGGTCCACGAGCCCTCGGGATCGCTCGCCTCGACGTGCCACCCGCCGGGGTAGTTGCGATGCGCGCCGAGGTAGATCTCGGTCGCGCCGCTCACGCCGCGCCGGTCGGTGAAGGTGAGCTCGAACACGCGGCTCGGGTGGTCGAAGCCATAGGCGCTCGGCACGCCGGCGACGCGCTGGGGATACGGCCGACCGAGGTAGTCGCTGTTCGGGTTGGGCGTGCCGGTGTCGCGATCGTAGAAGGCCCAGCCGGTCGGCCCACCCGGGTCCCACGCCCAATACGCCCAACCGGCCATCAGGCGGTCCGCCATGTCGAGCACGTCCGTCATGTAGCGCGAGGCGTCGGCCATGGACCACGAGAAACCGAACTCGCCGATCACCATCGGCCCGCCTTGCCGTTCGACGTCGGTTCGGCGCTCGCGTTCCCACGCCGCCACCGAATCGATCCACGGGAAGTAGACGTTGGCGGCCTCGGCGATCGCGGAATAGAGGTGCGGCGCATACGCGATCCGCGGCGTGCCGCGCCGCGGGTCGTCGAGCCGCGGGATCCACGACGGCGAGCCGTTGCCGGGCGCGCCGAAGCGCGGTTCGAAGAAGATCCAGTGGCGCTCGTCGACCGTACGAATGGCGTCGATCACGCGCTGGTAGAAGGGCGCGAAGCGCTCCACGTCGAACGCCGCCGACGGCGCGCCTTGCTTGGGGCTGCGGCGAACGCCCGCCTCGATCTTGTCGAAGTACGAGCCGGGGTAGGGCTCGTTCAGGACGTCGTAGCCGATCACCGCCGGATGGTCGCCGAAGCGCATCGCGACGGCGCGCCACATGGCCGCGAAGTGTTGCTGGAGATCACCGTGCGCGCCGCCGTCGCCAGCCCAGAAGTTGTCGAAGATCCGCGTCACCGCGGGCTGGAAGTAGTTGAACGACCACGGCGAGCGGCACGGGCTTTCGACGGCGATGCCGTCGTTGCGCACGGTCCATCCGGGATTGCCGTTGCCGCACGTGCTCACCGACCACACGTCCTGGTGCATGTCGAGCATCACGTGCAGACCCGCGGCGTGCAGCCAATCGAGCCGCTTCTCGACTCCCTGGAAATAGCTCTCGTCGTAGCGGCCGGGCTCGGGCTCGACACCGTCCCAGCTCAGCAGGTAGCGGACGTAGTCGAAGCCCCATTCACGCGAGAGCAGGTGGATCTCCTCTTCGGTGATGTCGGGCATTCGGTCCGGCGAGGTCTTGGCGGAGCTCGCCACGTTGGCGCCGTGAAGGATCAGCACGCGACCTTGCTCGTCGGTGAAGAAGCGCGAGTCGTCGGTGGCGGGTGATGCGTCGCCGCCGGAGCCGCACGAGGTCGCGCCAGCGACGAGCGTCGCGAGGATCGCGCCGAGCGCTGCCGCGCGCGCCCTGCAGCGCTCTCGGGTGTAAAACCGTCGCGTTGCGCGCGGGCGCGGGCACGCCGGAACGAGGGGGGCGAGCGCATGAGATGGGGTCATGGAGTGTGGGGGATCGGGGTGGGAGCGGTGGCCGTGTCGATGCTCGCCGGGTGCGCGCGGGTCGGTGCATCCACGGAGGTCGCGCTCGCCCACCCGACGAATCTCTGGAAAGTCTACGCCGACTCGCTGGCGACGGCGCGCTACGTGGACCTCACGCACACCATCACGCCGAGCATCCCGGTGTGGTCGGGCTTCGGCGCGTCGACGTTCGAGCGCGCGCTCAACCCCGAGACCGGCAAGGCGTACTCGTACGCCGCCGACGGCTTCGAGGCCACGCGCTACGCGCTCGCCACCGACCAGCTCGGCACGCAGCTCGATCCACCGGCGCACTGGGACCCGAGCTACCCCGCCATCGACGAGCTGCCTCCCACGTACGCGGTACGACCGCTGGCGGTGGTGTCGATCGTCGAGCAGGTGAAGAACGACCCGGGCTACCACCTGCAAGTGCCGGACCTGCTCGCGTGGGAGGCGCGCAACGGACGGATTCCCGCCGGCTCGGTGGTGATGGTGCGCTCGGACTGGTCGAAGGATTGGCCCGATCCGGCGCTCGCGACGCGCACACCGTTTCCCGGCGTCAGCCTCGCCGCCCTACGGTTCCTGCACGAAGAGCGACACATCCTGTTCCACGGCCACGAGCCGCTCGACACCGACACCACGCCCACCCTCGAAGGCGAAGCGTGGCTGATGCACCACGGCTACACGCAGGCGGAAGGCGTGGCGAACCTGGACCAGGTCCCCGAGACCGGCGCGCTGATCGCGATCGGCTATCCGAAGCTCGGCGGCGGCACCGGCGGCTACGCGCGCTTCGTCGCGATCTGCCCGCCGGACTGGCCGCACGGTGTCACGACCAGCGCGGCCGCGGAGGCGCCGCTACCGAAGAGCGAGCGGCCGCTCCACTGGGACGCGGCTCGTGGCATGCGCGTGCGCTGAGTCAGCCCTTCCAATGAGGCGGGATCGTCTTCGCGAAGTACGGCAAGGCCTGGATCCGCTTCTCCCACGCCCGGAGCTTCGTGCCCACGATGCCGTCGACGTCGAGGGTGGGGACGAACTTGGTCTGCATTCGGCGCGCGAGGGCGAGCAGCGGATAGAGCGAGAAGTCCGCGGCCGAGACCGCCGCACCGGCCAGATGCTCGTCGACGATGTCGCGCTCGAAATGCGCGAGCTCCTCGCCCAGGCTGGTGCGCGCCGCCGCGATCTTCTCGGCGTCGCGCTCGGCCTCCGGCGTGAACAGGATCTCCTCCACCAGGTTCTCGATGGCCGGCGCCACGTACGCGTCCGTCTCGGCGATCATCCGGTTGGTGATCGCGCGCGTCGTCACGTTGCCCGGGAAGAGCGACTTGCCCGAATCCGGGTAGCACTCCTCCAGGTAGCGGACGATGGCCGCCGACTCGTAGAGCGCGAAACCATCATCCACGATCGCCGGCACCTTGTGGCGCGGGTTGATCGCCAGGAACTCGGGCGTGCCCAGATCGCCGGCCTGGAACGACAGCATCCGCAGCTCGTACGGCACGGCCTTGTGCTCGAGCGCGAGCCACACCCGCCACACGTACGGCGAACCCGAACCCGCGTAGAAGACGATCGTCATCTTGTTCCCCCCGGAGCTTCGATCTCCGCAAGCTAACAGCTCGTCGAGAGGCACGCGCTCCCGGCGAGTCGTCGGCGAGCCGGTTAGCCTCGCGACAGAAGGAGGCGCACGATGAAGGACACGCACCCAGCCGCGGTTTCCGAGCCCGCCGAGGTCACGCGTCGCGAGTTCGTGGTGACGTCGTTGGCCGTTGGTTTCACCGTTGCCGCGGGGCCGGTGATGGCCCAGACGGCGATTCACACCGAGGCGGATGGCTTGGTGGCGGGCGAGGTCCGGATTCCCGTCGCCGGTGGAACCCTGCCTGCTTACCGAGCGATGCCGGACGGCGGCTCGGCGTTGCCGGTCGTGCTGGTGGTGCAGGAGATCTTCGGCGTTCACGAGTACATCAAGGACGTGTGCCGCCGCCTCGCGAAGCTCGGCCACCTGGCCATCGCGCCCGAGCTCTACGCTCGCCAGGGCGACGTGTCGAAGATGACGGACGTGAAGCAGATTCTCGAGAGCGTCGTCTACAAGGTGCCCGACGCGCAGGTGATGAGCGATCTCGACGCCGCCGTGGCGTGGGCCGAGGGCACCGGCAAGGCCGACACGGCGAAGCTCGGGATCACCGGCTTCTGCTGGGGTGGGCGCATCGTGTGGCTCTACGCGGCGCACAACGCGAAGCTCAAGGCCGGTGTGGCGTGGTACGGGCGCATCGCGACCAGCCCCAGTGACGAGCTTCATCCGCGGCAGCCGATCGACCTCGTGAACGATCTTCGAGCGCCCGTGCTCGGGCTCTACGGCGGGGCCGACGACGGCATCCCGCAAGCCGACGTCGAGCGGATGCGCACGGCGCTCGCGGCCGCGGGCAAGCCGAGCGAGATCGTCGTTTACCCGGGCGCACCACACGGCTTCCACGCCGACTACCGGGCGACCTATCGCGCCGACGCCGCGCAGGACGGCTGGTCGCGTCTGCGAAGCTGGTTCGAGAAGCACGGCGTTCGCTGACGCTCGAACGGCGCCTTCGAGCGTCTCGGTGTCCGCGCGACACGCGTCCCGTTCGCTCCCACCGCGGACTCCACGCCGAGTGGCGCGCCGGGCTCACGCTGGGCGTGCCCAGATTTCGTACCCGCGCCAGGGCGCGCTGCGGTAGCATTCGGTGCCTCGGGGCGCGGTGCGGGAGCTCGAGCAGCGACGCGCCGCGAGAGGGGAGCCGCGATGCTGCGTGCGGGTGTCGGCAAGAGCACACTGCGCGAGTCGCGGGCGGCCGGGCGCCAGGCGGCCGAGCTCGCGCGCGCCGGGCTGCCCGCGGGCGTGCCGCTCTTCTGCTGGGTCTTCGCGACCGCGGCGTACGATCACGCGGCGTTGCTCGCCGCGGTTCGCGAGGCGGCGCCTGGTGCGCGCATCGCCGGGTGCTCGGGCGAGGGCGTGATCGCCGGCTCGGACTCGGAGGAGCGCGAGCAAGCGGTCGCGGTGCTCGCGATCGCTTCCGACGTGTTGACCTGTCATCCGTTCCTGATCGGGGGATACGGCGAGGATTCGGCCGGAGCGGGCCGTCGACTCGCTGCCGCCGTCACCGCCGTCGGTGCCGCGAATCCTCTCGGGTTGTTCGTCTTTCCCGACGGCTTGGTGGGCAACTGCACCGAGTTCCTGGATGCGCTGAGCGAGACCTTGCCGCCTTCCCTGCCCGTGGTCGGAGGCGCTGCCGGCGATGCGATGGCGTTCGAGCGGACCTATCAGTTCGTCGACGATCAGGTCCTGAGCGGCGGGGTCGCCGCCATCCTGCTGAGCGGCGAGGCGCACCTGGAGCTCGCCGTGAGCCACGGCTGCTCTCCCATCGGCCTCGAGCTCTCGGTCACGCGCGCCGCCGGCGGTTGGCTTCACGAGATCGACGGCCGTCCAGCGTGGACGGTCTTCAAGGACTACCTCGACGGCGATCCGCAGGACCTCAACGCCGAGGGCGTGATCCACCTGAGCCTCGCCGACCGGGTGGCCGAGGGCGATGTCGAGGACGGCGCCGAGGAGCGAGATCCGTTCGTGATCCGCACGCCGCTCGGGCTCGACAAGAGCACCCATGCGCTCTTCTTTCCAGGCGGCGGGCTCGACACGGGGCGCAAGGTCCGGATCGCGCGTCGCGATCCGGATCGCATACGCGAGAGCGCTGAGCGATGCGCGCGTCGCATCCTCGATCGCGGTCGCGGACGCACGCCAGTGCTGGTGCTCCAATTCGATTGCGCGGGGCGCGGCCGGGTCCTCTTCGGCGGCTGCGCCGCCGATCAGATCGTGCGCCCGCTCCAGTCGGTGCTCGGCACCACCGTGCCCTGGGTGGGGTTCCATTGCTTCGGTGAGATCGCGCCCGTGGCTGGAAAGCCGCGCTACCAGAACTACACCGTCGCCTTGTGCGCACTCTTCGATGTCGACTGAGCTCGCCCCCGATCCGGTCGCCGAGATCGAGCGCCTCGAACGCGAGAACGCGGCGCTCGACGCGCAGGTCAAGCTGCTCGTCCGCACCGAGCAGCGCCTCTATCGTGCTCGCGCCGAGCACGAGCGCGAGCTGGCGCGGATCCGGGCCCTCGGCGAGCTCTCGCTCGCGATCACCGGCGCCGAGGAGCCGGCGCCGATCCTCGAGCGCGCCGTCGAGCTGCTGCGCGCCACGTTCGACGTGGACACCGTGCTGGCGGTCTGCGTGCTGCGCGGCGCGGACGGCAATCCCTCGGAGCAACGAGTCGTCGCCACGGGTGTGCCCGCGGAGCGCGCGGCGCTGAGCGCGGACCTCGTGGAGCGCATTCGCGGCTTCGCGTCGTCCGCCCGCGGTACGGCGTACGCGGGCGCGAGCCTATCGTTGCCGGCGTGCCCGCAGGCGCTGGCCGTGCTCGGCGCGGCGTTGTTGCCCGAGGCGGAAACGCTGCTCGCGAGCGTGCCGCTCGCGGCCGTCGGCGGGCGAGCAGCGGGGGTCGTGATGGCGGCGCGTGGCGCGCGCCGCGCATCGTTCCATCGCGAGACCCTGAGCGCCGAGCACGAGCCCTTCCTGGCGCTGCTCGGGCTGCATCTCGAGCGGGCGCTCGAGAGTTGCGCGCTGACGCGCGACCTTCGCGTGCGCGGCGAGCAGCTCGCCGCCAGCCTCACCCATCTCGAACGCGCGCAAGAGGAGCTGCTGCAAGCCCAGAAGCTTCAGGCCATCGGCCAGCTCGCCGGCGGCGTGGCGCACGAGTTCAACAACATCCTCACGGTGATCCTCGGGCACGCCGAGCTCGCGCAGAACCGCGTCTCGCCGGAACGGCCCGAAGCGGCCGATCTACAGCAGGTGATCAGCGCCGGACGTCGCGCCGCTACCGTCACCCAGCAATTGCTCGCGTTCGGCCGCAAGCAGCGGTTGCGCCGCGAGCCGATCGACCTGAACGAGCTGGCGTCCGCGATGGCGAGCATGGTCGGTCGCTCGCTGGGCGAGGGCATCGAGCTCGGCTTGAGCTTGCACGTCGGTCTCGCGCCGGCGTTCGGCGATCGCGGTCAGCTCGAGCAAGCGGTGCTCAACCTGGTGGTCAACGCGCGTGACGCGTTGCCGCGAGGCGGCCGGGTGCGCATCCAGACGCGACCCGCGCGAGCCGCCGACGTGGAGCTCTGCGGCGAGGACTTCGATCCGCCGGATCACGTGGTCCTCGAGGTGGCGGACGACGGCATCGGGATGGATGCGGCCACGCGGGCCCGGATCTTCGAGCCCTTCTTCACCACCAAGGGCCTCGCCAAGGGGTCGGGGCTCGGGCTCGCGATGGTGTACGGCTATCTCAAGCAGAGCCAGGGATTCGTCGGCGTGGCGAGCGAGCCCGGCCGCGGCACCACGTTGGCGCTGGTGTTGCCGAGCGCCAACAAGCGGCCGGCGGCTGCGGCGACGGCGGATGGCGTTTCCGGGCAGCGACCGCCGAGCGCCACGATCCTGCTGGTGGAAGACGAGGACGCCATCCGGCGGCTGGCTTCGCGGCTGCTCGAGAGCGCGGGTTGGAGGGTCGTCGAGGCGGCGACGGGCGACGCCGCGGTGACGGCGTTCGAGAGGGCCGGGGGAAGGATCGACCTGCTCATCGCGGATGTGGCGGTGCCGCGCATGAACGGCATCGACCTGGCGATCGAGCTGCGCCGCAAGCTCCCCGCGCTGCCCGTGGTGCTGATCTCGGGCTACGCGTCCGAGCAGCTCGACGGGCTACGCGAGGGGCTCGCGGCGTGTCGCGTGCTGCAGAAGCCCTTCGCCGGGCAGGTCCTGGTGGCCACGGTGCGCGAGCTGCTCGCCACCGCGAGCCGCTCGCCGGACGCTCAGCCCATGGCGCCTTCGTAGAGGCTCACGACCTGGCCCGGGTCCTTGACCGGCCGCGCCGTGAAGAGCCCGGTGATGTCCACGATCGCGAGGCTTGCGCAGTCGCCGAGCACGTCCTCGGTGACACCCACCTCGCGAAGCCCGGTGGGGTGACCACAGCGCACCAGGAGCGCCGCGACGGCATCCGCGGCCGCATCGGCTTTCTCGCGCTCGCTCATCCCGTCGCGCGTGGCCCCGAGGGCTTCGGCCACCCGCGCCATCTTGTCGACGCAGGCGCCCACGTTGAAGCGCATCACGTGCGGCAAGAGGATGCCGTTGCCGGTGCCGTGCGGGACGCCGCAGCGCGCGCCGATCGAGTGGGACATCGAGTGCACGAGGCCCACCTGGGCGCTCGCCACCGCGAAGCCCGCGAGGGTCGCTGCCGACTGCATCTGGCCGCGAGCCTCCAGGTCCGCGCCGTTCTCGACGCACACCGGCAGCCAGCGCGCGATCAGCCGGATCGCGTGCAGCGCCTGACTGTCCGAGATCGGGTTCGAGATCCGGCTGGTCGCGGCCTCGATGGCGTGGGTGAGGGCATCGAAGCCGGTCGACGCCGTCATGCGCCTGGGCAAGGTCGCCAGCAGCTCGGGGTCGAGGATCGCGACGTCGGGAAAGAGCTTCTCGTCGACCACGAAGACCTTGCTCTCCATGCGCTCGTTCTTGACCACCGCCGCGTTCGTCACCTCGCTGCCGGTGCCGGCGGTGGTGGGGATGGCGATGAGCGGCAGCGGCTTCTTGGTGAGCCCGCCCACGCGTACGTGGTCGATGGCGCGACCGCCTTCGCTGAGCACGACTCCCACGACCTTGGCGGTGTCGATGACGCTGCCGCCGCCGAGCGCCACGATCAGGTCGCAGCCCGCGGCGCGGCCCACGTCGGCGGCGCGGTCGATGACGTCGAGCCCCGAGTCCTGCGGCACGTCGGCGACCGTGGCGGCGATCCGCGGTCCCAGCACGTCGCGCACGCGATCGACCAAGCCGGCGCCCATGACGCCCGCGTCGCTGACGAGCAGCACCCGCTTGCCGCCGAGCGCCCGCGCTTCCAGATCGAGGCGCGCCACCGCGCGCGGACCCGAGAACACGCGGGTCGGCCCGGAGTACGCGAAGGTGGCGCTCTTCGGCTCCTTGAGCAGCAGATGGAAACCGATCTTGTCCTCGGGCCGGGCGCTCAGGCCCACGTGCACGTGCTTGAGCTGCACGAACTCGGAAAGCCCCTGGTGGCCGAGCTCGCGGCCGATGCCGCTTTGCTTGTAGCCGCCGAACGGCGCCATGTCCGAGAACGCGTGGAAGTCGTTGATCCACGTGGTGCCGGTCTGGATGCGCGCCGCCACCGACTCGGCGCGCGCCAGGTTCCGCGACCAGATGCCGCCGCCCAGCCCGTACTCGCTGTCGTTGGCGATCGCCACCGCTTCGTCCACGTCGTGGTAGCGGATCACCGAAAGCACCGGTCCGAAGATCTCCTCGCGGGCGATGCGCATGTCGTTGCGGACGCCGGCGAAGATCGTGGGCGGGTAGTAGTAGCCCTCCTCGAAGCCCGCGATCTGCGCGGGCGCGCCGCCGCACACCACCTCGGCGCCGCCCTCCTTCCCGATCCGCACGTAGTCGTCGATGGTGGCGCGCTGCTTGTCGCTCACCACCGGGCCCATCTTGCTGCGCGCGTCGAGCTGGTAGCCGATGGGGATCTCGCCGGCGCGCTTGGCGAGCCGCTCCACGAACGAGTCGTGGAGCTTCGCGGGCAAGAGCAGCCGGGTGCCCGACTCGCAGACCTGCCCCGAGTGCAGGAAGCACGCGAAGAGCGCGCCGTCGATCGCCAGATCGAGGTCCGCGTCGTCGAGGACGATGTTGGCGGACTTCCCGCCCAGCTCGAGCGTCACCTTCTTCACCGTCGCCGAGCCGAGCTTCATCACGTGACGGCCCACTTCCGTGGAACCGGTGAACGCCACCTTCGCGACCTTCGGGTGGGTGCAGAGCACCTCGCCCACCTCGGCGCCGAGACCGGGCAGCACGTTCACCACACCGTTCGGGATGCCGCTCTCGCGGACGATCTCGCCGAGCAGGCACGCCGACAGCGGCGTGACGCTCGCCGGCTTCAACACCACCGTGTTTCCCATCAGGATCGCGGGAACGATCTTCCAGACCGCCATCAGGAACGGGAAGTTCCAGGGCACGATGCCGGCGCACACGCCGAACGGCTCGCGCCGCAGGTAGTTGCGGCTGGGGATGAAACCGCCGCCCGTGGGCAGCTCCTCCGTCCACGGGTAGTCCCTGGCGACGTAGCTCGCCAGCGTGCGCATGAAGCGCGCCGCCTGGAACACGTCGGAAGCGGTGCGGCGCACCAGGCCACCCGAATCCATCGCCTCCATCATCGCGAGCCGCGGCGCCGCGACCTGCAGGCGATCGGCCAGCTCCATGACGATGCGGGCGCGCGCTTCGGGCGCGAGCCCGCTCCACGTGCCGCGCTCGAAGGCGCGGTGCGCGGCGTCGATCGCCGCCTCGGCGTCGGCGCGCCCGGCGCGGGCGACCTCGCCGATCACCCGCCCGGTGCCGGGGTCGATCGTCTCGTACGTGGCCCCGTTGGCGGCGCCGGTGAGCTCACCGTCGATCAGAATCTTGCCGATGGTCATGTGTCTCCCTCGCGGGCGCCACTCGGGCCCGTTCCGTGCTTGCTCAACGAATGGTCACGCGCACGCCGTCGTCGATGCGATCGCCCGGATGCACGATCACGGTATCGCCTTCGACGAGCCCGGTCACGACCTCGGCCTCCAGGCCGTTCTGCTTGCCCACCGTGACCGCGCGTCGCACCGCCCGGCCGCCTCGAACGACGTAGACGGCCCATCGATCTCCCTCGCGGAAGAGCGCGCTGGTCGGCACCTGAAGCGCTGCGCCGCTCTCCCAGAGCACGATCCTCGCCTCCACCCGGAAGCCGTCACCGAGCGACGCCCAGTGCTCGGGGCCGTCCGCGAGATCGAGGATCACGTTCACGCGCTGCTCCTCGACGCCGAGCGCCGAGATCTTCGTGAAGCCCGAGGGCTCCACGCGCCGCACGCGTGCCGCGAGCGGCCGCTCCCCGCCCCATCCCTCGAGCCAAGCCGCCATGCCCTCGCGGACACGGACCGCGTCCGTCGAGAGCAGATCGACGACCACCTCGAGCGAGCGCGGATCGGCTACCTCGACGAGCGGCGTTCCCGCGGCGACCACCGTCTCGCTCTCCTCGAGCAGCTTGAGCACCTGCCCGTCCACCGGCGAGCGCAGCTCGATCGCGCGGCCGGCGTCGCCGTTCGCGACGTCGCCGGCGCGCAGCAGCGTGGCGCGCGCGGTCTCGAGGTCGAACTCGGCCACCTGCTCGGCGAACTGGGCGGCGCTCAGCGCTTGGCTGGCGCTGCGCTCGGCGAGCTCGGCCTGGTCGAGCGCCTGGTGGGAGACGTCGCCGGTCGCGGCGAGCTTGCGGGCCCGGTCGAGCTCGACGCGCGCGTACTCGACCGAGGTGCGCGCGCGTTTCACCTCCACGGCGGCCCGCTCGCGCGCGGCACCCGCCGCCCGCTCTCGCGCCTCGGCCTCGGCGCGCGAACGCGGATCGAGCAGCGCGGGGTCGCTGGGCTCGATGGTCGCGAGCACCGTCTCGTGGGCGCGCACCGGGTCGCCGGCGCGCAACGACACGCGCCGCAGCCGGCCCGCGATCGGCGCGTGCACCACGAAACGATCGACGACCCGTGTCTTGCCCTCGTCGTCGACGGTCACCCGCATCGGCCCGCGACCCACCTTCGCGGCGTCCACCGGCGCCGGTTGGGGGACGAACGCGTAACCGATGACCGCGGCGAGGCCGGTGATCCCGATCGCCAGCAATGCCCGTCGCTTGCTGCTCGTCATGGCGGTGCGTCCGATCACTCGCGGGTCTTCAGCACGGCGACCAGGTCGAGGTGATCGAGGCGCCGGCGCACCACCAGGCTCGACGCCACCGCGGAGGCGATCACCACCACCGCCGCGAGGCCGTAGGTGGCGCGGTCGATCACGAACGGGATCCGGTAGAGATCGGTGTCGAGCATCCGCGCCAGGATCGTCGCGAGCCCCCAGCCGATGCCGCAGCCGAGCGGCAGCGCCAGCACGGTGACGAGGCCGAGCTCGCCGAGCAGAATGGTCGAGATCTCGGCGCGCGTGAAGCCCAGCACGCGCAGGCTGGCGAGGTCGCGGGAGCGCTCCGAGAGCGAGATCCGGGCGCTGTTGTAGACCACGCCGAACACCATGATCGCGGCGAACATCACGTTCATCGAGATCATCACCGACATGCTCTCCTCGATGGTCTTGCGGAAGCTGCGCAGCGCCGCTTGCTTGAGCGTGACGCTCGCCACCGACGGCATCTGCTTGAGCGTCGCGAACAGGCGGGTCGATTCGCGCGGGTCCACTTGCAGGAAGGCACCGCTCAGCGACTCGCCCTCGCGAAGCAGCCGGTGCAGCGCGCCGAGCTCCATGTACGCGCCGGTGCCGACGAATTGCTCGCTCACGTCGGCGACGACCGCCTCGCGGACCGGTCGCGCGCCTTCCAGCACCTCGACGCGAACCGACTCGCCGCGTCGCACGCCGAGCAGACGCGCCAGCTTGTCGCTCAGCACCAGCCCGTCGGGCGGCAATCGCACGGGGCGCACCCGATCGTCCAGCACCCGATGCAGGCTGGCGTCCGCGGCGAGTCCCGTGATGGCGGTGAGCCGCGCTCGGTTCGCGGCGCGCAGGCGCACGGCCACCGATCGGTAGGGCTCGCGGTTCGTCACGCCGGGCAGCCGCTCGATCGCGTGCAGCGCGTGCGCCGAGCGCGGCTCGCGGAACGTGAGCGCCGCGTCCTCGCGCTGCTCGAGACGAAACTGGACGTCGGCCATGAAGTCGAACGAGTCGAGGGAGAACTGGCCCGCGATCAGCAGCCCCATCGCTCCCGCGATGCCGAGTGCGGTGAGCCCGGCGCGCAACGGCTCGCGCTCCAGATGACGCAGCACCATCCGCGCCGACTGGGCGAGCACGCGTTCGAGGCCGAGCCGGTCGACGAGCAGCGGTCGGAACACCGGCGGAGACTTGGGGCGCATCGCCTCGGCGGGGCGCAACTCCACCGCGCGCCGGACCGCGACGAGCGCGCCGCCCAAGCAGGCGAGCGCGGCGAACGCGATCGAGGTCACGAGCACCTGGGGCGGCACCACGAACTCGAGGCTCGGGAAGTGGAAGTAGCGCACGTAGAGCCGCGTCATGCCGAAGCCCAGACGCACGCCGAGCGCGACGCCGATCAGCGCGCCCAGGGCGACGATGATCAGCACCAGCTTCACGTAATGCCAGCCGAGCGTGCGATTGGAGTAGCCGAGCGCCTTGAGCGTCGCGATCTCCTCGCGCTCGGTGTCGACCAGGCGCGACATCACGATCGAGACCAGGAACGCGGCGACAGCGAGGAAGATCGCCGGCACCACCGTGCCCATGGTGCGGAGCTGTCGGAACTCGTTGGCCACGAAGAACGCCGAGACCTGATCCCGGCGTCCGTATGCGCCCAGCCCGCCATAGGGCTCGAGCAGGCGATCGACGCGATCGACGACCTCGGCCTCGGACGCGCCCGGCAACAGCGTGAGGCTCACGTCGTCGAACGCGCCCTTCATGTCGAAGGCCGCCTCCAGCCCCGCACGCCGCATCCACATCACGCCGAAGCGCTCGTCGTCGGGAAAGACACCGCCCGCCGGCAGCGAATAGACGTACTCGGGCGAGAGCGCGATGCCGACGATGTCGAGTCGCTGCAAGCGGCCGTTCAGGATCGCGTGCACGTGATCGCCCGGGCTCAGGTGGCGCGCGCCCGCGAAGGCCTCGCTGACGAGCACCTCGCCCACGCGTTCGGGCGCCGGGAAACGGCCTTCGCGAAGGTGCAACGCGTCGAGACGGGGCTCGCCGCGGTCGGGGATCGAGACCAGGCGGCCGACCGCGGGCTCCGCGAGGCCATCGATGGCGAGGGTCACGTCCGCGACCACGCGGCTCTCGACGACGGCGACCCCCGGGACCGCCGCCAGCGCCGCCTCGAGCGAGCGCGGTGCGCGGGTGAGCGACGCCCACACGTGCGCGAAACGGTAGCGATCGTAGTACGCGTCGCGGGTGCGCTCGAGCGACGCGAGCACCGCGAACGACAGCACCGCCATCGCCACCGCGCAGCCGATCAGGAGCGCGATGGCGAGCGCCTGGGTCTTCACCCGCCACGCGTCGCGCGCCAGCTTGCGATCGATCATGCGGAGCGCGCGCAGCCAGCGCCAGCGAGGCGGCTCGATCATGGTTGGCTCACGCTGACCGCGCCGGGCTCCTCACCACGACAGGTCCTGCGGGCGCAGCTTGCTGGCGTTGCGGTGCTCGCTGGCGATGCGACCGTCGGCGATGTGGATCACGCGGTCGGCCATCGACGCGATCGCCGCGTTGTGGGTGACCAAGGCCGTGCACGTGCCGAGCTCGCGATTGACGCGTTCCAGCGCCTCCAGCACCAGGACGCCGGTGTGGATGTCGAGGGCGCCGGTGGGCTCGTCGCACAACAGCACTTGCGGATTCTTCGAGATGGCGCGGGCGATGGCCACGCGCTGCTGCTCGCCGCCCGAGAGCTGGGCCGGGAAATGATCCATGCGCTCGCTCAGACCCACCAGCGCGAGCGCCTCCTCCGCGCGCATCGGCCGTGCCGCGATCTCGGTCACCAGCGTGACGTTCTCGCGGGCGGTTAGGCTGGGAATCAGGTTGTAGAACTGGAAGACGAAGCCGACGTGCTCGCGACGATAACGCGTGAGCTCGGCCTCGCCGGCCGCGGTGAGATCGTGATCCTCGAACCACACCGTGCCAGCCGTGGGAACGTCGAGGCCGCCCAGGATGTTGAGCAGCGTGGACTTGCCGCTGCCCGACGGGCCGAGCAGCACCACCAGCTCGCCTGCGGACAATTCCAGGTCGACCCCACGCAGCGCTTCCACGGTCACCTCGCCCATGCGGTAGCGCTTGGTGACGCCGCGCATGCGGAAGAGCGCTTCGGATCCGGCCATGCCCCCGAGGATAGCGGGCGTCCCAGGTTCTTTTCGCTTCGATCCGCGCGTGACACGCTCGTTCCGACGTCGACGTCGCGAGTTTCTACGTGACAAATCCAAGCGGCGATACCCATCGATCCGCGGACGCCTTCTTCCGCACCGTGTTCGACGAGAGCCCGGTGGGAATGGCGCTCATCTCCCTCGACTTCCGCTTCCTGCGCGCGAATGCCGTGCTCTGTCACGTCACCGGTTACAGCGAGGAGGAGCTGCTCGCGAAGTCGGTCGTCGACATCACCCATCCCGACGACGTCGGCGGCGACGCCCGGCTCGCCCAACGGCTGCTGAGGGGCGAGATCCAGCGCTACCAGATCGAGAAACGTTACATCCGAAAAGACGGCGCCGTGCTGTGGACGTTGCTGGGCCGCAGCCTGGTGCGCGACGCCGACGGGCGACCGCTCTACTTCGTGGCGACGGTCCAGGATCGGACCGAGCAGCAGCGCCTGCGTGACGACCTGGCGCGCAGCGAGCGCCACCACCGCGCGCTCATCGAGAGCTCGCGGGACATGCTCAACGTCGTCGATCGCGACGGGCGCAATCTCTACGTGAGCCCGGCCAATCAGCGCGTCGCCGGCTGGTCGCGGGAAGAGCGGCTGGGCCGTGACGCGTTCGACATCATCCACCCCGACGACCAGGAGCGGGTGCGCGCCGCGTTCGCGCGCGTGGTGAGCGATCCCTCCCACCACTTGATGATCGAGTACCGGCTGCGGCACCGCGACGGCCGCTGGATCTGGGTCGAGGCGACGGGCCACAACCTGCTCGACGATCCCGCGGTCGGCGGCGTGGTGGTGAACGCCCGCGACGTGAGCGCGCGCCGCGCCGTGGAGGAGCAGCTGGCGCGCAGCGACCGCCAGCACCGCGCGCTGATCGAGAACTCGCAGGACATCGTGGTGGTGATCGACGCCGCCGGCGTCCAGCGCTACCTCAGCCCGTCCGTGGAGCGCGTGCTGGGATGGAAGCCCGAGGAGCTGCTCGGGCACACCGCGTTCGAGCACGTCTATCCCGACGACGTGCCCCGCTTGATGGCGGTCTTCGCCGAGCGCAGCGCCGAGCCGGGCGCTCGCGACGTCATCGAGTTCCGGCACCGCCACAAGGACGGCCGATGGCTCCATCTCGAGTCGGTCGGCCACAACTTGCTCCACGACCCCGTGGTCGCCGGGATCGTCCTCAACTCGCGCGACGTGACCGCGCGCAAGCTCGCCGAGGAGCGGCTGGCGATTCGCGAGCACTATTTCCGCGCGCTCATCGAGCAGGTCTCGGACGCGATCACGATCCTCGAGCCCGACGGCATGATTCGCTACATCAGCCCGCAGATCGAGCGAATCCTCGGCTACGCGCCCGAGGACATCGAGAAGACGTCGATCTTCGATCTGGTGCATCCCGACGATCGGGCGCAGATCGCCGCCGACGTCGCGGCGTGGCCGAGCGCGCCCCACGAGGCGCCCGGCTCGCGTCCGGCGCGATTTCGCGCTCGCCACAAGGACGGCTCGTGGCGCCACATCGAAGGCACTGGACGGATCTCGTTCGACGATTCGGTGGTGCGCGGCGTCGTCGGCTCGGTGCGCGACGTGAGCGAGCGGGTGGCGGTGGAGGTCGAGCGCGAACGGCTCATCGCCGAGCTCACCGAAGCCTTGGCGCAGGTGCGCACGCTGCACGGCCTGCTGCCGATCTGCTCCGCCTGCAAGCGCGTTCGTGACGACAAGGGCTACTGGACGCAGATCGAGTCCTACTTGAGCCAGCATTCGCAGACCGAGTTCAGCCACGGCATCTGCCCGAGCTGCGCCAAGCACCTCTATCCCGAGTATTTCGCCGACACGCCCACCGATGAGCTGCGCTGAGCCGCGCCTCGCTGGCGCGGCGCGACGCCGCGGGAAGGTGTGGTGGAGTGGGTGGGTGCTGGTCCTCGCCGCGTTCGTGGCGCCGGCGGGCTGCGGCGACGACGCGACGCGCGTCGATCCGTCGAGCGCCGATCCCGCGTCGCTCGGGCCGTTTCCCGTCGGTGTGCGTACGCTGGCGCTCGACGACGCGAGCCGCGAGGACCTCACGGCGCGCTATCCCATCCCGCGCCGCGTGACCACCGAGGTCTGGTATCCAGCGGTGCCCTCGGCCCGCGCGCGGCCCAAGGACGCGGTGCTCGGCTTCATCCCCGACGATCTCGAGGCGCCGCTCACGGCGATCATCCAGCGCTTCTACGGGGTAGGCGGTATCGAGAACCTGGACTCCCTCACGGGCGCCGTGCGCGACGCGCCCATCGAGCGCGCGAGCGGCCCGTATCCGCTGATCGCCCTCTCCCACGGCAACGGCAGCATCCGTTTCCAGAACTTCTCGCTCGCCGAATACCTCGCGAGCCACGGCTTCGTGGTGGTGGCGCCGGATCACCTCGGCAACGCGCTCTTCGCGCAGCGCTCGGATGGCACGTACACCATCCTGAACCCGCTGCTGATCCCGTTCTCGTACATCGACCGCGTGCTCGACGTGGAGTTCCTCGTCGACACGTTTCTGGCGTGGGGCGATCGCGATCCCTCGGGATTCTTCACGGGCACCATCACCCTCGGCCGTGGCGTGGGGATGGCGGGACATTCGTTCGGCGGCACCACCACGTTCCAGGTGACGCCACTCGATTCGCGCATCGCCAGCGCCATGACCATGGCCGGCGTGCCGGTGCCGATCCTCTCGCAGCCGTTTCGCGTGCCGTCGCTTCAGTGGACGGCATTCGAGGATCGAACGATCGGCACCAGTGGCTTCGCCGAGAACGAGACGCTCTTCGAGCGCTCGACGGGACCGAAGCTGCTCGCCGAGATCCGCAACGGTGGGCATTTCACGTTCACCGACGGGTGCGCCTTCCTGGCCTTCATCTTCGACGGGGACGGCTGTGGAGACGGCGAACGCATCGATGGCGGCGCACCGTTCACGTTCATCGATCCCGCCATCGCGCTGCCGATCTTGAATCGCACCGCGGCGGCGTTCTTCCGCTGGTCGCTCAAGGGCGACGACGCGATGCTGCCGCGCCTCGCCGAGAACCCGGACCCCGACTGGGTCACCTACCGCACCGGCAACCTGCCGTGATTCGGTCGGGTCAGCGCTTCTTGCGCTGGGCCGGCGTGCGCCGCGTCGCGCCGCCGCGCTTCTTGCGGGCGCGAATTGCTCGGGGGCGGGCCGCTGGCGGTTGGCTCGCGCTCTCGAGCCAGCTCGCGATCGGCTCGAAGACCATCTCGTGCGAGTGCCGGCTGATGAAGAGGTCGGCATGAGCGAAGCGCAACGCGTCGGTGCCGACGCGCAGCACGTCCTTGCGCGTGGCGCCGCTCGCTTCGAAGGCGGAGAGCACGGTGGCCTCCGGCACGATCCCGTCGGCGTTCGCCACCACCACCAGCAGCGGGTTGGTCACGTGCTTCATGGCACGGGTGATGTTGCGACCTTGCACCACGAGGTCGCGTTTGCGGATCCATTCGGCGATCTCGCGATTGATCTGCGGGATCGGGTCCTCGATGGTCTTCACCAGCGTCGAGATCTTGCTGGTGTCGGTGATCTCGGGGTGTAGGTAGATCTTGAGCACGCTCGGGATGCGCTTGAGCAGCGGGAAGCCGAGCTCCGCGAGATGGCTCGAGAACGCGAACGGCACCGAGCCCACGATGCGGGGGTTGCCGAAGAGCCGCTTGATGAGCGGATGGACGTGGTGCCACGCGAGCGGTGAGCCGATGGACACGATGGCGCCCATGCGATTGGCCGGCACCATCGTCGCGTGGATGTACTGATACGTGCCGCCCAGGCTGCACCCGATCGAATCGATGCGGCTCGCACCCGTGGACGTGACCGATCCGATGTGGTCGAACGCCGCGCGCAGGTCGGTGATCGCCACCTCGCCCATGCCGAACCGCGTGGTGCCGCCGTGGCGGCGCGTGCCGCGCTGCTTGCGCAGGTAGAGCGACCACACCTCGAAGCCGCGCCGCGCGAAGAACTCCTCCATCGACTCGCCGCTCGGGTGGTAGCCGAAGATGAACGCGTTCATCCCGTAGCCCGGGATGATCGCGAGCGGGTTGAGCCCCGGTCGCAGGTGCTCCGGCGAGACCACGCGCTTGAGCTTGAGCTCCCAGCCGGCGCCGTTGGGGACGTAGTCGGTGCGAACGTCGAGCGCCATGACTTTCCTCGCCAAGATCGAGGGATGCGCGAGCGGCGACGCGATCGTACCCACGGCGCCCGCGGCAAGGAAAGCGCGCGCATCTTCGTGCTAGGGTTGCCGCGCCTCGCGGCGGCGTGGGCTTCGCGCCGCGTCTCGGGAGATCCATGGCAGGGCTCACGCGATCTCGTGCGCGGATCGCGACGCGGATCGCGGCGTGCGTGCTGTGTACCGTGGCTGGCGCCGCGGCACAGACGCCTTCCGCCGAATCCCAGCGGCTTCTCGAGTTCCGGTACGACGACTGGACCGCCCGCTTCGAGGGCGACTGGCGGCTCCGGCTCACCTACCTGACGGCGTTCCAGCCCGTCGACCCCACGCTCATCCCGAACGCGGAGCAGCCCGATTCCCAATGGCTCGAGCACCGCTTGCGGCTGGATCCGTCGCTGATCTGGCGCCCGGGGTCGGGTCCGGTACGGCAGCTGCGCGTGGTCGCGCAGGCGGATCTCGCCGAGGGGGTGATCGGCGGCGACACGCCGCCCGCGCGGGCCAGCCGCGACGATCAGATCGACGTCGCGGACCTGAATCAGCTCTGGGCCGAGGCGGTGCTCGGCGGTGTGGTGGTGCGGGTCGGTCGGCAAGGAAGCCGATGGGGTCTCGGTCTCGTGGCCGACGACGGCGTCGGCGAGGCACCGTTCGGCGACAAGCGCTTCGGCGATCACGTCGACCGCATCGCCGTCCGCTACGGGGCCGCGCCTGGAGACACGTCGCAGCCGTGGGCGTTCGCGGTGGCCGTCGATCGCCCCGCCGAAGACGATCTCACGCGACACGGCTGGCGCGACCACGCGTGGAACTACGTCGCGTCGGTGCTCTACACGGGCGAGTCGCTGCGGTTCGGCGTCTACGATGCGTATCGCCTGCAACGGAACGAGCGCGACACCAACACCCGCATCAACCTGGCCGACGTCTACGCGAGCGCGCGCGCCGCTGAGTGGGTGGCCGACGCGGAAGCCGTGCTCGCCGTGGGCAACACCGAGCTCGTCGCGACCCCGGCGAGCCCGTCGCAGGCCGACGTCCTCGAGCACGGCGCCGCGCTGAGCGCTGGCTGGTCGACGGACGAGCTCGACGTGCTTCTCGACACGGGATACGCGTCGGGCGACGGCAATCCGTTCGACGACGAGGTGCGCGGGTTCACGTTCGATCCGGACTTCAACGTCGGGCTCATCCTGTTCGAGGAGTACCTGGCGGGGCTGACCGCCGCGAGCACCTACAACCTCGGCGATCCGCTGCTGGTGGGCAGCCCCGCTCCGGGTGCGTACCTGGTGGACACGCGCGGGGGGGTGACCAACGCGGTCTACCTGAATCCGCGCGCCACCTGGCGCCAGGCTCGCGACGAGGGCTGGGAGGCGAAGCTCGGCGTGCTGTGGGCGCGGGCGCTCGAGGACGTGGTGGATCCGTTCGCGAGCTTCGACGCCGGCGGATCGCCGCGGAACTTCCTCGGCGGGCCCGTCGGCGATCGCGATCTCGGCTTCGAGGTCGACGGCGGCCTCGGGTATCGGATCCACGCCGACATGTTGCAGTGCTTCGTGGGAGTCGAGGCGGGCGGCTATTGGCCGGGCGGCGCGTTTCGCGATGCGAGCGGCCGGAAACCGGATGCCATCGCCCTGGTCCAAGGCCGGCTGAGCGCGCGATGGTGAGCGGCGGCGTGCGTGACGAAGCGCGCCGGCACCGGTCGCGGCGCGGACCGCGGCGTGCGGCGGCGGATCGCCCCTTCCTCGCCGCGCGAGCCCTGATCTCGGTGGCGAGCGCGCTGGTGCTCGCCGGTTGCGGATCGGCCGATCGCGCCCCCGGTCTCAAGGCCACTCCACCGGGCGCAGGTCCGCGGATCGTGTGGGATCTCTACGCGCGTCCGTTCGCCGAGATCCCGTTTCCCAACGACGTCGCCACGATCGTCGACGAGACCACGCCCACGAATCGGCGCGTCAACGTGAGCCAGGACGCGCCCACGGCCCTCGAGCGCCGCATCCGTCGCCACGTCGACGAGCTGGACGGCTTCGGGACCTTCGCGCCGCTCACGGTGCGTTTCGAGGCGCCGCTCGATCTCGCCACCGCCACCGAGGCGAACATCTGGCTCGCGAACATCGACCCGGGTTCGCGCGCCTACGGCCAAGCGGTGCCGCTCGACCTGGGCAAGGGCAGCTTTCCGGTCCGCGACGATGCCAGTCATTTCTTCCCGTTCGATCCCGATCGAGAGCTCTCCGGGTACGTGTTCCCGAGCGACAACGCCGCCGATCGTGACGGCGACGGCCAGCCCGAGTGGGTCGATTTCTACGAGGTCGCGACCGACACCTTGATCGTGCGTCCGCTCTTTCCGCTGGAGCAGCGCAGTCGCTACGCGGTGGTGATCACCGACGGGTTGCACGGGCGCAACGGCCAGCCGATCCGCTCGCCGTTCGATGCGGTCCACCATCTCGATCAGACCGACGATCTCGCCGCGGCGATCCCCGTCTTCGATCGGCTCGGCGTGCCGCTCGCGCGCTGGGCCTTCGCGTGGACCTTCACCACCCAATCGGTCACGGACCTGCTCGAGGCGGCGCGCCGCGGGCTCGACGGCGAAGGGCCGCTGGCGCGGATGGCGACCGTCGCTCCTCCCAAGATCGATCTTCTCGAGAACCTCGACATCGCGACCGACGGCGATGGCTCGCTCCGGCTCCTCGGCATCCCCAAGGACCCGCTCGACAACGTCTACATCCTTCAGTCCGAGTTCCTGTCGCCGATCCTGGACGCCGCCGAGTCGTTCTCGACCCCCGGCGAGTTCCCGAACTTCGGCGTGGACGGAGTGGACTACTTCGTCTTCGGCAGCTTCCTCTCGCCGAGCCTGATCCAGACCGACGACGGCGTGATGAACGTGAACCCCGCCACCGGCGAGGGCAGCATCCAGACCGATCGCGTCACGTTCATGCTCTCGATCCCGCGCGAGACCCAGGACCACCACCCGCCCTTCCCGGTGCTCGTCTACGCCCACGGCTCGAACACGGCGCGACTCGAAGGAGTGGGCTTCGCCAACACCATGAGCCGCTTCGGCATCGCGGTGGCCGCGATCGACGCCGTGGGGCACGGCCCATTCGACGCCATCTCCGACGCGCGCACCGACATCGCCTCGCTCACCGAGGGCTTGCCGATCCCGCCCCAGCTCATCGTGAACCTGATCGGCGTGCTCACCGGCATCGATCTCGGCCCGGTGGACGATCTGCAAGAGGCGGCCGACAAGCTCTTCGACGTGGGCGTGATCGAGGCGATCGGCGTCACGGGACGCGCGGTGGACGCGGACGGCGACGGCACCACCGACTCGGGCGCGTCGTTCTTCCGCGCCAACGCGTTCGAGACCCGCGACACCGTGCGCCAGACGGTGATCGACCAGATGCAGCTCGTGCGCGTGCTGCGGCACCTGGGCGAGCGATCGCAATTCGACCTGAACGGCGACGGTACGCCCGAGCTCGACGGCGACTTCAACGGCGACGGTCGCATCGATCTCGGCGGTCCCGACGTGCCGTACTACATGTCCGGAACCTCGCTGGGCGGGATCCTCACCAACGTCGCGAGCGCCGTGGAGCCCAACATCGTGGCGGCGGCGCCGATCGTCCCCGGCGGCGGGATCGCCGACCTCATCTTGCGGTCACGGCTGCGCTTCGTGACGCAGGACATGTTCCTGCAGGTCATCGGCCCCGTGGTCGTCGGTTGTCCGCTCGCTGGCGGCGAGCTGGCGATCACGCTCAACAACGATGCCGCCAAGGACGCGGGCGACGAAGGCTGCGATCCCGAGGTCATCCCCGACGTGACGCTCGCGTCCTTACCGGCGAAGGCCCGCGCCGTGGTCACGGTGCGCAACCTGGCCAACGGCGAGGAGCGCACGGGCGTGGCGGAGACCTCGGGGGGCTTTTCCGTGGGCATTCCCGCCGACGTGGGCGACACGCTCGAGATCACCCAGGTCGGAACCGACGGCGCGCCCATCACGCTCACGATCCGGTCCCAGCACGAAGGCCTCGGCTTCCGGCGCAACACCCCCGACGTGCGCCGCTTCATCGGCTTGGCGCAGATGGTCTTCGAGCCGGGCGATCCGGTGAACTACGCGCCCCACCTGTTTCAGGACCCACTGCCCGGCGTGCCGCCGAAGCCGATGCTCCAGACCAGCGATCCAGGCGACTTCACGGTGCCGTTCAACGCCCACGTCGCGCTGGCGCGTGCGGCGGGCTACTTCGGCGATCGGGCCGAGACGCTGCGGATCAACGACATCCTCGTCGCCAACCGCGAGATGCTGCCCGACGGCGACATCCCCTACGAAGAGCGCTGGGACATCGACGACCTCGACCGCAACAACGGCGGCATCGGACCGCTGCCGCCCATCCCGGTTCCGGGCGGCGGGGTCGCCGCGGTGCGCTTTCCGATGGGCATCAAGCACGAGTTCATCGGTTTCTCGACGCCGGACGCGCCCATCGATTGGGCGGTGTGGTCGCAGAACCAGATCGGGCTCTTCTTGTCCTCGAACGGCCGAACGCTTCGTGACGACCTCTGTCTCGAAGACTCGTCCTGTCCCTTCATCCCGCCCGTTCCCTGACGCTACACGTTCCCACACCGTTCGAGCTTGCATCGATGCGCTCGATCACTCGCTCGGAGACGCTCGCTGGCGGAGGGATTCGCATGCGAAGTCCGAAGTCGTTCCGCCGCGGCCATCGTCTGTTGCCGCTGACGCTCGGCGCCACGTTGCTGATCGCATCGGTGAGCCGCGCCGATTACGTCACCACCACCCTCGCGCCGTCGTCGGTTTCCACCTCGTTCGGCAGCACCGGTCCCCAGCCCCTCTCGGTGCTGGCGAATTCGGAGCTGACGGGTGGAAGCACCGATCCCGCGAGCGCGCAGCGCTACACGCCCGCCTCGGGCGGCTATCAGGGCGTGTTTTCGTTCGTCGTCCCCGCGGGGCTCGATGTGTCGTCGGCGTCGGGTCTCGCCGTGGCCGCGAGCTTCTACGGCCAGCAGCGCAGCGTGCAGCGCTGGACGTTCCAGGTCCGCGACTTTTCGGCCGCGAGCTGGCTCACGCTCGGCTACAACGACGGCGCCGCGTATCACCAGTGGACGCCGCTCGCGTTCCCGTTGACCGGCGATCTCTCCCGCTTCGTCAGCGCCGCGGGAGTGATGCAGATTCGCTACACGACCTACTCCGCCGCCGATTGGAGCGATCTCGATCTCCTGGTGTTCCGCGTCACGCGCTATGTCCCGCCCGCCGCCAATCACCAGATCCTGGTGGGGCGCGGGTACTCGGACGTCTCGCCGCACCAGATCGTGCGCAGCAGCGCGGGCGTGCTCTACACGATCGCGCCGGACTGCAGCGCGTATCCGGAGTGCCCGAACAACGCCATCCACGTGATGAAGGCGAATCAGCCGGGAACCCCCACGAGCTTCACCGAGATGGACGCCGCTCACGCGCCTGGCGGCGGCGTGGGCCAGCCGGCCGCGGGGATCGACGGGCAAGATCGCATCCACGTGATCTGGAACAAGCGGTCGGGCTTCACGAAGTACGCGACGTTCGATACCACCACCCAACTGTGGTCCGGCGCGGAGAGCCTCGGCTCGTCGGGCTGGATCGATTTCGGGCAAGGCGAGGAGGGCACGGCGCTGGCGGTCGATGCGGCCGGCATCCCACACGCGGTGTGGAGCGCCCGAACCGGTCCCAACGCGCGGCTGCGCCTCCGCTACGCGCGCCGTCTCGCGACGGGCTGGGAGGCGCCGACCGACGTGGCGGACGTGGTCGACTGCAATCCCGCGTCGGACTACTGCAACGCCTGGCATCCGGCGCTCGCCTTCGCGCCCAACGGCGACCTCCATCTGGCGTGGCTCGACGGTACCTACGATTACGTCGGCGACGGTCGCATCCGCGTACGCAAGCGACTGGCCGCCGGCACGTGGCAACCCTCGGTGGCGATCCCGGACTCGGCGCAAACCGGCATCGACCAGGGTCCGTCGATGATCGTGACCGGTGACGGCGTCGTTCACCTCACGTTCCTCGATACGGCCAATCGCATCCGCTACTGGTACCAGGACGCGAGCGGCTGGAACGGAAACGCGCAGCCGCCCACGCAAGTCACCCACAACCCGTCGCTCGGTCCCGACGGCGCCGGCGGCCTCTACCTCTACGGCCACGGCACGCCGCAGGGATCGATCGGCGGTTTCGGCCCCGACCTCTACTCGTTCCGGAAACCGCTGGGTGGAAGCTGGGGAAGCTGGACGCTCTACGTTTCCGGCAGCGTCGACAGCTCGGTCACCACTCGCTGGTCACAGTTCTTCCACCACCAGCCGCAGAGCGTGGACATCGCGTACTGGTCGAGCGACTACCCGAACACGCTCTACGTCGGCACGCAATGACGGCGCGCGCGGCGCGGTACCGCGCGCGGCTATCGTCCCGAGAGCGCCTGCTCGAAATCCACTAACAGATCGCGCCAGTCCTCGATCCCCACGGAGATCCGCACCAGCGAATCCGTGACCCCCGCACGCTTGCGCTCCCGCAGCGACATCTCCGAATGAGTGGTGGTCGCGGGATGACAGGCGAGCGTCTCGACGCCGCCCAGGCTCACCGCGTTGCGACCGATCCGGATCCGTCGCAGGAAATCGAAGGCCTCGTCCTTCCCGCCCTCGAGCTCGAACGAGAAGAGCCCGCCCGGGAAACGACATTGGGCGTCTCGAATGCGGATCTGCTCGGGCTCGGTGAAGAGCGAGGGGTAGTGCATCTTGCGGATGCGCGGATGGCGCGCCAGCGCTTCGGCGATCCGCTGCGCGTTCTTGCTCTGGCGATTCATGCGCAGGTCGACGGTGGGCAGGCGGCTGTCGAGCATCCAGCACTCGTCGGGTTGCAGGATGTTGCCGACGATCGCGCGCAGCCCGCGGAGCTGTCCGGTGTGCTCGGGCTTTCGCGCCAGCACCACGCCGCCCAGCATGTCGCTGTTGCCGGCCAGGTATTTGGTGGCGGAGTACACGACCAGGTCGGCGCCCAGCACCAGGGGGTGCTGGAAGGTCGGGCCGAGGAACGTGTTGTCGACCACCACCAGCGGCTTGTCGCGGCGCGCGGCGGCGGCCCGCGCCGCGGCACCGATGTCCGACATCACCAGCGTTGGATTGGCCGGCGTCTCCACGAACACCAGCCTGAGGCGCGCGGCACGGGAGATGGCCGTGACGAGCGCCTTCGTGTCGCCGGCGAGCACCGGGATGCCGCGCATGCCGAGCGGCTCGAGGAGCTGGTGAATCAGATGTTGTGTGCCGCCGTAGACGGGTGTCGTGTAGACGAAGCTCGCGCCGGGCGCGCAGAAGCTCAGGAAGAGCGTCGAGATCGCCGCCATGCCCGAGTTGAAGACCGCGGCGTCGCGCGCGCCGTCCTCGAGCGGAACGACTTGTTGCTCGAGGATCTCCGCATTCGGGTGCGAAAGGCGCGAGTAGATGAGATCGACGTGCTCGCCGTCGGCGGCGCGCGAGCGACCCAGCGCGATCGCGAACGCGCGCTCCGCCGCCTCCGGGCTCGAGAACACGTACGTCGACGAGCGGAACACCGCCGGTCGCGCCGAGCCCACCGACAGGCTCGGATCGAACCCGGTGGTCAGCACCGCCGTGGAGCGGCGCACGTGGTAAGGAGCCGCGCTGCGCTTGCGTCGCGGCATCGTTCCACCCCCTCGCGCAGGCGGCCGATTCATCGACCGAGAGGGCCGCAACCGCCGTGCCATGATCGCACGGGCACGCGACGGTGGGGGTGCCGATTGGTATTTTTCTCGTTCGACCCGAGGCCGAGTCGATCCGCGCGCGTCGTTGCCGGTGCGCTCCGGATCGGAGGGGCCGCTCGAGACGTGGCGAACTCGTACCATCCACCCCCATGACGATGCGATTGCGCGTTCGCGCCAATGGCGGCGCAGCCGTGGCGCTGATCGTCCTCGTCGCGTGGTGGCTCTGGCCGGGCGCGCCGATGGACGCGCGTGGGCTCACGGCGGCGATCCACCAGTTCCTGCGCTTCGAGGAAGGAACCCGCCAGACCGCCGAGCTTCGCGACAAGGGCCTCGCCATTCCCGACGCGTCCACCGCCCTCGCGTGGAAGGCGCGCTGGGACTCCATCGACGCGCTGCGAATCGAACCGGTCGAGGCGCGTCGCTGCCGGAATCCCGTGCCCGCCCGCCGCAACCGCTGCGTGATCGCGCGCGCCAAGATCGCCGCGAGCCCTGCGCTCGCAGCGTCGCAACCGTGGCGCTACTTCCGAATCCGACCCCTGCTCGACGGTAGCTACCTGGTCCTGGGCGAGACCGCCGCCTGGGCCTGGCATGTGCGCATCTGATCCCGGCGAATCACGGGATCCGCGCGCGACGTTCAGATCCAGCGGAGCGCGACGCCGAAGACGAGCACCGCGGCGAGATTCACGCCGTAGATGACCGATACGGTGCGCACCTTCGCCGCGACGGTCTTCATGTCGTGCACCCAGTAGGACACGACGAAGAACGGGAAATAGCCGAGCAGGAAGATGAGCCACGGCGCGCCGCGGCCCCACCACGAGTACTCCCAGATCAGCGCGTCGGCGCCGTTGAGCACCATCTCCACGATCACGCAGAAGATCGAGTTCGCGATCGCGAGGAACCAGCGGTTGGGCATGCCGAGGATCCGGAGCGTCGGATCCTTCGGCAGCAGCTTTCCCCACACGATTCCCGAGATCGCGAACATGAAGCAGATCTCGATGTTGAGGCCCACCAGGATCAGGTACGCGGTGCGGCCGGGAGCGGTCCACACCGCCGAGCGCCCCGACGCGTGCAGCACCAAGGCGTTCCAGATCTCGTTGAACCAATCCATTCCCCAGAACGCGAGCCCCGCGAAGACCAGGTTCCAGTTCTTGCGCTCGACCTCGACCGCGTACACGTACACCGCGATCGCCAGCAGTGGGATGACGTACCACTGGAAGGTTCCGGGCTCGCGCAGGATCGCGAGCGCCTGTCGCGTGGCTTCGGTCATGCGGCCTCCCGCGGCTCAGAACTCGTACGACACGCTGCCGACGAAGCGCGCGTTCGAGTCGTCGCGATGAACGTCGGTGTCGGTGTAGTGGAGCCCGAGCCCCAGGCCGGACCAGTTGCCGGTCGCCGAGATCGTCGCGCCGGCGGTCCAATCGACGTAGTCGCGATCGCTGATGACGGCGCGTTCCGCCCGCGTGTAACCAACGCTCCCGTCGATCGCGATCTCCACGGGCGCCTCGTCACCGAGTGGTAGCGCGTATTCGGCGCCGATGGATGCGTAGACGGCGTCGCCGGCATACCCGAAATAGTCGGGCGAGTAGCTCGCGAGCAGCGTGAACGAGAGGGGGTCGAGCGCGTAGCCGAGCTCGAAGGGGAACTCCCAGTAATCGAGCGCGCTCTCGTCTTTCGGATACCAGTAGAAGAGTGCCCCGAGCTTGACCGAGAGCTCGTCGATCTCGGCCTCGTAGCCGCCGTAGACGTCCGCCTCGAGATAGGCATCACTCTCGGGGAACTTCACGTTCGATCCCCACAGGCCGAGGTAGATCCCGCTTTCGTGCTTCCAATCGAGCTCGCCCTGGATCGCCGCGCCCTCCTCGGTCTGGGACACGCCGCGGAACACGTAATCGCTCACCGCTTCCACGCTTCCCGAGAACTTGCCGGGAAAAGCGAAGCAAGGCTCGGCCTCCGCTGCGGCGCTCGTCGCCTCCGCGGCCGGTTCGGATGTGCCGGCGGCGGGCTCGGCAGCCGGGTCCGTCGCTGCTGGCGTCGCGGAATCGCTGGCGCCGTCGCTGGCGGTGCCGCTCGTCTCGTCCGCCCGCGCGAGCGTCACGACGAACAGCAACGAGAACGCGGCGAGCGCGTGGACGAGCGCTCGCTCCAGCGTCCCCTGCGCGGCGAATGCCTTCCTCTCTCGCGTGCGACGATCGTTCTTCTTCCGTGCCATCCGTGGTCTCCGGGTGATGCGCGGGATTCGCAGGAGCGCTTGCTCACGTGCCCCGTCGGCTGGGTGCCCACGCGCGGTTGGGGTGATGCCGGACTGGCCGGCGGTGGTGGACCGACGAGCTTCGGGCCGCCTCCGGCATGGCGACACGCACTCGTCGTGCCAATCGTGGCACGAGCGGCCACCGGTTGCGGTGGCGTGCCCGGATGGTTACGTGTGAGCGCACCTCGTCGTTCGCGACGCTAGGCGGGAGGTTCACATGCTCGGCTCGAATCGAAGGCGTCCTTCTCTTCCGTGGGCGACGGAGGTCGTCGCCGCGGAGCCCCCGGCTCGCCTCGCGACTCCCGTCACGGCGGCGACGCCGGCGGAGTCCGACGGGGAGCTGCTCGACGCTTACTCGCGGGCCGTCATTCGCGCCGTGGAGCGGGTCGCGCCCGCGGTCGTTCGGATCGATGCGTTGGGGCGCAAAGCCAGCGAGGAACGGCCGGCGGGCCGCCCGCGCGGCAGCGGCTCGGGATTCGTGTTCACGCCCGACGGGTTCATCCTCACCAACAGCCACGTCGTCCACAGGGCCGCGGCGCTCTTGGTGAGCTTCGCCGATGGGCGTCGCGCGGAGGCGCAGCTCGTGGGCGACGATCCGGACACGGATCTCGCGGTGATCCGGATCCAGGCCGCGGACCTGGCGGTGGCGGCGCTCGGTGACTCGACCGCGGTGCGGCCCGGCCAGCTCGCCATCGCCATCGGCAACCCGTACGGCTTCGATTGCACGGTCACCGCTGGGGTGGTGAGCGCCGTGGGCCGCAGCCTGCGCGGTCGCTCGGGGCGCAGCATCGACAACGTGATCCAGACCGATGCCGCGCTGAACCCCGGCAACTCGGGAGGGCCGCTGGTGAGCTCGGCGGGCGAGGTGATCGGCGTGAACACGGCGGTGATCTTCCCCGCCCAGGGGCTTTGCTTCGCCATCGCCGCGAGCACGGTGAAGCTGGTCGCGGGTCGGCTCATCAAGGACGGCCGCGTGCGTCGCGGCATGCTCGGGATCGGCGCCCAGACGGTGCCGCTGCACGCACGGCTGGTGCGCCATTTCGGGCTGCCGTTCGCGACGGCGGTGGGAGTCATGAGCCTCGACGAGCGCGGTCCCGCCGCGGCGTCGGGCGTGCGCGAAGGCGATCTCCTGGTGGCGATCGACGACAAGCCGGCCCCCAGCATCGAAACGCTGCAGCGCGTGATGCTCGAGACCGAACCCGGTCACGTCGCCACGCTCACCTTGATCCGGGGCACGGAGAAACTCGAGGCGCGCGTCATGACCGCCGAGTCGAGGTCCAAGACGAGGTCGTGAGCGCGTCCGGCGGGCGTGGCGCGGCGCTCCCGTCCGCGCGGTCCCGCCGCGGGGTGGCGCTTACGCCGAGGCGTCCCGCTGGCGTGCCATCTGGGCGCGTAGCCGGGTGCGCCGCTCCAGGCTCGCCGCTGGCCAGAAGCGCTCGGCGTCGTAGTACTCCGCGACGGCCGGTGTGTCTGGCGGCAGGACCACCCACGGCTGCTTGGACGCCGTGAAGATGTGGATGTCGGGCGGAAAGCGGTCCGGCTCGTCGAGCGTTCCCACGCGGACGAACCGCACCCAGTCGCCGTTGCCGCCGTAGTTGCTCCACACGGCCACGCGACAGCTCGGGCAGCGCGCGATCTTCTGCCCGATGCCGCTCTGCGACGGTGTGTGGACCACCTCCGGCTCGTCGCCGAGGAGCACGACCCGTTCGGACTCGACCAGCGCGTTGAGCGCGAACGAGGCGCCGCTCTCGCGCTGACACCACCGGCAATGGCAGCAGTGGACGAAGAGCGGGCTCGCGACCATTCGATAGCGCACGCGCCTGCACGTGCAGCCGCCGTCGGCGGGGATGAATCCGTCGGCGCTCATCTCATCTCGGCTCGTCACGGCGCCGCACGACGCTCGGCGCGCGGCTCGCGCGCCGTGACGACGTTCCGTCCCCGGCTCGACTCCCCGCTCCGCCTCGACGAAGGCTCAGCGCGCCGCTTTCTTGGGAGCCAGCGCCGCCACGATCGCCTTGGCTCGCTCCTCGCTGAAGGATCCCGAGATCACCATCATTCCCGAGGTCACCGGCTCGCGGATCACGGGCATCGCGACCACCTCGCCATCGACCACCACCCCCAGCCGGAAACCGGCGGCCTGAGCGGTCGCGCTCGCGAGCGTGGCCGTGCCCTCCTTGGTCATCGTGACGCGAATGCCGATCGGCGGCTGGCCGGCGGCCGGGGCGCCCGGCGGTGGCGGCGGCGTCTGCTGGTGCTCGATCGAGGCCGACGCGACACCGGACGCTTCCAGGAACGGTTTTGGCTCCGCGAAATACTTCTGCTCGCCGAGCATCACTTGCACGCGACCGTCCGCGTCGTCCGGATGGACGATGTAGAAGCCGTTGGCGAGCGGGGCCTCCGCCGGCGGCGGCGACGCCGAGCCCGCGGGCACGGCTTCCGCCGCGTGCACCCTCACGGCCAGGCAGACGGCCACGCAAAGCAGGGGCGCGAGGCTCTTCGCGGCGCGTTCTCGCGACGGTGACGTGTGCATGCGCAGGACCTCCCTTCGAAGTGAGGACGACCGGCGCCGATCCTAGCAGTCCGCGGTCCGGCGCGGGATCGCGTCAGGTCAGCGCGGAGTGGCGTAGCTGGGTGGCGTGATTCGCACCACCAGCGGCAGACGCGCGATCGCCTCGACCTGATCGAACGGCAGCCACGTCTGCACGATCTTGAGCCGCTCGATGGCCGCGTCGATGCGCACACCCGCGTCGGTGAGATCGCGCCGCTCCTCGTCGCCCAGGCTCGCGACGTGGAGATACACCTGCACGCGGCCGCTGGAATCCACCTTCACGAAGGGCGTCGAGTAGAGCTGCGCCGAGCGGACCTTGCCGTCGGGTGCCGCCGCCGCCGCGGCTCGCAGCTTGCCGACGATCTCGGCGATGGGCGCCGCGATCTTGGCGGCGCCGTCCTCGGGTGTGGGCGAGGCGCTCGTCGTCGCGGCACCGTCGGGCGCAGCGGCGGCGAGCGCCGCTGGCGTGCCGTCGCCCGCCGCGGAGGTTGCGACCGGACGGGTCGCCGCGCACCCGGCGCCCAGCACCAGTGCCGCGGCGACCCAGGCCCTCATTCCAGCACCACCAGCTGCCCGCCGACGTGCGCCGGATGAAGCTGGCACTGGATGGGGAAGATGCCGGCCTTGTCGGCGGTGAAGCTCACCTCGGCGGTGCCGTTGGGGCCATCGGGCGGCACGATCTTCTCCACGCCGTAGGCGGGGATCTGATAGCCGTGATCGATGGAGAGCTTGTTCACGAGCTTGAGCTTCACCGTGTCGCCCTTCTTCGCCACGATCGTGCTGGGGATCCACATCTTCACCCCTTGCGCGGTCTCCACGTTCACCACGGTCACGCTGACCTCGCCAGCGAGCGCCGGGCGCGGTGCGATTGCCAACAGAGCGGCCACGAGCGCGACGGAGGTCACGCGACGAACCCACACGAGATTCATGAGTCATCTCTCCTGATCGATGGCGAGCGCGACACGCGCCGCCTCGAGCCAGAAACTAACCCACGCCCGGATCGCCCGCCACGACGGCGAGCGATGTCGTTCACCCCTGGACGACGAGCCGCACCTCGCGGGCGCCGGGGCTCGCGGTGAGCCGCAGCGTGCTCTCGCGCTCGTTCCAGTCGTGGTCGGCACCGCTGACTTGCACGTCGAAGCGCTCGGCCCAGCGTCGCGCACGCGGCACGAAGACCTCGCTGGTGGCGTTCGCGGCGATGGCGCCCGGCGCGGCACCGCCGCCGGGCTCGAAGCAGAGCTCGTAGGTGCGCGCCACGCGGTCGAATCGCGATGCGATCGGCCGGCCGGCGATCGCGCGGGGATAGGGCCGCACCAGCGGATCGAGCCACGGCCGCTCGGCGCCGCCGACGTCGACCAGGCTCGCGCCCTCGTCGTTCCAGTCGGGCCCCACCGGGTCGTACATCCAGGCGGTCCACGAGAGCCACAGTCGATCGAAGAGCGCGCACTCGTCGTCGAGCATCGTGACCGCGCGCCTCACGCCGTTGAGCGCTCCGAACTCGCCGATCACCGCCGGCCAGCCGCGCTCCTCGGAGAACGCGGCGACTCGGTGCGCGGCGGCGGCGAACGACGACACGCCGGGGCCGAGATAGCGCCCCGCGCCGATCGCGAGGAAATCGTAGAGGTGGGGCGCGAAGCCGAGCCGCTCTCCCGCGACCGCGCCGAGCCGGACCCGCTGCCCGACCTGGAGCGGGACGGGCTCGACGAAGACCATGCGGTCGGGATCGCCTTGGCGAAGCGCCGCGACGGCGCGGCTCTGGAACGCGCACAAGATCTCGCGCTCGAAGCGGCCCGAGAGCAGCCACGAGGGCGGCGCCATGGGCTCGTTGAGCAGGTCGTAGCCGAGCACCCGCGGCACGCCGCGAAAGCGCCGCGCCACCGCCTCCAGCACCGCCAGGAATCGATCCTGGATGCCGCGCGCGTTGCGCCAGAAATCGCGCTCGGCACGGATCACTCCGGGAGCGAGGAAGTAGCCCAGGAACCAGCGCTGGCCGCGCAGCCAGCCGGGCGGTCCGCGATCGTCCGGAGGGAGCGCCCACACGGGTGCGCCGGATCCGCCGTAGGCGCGCGAGAAGACGTCCTGGTGCAGATCGACGAGGACGTGAAGGCCGCGTTCACCGAGGGCACGCGCGAGAGCGACAGCCCGATTCAGGTAATCGACGTCGATGCGACCACGCGCGGGCTCCACTCCCTCCCACGTGAGCACCAGCCGCGCCAGGTTGAAGCCCCACGCGCGCAGCGGATCGAGATGGCGTGGCTCGGGCTCGAAGGCGAGGAAGGGCGGGAGCTTGGCGCGCCCCGAGACGTTGACGCCGTGGAAGAGCCGAACCCGTCCCTGATCGTCGCGGAACCAGCGGCCGTCGGGGCGGATCTCGTCCATCGACGGTGGAAGCTCAGCGGGCGCCGTGCGTGCCGCGCGCTCGTGCGCGTCGCTTCCATCGGGCCAACGCCACCGCGACCGCGACGAGCGGTGCCAGCGGAGCGACGCGCGCGAACGGCCCGCTCGCGCCGCTCGCGGCAGCGATCGTCGAGCCGCAATCCGAGGGATCGCAGCCGTTGCCGAGACCGTCGCCGTCGGTGTCGATCTGCATGGGGTTGTAGTAGGTCGGGCAGTTGTCGTGGCTGTCGACGATCAGATCGCCGTCGACGTCGGTGCCCGAGATGCACTGGTAGATGCGCAGATCGTCGATGAACCAGCCGACGTCGCCCACGCTCGAATCGGAGCCGATGCGAAACCGGAACTTGACGTCCGAGTTCGCGAGTGCGCCGAGGTCGAGCTGAGTTGCGGTGTAGCCCCAGCTTTCCTTCACGAAGGCGTTGCGCGGGTTGGGGTTCGCCAGTGGGTTTCCGAACTCCGTCGGAATGGTGCCGTTGTAGTTGGCGCCCAGGGTGTAGAACTGCATCGCATCGAACCACGTGCTGCCGCCGTCGGTCGAGAACTCGACGACGCCGCCGTCGAGGTACGACTCGAAGCCGAACGAGTGGTTGAACTGCATGCGCGCGATCACCGGCAGATGCACGGTGCCGACCATCGTCACGATCGAGTCGGAGAGGGTCTTCGGGTCGGAGCCCCACAGGTTGTTGGTGCCGCTGGTGGCGAACGAATCGTCGTAGACGTTGCCGCCGGCCAGCCACGCCGACGGGCCGCTGCGCAGCGTCGAGGCCGTCCATTGCGCGAGATACGGCCGGTCGAAGGTCTCGTACCAGACCTGGTTCAGGAAATGCCCCGGCGGACAGTAGGACGGCGGTGTGGGCTGCGGCGGATCGCACGGCCAGGCGTTTCGCATCTCGACGGCGTTGGTGGCGTTCGTCACCTGCGTGCAGTCGCCTGCGGTGATGCCGCCGGTGCCCACCAGATCGCTGCACGACTGCGCGAGCGCGTTCGCCAGGTCCAGGAAATCCGAGGCCGAGACCAGGTAGCGCGTGAGCGCGCGGTACTCGACGGCGGCGGCCTTCGTCAGGCCGATGCCCGTCACGGTGACTCCATTGAAGGTGCCGCCGTCGACGAGAAGCTGGTAGGCGTGGTCGGGGATGAGGGCGTTGGTGTGAATGCCACCCGCGTCGCTTCCGGGGAAACCACAGTCGAACTCCAGATCGCTCATCTTCGCGGGATCGTCGAGCGATTGCGGATCCGCCATGTCACGCAGCGCCCCCACCTCGGGGATGTCTTCGCCGATGATCCACCGCACGCCCGCGCTGTCGGTGCCGACGCCGTTCGTGAGGTCCACGGTCTCGCCGAAGATGTCGGCGAACGACTCGGCGATGGCGCCCGATTGCATGTACGAGAAGAGATTGGCGGTGTGGTCGACGATCGCGTGGGCGTACTCGTGGGCGACGACGTCGTCGGCCTGAGCGAAGGCCTCGCCGTAGATCGCCTCGGTTCCGTTCCAGAACGAGTCCGTCCACGGGCAGGGCTTGCCCACGGGGCAGACGTGAACCGTGGAGACGATCGCGGCGCCCGCGCCGTCGAAACCGTCGCGGCCGTGATTCGCGAGGAAGTAGTCGTACGCGCTGCCCGAGTAATCGTAGGCCGCGTTCACGTCCACGTCGCCCGAGGCGGGCTGGCCCTCGGAGCGAACCAGCGTTCCGGGCAGCGTCGGGCCGCTCGACGCTGTGTACACCTTGCGGTTGCGGGCGTGCTCGAGCTGGCTCCACTGGTGCAGTCGGCTGCCCGTCTGGGCGTCGACC